>JAGDWI010000002.1 GCA_023269825.1 Desulfurococcaceae archaeon
AGAGAATACCCAGAGATTAGAAACGTTACTATCTGGCTAGACGACCATCTGTGGAAAACTAATAGCTTAACTTCTATCAGTATAGCTACCCACAAGGGCTGGGTAGTAGTAAAGTTCGAGCCACACAAACAGTATTGGAAATACATCAGTAGGGAATGGAGGCTCGCTTCAGAAGCCAAGATAAAACTCGACAAGAGAAACAGGCAGTTAATAATATACCTCGTCTTCATGAAAGAGGTAGATGTGTATAAGCCCAGGGGCTATCTCCCAGTGGATGTTAATGAGAATAGTGTTGCATTACTAGTTGATGGTGTGGTTTATCTCTTCGAGACTGGTATGGAGAGGCTTGTATTGGGATATTACTACCGCAGGAAGAGTATTCAAGAAAAGTATGATAAGCTCTACGGTGTTAATTCACGTGTTAGGAGGAAAACCATGAGGAAGCTCAAAGAGAGAAATAGGAAACAAGACATTAAATGGAAGCTGGCAAATATAATTGTTAGAGTTGCATACGAGAAACAATATACTGTCGTACTCGAAAAACTTGGTAAAAACCCAGCTGGCAACATGATTAAAAGAATTAAGGATGAGCAATTGAGGCACAGGATATACCAGGCATCATTCAAAGGAATTCAAAAGGCAATTGAGGAGAAAGCCAGGGAGCTAGGAGTTCCCGTGTTCTACGTAGACCCCAAGTATACCTCCAAGACATGTCCAATCCATAAATCACAGATAACCTATGATAACGGCTCCCGCATCGGCAAGTGCAGTATTGGCGGTGAGCTGTGGCATAGAGATGTTGTTGCATGCTGGAACCTGTTTTTCAAAGCCCTAGGGGGTGATGGGAGCATTGCTCCAAGCCCCCGGGGGCTTTTACCCGTAGATGGGAGCCCCGTGCCGTTGGGCTCGACAGCCACCCATGAACCCATAGAGATACAAAGGTCTCTATGGGCGAGGTGGAAGTCCCTAGATGCAATGAGAGACCATAAACCCATACAAACGAGCATCTAGGGACAAACGGTTTAATGGGTTGCGGAGTCCCCACTTCTCGATCTACAGGTGTTAGGTAAATACTGCTCTTCTTTCTACCTAACACCGATAGGCGGAGAGATCTCGTGGTGCATTTAAACCCCTTTCATGATTCGCTCGTGGCGCTGCTGCCTGTAATGCAGGTAGGTTAGGGGTTTAATTTAACTGCGTCGCGGGTAAGTCAAGGTGCTGGGTGTTAGGTAAAAATGAGTAGTTGCTACCTCGGGGTTTAAACCACGTGGAAAAAAGTTAGGTGTTCATGAGTGGGCAGTGTGCCATCACGGCGTCTTCCTAAGTAGCAGTGCCATTATAAGGGCCCCTATGAGTGCTCCTAATGCCCCTGTGGCTACTGTCTCTACGGGTGCCCCGGCTACCGTCACCGTGGTGGTGTGGTTTTGCGTCGTAGTAGTGGTTACTAGCAGAGTAGCTGTCTCAGTTGAGGTCTTCGTGGTGGTGCGTGTAGCCGTCGCAGTGATAGTTGCACTCCTAGTCTCCGTTGTAACGGTGGTAATAGTGATTGGCGGAAGAGTAGTGGTCTCCGTAGTTGTTTGAGTAGTCGTCTCCGTAGTAGTGTAGGTGGTAGTCGTGGTCACTGTTGAAGCCGGGAGAATAGTAGTAACTGTCTCGGTGACTGTTACAGTGGTTGCTAAACCCCAGGGCCTCCATGGGAGAGTCAAGTTGTACACCTGCCACACTTGGACAGCGTTCCTCCACGTAATATTGTACCTAGCGGGGCAGTAGTAAGTGATATTGCCATATAAGTAGTCAACTATGTCGTTGGGGGAGCGATAAGTAGTCCTCACATCCCTCCAGTATAAGTCCTCTACGACTATGTAGCCCCGCTCAAGCATGGACTCATTCACCCTAGCATATATGAAGCCATCGTAGTCATGTGTTAATTCGATCATCCACAGAAGCCGTGTAACCATATAAATGTCCTTGAAATATACCATTAGCCTCTGGCCCGTGTAGAGGTCTAGCACGTCAACCAGCTTGGCGACTTCCCCGGAGCTAATGTTTATCTTCAAGTCATTTGTTATGTAGAAGTCCCAAGCACCCATCCTATTATAGTGAGTTGACAGCGGTATGAAGACAGCGTTTATTGGTGCCTCGCACTTTTCAACATCCACTATCCACGACAGGACCTCCCTTAACTGCTGCATGGTTGGTAGCTTCTCCCTTGGAGGGTTGAACAATGGCTCGATCTCCCACCCGTAAGTGTAGCTCTGCGTTGTAGTAGTCGTGGTGGCTTCAAGCACGCCATTATTTGCAGAGCCAGCCGCGTAAGCACACAACCCAAGAACACCTATGAGTAGTGCAAATACCATGCGTGGACTAGGCATAACCACCCTCCACTTGCTCTTACCCAAGTGTTAGGTAATGCAGAAGGATTTATATACCTAACACCATTAAAGCGAGAGCGAGAACCCATGGGGTATTAAACCCCATTCAACCCCCATAATGGGGTTTAGTTATAAAAAATAATTTTTACTTGTAGTTCTGGAAGTATCCCTGGTTCACCAGTTTACCAGCGTAGTAGACGCTTACAGTTAGGGTCTTCTGCGAGTCTCCTTTAAGCTCGAAGACTACTCCCCACCTCTCCCCGAACAACGGTATAGATATCTTCGACAGCGTTGTGTTTCCCGACGTGCGCACATTGTTTCCATAATCGTATATCTCATAGCTCACATTTATGTTGTTCACCACGTCGTTGCTCACGCTGTTTGGGTCATCGGGTATGAATATGTAGACCTTGGTGCTCACGGGGTTTTCGCTCGTGGGGATGGGGTCTTGGAGGAACATTATCCGCGGCGGGGTTGGAGTCGTGTTTGGTGGCGGTGTTGGCGTTGAGCCCGGCGGAGGGGGAGGGGATGATTGCCCATTGTTCACAGTCATGTCCAGCGAGGTGTAAGTGTATATTTCCGCTGCGAGGTTCCCCAGCGCAATGCCAGCGGACTTGTTCACCCAGAGGCTTGGTGTTAGGGACTTCTTCAGGTTCCAGGTTACGTTGTTCAGCACTATGTTTGTCCCATCGCTCGCCCGGATCCTGACCGGCGGGTTGGAGCCGGAGATGTAGCCTGCTACCGCGGGCAGCTTCGTGATCGCTATCCCGGCACTCGGTATAACCGCGTATGTCGAGCCACCGCTCTCGAAGTCGAAGAGCACTATCCTCGTCCCCCTGCCCGGGGTAGCACCACCGTTGTAGTCGCTCAGCACAGCTCCAACACCGGACACGAAGCCCGCGTAGGCGCTCATGTATGCTTTAACACCCCCTAAGTCAACTTCTCTACTGCATCCTACGGGATAGGGGCCGTTGACCTGGGAGACGCAACTCAGTGGACTTGACCAGCCTGGGAACCAGTCTGTGGCTGCGAGCCTCCTCCCCTCCAGGGGTAGATCCACTAGGTAGAGGTACCTGTAGCCCGAGGGGTTGGGGCCCGTGTAATACAAGTACCCTCTGAGCTTCGGGGCCACAATAGTGAAGACCGCGTCCCCAAGCCTGTATACTTTCACGGTGTCGATGTACATTGAAGCAGTTGTAACGTTGTCCGTGAAGAGGTAGATCGTCTTGAGGTATGCGGCCGAACCGGCCGAGTACATGTAGTCGCTGCCGTAGTCAATAGAGGTAGTGCACACGCCTACAAGGTGCGTGTAGTTGCGGCTCGCGAGGGTGAGGTTCACGCAGTAGTCTGTGATGGCTGCCCCCGTGTAGTAATGGGTGTAGGTGCGCGTCCACCACTTCTCCGATATGTTGAGGCTCCCCGTGTAGAAGACTATCACCGGGGATATGGTGTAGAAGGTGAAATACATCTTCATATCCATCCTCATGTAGTAGTTGTATGTCACGCTACCGCTTATTGAGCCACTGAAGACGTAGTGGTGGTTTCTTATCCCGCCAGCGTAGTATATGTTCTCAAACTCCCCCGTCCTCGCTAAACTCCCTAAAAGCCCATAGCTGCTCTCAGTCACCTTGATTACTGATGGACACCACTTGGCTAAACCCTTATCCGTAATTAAGACAACCCATGCACTGCAACCGTTCACTAGCTGGGAGTAGTTCCCCTGGTATACGGGTGTGAACTGGTTGCCAAGCACTGTGAGGGCCGTTGACGTGGACTGGTTCCCCGGGTACTGTGGTGGACTCGTGGATCCCCAGAGCACGTGGGTTCCATTGTGTATGAGCACTGCGTAGACCTTGAGCTCGACTCCTGATGACAGGTAGACTGTGCTCGTGTTTAAGTCAACGTACCCCCTCAACCCACCTGATAGTAGGGCTTGGTACACGTTTTTAGCAGTCTCCTCGAGCCTCTCATGCGTCTGCTTAGAGAGCACTGCGTACCTATACATGACCGCGACCATGATCAATAGTATCAATGTCATTCCAAGCAACGCCACCGCCTCCGCCTGGCCCCTAGGCCTCCTCACAGCCATCACCTCTCCACCACGCCTATGAATCCCCTGCACGAGTAGTATAATGGTATAGAGTCAAGGGTTGTCGAGTATATTGTGTTCCCCCGCTGGCCTGGGATCGCTAATACATTGGCGTCGAGGCCGTATGCTAGTAGAGGTATGTTGACGTCTATGAGTGGGATCCCGTTGATGTAGACTCGGAGAGCGGAGTTCTGCGTCCACGAGGCGTGCCTAGTGACTATTGTGTATACTCTCCCAGCGTATAGGCTAGTGGTCGAGGTGTTTGAGCTTACTTGGTTGCTCCAGCTCTTAGTGTAGATTCCCACCACGGGCT
The DNA here is from genome assembly GCA_023269825.1 of Desulfurococcaceae archaeon. Taxonomy (GTDB): domain Archaea; phylum Thermoproteota; class Thermoprotei_A; order Sulfolobales; family Desulfurococcaceae; genus UBA285. The sequence continues at coordinate 4,775 of JAGDWI010000002.1, forward strand.
TTGATGCACCTGTGAGGGCATCCACTACGAGTAGGTCGCAGGCCCCAGTGCACTCAATGGTGAACGTGTAGTTGCCCGTGTTCCTGGGTGAGACTGCTAGAGTATACCTCATTGCGAAGTATGTCTGGGGGCTCCGGGGGAGTGTGTTCACGTAGGGCATTCCACTTATATCGTTAAAGAAGACCCTGTTGGTGAAGCCGCTTGCACTCGGGTTATTAGTCGAGTAGAAGCCCTCGAAGCCATAGTAGCTGCCCGTCCAGTCCGGCCTACCCGGGACGGGGAAGTACTCCCACGCAATGCTCGGTGGGTTACTCGTGAACTTGGCCACCACCACGAAGACCGTCTCATTCGAGCCCATGTCCCCGTTGAACACTACGAAGAGAGCGTGGCTCGAAGCGTTCTGGACTCCCTGGACAACTACTGGGCAGGGCTCCAGGGGCTTAGATGGTAGCTTAGACGCCTGGCTCCTACTCCAGTACACGTAGAACCCCACAGCCCCCGCGAGCACTATTGCAACTAATACCCCGGCTACAAGCGTGCTCAATCCACGCACTACGCCTCACCCACCTTGTTGAAATAGCGTATTTAAAGCAACCCGGTTGGTTTAAAAACCCTCTTACTCTATGAGGGGGATACGCTGTGAAAACCAAGAAGACTATGAGGGGAGTAAGCGAGATCGTCGTAGTGCTAGCGTTGATACTTGTAGCTGTCGTAGCAGTGTTCGCTGTGAGGGGTTGGCTCGCATCGCAACAGAGCAGACTGACAAACGTGGACATGGCTACTGCGAGCTACACAGTGTCCTTCGGCCAGAACAACATGGCGATAGTCTCGCTGCTCGTGAGGAATAACCTGCCAAACCCTATACAGGTTCTAGGCTACAATATAACGCTGAGCGATGGGACAGTGTTGAGCCAAGCGAGCGGAGTAAACATTACTCCATCAATACCCGTGCAGGTGAGCGCTAAGTCGGATGCAACATTCACTATAACATTCAGCGTCACGCCGGGAGTAGCAATAAGAGACGTCAAGGTACTAGTCCAAGACGCCTCGAGCGGCCAGCAACAGTGGATAACAGCGATTGGAGGAGGCTAGCCTATTTTAAACCAGTTTCTTTTTTTAAATACCGTTTGTCCCTAGATGCTCGTTTGTATGGGTTTATGGTCTCTCATTGCATCTAGGGACTTTCTCCTCGCCCACTCTTTCACTGGTAGCACTGCTACCTCTAGAGTGGGTTCACTGGGCATTGGGGCCAACGGCATGGGCCCCTTGAGAGTTAAATACTTCTTTTCAATGTTTAGAACTGCGACTACGTCTCTACCAGACTCGAACCCGCAATTGGGGCATTTCAAATGCCTAGGGCTGTTTTGTTTTTGATTTGTGTTTGTTAGATTTGTAAGTATTTATTTTGTTTATTATCATTGGTTGTGAAAGGTTTTTAAGGGGCTTTTGGGGTCATTTAATACCGGTTGGAACTGATGTCGGAGTCTAAGGAGAGGTTGTTGAAGCCTAGGGAGTTTTGTGAGATTGTTGGTATTAGCTATAGGACTTTTAAGCGGTGGGTTTCTCGGGGTTTAATCAACGTTGTTAGAACACCCACGGGGCGGATTAGAATACCATACTCCGAAGTCGAACGCATCCTGAGAGGAGAATACAGCCACATACGTAAAAAGAAGGAAGAATGAAATGAATAGGGCAACGAGAACCGTTATTGTTAAAAGCACCAGGCTTCCTAGGAAAGTATTTAGTGTTTTCATTGAACTCGAGGGTATGTATCGCAATATGGTTGAACAACTAGCAATGTATGCTGTTTCTAGTGGAATAACGAGTTTCACCAGGCTCAAAGCATTAAAGTACCGTGAATTGAGAAAACAATATCCACATTTACCAAGCCACTACGCCTACACTGCCTGTCAGGACGCATCCACTAGAGCCAAGAGCTTTCTAAAGTTGAAGAAAAAGGGCTTGACGGATAGAGAATACCCAGAGATTAGAAACGTTACTATCTGGCTAGACGACCATCTGTGGAGAATTAATGGTTTAACCTCTATTAGTATAGCTACCCACAAGGGCTGGGTAGTAGTTGAGTTCGAGCCTCATAAACAGTATTGGAGGTATATCAATAGAGGCTGGAGGCTCGCTTCAGAAGCCAAGATAAAACTTGACAGGAAAGAAAAGCGATTGATAATCTACCTAGTCTTCAAGAAGGAGGTAGAGGAGTACAGTCCTAAGGGTTACCTACCCGTTGACATCAACGAGAACAGCGTTGCATTACTAGTTGATGGTGTAGCATACCTCTTTGAAACAGATGTGGAGAAGCTTGTGTTGGGATATTATTATCGTAGAAGGAGAATCCAGGAGAAGTATGATAAGCTCTACGGTGTTAAATCCAGAACCAAGAGGAAAGCACTTAGAAAACTCAAAGAGAGAAATAGGAAACTAGACATCAAGTGGAAACTGGCAAACATAGTCGTTAGAGCCGCCTACGAGAAACACTACACTATTGTCCTCGAGAAGCTCGGTAAAAACCCACCTGGCAACATGATTAAGAAGTTTAAAGACAAACAGTTGAGGCACAGGATATACCAAGCATCATTTAAAGGAATTCAAAAGGCAATTGAGGAGAAAGCCAGGGAGCTAGGAGTTCCCGTGTTCTACGTAGACCCCAAGTATACTTCGAAGCTGTGTCCAACACACAACGCCGAAATAACCTACAATGGCTCTCGAATCGGCAAATGTAGTAAAGGAAACGAACTATGGCATAGAGATGTTGTTGCATGTTGGAATCTGTTTTTCAAAGCCCTAGGGGGTGATGGGAGCATTGCTCCAAGCCCTCTAGGGCTTTTACCCGTAGATGGGAGCCCCATGCCGTTGGGCTCAACCGCCACCCATGACCCCACAGTGGTCAAAAAACCACTGTGGGCAAGGTGGAAGTCCCTAGATGCAACCAATAAAAATAAATCCATATCAACAAGCATCTAGGGACAAACGGATCAACTCTCAGTTTTTTATAACACCTCCCTATTCCTCGATCCGCAGGTGTTAGGTAGTTGAGAGGGGTTTATCTACCTAACACATCCATTAAGCCCCTTGAGAAACGCGAGTACTTAAACCCCGCTACTCCAGCTTCCTCAGCACTTCCTCGGCTGTTTTCTCCTGTGTGTAGGTTAATATGTAGTCTAGGCGGGAGTGCTTGGTTATCTTGGCTACTATGCTTGGGCTTACTCCCTGCCGCAGTAGATAGGTTATGAATGCGTATCTCAATGAATGCGTGTTGAATCCATAGGTGTACCTAGAGTAGACTTTTAGCCTTGATACTAGTCTCTTGTCTTCAACGCTGAGTAGCTCCACGCAGGGCCCGAGCTCCACGCTCAGCAACTCCCTTGGAACCACTATCTTGCGGTGCTCTACACGCTTCTTCTTGCTTACCTCGACCTCGAACTCAATGCTCTTACTCGTTAGGAACTGCTTGAAGGCCCTCGCGGCCTCGGATATCCTAGCCCCGTTCCTCAGTTGAACTAGGAGTATGGCGTCATAGCACCTGCCCGGGTACTTGGCTTTAGCCACGTGCCTCAGGATCTTATTATAGGCGAATTCGTAGTCGACTCCCCTATCCCAGCCCATTGTCTAACACCTCACCATATATCAAGAAAGGTAAGTTTTAAACCAGATGATGAGCGGTGTTATTGTTTTTACCTTAGGGCCGTAAGGTAAACCCTTAGATGACGAGCAATAACTTACACGCGAGCTTCGAAAACACCTTTTGCCATTTCTGAGACTTCAAGGCTTCTTTTACGAAGTAGTGTCAAGCCGGAGTCTTTGCCTCCGGATTCCTCCGTATTAAAATATCTCTGTTATATATTCTTGTGGGTGTAGCTTAGTCTCTTGATTCACCATGTGTGAGACTGAATGTTTTTCACGCTTCTTATGAGGATGTGTAGGCATTTTATTTTATTATCTTCGCATGTTTTTCTCATGAAGTTTTTCCAGTGTTCCTCCCATTCGTCTAATGTGTAGAGTTTCGCGTCATCCCATGATGGATGTTTTATAGTGACTTGTAGTAGAATGATAAACTCGGGTTTGATTTCTTTGGCTAGATGTTCTATTTTATGGCTTGGAGCTATCCATTGTAATTTAGGCTTTTTTGGTGTTGGTACTCCATGAATCTCGTCTGGAGTTACTACTTCTCCGAATCCGACTACCTTGGAATCTTTTAGATAAGCGACATCAACTCTTATAACCCGTTGATACCTAGTTTTTCTCTTATAGTTCTCTATGAGTGCCTTTTTATCAATAGGTGTATTAACTCGTATTTTGAACTCGGGAATACCTAAGAGGCCTAGCTCATCGACTTTTAATAGACAATACTGAAGAATACTATGAACATTAGTCTTATCATATTTTCTAAGCTTGTCATCATCTAACAAGTTTTTCTCGGCAACAAAATTTATATTTCGCAATACAATTTCACGAAGAGCATCAATATACATAGATAACCCCCTTCTCTTATATTGTAATTTTAAGCACATATATTTTAACTAGAAATCCTATAAGTGGATGTGTAATACCATAAATTCATTCTATAATCGCTTACCTTACTGCTCTTTCACTAAAGCTTCTTTAGAGAATTTATCTCCTCTTTCACTAGGCTCTTCGAGGAAGCTACATAATGCCCATGCCACAGGTCATAATTAAGTAGTTTTCATATGGTGCAACTCTCTCTAAGCCACACGAACAGTCACGACAATGCGTGCTCGATTAGAGAGTGGAGCTCGGGGTCTTTCTCTCTCAGTTTCTCCAGCGTTGTTGGTTTAAGCCCCTTGGATTTTACTCTGCAGAGGTCTCCACGTATAAAGGAGTCATATATCTTCTCGCAGTTACCGTGGTTTCTACAGGAGTTCTCCAGGAACTCTTGTACTCCTTGTAGGGCCTCCTCCTCGCTGAGCCTCTTCACGTTCACTAGGTATGCTGATAAAACGTATAATATGAAGCGCTTCCTGCCATCGGGGAGCCCCTTCTCGATGATCTTCTCCACCCATTCGTATTTCCTCGGCTTCCTAGCTGTGGGTGGAGCCTGGTCATCCCCCGTCACTGGTGTAGCGTCGTCCACGGGCTCGACGAAGTGTCTTTGAAGCGTGGGGATCGCCACCTTGATCTTTGCTACGGGTAGGTCAGCGGGGTTTAGTGGCTCAAGCCCCTCCCACTTGAAGTCCAGCCATCCCCTGACGCTCGGTTGCACTATCCATGCCCAGGCCTTCTTGCCATTCTTGTAGTTAATGGTCATTGGTATCCTCGCGAGCCTATTCCACTGCAACATGTTGTAGTCGCATAGCTGTTGCTTCTCGGGTGGCAGTAGCTTTAGAAGAGTCTTCCACAGCACTTGGTAGTCTTCCCATTGAACAGGGGTTTTGAGGGGTATGTAGACGTGTGCCCCCTTAAACCCCGATTTAACCAACACTGCGTCGGCCCCATACTTCTCCTTCACCGTCTTCGAGAACTCCCTGGCTACCTCTAGTGCCAGCTGCGGGCTCCACTCGCTGTCGAAGTCGTAGGCTATCCTGTCGTAATACATGTTCTCCAACACGGGCTCCAGGTCACCCGTCTCCCAGTAGCCGATCCCCATGAAGAGGTTTGACTCATTGAACCTCTTCTTGACCCTTGGCCAGTAGACTAGCTCGAATCCACCCAGCACCATGGAGTCCCGTTCAAAACCTGTCTTCGCAGCCATATCCCCTATCAACAACCCAAACTCACGCTCAGCGTAGACGCTCACACCCACAAAACCCCTAAACCACTCGCGGAGAAACTCCAAGAAACCCTCAACCCTCACACTAGACACCAAGCTCAATACAAGTGTTATTTAAGACATAACAAACCACAGTAGAATATGCAAACTTGAGTCCAAACAACCTTACCGACCGTGGAAAATTTCCGCGAGGTCGGTAGGGTTTACACACTATTGAATTTCTATAGGTTCTTCGTCGCGGACTTTCCGCGTGGTCGGTAAGGTCGGTAGGGTCGGTAGGGTGTTTTAGGGTATAGGGCAGGGTGTGTCTCTCCATGATCACCTCCATGATCAGCCATGGCGGACACACCCCGTCCCAGACCCCGAAAAGTCTTACCGACCTTACCGACCCTACCGACTCAATTGAACGTCCACGTCGCAGAACCCGTGGAATTCCACGGTATGATAACCTTACCGACTCCGCGAAGATCTTCCACGGTCGGTAAGGTTTGTTTTCAAACATTCTTGTTAATTTGTTTAATTCTACATTACTGTTCACTTTTCTTCTCCTCTCCTTGCGACTGTGGCTCGTAGTCGTAGGCCTTGGCTATCTTTGCGAAGTCACTCCACTTGACTACGTACTTCTTCTTCGCTCTACTCCCCTTCCCCACAGTTTTCTTGTACTTGTCGAAGCCTAGTTTCTCCAGTACTTTGCCAATTCTCGGTGGGCTCCATGTTTTAACGAGGTCTGTGAGTATCTTCTGGCACTTGGCGTCTGCCTTGGGCTTAACTACTTCTCCCCCTAGCTCGTCTGCCTTTACTTCGAGGCAGTTTGCCTCCTCGAGTAGCTTGTTTATGATCTTCTCCTGTAGGTCGCTCGCCGTGAACTCGCATATCTTCTCAACACCCACCAAAGGCTCCGAGGCCTCGGCGAACAATTTGTCTATAGCGTAGAACACTAGCTTCTCCTCAGCGTACATGAGCTCGCTCTCCCTCCTCCTAGCCACGTCCTCCAGGATATAGGATAAGACATCCTGACCCCGGCCTATGAGCACTGCAGCCGTGTAGACTGGAGCCCATATCTCGAGCTCCCTACCCCACACATCCCTCTGTTTAAGCTCCTCGAGGGTCCTCTTCATGGTGCTCAATACTTCGGGAACACGGGTTAGCCTCAGGTAGTAGAGCTTCTCCCGTATCTCCTTGAACTCTACTGGTGAGGGGTCTTGCTCTCTCCGGGGCCTAGACCTAACCATGTTGACGGGGATTATCCGCTGTATCAGGTAGTCTTCGCGTGGTAGCTCGGTGAAGCTGAAGACCCTTGGAGCAGTGGCCTCGAAGAGCTTCAAGACTACTCCTCCTTTCGTTGGCTCTGCCCTTGGGACCACGGCCCCCTTCTTGTACCCAGCGGCCAGTATTCGCTTGGCCCTCTCGCTTAGAGCTGACTCATCTATCCCGATGGTCGGCCCCGCTGCCTCAACGAGCCTGTACATAGTGGCCTCTGAAGGGTCCGCCACAAATACCCCGTGCCTGCACATATAGGTTGTTGTTAGGTTTGCACGGGTCTTGCCAGAAGCGGGTGGGCCGTGGAAGAACAGGAATGGCACGGCTGTGAAGAAGTCGTGGATGTAAGTCATGACTATGTATGACGCCACCACGCTGTAGAGTCTCTCATCCGTGAAGACAATGTAGTCCCCGAGCTTCCTGACTATGCTCTCGCCTACGCTTTTCCAGTCGGCATCCATAGATCTCCCGTCTGCCACAGCCTTCAAGGTCTCAATGTCCGCGAATGTATGGTATGTCAATGTAGCCTTCTCACTCGACTTGAGCCTGACTAGCCTCCCAGCTAGGCTTAAGCGAGTCTGGAGCGGCAGGAACCAGTGTGTCTCCTTGAGCTTCAACTCCCCCTCATTGTAGCAGTACGCTGCGGCTAAGCCAACCACGTTTGGCTTCTCATAGCTCTCCTCCCCACCCACTAGCTCAGTGTAGGCGAAAGTAGACTCAGCCACAACCACGCAGTCCCCTAGGTTCAAGAAGCCACCGTGGACGTCTAGTACTGCCCCATCGCTCGAGAGTACTCTTACAACACCCTTCTCGGTCTCGAGCTCTAGTATTGGCTGCACTCCCGCTTTAACCATCTCCTCTACATCTTTGATCTCAGCGTACTCCAGCAGACTCTCCCACTCCTTGACCGCTTTAACTAGTGCTTCCGCAACCCCCTCGCCTGTACCAGGGTACCTCTCGTCTAGCTCCCTGGCTAGCTTAGAGAAGCAGAGGGGTGTAACGTCTTCTCCCTCCCTTAACCTGCAGTCATATACGTGGGCCCCTTCCTCGCCAATATACTTTAGTATAGCCCTTACCCTCGTCTTCGATGCTGACACCTTGATTAATGCTATGTGCCTCTCTCCCTCGACCAGGGTTAACATCAGGGATTCGCGGGAGTAGCTTAGTGGCTTTAACTCAATGGTTTTTAACCCGGTTGATTTATAAGCCCCGTCTATATTATTGGATGCTGAGCTGCGCTCATTCGCCGGCAAGAACCGGCACCTCTACTACCTCCTCTTTTCTTCAAAAACCTCAATGGTTGCCACGAAGCCTTTGTTTATGTAGACTACCTTGGCGCTGGAGTCTTTGATCTTGAACCAGTACTTCCTCGCCTCTAGGAGCAAGCCCTCCATCACTAGTCCATTGTGCATGGTGACCACTACCCGCTTACCCGCATACTCCTCGCTGAAGTCGCTAGGCCTACTAGCCCGCCTCTGACCGGGCTGCCTCTGACTAGCCTGTACCTGCCTCTGCAAGATGGATCCCTCGATTGCTATTGGTGGCCTTATAAAGCAAGCGGTTTGCGATTCTAACAGCCTTCCTGAACAAGCCATCTGAGACAATGTCCTTGAACTCGCTGTAGCTAGGCGTTCTCCCAGCCCGTAGCTCCCGTAACACGTAGGCTATGAGTAGCTGTGCTCTCCTAGACCTGGTAAGCAAGTGCGGGGCTTCCCTGCCAATCTCTCCAATGATCTCCTCGAGTTCCGGCAGCAGCCCGAGCTCCTTGAAGAACTGCTCGAGCTTGATGCTAGAAGGTCTCTTCAAGCTCCACTTGAATCCAACGCTGAATAACCTAGAGTAGTCGACGACGAAGCCCTTCCTCTCAAGCCTCCTAGCTTTAGAGTAAAGACTTCTGTTCCTATAGTACCTCCTCGACACTACTTGAGCTCTACGTGGTGAACCACGCTTCCCCTCACACGACTCCGTGTCCCTGCTCGGCGGGGAGTAGTCATAGATCCTCTCCACTACTTCACCAGTCTCAGCGTCCACGACGTAGCCCTCACGGTAGTCGTATATGAGGACTCTATTCCTGCTTGACACGTTGATCCGCCCCATGGATCTCCTTCTTGGGCTTATATTCTAGGTACTCGACCCAGTACCGTGTTTGTCCCTGGATATTCATTCCAATCACTTCATATCCATTCATGGTCATATCCAGGGACTTCCACCTCGCCCATAGAGACCTTTGTATCTCTATGGGTTCATGGGTGGCTGTCGAGCCCAACGGCACGGGGCTCCCATCTACGGGTAAAAGCCCCCGGGGGCTTGGAGCAATGCTCCCATCACCCCCTAGGGCTTTGAAAAACAGGTTCCAGCATGCAACAACATCTCTATGCCACAGCTCCCCGACCTTCACCCGGCCGTGCTTCCTAACCTCCTCTGCAATCCAGTAGAGTAACCTGGCCGTGGACATTTAGAGCTCCCCATTTTCTGAAAAGGAAAAACTGGTTTAAATACCTTTCTATATTTCAAAAATGATTTCAGTTTCGATTTCAGCAACAATTAATAGGTTTATAATTTCCGTCTAAGAATAGAGTTAAATGGGAGTCTAGAATGGGGTACAGTAAAGACACATACCTAGTAGCACAGAGCGAGTATTACACGGGGCTTGCAAGGCTCCTTGTACTTCTCTACCTTGGACTCAACAGGAAAGTAGACATGATCCGCGCTGGCCTCGGCTCGTCAACAATATACATTAATATACTAAAAGGCGTCCAACTAGGATTGCTCAGAGTAGTAGATGATGAAATAAAGTTAACGGATAAGGGTCGGGCCGTTGCGGAGGTCTTGTATAGGGCCTTCAAGGAGATTGAAAAAATCGAGGGTTCTGCGGGGCCTCAGTAGAGCTCTCTGGCTATCTCCTCTATTGCCTTCTCCTCGACTAGAAGTATGTGGGTGTTTACTACTCCAAGGCAGCACTCAACGCTCTCGCACTTCTCCATCTCCCTCTTCAACTTTGCGAGCATGGCTAGTAGCTGGGCCTTGGTGCAAGTCAACAACAACACCCCCAGGGTAACACCCTCCAGGAGAGTAGGAGGTACTTAAATAAAAGGCCCGGACGAAAGTATTACTTAGTCTTTAAGCTCTAGCAATACTGTTCTGCTTCTACTAGTAGACTTACGTGTTTTTATAATTGCAGTGGAGCAGTTTACTGTTGCTACCTTAACTTATAAACCGTAAAAGTGGAATTAATCGAGGAAAAGCAGGCTTCAAGTAACCCTAGTGCATCTCTGTGATTTGATTAGACAATAAACCCAGATATGATGGGTAGTAGTAATCCGCCTCGCCTAGTAGGTCTTCGTATCTTGCCTCGGAGATCTTTAGCTCTCCGAAGCGGCTCTGAATAAACCTCGCTACCTCCCTCGGCATTGCCTTTATCATTAGCCTCCATGCCGCTTTCCGCATGTACTTGGGTAGTAGTAAACCATGGTTTTTAATGTACTCCTCTAGTGTGCTTCTATTGATTTTTCTCCCAGCATGCTTCTCCAGTAGCTTAAGGGCCTCGAGGGAGAAGTATGCCCACTCGCAGGGCTTCACGTATCCCCTTACTCCGAGGTAGTACCTGCAGAACCCTCTTTCCTCGAAGCAGACGAGTCTATTGGTCTCTAAATCCACGCCTGGGATCTCGACTAGGTCCCTGGGGCTAAATGATTTAATTAGCAATAAAGCATGCGATAGCCTCAACCCACCTTCAAGCATTAGTCTGTAGACCAAGTAGTAGAATTCGTGGTTACCCTTCAAGTACTTCAGAGTTTTAGCTACGTCTTCTAGGCTGATCGGGTACGGCCTCACGTCTAGCTTGTAGCTCCTACTGGGCACAACCTCCATTAACCAACCATATGTCTCCGGGGGTATCCTCCTGAGGTAGTATAGGTATTGAACATAGTGCCTGAACACGTTTCTAAGCCACTTCTTCTCGTGATTTACAACATAGTTTACTAACTCTTCACTTAGAGACTTGCCCTCGAGGTACTGCTTGAACAGGTTGCGGTAGTAGGTCATTGTCCCTGGGCTCGCCACTTTCTTACGCTTCTTCCTCTCCCTGAGGAACTCCTCGAAGCCCGGCTCCCACTTGAACACCACGTGGGCTAGGCTTAGACTAAGCATTTTCCTGAGGTCCTCCCTGAAGTTCTCCACGGTGAATTTCAAGAGAGCCTGTTTGAGGTACTCGTCTCGAGTGGCTAGTGCAATGGCCTGTAGTATTAGGGAGTAGTCAATAGATCCGTCCCCACGGATAATTCCAATGGCTCGGAGCCTGTCGAGGCCCTTGACTATCTCGTTGAACTCGCTCTCCTCTAGGTGTTGGAGAGCCCTGTAAACTACGTTATCTGGCACTCTCCTAACCCCGTGGAGGTAGTTATAGAGTGAGCCCTTGGCGATTCCAAGGGCTTCAAGCGTCTTAGTGAACCCGAGTTTGTGCTTAACCCTCTCGAGGATAAGCCTCCTAGCATCGTCCCCGAGAGCACTGACATTGACCTTATTGTACCAGGGGTTAGTAGGCATGATTTCACCCAGTAAATCACATAGTAGTTCACACCCCTTCCACGGAGGCGTGAACCCTGAAAGACAACTCAGTAAAATTTATCTGGGTATTTAAAGGAGAAGCGCCGGGGGCGGGATTTGAACCCGCGCGGGGTCAACCCCCACTGGCTCTCAAGGCCAGCCCCTTAGGCCGCTCGGGCACCCCGGCACCTCCATTATTTATGGTTTTAGATATAGGAGAATATAACCCTTTTTACTTATTGCTTCCACAAGGCTGTATGTTTTCCTAGCTTCTCTCGCTAAGTATTCTCCACCTTTTGCTAGTACGAACTGAGCAAAACCATCCCTAAACAAGTATTCTCTAGCTCCAAGTACAATGTCCTCCACGATCTTCATTCCAGCGGAGAGAGGTGGATTAGAGTAAATGGCATTAAACAACATGTTTTTCACGGGTTCATATCTATCTCCTTCTAATACAACTACTCTGTCTTCTACATTATTTAGCTTGGAGTTCTGCTTAGTTGCTTTAACGGCTAATGGGTTAACATCCGTCATGTAGACTCTGAGCTTAGGGTTCAACTTAGCGATCGTTATACCTATTACTCCGTAACCACATCCTATATCTAGTATTACACCTTCTCCCGGTACCCTGATGTTCTCCAGGAGTAGTAGTGTTCCCTCATCAACGTAGGAACCAGAGAAAAGACTAGTATATGATATGAATTGTAGTGAAACACCATGTATTACGAGTGGTATAAGAACCTTCTTACCCGGTGTTTTCTTATAGTAGTGCATTACTGGGTACCAGTTGATTCCTTGGTTTTCCAGTACTTGGGGTATACGCCGCGTGGCATCACTACTCTCTTGGTTTTAGCAACTATGCCTTTATCCATTTTCACTATTTCCTCAGTGTTTCTTATCGCTTTACCTAAAGCAACTAATTCTCCTTTGAGAGTGTATATAGCTACAGTCTTATTTGCTTCCACGTTTTTCGTTAATGCTGCAACACCTGGAGCAGCTAAGTTTGCTCCATGTGCGATAGCGTCTACAGCTGTGTCAAGTATTAGTATTTTTGGTAGATGAGCTGTTGAAACCTCAACGGGTAGAACAGTTCTTCTAAGATAGGAATCTTTTCCTGTTGTTCTCCAAATGTATAGTGCTTCATTCAACTCTTGCAAGGTAACGAGAGTTTCATCTTCCCTGAAGGGCCCAGTCCTTGTTCTCCTTAGTTCCCTCATGTGTGCTCCAACCCCGAGTAGTAAACCCATATCGTGTGCAAGTTTCCTCATGTAAGTTCCAGGATCACAGAGAACTCTTAGTAAAATGTATTTATCCTGTGAGTCGAGTACTTCTATTTCATATATAGTTTTAACTCTAATTGTTCTCTTAACACTTGATCTCAAGGGGGGTTTCTGATATATTTGTCCTTTAAAGTAATTCACTATTTCACGTATTTTCTCTTTTTCAATGTTTTCGTGTAGTTGTACCACCATAACGTACTCTTTCACGCTGTGAACAACATTACCTATAACCTTAGTGCTCTCAGCTAACCCTACTGGTAGTACCCCAGTCACCTTGGGGTTTCCCCACCCCGCAAACCAGGTAGCGGGGTTCTAGGGTTCCCCCGTGACCTGCTTTATCGACGTTGAACATTCTCTTAATCCAGGCAACAACTTCATGACTTGTAGGTCCTGGTGGTTTATCTAGGTTTATTACGCCAAAGTTTATGTGATCAACTGTTTTTCTCTCATATGGTAAAACACCGTAGTCAGAACTAGTGTCAGCTTCTCTAATAACAATCCAATCATTTATATACCCAGATTTCCTCGTTATTTTATCTAGGAATTCTACTCCTTTCTCTCTTAACCCCATATGATTACCCCAAGGATAATAGATTAAAACTCTGAGGAAAATAATGTTGTCTTTATATTAAAAGAGAGTATTATTTCAAAGAGGTGTGAGCTTTGGTTTAACTACTTCTTTCATGTAGTCTACTAGCCCAGCTTCTTCAAGGGCTCTTAATACTTCCTCGTCGCTAGCACCCCTCGAGATTTTAATTAGCTTATCTGTAGGTTCCACGTGTTTAATGTTTACTTTTCTCCTTTTTACTCCACTTATCTGCTTTGGCCCAGTTACTAGTACGAAGTTTTCGTCAATTAAGTCCACTATTACACATTTTCTACCAGCTTCTCTACCAGCTATTTTAACGCATATTCTACCTACTTCAACTGCAGGCATAAACACACCTCATTAACTTGTTCCCTATAGTCTATACTCTAAGGCTTTTTTAATTATTTCAAATGTCTCTTTAATACCGATTCTTCGAGTATTTATGACTAAATCAAATATCGAGAGATCGCTGACGTCTATTCCATATATTTCCATGAATCTTTTTTTCTGAGCAATTTCCCTTGTAACTGTTTCCTTGAAAGCTGTCTCCAAGGACTTATTATCTCTCGAAGCGATTCTAAGTATTCGTAGTGAAAGAGGAGCCGTAATATAAACTCTGAAATCAACTGCGTCGTTAACAATCCACGCAGCTAAGTGACCATCTATCACTATGTTGTCTTCTTTTACTGCCTCGTAAGTTCTTCGATCTATCTCTAAATCTATCGAAGGATCTTTGATTGCAACTAAGCTAAGTTCTTCGAGGCTTAAACTCTTTCTTTGAGCTAGTTCCCTGAAGACTCTTCCTGCGGAGAAATACTTTAACCCATAATGTTCAGCGAGAAGTTTAGCCTGGGTTGTTTTCCCACTACCCGGAGGACCACTTATTACTACTTTAACCAAAATAAACCCCGTTCACTTAGTGTAGAAAGCGGGTTAAAAAACCACGGTTGATCTAATGGCTTCTTTTAAACCACGTGTCAAGCATCTTGAACATACGTAGCCTCCATAGGGTCTCTCAGGTCTTTTCTCCGTTTTAGCTAATTTACTTAGTTGACTAGGCCTAAGTGCTGGTACTCCATGTAACTCTGCTCCGCATATAGCGCACTTCGCTTTACTAGGTTTCCTCTTCTCGTACATAGTAACTGTCTCGCCTCCCGGAGCTCGACGTATGATTCTCCGCCAGCTCCTCGTTCTATACATGGGGCGAGGCATAGTAAACACCGTTCAAAACTTTGCCTTTGTGTTTTAATGTGGAAAAGCCTTTAAAAGCTTCCCGTATTCTAGGATTTCTTGATCCTCATTTCTCTCGTTACAGGATAAGTTGTCATGGCGAAAGCTAGTAATACTATTGTATAAACATAAATGTACATTTTGCGATCCTCTAAACTATAATAGCTGAAGAATGGTATAGCCACCGGTGATTCAACGAGAAGAACTGAGTACTTGTTAACTATTAGTATAGTGGAGAACAACATGGAAGCATATACAGCTAGGAAAATAGCTATGTTTAGAAATATTAACGTGGACATTTTTCTCTTTAGAGCTTTAACGTATGGCTTATACTTCTTTAACCTCCTCACATCACCTTTCGTTGAAACCTTCCCTGGAACTTTACTAGCTTGCTCGTATATTTCCTCGAGTTTCCTGTAATATCTCGTTCTCTTTATTAATCTAAATAAGAGAACATATAATAACATAAACCCAATAACATTGATTGTTATTATAAGTGAAATCATGCTCACTCTCCAACGAGTCTCCTGAGTAACGGGTAGGCTTCCAATGTCCTCTCATATGCTATTAACGAATAGTATTGCTGCAGAATACCGACTGCTAGTAGTAACCCTGTTCCACTACCGTATACGCCCAGGATATCAGCGGTTATTGCTATTATCGCTACAATGAGAGATGATAGAATAGTTAATGGGTAAATATACTTAGCGAGTATTTGCTCTAATATCTTAGGATTACGCCTGAATCCCGGTACCTCGAAACCGCTTTCAATTAACTGTTGTGCTTGTGTTGACGGATTTAAACCAGCTACTTCAACCCATAGCAATCCGAAAACAGCCGCGAGTATTACTACTAGTACACTGTATATTACTAAGTGTGTTGGATCAGCTATAGCGCTTAGTAATCCATTGGGTGAAGATAAGTAGTAAGCTATTCCCCCCACGACGTGGCCGTTTTCATCGTATTTCACTAGCATATCTACAACACTGCTAGGGACAACGCTGCTTAGATAAGTTCTCATCAATGTCGCGAAAACTAGGACGTTTGAGTACAGTATGCCGATGAATAAGATCGGTATGTTTGTAACATATAGGAACTGCAGCGGGATCTTCGACTTAATGGTATATAGTCTCGGGGAAGTTATTGGTATTTCGACTCGTACACTGCTTAGATATATTAGTATTATCGTTATAGCAAACGTTGATATTAAACCAACAAGATCCCTGCCCCCAGCTCTCACAATGATGTTTGACAAATCTCCTTTATTAGCAACAACGTTTATGGCTTGAGGTATGAGACCGATGTACTCATTGCTTACTTTGAGAGGGCTGAACATATTCCAGAATATTGTTGTTGCAACGCCCGCAAGTATGAACAGCGATACACCTGATCCAAGGCCCCAACCCTTCTGTATCATTTCATCAAGCATCATCACGAATAAGGATGCTAGGAACAACTGTAATGCTACCGCGATCCTTACACTCCACCCAGCTGAGCAATAAGTTATGGGATTTCCAGCGAAAGACCAGTATCTACAAGCTAAAACATACATTACTGCTTGCAAAGCAGCCAGTAGTAAACCAAGGGTTTTCTGTGCTCCAGTGAATATTTTTCTACCCTCCGCATCCGTTAGATCAAGGTTTATTAATTTAGCACCAGCGAGAATCTGCATGATTAAACCAGCGGTTACTATTGGACCAATACCTAGCTCCATTAGCGTACCACTGTGAGCTGCGAATACCACTTGGAGAATTAGGAACTGCGTTGGAGCAGCCTGCGGGCTCACTCCATAGAGCGGAGTATGCGCCATCAGCAGATACACTATTAATGCTAGAGCAGTCCACATTAAGCGCTCTCCAAGAGATACACGTCTCACAGGCTTTGGAGCACTCGGAATATACTTTGCTACTTCAGCCATCGCTTTCAGTAACCCCATGTATGACACCTTAACCCTACTCTGTGTTTCCTGGTTTACTATTGGGTTAAGCTAAAAATATTAATATTACCAGGGATAATATATTTCAATCTCTTAGTTAATTGATGTAAATAATTCCATTGATTCAAAACCCATAGTTTTAATGAAAATTATTGGTTAAAGGACACATGTTTTTCCAAGTAATTTTAGTTATTGCAGAGAGGAAAATAGTTTATCTACCGCGTTGTAGAAGCATTAGTTATTTCTCCTCTTGCTCCTCTAGGAGAACTACTGATCCACCTGCTTCTTCAATCTTCTTCTTAGCTAACTCAGTGATACCCTTAGTTATTACTTTTAATGGAATAGTTACTTCTCCCTCTCCTAGTACTTTATCGTATCCTAGTTCCACAGTGTTCAATAACACCATGTCTCCTTCTTTTACAGCAGCATTTTTAGCAACTAATTCGAGAGCTAGTTCATTCAATTCTCCAACATTTATGGTTCTAATGTGGCGATATTTTTTAACTTGTTGAACGCTTACAAAGCCGTGTTTACCATACCAGTTTGGAGCATATTTTATCAACCAAACCACTTTGTGCTTGTGTAATCCAACAGCTCCAAAACCCCCTCTTGAACCGCTTTTTCTATGTTGACCTATTCTACCCCAACTCATGGTTCTTGTTCTACCGCGGAGTTTTCTCGATTTTTTCTCTCTACGTACCACCATTATTTATCACCTAGAGCATGCGTTTAATTAAGTCATTAATAGTGGAGCCTCTGTAGCCTGTTTCACCTTTTTGATTGTATGGTTTTTTAATTGTCCCCTTAAAGCCTCCTTTAGGTGGATGTAGCCTGAAAACAGGCTTCACGATATTATCTATTTTATGTAATAGTATTTTGCCGCTAATTATCGCGTCGGCTAAAGCAGGTATACCTCCTTTCACATCTAACTGAGCTAATTTCTCATTAACGTACTCATCGGTGAGTTTTCTACCTCCTGGTATTCTTCCTCTTTCTCTAAGTAACTCTATTAGAGTATCCTTATCTATTTCGCCCCAAGTAACCCAGTCTTTAATTCTCTCCAGCATTCCCTGTAAACCAGGTAAATTCGCTGGGTATATAACACAGTGGTATTTTTTACGTAACCTTAGTAGTTTTAAAGTATGCTCTACTTCATACGGTGTATTCACTTGACCCCGTAACCTAATAATCGCGTAAATAGGGCTTTGATTCATTATGATCACCTGCTCCAATCCACTGGTGTAACGAACTTATAGGTATTATGTAAAGCTTCAACTACAGCTTTCGCGAAATTCAGAGTAGTACGTGTTTCACCAAACGACTTAGACCACGCATCCCTTATACCAGCTAATCTTAGAATGATTTTCGCAACATCTCCTACAACGAGGCCTGTTCCCCGCGGAGCAGGCTTCAATAGTATTTCAACGCTCCCAGATTTCCCTTTAACAGTGAATGGAACAGAGTGAGGCTCACTACACCTACACTCCCAGCTTCCACAACCCCTCCTGATGGGAGCAGTATTAAGTTTCGCATCCCTAATTGCTTTAGCGAGGGCCTCTGTATACTGCCTAGCTTTACCAATACCTAACCCAATGAAACCGTTCTCGTCTCCAACAACTACTATTACTTGAAACTTTGTTCTACGCCCCGCGTCAGTCATTTTCTGAACTATCTTTGCGTCTATTCTCACATACTTTAGGTTAGGCAATAAGTAGTCAACGATCTCGGGCTCTAGTAATGGTAGGTTTTTCTCGAATATCTCGTTTAAACTCGTAATTTTACCCTCTAAAACCAGTTTACCGGTTTTAGTTCGTGGAACCCATTTCTCAAGGGCTTGTTTATCAATGGCGGGCATTGGACTATAAGACACGAATTTCACCCCTTGAAACCATACGCTTTGAGAATAGCTTCTTTTACTTCGTCGAAGTGTTCGGGTAGACGCTCTGGGTCTAACCCGCGTTCAACATATTTCGAAAACCTTGATTCCAACATATTCTTCTCCTTTAATAAGCGAGCGTACTCGGCAACGTGTTTTCCTTTAATTCTATCCTCCGATGGCACGATTTCATCACTAACTGGGATCTTTAAACCAACGTCATTCGCAGCTTTAATGGCTGCGAAAACTATTGATCCTTTAACGGGTCGATGCAACCCGATGTCAGGTACAGCGTATTTTATATCTTTCTGCAGGGCTCTGAGTGCTGCCAGTAATCCAGTTAAGTAAGCTGCAGGAGTATTCGATGTTCCACCTCTCCATGCAAACTTCGTGACTAACTCCCTAGAATGAGCAGATACAACTGTATAGTCCCCCTCCGGCTTAGAAATCATTACTTGAACCCATAGATACTTATTGGTTTTTCTTACAACGAAGCGTGGATGACCAGACATAACCATAATGTATCTCTTGTAATAATTAGTTTTCCCTTCACGCCTCCTCCTCCATGGAACCCTATACTTTGCTCCCTTAGCCATTTTAATCACCTATTTCACTTCTTTCACTAATCCCTGTTCTTTTAAGTATAATTTGAGAGCTGAGAATGTACTGAAATAGTTACCTTTTGCAAGCATGTATAGCTTCCTGTAAGTTTTCCTATCGATAACTTTTTTATCACGCAGATACCTCAAAAACCTCCTGATCTTCCTAATTCTGTTAACCCAGGTATCTTTATAGCCGGCACGCGTATTTTTAGAGCCTTCACGTTTACCGTGTCCACGTCTATGGCCTCTTTTTCTCTTGAGATGCCTCACTTTAGAACTATACCCAGTTATGCCATGTTCTGGCTCAACCCATATAGCGCCTTCACGTATTAACCTCTTAATATCCTCTCTAGTGATTGCTTGTGCTACATCACTAATACGAGCTGGATCCACACGTACTCTTGATTCACCGACGCCCAATATCTCGGCTGCTAATCTTTTTTGAAGCGAAACATCGGTCATTTAAAACACCCTAGCTAATCACTCTCGGCGGGTTAGCTACCTTGAATCCTTTCTCAACAGCTACTTTATAGATTTCAATAGCCTTTTTTAAGCCAACACTGCCTCCAATGTAAACTATGTGCTTAGCTGGATTATACACACTTAGTTCCTTCACGTTGTAAACTATTACGGGTTCTAATCCCTGTGGGTGAAGTCCTCTCACTACAGCTGGTCCACGATACCCGATCTTAACTACTGGAGGATACCCCTTTAATTGTAGGCGCATCTTGTTATCTATTCCTTTGGGTTTACGCCACTTTTGATCATTTCTAAACTTAGGCTTCTTCCACCATAAGTATCTTAAGAACTCTGGTCTCTTACGCTTCATTTCTTCTCTCAGTTCTAAGTAATATTCAATGTCTTTATCTTGAGTAGCACTCATTCTATGACACCTCTTTCATAAATGTAAATACCATCTGCGAAAATTCTTCTATCGAGGTCTCTTATTTTTGTAGCTCTCTCTAGAGCAGACGCCGTGATGCCAACTTCCTCGATATCTATTCCTTCGATTATTATTTCTTGGCCTTCTACTTTAACTTTTACGTTGCCGTGTATTTTTGCTATTCTATCAGCTTTCTCGCCTAGGAAGTTCTTTATGCGTACAATTTTGTTTTTCTCATCTACGACAACTGTGACTGGGAAGTGTGAATAAATCACTTTTAATTTATACCTGTAACCTTTGGTTACTCCTGTAATCATGTTCCTTATGTGTGCTGCAATGGTTCCAACGAGTGCTTTCAACTTTCGATCTGCTCTGTAAGCTTCCACTATTACAGTGTTTTCTTCGACGCGAATATTGACTCCTTTAGCGTGGTTAAAATCTTTGATTAATTCGCCTTTAGGTCCTTTAACTTTTACTTGTAAACCATTAACTTCTACTGTAACTCCGGGCGGAATAGCAACCTTTTCTAGCACTTGAAGAAGCTTCGGCATACTCATCAACCTCTAATAACAGTAAGCTACTAATACTCCTCCTATTTTCCTTTGAATAGCTTCCTTATGGGATAGTACACCCTGGGGTGTTGAAACAATTAATATGCCAATGTTGTATGCTGGTAGAAACTTCCTGAGCCAGCTAGGGGGATTAACTAGGTCATTGTATTTAACGGAGAACCTTGGTTTAATAACACCAATTCTGTTTATTCTACCAAGTAGCTGTATTCTTATTTTACCCCATCTACCATCATCTATGTACTCGAATTCACCTATGTATCCTTCTCTTTGCAATACTTTGAGCACGTTTAATATTAGTTTTGAAGCAGGCCAAGTAACTACTTCTTTCTTTGCTCTCAACTCAGCGTTATAAATTGATGCAAGTGTGTTAGCAAGGGGGTCAATGGCCACCATGAATATCACCTCTAATTATACTTCTTGAAACCCATGGCGTAAGCTATTTCTCTAAAACACTGTCTGCAAAGGTATATTCCATATGCTTGTATAACTGCATCTTTCGCACCGCATCTTCTGCATTCCTGTACGCCGCGTCCATATTTGTCGATTTTTGGAGGCTTAAACTTCGCCATAAGCACACCCTAAGATTCAACTATTTCAACGTTAAAGAGTCTTTTAAGCAATATCATGGCCTCTAACTTGTTAACTCTATGTCTCCTAGGAATACTGGATCTAGCTCTTCTCCTCCTCATCACTCTGTAGCCCGGTCTCTCTATTGTAATGCAAACATCCATTCCAAATATGCCGATTTCAGGATCGTATTTAACTCCAGGTATTCTGATATGTTCTTCTATTCCGAAGCAGACGTTTCCATTATCATCGAAACTCGACGCCTTCAATCTATATCCCACGGCATCTAGGGCTTTACGTAAGAACTCTACTGCTCTATTTTTCCTAAGCGTAATAGCGGTTGCGATGGGTTCACCTCTTCTAATACCAAACTCTTTGATTGTTTTCTTAGCTTTTCTAAATGATGGCTTTTGCCCAGTTAACTCTTCTAGAACACTTGATATCTTCTTTAATCTTTCAAAGTCCGAGCCCACGCTTACGTTAACTGTGACTTTTACTAGTCTCGGTTTACGCATCGGGTTCTCTTCCCATTTCTTGGTAACTTCTGCTTCAACCTCCGGCGTTATAACTGGCATTTCACCACGCACCTTCAGGCAAAGTTACTATGGGTTTATCTCTACCTATTGGAAACACGTATTCGAGACTAGTTTGGAAGAGGTTTCCATGTTTATCCTGCAACGTGACAATGTACATTCTCCTCTTTAACGCACCTGGAATAATGTCCACTATTTTACCTACTCTGCCAACGTTTCTACCTCCAATAACTATTGCTAAAACTCCTTTCTCTAGTGGCACGTAGTCTAGTATTTTATTGTCTTCGAGCGACACTAGCACTGTTCCCAGTGTATCATAAGCGTCTTCTACCGGGTTCTTTGGGTCTGATACTTTAATCAACACGTTTCTACCGTCATGTAGGTTTAACTGTATGTGCCCATTTTTCACAGTGGTTTTATTTTCAATTCTGCATGGTTTAACTCTTGCTTCCTCCGGAGTTATCTTAACGAGCCCTAATACTTTGGTTGGAACTGGTACAACTCGGTATGTTTCACCCGTTTTTGGTATCTCAACTGTATCCATTACTCCTACAGGGTACTTATAGTTTCTTCTAATTCTTCCATCTATTTTGAAGTTTCCTTCTGCGATTAGTCTCCTTGCTTCACGCCCTGTTTTAGCGTACTTCAACACGTCTCTTACAAGTATCAGCAATGGTATACAGCGCTCAATTGAGTGAGGTCCTGGTGAGGGTTTCACAGTCCACTTATACTCTTTTCTAAGTATGGGCCAAAAAGCTGGTGCTACTAATGCTTTCAAGTGCCTACTACTACCCATTCTCGCCAATATTATGCACCTCCTCCCTCAGTTGATTTTTCAGTGGTAGATGTAGAAGCGGGTTTCTTTCTCTCAATTACCTTCGTTCTATACTTATCCGAGAGATCTAATTTAACGATCATAACTTTACTTGGATGAATAGGATAATAAACAGGTGTACCATCAGCTTTCTTCACTTGTACACCCTCAATGAATATTCTCGCACGCTTCAAATCAACATTTACAACTTTACCTTCATGTCCCGCGAAATCTCCTCTCATAATTCTAACAACATCTCCGACTCTCACAGGTAAACGTTTAACTCCATATTTCTCTATTAGCTCCTTGGAGAGTCTTGCATTCAGCAATTTGTGCCTTAAGTGTAAGGGCATATTGTAGAGTCTTTTCCTCTGAATAGATGGTTTAGCGGAAATATTTGAGGGCATGTTACGACACCACTACACAATTATTGAGGCTAGATTAGCTATTTGCGGCCATCTTTCAGCGGCTTCTCTAGCTATTGGGCCACGTATTTCCGTTCCTTTCGGTGTACCTTCAGGTGTTAATATAACTACCGCGTTGTCTTCGAATGCAACCCAGGTACCATCCGGTCTTCTAAACGGCCTCCTCTGCCTAACAACTATTGCTTTAAAGATCTTCTTCCTCATCTCCGGGGTGCCTTTCTTAACGCTAACAACCACTAAGTCCCCTATTCCAGCAGGTGGGACTCTCCTCAACCTACCCTTGTAACCTGGTACACCGACAATTAGTACTTCCTTGGCACCGCTATTATCGGTTGCTCTAGCTCTAGATGAAACCTGGAGACCAGTGTTCACGCGCCTCCTAGAGTAAGCTGGTTTACCTGCTACTGCACGCTTAGCACCCATTATTCGCCACCTCTCTCAGCTTTCTTAACAACTCCTAGAACCACGAAAGCTATTGTTTTGGAAAGAGGACGTGTTTCACCTATTAAGACTTCGTCTCCTTCTTTAACACTAATGCATGGAGGTAACCGTGCGTGAATATTCTTTTTTCTACGCTCGTACCTCATGTATTTTGGTACATATTGCAGATACTCGTGTCTAACTACAATAGCTCTACTCGTTTTCTTTTTAACTACAATACCTCTCAGTAATGTTCCTCTAACTTTTAGGTGACCGTGCCATGGGCACTTTGGATCACTACATGTTTTCTCGGGCGGATTCACGCCTGGAATACCAATGTTTTTAACACTACTATCCGTGCTCAAATTAATCCACCTTTAACTGTAAGCAGTTTCTTAAGTCTATCCCATGGTCTCCCAATTATATCAACGCCCTTTATAATTACTTTTTCTCTATTAGGGAGCGTGAATTCGAATACTCCATTTGCCTTAAAAATCCTTATTCTCCTATGATCATTAAGCTCTATAACCAGGGTTTTTAGGGTTTCATCCACCACGGTTCCTTCTACTCCAATTAGAGTTGGATCCGTATATTGAAGAATCTTGATCTTTAAACCAATGAGTTCGTGGTAATATATGTTCTTCTTATTAATATAGGTGTTCAAAGCTAAGCTCTCCTTTTCTCCTCATTTATAACAGTTAATATACGTGCAATATCTCTCCGAATATTTCTTATTCTAGCAGTATCTTTCAATAGCCCCATTTTTGCTTGTAATCTGAGTTTAATTAACTCGGCTCTAGCTTCTTCGAGTTTCTTTAACCTATCCTCCATGCTCATTTTTCTTACTTCATCAGCCTTCAACTACCAACACCTAGGTCTTGTTTTAACTTATCGATCTCAGCTTGCGGGATCTCCTTTATTTCAACCTGATCGGGTAACCTTATACCAGGTTTAACTATTACTACTTCGACGCCGAAGATACCTGGTTTAAGTAAAGCTTTAGCTACAGCTCTGTCAATTATGTAATCGACTGGGTCTCCCGCCTTATACACTTTCCCCGCTTTAAGTTTCTCGTATGCAGCTCTTTCTCCGCGTAGTTTACCACTTATAGTTATTTCAACACCTATAGCTCCAGCCTCCATTACTCTTCTGATCATGAACATTATTACTCTACGGAACGGTATCCCTTTCTCCAGTGCTCTAACTATTCTAAACGCGACTACTCTAGCGTTGAGCTCTGGATCCGTGACAGGTGAAACCGTTATATTTACGTTTTCTAAGCCGAATCTCGTTTGCATTATTGTAGCTACTTTCTTTAAGATTACTCCTCCCCTACCGATCAACCTGCCAGGGTACTCAGCGTATACGACCACTCTATGCCCGAGAGGAGTCTTATAGAGCTCTACGTCGGCGTACCCTGCGTCCTTAAAGTAATTAGCTAAAAATTCATCTACCATAACTTTCTTTAAACCATAAGATAAGAAATACTCTTTTATTCGAGGCCCTATTCCAACCATGTTATCCTACCTCTTTCACTATTACTTCGAGATTAGACATTCTTCTAAATTTAGGTGTAGCTCGTCCAAAAGCCCTGGGCATATATCTCTTCAACGTAATACCCTTATGTGCAGCCACGTGAACTATTATGAGTTTACCTGGATCTAACCCCTTATTCTCTGCATTCGCTCGAACGTTTCTAAGTACCTCGAGAGCATACTTGGCTCCCTTCACCGGGTACCTACCGGCTGGCCATTTAAACCTATCCGCTAATCCTCGTTTATGGCTCACTTTACCATGATATCTTCTAAAGGGTACTGGTTGTTTTAGTTTAACTACGTCTTCTAGAAACTTGATCGCTGAATCCAGCTTCATGCCTTTAATAGTTTTAGCGATTTCCCGCATGTACTTAATTGATACTGGTATATCGTATCTAACGGCTTTAGCTATTTTTGATTCATCTTCCAATTTAACGGAGTAGTGCCATGTAGGCATTCAACAACACCTACTTCACTGCGACGAATCTACTGCCCTTAGTTGCCTTGAGTCCAGGTTCTCCATGAGTAACTTTCTTAGTTGATGGACTAAACTCCCCTAAGCGGTGTCCAATCATCTCAGGAGTTACTTTGACCTGGACATACTCTTTCCCATTGTACACAGCGAAAGTTAAACCAACCATTTCCGGTAAGATAATCATGTCCCTTACATGTGTTTTAATGACCGCTTTCTTAGCTAACTCAGGGTTTTTAATGATCTCTCTTACCTTAGCTAATAACTTGATCTGAGCTTTCGTAAACCCTCTCTGTAAACTACGTCTCTGCCTTGCTGGGAGTAATTGCGCGAACTCGTCGAGAGACATATTTAGTAATTCCTCTAGAGTTTTACCTCTATACTTAAATTTCCTCCAATCTGGCGGCATATCTTGCAAATGCGGCGGTAAATTAAATGCCTGCGTCAAGTTCCCACCTATATGTAAGCATGCCTTCGCATATAACACTATTTAAAATCCTAAAAAACTTGACTGAGTGCATGCTACTTACCTTTTCTACGACCCGTTCTCCTAGCGGCGATGTGGCCTACTTTGCGGCCTGGCGGCGTTGTTCTAGCCACTGTTGTTGGTCTTCCAACGTGTCTACCACCACCATGTGGGTGTGTTACTGGGTTCATTGCTAAGCCACGGACTCTGGGCCACCAGTAACTCTTAGCTTTCCACTTGTAGTAGGATGCACCTGCTTTTAACAACGGTTTTTCTAGTCTTCCTCCTCCAGCAATAACACCTATAGTTGCCCGAGCTCTACTAGATACTTCTAGTACTTTTCCACTGGGTAACTGTATTTTAACTTTATCTCCTGCTTTTCCGAGTATTATTGCGTAAGCTCCACTTGATCTAGCGTACCTCCCGCCATCCCCTGGGTTTTTCTCGATATTGGCAACTTGTGTTCCCTCGGGGATAGCTCCAAGCGGTAGGATATTACCATTAGCTACACTAGCGTTTGGCCCAATGTATATTGTTTGCCCAACATACATTCCCTCAACGGATGGAACATAGAAGACTTGCCCTGTCTCCAGTTCTATTTCTGCTAGTGGAACCCATCTCCCAGGGTCATGCACTAAGTCAACTACAACTCCTCTATAAGTCTTATCCGGATCAAGCGAAGGGTATTTCGCTGGAGCTATGTGAATATGGTCAGGTGTTCTCCACGTTGGAGATCCTTTTCCGCGTCTTTGAACAATTATCCTCTTACCCATACCTAACACCTATCACATTATACCAAGCCTAGTTGCTACGTCTGTAGCTTTGTATTCTGGTGAGAGCTTAACGTAAGCTTTCTTCTCGCCTTTGGGTGTAATAAGTGTTCTTACTTCATCTACTTTAACGCTGAACAAGTACTCGATGGCTCTTTTAATATCGTGTTTAGTTGCATTAATATCTACGATGAAAGTCAAAGTGTTTTGTTTATCGATAAGTACTAGTGCTTTCTCGCTCTGAACAGGTCTCAAAATTACTTTAGTTAAGCGTTCAACATCCTCGCTCATAGATAAATCACCTTGTACTTATCGATAACCTCGTTTAAGGCGCTTCTAGATATAACCATTAATCGACCTGGTACTCCTCCAGGAGCTAAGTGTAATATGCTTAAGTTACTGGGTGTAGCTACATCTACACCAGGCAAGTTCCTTACGGCCTTAGCGAACGGTTTATCGTAGCTTGATAAAACAAAAAGCACGCTTCTAGGTTCAATGTATCTTCTACCGCGCATTTTACCTCTACCTGCTCTTATTCTTATTCTCCTATAGCTTCTCTCTATATCGCTCCACACACCTATTTTTTCGAGAAACTCCTTGACTTCCCTTGTTTTAGAGTACTGGTTTTCAGCGTCATCAACTATTATTACAGGTAATTTATCCACGGTGAAAACGTGGCCTCTCTCCCTCACTAGATCTACTCTTGATGTAGCTGCAAGAGCTGATATTAACGCGATAACGCGCTCATTCTTGTTTACCTCTTCATGTATTCTTCTATCAGGTCTCGGTGGGAATGCTATGTGCCCTTTCCTCGTTGAGACAACGAACCTAGCGGTTCCATTCGGTAATCGTGGAACTCTAGCTAAACCGTACCCAACTCCCCAGTACTTAGCTGTAGTTCTTTTACCAGCTAATGGGTCTCTGCCCTTTGGTTGCAGCATGGCTGTAAACGCGGATAAAAACGCTCTATTAATAATGTCTTTTCTTATTGGATAATAGAATAGCTCAGGTAACTCTAATTCACTCACTTTTTCACCATTAACATCGTAGAGATATGCTACCAACTTCATGTTTTCTAAGCGTGGATCTCGAATACTTACAAGAGCTCTAGTCATGTCTTCACACACCTTGCTTGCTTTCAAGACTTAGAAACGCTATTTTCGGAGCTGAGAATGGAAGCCACTTCAACAGAGGCCTAATAGGGTGCCTTAACACTAACAATCTCTTATCTGGGCCTATTGTAGTGCCTTTCAGCAAGATGTATGGGCCATATATTAAGCCATAGTTTAAGAAGCCTCCTTTAACTACTACTTCGAGGCCGTTTAACCCTATTTTCAGTATTCTCTTATTATACTCTGTTCTTCTATGGAACCCCATTTGACCAGCTTGAGGAGGCTCGCTCATAGAATACGTGAAAGCGGGTCCACGTGTTCCTATTTTTCTGCTTCCTTTTCTATGTTTATGCCATCTCGGTAATTCTTTAACTCCGAATCTCTTGATTACACCTTGGAACCCATGCCCCTTAGTGACTCCTATTACGTCTACGAATTGACCTTCCATGAACACGTCGCTTGGAGTTAAAAATGAGCCGAGTATAGACTTCGCATACTCTATTTTCTCACTCATGCTTTTACCGTGTATTTTAATTTCAAGTATCTCAACTTTCTTCTTACCGATCCCGGATAGAATTGGAATAGTTGTAACCAGTGCACGCACGTCTTCAATGTCTCCACTGAGTACTTTTTTGTATTCATCCTCGCTTGATTCAGCGACGAACTTGAAACCATATTCTCCACTTGGATCTGGTTTAACTAACCCGTGATTAGCTTTTCTCAAGCCTAGAAGATACTTTCGTACAACTTCCTTTTGTTCAAGGTTCCACAAGGGGTTGTTCGCGTAGAGTTCGCTAGCTTTTAGAACAGCGTTTATAGGGTTAGACCATACTTCTCCAATGGTTTTCAAGTAACCATCATGATCCCGCGTATAGGTTCTAATACCTATGACGACTACTGGTGGAGCATCTAGAACTGTAACTGGAGCAAACACTTCTTTTCCAGTGAGCGGTGTACCAGGTCTATCTTCAACTATAATAGCGTGAGTCATACCGGCTTTATAAACAGGGTAACCCAGTAAGACGGGCTTGGAGACTACTCCTTTACCTGAAGCTTCTGACCCATACTTATCTAATACTAGGTCAAACCAACTCTTCTCAGGCCATGATTTTATCCTGGGCGTTAGATCCTCAGCTCTCTTCCTGGGTCTTACTCCAAGGCTTCCATGTCGTGGCGCACTAAGTTTTCTATGACCCAAACTTCTTCACCTTTTATTTTTCATATATGTAAGCACTTTACTAGTGCTCTATTTAGTCTAGTCTTATAGGTTTTTATATTTCAACCAGCTTATTTGAATCACAGACCCCTTAAAAAAGCATTTACGATTCCAAGAGTAATGATGACGGCTTCCTCTGTTCTAACGGAAACAACTTTTTGGCGTGGAATAGTGTTCCAAACAAAGTCTACGTGCTTCTTGAGATCAAAGCTTTCTTGACTAGATATCTCGAATAAATCGTGTTTTGGACCACCAAATAATAGAGTAATAATACTTCCACGCATTGATTCAACCACTTCCTTCTCTGGGTATACACCGCTCTTATCAGTTGCTACCATGAACCTGGTATTATATCGATACTTTTCAATTGCCTCCTTTAAGCTATTAGTGAAGGAAAGCCGGGGCCCCATGTAAACTGGTGTTTCTAAGCATTCCACGGTGTGTTTTTCAACGTCCTTGACGCGAACAGGAATCAAACCAGTTTTACTACACTCATTAATCACAGAGTAAGCGACGCTATCACCTATTAAAGCCTTCAGTTTTTCACTAGTACTCCTATAGACATAACCTATTCTGAGCTCACTTCTCTGAGGCCTCCTGCTGACATTGAAAACCCCTAATCTTATCGGTGGAAGCATGCCAACATACTTTAACGCTGGGTTTCTCGGGATAAGTCTTCTACGTAGGTATGGTGGAGTGAAGAAGTATTTCCAGTGTTCTTCTATGAGGGCCTTATGCTCTGTGAACTCCTCGAGACTAGTTGATGGTTCTCTATAGAAAACTACTTCATATACACCAAATATTGATGTCCAGCGAGCAACTTGGTGTATCCTAATAGATTTAAGTGCTAAGTGGTGTTCGACACTGAGAATACTTGTCGGTAAAATAACTCTTAAAAAAGTTTCTAATTCAGTGTACATTAGTTACACACTACTCTGCCTTCGCGGGTTTCTCTTTAACTTTTTTCTCCTTTGGTTTACTACTAGTTTCTTCTCTCTCTTTCTTAACGGTTTCCTTGATCATGAAAATAGTTGTTCTCTGCCTACCACCCATCCCTAAATCACCCGTGCTTCAGTCTAATGTGTTGATATTTTAAATATCCAAATATATTTAGCGGTCAAGATGATTTATTGGAGAGTAGTTGGGCTGCGTATGTTTTTATAACTTTAACGTCCCTAGTAGACGTGTTAACAAATACGGCTTCTCCGATCCCTAGTTTTGGTATTAAAGCGCTGTGCTCTTCCCTGAGGTTGAGCACTTTCTTTGTTTTTTCAATGTAGTCACCGTTCCTTGAACCAAAGACTACTATGTTGTATATGTTCTCCAATAACTCCTCGGGTAAATCTCCGGGATTTTGAGTTGATAGAATAACTCCTAGTCTCCTACTCCGACCCTCACGCACGATCTCAACTAGTGTTTTTAAGCTGAGAACACGCCACGCGTCATCAATTACGAGTAAAACACCCGTACTTTGATCTTTTTTCCCAAGCAATATGTGTCTTATTAGCCCAATACATAATCCTATGTATGCATTTTGATAAGATATACCATATCCCTCAACATTGATTAGTACACGTCCCCCCTCAATTTGATCTATCAATTCATTTATTCGGGAATGTTCTCTCAGTAGCTCCACGAACGGTATTAGAACAGATGCTTGTGGATTACCAATAACTGCTTTTTCTCCTTCTCTTTCAATCACGTTGAGAGCTTTAAGAACACTATCGCTCGGAATATTTCCAGCGTGGGATAACGCTTCAACAACCATGATTTTCCAATCAGCTGCATCTATTTCAGAGGGTTTATCTAGGATACTTAGAGGAGCATCTCTTGGAGTAATTAACGTGATTAATTTATCCACTAGATATCGTTTAAGGTCTCCCTTGAAATCGATTGCTATGACGTTAACTAAGTCCTCCGAGAGAGATTGCTCTATTAACCCCGCTAGAAGAGTTGTTTTACCACGACCTGTTGGACCTATTATAGCCGTGTGCTTGAAGAATTCCTCAATCGAGATCTCAACCGGATGCTGTGTAAATTTATCAAACCCGATTATAATGGTTTTATCCAGTGAGGGAGGTTTACTTATAACTAGAGGTTGCATATACGCTACTCTCTCGGTACTTACTTCAACCGTGTTCACATATGGTTTTTCAACTATACCTAGCATGCCTAAGATGGATTGAACAATGTCACTATAAGAAGCTCTCTCTAATCTCAATCCATACGTGTTCTTAAAAACACTGTGGATCATTGTCTCATAGTAGTCAGCGATGTTTTTAGCTATGCCTTTATCGTGTGATTTAACTCGATACACGACGATGAGCGATATCTTAATGAATGGTTTACCGTTTAATATAACGTTATACATGTTTTTCAACTTAGATAGCTTTATGTTTAGTTTAACTCTTGTAGATTCTTCGAAAGCGCTCTCGAGATCTGCCTGAGTGTTCAGAATCTCGTTCGTTAATCTTCTAATTAAGCTACTAGTGTCGATTTCTTCTTTGACGAGATATATGTGTACTCCTGAAGGCAACGCGTTGAGTAATCCAACATAAGAATCCATGAGGTTCTTCAGAGAGTTCTCGGATATCTCTGAAACACTGTAATCTACGTCTCTACATATAAGGAACCTGTTTAACACTACTTTATTATCGGAGATGTGAATTATGAGATCTGGTGGATCAACCTCCATTTTAGAGATATTTAACGTGAATGAATTCAGAGTTACACTACTTAGTGCTGATAGAACCTTGTTAAGAACCCGCATGTTTCTTCACCAGTTTAGCCATGAGCGCAAGTATTGTAGCTAATGAAACCGAGATCAAAGCTACAGTGACATCCGTGTATGAGATATACTGTATTAAACCATGCATGATCAGAAGTATTATAATTAACTGCGTAGCTGAAACCTTCAATATAGGTTCACCGTTAATTTTGCGAGAGATAATGATACTCCACCAAGTAATCTCGCTAGATTCAGTGATATTGCGAATAGAATAGTCAAGTATATTAAAGGTAAGACTGTTAACTCTATGAACGCATATGTCCCAATCATGATCAAGTTCTCCGCTGACATTAGATCCACGTTGAATAACTTCAAAGCGTATGGGTACAAGTCTACGTCGAGGGGAGTAGTACTTTGATAATTTACTTCAACAGATATAGTGTGATCCCCGGGTTGTAACGTATAGGTGTAAATGAAGTAACTTATTCCATGCCAATCCAGGGCCTCTGGTTCATGGCTTTCGACAGGCACATCGTCTATTAAAACAGCGACTACGTCGCGGTTTTCGACGTATACCTTGAACTCGCTTTGAATAGAGTTAGAGACCCCTATTATTACCTTGTTTTCGCTCTTAGAGAAATAGTTTATATTCATGTCTGAGCCTATTAAAATAAAGCGGTTGGGGGCGATGCCAATTACGTCTGGTATGTGGAGCGTTATGTTCCATGTCTCCTGGTTTCTCTGAATAATGGAGGAATACGTTAAGTCAGCTATTTGCAACACTATTTCATGATCGTAGCATGGGAACCCATTATATGTGTTTACTTTTAGTGAACCCTTTGTATCTATGCTGTAACGGTATAATAGTTCCCCATTACTGTAGCCTTCAATAACAGCTTGTCCAAATTCATAGTTTAATGCATCAACTAGTTTAATGTTAGCACTACATGAGTCCCCGTTAGTGATCAGAGTATAACCCACAGTGCTAGTTACGAGGTCTATGAAGTGAGGCATTAGAGGTAAACCAATCGAGAACACGACAACAACCGCGATCATCGTAGCACCAATGTTTCTTGTTAGTTTAAAGGGAACAGCGTGTAGAACTATTCCTAACCCAATAAGCAACGATGCTCCAGCACATATAATCGAGGAAATAATTGAAGTAGCTACGAGCGTAGTAAGCGATGTTGAAACCAAGCTCACTACTTGACTGAGGAATCCTTGAACTAGGAAACTTAACCTTATCTTACTTAAAAGTAATCCAATGCCTTTTAACACAGCGAAGAGCGTTAACAGAATACTGGTTTTCTCAGCTAACCATAAACTGTAGAAACCCCAGTCTGTTCCCAGAATACCGCCGAAATAGTTCATTAGCTGAATTATGAGTTTGTAGGAGAATGTTAAAACACAGGAGAAAATGCCCTCATTAACCAGCATTCTACCAAGTTTTTTAACCGCGATGAAGGGTATTGGGAGAGCCTTCAACGCTAAACCTAGGCAATACGATAATACTGATAAGTAAAAAGCTAACGTCAAGAAATCCACTAAAAACACCTTGATCGAATGCTAAGGCATCTGCGGTGGTTGAGGCATAGGTAACTGAACGGATGAAACAATGTAAGCTATAATAGCAAATACCGTGGTACCCATAGCTAGCCAGAAAGCCGCCCAAACAGCATCCTCTATTAGCTTACCCCCGAATCTTTTAAGTCTTAGAAACGGTATCGGTAATCCTTTAATTAACCACCCGACTACCCATGCGAGTAGAAATATGAACCACGCTATAATTACAACCGTTGTAATTAATCCTTTGACAAATTCTATTAAGTCCATGTAATCACCTATAACGTAGGATTCGCTAATAATAAGGGGGGAAGGGTGAAAGTAAACCGAAGTGGTGATTATCAAAGTGAAAGACATGTGGCCTCTAACAGTTAAACTTTACTGGGATCCATGGAGAAACGTTCCAATAATTAAACCGAAGCAGGAAGAAATAGATCTCTTATATCAATTAAAGTTAAGTGAACCAGGCGATGCAAGACCAGCGTTCCGCGGGGACTACGAGAGATTAAGAACCGCTATAGTTTACGAGTTTGGAGATGATAAATTATACAGGAAGTACGTGGAGGGGAAGTTTATATTATTGAATAAAGTACCCCACTGGGATGTAATGTACGAGGTTGTATCCTCAGGCAATGTTATTGGTCAATTATACTATGACCCTTACTCATTAACCTGGAGGTTTAGGTTAACATATCAAGGCGCTTATCTGGCTCTTCAAGATAACATAGTGGATACTGTTAGAGCTCAACCCCCCTTCCACGCTGATAAAGTGATAGAAAAAAGTATAAGCACTAGTAGTAAACAAGTAGTAGTTGTTGATGAAAGAGGATCAATAAGGGGGATAGGCGAAGTTAAAGGCAAAGAAGTTACTGTAACCAAGGTGTTCTACGATAGAACACTACCAGTTGAAACAAGTGATAAAGAAGTTACTTTAGAAGATGTATTGAAATACAATGATGAAGGATTAGAATCCCTAGAAGATAAAGCCATTAAATACCTTAAGCGAATACAGAGACGTTACCCCGGGTTAAAGCCAGTGGTATCCTACTCTGGGGGGAAAGACAGCCTAGTAACCTTAGATCTAGCTCACAGAGCATTCGAAAACCTTGAAATAATATTCAATGATACTGGCCTAGAAATGCCTGAAACAATAAATAACGTTAACACGGTATCAAATCTTTATGATCACAAGCTCCACGTTGCATCTGCAGGTGACATTTTCTGGAGAGCCGTGGAAGTCTTCGGTCCTCCTGGAAAAGATTACCGCTGGTGCTGCAAAGTAGCTAAACTAGTTCCAAT
The DNA here is from genome assembly GCA_023269825.1 of Desulfurococcaceae archaeon. Classification (GTDB taxonomy): domain Archaea; phylum Thermoproteota; class Thermoprotei_A; order Sulfolobales; family Desulfurococcaceae; genus UBA285. Next base: position 39,211 of record JAGDWI010000002.1, read on the forward strand.
AGCTAAGTTAACGAAGACCCTATGGCCAAGTGGAGCATTAAACATGGTGGGTCAAAGAGCCTTCGAATCGCTTGACCGCGCTAAGAGCCCACTTATATGGAGAAACAAGTGGATCCCACACATGGTTAGTACTACTCCAATACAGTATTGGAATCAACTAGCATGCTGGCTCTACGTATACAAGCATAGATTACCCTATAATGTTCTCTACGAGGAGGGATTTGATAGACTTGGATGTTATTTGTGTCCATCATGTGCACTGGCCGAGTTCGAGGACGTTAAGAGAATACATCCAGACCTATGGGAGAAGTGGCTAAAGGTTCTACGAGACTGGCAAACTAAGCTAAACATGCCGAGTGAATGGGTGAAGTATGGTTTATGGAGATGGTTAACACCCGCAACAGCTAAGAAGAGAGTGGTTCATCGTCTACCTGGATATGTTATTAATTGGAGAGAGGAGTATACGCTGAGATTACGTGAGAGCAGGGTAAACCTTGTACCTATAGAGATAAGTGAAGTGGATAAAACTATATCATTGAAATTTAACAGGGAACTAGTACCCTCTAGTATTAGAGAAGTCTTCATAACTAACCTCGTTAATATTGGATTCGCCTTGATCAAAGAAAAATCATTGGTTTTCGAGAAGAACGGAGTTAAATTCGAGTTTTCAAGCGATTCACTGAGAGTTTCTCCATTGAAAGATAGTAGTGCGTTAGAGGATCTAGCCGATGTATTGAAGACAATATACCGAGTTCATGGATGCGTTTACTGTGGAAGCTGTGTTCTATGGTCTAAAAAAGGCGCTGTGAAATTGACACCTAATGGTCCATACCCCGTGGAGCATTTAAACAGTAGAGAAGCAAGATTATACATAGAGGTATGCCCCATAAGTGATCAGCTAGTTGAGAAAATCGTCATGCCCCTAGTAATGAATGATTACGGGGCCTACAAGAGAAAAACACGCAGAAAACTCGTATTATAGATTCAGTTGTTTCTATCTCTAAGGTATTTCTTTATCTTCAAGAAATGTACTTCATACTCATATAGAACTTGCACTAAGTCTTCTCCACTCAAATACTTGTTAATGATTTTTACGGCTTCACGTGTGCCTACGCCTGGAGTAGATAATGCTAGTACTGCTTTATCACCGTACCTATATAATAGTATCGCTCGCTCCACGAGGTCTTTATGTAGTTTTTGCTCCTCTGAGCTTAACTTTTCGCCTTTTCTAAGTTTCTTCGCTAAATCCACTTCTTTGACAGCATCTCCCTTAATTAGTGTCAATGTAGCTAAACCGCATCTCGGGCAAGAATACTTATTTAACTTAATGATCTCTCTTACTCGGTCCTCCTTGAAGTAGCCGCATTTTAGGCATAATAGTGAAACCCGGCGATTCAACAATCTCTCCAAGAAAGTATTTGTATCTAGTGGTGGTAGCTCTTTTAATATTGGTACCTCGATGTACCCTAGTAGGATTAAGTGGTGATCCTGGATCTTATCATATTTTCTGAGAATAACTTGAATACTGTTTCTCGCTATTTTCTCAGCTAATTTTGAGAAGGATTCAACATCGTAGTCCCTTATTAAAACCTCTTTCAACGCCTCTTTTCCAATAATGGTGTCCGTGAATGCTTCCAAGAGCCTCCTATTTACTTGCGTTGTCTCCGGGGATATTGCACCGAATCTCTGAGCTACTTGATAAATTCTCCACAAGTATTGTGAACTATCCTTAGCTACTTTTTCTATTGATTCCATGTCCGAGTATTCGTGGAGTTTCCTGATGATTTCATAGATTTTATCAACAGGGTTCTTGCCTAGTTCGACTATATTACCCCCCTGTAATTGCATTATGATTGAGTATGGAGTAGAGTGAATGTTTATCTTTAGGTAAGGATATGTTATTTTCAAATTGTATTTTAGGAGGTCTCTAATAAGAGCATTGACTTTTGTTCCTCCATACAGGTTTATAATGACGAGGTTGAATTCTCGAATATAATCCACAGTGATGTTCTCGGAGTCCCCTAACTCTATTACACTTTCCAATTGATCTGAGTCGAAACCACTATCTATGAGGTTACTTAAGTGTAATGGTACCTCGTGTTTCTCTTTAATGTATTTTATTGTTTCACCTACTTGTTGAGCTACATCGTATTCAACGGGTATGTTTTCTCCCTCCCAATGTGGTATAATGATATCCTCCTTCGATACTTTAGCTGGTTCTACGTATAGTTTCTGCTCTGTTTCATCGTAACTAATAATTCTCCAGGGTCTTCCAGCTAAGACAACTACGTCTCCTGGGTTGATGTTTACTATTACGTATTCCTCGTCTAAAGTACCGACCCTCCTATTTGACCCTGCTTCTATTACTTGAACATCTCTCGTAGAGGGTATCATGGATGTTTTATATAAGTATAATCTAGTCTTCTTAGTGGGTTGCAGCATGTTGTTATTTACTTTGATAATACGAGTATACGTGAGGTAGTCTAATACTCCGTTGAATTCCTCTCTGGTGAGATCGCTGAACAACGGGTGTTTCGAGACCTCACTGTATAATTCATCTAACAGTGTTCCCTCAGGGTGTAAATATGTATACAGAGAAATTGCATACGCTAAAACGTCTAGGGGTTTAGGTATAATTACTTCTCGTTCTAGCAATCCGTTAATTGCACGCCACGCTAGAACACATGATTCAAGCACATGTAGGAGATTACGCGTGGTTATTATTTCTCCTTTGCTGACATCTCCAAGTTTGTGGCGGCTTCTCCCGATTCTCTGAATTAACCTTATTGCTTGTCGAGGAGACATATACTGTATAACGTATTCGACGTGGCCTATATCTATTCCGAGCTCTAAACTAGAGGTCGCTATCAACATGTTTAATTTTCGCTCTCTGAAATCTCGCTCCACTTTCTCACGGTGCTGTCTGGATAAACTACCGTGATGAACATCTAAGGAAAGATCTAAGCGTAAATCATTAACCAAGTTTCGAAGTAATGCACCTAGGCTCTCCGCGAGAGATCTCGTATTTGTGAATAGGAGAACATACTTATGCTGTGAAGCTTCTTTAAGTATTTCTTCGATTCTCGCAGATAATTCATCATCATTAATAAAGCTATTTACCTCACCGCATAAACTACTCTCGCAGCGTGGGTGAACAATTTCGATCTCGAGTCTTCTTAGTGATGGATCTCTTATTACTTCTACATCTCTCTCCGCTTTAAAAGAAAGGAGTTCTTTTGCTTTCTCCTCATCATATAAAGTCGCTGATAAAGCTATTTTCAATAACTTCTTCCCGAGAATTTTTTCGAGGAAATAGAGTGCTGTGAATAGGAGTAATCCTCTCTTACTTTCCAGTAAGTCACGGTATTCATCTATAATTACATACTCTAAGTTTTTCAGGTGTTCACGCATCTCCTCGTTGATTAAAATATAGTTGAATGTTTCAGGAGTTGTTACCAATATGTGTGGAGGCGAGTGAGCAATGTTTCTCCTAATAGATGAAGGAGTATCTCCATGTCTAACACCTACATTTAAACCGAAGCATTTTGCGATCTGATTCAGTCTTCTCTCAATGTCTCGGTTTAAAGCTCTGAGAGGTGTAATGTATATGGCTGCAATAGGCTGGTTTTTATTTAATGATATCTTAAGCATTACTGGGAAAACGGCTGCCTCTGTTTTACCGCTTCCCGTGGGGGCTACTATTACTAAGGATTTATTTTCCTTAGCTACCTCTATTAAACTCCTTTTTTGGATTTCCGTGAGTTTCTGGTAACCTAGTTCTTTTAGGCACATCGCTATTTTATTGAAATCCATGGTAATAGCGTACCGAAGATATAAATTTGGTTAAATCCAATTTAAACCTCATGAGTGTAAAGTGTCGGGAATGTATAAGTATGCTATCTTAAAATACAGTAAGATATATGGTGTAATAGTTGTAAATATCGTGATGCTCTACTTGTTCAACAAAATACTCCAAGTAGAAGTAACGCCTTCAGGTGACATACTTGGTGTTCTTAATATGATTTTGAGGAGCATGATCACTAATTCGATACTATATGTGATCCTTGTAATTGTACATGTATTATTAGTATTCACGTTAACCATCGACATCTTCTCATCTTATTTAAATAGAGTAGTGTTTGCACTATACTTTATGCTTGTTTACAGGGTAGGTAGCTATGTTCTCGTAATGGAGTTTACGAGTCTGCTGGTATCTTTTGTTATCGTGAGAACTCTGAGAGCTTTTCAAAACACTGTAACACCCATACTCGCTTACTTAGCTGAAATAAAGTGGAGTAATGAGAAAAGAGCTCTGAATGATATTAATTTACCTTCAATGCTTGCTTCGCATAGTTTAGCATCCTCGCTGCTACTATTAATTCTCTTTGGCATCTTCAATTTAAGAGTAGTGAGCAACACGCAATTAGTTGTAACGATTAATATATTTGTTTCCTTGTTATTACTCATAGTGGGCATAATAACGAGTAAGCGTCTTGAAAACCCGGAGCAAGAGTTAATTGGATTCACGAGTGGCATGGGTTTAATTGGATTAGTTCCATTTCTTGCTTCACTATCTCTTTCAAGTGAACACACTGCTCGTATTCTAAATAAAATACTGTATTCTTACCCCCCAGGTCTTTATTTGGGGGAAGTAAGAGCTACATTAACTTATGGTGCCCCTAGAAACATCTATGAAAAACCCGCGAATAAGGATACTCTGTTACGAGACCGCGAAGTGACATGGTATTGGCGGAGAACTAAGCACTCTCTCTACGTCAAGCTGGAGGAGCTGAATACTCCACATATTGTAATAGTGGGAGCATCTGGGTCCGGTAAAACACGCTTAGCTAAACACATAGCAGTGAATTCAAGTAAGCAATATGGGTATAACTTGTTAATAATTGATCCTCATGGAGAATACAAAGACATAGCAGGCATAATCAAGTGCAGAGTCATGGATGCATCTAAATACGCTCTCAACCCCCTAATCCTCGGAAACACTTCCCCGAGAGAAAGAGCACTTCAACTATCTCACGTTATTTCAACCCTGTTTAAACTAGGGTATCTTCAGAGGCAAATGCTGGAAGAGATAATTTTGAGAACTTACGAGTCGAAGGGTATAATTCAATCTGATCCATCTACATGGGTGAAGGAACCTCCCACAATCGAGGATTTAGTGAAAACCTGCATGGAGCTGGGGGCTACTTCCCCCGAGTATCAACGTGTTTTACCATATCTTAATATATTGAGAGAAAACATGGGTTCCGGGTCTTGGCTAAGTATTGATGAATTATTCTCTGAGAACGTGATCATCGATACTAGTAGTCTCTCCAGCGATTTCGCACGAGCATTATTCCTAGATACTTTAATGTACATGTTGATTAGTAAAATGTACAACATGAGGAGCACTAAGAAAATTCAAGTAGTATTTGAAGAAGCCAGAGGATTAATGCCGAGACAACTATCCAGGGAACTGTTATCGAGACTGTTCACTGAGAGCAGGAAATTCGGTTTCTCCATAATAGTTATATCGCAAGAAATACACGGAATACCCAGAGTATTGATCAATAACGCGGGGTTAAGAATATTCTTCATCATGAATGAACCGAGAAGCGTTGAAGAAGCATCGAAAATCATAGCTGGAGCCGACGTAAAGGAGAAAATACAAGTTGTATCCGAGACTCTTAGAACACTTGATCCCCACGTATTCATACTGCATGCAACAGGTGTAGAAACAGCGTTCATAGTTAAATCTCCCGTGGAGCCACTAAAGTAGAGTGAACGTGTTCAGTAAGTTAACTACTAAACATTTACTCTCCTTGATACTTACAAGCAGACTACCTTGAACCCTGATATATAAATCCCGTATAAATCAGTGTTCATAGGTGGTGTGTTTTTGGTTAACGAGGAAGAAACCGCAGAGGAAACTATTGAAGAGAAACCCGAAGAAGAAGAGGAAGCTGAGGAAGAAAAAGGAGAAGTAGTATTGGATCAATTGAAATTACTGCTAGATGTAACGAAAATATGGCGCAGAATACTCAGAGATGAAACTTCCATTGAGGAACTAAAATCAATTGCAGCGGTGCAACCAGCTAAGAAAACAGCGAAATTAAAAATTAAGAAGAAACCCGGAAAGAAAACGAAGAGGAAAACCTCGGAGACCAAGAAAGCTTCTAAGTATAAGTCGCGCAAGAAGTCAAGTAAGAGCGGGAAAGCTGAGTAGAAATCAGTGTATTTTAATTTGTTTGAACGTATTCTACTTCACTGAAGCCAATTTCTCTTAGCGATGATTCAATTAAATCCTTCGAAACTCTTCTATCTAGTATTATTTCGACTATTTTCTCGTTGTTCTCTATTGATAATTTCACTTTATGAACTACGACTTTTCCGCGAACAGCGTCATAGGAGTCTTTCGGAATAATTAAGTAACCACCGAATTTTCTATGCGCTATACCATAGTATTTATCGAAATTAGAGATCACTCTCTTAGCTTCCTCGAGATCTTTCGTGGCCCCATGTCTCCGAATAATTGACTCAATGAAGCTCAGCGCTAGCTCCCGTTTTAATATGATGTGAGGATATTTCGCTATGTCGATGTATACTTCTATTTTCAACTCAAGCACCACATCTTTATATTTTCAAAAACTATCTAAATAATTCTGGGGAGAGCGTGTTTAAAGCAGTTTACCCTAATGCTACTAAGTTGAAGAAGATTATTCAAGCTCTCGCTAAATTAAGTGATGAGCTTCCATTCTACGTGACTAGTAACGGTATTGAAATCAAAGTATTGAGTCCCGATAAAACAATGTTAGCAGTAGTTACTTTATCTAGTTTAGAGTTCGAGGAGTTAAGCGTGGAGGAGGATACAACGTTTCTTGCGTCTGCAACAGAGTTGAAGAAAATTATTAGGAGAGCCACGAGAAACGATACTTTATTTATGACTATTAGTAAGGAGACAAATGAACTAGTAATGGTTTTTAGAGATAAGAAAACTGGTGTTGAAAGAGAATTCGGGGTCCCCCTTATACCTAGGCCTCCTGAGCCTGTTCCAGAACTACAACTAGATCTATCCGTAACATTCACAATGCTCTCGCAGGATTTCAAGGACATAGTGGGGGATTTAAAGCTGGTTGGAGAGGAAGCAATATTCACGTACGAAAACAGGTCAATTACTATTAAATCCGTTGAGCAACAAAAGGATTATCAATGCGTGCTTGGAGAAGGAGCACCCTTAATACTTCTAACTTCAACTACGGATAAAGCTAGAGCATCGTACAATATTGAAATGTTAGCGGTTGCAGCACGAGCAGCAACAGCCTCGAAGAATGTCACCATATCATTTGATACGGGGAAACCCATGAAGATAGAGTACGACCTTGCTGGTGGAGGAAAGTTAACATACTGGATTGTTCCGAGAGTATAATATACTCCACTTGCGAGGATTCACCCACAGGTTTAAACAAGCAGTAATGAACCCTGTTACTCAGCTACCTTTTAAAAGCGAAGTTAACTCCTTGATTAACTTCTCTTTATCCTCAGAGCTCAGCGATCTACGTGGAGTTGGTTGTAATCGATATTCCTCGATTTTCCACGCTGGAGTCGTGCACTTATTCATCCAATATGGGCAAGCTATGCAACAGTGAACATCAATGGAGATCTCGGGCATGAGACTACATTTTTTGACTGGTCTATGCTGTCCACATAGATCGCATCTCTCCCAATAAATCGTCATAAGTTGATCTCCCTTAATCAATGATTCCACTACATTTACTTTATAGCTCAGGATACTTATTAAGACTCTATACTTATCAATAATTATAAATCTCTTTTGTATATACATGTATAATGGTGTAAATATTGCTTTACGAGATCATATTTCTAGGTAGAGGAGGTCAAGGAGGGGTAACAGCTTCTAATATATTGGTTCAAGCAGCTATCTATGAAAACAAGTATGGTCAAGGTTTCCCATTTTTCGGAGCTGAGCGAAGAGGTGCACCTGTAGCTGCATATGCTAGAATTAGTGATAAACCAATATTGAGACATGGAATGTTTAACGAAGCAGACATCCTCGTAATACTAGATGATAGTCTAATTAAACTAGGTATCGTTAAGAAATACACGGTGAGAGATAACGGGACACTCATCATTAACACCCCGGAGAAAACCATACCTAGAGACCAGGTATCAACAAGAGGAAAAATAAACGTATACGCTGTAAATGCCACCATGATAGCCCGTGAACTAGGTTTAATCGTTGCTGGGTGGCCTCTAGTTAACACACCAATGCTTGGCGCTCTATCAGCAGCTACGAGACTTGTTTCCCTTGAAAACATTGAGAAAGCAACACTATACTACTTTGGAAGCAAATTAGGTGCGAAAAACGTGGAAGCAATTAAACGTGCATATATGGAAACAATGTACTTGAGCGAGGTGTAGTTAAATGGTGAAAGTTGTTAAACCACCTCGGAACGATAAATTACCTTTAACGAGACCAGTGATCGGTGTAGCGGGGAAAACGGGTTTATGGAGAAACATGAAACCCTTGGTTAACAATGTGAAATGTACTAGGTGCTATCAATGCGAGATATATTGCCCCGTTAACGCTATTAACGTGGAACCTGAGACTGGTGCAATGATAAACTACGATTACTGCAAAGGATGCGGATTATGCATGGATGTATGCCCATCGGGTGCGATAACGATGATTCCAGAAACAGGTGAATAATATGGGGTTGAGAGTTGCTTTAACAGGGAACCATGCTGTAGCGTATGCCGTAAAACTAGCTGATCCAGACGTTATAGCTGCTTATCCTATAACTCCGCAGACTTCCATAGTGGAAAAACTAGCTGAATTGATAGATAAAGGTGAATTAAGAGCGAGAATGATAAGAGTTGAATCAGAGCATTCTGCTTTAGCCGCCTGCTTTGGCGCAGCTGTAGCTGGTGCTAGAACTTTTACAGCTACTAGTAGTCAAGGTTTACTTTACATGCATGAATTTGTTCACTGGGTTTCAAGAGCGAGAATTCCAGTAGTTATGGCCATAGTTTCTAGGACTATTAATACTCCGTGGAATATATGGCCTGATCACAGCGATTTCGTCGACCAAAGGGATGCAGGGTGGGTAATGTCCTATGCTATGGATAGCCAGGAAGCATTTGATCTAACGCTTCAAGCATTTAAAGTAAGCGAGGATCCAAGCGTTTACTTACCAGTTATGGTTGGTTTAGAGGGATTCATCATAGGGCACACGGCTATGCCAGTTGAAATACCTGATGAGAATATTGTTAAGGAATGGTTGGGAGAGAGGAGGCAACCATACGTCATAGACGGCTCAGAACCCCTTGGTCTAGGGGGATTAACATTCCCCGAGGACACGGAAGATATGTTCTACCATATCCAAGAAGCAATGAATAACGCGAAGAACGTTATTAAAAAAGTCGACGAAGAGTACGGTAAACTCTTCGGTAGAAAATACGGTGGCCTAGTTTCATGTTATAACTGCATTGACGCTAAGTATATCGCTATATCTATGGGCGCATGGTCTGGTGATCTAGTAGAAGCTGTTGACAAGCTCAGAGAGGAAGGGTACCCTGTAGGAGCTCTAAGAATACGGTACTATAGGCCCTTCCCAGCTGAGGATATATGGGAAATAGTGCGGAACGCTAAAGGCATCGTGGTGTTTGATAGAGCTATAAGTTTCGGTGCATGGGGGCAAATATACACTGACTTGGTTGCCGGGTTTTCACTGTATACTAATAAACTACCTCAAATGGCTAATATAGTGGCTGGTATAGCTGGAGTAAACGTTATTTCAGAAGACTTCTATGGTATATTGAAATCTTTCATTGATAAATCAGAGTCCGGTACTCTCGAGAGAAATTATTTCGCGTGGATTAAAGTTAGGAGGTGAACTATGTGAGTAAGATAGAAACTAGGAAGCTTCCATTACCGCATGACGCAAGAGATAAACTATTACCGGGAGATGCTGCTTGTCCAGGGTGCCCAATACCTATTGCTCTGAAAGTCGTATCGGCGGTATTTGGTGAGAAAGCAATACTAGTTATACCTGCCTGTTGTACATCCGTGATCCTGGGTACATATCCCGGGCAAGCAATAAAAACGAGTGTAATACATGTTCCATTCGCCTCGGCGGCAGCTGTTGCCTCAGGTGTATCACAAGCCCTGAGAACCCGAGGCATTAAAGACGTACACGTAATTGCTTGGGCTGGTGACGGGGGGACAGCGGATATAGGTGTGGCATCGGTGAGTGGTGCAGCTGAGAGAAACGAGGACATAATCTACATAATGTATGATAATGAAGCATATATGAATACAGGTATTCAGAGAAGTTCTTCAACTCCGAGAGGTGCGTGGACTACTACGACACCTACTGGTAAAATAGAGAATAAGAAAGATATGGCACGCATTCTCATAGCTCACGGTGTTCCATATGTTGCAACAGCTAGTGTAGGGTATCCTCACGACTTATACGGTAAGCTGCAGAGAGCGAGAAGCATGAGTGGGTTTAGATTTATCCATATACATGCTCCTTGTCCACCGGGTTGGAGATTTGACCCTCAATACACGGTTAGAGTCGCGAAATTAGCTGTTGAGACAGGGTTATGGGTTCTATATGAGTATTATGATGGGAAACTAACAGTGTCCGGTCCAAGTAGACCCTACATGGATCCAGCTAAACGTAAACCCATCGAGGAGTACTTAAAGATTCAAGGAAGATTTAGAGTCATCACAGATGAGTTAATAAATGAGATCAAAAAGTATGTTAACGAAAACTGGTATTGGATTACTAAAATGTCTCGATGATGCAACAATGCGGATTATGGGGAAGCTGAATTTACTGCTGGATTTTGCATGCGACTTAGGCTATACATCTAGATTAGTTAAATTTTTCAAGGATAAAGGCATTACTATTAGACAATTATCCTATGACCTAGCTAGGTTACGTTTAACCTATGTCTTGGGCGTAGAGAAAACAGATGCTTTATTAAATAACGTAAGCGAGATACTTGCATTAGTAGATAACACCAGGGATCTCTGGAAAACGTGTTGTATTGAAGTATGGGTAGAGGAGAACTCTTCTATGAGAATCAAAGAAACAGCTTTGAGAAAAGTTAATGAGCTATGTGTTTACATAAGACATGGCCGAAGAAACCGCTTAATACGTAAAATAGCGTGGATTGATCAATGCCATGAAACAGCAGGGATAACTATACCCGAAAGTGTAACAAGAAAGTGTATTGATAATAGCTCCAGCGTGGACACTATTAAATCGCGAATCATTGAATTCACTATGAAAATGCAAGGGAAACAGTGAACAAAGAGATAAACCGTAGTAACAATTTATTACTCCTCTTATAAGTTATAGTTTTTAGAGGGCCCGTCGTCTAGCCTGGTTAGGATGCGGGGTTCGGGTCCCCGTGACCCGGGGTTCAAATCCCCGCGGGCCCACTACGTTTATAATGCGTAATTAGGTGTTTTATTGTCCGTTAATTCAACTAGAAGAGAACTAGAGAAGCTGCTCGCAACCGGTAAGTACGAAATCCCTTCAAGTGTCTACGAGCTGAGATATGTAAAAATCAACGTTACAATTGATAAACATAGTTATGAAATATGGGTTTACATGGGGGAAGAGAGAGACTACTTGTTATTGCCTGGTGTGTTTTGTAGTTGCAAGGACTTCATTCTTCGCACTATTTTAAATAAAGCATCTAGTTATTGCAAGCACCAACTAGGTGTCTACGTTGCACTCAGTAGGAAGAAATACATTGAGTTAAACGTCTACCCGGAGGAGCTCTACGGCATTATACAGGATATCCTCGAGAGAGGTTTCTCGATTCATTTAAGGAGAAAACTAACTAAGCCGTAAGCTAGTGGACAAATTTTTAATTACTTATAGTAAGCATATAGTTAAAGAGGTGTAAGTGTTTTGGGGCGTAGAAGGAAGAGGAGAAAAGCTGTTGTTAAAAAAGTGGTTAAAGTACCAACAGTATTCGAGTGCCCGAGATGTGCTTCACGAACTTTGAGTATTACTTTGAAGAAGAAGGATGAGAACAGGGCATACGCTATCATTGCATGTGGAACATGCGGTTTATTGGATGACGAAGACTTCACCGATATCCCCGCTATATATCAAGCTGTAGATGTATACGCTAAGTTCATAGATCTCTACAATAGTGGTAGAGCTAAAATCAAGTCAATAAGTGAAAGCGGTGCAGGCATTGGGCAAAGTACATGATTATATAATGAGCAAGATAAATAGTGGAGAAAAATTACACTTTACTCTGATAGATCCGGAGAAAGTAAAAGACGTTATCAAATTAGAGGAAACATCTGAAAAAATGGTTGAAGCAGGCACAGATGCATTTTTAATTGGAGGTAGTCTAGGAATAATCCATGAGGAAGCAGACCTTGTAGCACAAGTTTTGAAAAAACGCGGTAAACCCGTTATAATATTCCCAGGAAACGTGAATTGCTTAACTCGATACGCGGATGCAGCGTTATTCATGGTACTGATGAACTCTCTTGAATCCTATTACTTAATGCAGATTCAAGTAATAGCTGCACCGATTGTAGCGAAATATGGTTTAGAAACCCTACCAACAGGTTACATTGTAATTGATCAGGACACAGCTGTAGCTCATATTGGAAGAACTCATCCAATACCAAGGAACAAACCCGAGATAGTTTTAGCTTACGCTATGGCTGCTCAAATGCTTGGATTAAAGTATATATACTTGGAAGCTGGGAGCGGTGCTCAACAACCAGTGCCACCGGAGTTCCCTCAAATAGTTAAAAAACACACTGATCTCGTAGTAATAGTGGGAGGAGGAATACGAAGCCCGGATGTAGCGAGAAAAATAGCAGAAGCAGGAGCAGACATTATTGTCACGGGAACCATAGTTGAGAAAGACCCAGAGTTAGCTACTAAGATAATTAAAGCTATTAAAGAAGTTAAGAGCGGTTAAACCCAGCTAGATACTTCTTTCTAAAGGCTTCATCTAGATCTACTCCAACGAGATTCGCTATGCTGAGTAGCCATGCGAATACATCAGCTATTTCTTCCTCAATAGAGTTTTTATCCATTTTTATCAATGAATCAGCTAATTCACCAACTTCTTCAACAAACCACGTGAAAGTAGAGTATAATCCCCTCGTAGAGTCTTTTTCAAAGTAATGAGTTTTAATGTATTGTTGAGCTTCCCTAATGTCCAAGTTTTCCACCACTACTCAAGCTGTATACTATGTTGCATACTATAAAAGCTTATAAGTTATTGTAGATATTTGCTCAGTGAATACAGATTAGTGATAGTAAGAAATATTAATTAGCGTAGTTTTGAAGTATTTAATAAGGGGGCATTTATGAGTAAGAAAAGCAAGAAGAGTCAAGCTCCATCAGTAGCGTCAGCTGCTGGGTTAGTTAGATTCTTCGAGGAGACGGATTTAAAAATCGCGTTAAAACCGCACTTGATAATATTACTGGGAGCAGTATTTGTTGCAGCAGTAATAATTCTTTCTAAGATACTTCCGCCCGGCTTTTAGGAGCTCAGTTGGGGATAAAATCTTCATATTTGAATCCGTCTCCCATCGGTCTTCATCGCTTGATTCTGCCTAGATAATTGTGATTACTAAGTAGTCAGAAACACGGACCCTCTTCACAACTCTGTTAAGTGGCGATTCATCATCTATCCTTAATTTAAGTTTAATCCCTATATAAAAGGCTCTGATTAATGTTAAACTTATTAAGGAAACTCTGTTTCACCTTATAAGGCGTGATGTTTAATGGCTCAAAGTAGAGTACAGACAGCAGTTTTACAGGCAACTTCAATGATATTGTTTGCCCTAATATCTGCGGCTGCACCTGAGTACATGTGGTTGTTCTTCATCATATACTTCGCGATCATAATGATTGTTATGTCTAGAATGACTATGAGTGGTTTAAAAAGAGTAGATCAAATGAAGGGTTCTCCGTTATTCAAGGAGGACAATGCTGCTACAGCCATGGCTTCTGATACGACTTTGATCCAAGAAGTGAAAGAACAATTCAAATCACCAATGCTACTGTTGCTTTTGTCTTTTGCACTGATATTTGTGATTCCACCAGTCTACTGGGGTTATGTTTCCCCATACGTTGAGAGCTTGATTAAGCAGATGACTACTAGCGAGTTCATTGTTAGATTCGTGGTGTTCTTAGCATTCTATGTTTTTATGATAGCTATTCTCTATGTACCCAGATCTCTATTAATGCGTGGAGTGAAGCAAAAGAAGCAGCTTTACTATCCACGTATATACGCTGTTTACAAAGAGGGAATAGTAATCGAGGGGAGATTACTCCAGTATTCGAAAGACATGTGCTTCAAAGTTGAAACTAAGAGACGCTTCGTTGAAGTGCATGGAGATAAATTGCCTTTCGTTGTGAGATTATATACTTTAGATGTCTCAAAGTTGGCAGATAAACTATTCGAGGTCGGCCTTCGTGAGTGTAGAACGTAAACACTACTGTGTTACATGTGGTAGACCGTTTCCAAGTGGACAGGGCATAATTATAAAAATAGGAGACGAGGTCCTCGAGTTCCATAGCTCGAGGTGTTTCGCTAAATTTGCCAAATCGTTAATTGAAAGAATACCTCACGATGAAATAAAAGGTTATGTAAGAAAAGTTCGCGAAGAGTACGAGGAGTTATTAGAGCAAAAACGTAAAACAAGAGCGAAGAGAATAATTTAGAATTAAATATTATAATCCCTGTAAATTAAATTAACTAGATGATGATACTTGTCCCCCTGGGACTTATTGGGATGAAGAAATTACCGCGGCCTGATGTATTTTCGAGTCAACACTTAGCTCTATCACCAATAAGTTTCCTTAATTTATCAAGTGATTCGTCATCTAACCCAGTTTGCGTGAGGACTTCAACTGCTTTATCCAATGCTTCATCGTCGCTTAGTGCTTTAACATTTACTACTATGTTCGTGCCTTCAACGCAAACTCTATATCTCAGCTCTCCGAACAACTCATATACTTCCATTATTTTAAGGTTGTTCCTGGAAACCAAGATTATGATACCTCAATCCATGCTTTCTTGATTAACTCATATGATTCTCTTAGACTAATTGGTAGAGGCTTAGTATCAGCGATTATAGCCATAAAATTAGTGTCACCAACCCATCTTGGAACAACGTGTATGTGGAAATGATCTGGTACACCTGCTCCAGCAACTCTCCCTATATTGGCACCGATGTTGAAACCATCGGGGTTAAATGCTATTCGCAGTGCTTTAAGAGACTTATTTAAAAGGAGCATTATTTCTAAAACGGATTCCTCGTCGAGAAGAGTTGGTTCAGGTACATGACTATAAGGTGTAATCATTAAGTGACCTGAATTATAGGGGTAAGCGTTTAAAACAACGAACGCTTTCCTGCCACGGTGAACAATGTATGCTTCTTCGTCTTTCATACTCTGTAATCTACAGAATAAGCATTCTTTTTTATCCACGTCTTTATTTGAGCTAAACTGCTTGATGTACTCATATCTCCACGGGTTCCAAAGGATCTTCATGTTAAAACCCTGTTTGAAATCAATGTATTAATATCTGGAGGTAAGTATTAGGGTTGTGAAATTTATTCTTCCACGTCGCGTATTCCTTCCTCAGTTATAGCGAATACTGCTTCTCCTTCTGGTAAGTGAGGTGCATCAACAACCCTCGCTATTCTCTTGTTTCCACGGGCTTTCTTCAGGTGTACTCTCACACCGGGTACATGTGCTAAAACGTGTCCACCAACAGCTTGTGTGGGATCCCCGTAGAATACATCGGGTCTAGCCATGACTTGGTTTGTTACCACCACGGCTATATTGTAAGCTTCAGCTAATCTTAGTAATTGGTGCAGGTGTGCATTTAACTTCTGCTGTCTTTCAGCTAAGTGCTCTCTTCCAGGGTACTCTGCTCTAAAGTGACTTGTAACACTATCCACTATTACGAGTTTAGCGTTGTTCCTTGGAACGAATGAGAATAATTCATCGACGATCGACATTTGATGATCGCTATTATACACTCGCAAGTAATAAATATTGTTCATAGTTGTCTCGGGGTCAAGTCCCGCGGCCCTAGCCATAGCTTCTATTCTCTCCCATCTAAATGTACCCTCAGTATCCAGGTAGACGGCAGATGCATTTAATCCACCTCTCTCTAATGGTAGTTGAACATTAACAGCTAGTTGGTGACATATCTGAGTCTTCCCTGTTCCGAATTCCCCGTAGAACTCTGTTATAGTCTTTGTCTCTATGCCTCCGCCAAGTAACTCGTCGAGGGCCTTACTACCCGTCGTTATCTTTTTAACATTTAATCTCTCTTGTTTTACTTCTTTAGCGGTTTTGAACCTTATGCCTAGTAATTTACGCGCGTTCTCAATAACTTTCTGCACTGTAACAGCAGGTATTCCAGTTTTCTCAGCTATTTCCTCCGGTTTAGCTACAACGAGCATCCAAGCTGAGACGAATCCAGCGGCTTCGAGTTTATCCGCTATAGCTGGGTTGACTCCAGGTATTTCTCTAATAGATACAAACCCTGGTTCAGCGCTGACTTTTACTTCTTTTTCTTTGGACACGGTTATCCCCATTTAATAAAGTATTGTTTTAAAACGTTTATTATACTAAAACACTTTATGTAACTATAAACCACGAAGAGAGAGGACGTAGAATGCGGATTCTAGCTATACACGCGAGGACTTTTTCCTACGACATCGTGAAACCCGCGATTGAGGAACCCGAGGGTGTGTCAAGCGACTTGAAGAAGCAGTTCGAAAACGTATTAGTATTATTTACGAGCATTGAAAACACTGATGAACCAGACGTAGTTGAAGACGCTGTCGCTGAGATAAGGGGTTTAATTGAACAAATAAAACCCGCTGAAGTCTTAATTTACCCCTATGCTCATTTATCAGCTGACCTAGCTCCACCAGATAAAGCAGTGGAGATCTTGAATAAACTACATGAAAAAGCATCAAGCTCCCTACAAATACCTGTGCATAAAGCTCCATTCGGCTGGTATAAATCGTTTAAGTTAGAGTGTTATGGACACCCACTAAGCGAACTATCCAGAACAATAACTAGGAGATCAACTGCTCAAAGAAGACCAATTGAGAAGAAATACTTCATCATGACGAAGGATGGAGAATTATTGAAACCAGAGGAATTCGATTACTCCGAGTACCCTGAACTAAGGGTGTTAGTGGACAAAGAAGTATATGGGAGAGAACTAGAGGGTGGAGAGAACCGGGTAAACGATTACAGTAAGAAATTCGGATTCGAGTGGGAACCTATGAGTGATCACGGCCACATGAGGTATAATCCTCCCGCAGTAGTCATAATGGATGCCGTATCCAGGTACTCGTGGCAAGTAGCGAGGAGCCTTGGAATACCTGTTTTCAGAGTCATGGGAACCAACATGTTCAACCTTAAAGCTAGGCCAGTCTACGAGCACGCTGTGCTCTTCGGGGATAGGTTGTATGAACTACAAGTAGATAATGAGAAATACGTTCTTAGATATGCTGCATGCCACCAGCAATTCGCGATGATGAAAGACTGGATTATAAGCTACAAGGATTTACCGTTCGGCGTATTCGAGGTAGCAGATAGTTACAGGTTAGAGCAAAGAGGAGAACTCAGTATTTTATTCAGGACAAGGAAATTCTACATGCCGGATTTACACATATTAACTCGAGATCTAAGCGAAGCTGTTGAGGTAGCTAAGAAAGTGCAAGCGAAGATACATGAAGAAGCAGCTAAATTGGGGAGAAAATACATTGCATTATATAATGTAACAGAGGACTTCCTCAGCGAGAACCGGGATAAACTACTAGAATTTGTTAAGAACGAGAATTCACCAGTACTTATAGCTGTTCTACCAGCAGGAGTCTACTATTGGGTCATAAACGTGGAGTACCATATAATAGATAACTTGCAGCGACCAAGGGAAATAGCTACTTTCCAAATAGACATAGGTAATGGTAAAAGATTCGGCATAACTTACACTGACGAGAAAGGTGAAAAGAAGCACCCAATAATCATTCACACAGCTATAATTGGTAGTGTTGAGAGATACATATACATGGTTTTCGATACAGCTGCTTTAATGGAGAAACAAGGTAAGGTACCATATATACCTACATGGATTGCACCAGTACAAGTTAGAGTAATACCTGTTTCAAGGGAATTCTTAGACTACGCGGTTAAAGTCTACGAGGAGATAGCGAAACATGGTATTAGAGTAGACTTAGATGACAGAGATCTCTCACTAGGGAAGAAAATACGTGAAGCAGCCATGAACTGGGTTCCATATATAGTTGTAGTTGGGCAAAGAGAGGTTGAAACAGGGACAATTAACGTTAAAATAAGGGTAAACAATGATCAGCGGGTAATGAGCATCGAGGACCTTGTTTCACGCGTACACGAGGAAATTAAAGGTTATCCTCAAGTCGAGTTAACGTTGCCCGGAAAACTCAGTACAAGACCGGTTTTTTAGGTTCTCCAAGTAGGATCACGAATCAACTACTCCTGTGTAATCGCTGAACTAGACTCATAGGTAATGGTGTAAAAGATTGCCTAAAACCAAGATGAAGTTCATTGGGAGACACATAATGCTGAAGGCAACATACATTGAGAAAGTACTAAGTAATGAGAAGAAAGCAACGATAAGAAAAGGTATTTATAAACCCAAGTACAGTGAGGTAATAATTCACGCTGGAGGAAGACCCATAGCTAAAGCACGGATAACTCGAGTATACTATAAGAAATTGAAAGAAATAGGAGATTACGAAGCGAAACTGGAAGGCCTCAATAATGCTTCTGAGTTAGTAAAAGAACTTAGAAAAGTTTACGGAGATGTAAAGGAAGACGATTATTTCACGGTAATAGAGTTCGAGATACTCCAGAGACTAGATAACCTACCCACAGAGGATCCATATTATGGTTTAACGCCTTCGGACATTGCCAGGATAGCTTTAAGGTATCTTGGCGAAGAACTGAGTGAGATAGAGAAAAAAATACTGATGGATCTAACGAGGACAAATAGTATTAGGAAAACAGCGGTAAACATATTCAAAGATCTCAGTAAAAGAGCACTTATTAGAAAAATTATCCGAAGAACGCTGAGAATACTATTAGAGAAGAACTTGATACATGTAGAAAACACAAATAAAACACTTAGAAGCGATAACGGGGATTAAGGTGATAGAGAATTGGGGTACTGGTTACTGAGATGCAGGGAATGTGGAAAAGAGTGGAAAATACTGGTTAGTTTCCCGCTGAAAAAAGAGTTCAAACAACTATACCACTACTGTGAAAACTGCGGTAAAAACACTTACCACGACATCCTGGACTACCGGGAGGAAGAGTAGAATTTATTAAACACTAACATCTAAGTAAAGAAAGAATGATGAATCCCCATGGATTGAGCAGTGAAGAAACCTGTCTCAGCTGATCATCGCATCATCTTTTCTTCCATCTAACCTCCTTCCATCCCTAAAGGAAGAAGATTCCCCCCTTTAGGTGGTTCATTTGTTCCCCCCATCTATTCGGGGTTACATCTGTCCTCTGCGGAGCAGACGGGTGGCCAGAGATCTCCCATCTTCAACTTTAGTGGTTGCAGGCCCCACATCCCACGCGGGCTTAGAGGCAACCACAGTCCCCAATCTACTCACCACCAGGATTAATTAAAACGAGAAAATTATAAGCTTCCCTCCTTCATCCCCGCCTTGAATGGCGAGACTTTCAGTTATTAAATGCTTCTAGATAGCATCTTAATCTAGAGAAAATTTATCACAATTACGCGTACTACCAGGAGTCGCTTCATCGTAGTTTTTAAGTGCGAACACCAATTTTTTGAACTCTGCATATTTCGCAGAGTAATGGTCGATTAGGTTTATATCGGGATTAACATAACTTACTAGTTCTCGAATCTTGTACATTACTTCATTCGCCTTTCTCTTACCTTCAAGAACATTCAATGCAAGCAACACGCAACCCAAGTGCGAAGCCTCTAACCCTTTTAAAACACCGATTTTTCTATTCAAAGTAGTAGCTAAGGATTTTACCACTCCCTGGTACTTTGCGAGACCCCCTCCAAGCATGATATCGTTAAAGTCTATTGAGTTCTCTTCGAGAGCTTCTTCGATCAGTTTTATTAACATTAAGATTCCTTCCACGGTTCCCCAAATTAAGTGATTAATTGCCATATCGGGGCTCAGCTTGCATGTTAAAAACCCAATATTATTCGGCAACATGAATAATCTTTCCTTATATAGCAGAGGAATAACTAGAGGCGTTTTCTGTGGATAGAGGGGGTCTTGGTTTAATACTTCGTCAAGTACTTTGAAATCTAGGTTTAGTAGCCTTAGTAGAAACTCTAATACTACGCCCGCATTGTTTATGCCTCCACCACTAAGCCACAATCCATCAGCTAGGTAGTATGTTTGAAACCTCATGTGATGGGAATAGTCGATTATAGGTTTATTAACTACCACTCTGAGCATACCGCTGGTACCCAAATTAACTACACCAACGTCTTTTCTTCCCATGCTTAATCCATAGATCATTGATCCACTATCATACAATCCCAAGATGAGAGGTATTTTAGGCTGTAGATTGAATTCGAGTGCTATTTTCTCATTTATGTAGTCTAAGTAATACGCTTCCCTTATTTCGGGAAGTTGGTCTTGAGATATGCCAGCGATCTCGAGAGTAAATTGATCCCATTTTAAAGACGAAATATTCAACATTTGATACGTACCCGACGCCGTTGATAGATCTGTTATAGGGTAACCAAGAAACCATGTGGTAAGCAACGATTTAGCATCTAGAATAAAATTCCCCTTGATCAAACTGGGGTTATCATGGCTAAACCACAGTATCTTGGGTAGTGTATAAATGTGTAAAGGCGGACACCCTGTTCTACGATATATTTCAAGAGCCTTATCTTTGATCAGATCTACATATTTAACAGATCTCTCATCCATCCACGTAATTATGTTAGTCAATGGTTCAAATCTTTTATTCAGTATTATAGTAGCGAACAAGTACGTTGATGTAATTAACGCATCAACTACGTATTTTCTTGAAATATGCTTGATTATTTCAAGTAGCTCTTGCTTTATCACACGGGGGTCGTGTTCGTGTGCCCTTGGTGATGGGATAGTAGGGTTTATCTTCTTTGTTATAGATTCGACCGCAATTATATTATTGTCTTTTTCATCAATTTTTAGTAATGATGCCTTTAAATTAGTCGTCCCAAGATCTATTGCGAGAATATTCAAGTCCCTCTCCTCACACTATGTTAATGAGTTGATAAAAGAGGGTAATAGTACTTAAATGAAGTATGTGCTTTCATATTTAAAGGTACTGGAAACTATATTAATAACTTCCGCGGATTTCTAGGCATTACTACTACTCCATCGACTGGTTTTTTGTTCAAATAGTTAATTATTGCCTCCACGACGGCGTCATCCATTCCTTTCAATGCTTCCCAAGTATAAGCTGCTATGTGTGGTGTGATAATGACATTTTCATACTTAAGTAAGGGGTGATTAGCGTCTATCGGTTCTCCCTCAACAACATCAAGCGCAACAGCTAGTACTTTCTTTTTCTCAAGGTTCTCTATTAATGCATTCTCATCTATAAGTTCGCCTCTAGCCGTGTTTACTATTATTACTCCTTCTTTCATGCACTTGAATGCTTTTTCATTAATCATGTGGTAGTTTTCAGGTGTGAGAGAGGTGTGCAATGTTATAATATCTGAAGTTTTAAGTAACTCGCATAAGTTGTCTGCGTAAACGTACCCGTATTCTATTACTTTATCTTTTGAGACGAATGGATCGTAGACTATTACTTTCGCGTTAAATCCCTTTTTAAGTATTTCTGCTACTCTGGATCCTATGTTTCCAAAACCTATTACACCTATAGTTAGACTACTAAGTTCTTTACCAATGAATTTAGCTCTATTACTCCATTTTCCAGCGCGCACAGCTTCGTATGCTTGAGGTATATACCTTAAAGCACTTAATAATAAGGCAATGGTGTGCTCGGCGACGGCCTCTCTTTCTCTCCATCCTGGAACACGTGCAACTATTACACCTTTTTCTTCAGCTGCTTTAATATCGATGTTATCGTAGCCTATTCCATGCCTAACGATCATTACTACGCTTTCGTTATGCTCAAAAAATTCTTTATTATATCTAGGTGTAACACTTGCGATGATGAAGTGATAGCCATTTAATTTACTAGCTAGATCTTTGCCCGAGATGTCTTTTGGTACCTCTATTTTAATGACTTCTCCTATTGATGATAATTTTTGTAAAGCGTCTGTGTATACTCCAAATGACTTAGAGTTAACGATAGCTATTCTAGGCTTAGTCATAGGGGGAACCCTTCTAGGGTCTTGAAAACGTTTCTACTAAATATTTTAATTCGTTGACCTGTTGCTGCGTGAACTCAAAGGCTAACTGTATTGGGGGATAACCGCTTTTAATGCCTCTGATATTTAACATTGCGCGAAGTACTTCTTGGGATTCTACGTTATATTTCCTAATCGTTCTCCTTACTAGTAGTATTTTGTACTGTAATTCAAGGGCCTTCGCATAATCCCCCTCTTTCACGGCCTTATATATTCCTACAGCTATCTCGGGAAATACGTTAGAGATCCCGCATATGTGAGCATGTGCTCCAACAGCGAAGGTGTAGTACATTAAGTTATCGCCTCCACTGGCTATAAAGTGACTTGACGAGAATCTCTTCACTAGTTCAAGTAATTGTTCAACGTCATAACTAGTGTCTTTTATGCCCATGATACTGGGCACTTCTTTCGTTAAGGCCTCGTAGTCATCGGGTGTTATGTTGTATCCTTGTCTTCCCTTATTATTGTATATTATAATGGGTATATCTGTTTTCGAGGCTATGTAGCTATAGAATTTAGCTAACCCCTTCTTTGTTGGAGCATGATATATAGGTCCCACAATGCTTACAGCTGGATAACCGAGATCCTTTGCTAATTTAGCGAGTTTTACGATGGATTCTACGTCCACTCCTCCAATGTGTGGAAGCAGCATTGTTTTCGAGGGCGCATACTCTATAGCCTTAGCAAACAACTTCTCTCTACTATGCAAAGGCGTTATTACGCCTTCACCATATGTACCAGATAAAAATATTCCTGCAATCTCGTTTTCTACTTGGAATTCAAGCATTTCTTTTAAGCACTCAACACATATATCGAAGTTCTCGGTAAATGGAGTTATTAAAGCCGTTATTACTCCTCTAACCATGAACATTGTCATCACCCCGTTAATAGAATTGAACAGAGTAAAAATAAAGACCTAATAAAACTTATTATATTAAGTCGTTTCAGTACATGAAAAAAAGATCAGTTTAATTGATTAAACATTGAAACATTTTGTTTATACTAGACGTAGTAATCTTGGCAACCATAATGATAAATCTGAGACATATACCGCTAGTATGTATAATGCAGCGTATAACACTACAAATGAGATCAATGCTTTTGCCATTCTTTCGATGCTTATTTTTAACGTATCTGATACCACGAATAATCCTGCCCCTACTGGGGGAGTAACTGTACCTATTAAAATGCCCATTAGAAATAGTGCATTAATATGATATGGGTTTATACCGAAGGGTGCAAATGCACTTATAACAACAGATCCCCACGCTACTGCTAGCACGATTACATCAAAGAACATTCCGAGAATAAATAGAATTAAAGCTAGAACAGTTAAAGATACTTGCGGACTATAACTTGCAGCCACTATTCTGAAGAACTCGAGTAGTGAGTTGTTTATTCCTGTGAGGGACCATGTGAAGTTTAAGATGTATGATGTAGAAATTAATAACATAACAACCGCTGTTGATTTAGTTGATTCTATGAATATTTCCCTGATAGCTCCTAGTTTAAGTCTCTTGTACAGTGCAGCTACTATGAAAGCTAAAACACATCCAAATGCTCCTCCTTCAGTAACTGAAAAAACTCCTAAATAAATACCGCCTAGCACACCTATCGGTACAGCTACTAATGGAGTAGCTTTCGCAACTCTTATAAGTATTTCTTTTAACGTGAATTCCTTCTCTACTCCACCGTATCCTTTAATGTAGGATACCAACAGTATTAGAATTATTAGTGAAAACGTGATAACAATGCCCAGGGCTGCTCCAACCATGAACATTGTGAATACAGATGTTCCAGTAGCTGTGGCTATAACTATAGCTGGAATACTTGGTGGTATGAATGCTCCAAGCGGTGCAGCGGCTGTTATAACAGCCGCTGCAAATTCTCTGGGATATCCGCGTTTCTCCATTTCGGACCCCATTAACCTTGAGAAGGCAGCTGCGGTTGCAGCTACTGATCCCGTTAATAAGCCGTAAAAAGCACACCCCACAGTTACAACTACGCCTAGACCTCCTTTTACCCTACCCACGAGTGGCTCAATGGCGTCAACTATTACCTCCGTTAACCCTGTTTTTTCGAAAACCACTCCCATTAACACGAATAAAAAGACGCCAAGAAATGGAAAAGATGATAGCGGTATCATTATCGCTGAAATAATTATTGAAAGACTTTTACCATACAATATTAGGAAAAGTATACTCGTAATTCCCAAGGCGTATGTTACTGGTATGCCTAAAAATATGATTAATACGAGTATTAATAAAAACAATATCGCCGCGACCCAGGCCGGTAAAGACGTTATAATAGATGTTAAGGAAGCTAGTATAGATAAGATCAAGCGGTTTCACCCCCTCTTTTAATGTGGATTAAAGATAAGATTTTAATTAAGTACCTTATGATCATAAATGAAAAACCAACTAAAGCCGCATCGTAAAAATATGTGAGGCTTAATTGCATAACAGCGGTTTTTTGAACAGAGTATAACGATCTATATGATGCTAAAGTATATATTAATCCCCCGAGATACAATATAGATATAGTATACAATACTATTACATATTTCCAACCAAGCTTCTCCCGCATTATACTAATGTGCGGATGATCACCTGCTCTCAAAACACTACTACTACCAATGAAAGTCAACCAGCAGTAGAGAAGCCACGATAACTCGGTTTCTTCGGGGAAAGAGCCTAGGCGAGCGTATCTAACTACTGCGGCGTAAAAAAGGCTACCTAAGAGAAGTATGCTTGTCAATATCGATACTAGAACCTCTACGTAGTTAAGAATTCTATCAACTAAGTTAAGCGCTTTAACTAACACAGAGGACATGTCTCTCACCTATCTATAAATAATAAAAAGTAAAAAGAGTAAAAATCATCCAAAGCTTTTCCTGTAATTGTTGAGCCAGTCTAGTGCTCCTTGCGGGATCTTGTCGGCGAACTTAGGTATAAGCTCCTTTTGTAATTTATCAAAGATGGGTTTTGTATCAACGCTTATTAACTTAGCGCCTTTGGAGGAAAGGTATTGAAGTCCCATTACTTGTTCAACGAAGAGCCCCCATGCATTTTTCTCTTGAGCAGTTTCTCTTGCAGTATCTATTATTATTTGTCTAATGTCATCCGGTAAACTATCTAATACTTGCTTACTTGCTACTACGAAGTGCCATGCATAAGCCCAGGGTATTAATGCAATATTTGGTGCAACCTCATAGAATCTCATTGCAATAATGGCTGCCACCTCGTTCTCCATGGCGTCAATGGTTTTTGTTTGAAGCGCAGTATAGCATTCCGAGTATGCAATTGTGTTTGGATTAGCCCCGAGTACTTTAGCTGCTTCAATATATGGTGGAGAGTTCATTACTCGCAGTTTTAACCCACTGAAGCTATCAAGTGATGTTATAGGTTTATCGGGTACTGACAGGAAGTATCTTGCCCCGCCCACAGTTATACCTAGAACACTCCATCCAAACTGGTTTAAAACGCTGTTAGAGTAATTTAGTAACCAATCAGACTCCGCGAAAGCTTGGGCTTCTTGGGTACTTCTAAATAAACCTGGGATGCCTAAGAAGTATAATTTGTCCGTGTATGCGGCGAATCGAGTAACCTCGATTGTTGCAATAAATAACTGACCGGTTCTCATAAGTTCTAAATACTGCGATTGATCTCCTAGTTCGCCACCGGGGTGTAGCACGATCTTAACTCTGCCACCTGTTCTATATTCGACTTTCTCCTTGAACCTTGAAAAGAAATAGTGATGAGTATCCAGCGGGTTTGGTGCTGTTAAGTAAGCTGCATGTAATTCGTATTGTGGTGTAGGAGTCTGAGTTAAAGTAGTTGTCACAGTCTGAGTTACCGTGGCTCCACCTGCTCCTACAGTGGAAGTAACTGTCACTGTTTGAGTGGGACCAGCTGTTGACGACCCTGCAAAATATCCCACTATTCCTGCGATTATAGCAATTATTAACATAGCTACTATGGATAACGCTTTCGTATTTTTACCTGCTTGATTCATATATATACACCTGTATTACCCATATAAAGCGATGCTAGAAGAAGTTAAATAGTTGAAATAAAACTTGTTTTAATGAATTTCTAGTTTAATTGAGAATAAATATCCTGCGAAGAATATCGAAGAATACTCTTGTTAAATTATTATTTTAAAGAAGCCAAGTGCATAATGTGTTTTTAACTGAAACCCCGTCATTTAAGGCGGGGAGAAAATCAGAGCTTTCAGTTGTAGCAGAGAATTAAAAGAAGATATGTACGAATATCTACTTTAACTAGTCATAGTCTTCAAGTAGCTTCTTTAAGATTTTTTCCACAGTTTTTCTAATCATCAAGCTAGCAGCTGGTTTTGTAATATTCAATTGCTTAGCTAGTTCATCTAGTTTGATTTTTCTCCTAGATGAAATATATCCATTGTAATAAGCACTAAATAAGACTTCTTTTTCTCTACTTGTTAACTGCGAGAACATGTAAGCACGTATAGCATCATGCATATATCCCTGTATGCAACGTATAGGCGTGGTTTTTTCTACTATTATGTTTTTCACCCCGTAAAATGCTTTCAGGTTCTCAACGTATTTATCTAAATCCGGCTCTTCTCCATATACACAGAAAACTCTTTTTCCATCTCTAACTACGTATGGGATTGATAAAGTTACATTATAGTTTTCGATGAGTTCATAGAATTCGCATCTTTCTTTAATAGCTAGAAAATATGTCTCAGTAGAGTTTAATAATCTCTCCATTTTAATGAATTTATTCCTCTCGCTTTGGTAACTTACTTTTAATTTTTCGGGTTCAAGAACAGCATTAGTGTATGCAACCGCTAAGTATACTGGTTCCCGCCAGTATCTATGTACGAACAAGTAAATGGGGGTCTGGGAATGCTTACTTAACTTTGCGAAGAAACTACGCGACGTCGAAGTTGTCGTAACCTTTACTGCCGAGATTTTCAATTAAAACCCTTATTAATCTATAATCACGTGCCTTTATATTCGAATAATTATAGATGCACAATGCTACTGTTACTTTACTAAGTTAAAACATGTTTTATTAATCATTTAATAATAATGAACTCTTCATTCTTCAACGTAGATAGAGTGAGTAAGCATGAATGTATTAGTCACTGGAGGCGGTGGATTTATTGGTAGATTTCTAGTAGAGGGATTAATTGATAAAGGATACAGCGTAGTATCTATCGGTAGAGAGTTATCACCCTTTAGGGATCATCCGAAGTTAACTTATTATGTAGCCGACGTATCAGATGTTATAGCGATCAACAAGATATTTGAGAGGCATAAACCAGTAGCGGTTATACATTTAGCGGCTTTACTCGCTGATGCATGTGAAAATGACCCTGTTTTAGCTTTGAGAGTTAACATCGATTCTACTCAGTATTTATTGGAATTATCGATAACGCATGGAGTGGAGAAATTTGTATTCGCGAGTTCAGCTGCTGTTTATCATCCGGACACGCCTGAACCAGTTAGAGAGGAAGACGCTGGTAAACCAGTATCATATTATGGAATAACTAAGTATACGGGTGAACTAATAGGGTTATGGTATGCTCGTAAAGGATTAATAGATTTTAGAGCTCTGAGGCCGACAGTTGTTTTTGGTCCTGGAAGATTTAGAGGCCCATCAGCTGAATATTCTAGTTTAATACTCGAGAAGGGATTAAGAAACGAAAAAATCATTGTGAGGAATCCTGAGGATAGAGTAAACTACATCTATGTTAGAGACACAGTAAATGCTCTAATAGCTCTTCTAGAGGCCGAAAAAGCTCCCTCTAGAGTATATAACGCAGGTGGATTTGTAAGTAGGGTAATAGATTTCGTGGAGCTAGTTAAAAAATATATTCCAACACTTGATTATGAAGTGCAACCTGCTCCCGCGGTTAGATACCCAGCAATAGTGGATGATTCCAGAGCACGTAGAGAGCTTGGATGGTCCCCCAAGTACGTATACGATAAAGCTATAGAAGACTACATTGAAACCTATAGAAAAGGAAGTGCTTTATTTAGACTAGATTAATGATAAAAGTGATATTATGAGCGTAAATTTAAGTGGAAGAGTAGCAGTGGTGACAGGTGGGGCAAGAGGAATTGGTTTGGAAATATCTATTACTTTAGCTAAACATGGTGCACATGTAGCAATCATCGATAAATCGGCAGAGGACTTAGAGAAAGCTCTCGAGGAAGTTGAGAAGCAAGGGGTTAAAGCTCTTGGTTTAACATCTGATGCTACAAAGAGGGATCAAATCGATAGGGCAATAAGTGAAGTAGTAAAGGAGTTTAATCAGATCGACATATTAGTAAATAATGTTGGAGCATATCCTAGAAAACCATTCATAGAAATGACTGAGGAATTTTGGCGTGAAATGATTGATGTGAATTTGACGAGTGCATTCTTGTTTACAAAGGCGGTTGTACCCATAATGATGAAAAGAATGTATGGTAGAATAATCAATATATCATCAATAACTGGTTTATATCACGGAGTCCCGGGCTTAGTATATTATGGTGCTGCTAAAGCAGGTTTAGTGGGATTTACTAAGTGCTTAGCAGCAGAGTTAGCGCCATATAAAATAACCGTGAACGCGATTGCTCCTGGTCCAATATTAACGCCTGGAGTGAGGTCTATATGGAGTCCCGAGGACATTAGAATACAGGAGCTCGTGAATCCACTTAAGAGATTTGGTTTACCGCGAGACGTTGCAAACGTTGTTGTGTTCCTTGTTAGTGATTACGCGGAGTTTATAACGGGTCAACTAATAGTCGTAGATGGTGGATTAACATTTGTAAATCCACGGCAAGTAGTTAAAGAAATACTAGAATTGAAACAGAGAGGAGAACTTTAATTTTATTAAAACACCTTAATCAATCCAGTCTCCGACGGATAATTTCTCGGGGATGTATTTATCGGCTAGAAACTTTAAACCCTTACTCGCCATAGCTTCGATTTCTAGTTTGCTTAGAGTATTGAAGAATATGCATATTTCACGAGTCCATTCCGGTGTTGAGAACCAAGGATAACCTGTTAAACCCTCTTTTTTCTTAACCTTGTTCTTAACTTCTTTATCTTCAATGCAGACTTCTGCTACCTTGTAACCCACTAGCTCAACAGCTCTTTCAAGGTCCTTGGTTTTAGCTTTAATAATGAAGTTCGATCTCTCGGATTCATCTAGATACGGGGATTTAGGTTTCAGCTCGCTTACACCTGGAGTTATTTCCTCGAGTATTTTTCTTGAGTCTTTGTCCTTGACTATTTTCCTGAACACCGAGTCTCCGAAGATGTCCGTCATCATGACACCAATGAATTTCGCTGAGGGAGTTGCTAAGCGCTCGCTTTCATACGATAAAGTAATGCTACCAGCTTTGAACACGCTGTATATATAGAATCCGTATGGATCACTATCAGCTAGTATGTAAACAGGTAGTTTGTACTCATCGCTTAGTCTTCTAACGAATCTCCTTGTTGCACGGTCAGGTTGACCAGCACTTGTAACTAGTATTGCCTTATATTTCCTCCAGAAACCATATCTGTGGAGTTGTTGGAAGACAGCGTCTTTCTCAACTACGAGTATGTACTCGGCATCTACATCTACGAACTCTATTAGATCAGGGGTTGGTTCAATTGCGTAAGCTCCATGCCCCATTTTACTTAAGTCTATTGTATCATCACCGCTTCTAATAACCAGGTTTCCAACAACTTTGCCTTTCTCCTTGCTCAAGATGAGTAAGTCTTCGCGTAGAACCGAGAGGAAAACTTCTAGGTCTCTTATAACGCTATCGGATTCCCTTTGCTCTTCCCAAGTGTTTTCATTAATGCGTTTGCCGTCAACAGTTCTGTAGCTTATAGAGTGTTTACCCCTATAGTATAAATCACGTATTGTTGGATACTCATTGTTTCTCAGAGCATCAAATATTATTGAAGCCATTAGCAGTGTTTGCATGAATTTCTTGGCTTCATTTACATCCGTGAAAGACCGGTGTTGAACCTCTGGCCCTAAAAGCAGCATTTTTCTCCTTAAATCATAAATAGTATTAGAGAGAGTTCGCTTCGGTATCACTAATACCGGTTTTTCACCTTCATTGATTTGCTCTACAAGGCTCTTCATGGAACTTTTTATGAGGTCGAGAGCTTTATTTCGAGCAGCTAAATCTGCTTGGGAAGGCATGGTGATCAACCTAGGCCTCGGCTTCGATTGATTTCACGATTCCATGTAATAAGTCGAATGAAACACCCGTCTTCCTAGCTACGATTGTTGTTAACTTACTGATGATTTCTTTTCTAAGCGCGTTTAAATTGCTTTCATCAGCTAGAATAACGGCTAAGCTTTTAGCTACCTCTGGTATGTATTTTGCAACTGCTTCAGCTTTACGTTTAGCTTCCTCCTCTCTGATCTTCTTTGAGAGGAATTGTTTAAGCCCTCTTGTAACCTCCATGATTCCTAGTTTTATTTCTCTACGTATTTCCGGTATGTCCGCGATGCTTTCTTTTCCAACACCTTTAAACGGTATTTTCGTGCTGCATATGTGTACTAGGATTAATAGGGGGGCGGGAAAACTAATCATGTAGTTTTCCCAGTTGATGTCTTCTTTAACAACTTCTGAGATAACATCTGTGGCTTCATCATATAATAAGGGTATTTTATTAGCGTATCTTAGAACAACTGGTTTATCTTCACCTATGGGGGTATTTCCTCCATAAGCTATACCAACTTCAACTATGAATGGGTGACCACTATAAGCACCAGGCCTCCTAGATACAGCGTCCACGTACTCGGGGTTGAATGCTCTCTTTAAACCAGCTTTAATGATTTCTTCACCTAGAGGTGAAAGTGCGCGAGAAGAAGGAGGCTTATATTTATCGTACGTTTTCATCGCGTTTATTAATGATAAAAGTTCATTATCCGAGAGCTCGCTTGGTTTCTTGTTTGGATCTATTCCAGCTGTCTGAAGTATTTGTTTAGCGGTAACATCCCCTATGCTCTGAAAGCTCTTTACCAGTAGTTCCTCTATTGTTTTAAAATCAGTATTTTTGACGAGACTATTCATGAACTCTAAATCTGTTCCCTGAGGGTGAGGTTTAGTTTCAACTGGTGGTTTAGGCATAATGTTAACTATTCGTGGATAATACACGATCTCGTTTTCAGGAGTCACCATTACAATGTTAGCGTATGGTAAAACAACAGCTGTTCTATACAAGTATTCGAGAACCCTGCTTTTAGCTCTATTCCAGTCTCCTTCAATTGTAACTGAAACAATGGTTCCATGCCAATCCCTTGTTTTTCTCCAACTACCAGCTTCTATAACCACTGGTTCGTTCTTGTTAACGTCTATTCTTAACTTGAAGTAGTATATTCTCTTATAACCAGATTTACTGGTAATTATCTCCACGGGTCTACCCGTAGTTAATTGCGCGTAGAGTACAACCATTTTTACTCCTAGACCATACATTCCTCTTGATTGCCTCAGCACGTACTTACTGCTGAATAGTACTTTGCCAAATGCGTTTGGTACAATATTTGGAGGTATCCCTATTCCATTATCTTCAACTGTTATCTGGTAGAAGTCCTGTGTTTCATCAGCTTTTCTAACCGTGATCTTCACATCTGGTGGAATACCATGAACATCTGTAGCGTCGAGTGCGTTTTCTACGAGTTCTCTTATTGTTTGGTAAACAGCTCTAACAGGGTTAGCGAAACCAGCTATTTCCCTGTACTTGTAGAAGAACTCAGCTGGGCTAACAGCTCGGTAAACTTCCCTTAGTTCACTCATCAGCGTTCACCGTTCCGCATTATTATATCAGTAATTAAACCATTAAAAGCTCCAGGAATACTATCGGATAACTCTACCTAGTTCCGCTTTTATACCTTACTCGTTGAGCCATTATTAAAATTTGCTTCTACTTAAGGGGGAACTACACATGAAGGGGGTTTCCGGCATAGTTGCAACAGCAATACTCTTAGCACTAACAATAGCTGGAGGAGTATTAATATACACTTACGTAACAAGGTACTTGAACACTGTTGCAGATAACGGTAAACTAGTGATCGAAAACGCATACTACCTGAGCTCAACACGCAACCTCACAATAGAGCTCAGAAACGTTGGCACAAGAGAAGTATCAATAAACCGAGTAAACGTAGTCACAGAGTCTGGTAAAAGCTACTCATATAATATTACCATTAATCAATCCTCGATCACAGTATTCCCAGGCGAGTTGAAGAGTGTTGAAATAACATTAAATACTACGGAATTACCGCGGTACGTCATAGTTGTCTATAACAATGTCTCCACGGAGCCTGTGATAGTGAGAATAATAGGTTAAAGGGTTCAAGCTATGGTAAAAACTTCGCTTAAAAATAAGCTTATTTTTTTAACAAGTTCTCCTATTAAATTAAAATCTATTTTTACTAATACTAGATCATCTTTAAATACAGGAGAAATCAAGGATATCGTTAAGAGTTATTTAGAACCATACGTATCTGGGTACAACCTCGAAGACGTAGCTCTCGAGGAGGTTTTATACGCATATGATCTAAAGGACCTAATCCGCGTAGAGATAGGATCGATTGATAATAGATTACTATATGCTGTGAAAGAACCCGGATCCTCGGATGAAGAATACGAAGAAGTCTTAGAGGAAGTATTGAAGAACATAATTTCAGGGAAACAAGTAGGTAGAGAAATACAGCTCGACTTGGATAACATATCGGATGCAAAGACATACTTATACTTCAAAATAATGAGTGGTTTAGGCCCCTTCACACCTCTAGTAATTGATCCATATATTGAGGATATTTATGTAGCTGGTAAAACAGGTAGAATCTACGTTGTTCACAATAGGTTCTCATGGATTGGTTGGTTGAGAACAAATATAGTAATTCAACCCAGTTTCGTCGATAAACTCGTTGTATCTCTTTCACGTAGGATAGGTAAACATATATCATTAGTAAATCCACTAGCCGAAGGAACCTATGGGGGGGATTTACGTGTGAGCCTCGTATATGGGGAAACGGTTTCGCCTCATGGTAGCAGCTTAGTAATTAGGAAACGTAGTGGAGTTACTTGGACTATAACCAAGTTGATAAATGAAGGAACAATATCATCTATAATAGCTAGCTATCTATGGCTAGTAATTGAGAGAAAAGGCTGGGTAATCATTGCGGGGCACGTTGGCTCGGGGAAAACAACGCTTCTTCAAGCTCTCCTAACACTAATACCATCTTACAGGAAGATCATCACAATAGAAGATACCCCTGAAATCTCGGGTGCAACAGGACTATGGGAACCCCTTGTGGAGAAAACCGAGGTATTTACACGTGAATCACAAATAGACTCATATACATTGTTGAAATTCGCTTTGAGGAGAAGACCTGACTACATTGTAATAGGCGAAGTTAGAGGTATTGAAGCAAAGTTACTTGTGCAAGCTTCAAGACTAGGTCACGGAGTATTGAACACTATACACGCTGATAGCCCAGAATCAGTGTTGAAGAGATTAATGGCACCGCCTATCTCAATACCGAAAAACTTATTGAACAATATATGGAGTATCGTGATTGTTGGAATCAATTCAACTGGTAAGAGAAGCGTGCTTGCATTATCAGAGATAAATGAAAACTCTGAACTCGTTGAAATATGTGATAACACGAATGGAATTTGCGACGTTGAGAAACTAGTTGAGTCAACTAATAGGTTAAGTAAGTATTATAGTAGAAGCGATTTATACGGTGAAATAACAAGAAGAGCTTTGTTCCTCGAGAGATTAGTCTCGCAGGGAGTATTCTCGCTCAGCGAAATAGTAGACAAGATCACAGAGTACTATACCAGTAGAGAACGAGCCGAAAGAATTGATATAAAAGAAACTCGTCAAATCACTGGTGTTCTCAGTGGAGACAGTAAAGTGCTTAGATAAATCCTACTTGGATTTCTTAGTATACCTTAATGGAATGGAAATGAATGGGTTTAAAATATATGATTTGTTTAGAGCACTATATGTTAGAGACGTTGAAATAGATGAGTGTTATAGTTCACTATCTAAGATTTATTTCGTGCTCGAACACATCACGGGGGATCCGCAGTTAGCACTATATAAACTGAGCGAGATCACGCGAAGTGCTAAGGCATCAACTTTCTTCAGGGGCTACGGTGATATTGTTCTCACTAGTGGAGATACAGCTACATATGTTCATAATACGCTTAAATCAGAGTTTAATGCACTAAAAGCAAGAGTGGAGGAATTACTGAAAATAATTGAAGTAGTCTACGAGGCAATTCTCGTAGCTGTACTTGGATTATCAATGCTTAGTATTATGCCTATGTGGCCTTTTCCGACTTTAATAGGTGTTCTCATATTGGAATTAACGGGTTTAGCCGGTTACTCTATATCGCTAAGTATTATGAGGAAACTGTATTATCAAGCATTATTACCAATAGTTTTAGTGGACGTCGTCTTCCTACTATCTACGGGTTTTCTACTTCTAAGTAATCCTGTGGGCCCCTTATTACACTTAGCTCTATTGATAATAATGCATGTTCTAACTAGAAGCATTGTTAATTCCTTGGTAAACCTTGAGAAGGAGTCCTTAAGAGTACTTAGTGAAGTGTATTCGAGAACTATTCAGGGGGAAACAGTTGATGTAGCGTTGCTTGATTCTCTGACTAACTCGAAGCTAGTAGAGTATAAGTTACTATGGTATAGTATTTTAAACGGATTCAACTCTAAGGATACTATTAGGAGAATAAAGCTACCTGTATTAGCTAGTAAGATCTTATATCTGCTCACAGCTTTACTGAATTACAGTAGTTTGAGTAGTACATATGTGGTTTCAATCTCGCAGTTCGCAGAGGAAATCAATGATTTAAGGAGATTCGTTGAGGAGAAATCTAACTACTATCTACTGTACTCAGTGATATTAGCAGCGTTAATTGCATCATCATATTACATGGTTACTCAAATGCCAATTATAGGTGAAAACACTTATTTACTGGGGATATACGGGTATTTAGGAGTAATAATTACGTCGATTCCAGCATGCGTCTTAAAAAATGGTGGTTTTACATCCTCTAAGATATCCATACTACTTGTAATCTTCGCTCTAGCAGTATACTTAATTATCACGCACGCATTCTTGGTTTGAATATGATTAGTGAAGGGAATACTGTGAACCATGATCACCGCTACAAACGAATTTTTCAAGGCAAAAATACTCAGCAACTTTTAGCAAGATCTTTCTTGGTTATTTTAGTCATCGCTTCTCTTTTCAACGTCCTGGATACTATTTAACTTGGTTTTCAGCGTTCCCCATTCTGATAGCTTGGTATTTAAGCTATGAATACAGAGTACTTCGCTGCTATCAGTGGAGTTCACCGCATCAACTCTTGGTTCCTGAAGATACGTAAATTATGGGCACTATTGCTAGTGCTGCGAGGGAGTCCTCGTTCATATTTTTAAGCAGGTGCATTGCTTTATCAACAACTAGCTTCAAGTTATCAATGTAGAGTAGGAATAAGTTCTCTTCCTTGATACACGCTATCTTCCAGTATCTTTTCTTATCTACCTCTATTCTCTTAATTCTTTCATTAATTATTTTGGAGATGGATTCACATGCTTGAATTAATTTAATAGCTTGTCTATTCGCCCGACCTTCTCCTCGCCCCCAGGGGCTCTAACCCTCGCCTTCACCCTACACTTAGCTATATTCACGCTCCCATGGCGGTTCGGGCAGTTAGTGTAGTACTATCTCTTACCCCTATACTTCCAGACATGACCACGCGAAGGGCCTTCAACTTAACCACATACACCACCAACAAACATACACACAAACACATTTGTAACCTGGATAGTTAAACAGGAAAAATTATTGTTTTTCACTATTCATACTTGCTGAGCTGCTCATATTACTCTGTTTCATTTATAAGTATAACAGTGAACAAGTATTCGCTTGATCTCAACCTAGTTTCGAACAGTGGAAGAAGCGTTTACTTCGTCTTAGGGCCTGCTCTAATCATCTTCTTTGGTCTCAGTGTTCCTTTAGATTTGCATCTCCTGCACTTTGTTGCCCCAGGTGGATTCAGTGCTCCGCATTTTCTGCAAACGTATTTATTTAAAGCTCTTGCTTGCACTATTTTAAGTAATTCCGGGTCATTAATTGGCATTGTCCCGCCTCGTGTCACTGAGCATTGTGTAATTAGCATCGAATTATTATATTTAATTGGGCTTTTTAAATACTACTTCTATAGTGTTTCTAACCCAATTGAGCGTAGTCTATCTTGTATGAGTTCTTTTTCGTCCTCAGGGTACAATGATAAAGCGTACTCTATTAGTTTAAGGTTTAATCCTTTTTGCTTGAGGTAAGCAACGTATTTCTTTAATTTATCTAGGTCTATGCCCTGCCTCGCCTTGAGTACAATGTAATACTCTGGTTTAATTGCCTTAATTCTCGTGCCAGCTAATCTATACTCTACTATGTCTTCGAGTATTTCAAGCGGTATATCTATATCCATGTAGTTCTCGTATAGTTCAACAACTAAATGCCCCTCGCTCACTGAAATAATGATAGATGGCGTCCCAACCTCGGTTGTAGAGATCTCCCAGTTGTTTTTATCAGCTAGTTGATTAAAGAAATCTTTCTCTGCTACAGGGCTAGGATTCAGTACGAATAGATCTAGGTCTCCCTCGAGTTCATTGAACCCGAGAGCTAGTTGGATACTTGTATCCCCAATAATTACAGCTTGTACACCTTCTTCTTCAAGTGTTTTAATTACTTCAGCTAATTCTTCTATCTTATACTTCAATTCATTTACACCTTTGAACCCATAATACTGTATATTAATTGATAAGTTTATGTATTAAGTTAATGTTATTGAAGAGGTTTAATCTGTGAGTAGTAAGATGTTTAATGCT
Organism: Desulfurococcaceae archaeon; assembly: GCA_023269825.1. GTDB lineage: Archaea > Thermoproteota > Thermoprotei_A > Sulfolobales > Desulfurococcaceae > UBA285. The sequence continues at coordinate 76,596 of JAGDWI010000002.1, forward strand.
GAAAAAGCAGCTAAACTCCAAAACTTGTTGTCTCGTAGAGTACTCGAGGAACTAGATCATACTCCGCCACTGGATTTCAACAAGATTAAATATATCGCTGCTTTCGATTCCTCTTATACTGGAGGTAAGCAGTGTGCTGTCGCAATAGTATATGATCTCGGCTCTAGAATGATTGCCGAGAAAAAACACTGCGCTGTAAGAGTCAATGTACCATATATTCCAGGCTTTCTCGCTTTCAGAGAAATACCCGGCTATATGAGGATATATGAGAAGTTAAGCATTAAACCCGATTTAATCCTGATTGATGGACATGGATTAGCGCATCCAAGAGCATTTGGAATAGCAACTCACTTTGGATTAGTAGTAGGTAAACCCAGTATCGGCGTAGCTAAACACCACTTATACGGAGAAATAATTGAAAACAATCATCGAAGACTCATAAGCGCTCACGGGGTAATCGTAGGTGAAATATTAGAGCACTCAAACTCGGAACTATACGTTAGCATAGGTTACAAAGTGAGACTTGAAGACGCTGTAAAACTCATAAAAAACCTCTTAGTAGAAAACAAGAAGCTTCCAATACCACTACAACTAGCAGACGAATACTCAAAAATAATTAAAAACAAATATTGCAAGTAGTATGAATAGGGGCCCGTCGCCTAGCCAGGATAGGGCGCCGGCCTGCGGAGCCGGAGGACCCGGGTTCAAGTCCCGGCGGGCCCGCGGTTCCTTTTAAATACTCAGATAAATTCTATAGAGTTGTTTTCCACAGTTCACGCCTCCGTGGGGGAAGTGTAAACTACTATGTGTATTCATGCCTGCTGATCCCTGGTATACCAGGGTAACGTATTTATTTAAGTTTTTACATGCTCCTAATCGGTGTTCTCCAATGAGGCGTGAGCTAGCGATTGCCCTGGTTGTATTGATTATTGCGTTGACTCTGGCTTATGCTTACATATCCTGGTGGAGGCCGAGGAAGGTTTCTGGGTGGTTGTTCACCGTGGAGGTTAATGGTGAGAGGTTTAAGGTGTTGGTGAAGGATCCGGAATTAGCTGATGTTTTCAGGAGCATGTTTAGAGGGGAGAGGGGTGGGATTGTGATCGGCGAGCTCAGGGCTGGCGACGGGGGTTTCAACAAGCCTTGGAGCTGGCATCTAGACCCTGACACTGTGCACGTTGCCGAAGTAGCAATAGAGTTGTGTGATGGGACGCCATCATTCGTGGAAGCAGAACTGGACTATTGGCTTAACGTTGTCAAACGCTACTGTCCCTGGAACGGTAAAGTGGTTGGAGAGGAACCCTGGTACGAGCAGTGAGCCCTATACTTAGGCATACCCATACCTGAGTGATTTATTTGAACCTCTGCTCGACGGCATGCTTAGACCCGAGGAGTAGCCGCATGCTTTATAACGTCCTCCACGTATTCAGTGTGAGTGAGATACTTACCCACTAGTAGAGCCCAAAAGATTCCGGGTTCAAGTCCCGGCGGGCCCACGATCTCTTAAACTTTGCTACTTTGTTCTCTGATTAGCATGTTTTCCTGGATCACCTTCTTGAATGTTTCACCTGTAATTATAAGCGGAGAGTTCTTCGGTACTCTCAATGCTTTAGCGAGTACATCGCATTTAGCTCTGAGTAAATGTAGGGAATTCGTTCTATTAATCTCTAATGAAGCCTCCAAGTTCGCTATACCTTTAGCTATTACATAGGAGTCATCGTTATCTATGTAGAATATTGGAGGCATGTTACCAGGAGTTTCAATTATTTCTACGTCTTCATCTATGAGTTCACGTAAGTCCATGAGATCATCTTTTAAAACATCAATCTCATAGCTTTCACTGCGTACAATTATTGAGACTCTGTACCCGTTTTTCATTAATGCGTAAGCGAGAAGTAGGTCTACAGCTGCTTCGCCAGCGTTGTCGAGCACGAGATATATGTGCTTATTTCTCGGCAAAACTACTTCTTCCTCAATGAATGGTTCATGCCATATAGCTTTCTGTAGGTCTAATGGTTCATATCCAAGTGTACTTGTATCAATAATATTAGCTGCAGCTGAGAACCTCATAGCTATCCTTATATCCCAGCCAACGGCTTCTAATTCTCCGCGAATAAGTTGAGCAAGCTGTACTCCTACCTGATTTAGTTCTTTCTTCACGTGTTTATATGGGTCTTCTAGATTAGTGATTTGTTTTACTATATTGAACGAGTTAGCAAATACATAGCTTCTCCCAGCACTGGTTTGTATGAGGTCAGCTATCTTGATAAGTAACTCGTGGAGAATATCTGTATGCTTCACTTTCACGAGGTCTTGGGAGCGGCTATATATTAAGCATAATTTGCATAGCTCACTATCTACCCATGCTCTCATCCAGCACCACCATGACTCCATCGATTGATCACCGCGTCGCAGGGAATTGTAATAACTGGTTTACAAACTCCGAGGGATGTAAGTCGCAGCAATAGTTGATATTGAGGAGTGCGTATACTTCGGTGTAATGCTTTAATAGAACCATGTTTCTAAGCATTGCGTTGAGTAAGCTCCCTGAAGCTTCTCTAACAGTTATTCGAGGATAAAGGGAAATATAGGTGATTCTCTGAATAACTCTGAGGAAATCATTAACTACTCTTCTAAATTCGTGAAGCTGTATGTTGAATCCATGCACATAGCTTTTGACAAAGACCAACCACCCTACAACTTAAATTATTAACATATGATTAGCTTTAAATACATTTACACAGCTCCTCCAGAACGAGTCAGTGGTGAGAGCTCGCGTTTCCCCTCTAACGGAAATACAAGTATTCACAAATACCATCAAGCACCGTTAGAGGGGTTGCACCTCGATGCGGGTTCACTTGCTTCACCCACACTTCATGGGTGCCTGTCGAGCCCAACGCCACGGGGCTCCCATCTGAGTCTCTACGTCACCGCAGAGCGGGTCATCCGAGAAACTATAATGAGACGGGGGGGTATTTAAACAATACTCTACGACACTAAGTATTTACAAGTATTCACAGATATTTAAACTTATCATCAATCCCATAACAGCCTTTGATTATTTAAAATCACTTCTTAATTTTACCTTGTACTCTTCGCCACGGAAACCATTATTAATAATTAATGTTTACTGCTTCCACCAAACTTCTACTACCGTAATATTGCTAGGTATCGATTGATACTTTATATATAGTTGCTTTATTGCGTATTAATTCGAGGATTACTATAGGCGTTGTCAGCGTGACAATTATTAGAACATGGTATGTTATAGGATCATCTATTGGCAATACCGTGTTCAACGCTATTATTGTTAAACCCGCTAAACTGTACACAGAGGATAGAAACCCTGTTGCAGATGCTTCGAAACCACTCGTGTTCCTAGATACAACAGCGTATATACTTGTATCGTAGAAGGGGTATACTGGGAGAGCCCAGAGAATAATGAATAATAATGGAGGAGCGTATGGAAGTATGAGAAAGAGAATTAGATACGTGAAAATAGCTCCTATAAAAGCTACTTCCTCATATCCTTTATCAATGAATTTTCCAATGAGAAATCTAAGAGGAGTACCGAGTAGAACTGGTAATGTCCCATAGAATAACCCATAGAAAAACCTTGAATTAATACTCGAGTTACTAATATTTATTATCTCTCTGAGTTTGGAGTCCATTATTAAAGCATTTATATTACTCCCAATGGATATCCCAATGTAAGATAGTAATATTATAGGTGCTAGTTTAGCTAAATTTACGAAAACGTGTTGAATTCCCCTATTTAAACTAGTAGTAAGCTCTCTATCTTTCCCAGAGTAACCCATTGTAACCATGAATACAGCAAGTAAGTATAGAGAGGCCGTTATAAGTGCGAAGAACACTTGCCCCAAGTTAATGTACATTGGCCAAGCTATCGCTGAACCTATGCCCCATCCTACTCCCATCGCTAAGCCAGCATATGAATACTTTGTGCCGACGCGAGCTCGATCCTCTATTAAGCTGCTTAAAGCAATAATTGATACAATGCTGTAGAACAATGAGTAAAACCCTATGAATACTGTTACAAGCATCCAGTCTAATACCGTGAAAATTAATAGTAATGGAATAAAACCTAGTAAACCCAGTGCCAGGATCTTCTTTCTACCATACACGTCTCCAAGCGCGCCTATTATAAATGAAAGCAGTGATGGAGCATACTCAGCACCAGTTATATAGAGGATAACCCATGAACCATATAAGTCTACGCCGAATAAAGGTCGCGAAATAGTGTAATACAAACTATAAACGATGTTCAGCATCATTAACCCAGCTATTAGTTTCACCAATTTCTCCATCGATCACGGTCACCAGTACTACTTTGAACACATCTAGTTTCCTTGCATAGTGTTAAAGCACCCTTATTTCTTTTCGCGAATGCTTAATTGTTTATGTAGGAAACGAGATTTCTTAACAATATCTGCAGGTATTTCGATTACTGCTCCCTCATGTTCCACGAAGTGCCTTCTACTGATATCAAATTTCATTATTTTGAAGACTTCTTCAAGCATCCAGTGCAATTGAGTACAGTGCATGCTTCCATCAACTGTTAAAACAGCTACTTCGCGGAATTTACATCTCGCTAATACACCGGCTAGTTTAAATCCAAGCATGTTAACGTGCTCAGCTTCGGGACACGCAGTTAAAACCGCGTATCCTTTTAACTTGAGATCCTCCACAACTTGTGGTTTCTCAACCTCAAGACATCTACTCACGACAGCTAATTTCTCAGCATCTCGAAAAATAGTTGATTTAGCGTTGACATCCATTAATCTAGGTAACTTATACAGAGTCACCACCCTTTGACATGTAGACTAAGCGGGGAAATATTGATTACAACTGAAAGCCTAGATGCAACTTTGAGCTAGATAGGCAGAAGCTGGCATCAATAAACATATACCTAAAACACTCCAAGATGCGGGGGTTTCCCCACAGCAATGACCCAGAGGAAACAATGAAGGGGGAGCTGTTGGTCGGGGTCACCCCGAGCGGGTGGAGCCCTGTGACATGGATCCCGATGAAAAGGGGTCCCGAGGGCAGTGAAGCCAAGAGTAGAGGACTTAATATCAAGCAACATCAAGCCCAATGAAACCCGAACCCCCAAGATATTCAGGGAATTATTGAGCCTCATGTATAGGTATAAGGAGGCATTAAACCACGCTATTAAAGTAGTGATTGAGGACGAGGCATTAACACTTGGTAAAGCACATAGACTACTCTATAATATCCTCAAGGAGAAGTATTAATCTACCGCCTAAAATTGCTCAGGACTGCTACCGCGAGGCAATAGCCATTGCCAAGTCGTGGCTCAACAACCCTAATAGAGGCAACATACCTAGAGCCAAGACTCTGAGGATCTGCCTAACGCACAAGTATAGTTATAGAATTAACGGTAACTACGTGGAGTTGCTTGGAGGCTCATACCTAAACCACAGAAATACCCTCCAAGAGGGGGTCTTAGCGGTGGATGTTAATGAGAAGCACATTGTTATTGGTAATTCCATGCTTGAATATAGGTTTAAACCCCTATTGAGAAGGCACTAGACGCATAATTGAGGACTGGGTTAAGAAGACATCACGTGAGATCGTGGCGTTGGCGAAGCAGCATCAATACGCAGTCGCTAGGGAGGATTTAACGGGATTGGTGGAGAGTTTGAGGAAGCTCCCCCGGGAGCACAAGGTCTCCCTACTAATACTCAGCTACAGGAGGATTTCTCAGTGGATTGACTGGCAGTGCGGGAAATACGGAGCCCCAGTTGTAGCAGTAGACCCTATGGATACATCCACGAAGTGTACAAGGTGTAGTAGTAAGATGAGGGAGAATGGTTATAGAGTGTTCAAGTGCCCTAGGTGCGGTTTCGAAGCCGATAGAGACACAGTAGCAGTATTAAACATCGAGAAAAGAGCCATAGACCAGATGGGGGGATCTCTGACCACCCCGACTGCCCCGCAGATGACAGATGTAAACCCGAATAGATGCAGGGAACCAGTGAACCCCCTAAAGGGAACCCTCGCCCTTCAGGGCGGGGAGGAGGTCAGAAGAATTATGTCAGAAGAATTATTAATGCAGTAAAAACTAGTAGTGTAGCAACTAGTTTCTTGAGAGTTAATTCTTCCCCTAGGATTAAAATGGATAATAAAAGTACAAATAATACGCTTGTTCTATCAATTAGTGCAACCTTGCTTGCTTCACCTCTCTGTAATGCTATAAAGTAAAAAATCCATGAGGCGCCACCTGCAAGCCCGCTCATTACTATAAATAAATACTCTAATCGAGTGAGTTTGAAGAGATCACTGAATCCCCTGTAGGAGTATAGAACTATGAACGCTAGTAGAGTCATAACAATGGATCGAAGCGCTGTAGCTGTCAGTGAATCAACATTCTGCAACCCTATTTTTGCGAAAACCGTAGCTAAAGCAGCTGCAACTGCGCTTAGTAAAGCGTAAATAATCCAGTCACTCATTGAGATGTCACCTTTGAAATATAAACCGATAACAAATTAAATATAAGTATATTTAGTGGAATTATAGGAGATCTCGAAACTTATTTAAGGGTTTCTCCGTTTAAAAACTATTCCATGGATGCATTTGATAAGAGGAGTGAGGCTATGGGTTTTTAGCTACAGTGAAGAGCAACTAGAGAAACTAAAAGTAGATAAACAAATGCTACGTGAAATCATTAAAGAACTCAAAAAATGGAGAGCTCACGCAACAATACTGCTAAGTCTATATGTACCACCAGGTAGACCTATTAGTGATGTCTTAGCATTGCTAAGAGAAGAAATGTCGGTTGCGGAAAACATCAAATTAAAGAAAACACGTAATGCTGTTACATGGGCGTTGAGTGTTGCATACGATAGGTTGAATAAAATACCTAAAATACCAGATAACGGCTTAGTCTTATTTGCTGGAATGAACCCTGATACCGGTGAAACAACGGTCGTAATGCTTGTTCCACCTGAGAGTGTACCAGTGTTTTTCTATAGGACAGATAAGTATTTCCACACCGAGTTCTTAGAGGAAATGATTACTGAGAGTAATATCGCGGGTTTAATAATCATTGAAAGAGACGCTGCAACTATAGGGATACTTAAAGGTAATAGATTAGAAGTATTGGAAGAACTCGAGGCATATATTCCAGGTAAACACCATAAAGGAGGTCAAAGCCAGAGAAGATTCGATAGAATAATAGAGGAAATGGTTGAAGATTTCTACAAAAAAGTAGGTGAACACGCGAATAACATATTTCTACCTCTATACGAGCAGAAAAAATTAAAAACAATAATTATAGGGGGTCCTGGTTACGCTAAACAAGACTTCATACAGGGAAACTACCTAGATTATAGACTTAAGCAAATAGTTGCATCTGAGTTAATAGACGTATCTTACCAAGGTGAAGTAGGGTTAAGAGAATTAATAACTAAAGCCGGGGATTTACTTAAAGAGTACGAGTACGCTGATTCCATGAAGCAACTCGAGGAATTCAAGTATCATTTAGCTAAAGATGATGGATTAGTAGTTTATGGTGATGAAGAAGTAAAATTAGCACTCGAGCAAGGTCTACTAAAAACCCTCCTAATTGGAGAGACAAGAGAAGATGTAAATCAATGGTTAGAAGCAGCTTCACATAAAGGAGTGAAAGTGGTTGTAGTGAGTAATGATCTCCCAGAAGCAGATTGGTTTAATAAAACCTTTAATGGTATAGCCGGTATTTTGAAGTTCAGAGTAGAATACTAAAAACTGATATTTCTCCTCCTCTTAAAAGCAAGCTCTTAGTTATAAAACGAGTTTAATTATTTATCATGAGTAATTTTCACTGAACTCTCCTAAAATTAAGCTTGAAATTTCATTGGTGACTAGAATTGCACGGTGTTGAATCAGTTATTGGAGCATACTTGGCTATAATGCTAATTATTAGCGTAATGCTTGGTTTTTACGCACTGTTTAATAACTCAAGTGCTAACATAAATGATCAGCTGAACAACAGTATGGAGAAAATGCTTTATTTAAATAATCCTCCGGTGTTATCACTAAGTTACATTAATGAAAGTTTCATTAAACTAACCATATATCCTTATATTCCACTATACGTTAAAGAAATCTTAGTTAAAGACATCAATGGAACTATACTTGAGTACAAACCCCTCAATATATCTATCATGAATAGCTTCAACGTAGAGATCTCCAGGCCTAGGAGACCCGCAATCCTCGTGATAGTGTCGAGGAACGGGATAGTATACTACTATGCACCAAGATCAGATCCTAATTTAGCATCCGCCCCTGAGGAAATAAGAAGTAAAATTTACATAGATGATGAACTAATAAATTACCTTTCCTCAGGCAACTCGAACAATGAAGGTAGCGGTAATTCAGGTGTGGGCAATGTATTGGTTTTACACAGTGTAGGCTACAAGATCACTGTTGGAAGAGTCCCCGGCGACAAATTCAATGACGTGTTTTCACGTGGCCCGGTTCCATGTCTACCTTACTTCCCCGATGTATACTCATGTAATATTAATGCTTACACTTTGCAGTCTCCATACTACTATGTAACTTTTCTAACGTATAATTATTCCGCGAGTAATTGGCAAGTTTCGAGTGATGGAACACTGTACTTAAATCTTTACGGTCTCTCCTCGCTCATTAGTTCGGGTTACCCATTCTTCCAAGTTTTAAAATTCGCGAGGATTAAATCAGAGAATCCCGTGCAAATTTACTTTAATTACAGCGCGTTTTTCACTATGATGTATGGTAGTGACCCTGGTAATACATGGGTGAACGTTGTTCTATACGTTCTACCACCATATTTTGAACTAGAAAATGCTATATTCCTGGCTCCTCCAACTATTTCAGGGCGCTCGGCTACTGGTTGGCTTTACAGAGCTCTACTGGTTCAATTCCCACCCTATAGTTTACCGCGTGATTCCTCCAAAGCAACCTATGGACCAGTAACAGGTAACTTAACTCTAACGGTAAATCCACTAGATTACGGTTACAGCGAGGTTTTAGTGGCTGTGGGATTCGAGATAATTACTACTGGGGGAAGATTATATGCTAATATATGTGTTCAATGATATATTACTAATGCAAAAATGGAGGAAAGCAGTGCAGGTATCAACCCATACTTGAATATTTGCGTTAATGCTTGTTCTATTCTATAACGACCCATTATGTTTTTAACTGTCACCACTGCGAGTAATAGTATAGTGTACTTTATTATTAAAACGATAGCTCCATTAACAGAGAAATGCCTAAATGGAGCTGGTCCACCCAGTAGCACATATACGCCTACTATGAGCGCTATCGTGAGATCTAGATCATGTAGTAGTCTCGCAAGAGCTAAGATTGGCCCAGAGAACTCTGTTTCAAATCCTGCTATGATTTCTTGCTCAGCTTCAGGTATATTGAATGGAGGAAACATTGCTTTAACTTGTACACTTATAATGTATGCTAGTGTTGAAAGCAACATTATTACTAGCGTTGATGCTTGTAACCATAGATTTGGAACATAAATATACGTGTTACTTATGCTCATGAAGGGTGTTTTACCACGTGTAGCTAGATATACTGGGACCACTAGACTAGCGAAATACGCTGGTTCAGCGATTGTTAGCACTGATAACAACCTTGAAACACCTATATTAGTGTATGGGTTAGGAGTGGTGAGAGCAGCTATAATTAGCATGAATATGGGCATAATGCTTGTCATGTAGAAGAATACTAATATGTCGAATTCCCCTGCAACATTATATGGACTCAGAGGTAATAATATAGTGGATGAAATAATGAACGCTATTCCAAGTATTAGGGAAAACTCAGCAGCTCGGATCATACTGTACTTTGTTTTAACTATCTCTTTGACTCTAAGTAGTTTCAGGAAGTCAAATAGTGGCTGCAGTAAACCAAATGGTCCAACGTAACTCGGCCCCATTCTCCTCTGGTATCTAGCGCTCAGTTTTCTAACTAAGTACTGAGTTAAAAAAGCTAGTGACACCATGAATAGTAGTCCCGGGAAGATTGTAATGCTGAATATTAATGTTGAAATCTCCATGGCTAAATCACCCTATGAGTGAAGTTAATATGAATGCTATGATGGCGATAATCAGTAGTAATGAGAACCAGGAAGACAGGAATTTATACCAATCATGTAAACTACCCGTGTGAACTCTTTCAACTAGAACCTTATATAATGACTTAGCGAACTTCTTAATGAAACCCCAGTATAGGGACGCTATGCTGGGTGTAATCGATGATACAACGCTTTCAGGTTCCCCGGATAAATAAACTGAGGTGTTCCTGATTCTTCTGGATCTAAGAGCGTAGTATATTGTTATGAGGAGAAGTACAATGAACCCGGTTACTAGAGTAGTAACATAGACTACTTCGTAAGGGCTTAATATCACTGTGTTCTTCATGGAGTAACACCCATAAACCATTTTAACTCCACGGGTATGAGATTCCAGGCCCTAGAAATATACTCAATCACACCGTTCATAGTAATAATGGCTCGGCTAGCTTCATCGTAAACAGGCCACAGGTACTGGAATAATGCTCCTAGTACTAGTAGAGATAGAGCCATAGCGAAGAGAACGGGCTCTATCCAAGTTTTTTGAACTCGTTGACTAGGTTCTTTACCAGTTGCAAACACTATTGCGGAAATGGCTTTTAAGTAACCTGGGATCGATAAAGCGGATATTATTATTATCAATATTGCACCAATAATAAAACCTGAATCCAAATATCCAAGTGCTATGAGTAACTTGGAGTAGAATCCTATGAACGGTATAAATCCAGCTAAATTGAGGAATCCCAGTATCATGGAGACCGATGTTAATGGGTAATATCTGCCAATTCCCCTCATTTCATCTAGATCTCTTGATCCAGCGGCATCTATTAACACACCACTGGACATGAAGAGTAAGGCTTTAGCTATTCCATGCGCAATTAAGTGAACAATACTGCCCATTACTGCTAGTTTAATGGCTTCTTCGTTTCCACTGAGGAAGCCTGCGGATAAACCCATGTAGGCTATACCGATATGGCAAATAGTGCTATATGCTAGCAGTCTCTTAATATCTCTTTGAGCCATCATCATTAAAGCACCCAGGATTCCACTTAGTGATCCAAGCGTGAAAATCGCGGAGAGAACTATTTCACGGTATTCCGCGATAGCGCTATTGGGTCCGAAGATCGTGTAGAGGAAACGAGCAGTTGCGTATACTCCAACGTTGACAACTAACCCTGAGAGAGCTGCTGATACGGGAGTAGGAGCCTCTGGATGAGCGTCGGGTAACCAGAAGTGATTAGGTACTAGTGCTGATTTATAAGTAAACACCCATAAAGCTAAAGCCACTGAGAATACGCTAATGTATTTTAACGCTGCCGAGACCTTGGCTCCCGATATTCTAGTGAATATGGATAATACAGCCATATTCACTGAACCGTATCCTGCGTATAGTAATACTACTGCGGTGAAGTAAAATGTTGTGGCAACAGCACCTATTAAGGCATACTTAGCAGCCGCTTCCACTGCTTCTGCGCGGTCTCTGTGATATGCTACTAATCCATACGCTGTTATGCTGAGTACTTCAAGCATCACGAATAAGTTAAATGCATCGCCAGTGTATAAACAACCAAGAATACCTGTTTCAAGACCGATTAATAGTACATAGTACCACGAAGGATCATCTATGTGATGGCTATACCATAACGAGTAAACAACTATTGTGAACATTATCCAAGCTGTGAAGAAACCGATGAGGGCATTAAGCTGATCCACTTCATAAACTATGCCGAAATGCGGTGGCCACCCACCATAAGTATACACCATCGGCCCCTCTGTATACACCTTGAATAAAACAATCGTAGTTGATATAACTGCGAACATTGAGCCTATTAATGCTATAATGCCCGGTAAACGCGTTGACTTAAATAACTTAGTGAAAGGAATAATGAATGCGTGAATGATTAAAACCGGTGTAAGCAGGCCCAACATCTGTAAAGCTAACTCCATATTTCTCAACCTCAATCAAATATCTTCTTTGAATATTCCTCGAATACTTTCGAGATGAATTCTCTTGCTTTTTCAGGCTCTAGGGTTTTAGCATCTATCCAGTGAATATAAAAAACTCTTTCGTTTTCATCTATTTCAACTACGACTGTACCAGGTGTATTAGTAATACTGCATGCGATACATGTTTTAGCGTAATCTGTTTCAGCATAATATGGTACTTTCACAATAGCGGGGTTGACTGGTACTCGTGGATGAAGTATTCTCTTTATCACATCGACGTGGGCTAGAGTCTCATCAATAATGAAGTACCTAATAGCGTATCTCACTAAGATATACCATCTGCGTGGATCAATTACTTTTAACGCATTGCTTAACGCTATGTTGGAGAACAATACGCCGGTAACCACGGCTACTATGAAACCTGTCATTAGATCGTAGATACTTACGCTTCCGGTGAAAACTATGTAAACAATGAATGTTAAGCATGCGACTATGAAAGCATTTAGTGCTCTACTCATGTTCTCACCCCTTCAACTTCCTTATTTCTCTCATATCAAGCGTTTTGTAGTGCGCGTATAGAATATAACCTAGGAAAACAAGAAACAATGTAACGGCTAAACCTATTACTACCGCGGTTAAAACAAGGGCCTGAGGTAATGGATCAACTGCTCGCTCAGCGAACTCGATAATGGACTCAGTCGTAGGTGGAACTGTTAAAATAGGAGGCCTTGGGTTTAATTCATTCACCCATCTCCTGTACCCAATGTAAACCGTGAAAGTGTTCAAGGTATCAGATAATATGGTTAAAGCGATCACTTTTTTAGTGTAGTGAGGTTTAAAGAATATACCGTAAATAGTTAATACGACGTTAACTAAGAGAGAAGAGAGCAAAATAAGCATTAGATAAGTGTTAATGAAATCCAATGTCATCTCATTCACCCCTCTTTCTTCACCAGCATTAAAACTATGAATGCCATTGTGAACCCAGAAGCAACAGCCAGCATCTCGAATAAGTTGAAGAACCATAGCGTTCCACTGATCAGCACTCCGTTTAACTTGTCTGGGAGACCTAAAGGTGCATCAAATTTAGGCATGTTCTGGAAAACATACGTTGTTCTTCCAGCAGTTAAACCTATAATGAACGCTGAAATCGTTGTTAAACCTATGCCAATTAAACCAAGGCTTCTCAGCAAGAGCATTTTTTCCGTAGTAACTCTTTTAGTGAGAAGGTAGAGAACCGAGAATACGATGATAATTATCATAGGTGCAACAGCTATCGTTGCACCTCCTTGGAATCCGCCTCCTGGAGTTAAGTGACCATGTAATCCTATAGATGCACCTACCGCGATGATCATTGGTGAGGTGATCTTCGTAACTGTTTTAACTATTACTGATAAACCTTCATTGCCTTTATTGAACTCTGGAGTAGCCTCAACGTATAGTTTACGTGCAAGTGCTAGTGCAGCTATTAAAGCCAAGTAGAACACAGCTGTTTCAAATAAGGTATCAAGGCCTCTGTAGTCCCACACTATTGCTGTCACTGCCTCAGGTGAGTTAACAGTATAGAACGGTAACTGCGGATTATACGTAGTAACCAAGTAGAACACAGCGAGGTTCCTGATTTCACTAGTAGGTGTTAAATACATATATGCAAAAGTAAGTAGTAACGCTATTGATAATATAAGAGTAACTAATAAAACTAGTTCAACTAGCTTCATTCCTTCTCCCACCTCTCGGTTTTACTAATTAAAATCAGTAACACTCCTGGAATCAACCCAACAGCAACTGGTAGGTAAACTAAGACTATGTCTGGAGCCATTAAGAAGTAGTATAATAAAGCGTAGAAGCTACTTTGAACAGCACTATATATAACTGCCTTAACTAAGTCCCTCTCCTGAATAGCCATGTAAACGGCTATCGTAGACAATACCCCGATAACCGCCATGATCAAGTATACTATTGTTTCGGAGATCATATACTTCACCCACATAGATCCTTATCTAATAAGTCAGCTATGCATGGTTGAACTCTAGCTATTTTAGCTTTGTGAACACCTCTTGCAATAGCGTGTGATCCAGCTGGTGCGAGAATTAAAATTATAATGGCAGCGACTAAGCTCGCACCAGCTATAAACCAGCGGTAAGTGCCTAGTTCACTCAACGTAATAGATAGTAGTGAAGCACCTGTTAATGGGTATACGCAACCCCATATTGTTCCAATTGTTGCAGCGTGAAGTCTTAAGTAGAAGTTTTTAAATCTATGGAACCCAATAGCTGAGATTAAACTAGCAAAACCACCGAGAACAATTAACCCTAGACCAATGATTCTTAGTGCTAGTTCAATGACATCAAGCACCTAGATCACCTTTCTCCAAGTACTTAGCAACGTATACGTCGAGAGCATATATCCATAGTGCGAGCGGTATAGCAACAACAGTTAAAATTGGTTCCTTGAAAAATATGGAGAATAATATCATAAGGACTACTGACGCATAAGTAATAGTATCTATCGCTAAAACCTGGTCTCCCAGAGTTGGTCCTTTAAGTGCTATTACAGTTAACAGAACTATTGAAATAGTGTACAATATTGAAACAGCTAGTAAAAGCTCCCAGATCACTGTGACTTTACCTCTTTGAGTGTTTTAAGTGATAAATCCTCAGACGTGTACCTTGTGGGACCAGCAATATCATATTTACTGGTTACAATATAAGCGTTTACAGGGCATACTTTGACGCATCTATAACAGTAAACGCATTTACCATAGTTTATCAATGGATACAATCTACGTGGATTTATTTTAGGAACCGCGTACTCCTGTGGAATAGGAGTCATTTTAATAGCGTCTGCAGGGCACTCTATTGAGCACAGTGAGCAACCAGTACATTTAGATAAATCAGCGTACTGTATTCCGCGAAAATCAGGTTCTATAGTTGTTTTCTCGCGTGGATACTGAATAGTTGCAGGTTTGCTGACGAGGTTTCTAAGCACGGTTTCAAGTAGCTTAGGGCGCTTCATCTTTTTCCACCAGATGATAATTGTTTAAATGGAATACGCTCTCTCGTCCCCTTCTCTAAATCGATTACGGTCACTCTCTCCATGCAGGAAATACAAGGATCTAAGGATGTCAATATAACTGGTACATCTGCTAATGAGTACCCAACATACATAAACGCAGAGTTCACTATGTTGTTGAAACTAGGAGTTCTTATTTTAACGCGATACGGGTTTTGGCTTTTACCATCACTCATAACGTAATATGTTAACTCACCTCTCTGCGCTTCCACTCTGGTAAACGCTTCTCCAGGTGGAAACTTCCGAGGAAGTCTTCTCTCGTCTGGAACAGGGTTACCATCTAATGGTAAATTACTCAATATGTAAAGACCCATTTCTATGGATTCCATTACTTCGCTCCATCTAACCATCATTCTAGCCCATGAATCACCCTCGTTTCTAGTGACTACGTTGAATGGTATCTCATCGTATGCATCATACTTATCGCTTGCTCTACTATCGATTCTAACTCCTGAGGCTCTAGCAGGTGGGCCAACGAAGCTGTGACTCGTTGCATCTCTATAGTTTATTTTACCTACATCAATAAGTCTCTTCAAGATTGTTTCATCCTCCTCGAAGACCTTTACGTAGTACTCGACTCTAGGTTTAAGTTTTAAAAGGATCTCCTTGATCTTCTCTTTTTTAACATCATCGATATCTCTGCGAACGCCGCCAACTATCATGAAGTCTGCTGATACTCTGTTACCTGTGAGTATTTCCTTAGCTTTCATTACTTTCTCTCTATCCAGCATTATCTGCATGAACAGTGTTTCGAACCCAACTATTTCAGCCATAACTGCGTTGATTAACATATGGCTGTGAATTCTTTCAAGTTCCATGGAGAGAACACGGAGGAACTTAGCTCTTCTATTTGGTGTAACATCAAGTATTTGTTCAAGTGCTCTCACATAGCAATTCGCGTGCACAGCGTTGCATATACCGCATACTCTGCTAACTATAAATATGTCTCGGTAAAACGTGTTTTTTTCGCATAGTTTTTCGATACCCCGATGATTGTAACCCGTGTTAACGTCGACTCTTACTACTTCTTCACCATCTGCGTATACTTTAAGCATTACTGGTTCATGTAGAGCAGGGTGTTGTGGACCTATTGGAACCTCTGTTGTAACTACCGGTATTTCAACGATCTTCGTTACACTCATGTCATACACCACTATCTTTCCTTAATGGATAAACATTCTTCTCAGCGAGCTCAGTTGGGGTAAAGAAACCCCTTTTAAGGAACGGGTTTCCTCGGAAAAGTACGCCGAGTAAATCATATGTCTCGCATTCCCCGGCTAATGCGCCTGGGACAATGTCAATGATGCTCTCCACTACCGGGTTTTCTCTCGGTAGATAAGTTCTTATAACTATTGTTTCTTCCTCGGGTAAAAGTACAATGTAGTAGTCTAAGCTAACCTTATTCTCATCTTTTAAATCTGTACCTGTAATAGTGGATAAGTAGAATCCCTCGTATCCAGTTTTCTCGACTAGGGATTCGAATATCTTTCTAACATCTTCAGGTTTCACAATGAATAATTTTCTATTAGGCTTCAACACGCCTTTCTCTAAGGCAAAACCTTCCACTAGTCTAAGTTTCTCAGTCGCATCCATAACTCTCTACCTCTCCCTTCTTAATAGCTTCCAGTAGTTTCACAACTCCATCTAAAATAGCCTCGGGTCTTGGAGGGCAACCGGGGATGTAAGCTGAAACTGGGACAACTCTGTCGACGCCTCCCACGACACTATATGATTTCGAGAAAACTCCGCCATCTATAGCGCATGCTCCAACTGCTAGTACAAACTTGGGGCATGGCATTTGGTCATATAGTCTTTTAAGTCTATCAGCAGCTTTCTTCGTGACAGCACCAGTAACTACGAGTATGTCACCGTGCCTTATACTGGGTGAAAGTTTAACTCCAAATCTCTCAGGATCATAGAGTGGGGTTAGAGCTGCTAAGACCTCTATATCGCACCCATTACAAGCTCCTGTATTAAAGTGAACTAACCACGGACTATACTTTACAAGTCTATAATCAACCTTTTTTGTCTGTGGTTTCTGAGACATTGTAAGCACTCTCCAAAACCCCTGCTATACCTTGAGGCTTTTAAAACCTTATCTTACACATACTTATACGTATATATAAAACTAGATGTTTACAGATGCAACCCGGAATAGATGCGGGGAACCCAGTGAACACTCCCCAAGGAACCCCTACCCTTTAGGGCGGGTTGGAGGTTTGATACTTCAATGATGCTGCAATTATTTGCCCAAATGCTAATCCACCATCGCCTGGAGGCATCCTTCTAGGTAAGTGAAATATCAGCTGATCCTCTGAGAGCTTGTCGCGTAGACCACGGTAAATGAACTCGTTAACAGCAGCACCACCAGAGACCACGACGTGATCTACTCGTAGACCTTTAATTGATTTTAAGATTAATTCACCAAACCAATAACCGAGACTATATAAGAATCCTCTTGCAATAGAGTTAACACTGTACTTGTCTCTATTCTCGATTATCCAGTCGATAACGCCATCATAATTTAGTTTGATAACTCCATCATTATTGATTATCTTATGATTATCCAACAGTAGATCATCGCCGTTAAAAGCAATCGACTCCAACCAAATAGCTGGTTCTCCATCATATGTTCTCTCTATAGTTGGATTCAATATTGCTGCGACTAAATCTATTAATCTACCAGTACTGGAAGCTGGTGTGTATTTACCGCTTCTTGCTAATAGGAACGCTGTTTTACACTCCAAGGACTTCACTTTATCAATATTAGTTAATTTCGTTATTTCATCGAATTCGAACCCGCGCATCGAGTAGTAAGAGAAGAGTAAACGTATAGGTTTATATGTATCTCTATCGCTTGTTAGTGGTAACGGATTA
Organism: Desulfurococcaceae archaeon; assembly: GCA_023269825.1. GTDB lineage: Archaea > Thermoproteota > Thermoprotei_A > Sulfolobales > Desulfurococcaceae > UBA285. The sequence continues at coordinate 94,585 of JAGDWI010000002.1, forward strand.
ATTGAACCTATTCTCTTATAACCATAGGAATCAGTGTTAAATAAGAGTATTTCACCTCCCCAGATTGTTTTATCTGGCCCCCAGCCTAATCCATCTATGGCTAAACCTACTATAGTACCACTAAGTTCATTATCAACAGCGGTACCTAATACGTGTGCATAATGGTGTTGTACTTCAATCCATGGAAGAGACTTGGTTTCCGCGTACTTTACTCCTAGAGATCTAGAGTACATTTGGGGATGCAAGTCAACTACTACTATGGGTTTACTTGATTTACCCAAGTGGTAATTATCAACTAAGAACTCAATGTACTTTATTAGTTCTCTTTGTGCTTGAATGGATTCAAGGTCTCCAATGTACTGTGTTAAAGCTATTTTATCCTCGAAGCCCACTCCCCCCGTATTTGAGAGGTCTCCCCCAAAAGCTATGAACTCTCCTCCAAGATCTCTGTTCACCGTAATCCACGAGGGAGCATAACCCCTGCTTCTACGTAGGAAAAGGTAGGAGTAACCCGTCTTCCTTAATACACTATCATCTACTCGGTTAACGATCTCCCTGTCGTGAACTAGAAAGTAATCCGCGATTTTAGATAACTTGTTCTTAGCACACTCTTCATCTATACACATTGGTTCACCGTGAATATTACCGCTCGTCATGATGAGAAACTTGTCCCTGGTACTCATTAAGAGAAGATAGTGTAAAGCAGTATATGCAATAAATACTCCTTCATGCACTAAACCAGGTGAAACATATTTTGAAACAGGGCTCTCTGGTTTTTTAGGTAAGAGTAATATTGGAGCTTGAGGAGAGTTCAGCAAGTCTTCATCTCCGGGATCCATGTACACTAGTTTCCTTAATACATCTGTGTTAAGACCCATTATGGCGAAAGGTTTCCGTGGACGTTTCTTTCTTCTCCTAAGCTCTAATACCACGTCGTCATTTGACGCTAAAGCAGCAATATGATACCCTCCTATTCCTTTTACTCCTAGAATATATCCCTCCTCCACTAGTTTCGCAGCTTCTCTAATTGGATCCTCGCACGCGATTTCTTTGAAGTCTTTATCTAAGAGTAAAAGTCTAGGGCCATCCCTTGGACAACTGATGCCTTGGGCATGATGTCTTCTAATGTTCTCTGGATCGCCGTACTCGTGTTTACACTCATCGCATAGAATATACTTAGCCATAGCGGTATTTTCTCTATCATATGGAGTTTTATACATCATGGAGAACCGTGGCCCACACCATGCACATGAATTGAACGCGTATTGAAACCTCCTGTTTTCCGGATCTAAGACTTCTGCTAAACAATCTTTACATATTGCGAAATCTGGCGGTATATTAGACCTTGTTAACACTGTTTCAGCGCTTTTCTCAATGTTGAACCCATTGAAATCCCCTGGTTCTTCTTTTGAAGCGAAAACTCGATCTAGGATTGCCACGGGGGGTTTATCTACGAATAATGAGTACAAGAACTCGTAAATTTTCTCCTCGCTGCCCTCAATCCATAATTCTACCTCGCTTCCTCCAATGTTCTTAACGTATCCTTTTAACCCGTGTTTAAGCGCTAGACGAGATATGAAGGGTCTAAATCCAACGCCCTGAACTAACCCTGTTACAATTATTCTTAAAGCAGTAATAGGTTCTCTTTCAACAACACTCAACCATATTCACCGGTTTATTATCCTATAACAATGTTATTGATTAAGTCCTTTTACTTCTTAACTCTAGGGTATCGTGCTCCGTCCCCGATAACCCAGTATTCTCCATCACTCCTCTTCTCCAGTTTAAATATTGGTACTTCTTTCTTAACTCTCTCAAGTATCTCTTTGATAGCTTTTATGGCGGAATCCCTGTTAACAGATGTTACAGCTATTATGACTGTAATGTCTCCAGGTTTCAATTCACCAATATAGTGCCAAACAACTACAGATCTTAAGTCATAATTATCGGCTTCTTCGCGAGCTATTTTCTCTAATTGCTTGATAGCAGCATCCTTTATAGCGTCATATTCTAACTCATAAACTTCACTATCCCCGATTTTACCTTTAACGAAACCAATGAAAATAGCGAGTGCACCGGATTCATGGTCTCTGTGTGTAAGTTCATTAATCAATGCATTAAAATCAACTCTATCTTTTTCGCTGAGTATCTTTACATCAACTAATCTTCCTCCACCTGAAAAAGGTGGAGTTAAATATACTGTGGAATCTCCATCTATGACTTGATCTTTACCGATCACCTTATCGTTTGAAATAACAATGATTTCTAGGTCTCTTGGAACACCGTATTTTTCTCGAATAAGCTCTAATAGCTCTTTAACCGTGACTGGTTTCTCAACTTCTAGTTCAACATGTTCTCCAATAATGTCGCGTAGTATTGAAAAAGACTTAACAACTATTTTCACAGTGCTTCACTTTGTTTAGTTTTCTGTACAATTTTTACTTCAACTATTTTAGTGTAAGGATATTGACCTTTCTCGTCTTTTTCATACTTTTTAACCATGTCCCATATGTTGAGTAATGCTACAGTAGCACCCGTTAAAGCCTCCATCTCGACTCCTGTTTGAGCAGTGGTCTTCACGGTTACGTATACTCTGATGCCTTCATCTAATACCTCGTATTTGACATCAACGTTTGTTATTGGAATATTGTGTGTTAGTGGAAGAAGTATTGGAGTGTTTTTAACCGCGTTTATTGCAGCTACACTTGAAACAGTTAAAACATCTCCTTTTTCAACGAGTTTATTTTTCACGAGTTCAACTGTTTCCTTCTTCAATTTTATAAATCCTGTTGCAGTTGCCTCCCTGTAAATTGATGGTTTACTTGTAATATCCACCATTTTAACCGTCAACGTGTTACACCCCCTTTGGTGTGAAGTATGGTTTTCTAAGCATTGTTACTTCCCTAAATGCTTTTATGAGTTTTTCTTCGCTGCGGTTTTTAACTGCGTCAATGATGCTTACACGTGGTTCTTCAACGTATAAGCAGGGTTTAAGGTAACCATCAGGCGTTAAGCGTATTCTCGAGCACTTACTACAGAACAAGTAGTTTCCGTAACCCATGACTACTTCGATTTTTATTCCACTGTTTAACACGTATACTGGTCTATGTTGTAACTCTCTATAATATTTATGAGTACTTCGCTCTTCTAAGTACTTCGTGATAGGAGTTATTTGCACGTGCTCATCTTTATAAACACTTGATGGTACACCAAGTGGAATTAACTCTATGACGTTGACGTTTAATCCCTTTGACTCCGCGAACTCTATTATTTTCTTGAATTCATCGAGATTAGATCTCATCACTAAGTAGTTTAACTTGATTTTTAACCCATATTTAAGAGCTTCATCTATTCCAAGCTTTACTCTGCTTAGTAGTCTTGAACCACCAGTTATATACTTATATGTTTCCTCATTGAGAGAATGTAAACTAACATTTAATCGATCTAACCCGGCTTCCGCGAGGGATTTCGCCTTCTCTAGCAGTAGTGAACCATTTGTAACAAGGGATACTTCTACAGCGTGTGGTTTAATGCTTTTAACTATGTCTGAAATATCTTCTCTTATTAATGGTTCTCCCCCTGTTAGCTTATAGTACTTGATCCCAAGTTTACTCGCTATTCTAGCGATGAACTCATAGTCGCTTGCATCGAACACGTCAACTGGGGTATAGAATACTCCCTCGCTGTGACAGAAAATACACTTATAATTACACTTAGATGTAACGAGTACTCGGAGACTATCGATTACTCTACCATAAGGATCTATAAGCACGCTGTTCAGCATTCCCCCCATCTCATATTAAGTCATAATTATAACAGGGTTATATTAAGATTAATGAAAACAAGTGTTGCTTAGGTGTGATTTAATGAAACCCGATATTCAGTGCTTACGATGCATTATGTCAACAAGGCTCAGGGAGATAGAGCAAGTAAGTCTCGAGAGAAATGAGAAATTAACGTTGTCAAAGGAGATCGCGGCTAAGATTATTGAGCAATTCAACTGGAATATCGAGTTAACGGATTTTGCTTCAGAGGTTTTTAAATACCTTGTATCACGTGCACCCGAAGTCGCGGAGTACTATAGAAACGTTAAGCGAACCTTGAATAAACGCGCTCTAGAAAACATTGAATTACATGAGAGATACATAGTGCAGTTAAACAGTTACGCTAAATTCATGTACCTCGTTAAGTTATCAGCAATCGGTAACTTATTAGATTACGGTGTTGCAGACCATAAGCCACTTGATGAAACCATAACGCCAACAATAGTTGAGAAATACGATGTAGCAGTTGATGACTCATATGAACTATATAAAAAACTTATAAGTGGAGGCGTTAAAATCACATGGTTATTTGATAATGCTGGTGAAGCACCATACGATCTACTCTTGATTAATGAAATACGCAAAATGGGAAACACTGTTTATGGATTAGTTAAAGATGAACCTGGATTCCAAAACGATATTTCAATCGAAGATGCGGAGTACCTTAATCTGAGTTTCTACTTAGATGAACTTAAAACATATGGTTGTAATTGTTCAACAATACACTTAAATCACATAAGTAATGAAGCTAGATCAATATTAGAAAAATCAAATATGATAATAGCGAAAGGCATGAGCCACTTCGAATACCTGTCTGAAGTTAATTTAGGTAAACCAGTATTCTTTATTCTCATACCGAAATGTGAACCCGTCGCACGTAAAATACGTGAAGATTCAAGGGGAAAAATAGTCGTATTATTCAAGCAGCGATAATGGGATTAAAGTGCTTGTACTCGAGAAGAAGAGAAATAAAATAGAGTTTAAAGCCCCCGAGGCTAAGGACATATGTGCAGCAGTTTATGCTCTCACAATGCTTATTCCTCCAGGTTTCGTGACAAGTTATAGTAGTATAGCTAAAACTCTGGGAGTGCATCCACGTAGAGTAGCTTTATGCTTGAAGAATAACAGTGAGCTGATAATTGTTCCTTGTCATAGAGTAGTATATGGCACGAGGAAAATAGGAGGCTATAGTAAACTCGGCAAATCCTTCAAGAAGAAGCTCCTCTTGCTCGAGGGAGTGGTCTTCGAGGACGAGGACACAGTGTCACGAAGTAACTTCATCGACTTAGAGAACCTCCTGGGCAAAAATTAGTAATCGCCATTTCCTCTCCTAGAGCGTTGAGAATCGATCTCAATACTTTATCATTCCTCACGATCTTCTCGCAGATTACGCATGGATGGAAAAGAGCTCCTCTATAAATCTCAAGGACATATAAATCTAGAATGCTTTTTAATTCAGGGCATTTATCAACTAGGTTCATACATTTTGATCTCCGTCTACCTGTGACGATATAGTTTACAGCTGGTTGAGCCATATCGAGTAATCTAGCCACTCTTAACTGTGGAACCCCGTAATCCTTGACTAAAACGCATGCAATATATGCTTTTATTGCTGGTAGGATTTTCTTAGTGTATATTTCGCAATATGATCTCGTTGAAATCACCCATAATAACGATGTTATAGTTACCAATATAATCGATATTAGGTTTAGCAACTTAAATATTATACTTAGTTACTGAAGGTGTTAATTGTGAGTAAAGAAGATCTCTGCTTTAAGATAATAGTTGTAAGTGATAGAGTACTTGAAGGTCTAGATGTAGATATAAGCGGCGATACAGCGTTAAAAATCTTGAAGGATAAAGGATTAAACATATGCGGTAAACTAACAATTGGAAACTCCTATAGAGATATAATAAGAGTAATAAGAGAATCCAAGGAAAGAGTACTACTATTCATAGGTGGAACAGGCCCGAGCCCCAGAGATATAACCGTTGATGTCGTGGAAAACATTGCTTGGAGATGCTTACCTGGATTCGGGGAATTATTTAGGTTTAATTCATACCAGCAAATCGGTGTTCGCGCAATTTTATCACGATCAACTCTCTGCATAACACACGATGGAAAAATAACAGTAGTATTGCCTGGATCTCCTAGCGCTGTATCCATTGGCTTAGAGATTTTATCTCAAGTAGTAAACCACCTAGTTGAGGAGGTTGATAGATATGAGGCACCCCATAGATCGTGTAGATAAATCAATAAATAAACAGTGCATTATAGGTTTCGATATTTGGGGAACATTACTAGATTTAAATAAAGTTCTTGAAACAATAGCGTACACTATTGCTGAAAAATTAAACCTAGATAGAGCATTAACCGTAAAACGTGTCTTTGAAGTTCATGATGAAGCAAAGAAGATCAGGAGATTTAAACCAGATATTTCTCCCAGTGAAGTCTTCGAAGTATCGAGGAGACTTCTTGCAGACTCGTTTAATATGAAGTTAAAGGAAATAGAAGACGTTATTGAAACAGCGTTTAAGGGAGCAAGCAAGGACATAGTATACGGGGACACAATACCAGCTCTCATTAAGCTAAGTAACATGGGTATATCCATGGGGACAGTTGGTAATGTGCTATTTTGGCCTAGCACTTATACAAGAATACTTCTAAGGGAACTTGGATTAATGAATTACTTTGAAGTAACAGTTTTCTCAGATGAAGTAGGCTTAATTAAACCGGATCGCAGAATATATCTAAAATTCGCTGAGTTGATGGGTTCAGAACCCAGTGATCTAATATATGTTGGCGACAATGTAGTTGAAGATGTTGGAGGAGCTCTTTCAGCTGGTGGGTTCGGTGTTTTAATATCTCGTAAGACCAGTAGAAAACTAATTGTTCCAGAACTAAAGGTAGCACTGATCACAGACTTAAACGACCTGGTTGAAGTATACAATGTTTTTTGTAAGCAATAAAAATTTAACGCGAGGAATAAGTTGCTTTGATTCAACTATTAGTGTTTCAGCTAGGCCCGTCAATTCATCCCTTCCTGGTCATCCCTTCCAAGCTTCATCCTCGGTGAATTATTAGTGCATACAAAGACTTATAATTTTGTTTAGGTAGAGCTCAGCTACCACTACGGGATCTTTAATTTCAAGTTTATAGAGAATTCTAGGATCTATTTCTCCAACGAAACCTAATTCGTCATTGCATCCTTTAATTACAGCTGTTCTTTCTGGCAGAAACCCTGGAATCGTTGTTCTCTCAAATGAGGGATCAACGTTGAATTCGCGTAGTAGTGTCTTAACATACGCTAATCCATCTGTTATTGTTGCTTTTTCATGTGATATAGCGATCCCAAGTCTTCTCTCAATACGGGCTTTAGTTTCTTCTTTGGGATCAGGTAAAACTACGTCTCCTATTTCAAACACCATTATCTTAGCGTGTTTACCCGTGTTCTCCTTAACGACTTCAATCAATTGTGGTGTAAGCCATATTCTTAACCCCTCGAATCTCTCGGATCTAGGGTTCTCAACTAAGAACATTTCTTGTCGAGTTCCAAGTAGCTCTTGTTGAGTACTTCTACTACTCATCATGTAGTTAGCTACTTCCTGGAAACCCAATCCCACCAATAGGTCTCTTAATTTACGCGAGAAGTATTCTATTGGATGCATTTTTCCAGGAGTATTTGTTGGTGGAAGGGAGAGAGCCTCCGAGCCGAGGACATCATACCCGTAAGCTATCGCAACGTCTTCAACTACATCAACCCATGTTCTTACATCTATTCTATAGATGGGTGGTTTAACGATCAACATGTCATCGCTTGCTTTAACAACTTCATAGTAAAAGTAGTTTAAGAACTCGATGAGGTGTTTCAACTCTAGGTTAGTGCCCAGTAGATTATTTACATTCCTTAAAGTCACCGTTATCTCGGGGGAATCTATGCGTGGAGCTTCCGCGATTGATCCATCCTCGTAGTATACTTTAATTTTCTCGATTAATCCTGACGAGGATCGCTCAACAATACTTGTAGCCATAATGGTTACAGCGTTAATTACATCATCGAGGCTTGTCCCCGTTGCGTCTATTAGAGCGTTTCTCGTGAAAGGTGTTACTTTAAAGTCATCACTATTAATTATCGGCACTAAACTCAGTATTTTTCCACTAGAATCCCGTAGAACCGGGTATTTAGGCATTTCCTTAATTATGTACCCATACATTAAACCCTTCTCCGTTTTCTCGAGGATTTCTCTTAGATTCATTTGCTTGCTCTCATTCAGTGGATGCATTAAAGTAGTATCGGGGTCAGCTAAATCATAAAATATTGGTGGTTTAATGTAGTCGAGATCATATACTCCAATGCTTATTTTTCTTCGTCCACGCCCATATGTTTGAGTGATTTTTTCCTGTAGCTGCATGATCTGAGATACTGCTTCATCTGTCAATACAAGATCCCTTACAACGGCGAGAGCAACGTAAGGTCTATCAGGAATGTTTCGTGCATATCCCTTGATCTCGGAGTCTTCAACTCTGTATCCTCTCCAGCTAAGTCTAAGCCAGGGTTTCAAAGCACGTGAAACTCCTTCAGCGCTAAAAAGATCTGGCCTATCGCTGTTAGCTTCATATATAATGGAGTCTTCCTCGATTGCTTCTATTTCGCACTTCAGCCTCGTGAACAACTCGTAGATATCATTTACCGTGATTTCTCTTCCAAGTAGTGAATAAAGATCGCTTTTACTTATCTTAACTACCGGCGTTTTATTTCACCCCAGTTTCTCGCTAATAGTACTCCAAGCTTCCGATATCACTTGTTTTTCCTCATTCGTCCAGTGTAATAGATTTTCTAGTTGAAACATTTCAAAGTAGTCTTTCACACCATATATGTGAGCGAGAGGTGCATATACAGTGATGAATGTATGAGCACCTTTTATATTTCTGAGTTTATTGTATTTTTCTAGTCCAAGTATACTATATAAGTATCGTGATGAAACAGGCGTTAAACGCGGATCATACTCTATCTTTACCTGTGATTCAAGCAACTTACTTAGTCCAGATGCATCAATACCTGTTTTAATTGACTCCATGTGGTACCATGCTTTAACGTAGTCTAAGAATAGTTTCTCCAATTCATCTCTCCTATAATCTATTGATACTAAATACCCTGCTAGTGATGCAGCGATCGACGTGCTTATGATCTGTGTTTGAGAAATAGTATCAACATCATCCATATCGGTATGATAGTACTTACTTGGCCACTCATTAAGCATGGCGCTGTCAAGCCCCCATAAGATAGTTACGTCGTGATCGCTTCCCGCGGTATACGGCGACAGCGAGTACCTCGAAGCAGGCAACTTAAATCCGCCGAATGAACTCGCTTCATCAAATACGAGTTTTACTCCTAGGTATACGTATGATGATACCATGGATTTCATGAATAATGGTGAATTAACTATGTTCAATGTAGAATTAGTGATCCACTGTTTAGAGCCAACCATGTCTAGATTTATTACTGCTTTAGGAACCCATGGTAAAACCTTATCCGCGAATATTGTACCAGAGTACTCTGGTACAAAGAGATGAGCATGGGGGATTTTTTTAGGGGAGTTATCAACTAACTCGGATACAACAATATTGGATATAACGCCACTAGCATTATCATGTGCACCCGGCTTAGGGTGACATATATGACTAACGTAGAGTACTCCGGGATCATCGCCTTTGTACGCTAATAACCCATACATTGGCTTAGTAGAAAAACTCGATTCTACTTTCCAGCAGACTTCAACTCTTTGGCCTCTCGAAATCCTTGATAATAGCTTTAAAGCGGTATTGTATGGTATATTTACAACACTCGTGTTCTTAACGTCGTTTACTCCTATGAATAAACCAGTATAAGGTACTGCTTCGGGGTAACGTTTACTATCATATAGAATAATTAATCGAGCCTGGATTTCCCGGTAAGCAACAAATGCGGGGGCCTCCACTATTACTGCTTCGCCTGCACAGTTAGATAAGTCCTTGCATACTTTTACCTCACTGCATCCCTCACCAGGTGGGGAGTGAGCGGCGATTAATGTCGGATGATCTAAGTAGTTGAATCTCAACTTGGATTCATTACCTATACTGAATTCAACGTACCCGTTTACAGCGTTCCACGAGGCAGGGGTTTCCATGAATCCTTTCACACTACTACTGGGTACTTCAAATATTCTTGTTTCGAAGCCGTTTTCTCTAAGAATATCTGCGACTTCGTACACGGCTTTCTCGAGCCCGATGGAGCCCTGGATCCTATTATATAGAGTTATCTTCCTCAGTAGATCTCTAACTTTACCTTGTAATGGAACACTCTTATAAACATCGATTAGTTGATGTAGCTCAGCCAAAAACAACACCCTTTAACTATTAATCAAGTTAATTTTTATAGTTATATACGCGTGTAACTTAAGACACAAGTAGGTTTCATTAAAACACGTTTTAAGGTTCCCTTGATGCAATTTACCTGCATCACTTGACATGAATGCATTAAATCATAGTATTTAATCTCTGTTTCAATCTAGATAGAACGCGGTTTTGGTGATTGCATTGGTTATTGTAAGCATTACACCGGAGATTGCGCTTGAAAAATCACGTACATATGCAGGAGGGTTGGGAGTCCTAGAAGGAGACAAGTTCTACGCGGCAGGCGATATGGGATTAGACTACGTTGTTCTAAGTTTATTTTACACTCAGGGTTATGCTAGGGTTCGTGTAAAAGATGATCAAGTATCATTTGAAGCCGAAGAACACGCCTCAGAGTTCTATGATAACTTAAAACCAAGCCGGGAACTCATGGTTCAGTTGAAAAACTCAACTGTATACGTGAGACCATGGATATATTCTTATAAAACAGCTAAAGCAGTCTTATTTGAAGCTACATGTCCAGAGTGGGCTCGTAAATTAACGAGCAGAGTATATATCGAGGAAACAGATGAAGACAAGTACTTGAAATACATACTCCTAGCTAAAGCAAGCGCTGAGTATATAGCTAGAAACATTGGTTTAGAGAAAGTGTCAGTAATAGATTTAGAGGAATCTTACACTGCATTAATACTATATGTACTCAACACAGCTGAAGCTAAGTCAAGGATAATCCTCCATACTCCTGGTCCCTGGGGGCACCCCGTTTACCCAAGTGACTTCATTGAGAGAGAACTAGGAGTCAGAGTCTCAAGCAGCGTTATAAACATCACGAGTGAAGCCGTTAAAAAACTCAAGGAAGTGATAGTTGTGTCACGTAAGCAGAGTGATATAATACCGAAGATTTTCCCCGAGGCTGTGGGTAAAGTAAAAGCAATAACTAATGGAATATACTTGGAGAGATGGATGGATCCATTATTGTTTACCATGTGGAAAAAAGGAGTGATGGATCTAGATACACTAAAAAATGTTAGACAAAAATCCAAGAAAGAGTTGGAAGCAGTACTTAGAAGCTATAAGGATGATATACGTATTGAAAACAAAGCAGTGATTACATGGTCGAGAAGGCTATCCAGATATAAGAGACCATACTTTATAGCGAGATTTATTGAGGAAAACCCTGATTTAAACGTAGTATATATATTGGCGGGTAAACCTCATCCAAGAGATCCCGATGGAGTTAACTACCTTAAGTGGTTTAGGGAATTGAGTCTCAAGGTAAAAAACGCCATATATATACCTGACTATGATCTAGATGTAGCTAAATTACTGGTTAAAAGTTCAGATCTATGGTTATTTACACCATTTAGTGGTTGGGAAGCCTGTGGAACAAGCTATATGAAGGCATTAGTTAACGGTGTACCTGTTCTATCGAGTCGTGATGGAGGAGTTTTAGAAATCATTGAAGAAGGAGTAAATGGCTGGTTGTTCGGTTCCGATATCCGAGATTTTGTTGATATATACAAAGACGCTAGAGCAAGAGAGATAGATGAAAGAGAATACAGGGAATTCTCCGAAAAAATGAAGACAATAACCAACATCTACTACAACGATGCAGAAAAATACTGGGAAACAGCTCTAAATGCGTGGAAATTGACGCCACAAAGAGTAGATATAAAGAATGTTCTAAAGGAATATTACTTCCCTAAATCTACACTAAATTAAGTCTTCGCTTTTCACCAATGCTCACCACTGCATCATAGCGAAATAGGAATCGAAAAACTTGTTATTAACTATAATATGTATTTCTACCATCCAAGAAACATCTTCGCGGATAACTCCAGTGCTCTAAACGCTGGGAGCTCTTCGCCGCTTAGGAACAATAGTACAGAGTTCCCGCCTGACGATACGTGTATTTTTCCATTGCCTTGGTTCTGTTTAAACATTTCTCCTAAATGTCCTCCTGCAACGAGAACGAACCCGCTGGATTTAATTGCTGCATCCATTAGTTTCAAGGTTCCAGCCCTGAACTCCTCTAACTCGATTACTCCCGCAGGGCCTCTCATAACAACTGTTCTCGCATCTTTGATTAACTCGCTGTAAATCTCAGCTGTATGTTCTCCAATATCCATTGCAACACCTTTGATTTGCCCTATGTACTCGTTTTCGACTTTATCCCCGATCTTGGTTTTTAAGTCCACGGGAGTCTCTATTGGTGCACCGCGTAGTAGCAAGCTTTTGGCTATCGTTATATACTGGGTTAAATTACTTTCTTCAAGTAAGTTGTAGTTTTCAAAACCTATGTTCACTCCTTTTGCAGCTAAGAAGAATAAACCCAGTAATCCACACGTTAATATTCGATCTGCGAGTTTATTTTTAACGAGGTTATCTATAATTCTCAAGTGATCTACTACTTTTCTACCTCCAAGTACATATACTCTGGGTGGTTCTGGTTCAGATATAATTCTGCGCAACGCATTTACTTCTTTTTCAAACAACGGTCCAATGGCACTGGGAAGTAACAGCGGTAATCCAACTATGCTTGGATGACTTCTGTGAGCTGTAGCAAATGCGTCGTTAACATATACATCTACTACGGAAGCCAGTCTTTTCGCTAGAATGCTTGAGGACTGTTTCTCGGGCGGAGCCTCAATTATCTCTTCAGATATTAATCTTAAATTATCAAGTAAAAGCACTTCTCCCGGCTTAAGGTTCTTTATACTGTTTAATGCAACAGGACCCATAACATCGTTTACGAACTTAATATCAAGTCCTGTATATTTTTGGAGTAGTTCATGGTGTTTCTCCAACGTCACGAAATCCGGTGAGCCTGGTCTACTCTGGTGTGAACCCAGTATTAATGCAGGTGAGTATTCTTCCATTATTTTCTTTATGTAGTACGAATGTATCTTGATTCTCCTATCCTCTAAAATTATGGATTTGTCTGGGTCTACTGGTACATTAATATCTATTCTCATGAAGACCTTTTTTCCACGAATATCAAGGTCCTTCAATGTTGGGAATCTGGGTAGATACATAGTGTTCATCTCATCCCTATTTGTGCTATTGGATTTCCATTTATAAGTCTTAATGGATTGGTTTATTTCATTATTTTAATAGACGTCAACATGTTGTCTATGCGTGTTTTTTATTTGATTAATGTAAAAATTAGCAATAAGGGTTATTTAAATAGTTAAATAAAAATTTAAATTAATACTAGTTGCCGAATATTAGTGTATGATACAAGTCGTTGATTATCCAACTCTGTTTCAATAGAAAAGATTAAAGTAAATGAATCAAAAACAAAATTGTTTTATGTAATTGAGTAACTTATCCGCAAACAGGGTAGTCATCGGGTACTTTGACTCTGAAGTATCTACCTGTCTCCGGATCTTGGAATAAACCGATCTTAACGCCTTTTCTACCTGCTGGTGCTAATTGCCATACTTTAATGGGAACAAGCTCTAGATCTTTACCACTAGGTGTTTTTACTTTAACTTTCTGAGTACAAGGCATTGTTAATTCACCATTTAACATATAATGCTGTTATGGTTTTAAATACTTTATGTATGACGCTATTTTAGATTCACTAATAATTTTTCAAAATGTATTTAGTAATTGGAAAGTTTTATGTTCCTTATCAGCTACCCCAGGGTTGACTTCACCTATCGAGAGGCATGACTCTCATCATCTATATAGGATTTTTGTTAGTGAATCTAATAAGCTAGAGAAAGATTGTTTAAGCCTTGTTAAAAACTAGGAATAAAATAAACTATGTGGAGGTAACCTCGGAGTAGTTTTACTCTTCTTCACTGTTAGTTCCATACTGCTTATTCCACTCTTTATACACATCCAGAAGCCTCTGATCAATACTTGGTTTATGTTTCTTTATTACTTCAACGAAATCCTCTGTCCTTATTTTTCTATCTACTGGTTTGAGATTTCTTTCATTAATTTCTTCAACTATATTATTCTGTACTTCTTTCACTATTGACACTATGTCGGATGAACTATAACCTTCCGTTAGATCCGCTAATTTATCGTAATCTAATTGTTCAAGCTGAAAAGTGTTCGCTAGTTTACTCGTATAGTGTATAAATAATTGTTTACGTACTTCCTTTGTGGGTGATGGAACATATATTCTACGTTCGAATCTTCTTATGAACCCTATGTCTAGATTCCATGGTTTATTAGTTGCCCCAATCACGAATAAAGGTATCTTAGCGTGCTCTTTACTAGTTAATCCATCCATTTCTATTAGGAACTGGTTTCTAGCTCTTTTCTCTCCACCTATTTCAACACTGTATTGTTGGAATAATGCATCTACTTCATCGATGAATATAATTGTTGGTTGCCCCTTCATAGCGTACTCTCTCGCGATATTGAATAAAGCTTTCACGTTTTTCTCGGTATCACCCAGCCATTTACTCATGATATTTGCGGGGCTAACATTTAGTAATATTGCCTCTATCTCATTCGCTAAAGCTAGTGTTATCTCTGTTTTACCGCAACCAGGTGGACCGAATAATAATATGCCTCTAGGCCAACCTAAGGGATAAAGTGTAGGGTCTTTTACTGGATATATTACAGATCGCTTCAGAGCCCTCTTAACACCCTCTAAGTCCACTAGGTCGTTAAAGGTCTTTTTATCTCTTTGATCGGGTTTCAATACCTCGAAAATAGATGCATCAATCTGATTACTCGCTGAAGTACCTGATGAGAGATCTGAACGCGGTTTCTCTGTTAAGATTTTCTCTAAAGTTACTATTCTATTCCTATACTTAGCGATGAGTTCTTTATAAAAATCTGCTAGAGGAGTATCTGGGTATAAGACAAGGTATTTCGATAAGAAATCAACGGCGATCTTATAGTACTTTATAGCGTTTTCATAATCACCTGCTTTATCAGCTGCAATAGCTTTTTGAGCGTATTCAACGCCTTGGTCAGCTAAGTGATACATGCTCACTGAAACACCCCCTTTAATCCTATACATTATGGTTTACTCTATTTCCTTCTGATCTTAATGAGATTCTTTGACTCCAAGGAGTTCAAAGCTTCTAAAATTACACTTCTGGATACCCCGTACCTGGTTTCAAAGAGCCTTAAATCCAAAATGCCTCCAGAGATCTTCAGCTCGTTTAAAATCCATTGTTCAACAACGTGAAGAGGAACATTCGACACCAGGGTCCGCGTAGTTGGATCCACGTTGATGCTTAGTGGCGTAGAAACCTGTTCCTTAACTGGTTCCTCGGCCTTTGCCGAGAAGGATTCAGTTCTAATTGGTTGCGAGTAACTTTGTCTACCTGGGGTTAAGTTTACTTCGCTACTCGACGTAGTCTTAGTCTTTGAAGTTAAAGTACTAGTACTATGCGTTGTTTGAGCATGTTCAAGTTCTTGACTACTTGTCTTAACTGATTCTACTTTTTTCTCGATGAAGAGAGGTTGTTGAGTTGTCTTAATTGGTTCCTGTGGTAAAGTTGTATCACTTGCTTTACTGAGCACTCTGCTATTTAAACTGGGATTGTAGCCCGGTATGTAGGATGATGATAGAGTCATAATGCTTGCAACTTTTTGCTCAAGGGATTTAATGTGGTTAATTAACTGTGGGTTTATTTTCTCAATTACTGGTTCAACAGCTCTTAGTTCCTCTATTATTTCGGGTAATACCTTTAATGGTTCCTCAACATAGAACAGCGTTTCAAGCCTGTATTTAACTCTAGCTAGGTCATATATAGTCTTGTTTATTATAGAAATATAACCATGTATGTTCTTTATTTCATCATCAAGTATTTTAGCCATTTCATTATCATCGCCTTGAAGTTTCAGCTTCTTTTGGTGTTCTTCAACAGCTGTTTCAAGGTTTTTCTTAGAGAACTCGAGGCTCCTAAGCATTCTGTCAAGTATGCTCGCTGATTGTATTATTTCGCGTTTAAGTGGATCTTTAGATTTGAATATTGATGTGAATTTGCTGAAAATACTGCCCGTTGATACAGTTGTAGGCATAATGCCCCCTCTACCACCGTTCCGACAAATTTATTCCAATGGTAAATGCTTTTAAAGGAGGGTCATAGTAATACCATGTATTACAATAGAATCAATTATCTCAACGATAGTGTATTTTAGTTTTTTCACCGTTATTTACTCAAGCAAGTAGGTGTAGTAATTGTTAAAGGGTATTAGAGTACTTGATCTTACTCACACCTTGGCGGGCCCTATTGCAACCATGATTCTCGCCGACTTAGGAGCAGATGTCATTAAGGTTGAAGCACCTCATGGAGATGAAACGAGAACATGGGCTCCATTCATTAAGGGTGAAAGCGCGTACTACATGTCAATCAATAGAGGTAAGAGGAGCATTGTGTTAAACTTGAAAACGGAAAAAGGGAGAGAGATACTTTACAAGCTTGCTGCAACATCACACATGGTTTTCGAGAACTTTAAACCTGGAATACCCGAGAAACTAGGAGTCGACTATGAAAGCTTGATCAAAGTTAACTCGGGTATAATATATGTGAGTATTAAGGGCTTTAAGCAGGGAAGCATTTATGAGCAGAAAACAGCTTACGACATCATTATACAAGCAATGTCTGGTTTGATGCTAACAACTGGTAGAGAAGGAGATCCACCTGTAAGAGTCAGTTTTGCGTTATTTGACGTTATAACAGGGTTAATGGCTACTACGTATGCATTAGCGGCTCTTTACTCTGGAGTTAAACCCGTTAAAATGGAGATACCAATGTACGATACTGCTATTTTCTCGATGTGTTATCTACCAGTAATGTATTTGCTAACCAATTTGAAACCTAAAAGAATGGGCCACGCTCACCCCTCCATGGCACCCTACCAAGCGTTTCAAGATATCAGTAATAAGTGGTTTATTGTCGCTGCAGCTAACGATAGGTTATGGAGGTCCCTTTGCGAAGCATTGGGGAAACCAGAACTCGTAGATGATCCAAGATTTCGAACTAATGCTGATAGAGTAGCGAATAGAGAAGAACTCGTTTCTATTCTACAAGAACTATTTAGTAAGAACACCAGGGATCACTGGATCAGAGTTCTAGAAGAACACGGTGTACCAGCTTCACCTGTATATGATATAGATGAGGTGTTCAAAGATCCATATGTGAACTCCGAGAAAATAGTTTTGTATCAAGATCACCCTAAGCTAGGTAAAATACCTTTACTGAGTGAACCAGTATTAGTTAACAAAGTAAGATATAATAGCGAGAGGCATCCACCGCTACTGGGAGAACACACAGTCGAGATCTTGAGGGAACTAGGATATATGGAAGACGAGATAACTAAGTTAAAAAATGAAGGAATAATATATTACCCCGAGGAAAAAACATGATTGGAAAAATATCTATAGGATGTAAAGGTGTAGTATCTGATCATCAGTTAGCTACTCAAGTGGGAGTAGAAATCTTGAAAAACGGTGGAAACGCATTCGACGCAGCTATAGCGGTTAGCGCTGTTTTATCCGTTGTTCAACCACACATGGGTGGACCTGGAGGCGACGCGTTTATACTGGGTTTCATTGGGGATGATGTAGTAGCATATGCTTCTTCAGGTAGATCTCCAGGTGGATTCAACGCTGAGGAATACTTAAAGACGAAACCAACGCGTGGTCCATTAACAGTAACTGTTCCCGGATTAGTGTACTTGTGGGGTCAAATTCACGATGAATACGCTACCATGTCTTTGGAGAACTTGTTGAAACCAGCAATTAAACTAGCTTATGAAGGTTTCCACGTAGGTTCTTCTCTTTCAGAAGCTAGTAAATCATCAGAGAGAGAACTTGAACAATATAGGTGGGCTAAATACTTTAAAGGACTTAAATTAGGAGAAGTATATAGAAACAAAGAGATGGCTAGAACACTTAGAATGATAGCATCAAAAGGATACGAGGAGTTTTATTACGGCGAGTTAGCTGAAAATATTGTTAGAGAACTACAAGATCAAGGAGTCAATATTGGATTAGATGACTTAATGGAGCATGAAGGTGGAAAAGTAACACCATTAAAATTAGAAATAGATAACCTAGCATTATACGAGCTTCCACCAAACACGCAGGGAATTTCAACACTTCAATTAATAAGTGCTATATATGAGTTAGACTTCAACAAAGAAACATTTGAAAACCCTAATAGAATAGCCAAGTGGAGCAAACCAGTTAAAGATGTTTATTTATTTAGAGATCTATTTCTAGGAGACCCTGATTACATGAAAATAGATCCTCAAGCCTATGTTAAATATTCATCACTTAGCGTATTACCACCGGAGAACAACTATGAGAGCAGTAAATCCGGTGGAGATACAACGTTTTTCATTGTTTCAGATGGTGAGGCAATAGTAGGGTTTATTCAAAGTTTATACCTAAGCTTTGGATCAGGGTTAGTGGCGAGCGGGTTCCCCGTACAAAACAGAGCAATCGGATTCGCTAAAAGTGAAGGCCTTCCTAATAGCCCAGCTCCCAGGAAACTACCATTACACACTTTATCTATTCTAGGCGTTGATGCCGGTGACGCAAAATACATTATTGGTTGCGTTGGGGGAGATATGAGACCTCAGCTTCACTTAAGAGTATTCGAGAACATTTTCACATACAATATGAGGATTGATAAAGCTGTTGCTGCCCCGAGATTCATTTACACAAAGCCCTACGATGGACAAGAACTCGTTATTGAACAACCGTTAATGCAACCAGGTAACTTAAGCGAATATATCCACGTAAACGTTGTTGGTTATGGTGAATTAAGAGGCCACGTGCACGTTGGGTTACTTAAAGGTGGAACATTGTTCTTATCGTGTGATCCACGGAGCGAGGGAATACCGCTATCGTTTTAAGGAATTAGTTATGGGCAATGAAACTCTATATATTTTACTTCTTTTCTCATATCCTTTAATCATAGCGTTACTATCTCTCACTCTACTCATTAGGAAACGCAGGAAGATTAAATCAACTAAGTTCACTGGTACAATGTGAGCAGAGTTATCTGAGATTTCCTACGAAGAATACTTCACCAGCCCAAGTGGTTTTTGTGATGTATTTTTTTGTGACTAGGTTATCTAGCGCTATTAACCCTATTTCACTGAATATGGATCGTATTTCACTGTATTTTAGCGGTATTCTCAGAGTGTAATTGTATAGTATGTTAGAGGGTTCTTTCCACGGAATATTTTGAGGTGGGTTAAATTTTTCCACGCGGGTTTTGAATCCCTCGTTCTCCAAATAATCTACTATTCTTGCAACATGGCTCTCTGGCGTAGGTTTTAGATATTGATTTACAGTTGGTCTATCAATTGGTTTAACTATAATGCTTTTTGATCGCATGTGTTTTAAAACAATGACTACTTCTTCTAAATCGTGTAGTTCCGGGTATAAATGCTCGTGTAACTTGAATGCATGTAGCTCGATGTTTAATTTACCATAATTATTTTCGAATACTCGTCTTATAGCACCCGCATAGTGAGTTAAACTTGTTTCCTGCGGCCAACCTAGCATATACTTGTCGACACTATACCATAAAAACGGTGTAATAAACCCGTCAACTTGTTCTACTACTGATTTCATTATAGTGCACTTAGAGTTTTCCTGGGAACAGGATTCTACTAGTGGAATTAGGCTACTGTGAACATATATTTTAACCTGCAACCCGTGCTCGATTAGAAGAGCACGTAGAGCAATTAAAAGTTCGTATATGTTGCCAAGTAAGAGTGGATCACCGTAACCCCATAGAAGAAACCCATCGATTTTGGTTTCAAAGGGTAAATGTTTCTTAATGCTATTCATGATATTCATTATCGGAGCATCAAGATCAACTTTCTTTGTTTCTCTCGGTTCAAGGTTAGTTATTAATGGACACGTAGCGCAGTGTAATGGGCACTTTTTAGGAGGTAACAAGGGGTCTATGAGAAAGAGGTTTCCGTGAACGCTACTTGGGTAAATACCATAGAAGAAATCTACTTTCAGCTCACTCATTTATTTCACCCTTAAAATCGCTATGAAAAATCCTTGTCCATTGACTTCGTGTGGTTGAATTCGGTAAACTCTACTTGTTGATTTATAACCGGAGTATCCTTTACTCACGCCTGGTAATTGTATACTTGTCTCCAATGTAACCTTATTTTCATGTTTTTCTAAAATATGATCTATTACTTCTTCTCCCTCACTTGGATGAATACTGCATGTCATGAAGTAAATTAACTTACCCTGCGTTAAACTGTTTTCCAAGATATTTCTCTGCGTTAAACTGAGTTTTCTCAGAGATCTCTTCGATAAATGCAACTTAATAGCGGGATCACTGTAGATGGCTCCACTATTACTACAAGGTGCGTCTATTACTATGGTTGCATTATTGGTGTTATAGTGGTTTTTAGCTGAGTCGGCATTTATAACTATAACATTATATGGTTTTCCAACATAGTATTCGATGATTTTAAGGAGAGTTCTCAAGCGTTTTTCACTTATATCCACCGATATTATTCTACTTAGTTTATTCAATGAGTAGATCTGCAGTAATTTTACACCGGGAGCACTGCAAGCATCGACGAGGTCTCCTTGATCTACGTTTATCAGCATCGTTGAAATATAAGAACTTATATCTTGTGGAATAACGAGCCCCTTCTTCACGCACTCGTTGCCTCCTACTTTTATGAAGGGATCGCTGACTAGTAAAAGCTCGTTGAATTCTGGGTGTGGTTTCACTTTAACCCCAGTTTTTTCCAAGCACTCCAAGGCTTCTTCTTTCGAGGTTTTCAAGGAGTTAACGCGCAGCCATCTTTTCTTCTCGTTAAGCGACTTCAAAGCGAGTTCAAGGGATTCAGGTGATGTTTTACCGTAGAGTTCTCTTATAAACCATGATGGGTAACCGTACAATATCGATATTCTGAGGATAGGTGAGAGAGTAGAGGCAGCCTCCTTGACTTCGTCTAGTATCAAATCGAAGTTAAACCCCCTTGTGTAAAGATACTCGATCACACCATTTACTCGTGGGGAGAACCCATGATAACTTGCGAGGAATTTCACGCTATGATAATACGTTAACAGTTTATAGAGTAACCTGTAGAGAACAGCTGATTCACGTGGACTAACATTGTATT
The DNA here is from genome assembly GCA_023269825.1 of Desulfurococcaceae archaeon. Lineage (GTDB taxonomy): Archaea > Thermoproteota > Thermoprotei_A > Sulfolobales > Desulfurococcaceae > UBA285. The sequence continues at coordinate 115,903 of JAGDWI010000002.1, forward strand.
TTCTAACTAGTTGACTAAACTCGGCGTCGAAACCTGTCTTATTCTTCGTGATTCTATTCAATAGGATAGTTGCGTAAAACCGCGCTTTCTGAGGGTTAATTGACAATTTAGTAACCTTAAAGCGGTATTGGTACAACTTTCAAGTTTTGGCCGGTTGTTTTACGAGTAAAATATGGGAGCCCCGTGTATTTAATGTTTTGAAGAGTATTGAGATCCCTCGTGAACAGTAACCTTATGTCATCAACGCCGAGAACAGTCATAGCTAACCTGTCTACGCCGATACCCCATGCAACAGCATTGTATCCCCCGGCTCCAAGGATCTTCATTACCTCGGGCCTAAAAACACCACCCGGGAACACCTCGATCCACCCTAGTTTCGGGTGTTTAACGTATCCCTCCACGCTAGGCTCAGTGAATGGGAAGTAACCTGGTTTAAACCATATTTCCTTAATACCGAGAGCTGCTGCTAGTTCCTTGAAGAAGTATAATAAGTGTTTGAAGTTCACGTTTTTACCAACGATAACTCCATCTAACTGATAGAACTCCATACTATGCTTTGCGTCAAGGTTTTCTGGTCTAAAGTTTCTATCAATAGTGAAGACTCTGTATTCACCTGGCCCACGCTCGTATATGGCTCGCGCGGTTACAGCCGTGGTTTGGCTTCTTAACACTAACCGCATTGCTCTTTCAGGGCTCCACTTATATTTCCAACCAGCTTCATGTATACTTCTCGCGCGTTCAACTATGTCATGTGGTGGCGTTGCTTTTAAGTCATTTTTAACGAAGAAAGTGTCATGTATTTCTCTAGCAGGGTGATCTTGGGCTTGAAATAGAGCGTCGAAATTCCATAACTCTGCTTCAACGTGCGGTCCCTTTACTTCCTCGAAACCCATGCTAATCATTATTTCTCTGAGTTCATCTATAAACTGCATGTAAGGATGCTTCTTTGAGAGAGGTGGTGAAGGAGGCTCGATCGCTAAATCGAATTCCTTAATCAAGTAGCGATCTAATTCAAGAGCATACTCTGGTTTAACCACTGTTACTAAAACTCTTTCTTTAATGAGGTTCCGGCTCCATGAATCCAGTAGTTTCTCCGTTGGTTTAACCATGATTATTGTTCTCTCGCGTCGCTCTATTAATTTCCTTCTCTTTAATAAGTTTATGGTTTCCTCGTCCAGTATTTCACCTTGTTGTAAAGCACGTAGTTTTTCTCTAATGAGATCAGGTGATCTTAGTGCATCTGTGCACTTGTCCGGATTAATTGAAGCAATGATCTTTCTCTCTATGATTAAACATTTATTCTTAACTAGGTACTGTATACCTATTTGAGCTTCTTCCCGTGAGATACCAGTTTCTTCTTCAATATACTTAATTAGTTCATCAATGCTTCTTTGCGTGAAATCCTTTAGAACCCTGTACACTACTTCCTCTGGGAAACCATTCCTCAAATACTTCTCCGCTATCCCCGTGAGAACATAGTAAGGTGAACTCTTTTTTTCTACTTTGATTAAGCTCTTTGACTCTAGCTCGGATATATCTCTCATCAAGTCCTCGGGTTTAACGCCTAGGGATTCAGCTATGTTATTCAATGAAGCATCCTTTTTCACTATGATTTGTTCGATGATTTTCCATTGCCTTGGCGTTACGTAAACATACGCTTCCACGGAAACACCTACTAAAGATTACTTAATTACTTATATTTTATTATTTAAAAACCGATGTTTATTCTGTTCCTACAGATTTATTGTTTTTAAACGAGGTAACATAGTAGCTTAGAACGAGTTTTCTCGTATACTCGCTTCTCGGATTACTCAGTATTTGGTCAATTGGCCCTTCTTCACTTATTGAGCCATTTCGTAGTATGAATGCTCTATCAGCTAAGTATTGTGCGACAGCTAAATCATGTGTAACTGTTATCATTGTTGTTTTAAGTTTACTGTAAATATCGTTGAGTAAGTTGATTATCTGTGCTTGAATGGAGACATCTAGAGCGGAAGTGGGTTCATCGAGTATGAGGATCTCGGGTTCCGCTACTAAAGCACGCACAATAAGGACTCTTTGCCTCATTCCACCGCTTAACTCGTCGGGCGTCGAGTTGAGTACTTCTTGCGGTAAACCAACGAACTTCACTGCCTCCCTGACGCGTTGCTCAATTATTTCATCTTTTAATCCTAGTGCTTCTAATGGTTCGGATATAGCGTGTTTAACCGTTAGTAATGGGTTTAGAGCACTGTATGGATCTTGGGGGACATAACCAATTTTTCTAATTATCTTTACGCGCTCTCTCCACGGTAATTTATATATTTGCTTACCGTAGACATATACTTCACCTTTGATAGGCTTCAATAATCCCATTATTACTTTTAGAAGAGTCGATTTACCGGATCCGCTTTCACCTATAATTGCAACTCTCTCTCCTTTGGATACAGTTAAGTTAATGTCCTTTAAAACGACTTGGTATCGTTTAAGAATGGATTTAAATCCAGTAACCGTCTTATATCCCGCGGTTACGTCTTGTAGTTTTATAACTTCATTATTCAATTCTATGACACCTCTCTGAATCTCCAGCATCTTACGAGATGAGGTTCATCTTCCACAGGAATTAATGGTGGTTCTACACTGCACTGTTCGATTCTAAATGGGCATCTATCTCTGAAAGAACACCATGTAAAATCCTCTACCAGGCTTGGCGGCTCTCCAGGCAATGGGTTTAAAGATTTCTTTGAACCAAGCAACGGTACGCTGTCAAGCAGCATTCTTGTGTAAGGGTGACGGGGTTTACTAATAATAGATGATGTTAAACCGGTTTCGATCACTTTACCAGCATACATTACGGCTATTCTATCACAGATTTTGCTAGCTGAAGCTAAGTCGTGGGTGACGAGTAGCAATGTTACTTTGAATTCTTTGACTAGCTTACTTAGGAGGTTTAATATCTGGGCTCTCAGGTTAGCGTCTATCGAAGACGTGGGTTCATCCGCTACAATTATTTTAACCTCGCTGGCTAATGCTATAGCGATTAATACTCTTTGCTGCATTCCACCACTCAGTTTATGCGGATATTTTTCAAGTACATCTTTTCCTAGTCCCACTTTCGAGAGGTATTCCTGAGCGATCTTTATTGAATCGCTTTTGCTTAATCCCTTTACATCTCTTAGAATATAGTAAAAGTGATCACCTATAGTTAGAAACGGGTTTAAACTCGTGCCTGGATTTTGTGGAATCAAGCTGACTACTTTGCCTCTTATTCCGTTATAGTTTCTCTCCGACTCATTGATTACTAGCTGGTTGAATATGTATAGTTTTCCCATGGTTAAAGCGTGAGGTGGAAGTACGCCAGCGATAGCGCTTGCTAGTGTTGATTTACCGCAACCGCTCTCTCCAACTATGCAGAATGATTCACCTTCTTCTACGGATAGATCGACTCCTCTAGTAGCCCACGTAATTTGCTCTTCTTCATCCATGTAACCTATTTTCAAGTTCTTGGCTTGTATAGCTAAAACCACAGTTTCCACCTTCTACGTAACCTTGGATCAAGATCTTCTCTCAGCGGATCAGCAATCAAGCTAAAGCCAAGCGTAGTCATGAATATGAATAAACCAGGGAAAACAACGAGCCATGGAGAAAATAAGAAGGCTTCTATGCCCCGCTCCGTTATTGCTTCATATAAGATTACACCCCACTCTGGGGATCCTGGTGGAAGCCCTAACCCCATGAAATTTATTGCAGATGCTTCAAGTAAAGCGCTCCCTAGGTCTGATATAGCTTGTACTGTTAATGCTTGGAAAATGTTTCTAATTACGTGGCGCGGAATAATCTTGAGTGCACTTAGCCCAGATAATTTCGCTAGAGTAACGTATTCTAGTTCAACAATGCTTTTAGCGTACACGTATGCTATTCTAGAGTACCAAGCCCACCAAGCAATTACAAGCGATATGATAACGACGTGCAAGCCTTGACCTATTGTGAGCCTGAGAAATAATGCGATAACTATTGAGGGAACAGCCATAAATAGTTCCGTGAAATAGTTTAAGGTTACCTCAATTAATCCCTTGAAGTAAGCTGCGCAAACACCTATGATCATACCGACGAGGAGACTTATGAGAATAACGCTTACAGCTTGAATAACAGCTGTTCTCGTCCCAGTTAATACTCTTGAGAATAAATCTCTACCTAATGCATCTGTACCGAAGGGGAACTGAGTGGATGGAGGCAAGAGCTTTCTCTCGCTTGCATTAGCTGGAACGTATCCATAACCTTCGCTTGGATACGGGGCTATGAGGGGAGCTATTATAGAGAGAATTACTATAATTGTGGTTAACGCGACGCCTATCTTAAACCTTGTTCTCCTAAGGTTTCTACGCATTATTCTTGAATAGAGTGAGGGCAGAGTCATAGCTATAACCTAATTCTTGGATCTATAGTTGCTTGAACAATGTCGACTAATGTGTTCACAATAATGTAGAATGCTGTGAGGTAAACCGCGAGTGCTAGTGTGACGCGGAAATCAGCTTTATGAAGAGAATCCAGCAGAATACTCCCTAACCCTTCTCTACCGAAAACAACTGTTTCCACAACCATTGCGTCTACGAGACTATAAACAAACGATAACCCGGATATTTGAATTACCGGTGGAATTATTGATCTCAACACGAATTGCCTAATAATTGTTTCTCTCTTGATACCCCACGCAACAGCTGCACGTACATAGTCTTCCAGTAATGCTTCCGCGATGAGTGTACGAGTTACTCTCGCTAAGACTCCGATAGGATACACGGATATAGCTAGAGCAGGAGGTATTATCCTTACTAGTGCATCTATGAACACAGGTATGTTACCCTGTATCAGCGAGTCCAGTAGGTAGAAACCAGTAATCGGGGTAAACCCGGTGCTTAACACTAGTTTACTTGAAACTCTTCCATAGGGAAGAAACCCGGTAAAAGTGTTCGAAGCAAGGAGTATAAGGGATCCCAGCCAAAAAGTAGGAGTACTCGCGAGAACTATGCTCAGTGATTGAATAAAACTATCTATTCTACTGCCGCGTTTAATTGCTGAGTACAATCCAAGCCAGACACCTAGAGGAATCGAGAAGAGATAAGTAAATAGTATTAATTCAAGTGTTGCAGTGAAACCCGAAATAACCACCTGTGATACTGGGATTTTATACGCTATACTTAACCCGAGGTTACCGGTTAGAAAGTTGTAAATGAAATTAGCTATTTGCACATATAATGGTTTATCTAGGCCTAGCTCTACTCGAGCTAATTCTATGGCTTTAACTGCTCCGGGACCACGAGGGTTACCCGCCCACTTAACAGCTGGATCACCTGGGGTAAGCATTAACAGTAAGTAGGAGAAAACAATGACTCCAAGAATTACAAGTATGGAAAGCATTGTTCTTTTAAAAATATAATTTAAACTTACAGGCAATTCTATGACCTTACCTCAACTAGCTCAAATCTTATTACAAACATGTATAACGGGTTGAGTGCTTCCTCAGGTAAATTGATCCTACCAGAGTATATGAACGGTCTAATTTCATCCCATAATCCCACTGCTGGAACATCCTCATATACTAGTTGCTGAGCTTGCACGTAGAGTTCAATTGCTTTGGTGTAGTTTTCTCCTTCGAGGATCCACGCTGAATCTATTAAATCATCAAATAAATTGTTTTCGTACCCGGCGAAATTCCATTCCTTTGATTCACTGTGTAACATTGTATATAGGTAGTCGTACGGTGAAGGAATAGTGGGCCACCAGTCGGCTATCACTAAGTGCGGTGTTTCATCAGGGTTCCTCCAGATCTCTTTGGCGATATCTTTAAGTCTCGCCCAGTCCTGGGGGTCTAGTTCAACGTTTACTCCAAGTTCCATCATCATGGATTTAAAGATCTCAGCGAATTTCCTTGTTTCCTCGTAATCTACTTGGTATAGTAGTGTAATAGTGACAGGCGATTTTACTCCTGCAATACTCAAGTACTCTCTTGCTTTCGCTAAGTTATATTGATAAACTAAGTTATCCACGTGGCCTGGGAAACCATGCGGTAGAACGCCGCTAGCTACTTTACCGTATCCTAATAAAGCGTCGCGAATAATTCTCGACATATCTAATGCATGCACTATGGCTAATCTAAACTCTCTTATGTTTGTCGGGTATCTCTTAGTATTGAAGAATAACACGAAATTATGGTACGTCGACAAGTTAATTGATTTAAATCCTTTCTCAAGCAGTGTTTTAATGTTCTCGCGGGGAACACTGGAAGCTATGTCTATTTCACCGGATAATAATCCATTGTACTGAGCAATAGGCTCAGTTACTATCTTAATAATAACCACGTCGGGGGCATTAGGGTTGCTTACTTCTCTCCAACCCCACCAATCACTATTTTTCTCTAATTTAACTTCTCTCACTGGATCATAGTAGACTAGTTTATAGGGGCCGGTACCTACAGCGTTACCGTTGTTAAACCAGTCTTCTAATTCTCTATCCATGTAGCTTGATACACCAGCTTTTTCAAGCACGCTTGGTGAGAAAATGTAGGCAGCGTATGAACCAGAAGCCAATAGATCTAGTCTCTGCGGGTAACTCAGCTTGAATTTAACAGTGTACTCGTCAACTATTTCTATTTCCTCAACAGCGTCCCAAATATAACCCATTCCTCTACCTGTTTCCCTATATATGTCTCGTGCTCTTTCAACGCTTACTTTGACGGCCGTGGAGTTAAATGGAGTGCCATCATGGAACTTAACTCCTTTCCGTAAGTAGAATACCCACTCTTTTCCATCACTGCTACTAGTCCAGTTAACTGCTAAACGAGGTTTCACTTCACTTGTTTTATAATCGTAGTATGTTAGTGTCTCGTAAATTGAACCCAATACCACTAAACCTGTGTCGTCTTCAACGCTGGGGTCTATTCCAGTTATCTTGTCATTATATGCGTATACTACTACTTTCTGTTCAATGCTAGGAGCTTGAGGTTTAGTGTAAACATATAAGAATACTATGGATACCACTAAAGCAGCAATCAAGACTACTCCTATGTAATATGTTTTCTTACTCACTTCTTCTCCCATCTTTTTCAATGTGCTTTATATTAGTAGGATTTTTAAACCTTATAACACGGTGTTAGCCCCTTTTTCTCTCGTGAAAATTATTTAAATAGCTAAATTAATTTTGACTAGATCAAATGATAAGTATCTATCACACATTTAAAAACTTAGCTCAATATACTATAAACATGGGGGGTTCTGTTTGCAACGTTCAAAGAATACCTATAGAGTAATATTCATTGATGCAACTAAAAGAACATATTGGATTGAGGAATTCCCAATCAGTGAGATAACTGGACCAATAGACCTAGGAGTAAAACTACACTTAGAACGCTATGAATCGTGGAGGAAACCTGCTTATCACCCTGATAATGCGTTAATCATTGGTGCAGGAGTATTTGCAGGCACAAAGCTATATGGTTCTCACAGGTTTATCGCGGTTTTCAAGAGCCCTATGACTAACGGATTACATGCAGCAGCAATGGGTGGTGCAGCCTACCAGTTTAACGTAAACGCTGATGCAATAGTATTAGTAGGAAAGAGCAGTAAACCCTTAATTGTTAAAATATTCGACAACGGTGACGGGAAACCCGTTGTAGAGTTCTATGAGTTGGAGTTAGATAAATTGCTAAGTATATGGAGAGATTATAAGGGTCTAAAAGGAGTTTACGCTCTCCAAGAGTACTTAACGGATACATTCAGAGACTTCTACGAGAAGTATCCGAGTCGCAGCATATTAGTAGGGCCCGGCTCACTGTACACTAATACTGGTGCACTCGCATCTCTAACATTGATTAAAGGCAAGATAGACTATGGTAGTGAGGACTTCGCAGCTAGAGCAGGCGGCGGTAGTGTATTATTGAAAGCACATGGAGTAGTCGCAGTAATTTACGGAGGTCTATATGATCGATCCAAAGATCAACCAGCGGATCTCACGGATATCACAGCGTTGAACAAACTGTACACTGAGTTGATGGGTAAACCTTACACACAGGTTGTTATTGAAGCAGGTGTAAAGTACAGGTACGATCCCAAGGTGAAAAGCGGTGGAACATTCGGTGGAAACTACCCGCATCTCGGTGTTACAACTCCAATGTTGCATTGGAACATGATATACTACAGCAAAGACGTAAGGCAAAAATTACACGAGTTAATAATGAAGTACATGTGGGAACCATTCAATAAAGAAACCATTGAAACAAAGAGCTGGAAGACTTGTGGTGAACCATGTCCACTAGTCTGTAAGAAAGTGAGGAAAAGTAGGTACAAGAGCGACTACGAACCATACAATGGCTTAGGGCCATTTATTGGAATATTTGATGTACATGAAATCGAGAAAGTTGTTGAACTAGCGGACGCGTATGGAATAGATGCAATTGAGCTAGGATACATTATAGGACTAGTATTCGAGGCAGTGTACCGGGGATTATTGAAACCAGAAGAAGTAGGTTTACTCGGTAAACCAGAGTTAGACCCCGGTAAAGCAAGCCCCGAGACATCTGCGTGGAATGCTAAACTAGCTGTTGAATTAGTTGAGAAATTAGCCTTTGGTTTAAACCCTGTTCTAAGAATAATAGGTGAGCGCGGAGTACGCGATGGTGCGAAAATACTTGACTTACTCTACGCTGATAGGTTAGCTAGTGTAGGCATAAAATTCAGTGATTTACCTGTCTACGCAGTGTTTGGCGAAAAAGGACACATATCTCCAAACTATTATTGGACACCTGGTTTAGTAGCTCCATTATATGTACTGGGTAAGTATTGGACAGTTTATACTGGCGTCTTCATGGAACCAGAGGAGTTCGCTGCGAAGTCGCTTGAGAGAGCAGTCTACGAGTTGCTAGTTGAGAACGCGGGATACTGTAGATTCCATAGAGGGTGGGCGGAGAAAACGCTACCAATACTACTCGAAAAATATTATGGAGTTAAAGAACCACTTAAGAAAGCGCGAGAAACATATAAACAGGTAGCGAAATACCAGAAACTCGCTGGTTCTCAACCGCAACCATGGGATTCCAAGAGAATCATAGAATTTATGGCTAAAGCAGCTGAGGAGTATGGAAACACCAAGTGGGCTGAGTTATTTAAGAAAGACATGTATAGTGCAGCTGAAGAGTGGTGGAGTAGATTCTATAGGAAAGTAGAAGAATTATTAGCACAGTAAATCCGTAATTCTTTTTTTAACACTCATTACTATTTTTATAAAATACTTCACCATATATCTCTCCTAGCAGTATTCCGGGTTGAAGTGTAAAAATGAGTGAATTAGTTAACTGCATACTAGATGCTTTACCGGAGATACTCGTTAAAATCATGAAGATAGATAAGGAGTTAGTTAAGTCGCTTATTGAATCCGGTAAACTAAGAGTTGCTCCCACACCAGATCCAAGGCTCGGTGATTACGGAGTTTCATTACACTTTTTACTGAAAGGCATTGAGCGGGATAAATGGGTGGAATTAGGTAACGAGTTATCGAGAGAACTGTATGCTGCTACTAGAGATAAATGCTGGGTTGAAAGAGTAGATTTCGTTAATGGTTACTTGAACTTTACATTAAACTACTTCAACATGCTTGGCAAACTCGTCGATCTACTCGTAAAAGGCGAAGTAAGCAAGGAGTTGATGAACGTGGGTAGAGGAATTAAAGTCATAGTTGAACACACGAGCGCTAACCCTGTTCATCCATTGCATATTGGCAGTGGGAGAAACAGCGTGATCGGTGATACTTATGCTAGATTACTGAGGAAACTGGGATTTAGCGTTGAAACCAGATTCTATGTAAATGATCTTGGCAGGCAAGTAGCAATACTTGCATATGGCGTTAAAATAGTTGAGTCAAAGAGTATATCGCGACCCGAGGGAATAAAACCTGATCACTGGTACGGTGTTATATATGCTTTAACCAATATTCTCATTGAATTAAGTAGGTTAAGGGAGGAAATTAAAGGGAAACTAAGTGAACTAGTTGATCTATGTGAAAAAACATGTAACAATATTCTATCAGAGGAAGCAACTGGAAATATTCCAAGAGATATTGCTTTCACAATATGCGGGATATCATTGAAACGTAATCTTAAACTCGAAACACTGAAACAAGCTAAATCTTTATACATTAAGCTTAAGCAATTAAAGAAGATGAGTAGCAATAGTGAAGTGTCTACATTACTAAGTGTTCTCGAGGACTTAAGAACCAGAGTTAAAGAATACTATGAATACGTGAAAGCAGAAAGAGCACTATCAGCGAATTTCCCTGAAGTATACAATGCGTTGAGAACCGAAGTAAGAAACCACTTGGAAGCAGAAAAAGAGATATCGAAATTGATGTCGCAGGCGGAGAAAGAGGATCCCGAAACACTGCAGTTTTTCAGGAGAATATGCGAGGATGTTCTAAATGGATTTAAACAAACACTGGAGAGCATTGGAATAAACTTTAATGCTTTCGACTTCGAGTCGAGTAGTGAAGTACTGAGTGAAGCCCACAACGTAGTAAGCGATTTACTTAAAACTAACTATGCTAAGGTTATTGAAGGAGGAGCAGTTGAAGTGGATCTTAATGCGGCATCAAGAGATCACGACTACATTAGAAACCTCTTTCACCCTGATCAAGCTGGTAGATTCGTGGTTAGAAGAAGAGATGGAACCACACTATACATTACAAGGGATATCGCGTACACTTTATATAAGTTCAGGAAACTTGGAGCCGAAAAAGTGTACAATGTGATCGCGGTTGAGCAATCAAGAGAGCAAAGGCAACTTAAAGCAGTTCTATATATCCTAGGGTATCTCAAAGAAGCAGAGAACCTGCATCATTTCTCCTATGAAATGGTACACTTAAAGGGTATGCGGATGAGTGGGCGAAGGGGAGTATATTACACTATTGATGAAATGTTAATCGATAACAAGCTATCAATTCTCAAGAAACTAATGGAGAAAGAAAAAACACAGAATATTGAGGAACTCATTCAAGTAGCCGATAAGATCGCCATAGCTAATACCCGAGCGGTATTGATATCCGTTGACCCAGGTAAAGTCCTAGTATTCGATCCCGAGAAAGCGGGTGAAATAGAGTACGGTGTCATAGTGGAGTACGCGTTTGTCAGAGCACAGGGAATTATTAGAAACCTGTGGGGCCTGGAATTCCTAGATAATAGCACCGAAGTATGCAATAAAATACTTGAACTAGCTAAAAGCATTCGAGAAACGGAGTTATCAGTGGAAGAGAAAAAAATCGTTGAGTCGCTCGCGATGTTTAACTCTGTGTTAAGTAAATCGTATATTGAGATGAAGCCAAATAAGATACTAGAGTACGCGGTTAATCTAGCATTAGATTTCAATAGATTTTACGAGAAATACCCCATAATAAGTGAGCGAGATGAATCTAAGAGAAACATACGAGTATTAATAACTGTGCTTACAATGTTAGCTCTTTCAGAGTTAATGGATATAATGGGTTTCCCTAAGCTTAGGAGAATGTAAGCTGGTTGAAACATGAATCGTTCCAAGGAAAAATTATTACTGTTTTTCTCGATTCTGGTTATATGGGTATCCATAAGCTCTGCGAGCGTGTTGGTGGTATTATCCCAGGCTCCCGCGGAAGCATGTGCTTTTTGGCGGCTCTTCCTCTCGTTGCCTTTACTGTTCATCGTGGGGTTACTTAACGGGAGATCATCATCTATTAGAAGCATTAAACTCCACCACATGGTATCAGGTTTATCGTTATCACTGCACTTCGCACTCTGGATGCATAGTTTAATATTAATTCCAATATATGTGAGCACGCTTCTAGTTACGATGTATCCATTATACTCCCTCATGATCGAGCTTGCACTGACTAAAAGAAAACCATCAATCATACAGATAGCTGGGATCTTTCTGTGTTCTATACTATTGGCTATGCTTCTCGGAGTGAATGAACTAGTATTTAACATGGGGGCATTGGAGGCTTTTATTGCAGGGTTATTTGCCGCTGTTTACTTCGTATCGGGGCACTATGCAAGGTCTAAATTGAAGGAATCAACGGTAGATTACGCTATTAAATCGTACTTCGTGGCAGCGATTGCTACGATGTTGATTGCTTTTCTCAAGGGAGTTGAGTTAATACGTTATGATGCGTATAAGTACATGTATTTTCTATTGATGGCCATTATTCCAATGATGTTTGGCCATACCTTAATGAATTTTCTCTTGGAAAAATACTCTGCTTCCATTGTTACCTCGGTTAGTTACGGTGAACCATTCGGAGCTGGTTTACTCGCTTACTTTATACTGGGTCAGGAGATCACGATGAGTCAAATCATACTTGGCTTAGCAATAATGATTACGGTTTTTATTACGGTATCGAGTTCAAATATCAATGGATTGAGTGATAAATTTGAAAGCTTTAATCAACCTTGTAAGCATCGATGATGCCATAGAACGCTTAGCGATGGCTCTCGATAAAACTATAGTGCTTGATGTAGAAGAATTAACCATACTTAACTCGGTTAATAGGATACTAGCTGAAGACATATACGCAGAAATAGATAGACCTGAAGTCGATGTAACAGCTGTTGATGGATACGCAGTTAGAAGCATTGATACCGTGGGTGCATCCCAGTATAATCCATTGGAATTAAGTATTGTGGGCGTTCTTAAACCAGGTCAAAAACCATTAGAGAAATGTCTAGATCCCGGCACCGCTATAAGAGTTCACACGGGTGCACCAATACCGTGTGGAGCAGACGCAGTTGTAATGGATGAAGATATAAGTATATCTAAGGATCACCTGGTCATCTATAAACCTGTTCCCCAGGGTTTAAACATTATTCGACGTGGAGAAGACTTCGCTAGAGGAGATTTACTTGCACATAAGGGAAGCGTTATTAAACCATCCATAATAGCGGCTTTAACTGCATCGGGAATAAGCAGAGTTAGAGTATATCGAAAAATAAATGTATCCGTGCTCGCAGTGGGTGACGAGTTAGTAGAACCTGGTGAAGAACACGTTGAGGGAAAAACGTATAACTCCACGGCATATATCGTTTACTCTCTTCTTCAACGAGATGGATTATTCGATGTTAACTATGTGGGAATAGTACCCGATGACTCAAGAGAACTCGAGGAAGCTGTTGCAAGAGAAATAAGTAAGGGTGCAGATCTCGTGATAACAACGGGGGGCACTGGTGTAAGTGAATCCGATGTTGTTTACTATTTGATTAAACGAGGAGAACAAGTCTTCAGAGGAGTCAGAATGCGCCCAGGTAGGCCTACGTCGAGCTTTATCTACGGTAATAAGTTAATTATGTGTCTTTCAGGCTTCCCCGTTGCTGCCTGGACTGGTTACGAGGTTCTCTTGCGCCGTGCAATCATGAAGTGGCTTAATATAAGAGGGTTTGAAAGACGCGTTGTGAATGCCCTGCTAACTAGGAGAATACCAAACACGGTTGGATATAGTTCAGTGATAAGAGTAAAAGTTCACCTTGATAAAGGAGTTTACTTCGCTGAACCATATATGTTAAGGGGAAGCGGTGTGATATCGAGTCTACTGAGAACAAATGGGTATGTGATCATACCGGAAAGCGTTGAAGGATACGAGAAAAATACACCAGTGCAGGTATATCTCTATGACTAAAATACGTGGAGAATCAGATAAAACTACGTTGAACGAGCTAACGGAAGAAGACGTTGTTCAACTAATAACTGAAAAAATCGTTAACGGTCCAGGAGTAGGCGAGTACTTGAAACACCCCGATGATGCACGTGATTTATTGCCGAAAGCCCCTAGAATACTGCTTTCCATGGATGCATATTCTATTGAATCATTAATGCTACCTTGGAGAACACGCTTTGACCTTGGTTGGGCTAGTTTAACGGGTGCAATCAGCGATATTGTGGCTAAAGGAGGCATACCATATGCATGTATGATAGCGCTAGGATTACCTAAAACTATGAGAGTAGAATCCCTTGAAGAACTACTCGATGGTATATATGAAGCGAGTAAGTATTATGGAGTAAAAATCCTGGGAGGAGACACTAATAGTAGTATTGAGGAATGGATAGCTGTATCAGTAATAGGGTTTACAACCGCGAAAACTCCTCCCAGTCGCAGGGGCTTAAAACCCGGAGACATCATTGTCGCCACGGGTATCTACGGAGCAATGGGGTATGTAGTGAAACATGGATTTGAGAAATCCATGAAAGAACCATGGGTAGTCACATACACTAAGAGACCTAAGGTGAAAGTAGAGCAAGGATACGTCATAGAAAGCAACTACAGGTTTATAACGGCAAGCATGGATGTAAGCGATGGACTTGGATACACGCTAAACGAGTTAAGTAAACTAAGCGGGTATGGATTAAAATTAACTAATCCTCCGAAGACCCCTGAGAAAATCATTGAAATCTGCGATAACAGCGTAGAATGCATCATGGAATATGCTTTAATTGGCGGCGAAGAATATGGAGTAGTTATAGGTATTAAACCCGAGGGATTCAAGAACGTTGTCAAGGAACTAGAATATTTCAACGTAGACTATGCCACTATAGGTGTCGTAGCGAGCTCTGAACCAGGAGTATACATTAACGATAAAAAAGTATCATTTAAAAGATATGATCAATTCAAGAAATGGGTTTAAGTCAATTTTCCCGCTAAGCTAACGGTATTTCAGCATCTGAGATACAAGTATAGTTAACTATTGGTCTTTAAAAACATGATCAGATATTAAAGGGTAAGCTAGGGGCATTCACCGATGTTAATGCTTATATTGCTGGCAATTACTCTCGCCATTGCAAACGTTATAGACACTTTCACGGACATAGTAGGAGTATCCATAGGTGAAATAAGCGCTGTTTACTTAGGATTTCTAAACGCGTTATCATACATAATCTATATTTTCGGGCTAAGTATTGGAGGTAGATTAGCGGATAAGGGGAAACTTAAAATTCAAGTGCTTGCGGCCTTAATGTTTTTCACTATATATGGTGTAATGCTAGCTAACTATGTTGCTACAACTAGTTTCATTATTCTTATTTCACTGTATATTGCTTATTCTCTAATGGAGGCTTTCTCGAGGACATCTATTAATGCATATATTCATGAGTTTCATCAAAGTATGCAGTGGAGAAAACTATTAGTTCAGAGAGCGATCATAACAATTACTTGTGAAGCAGCACTATTTCTAACTTTATCGATAGGAGTAAAGCAAATTCTATTAAACGTACATGTCTTCACGTTAATTCTACTAGTACCCGTATTATTAACGTATCTAATGATCAAAGACCCCTCGTTCAAGATAGAGAGAACTCTTTATCGATTAGAAGTTGGATTAAAGAGAATTGAAAACATAGTTACAGATAACCTTGTGATATATACTCTACTAACCAGTAATAATGCATCTATGCTTAAGAGAGCAAATATAAAAACATTGTTTACAAGCACTAAACGCATTAATCCACACAGAGTCTTAGTAGCTCTCATATGCTTTAGATTCGCTAACGCTATTCTATTCATCCAGCTCCCAGTGTATCTTAAAAGATATCTCAGTCTTTCATCTGGAGGCATGTTAATGATATATGGTTTAGCGAGATTACTGTTAATAATGGATCTCTTGATACCAATCGAAGTCGGGATGAGAGCATACTTGGCCATGATTCTACGAGGTTTAATACCTTTCCTACTCATTATGCAAGGATTCAACACGGTAAGCATTTACATATCAATAGTGCTCGGAGTAATAATATATCTTAATAATAAAATAGATGTTGCATTATATTCAATGTACATAGAGTCCTTGGGGAGAGCGGAGAGTACCCGGTACCTAGTTATAGGGGAATTAACGGGGTTTGTTGCCACTTTGTTCTCTGGAGTAATTCACTCATTAATAGGATATGAGAATATAATAGTATCATCTGCTATAATCTTGACTATCGGCTCATTACTGATAAAGATCTAGGTCTAGTAGTGCTATAATCATACGGTGAATAAACAATGGATCGGAGCCCGCTATCAACTTGTTCGCTCATCGCTTATACTCGATCTCCCGGGTTCCTCCTCATCTCCTTGTAAACATATTCCTAAGGATTATTATAAGCTTGGTTAAGGGAGCTATGAACAAGACCTTTAATAGTGATTTTAAGAAGTATGTAAGAGCATATAGGAACCCTTTCTCGATATAATTGTTCTCTACACCATACCAGTCTATTTTACCTACCGCAACCGTGAGAATCACGGTTACTAGGATCATTAGTGGAATACTTAAGTAAACTGGTAGTCCTATTACATCCTCTAGTAGGAACGTTGTTGAAACACCGTATAGGGCCGTGAGAGCTGTTACTACTATTTTACCTAGAAAAAGAGCGGTTGCAAAGCTCAATATACTATATTTAGCGACACCTATTGGGATATAGAAAACGTCGTCAGGTATCGGTAATGCAGCTACTAGGAACACCAGTATAAAAACCGGTTTCCTGTGCTTCGAGAAAAACCTTGACGAGGTCCAAGCAAAGCTACTTATTTTCTCCAGTTTTCTAAGTGATCTACCCATTAAGTATACAACTAGTTTACCTAGAGTTGCACCAGCTGCTAGAGCTAGTATGGCTGTCACTAAGTCGAAACCCTTGAGACGAGAGAGTAGAGGAGCTACTAGGATCAAGTATGGTATAGTTGAGTAGGGTATAGCGTTGGAAACAAATGCTAATACTAAGAGACCTAAAGCACCCCATCCTTTAACCCAGCTTAGCAGCGATTCTATACTCATTTCCACCACTCATATATTACAGTGTGATTCTAGACTGGATTTAAGAATTGTTTTCATTCATAATAAAGTATAGCGTGATCAGAAAGAAATTAATCGAGAATACTTTGATCTCAACTCTTATAGAGCATGCGTGATATTTCCGGATGCTCTCTGAGGACATCCTCTAACATAGATTTCTCCTCCTCTCTAAGTAACCCCAATTGTGCTCTAAACAAGCATGCTCTGCAGACTAAGTGAGAAGAAGGATTTCCACATATTGCGCATTTCATAAATTTTTTATCCACAAGCTTCACTTTACTATGTATTCTTATTAGTTCAAGTAGGCTTCCAAGTAAACCATACTTTGAACCAGGGTATTTGTCTTCGAGCTCATTAACTAGTTTCCTTATTGTAAACCTAACATTGTACTTAACATAGGGGCATTGATTGAACTCTGGTTGTACAAGGCCATTTAGTAGAGCGTAGAGAGCTGTTTCCTTCTCGGGTATTTCATAGAAGGGCTTAATTCTCTTAATTAAGAACTCCTCGTTGGAGGATCTAACTGGTCCAAGTGATACTACTCTATCAATACTATTAGTTACAAGGTTCATGAGGTATGTCTGAACCACGTCGTCCATGTTATGAGCTGTTGCTATAACTGTAGCACTGATCTCACGTGCTACTTTATTTAAAACATATCTCCTAAATACTCCGCAGTAGCTGCAAGGCATATATGGTAAGTTTTTTGCAAAGCTTTTTTCCACGATTTCATCTAGGCTTGCTCCAATGTACTCTCTGAAACCAGCTATAATGTACTTAACGCCGTGTTTCTGGGCATAATTAACGAGGTTTGGGACGGTTTTTTCACGGTAACCTCTAATGCCTTCATCAACTAAAACAGCAGTTAGCTCCAACCTAGGTATTTTCTTCGTAAGTTTAAGTAGAAAATGCAGTAACGCCATTGAGTCTTTTCCGCCACTAACACCAATTAATATAAGGTCTCCAGGTTTTATCATGTTATATTTTCTTATAGTTTTCCTGGCTTTATGCTCAAAGTACTCTATGAAGTGTTGGCGGCAATACGCAATATTGCTTACTTTATTGATGTAAACAGCGGGTTTATCGCAGTAGCTACATTTAACCATTTCATTCGCCTAGTTTTCATTAATTATTACAAGTAATTTAACAGAGTATAGGTGAACGGTAACTATTAAGATTTTCCACATATAATACTCAGGGAGAGGCTGAGTATTAATGAAAATACTTGCTATTAGTGACATACATGAGAGAATAGTAAAAATCAATAAACTAAAATCAGCGCTGAAAGAGGCAGGGTTTAACCCTGAACTCGTTGTTGTTGCTGGAGACTTAACGTATTTCAAAAACATTGATTTCGCTTTAAAAATATTGAGAAAAATAAGAGAGATCATGGACTCCCGAGTGATATTTATCCCAGGTAACTGTGACCCCCTGGAACTCGTCGGCATCAGGGAGGTTGGCAACGATATCGTGAATATACACGCAAGAACAATGGTTATTGGAAACTATGTTTTCTATGGAGTTGGTGGAAGCGGGATCACCCCATTCAATACGTTAATTGAATACAGTGAGGAAGAATTCAGGGAAATACTCAGTAATATCAAGAATATAAATATGCGTGAGAAACTAATCATTGTTACTCATCAACCTATACTTGGTTATTTCGATGAAGTTAACGGTATTCGCGTTGGATCACGAGTTTTCGCTGAGTACTTGAATGCACTTAAACCAATTCTATGGATTACCGGCCACGTACACGAGCAAACCGGTTTCACAAGAAATAATGGAACGACAATAGTTCACCCGGGCCCTCTAATGAAAGGTTACTATGCACTCATTGAACTAGAGAATTCAATTGTGAAGAACGTAAAAGTGGATAAATTACCTGAAAAGTAAACTAAAATTATTCAACGAGGAAATCGAACCTATATACGTCTCCGCCCCAAATAGTAATAGGCTCCGTTGACCTAAACACTGGTTCATTGTTCTCATTATATATGGATATAAGGCAGCAAAGTGGTTGCTCGTTTTCAGCTAGTTCAATAGTGCAGATGTTATTGATGCTAACGCATTTCTTAGTAGTTACTGATGCAGTATAATCTACTGGTGTAGCAACTACAATGTAATTGTCGGGAATATTAGTAATGAACGCGTGTCTCCCTATTGAGAAATAGAGGTTTTTACGTGGAATCTCGGAGGGTTCACGGCCTTGTTTCTCCCATAGTATTTCTAGTTCTCCCAGTTTCTCGTAGTTGTAGTATAAGACCCTTATTCTATTGAAGGGTTTACTCAGCGACACGGGATTAGTTACATGCTTCTGGAGCCGGGATACCCATGAGTCGATGAGAAGTGAATCGTTAACCCAAAGCTTCACTCCACCATTGGATGTAACGTGAAACCGGTAGGATCCCGTATCATCGATTTTTATGTATCCTTTGATTTCTAGAACATAGTATTCGCTCTTCAATCGCTCATCTGGTTTACCTAACCAGACATTATTCAACTTGAAAACAACTGTTTCTACCGTCGGTGAAACGTTATCTAAGTCGATTTGAGGGATGTCACGCCACTCGTAGAACCTTGCAAGAAGCCCCTCCATTAAACCTGGTTTATCTTTTATTAAGGTTCCCCGTCTAATTATAGGCATGGAAGCACCAAGTATTATTAAATCTCATAAATCCTTATAGAAGTTATAACTAAAAGTCATTTTCTCTTTAAAGTATGTGGAGGATTGAAACCCTCATCCTCTAATAAATAAATAGGTATGTAGTCAAAAATAATTTAAGGCGTGTAACTAATGTTCGACCCCGAGGAAATCAGAAGAGATTTCCCAATACTGGAGAGAACAGTTAATGGGAGAAGAATAGTTTACTTCGATAATGCTGCTTCCACGCAGAAACCCGTACAGGTTCTTAGAGCTATGGAGGAATTTATGAAGAAACACTATGCAAATGTTCATAGAGGTTTACATACTTTAAGTCAAGAGGCGAGTCAGAAGTATGAGGAAGCCCATGAGATCGTCGCAAAGTTCATTAGTGCCTACTCGTGGAGAGAAGTAATCTTTGTAAGTAACACGACCGAGGCAATAAACACTATCGCTTATGGTTGGGGATTATGGAACTTAAGGGAAGGCGACGAAATAGTAGTAACAATAATGGATCATCATAGTAATATGCTTCCATGGCGTTTGATCGCGAACTTGAAGGGAGCGAGAGTTAAATATATTGATATAACCAACGATGGTTACTTGCAGTATGAGAAAATCGGGGAAATTATAACTGAGAAAACGAGAATAGTGGCTTTTCCTCTAGCGAGCAATGTTCTGGGAACAATAAATGACGCTAGAAAAATAACTAAGGTTGCACACGAAGTAGGAGCAATAGTTGTAGCGGATGGTGCACAAAGCGTACCGCACGTACCTACAAACGTCCGTGAACTAGAAGTAGACTTCTTAGCTTTCAGTGGGCACAAAATGCTTGGCCCCACGGGTATAGGTGTTTTATGGGGTAGGGAAGACGTATTGGAGGAGATGAAACCATTCAAAGTTGGAGGAGACACCATTAAAGATGTAACTTTGAACACCGTGGTATGGCATGATTTACCATGGAGATTCGAAGCAGGAACACCAAATATTGTTGAAGCAGTAGGTTTAGCTGAAGCCATTAACTATATCACCCGGATAGGGATAGAAAACATAAGGGAACACGAAGTCGAATTAGTGGCATATACCTTGAAGCGCTTAGAGGAATTAAGCGATGAAGTAGAATACTATGGTCCAAGGAACCCGCAGCATAAAACAGGAGTCATTGCTTTCAACATCAAGGAATTGAATCATCACACGGTTGGCGCTTCACTAGACTTATTCGGCATAGCTGTGAGAACTGGGATGCATTGTGCACACCCTCTCCACTACAGACTCGGGTTAAAAGGAACAGTTAGAGCAAGCTACTACTTATACAATACATTCGAAGAAATAGACTACTTCATTGATTCACTTGAAAAAATAATCATGCTTAAAGAAAAATTCAAGAAAGAGATCCCAGCAGAAGTATGTACAGGTACATGATGAAAGATAAAAAATAAAATGGAATAATGTTCTCTCCAATAAATCATCTTTATTTAGCTGGACCGAGTATTCTGGCGAACTTCTTGCCGCTGTATGGGCTAACAGCGAAAGCTATCTTGATCTTGCCTCTCTTAGTCTCCTTTACTACTACCTCATAGTTGTCTGTTTCAAAGTACTTCTTCGCCTTTAGGTCGAAGAATTTCAATTTCTCCGGCATATTCTAACCCCCATATCAAATATAACATTTTACTGCGTATGCTTTTAAACTTAATTTTTTGTTAACATGTTTTAAACATGCACAGTTTGATATAAAAAAATATTATAAAGTTTAAAATATTAAAGAATAGTAGAATAATACTAGAAAACTGGATCGCGTGTGTGGAAAAATTATTAACGTACAAAGTTAATTGTTAAATTTTATATAATGAAGTTATATTTTATTGCAAAAATAACATCTCTTAGTGGTTAATACTTAGATTGTTTTGTATTATTGAAAACAGTACTTCAATGGCGATATCTAGCAAAAACTCTACAACTGTTACATGACTTATTAAATTGTTCTTTATTTAACTAATATTGAGGGTAAAGAACCTTGAGAGTTAGGTAATAAGTCACATGAATGCATAGATCTACTTAATTCAGCTTCTCGTAAATAGGTTTTTTATGTGAGCTAACGATGTCGCATATACCCAAGTGATCGTAAATTATAACAGTATATGAAACTTTGTTCTCTCTAGCTTTTTCCAACATTGTTTTTATTTCCTGGCATTTTTCTTTAGGGGCGTTTTCTTGGTTACACAAGTAGTCAGTAATTTCAATTAAATCTGAGATAAGACCCTCTACTGTTGATATGTAGCCCTGTGAGTATGTTCCTGGTTCAATGGAGGCGCCGAACTCAGGTATTTCTATTTTACACGTTGAGCTCTTGATCAGGAGAGCGTTATCATCGCCTGGTTCTTCAACCTTATATATTACTTTTCTTGGTTCACCACTAGAGAGTGTGAATACATCTCTGTGTCTGTATCCACAATTATTGCACTGAGCAACGCTTATTATGATGTCACCGTAGAATGGTACACTGTATTTG
This sequence comes from Desulfurococcaceae archaeon, assembly GCA_023269825.1. Lineage (GTDB taxonomy): Archaea > Thermoproteota > Thermoprotei_A > Sulfolobales > Desulfurococcaceae > UBA285. The sequence continues at coordinate 137,857 of JAGDWI010000002.1, forward strand.
TAATCCTTTACTGTTAGTTCTCGACTGCATACTGGGCACTTGGATGTGTATGTAGCTATCTCCTCACTTTTCTCCTCTTTAATCATTATTATTCACCCTGAAGCAGTAACAATACTTGGTCTTTTACTTAGTGGTTATTTAATACTAGCTAAGTGTGAACCATCGCAACTAGGTGAATTGAATAATTCACTTAACCCCTCTCTGCACGTCGCATATGTAATACCGTATTGCTGAGCAATTTCAATTACTGGTTTTAACATGGTTCTCCTATAGTTAGCAGGAAGGTAAAGGTAACCATGTATCCAAGACCCTTTCTCTCTGTATAAATTCCTGAGTTTAACCGCATAGTCCTCTGGTAAGTTCTCGGTTAGCCTTCTTAAATTATTCCATTTAGCTTTATAAGACGATGTTACAATGTGTAATGCACCTGCTTGAATAACACGTGCTACTAGCTCTCTTATTTCATGCGGATCATCATTAACGAATGGTATTACTGGATCTACTCTTACTCCAACGGGTACTCCTAGTTCCCTTAGTGTCTCAATTGCTTTAATTCTAGATGATGGTGGAGGAGCATTAGGCTCAATAATTCTCGCTAAATTGTCATCTAGCGTCGTTACAGTTAACATGACAGATGCAGGAGCTTGCTTTAGTAGATCATAGTCTCTTACAACGAGGTTAGATTTAGTTGTTATCAGTATTCTCACACCATGCTTCACAAGTATTTCCAACGTACGTCTAGTCAATTCAAGTTTCTCCTCGATGGGTGGATATGGGTCACTACTGGTACTTAACTCAATAATAGCGTCTCCATTTATTCTACTTAGGTCTATTTTAAGCTTGTAGAGAAAATCCTTCTTCGGTTTACTCTCCTTTAATCCTATATATGATGTGGCGTAACAGTACAAGCAGAAATGACTACACCCTGTGTACGGGTGTAAACTGTATTTTCGTGGACAGGTGCATAGTGGTGATTTCCAAGGATCAAATTCACGTATTACTTCTAGTTTCTTCAACGTTGTAAAACACCCAGCAAGTAGTGTACCCCGCCCGACCGTCCTCCATCATTTTCACGCCCCCGTAAAAGGGGTCTCATGGAGGCGTGAGGGAGGCGGGGTCGTATCTATTTTACTTAAAGCTTCTTATAAAAATTATTATTTAACCCTCCTAGATATCAGTGAAATTGTGAGTAGAAATGGTTACCGGGTTAACTAGAGATGCAATTATACAAATAATAGATTATGTGAGCAAAGCAACAGAATTAATTAGCGATAATGAAAAAGACTCCATGATAGATACCTTACTGAATTCACGGAAAGAAGGTAGAAAGATATTTGTGATTGGCGCGGGTAGAAGTGGTCTCGTGGCTAAAGCGTTCGCAATGAGATTAATGCACATGGATTTCGACGTATACGTTGTAGGTGAAACAATAATGCCCCCCATGAAGAAAGGAGATGTATTGATCGCTATTTCTGGCTCAGGTAGAACGAGAACAGTTGTATCAGTGGCTGAGGCAGCTAAATCTATAGGTGCAAAAGTAATTGCTCTAACTACTTACCCTGATAGTCCTCTAGCTAAACTAGCAGATATAGTTGTAAGAATACCTGGTAGAACAAAGCTCGCTATCGAAGAGGATTATATCATTAGGCAGGTTAGAGGGCACCACGAACCACTGGCGCCGCTGGGTACGCTATTCGAAGTTACAACCCTAGTATTCCTTGACGGTGTAGTTGTTGAGTTAATGAGTAAACTTGGAATAACAGAGGAAGACATGAAAGAACGACACGCAAATATAGAGTAAAACGAGCCGGTATCACATAAATAATAACTAAGTTTTTAAGTAAACTATTTTACAGCATGTTTTTCAACAGTATTTAATGAGTAACCGGTACTGTAGTTTAGATAGTGCTTATATTAGTATTTCACTATGTAATAAGAGAGGGTCAGTAATTGGGAAGAGTTGGGTTTAAAGTATACGCGGAACCCTTTGCATTAGCGTTGATTCTTGAAGCTTCAGCGTATCCTAAACCAGGTAACGTTCATAGGTTAAGAGATAGGGAAGGGTTAAGATATGAGGCTTTTCTAGCTACAGGTGTTTTATCCGCTAAGTACTTTGAGAGAGGAATTAGGAGGGGATTTACTGGATACCGTAAAGTAATTGTGGGGGACTTAATTTATGGTTTAATTAAAGAAGTCGCGTATAAACTTAGATCAACTAATACTTGTCTGGGTTCATCAATGTTGTTGTCTTTCATGAGTGTTACGCTTGGAAAATTACTACGAGGTGGAGGGGAAGATTTACGATTACTACAAGAGATAACTAGAAGCATTGTGGAAGATACAACTGTTTTAGACTCTATATACTACTATAAAGCTGTTAGAGTAGCTTCACCTAGTTATATTAAACCCGGTGACGACACCGGAGAATACGTAAATGTTTGGGATGAGAACTTCGAGCTGAAACTCGTGGAGAAAAACCATAGGTTAATAGATATACTGAAGTATAATTCGAGATTCGACATAGTGTCTGATGAAGTTTTACGTGGTTTTCAAAGAGGATTTAATGCCGAGGAATTTCTACGTTCAAGACTGATTACTCATAGGGATTTAAATAGAGGAATCATTGAAACATACTTGTACCTGCTTTCAGAGAATAGAGATACCATTATTTACTTAAAGCATGGAGAAGACACGGCTTTAGAGGTTTCGAGGAAAGCTCGGGAAATACTCGTAGAAGTAATGAATAAAAATACAAACTGGTTTAAACCTCTATGGGAATTCGACGAAGAATTAAACCGTAGAAAAATTAACCCGGGCGCAGTCGCCGACTTAACGGCTGAAGCTATAGCTTTGTACTTGTTGAAAAACATGTTTGAGGAGGATATGTTATTAGATCTCTCTCATTGAATCAACCGGTACCATGGTTAAGACAAGTAGTCTTTAATGTCGACTTCTTTACCGTGTTTAACAAACTTAATCCTCATATCAGGTTTCACATCTAAACCAAGAGAGTTAAACAAGTAGTAGAGAGTATAACCATCAATACTTGACAAAGTATTGTTCTTGATTGCTTTATACAATTCGTTTACAATGGTTTTATAGATTTCAGGGTACTTAATCTTCAATTTATTCATTAATTCAACGGCTTTATCATCTGCGAGTTTAGAGTAGACTACTTTCTCGGGGTCTTCTTCGACTCTCCCTTCTTCCTTTACGTTCGTCATTTTAGACACAATTCTCTTATATAATTTAAGCTTGATGTAATCAGGTAACTCATCGCTCATAACCAGTCCCCCTAGTAATTATTTTATTTAATTAATAATAACCTGGTTTAATTTTAATCCGAGTAGTATGTGTGCTATGTGCTTACTCGGGGCATGCATTTATGGGAGCCATTATTAAATTAATTGACGTGTGGAAAATATATAGAGTTGGTTCAGTAGAGTTCCCCGCCTTACGGGGAGTAAACTTAGAAATAGAAAAAGGTGAAATATTAGCAGTAATGGGCCCTAGTGGTTCCGGTAAATCCACCTTATTGAATATGATGGGTTTACTTGATAAACCAAGTAAGGGAGTGGTCTTAATTGATGGCGTTGACGCCTCGAAGCTACCTGAGCACAAGATAGCGGATTTACGCAATATGAAAATTGGTTTCGTTTTTCAACACTTTAACTTAATTAATAGATTAACAGTGTATGAGAACATAGAACTACCACTAGTTCCAAGAGGGTTACCGTCAGATCAACGCAAGAAACTAGTTATAAAAGCCTTAATGCTAGCTGGTGGAGATGAATCCTGGTTGAGTAAGAAACCTAGTCAGTTGAGTGGGGGTCAACAACAAAGAGTAGCGATTGCTAGAGCCATAGTGGGTAACCCGGAAATTATTCTTGCAGATGAACCAACGGGGAACCTTGATAGAGCATCAGCTAAAGTTGTAATGGATACTTTTCTCAAACTGAATAAGCATGGGTTAACGATCGTTATAGTGACACATGATCCCGAAATAGCTAACTGTACAAGTAAAATAGTTCTAATAAGAGACGGTAAGATCGTAGATATAAAAGACTCCGTATTTGATGAGTGTATTTTGAATAAAGTTTAGGTGTTTTCATAATGGAGGGCAAATCACTGAGTTACTTGATCATAGTACTCTTGCTTATCGATGTTTTTATACCTATAATTAATGTTAAGGCATCTACAACACCCTGGGTTATCCAGGAATCATCGTTAACATCATACGTTGGAGGTAGAGTATACCCTGGGAGTAGGAATGCTAAATTAACCGTAGTGACTAGGTATCTTGGTAATACTAGTATATTAAACCCAGTCGCGTGCATTGATCTCCCCAGCGGTTTCAGTGTTATGGGGTCAAGATGCGTGCCCGGTAGAGACGCTGATAACAATGCTTTATCCATCGTGGAGCCAGGTAATTCAACGTACTACATATTCACGTTAAACGTGGATAGGAGTGTTTCTCCAGGTAACTATGTTGCTGGTTTAAACATTACGTATTACCTACTGGGTAGCAGTGTACTCGAGTGGGACATGGTTTATATACCTCTCACGATCTCACCCTACCCATCCCTAAACATCGTTATTAAGGATTCATATTTCACTCCATACAATTATCCCGGAGCATGCCCGGTTAACGTGGTTATAGGCATCATAAATAATGGGGAATCATCCATTGAGGCATTAAGGTTAACTTTGGATTTACCGAGCGATGTAACGGATCCAAGCGAGTTAAAAGCCGACTACGTTTCGAGCATAAGTCCTGGAAACGAGCTATATTTAAACTTGGGTTCTACGTGTATAAGTCCCTCAGTTAACCCGAACACGAGATATACGGGTACTTTGCGCGTAGAGGCGCAATTATTAACAGATGATGGAGTCTCATACACCGACGAAGAATATTACTATGTTGAATTCTCAGTCGGCGGATTACCTGGGGCAAAGTTAAGGGTAATAAGCTACGAGTTGACCTCGGGGGTTTCTCTACCTGGCTTCAAGAACACGGGGTTAAGGGTACTTATTAAATCAGAGGAACAAGGGGTACTTACTTTAACTCACGCAAAGGTAACATTGTGGAACGCTGTAAACATTAATGGATCGACGACGGCTTTTTACGCCCATAATATAGTATTGAATTACTTGGAGTCAACCTGGATCACATATAATGAACTAAGTGTTTTCGAGAACGCTTCCTACGTAAAAGCAAACATAACTCTCTATGGTTCTGTAACGCGCCAAGGTGTTGAATACCCGGTTGTATTCGAGATTTCCCTTTTAATACCGTTAAGTGAGAGAGAGCTAGATATAAATATTGAGAGAATCGAGTGGAGCCGTGCACACGTGTACCCGGGGTCAACTGGTAACACGCTCGTTATCACACTATTGAATAATGAATCAAGTTTAAGTATAATGGATGCAACTGTAAAAGTGACTGTTCAAAAAGACGTTATATATCCAGGGGAACTCGTAGCGCGCAACATCGCTTTAAATCCAGGTTCACTCGTCGAAGTATCATACACTGATATCATTGTACCTGAAGCAACTAAACCCGGTGTATACAATATAACTATTAACATCACTGGAATAGCCAGAGGACAAGACGGATCATACAGGTTTATCTCATTATTGAGAAATGCTTCGTTAATTATTGCTGATTTATCAGTGCTTGAACCAGTGCTACCTATCCTAGAAGTCGTAGATTCCTATTGGGGTGAGGGATCTCCACAATACATATACCCTGGAAACTCGAGAGCAGCTTACACTGTTGTTCTACGAAACAATGGGACAGTAACAGCTTTAAATATATTGGTTCTAGTCGACGAGGTTGATCCAGGTGATTTGAGCTTTCTAAATAATGCATCAACGTGCGCGGTTCAATTAGCACCTGGCTCTACGTGCACTGCTGTATTCTACCTGGATCTAACTAGAGCGAGCAGTGGAGTTAAAAAGTTTAACTTGAAAGTACAGTATGGAGTACAAGGAGTTGGAGTTAACACTATATTTACGCAGTATTTAGCGACCAGCATTTATCTACCCGAGTATCAAGCAGGAAGCAATGTTACCATAGCAAATTATGGTTGGCTCAACAATAATCCCGTTTTCCCGAGAACAAAGTCTGCTGTATTAACAGTTAACCTTGTTAACCTAGAGGCATATAACGTGTACTCGGTCTGGGTGTCTCTGACAACGCCTTCATGCATGAGTATACGTGAGGGAACGCCGAGAACAGTATATATAGCTGGCCCGGTTACAGCTCTTCAAACGTTTACTGCTTCATTCACGTTGGATTTACATGGCTGCACTCCAGGAACTCATCAAGCCATCATAGATTTAGATTACTATGTTCAAACAGCTGGTGGCGGAGTAAGGAAGAAAGTGTCTCAACTAATTAGTTTACTCGTGGAAAACGATGAGAACAGCATCGAGTACATTACATCCGGGTGGATTAATACCCCGGTTACTCCACCAGTCTATGGGGCTCAGTACTATATTGTGTTACGTAACGCTAAGTTCCCTTCAATATCAAACCCGATACTGAAATTAGAGTTGCCGCGAGGCGTAACAGAGTCTAAAACAAATAGTTCTAGACCCGCACTAACTCCGGCTATGAGTATTTCAGCGCAGCAAGCATACCTCATACAAAGTATACCAAGTAATCTCGCTCAACTTATATCTCAATACATGCAGCAAACACCTAGTAGTGTTACAGGCGTGAATAAAGGCGACGTAGTTGTGTTCATAGTTTCGCTAAATATCGAGTTGGAAAACGTGTCAGCAATCGATGTACCGTATACTTTGACGTTTATTGACAACTGGGGAGAAGAATATGATTATTCATCAATGCTTAAAATTAACTTGTTGACAGCTCCCCCAGTACTAGAAGTAAGACCTGTATCGCCTCTCGTAGTATTCAGGAATGGTACAGCCACAATAGATATTTTAGTTGAAAACAAGTACTCATCTCCCGTTAATAACCTGTATATTGCATTAATACCTGTATCAAGCAACGTTATACCCCAAAACGCAGTTAAATACATTGGTAAACTAGAAGGAGAAAGCAATGTAACTGTTAAATTTGAAGCAGTCTACAATCCAGTGCAAATAAGTGTTGGAACAGTACCAGTCTCAATGTCCTCAGCGGTTTTCACTGCGACACTGATCTTCGTGGATGTTTCCGGGGCTCTACACACATTGAACACAACGTTAGCAGTCATGATAAAACCCTTCATAGAGTTAAAGTTGATGCCTAGTGTAACTGCAAAGTACTCGAAAGGTACTCTCATAGTTAACGGTATAATAGCGAATACTGGTATTTCTACAGCTCGCAGCGTTATCGCTTACATTAAATATGGTAACGTGGAATCAGTTAACATCATAGGTGATATTGATCCAGCCTCTCAAACGCCCTTTAGATTAGAGATTCAAGCACCATATACTAGTGATAATTGCACCCTCGCGATAAAGTACCGGGATGAATATGGTTCAGAATACGTGTTTGAGACTCAATTAACGGTAACGCAGACCATAGAGCAAGTTCAAACTACAACTACGGTAACTTCACCAATGGATACTACCTTTAAAGTAATAATAATTGTCTTAGTAGCAGTCTTTCTAGCAGGATTATTCTTCGTTCTCTACAGGCACAGTAGGCAAGTCATGAAGAGGGTTACACATGAAGTTGAGTGATGTGCTGAGACTAAGCGTTAAGTCCTTGACTGAGAGAAAACTCCGCGCGGTTTTAACTATTATAGGTGTAGCAATAGGACCCATGGCTCTTTTAATGATTGGAAGCATTGTAGCGGGTTACGGGGATTACATTGTTTCATCTATATCGGGCCTTGGGCAAAACTTAATTGTTGTTACGCCGAGAACTGGTTACCAGTTAACAAGAGATGATGTTGAGTACTTCTCGAATCTACCCAGTGTTGTAGACGTCACACCCTTCTACACTACTCAGGGTGAAATACTGATCGGGGGTGAGCGAAAAACAGTGTATGTTTACGGCGTAAACCCCCAGTTCGTTTTAAAAGCTATATCTAGTTTAAACGTTAAGGAGGGGTATGCGCCTTCGGAGACAGAACTGAGTCGAGCAATGGTTGGCTATAACATAGCGTTCAAGGAAAACGGTGAACGCTGCTATAATTTAGGCGATGTTATATCTGTAACAGTGTACAAGGTTGGAGAAAAAGGGAAAGTGGAAATTAAGCGAGTAAACGTCGTTGTAACAGGTGTACTTGATAAGTTTGGTGGAGCAGTGTTCTTAAACCCGGATACTGGAATATTTGTCCCAATTGAGACTCTAGAGAAAACCATAGGTGTAAGGGAGTGGAGTGGAATACTTGTTCTTGTTTCATCCCCTGATCTAGTGGATAACGTTGAGAAAACAATAAGAGAAGTTTACGCAAACAAAGTTGAAGTCATATCGTTTATAGCAATAGCTCGAACGGTTTCAAACATCGTTGCAGCCGTTGACTTCGTAACCTTCGCTGCAACTACCTCTTCGTTCGCTGTTGCAGTGGCCGGTATTGCTTCATCAATGATAACTAGCGTAATGGAGAGAACTAGGGAAATAGGAGTTATGAAAGCCATAGGATTCAGGGATAAACAAGTTCTCCTATTAATCTTATCTGAAGGCGTGATCATCAGCGTAATAGGTTACATTATAGGTTTAATCTTTGGCGTAATTGGAGCCAGGTTTCTCTCAGGTTCAACGACTCTAAATATTGGGCAATTCTGGGAAATAAGAGCGGAACCAAAGTTCACAGTAGACCTTATTGCTAGAAGCATACTTATGACTATCACGGTTGGAGTAGTAGGAGCATTATTTCCAGCTTATAGAGCAATGAAAATACCGCCCGCAGTTGCTTTGAAGTACGAGTAATTCCCTATATTAAAGGCCTCAAATACATATGAGCAGTATAGTAGTGAGGTGCGTTGAATTGTCCACCAGGGATCTAATAACGAAGTGGCTTGTCGAGGAATCGTTCACAGTAACTAAACTTGAAACTCCTCCCGAGACGAGAGTCTCGTGGAGTATTGGGGTATCAACGCCAGGTGTTCCAGGGATAAAATTCAGTGTTATTGCACCAATGGATAAACAGGATAGAATAATATTGGTTATGGGCATAGCGATATCGCAGGAGCATAAAGTCGAGTTAGAGAAATTGAAGCCCGCTGAGAGAGTTAGAGTAATGCACTCAATTTTATCAAGAACGCTCTCAGTCTGCACGGATTGCAAAATAGCGATACAACCAGATGTAGTTAACCCCTACACAATCGCCATAAACATGGAGGTTTTCGAGGAGGAGATAGAGAGATATGGTAAACCATACTTCATGAGGTTGTTAACGAGGTTCCTAAACACGTATCTCGCAATAGTTTCAGGTTTTAATGAATGGTTCCCTATACTACCTCCAGGAACCAGGGAGAAAGAGCCGAGAACATACATGTAGTGGACCGGCCGGGATTTGAACCCGGGACCTCCGCCGTGCGAGGGCGGCGCTCTTCCAGCTGAGCTACCGGCCCATCATTATATCTACTAAAACATAGAAGGTCTTATATAAACACTTGAATATTTTCAATGAAATGAATGAGATTTTCTCAACACTGTGTAGTCTACATGTTGTAACCTATTTCAAGTGCTTTGAGATTTAAATGCAACCAGTTTGAAGGAATGATCTCTTCGAGAGCTCTTCTTATATGATCAAGACTCAGTACTTTTAATTCTCTTAGAACCTGGCCTAGGATAACCATGTTTGCAACTCTTCGAGTTCCCAGCGTCTTCTCTGAGATCTCACTGTACTTAGCAGAGATCACTTTAAGTCCCTTGAATAGGGATGGTTCAACGTATTCTTCATCTACTACTATAATAGTATTTGAATCAAACATGGATCTATATGCAACGACTCCATAGGGGTACATGAATATAGCTAAATCAGGTTTAATGACTTTTACGTACGGTGCTTCCTCCATTGTTGATGCTATAATTACATCTGATCGGCTTTCCCCGCCTCTTGTTTCAGATGCATAGCTCTCCGTGACTACAGCGTACAAGTTCGCGTACTTACTCGCCGCGAGCCCGAGGATTCTTCCAAGAAGTAGTACTCCTTGACCTCCTCTTCCAATAATTAGTATTTCATATTTCACTCTGCTCACCTCTAAGTATTTCAATGTATGATGGGTTATCTCTATCAACGAATTCCCCTGTTACGATCCCTTTATCCCAGTCTATTTCAGCTTCCTCTATGCTGGCTTTTGGTTTGTGCTTTACGCGTTTTTTAAGCTCATTGTACATTTCAACGGGGTTCCTTAACCCTATGTGTCTTCCATATACTTCGGGGCAAGCTGATACTACCTCAATGAATCTAAATCCTTTTTTCCCCAACGCCTTGTAGAAGTATTGTTCAATGTAATGAGGTGTTGTTATACTTGCCCTTGCAACATAATTAGCGTTTAAAGATGTAACTAGTTTAACAGCGTTCATTGGGTACTCTGGGTTCCCGCGTGGAGTAGTTGTTGTTTTTACGCCTCGCGGTGTCGTAGGAGCTACTTGGCCCCCAGTCATAGCGTACACGAAATTCGTGAACATCACTACAATTAAATCCACGTTGCGTCTTGCTGCATGTAACAAGTGGTTTCCACCAATTCCCGCGATATCGCCATCTCCTCCAACAACTATTGCTTTTAACTCCGGGTTTGCTAGCACTGCACCTATAGCGAAAGGTATAGCGCGTCCATGTATTACATGCGCAGAATCATAGTTCACGTAGAAAACCATTCTAGCACTGCATCCAATGCCACCAACCCAAAACACTTTATCTGGATCAATTGACCCCTCCTTTATCCTACTATCTAGTGCTCTCAGCATGGAAGCTAATCCTATTCCTAAACCGCATCCAGGACAGTATAGTGTCGGTATTCTCTCTAAGCGTAAGTGTTTGTCAAGTGGGTGAATATACTGTGTTACAGCCATGGTTCAATCGCCTCTGAGACTTCTCTGGGTGTGGGTAACTCTAAGCTGAGAACGGGTGAAGAGTAAACATCTCTATCTTTGAATATTCTATCCATGTCGAAGTATATTTTACCAGTGTTGTTTTCAATAACAATAATTTTTCTGGCTCTACTACAATTCAGTATTTTCTCCTCGTTTAGTGGCCAAAGCGTTTTTAGTCTCAAGAACCCTATCTTGAGGCCCTTTCTCCTATAATCCACTGTTGCTAAGTACACGGATCTAGCGGTAGATCCATATGAAACTAATAGTACTTCAGCGTCATCGCAATAACGAGTTTCTTGTTCATATATATAATTTATTCTCTTCAAGATTTTCAAGATTAATCTTTTAACTAGTGCTTTATACTCCGTGTTCATTGGAGCATAGAATCCTCTTTCATTGTGAGTTAGAGACTCTATGATTGTTTTATATCCATGACCAAGTATGGGCATTGGTGGTACAAGGTCGGAGTCAGGTTTATACGGGAATTTAGCTCTCTGCTTATCTATGGGTATTTTTCTACCGATTACTTCCACTTCGCCTGGTTCATAAATCATGAGCGGCTCCCATAAGTGAGCTATCACAGCGTCACTTAGGAGAATAACAGGGGTTCTAAGTAACTCGGCGGTATTAAAAGCTTTAATGGTTAAATCATATGCTTCTTGAACACTCCACGGTGCATAACATGGGATTAAGTAATCTCCGTGCGCAAACCACCTTGCTTGTAGCACATCTGATTGAGATGTTTTCGTTGGAACACCTGTACTTGGGCCAGCACGCATAACGTTTACTACAACTATAGGTGTCTCCGTTATAACTGCTAGACCCATCGCTTCCGCCATAAGTGAGAAACCTGGACCAGAGGTAGCTGTCATGGCTTTAAAGCCTGCCCAGGATGCTCCAATGATAGCGTTTATTGAGCCTATTTCATCCTCCATTTGTATAACTACTCCCCCGTGCTGAGGCAATTTCTCGGCGAGGTACTCCATGATCTCAGAACTAGGCGTTATAGGGTACCCTGCATAAAACTTTAAACCAGCGGTTAAAGCCCCCTCCGCTACAGCCATGTTTCCAGATGTAAATGTTTTCCTCACGGTTGTTCCACCTTTTCAACAAATATAGCGAAATCAGGGCAGTTATATTCGCATAATTTGCAACCAATGCACTTATCTATGTTGAGGGGTTCAGGTGGTCTATAACCATGTTTATTTATCATATTTGAAATCGATAAAACCTTTGTTGGGCAAACAGCTATGCATATACCGCACTCCTTACACCTGTCTACTATTACCGTGACTGTGAATTTACTGCTGGTTCTCCTTAGTAGATTTAATTGCGTTGACTCAGGGTAATGCAATGAAAAATCACCACAAACAATATATATCTAGGATGCTGAGGTTTTTAACATACTTACTGGTATAAACAATAACTACCCGTATGTTTCAACTACTTGTTCTATTGGACTTCACGTTTTTTCAATTGTCTAGTGAATGTATATAAACCTAGCTCCATGATAGTATTTACCGGTGAACCTAGTTGATGATTGAGGTAAGATGGCATAGTCGGGGAGGGCAAGGAGGATGGACAGCTAGTAATTTAACAGCTATGGCTGCATCATATGAGGGGAAATATGTTCAAAGTTTCCCAGCATTTGGTCCAGAGAGATCAGGAGCACCCATACTCGCTTTCACCAGGATAAGCGATGAACCAATAGAATTACACAGCATGATATATAATCCAGATATAGTCGTAGTATTGGATTACACGTTATTATCCCCTGGAATCGTAAGCGGGCTCAAACCGGGTGGAACAATAATAACCAACTTCGCTGGCGACGTTAACCAGGTCTTGAAGACGTTGAACGTTAAAACCGGGGACTATAAATTAGTCTTAATACCTGCTTCCAAACTAGCTCTCGAAATACTGAAATCCAAGATAACTAACACGGCGATGCTCGCCGGCTTAGTTAAATGTGGAGTTGTTAAATTTGAGAGCGTTGAAAAATCTATAAGAGAGAGATTTAGTGGCCCCGTCGCTGAGAAGAACATTTTATTAGTTAAGAAAGCTCTTGAAGAATCCATAGAGGTGTAATTATGAGTAGTCTTAAATCATGGAAAGAAATACCGATGGGAGGCGTTGCGTACAGGTTATCAACTGATGTTAAAACAGGAGATTGGAGAGCACTTAAGCCCGTCATAGATCAGAATAAGTGCACAAAGTGCATGATTTGCTGGTTATTCTGCCCAGACATGTCGATAATATGGGATGGTGAAAAAGTATACGTTAACTATGATTACTGTAAAGGCTGTGGTATTTGTGCTAATGAATGCCCAGTTAAAGCAATAAGTATGGTTCCGGAGTTAGGTGAGTAGGTTGAGTGAACTAGAGCTTGTTCCCAAGTATCCGCGTGAAAAACAGACGATGATCAACGTTAACGGTGATGAAGCAATTGCGTATGCTGTTAAACAAAGCTACGTTGACGTGGTTGCAGCGTACCCGATTACCCCGCAGACAATTATTGTGGAGAAGTTCTCAGAGTTCGTTGCTAATGGGGAAACTCACACAGAGTTCGTTGCAGTAGAATCAGAGCACTCAGCTATGAGTGCATGTGTAGGTGCAGCTGCATCCGGCGCTAGGGCATTCACAGCAACGTCCTCCCAGGGATTAGCTTTAATGGTTGAAGTACTGTACATAGCTTCTGGTTTAAGGTTACCAATGGTCCTCGCGGTTGTTAATAGAGCTTTATCAGCGCCGATTAACATACACAATGATCACTCGGATGCGTACTTGATGAGGGATGCTGGGTGGATTATGCTGTTCGCTGAAAACGTTCAAGAAGCCTATGATACCACGATACAAGCATTCAAGATATCTGAACACCCTGATGTACAATTACCTGCATCAGTTCACATTGATGGATTCTTCCTAAGCCACACACTGGAGAACATTTATACGCTACCCGATGAAGCAGTGTATGATTTCCTGGGCGGCCCCAGGAAGATCGCTAAAGTTAGAGTTGATTACTTCGACGAGGAAGTAAACTATGCTTTAGACCCAGCTAGGCCATTATCCATAGGGAACTTAGCACTCTACGATTACTACTTTGAAATAAAAGTACCTCAAGTACTATCAATGAGGAAAGCTGAAGAAGTCATTAAAGAAGTAAACGAGGAGTGGTATAAGCTAACTGGTAGAAAGTACGGTAATGGACTCGTGGATCCATTCATGGTTGAAGATGCAGACATTGTGATTATCGCTATGGGTAGTAGTGCTGGAACAGTGCGAAGTGTTGTTAAGAAATACCGTGAAAAAGGCGTAAAAGTAGGATTACTGAGAATAAGGTCGTTTAGGCCTTTCCCACATAAAGACATTGTGGAATTACTGAGTGGATCTAAACTAGTCGCAGTCATGGATAAAGGAATAGGCCCAGGTCAATACGGTGCACTATACTTAGATGTAGCGGCTTCACTATATCATAGTAAAAGCAAACCCATTCTAGTTGACTACGTTTACGGCCTAGGGGGGAGGGATTTGTCGCCGGAAATGGTTGAACAAATGATCAATAATTTACTAAAAGACCTCGAGAAAGGTTACATCCTAGAAGAAGAGAGATTAAGATTCCTCGGGGTGAGGGGCTAATGGTAGTTAAAACTCTACCTGAAATACAGGTTAAGAAAGGTGAACCCCCATACAAGATCTGGATATTTGAACCAGGGGAGAAAAAAGAGCTTCCATTAATCTTCAATCTCAGGCAACTAGCAGAACAGAGAAGGCCTGCTCTGTTACCAGGGCATAGAATGTGTGCTGGGTGCGCGGCACCGATAGTCGTTAAATTAGCTAGCTTCGCGTTTAGAGGACCAACAATAGTAGTTACTGCAACAGGGTGTCTTGAAGTATCAACAACTATTTACCCATATACCAGTTGGGCACTGCCATGGATACATAACGCTTTCGAGAACGCGGCCGCAACAGCTAGTGGTATTGAAGCAGCCATAAAAGCCATGAAGAAAACTGGTAGATTAAAGTACGAGAATGTAGATGTAGTAGTGTTCGCTGGTGACGGCGGAACATACGATATCGGTTTCCAAGCATTAAGTGGAATGGCTGAAAGAGGACACGATGTTCTCTACATACTCTATGATAACGAAGCATACATGAATACAGGCATTCAGAGATCAGGCGGAACACCTAAGTACGCGTGGACGACGACTTCACCGGTTGGAAGAGTTATACCTGGTAAATCAGAGAATAAGAAACCAATTGCCGATATAATGGTTGCTCACAGGATACCATATGTAGCTACAGCTACACCAGCTCACTGGATGGATTTAGTTAAGAAAGTTAGGAAAGGAATAGAGGTTAACGGGCCAGCATTCATACATGCACTTAGTAGTTGCGATCGTGGATGGAGACACGAGGAATCGATATCAGTAGAAGTACTGAGAAGAGCTGTGGATACATGCTACTTCCCGCTATGGGAGTGGAGCCCCGAGACAGGATACTTGTTAACAGATAGGAGCCTAGTGATAGCTAGAAACCCGAGTTTAAAGCAACCTATTGAGAAATTCCTTGAGGTACAGGGTAGATTCAGGCACTTACTGAGACCCGAGAACAAGGAGCTCGTTAAGCAGTTACAAGAATACGTTGACGCAACGTGGAATGATCTATTGAAGAGAGCCAGTAATGCTCCACGGTAAATTGATTTGAATGATTTATGCACAATATTCCAACACTCTTTTTTGATACTTGGAGTCGGCTCTCCTCTCAGGCAAGATGACCAACTTGGATTAATAGTGTGCGATGAGTTAAACAAGAATGGAGTATTCTGCGTGAAATGCGAGTATGGTGTAGAGAATTGTTTAGATGAAATAATGAAGTATAAACCGAGAAACCTCATAGTAGTAGATGCTGTTTTATATAGGAACGGGAAACCAGGTGAAATAGTACTTGTAGGTGAGGAATCATTGGATACTGTTGCTTCACTTATATCTTCGCATTACATATCGTTTAAATACATAGTGGATATCCTTAAGAACATGGAATTCGTGGAAAAAGTATTCGTTATAGGAGTATACCCTAAGATCCTTGGTATTGGTTTAGAGTTATCTAGTGAAGTGGAATCAGCTATCGTGGAGTTAACTCATCGAATAAAGAATTGCGTTATGAAAATAGGAGAAGCGGAGAAAAAGGCGTGAAAACCAGAGCTTTAAACAAGATCTTGTAGTGCTCGTCGAAATCGTTGAGTGATAAGAAACTCAACTTGTTTAACTTACTGATTAGTTGGACTGGTAAGTAATATCTCATTTTCTTAAAGAAGTTCACTAGTAAACGCTCAAGAGAATTCTTCACATAGTATGTTCTCATATATATGTAGCTATAGGGAATTAGATCATCTCTATCCACGTATTCACCTAGTATTGGTGACAACCTGAAAATATAGTAAAGTCCTCCTCCCGTGTATGGTTTAATCAATGGAACAGAATCACCGTGGAAAACAATTTTGCCATGTAAAACAGGGTTTTTCAATGGATGATGAACCGGGATTAATCCTCCATACCTCTCTTTTACGCCCACTAACTTCAGGTCAGTGTTCTCCTCTATGAGTTTATATAACACTTTCTCCATTGGTTTACTCGATGCATATCCCACTTGTGCTTCTTCATCGTTTAGAGGTATAATCCAGGCAAAGAACTCGGGGTTAATATTCGAGTATATTATCGTTAAGGTTTTTTCCTCGATGTTTTTTGCTTCAACAATTAATTGTAAACCATGCAGGTATCTAGGCGTGTCTCCTACTAGGAAGCGGCGAAATAAGCTATTAGCGCCGTCAGCCACTATTAATGTCGTGAAATCGATCACGGTGTTTTTTGCTTTAACACTGGACTTGTTTACAGGAGTAGCTTTCGCTCTATATATTATCTCGTGACCGCGGGATTCTACTTTAGTAGCTAATGTTTCCTCTAGGAGAGGTCTATTCACGTGAAAAGCGAATGGTTTCTTGAAATTTAACTCTATTTTCCCAGTTGGAGTTATAAATAATGTTTTCTCATAGTACGCATCTACTATTTTAGGATGAAGCTTCGAGATCTCCCTTGCTACTAAGGATCCCACTATTCCTGAACAGTGTTTCGGTGAACCTACTTCCCCGTGCTCTTCTAGTATTGTTACTTTTCTAGTATCTATATGTAGTGCCGTGTATAATCCAGCTGGTCCAGCGCCGACAACTACTACGTCTTTCCTCATTCCAGCTCCTCATAGTCTCTACTAGAGTACTTTATAGTATACTTCTCGGCTTTCAACGCTTCCACTATATACTCGAATGATTTAAACGGGTTGCCTTTTTCCCCGCAGGTGTATACATCCACTGTGGCGAACCTATATTCTGGCCATGTATGTATACTTATATGGCTTTCAAGAATAACCGCTATAACGCTTACACCAGGGTGGATTTTCCAGGTTTTAACATCTAGTAGCGTGAAACCACCGATATTAACAGCTTCTCTTACAACATTGGCAAGGTATTCTTCGTTCATTAGTAAGTTGGCATCGCATCCATATAGTTCACCGTAAACGTGTTTCCCGATGACTCTTCTTTTTTCACGTGTAAGCACCTGCATCTCAATCACCTGTAATTAATTCCCCCTAGGAATCTTATAAATTTAATCCCCCTCCCTATACGCAGTACATATAGCACTGTATTAAATTAGATCAATTTGCATGTATATTTTTAAGTGTCCAAGTAGCAGAATCTAGGAGTTATTTTTAATTGAAAAGGGAGGTTATAAAAAATATTAGTAAGGGAGGGGGGTTTACTAACTTTGTTCTCCCCCCTCGCCTTCTAATTCAGGAATTCTTTCAATAGGTTTAGCTTCAACTTTAACTCTAATAGCGTTTATTACTTTGAGTGCTTCTTCGTGAGATACGTGTTTAGCTACTTGCATTATTCTACCTAGTTGCTCCGTTAAAACATCCTCAATGCTTCTTCCAGCTAATTCCAGTTTTGTTTTCTCGAAGACAGCTGATGTAGGCTCTATTACTGCTGCTATTTTGAGAACAGCGTTGTTTTCATCTATGGGTAAAACAACAGCCGCTCCAACTTCTTTTTCATCTATCTTGATCCCGTACACTAAGTCGCCGTCGAATGTCTCACCTAGTTTACTAATAGAGTATCTTACAGCTTTAAGAGCTAGTTCTGGTGCTTTTAATATAAAATTTTTTAGTGTGCTCTCATATGATTCAGGCGGGATCCGCTTATAGACTTCTATTTTCAACGTATCCCATTTCCATATTATTGCTTTACTTGCTTCATCTACATCGTAATTTATTGTGATCCTAACAACATCCAGTTTATCTACTTTCAACTCCTCAACTAGGAGAGTGAATAGAGCTCTATTGAGTAAAGCCGCGTAGTACGCTACTTTACCCGCAAACTCCTTGTCTTGTTTAACATAGTCTTTTAGTTGAGCGAAAAGTGTTCTCCTTAATTTAACCGCGTACCCAGCGCTGAGAACGAAACCGGATCTCAGAGTGGGCATTTATCCCCCCATTTATACATGAGAAAATAGAATAATATATAGTTTCACAAGTAAAACACGCAATGAAATCCTAGGTAAAACCCTGTAACTGAGTGAAATAATTAAACTTATAAGGGGTCCCAATAGCTAAATCTTATAGGATGCCGCCGTAGTATAGCCCGGTCAAGTATGCGGGCCTTTCGAGCCCCATTTAAGGGGGTGTGGAGAGCCCGTGACCCGGGTTCAAATCCCGGCGGCGGCATTTAAATAGGGAACTTAGAGTAAGCATTAAGCGTGAAACCTACTCCAATATAATTGTTCTCATTCCACATATTCTAGGAAAGGTCTGACATTAGAAAAAATTTATATACCCCGCCCCTACGTATATATAGTACTTGTAGGAGGTTGTAGCTATGGGCAATGTATACCTAGGAGAATTCATAGGAACCATGATCCTAATCCTACTCGGTGACGGCGTCGTTGCCAACGTTGTCCTCGAGAAATCAAAAGGTCAAGGAGGAGGATGGATTGTTATTACAGTCGGTTGGGCGATGGCAGTTGTATTTGGTGTTGGAGCAGCAATCATGGCTGGCAGTCCATATGCGTTCATAAACCCTGCGGTAGCAATCGCGCTCGCAGCAGCTGGTCAACTACCTGCCCTCTCAGCTACTGATATAGTATTATGCATAATTGCCGAGATACTTGGAGCATTTGTTGGTGCAGTACTAGTGTTCCTAGCCTACTATAGTCACTTCGCTGCGACGAAAGACCCTGGACCAAAACTCGCAGTATTCTCCACGGGTCCAGCTATTAGAAACCTTGGATTAAACATATTAACAGAGATTATTGGTACATTTATGTTAGTATTCGGGGTAATGGTAATAAACAATGCTATTAAGCCACCAGCAGGCCTAGGCCCAGTACTTGTAGGCCTCTTAGTGTTATCAATAGGTTTAAGCCTAGGTGGACCAACAGGCTACGCTATTAACCCAGCCAGGGATCTGGGTCCAAGAATAGCTCACGCGGTTCTACCCATACCTGGTAAAGGAAGCTCTGACTGGAGCTATGGATTAGTAGTTCCAATAATTGGACCAATAATTGGAGGATTACTTGGAGCATTCGCAGCTTTAGCGGTTTTATAGCGTTATGATATATAATTGCAAGTATATAATGTATATACAATATATTTTTTATATTACATCTTCATACCTCAATATTTTATATAAACATTAATAATTTCTACTAACTAAGTTAAATAGAATTTTCAAGTAGTAAAAATTTATAAACTCTCCCCTCAATAATAAAAATGGGGGATTGTCTTGGTTGAGAAGAAATATGTCCTAGCTATAGACCAGGGTACAACTGGAACAAGAGCTATGTTATTTACACATGACGGCCTTCCCGTAAAGGGAGGCTGGGCATACCACGAGCACAGGCAGATTTATCCGAGACCTGGTTGGGTTGAACACGATCCTTTGGAGATTTGGGAGAGAACTAAGCAGGTTATCAAAGAAGTCTTGGAGAACACGAAGATTGATCCACGTGAGATTGCAGCTATAGGTGTCACGAACCAGAGGGAGACAACTATTGTATGGGACCCGAAGACAGGGAAACCAGTTTACAACGCGATTGTTTGGCAGGACAGGAGAACAGCTAAAGAAATAGATTATCTACGTGAACACTACTTCAAGACTATACAGGAGAAATCGGGTCTAGTTCCAGACTGCTACTTCTCTGGTACTAAGATATGGTGGATACTAGACAACGTGCCAGATGTAAGAGAGAGAGCTAAGAAAGGTGAATTATTGTTTGGAACAATTGATACATGGGTTATATGGAACTTGACGAGAGAATCAAAAGACGTTTTAACACCTGAGAGACATGGTGCACACGTAGTAGACTACTCCAACGCGTCTAGAACAATGATATTCAATATACATAAACTAGATTGGGATGACGAACTACTAGAAATCGAAGGTAAAATACCCAGAGAAATGCTACCGTTACCAAGACCCTCAAGTGACAAAGCAATCTACGGATACACTGGTCCAGAAGTACAGAAGCTGATGGGAGGAGTAAGCATACCGGTAACAGGTGACGCTGGAGACCAGCAGGCTGCATTATTCGGTCAAGCTGGATACGATGTTGGAGACGTTAAGTGTACTTATGGAACAGGTAACTTCATCTTATTCAACACTGGTGAAAGAGCTGTACCATCCAAGTACAACTTGTTGACGACAGTATACTACTCTCTTGAACCAAAGAAAGCTATTTACGCATTAGAGGGCAGCATATTCATCACTGGAGCAGCTATTCAATGGTTGAGAGATGGATTGAAGATTATTGAGGTATCAGCTGAGGTTAACCCACTAGCAGAATCCACTCCAGACACTGGTGGAGTATACCTGGTTCCAGCATTCGTTGGGCTAGGTGCACCATACTGGGACCACTATGCTAGAGGATTAATAATTGGTATAACACGTGGAACAGAGAGAAAGCACATTGCTAGAGCAACACTTGAAGCAATAGCATACTTGACAAGAGATGTAACTGATGCAATGAAAGCCGACACTGGCAAAGAAATATCAGTGTTAAAAGCTGATGGTGGAGCAGCTAAGAGCGACTTCTTGATGCAGTTCCAAGCTGACATACTCGGAGTAAAAGTAGTTAGACCAGTTGTATTCGAGACGACATCACTTGGAGCAGCTTACTTAGCTGGATTAGCCGTTGGGTTCTGGAAAGACCTAGATGAAATCAGGAAGAACTGGAAGATGGAGAGAGAATTCATTCCAAGAATGGATTCAGCTACACGTGAGAAACTGTACGCTGGATGGAAAGCCGCAGTTAAAAGAGCACTTGGATGGGCTAAAGAAGTACCTTGGGCATACGGATACTAAAGTTTTTATTTTTTTAATTTTTCTTATTTCCTTCATGAGGGGTTTGTGGTTGAATTAATATGAGTGATAAGTATAGAGTTGTAATTGTAGGTGCAGGCGTGGTTGGTTCCTCTATAGCAAGAGTACTAAGTATGTATGAGAACTTCGACATAACTCTCGTTGAGAAAGAACCAGACGTTGGATGGGGTGCAAGTAAAGCAAACACGTCGATAGTTCACCCTGGGCACGAAGAAGAACCCGATGTTCATCCTTTGAGAGCAAAACTATGTGTTAAAGGAAATGAAATGTGGAGAACATGGGCGAAAGAACTAGAAATACCTGTAACTTTTCCAGGGGAATTAATGGTTTTCACTAATGATGAAGAAGAGAAAAAAGCCCGGGAGTACATTAAACTAGCACGATTAAACAATGTGCCTGGTGTTAGAATAATATATCAGGAGGAACTAAGAGTACTAGAACCAAACATTGCGAGAGAAGCAAAGGGAGCAGTTTATGCTCCTACAGGCGGTTTAATTTCACCATTCGAAGCAGTGATAGCAGTAGTGGAGAACGCTGTTGAAAACGGAGTTAAATTGATGACTGAAACAGAGGTTCTAGGAGTTAAAGTCAGTGAAGGAAGAGTTAAAGGCGTTGAAACAAACAGGGGATTCATAGAAGCAGACATCGTTATCAACGCAGCTGGATTGTACTCAGATAAGATCACGCACTCAGCTGGAGTAGAGTTGAACTTCCAGGTAAAACCCCGTAAAGGAGAATACTTATTATTCGATGAAGACATCCCAGTTAAACCTACAAGAGTACTTCACACTACTCCAACGCCAATAACTAAGGGAGTATACGCTATTACAACTGTACACGGAAATGTTTTAATAGGGCCAACTGCTGAGGATCTCCCTATTGAAGCGAAAGGAGATGCTTCAACATCCGTTAAAGGCCTAGACTACGTGTACCAGGAGGCATCAAAGTTACTGAGGGAAATGCCACCTAGATCAAGGGTTATAAGGACATTCGCTGGTTTAAGACCTGAACCACCTGGAGGTCACTGGCTTATTAAAGCATATAGTGACCCATGGGGATTCGTGAACGCTGCTGGAATAAGATCTCCTGGATTTACATCTGCACCAGCAATAGCTGAATACGTAGCTAATCTAATATCTGAAACATTTGACATAAAACTAGTTAAGAAGACTAATTGGAACCCATATAGGCGCGATATAACGAGGCTGAATAATAGGCCACTAAGTGAAATAGATGAGTTGATAAAGAAAAACCCAGCTTACGGCGAAATAGTCTGCTACTGTAAAACAGTTTCTAAAGCAGAAATACTCGAAGCAGTTGATAGAATGATAAAGACTGGGATTAAGACAATAACTCTCGATGGATTAAAGTTCAGAACATACGCGGGTTTCGGAATGTGCCAAGGCGCGTTCTGTAGGTGGAGAATAGCTAAAATAGTATCCGAGAAACTCGGTGTACCTCTATATGATGTCACAGTGAAGAGAACTAAGTATGGTATAGGTGATGTGAAAACCTTATGGGTTGAAAGAAAGGGGTGATCGTGATGAAAACCCTTGAATATGATACTGTAGTTATTGGTGGAGGCCCCGCGGGTATTGCAGCAGCTATAAAAGCAACTGAACTAGGCTTGAAAACTATTCTAATAGAAAACAGGGATCTACTTGGTGGGATACCATTACAATGTGTTCACACAGGCTTCGGATTGCATTACTTTAAAGAAGACTTAACTGGCACACAGTTTGTAACTAGGTTACTTGACAAACTAGAGAAACTGAGAGTTGAATACTTGCTGAAGGCACATGTTCACAGCATTGAATACTTAGACTATGATAAAAAACTAGTGAACGTTGTCACACCTCAAGGCGTAGTAAGAATACTCACTAAGACGATAATATACACAACTGGAGCAAGAGAGAGACACCTCTACGAAATAGGAGTAGTTGGAGATAGACCAGACGGGATATACACAGCTGGTGAAGCTCAAACACTCATGGACATATATGGAATAATGCCTGGGAGAGAAGTAGTAATCATTGGTTCAGGAGACGTTGGCTTAATAATGGCTAGGAGATTCGCACTAGAAGGCGCTAAAGTAAAAGCAGTTATCGAGATACTTCCATACCCTGGAGGATTAATGAGAAACGTGATGCAGTGTCTAAGAGACTACAATATACCATTACTACTTGGACACACAGTAGTGAAAGTAGTGGGTAAAAAGAGAGTTGAAAAAGTCATAGTAGCTAAAGTCGACGAGAACTTTAAACCAATAGAGGGAACAGAGTTCGAGATACCATGTGACACCGTGGTGTTATCAGTGGGTCTAAGACCATATCTCAAGGTCCTCGAGAAACTAGGTATTCACATCGACCCTGCAACAGGTGGACCTGTAGTAAACGAGTACTTGGAGACAAATATACCGGGAGTATTCGTAGCTGGTAACGCACTAGTTGTAAACGACCTAGTGGACTACGCGGTTGAACAAGGTGAACTAGCAGCTGAAGGAGCTAAAGTATTCATCGAGAACAAGGGTATACCAACCAAGAACTGGAAACTCGTTGAGAAAGGTAGAAACATAAGGCTGGTTGTCCCCCACGCCGTCAGCGGAGAAAGAGATGTAATAATATACGCTCGAGTAGCTAACCCGGAGAGAAACGTTTATGTCCAAATACCAGAGCTGGGTTTCAGGTTGTTTAGTTACGGTGTGAGGCCAGCTGAGATGATCTGGTTTAAGTTGCGTAAAGATATGTTTAGTAAACTAGGTGCAGATGTTAACAAGATCACTCTCGAGGTGAAACCCAGATGAGCAAAGAACTCGAGCTCACATGTATAATTTGTCCAGCAAGTTGTACGTTGAAAGTAACAGTGGAGGACAATAAAGTCATTAAAGTCGAAGGAAACCTTTGTCCACGTGGAGTAGAGTTCGCTAAGAACGAGTTATCTAATCCAGTGAGATACGTTATGAGCGTTGTAAAAGTGAGAGGAGGAGACCTCCCAACAGTATCAGTAGTTACGCGTAACCCGGTACCCAAGAACTGTATTTGGCAAGTAATGGAGGCTTTAGCGAAAGTAGAAGTAGAAGCACCAGTAGAAATAGGTGACGTAATAGTTAAAGATATATGTGGAACAGATATAATAGCAACTAGGAGAGCCAAGAAAATATAATGTTACCAAAGATCTCCTAGGTTTTTAGAGGAATACTTTAAAATAATTCTTTTTAATTTCCTTCAAATAATTCTCGTGTTTACCCTGTATAATGATGAACTGATCTCAAAGAATTAATTCATTGTAAGATCAGATACGTATATGACAAGTATTAAATAAAGCATTATCCCTACATAAATAAAGAAGGGCTGCAATCCGTGCTCAGAATAATACGGTGACAACGTGGAATGAAGGAGTATGATTTAAGTAGAGATATGGGTTGTAGAGATAACCCGATATCTAAGTTATTGAAGTTAATGGATGAAGAACAAGGAGAATTCATAGTCTTAATTAAAAAGACCACTCTACCGCTTGAAATAGCTAAGATAATAGCTACTAGGAAACACTATGTAGTTGAGTTAATTGATCAAAGTAGTGATGAGCTAAGAATTAAATTCAAAAGGATTAAGTAGTGGAGAGATCCCGCGTTGAGTTAAGTAACTCCGCGCCTAGTTCTTCGAGGAAAACACTAAACTCGTCTCTTCTTACTCTGGCTCCAGCTGCTGAAGGATGTCCTCCTCCACTTATACCTAGTTTTTTGCTGATTTTTCTCAGTATCTTGTTCAAGTCTACTCCTTGATCAGCTCGTAGACTCATAATGAATATATCTTTCCTTTCCTCAATAGCTATTCCGATTTTTGCTTCCCCATATATTCTAGCATAGTTTGCTGCTTTACCAACGCTTCCAGGAGGGTTTACAACATACGCGATACTGCCGTGTTTTACAGTGTTTTGTTTAACCCATGATCTTAAATTCTCGTCCTCTACTGCTTGTTTCAGGCTTCTATCTACTAGTTCCTTCATAGTACTTGGAAGCAGGTTTAATGCCAAGTGATCAACAACTTTCCTTTTGAAATCATAGTCTCTTCTCGAGCCTTCAAGTCCCTGTATTAGAACACCGGCTTCAAGGTAAATAGCTCTCTTATCCCATCTATTTAGCTGATATTTAACCCAGGGTGTTTCATCTAAGTAGTCTCCTATTGCACCATATAACGCGATCCTAGAGTATTCTTCATTCAAACCCTTCTTACTTAGATAACCGTAAGTGAGCTCAGATGCTGAGCAACAAGTATTATGTATCCACGTAATAGTCGTGGGGACTGGGATTTCATCTAGCACTGGGTGATGGTCAATGTAAACTACCTCACAGCGGCTACTAATCTCCTTTAGAAGCGACATTATTTCGTTTACATGTACTTCATTCAAAGCAATATCGGTAATAGATAAACCCACGCAATCGCCAACAAATTCTTTCAAATCACTCAGTAAACCCGCTGGATGAGTGAAAACAACTTGTACATCGTAACCCTGCTTCGCATAATAAGCTTTAATTAAAGCACCAGATGCTACACCATCACTATCTCCATGTGTAAAAACAATCCACCTACTCAAATTAACACCAATAAAAATCACCTAGTAATAGAATTAAATTTTTGTATCCAGCGAGATAGCTATATAATGAAGATGCATGGTGAGAAGACCGGGTACAGTTTTCAATAAACAGTACTGTACTGCTTATAGATTCGCTTATAGGAATAAAATAGTTAAAGTAACGTAAAAAGATTTCGGGTTTAATTCTATGGTTTAAGTTCTTTGTACTCAGGATACAGTGTTATTATTCCATGTTTAATGAATAGTTCCATTTGTTTCTTCGGTCTCTCAATCATTTCTCTAATTTCTGCTTCGAGATCCGATCTCGATGGCTTCCTCCTAGCATAACCTAGTTCTATGGCTTTTTCAGCTACAGCTATTGCTTCCTGTACATACATTTCTGTCTCCTCCATTGTAGGTACAATTCTTTCTTCATGTATACCTGTTTCCTCAGCGTACTTAGCTATAGCGTACGCTGCAGCTAGGAACATTTCATCGCTCATTTTTCTAGCTCTAACGGTGAAGACTCCTCTGAAAACGGCTGGGAAACCGAGGCTATTGTTTATTTGGTTTGGAAAGTCACCTCTACCAGTAGCAACTATTCTGGCACCAGCTTCCTTTGCTTCCCAAGGCCATATTTCTGGAACAGGGTTAGCTTCCGCGAAGACTATTGCGTCTTTATTCATTAGTTTAACCCATTCTTTCTTAATGACTCCAGGGCCAGGTTTGGAGGCAGCGATTACGACATCTGCTCCTTCAAATGCTTTTGGTATTTCTTTAATGTTCTCGGGATTAGTTTCTACTGCTATTCGGTATTTCCATGGATTCTTTGTTTTCAGGGATTCTACATCGTTACGATCTCTGTATAAAACGCCACTGGAGTCCACGAATATGATATTCTCTGGTTTAGCTCCA
This sequence comes from Desulfurococcaceae archaeon, assembly GCA_023269825.1. GTDB lineage: Archaea > Thermoproteota > Thermoprotei_A > Sulfolobales > Desulfurococcaceae > UBA285. The sequence continues at coordinate 164,775 of JAGDWI010000002.1, forward strand.
GCTACTTTTAGGTACCTGTATGCACACATGTTTGCTGCTCCGGCACCAAATAGTATTATTCTTGCATGATCAATTCTTTTACCAGTGATCTTGAGGGCATTTATTAAACCAGCAAGAGTTACAAGAGCTGTCCCCTGCTGGTCATCATGCCATACAGGTACATCTAATGTTTCCTGGAGTTTTTCTAATAGATAGAAGCATTTCGGTGATTCAATGTCTTCTAAGTTTACTCCACCGAAGCTAGGTTCTAAGGCTTTAATAATGTATATTAGTTTATCAGGGTCTTTTTCTCTGACAACGAGCGGAAAACAGTCTACTCCACCTAAGTATTTGAAGATCAGGCATTTACCTTCCATGACAGGTAAGCCTGCAGCTGGACCAATGTCTCCAAGCCCAAGTACTCTTGTACCATCACTAACTACCACTACCGTGTTCCATCTCCACGTGTAGTCGAAAGAGGAATCTTCTCCTTCTTTCTGTATTCTTCTACATGGCTCAGCAACGCCAGGCGTATACCAAATATTGAAGTCTTCTAGCCTTGTCACAGGGACTTTAGGTACGGTCTCTATTTTACCTCCGTATGATTTATGTAGTTTTACAGATAACGCGCTCCAATCTATCTTAGTTTGAGATGACATACTTATCAACCACTATTTGAGATTGCACATAGCAAATTATCTTCGGTCAATGATTTTAAGCTTTACTGTTAAATGAAATGAGAAGTAGTTTAATTGATACCTCGGTATAATCTTTAGTTTAAATTCCACTGGGATAAATGATGAGTTTAAAAACTCTAATGTAATTGAACTTTCTCTACGGCTTCTCTACGTACCTTCTCTTTGAGGATTTTAATTTGTTCAAGTGTTTTCTCAGTGAGATTTTCCCCTCTTGTATCTATTGTTACAATCAGCGGCCCGAATTCTTTTACTTCAAGAATCCATAGAGCTTCTGGCATTCCGAGATCAGGCCACTCGACTCCTCTTACTTTAACTATTCTACTAGCCCCTAGGACTCCGCAGCCACCTGGGAAAATAGTGTATATTACTTTATGTTTTCTACAGGCCTCAGCTGTTCGAGGACCCATTCCTCCTTTCCCAATGATTATTTTTATACCGGTTTTCTCGATGAACTTGTCTTCATAGTACTCCATTCTCACACTCGTAGTTGGACCTATGGCTATGCATTGCCAAGAATCACCGGTTTTCACCATTATTGGCCCCGCGTGGAATAAAGCCAACCCCTTTAAATCTATTGGTGGCGGAATGTTTTCTTCTATTACTCTTTTATGGGCTTCATCTCTAGCGGTTACGACGATTCCTGTTAAATAAATGACGTCTCCTACTCTGAGTTCTTCGAGAACAGAGTCGTCTTTAACCGGTGTATATATTATTTTTTTCCCGTTACTCAATTAGACCACCACTATGAGATAATAACTCATATGATAAATTACTTTTAATTCTAATCCAGCCTTTTCTTAGAGCCCAGCATGCGGTACTTACTCCTACAGCGAAGGTTGCAGGGTGCCTCCCAGCGTACTCTATATGAACAGCTATTACTCCTGTTGATCCCCCGAGTCCCTGGGGACCTATATTAAGCTTATTTAAATCTTTTTCCAGAGACTCTTCCAGCTTAGCAATGAATGGTTCACTGCTCCTTGAACCAAGTGGTCTCAATAGTGCTTTCTTGGATAAAGATGCTGCGATCTCGGCTGTCGGGCCAACACCTATCCCTACAACTATTGGTGGACACGCTGGTGGACCATACTCAGCTATTGTGTCAACAACGAATTCAACTAAGCCTCTCCAACCTTTCGCAGGATCTATTACGATAGCTCTACCAGGTCTACTTGATCCTCCCCCGGCAAGGTATAATACTACATCAGCGTAATCAACGTTAGGTTCCAGCTCTACTTCAATCCAAGGTAGTTTCGGTCCAGTATTGTTACCCGTGTTTTTGCCTGTTACGGGGTCAACTACGTTTGGTCTTAGATATCCTTTTTTTGTGGCTTCTATCGTAGCATCTTTTATTGCGCTTAGTAAGAGAGACTTGTAAGGAAAGTTTTCACCTAGTTTAACGAAGAACTCGAGGATACCTGTGTCTTGGCATACAGGCGCGTTTCTAATTAATGCTAAGTTAATGTTCTCCATCATAGCTTCATATATGAACTTTCCATATGAACTGCTTTCAGCGCTCATAAGTTCTCTAAATTTAATGAGTACATCATCCGGTAATTTAATAGCAGTTGTTTTGATGAATGATAATAATATTTGAACAAGTCGTGATTTAGTTTCTTCCAACTCAGCACTCAAAGTATATCGCCCAGGATAACTAGAATACACCTAAGCAATTTAAAAACATTTAGGGTTCTCAACGTCGTTACTACGAGAATATATAAAAACACTAGAATGCTTCTAGATAAATGCTATAACTATAATCAAACAATGCGACTAGAGCGCATTTTCGCACCCCCGCATTATCCAATAGTACCAGGTAACGGAAGTGCTTTTAATGTGTTTGGACTATGTAAACACCTTAGAATTCGTGAGGCGAGTAATAACTTTTTATTATAAGCTTGAGTAAGAGGATCACGGGTAGATCTGCGTATTAAAGCGCATCATATCTAATTTTTCCACATAAAAGCAGAACTATTTATAGAACGAAGAATAATTTTTGTTAAAAAATAAATACATTGTGGTTACTTGAGCAACTTGTGCTTAAAATATAGAAAAATAACGCGATAAGTAAAGGGAAAGAGCTCGCAACCGTCGAATGCTATGGAACTCGATACACTGGGTTTGTATTTATTTATATAACCGCTCAGTGTTAACATCTACGTCCACGTTGTGCACCTAATGTACTCATCGAAACCCTGCTTCAACGTATTTTTCTCAGCACTCTAATTGCTTTTATGGAAAATCAAGTGTATTGTTAAAAATATTAGTCCGCGTCTTCTTTAATGAGACATCCGGGGATTAACATGTCCAATGTTATCAGAGTAAAAGCAGAGGAACTAAAAGATTTTTGTAAAAGAGCACTAGTCGCAGCTGGGATGAGGGAGAAAGATGCTGAAATAGTAGCAGATGCCTTAATTTGGGCTAATTTACGCGGCGTGGATTCTCACGGGGTCGTTCGCTTATATAGCTATATAGAGAGAATGAGGAGAGGACTCATTGATCCCAAAGCTAATCCAACAATGGTTCGTGATTTTGGTGCAATTAGTCTCATCGATGGAAACAACGGTATGGGGCACGTAATAGCTGTACACGCTGTAAATATAGCTGTTAAAAAAGCCAAAGAGTACGGTGTCGGAGTTGTTGGTGTTAGAAACGCTAATCATATAGGTATGGCAGCGTACTACGGTATCATGATTGCGAATAATAAGATGATTGGAATAGTTTTCTCAAATGCTCCTCCAGCAATGCCTCCTTGGGGTGGTAAAACACCGAGACTGGGTACTAACCCAGTGTGTATGGCTTTCCCATACAAAGACGGTAAACATATCGTTCTCGACATAGCGTTAACAGTGGTTGCAAGAGGTAAGATAAGGTTAGCGGCTTTAAAAGGGGAGAAAATACCTGAGGGTTGGGCTTTAGATGAAGAAGGAAAACCAACTACGGATCCTGTGAAAGCACTCAAGGGAACACTATTACCCATTGGAGGACATAAGGGATACGGGTTAGCGGTGGCTGTAGACATACTTTCCGGCGTGTTAACGGGTTCTGGTTACAGTATATACTTAAAGGCTCTAGATGATTTCAGCGGTGTTAGTAAAACCGGGTTCTATGTACAAGCTATTAACATTGAAGCTTTCAGAACGTACGAGGAATACATAAGGGACTTAGAAAACTTTGTTAAAATCATCAAGGAGACGCCGAAAGCTCCAGGCGTGCAGGAAATATATTTACCTGGTGAAATAGAGTACAATGTAGCTAAGGAGAGATTAGAGCAAGGAGTACCATTAGATACTGAAACAGTTGAAAACTTGAAGAAAGTAGTTGAGATCCTGGGCTTAGAGAAACCCGGTTTCTTGGGAATTTAATGTTTAAAAACCCTGCACTTGGTTATCCTATAAACTGGGCGAGATATATGGTTGAAGTAATTGTAGGCAAGAAAACAAGAGAATTTTTAAAAAAGCTTGGTTTACCGGAAAGAGATTTATTTGAATTACCGTCATCTCCACTGAGATTCCCGGATGGAGCACATTTCAGAATAGAGGTTCCAACGGTAAACAGCGCTGAATCAATGCGAGCAGTTCTTGAGACAGCTGAGAAGTATGGTGTAACAGTAAACAGAATAACCGAAACATTCGGTATAATGCGTCATCCCGATAAAGAACTCGAGGAGTACGCTCAAATAGCGAAAGAATTCCAGGTAGAATTATTAATGTCTATTGGTCCGAGAGCTGCATATGATATCAGTGCTCAGAGAGCCACTGGAACAGTTGAAGGTGCACGCATAAGTTACAGGCTGAGAGGAGTTGAAAACCTCGTATACGCTATTGAGGATGTTAAAAGAGCACTACACTTTGGTATAAGAGGATTCGTTGTCTATGATGAAGGATTATTATGGGTTTTAAGCGAGATGAGAAAAGCAGGAGAGTTACCGAAAGATGTAAAGTTCAAGCTCTCAGCTCACTGTGGACACGGAAACCCAGCGTCATTCAAGTTGTTCGAAATGCTTGGTGCAGATAGCGTTAACCCTGTTAGAGACTTAACACTACCGATGATTGCATCGTTAAGAGCAGCAGTTAAGATTCCAATAGACATACACACTGATAACCCGAAATCTACTGGAGGATTCATAAGATTCTATGAAGCACCAGAGATAGTTAGAATCGCGGCCCCTGTTCACATAAAAACAGGGAACTCTGTAGTTGAAACACACGGATTCCCAACAACAAAAGACCATGGAGTAAGAATGGGCTTAACTGCAGTAATGACTGTGGAGCATATACTAAGGTACTTCCCCGAAGCAAAGCAAAGCAGGAAAGGAGCACCAGACCTAGCTATACCTAAGTAATAACACCAAAATTGTAAATCATAAAATTATTTTCATTTAAACAAAAGAAAAGATATTTTTATTAGCAGTTAAAAAAATAAATTTATTGGATAAGAGGAGAAAAGGATGCCTCTCAAAAAACTATGGGAAATGAAATGGACGGAAGTAGTAGAGTATGCGAAAAAAGTTAACGACGTGGTTATAGTTCCTATAGGTTCAATAGAGCAACATGGTCCCCACGCACCGCTAGGTACAGATGCCTTAAACGCTATTAAAGTAGCTGAAATGGTATCTGAGAGAACTGGTGCAGTTGTTGCAGCACCTATATGGTACGGTGCACACATGTACCATCAACTAGGGTTTCCAGGAACAGTACCCATAAGAACAGATGTATTAAAAGAATACGTCAAAGACGTTATTAGAGGACTCGCGAATGCTGGTTTCAACAAGATCATCATATTGAACGCTCATGGTCAACAGTGGGCATTAATATCGGCTTTACACGACATTGTACCAGAAGTCAAAGTATTCGTCGCAGTAGCAACTTTATGGGAGTTAGCGAGGAAAACTATTAACGAGGTATGTGAGGAGCCTTTCAGGCACGCGGATGAGTGTGAAACTTCAATATCTCTAGCGTTATACCCAGAGCTAGTAGATATGAGTAAAGCAGGTAAAGAGCATCCTCCAACATTCATAGACTCAAAGTTCTTAGGAGGTACAACGTGGTTGCCCGATGCAGGATTCCCGCATCATAATATTTCAGCATTCTATTTCCAGAAAGATACATTAAAGCTCGGTATACTCGGTGACGCAACGAAAGCATCTAGAGAGAAGGGGTTAAAAATAGTTGAAGCAGCAGTAAACACTCTCACAGAGTTCATAAATCAACTACTCCAAAAGTTTCCACCGGGAAAAAGTCCTTTCAAATAGCTACCCCTAACGCAAATATTTTTTAATTTATCCGCCTTCCAGAATAGGTGTTATATATAATTTAATTTCATTATCCAATGATCCATGTTTACTCAATAAGTCCTTTAACTTAACTTGCTTCATCTCATCTTTCTTTAAATATATGCTGCTTCCATTTAACACTATTAGAACTTGTTCATCATAGTACTCACATATCTCCGCATGATCCTTGCAGGCTTGATCAATGATCTCATTTAAATCATTCTCGGGATTCACACTATCTAGGTGTATAACCCTTCGCTCCGGTATAAGCGAAATTATACTGATTCTCATCATCACGATCAACCGCTAGTAAGAGCAATAACAGCCCATAATCAATTATTTTCAAAAACTTTTAAATTTGAAGCACTATATATTCCTTAGCTAATCGCCACGTACAAATGCAGGTGATGTATAGTGAGCGAACTATATGGATATGCAGGAAAAATCCTATATGTAGATCTATCTAAGCAAAAGTTCATGGAAGAAAAATTGCAAACAGATGTTGCGAGAAAGTACATTGGTGGATCAGGTCTTGCAGCATACATTATAGCAACTAAAGCTAACCTCGACGCTGAACCATTTAGTGAGGACAACTTATTGGTCTTCGCCTCAGGGCCAGTAACGCTCCCGTACATACCTACATCGTCGAGGCTTTCAATAGCTTCTAGGTCTCCTTCAACCAGAGCTTGGGGTGAAGCAAGAGTTGGCACAGCGTTCCCGCATGACTTGAAGAAAACAGGTTATGATGCAATAGTAGTTCATGGTCGCTCAGAGGAACCCGTATGGATATATATTGAAGAAGACCACGTTGAGATAAGAGATGCCAGTAAAATGTGGGGGAAGAATACAGGTGAAGTATTTGATTTGATAAGAAGTTCCACGGGTAAAAAAGAGGTATCAGCACTAGCGATAGGAATCGCCGGCGAAAACCTCGTTAAGTACGCAGCCATAGTCTCCAATGAGGGAGGTGTAGCCGGTAGAACGGGATTAGGTGCTGTCATGGGATACAAGAAACTAAAAGCCATTGCAGTAGCCGGGGGTAAACGCAGTGTCCCCGTGGCAAATGAGGAGAAATTGAAGGAGTATGCGAAGCAGTTAACGCTGAAAATGTATAATTCACCTGGAGGTAAGAGACTGAGAGATTATGGTACTGCTGGAGCAGTTGATAGATACTATCAATTAGGTAATATCCCGATAAAGAACTTTTCCAAGGGTTTATGGAGCGATGAAAGCGTTAAGAAGATAAGTGGGCAGTATTTAAGGGAAAAATTCTTCGAGCGTCACTCGCCATGCTTTAACTGCCCAATTATGTGTAAGAGACTATCACGTATAAGAGTTAACTCAAAAGAGCTGGTGGTTAGAACTCCCGATTATGAAACAGTGTGCATGCTAGGAAGCAACTTATTAATAGATGATACTACAATGGTAATATATGCGAATCACTTATGTAACGAGTATGGTTTAGACACAATATCGCTTGGAGGAGTACTAGGATTTGCGTTTGAGGCGTATGAGAAAGGTCTAATAACTAAGGAGGATACGGGTGGACTAGAATTAAGGTTTGGAGATGCAAAAATTTTGCCTGAACTCATAGAGAAGATATCTAAGCGTGAAGGCAAATTATGGTATATTCTAGGAGAAGGAGTTAAATTCGCATCGGAGTTCATTGGTAGAGGAAGCTATAAGTTCGCTGTACATGTTAAAGGCTTAGAAGCACCTGCTCATGATGGTAGAGCGTTCTTTGTTCAAGGACTTAGCTATGCAACTATAAATAGGGGTGCATGCCACCTAGCATGGCCCCACAGAGTGGCTCAAGGTAGTACTTACCCTGAAATAGGCATAAGAGAACCAATAGATAGATTCCAGGTGGATGGAAGCTGGTTTGTTGTTAAACAAATGCAGGATTTCATGGAGATCTTCGATTCCCTAATAATATGCAAGTACGCGATATCAGCTGGTCTCGGCCCAAAGGAGGTAGTCGACTTACTGCAGTTGACAACTGGGTGGGATGTTAACATAGCTGAAGTAATGAAAATCGGTGAAAGAACATTTAATTTAAAGAGATTACTAAACATTAAATGGGGTATAACAAGCAAGGACGATAAATTACCTCCTAGAATGATGGAGCCTTTGCCAGAGGGAGGAGCAGCAGGTAAAGTGCCAGACTTGGATAGAATGCTGAGAGAGTATTACAAGGTAAGAGGGTGGAGTGAGACCGGAGTCCCAACAATGGATAAACTGAAAGAACTTGAATTAAATATACCTGGATTAACTGTTTCTTAAAACAAAAAGGTTTTTATCTTATCCCTTTCTATTAATTAATGGTGTATAGTAGTGAGTGAAACCCCTAAAGTCAAAGTATTCAAATTCAAAGAAGCAGAGGAGTTTCCAGCTCCACCGCCATCAAAGAAAGTTAGTAGGATACTAGTCGACCCGGTGCTAGGTTCCAAGAATGCAGCTATAGGTGTAGTAGTATATCCTCCTGGAGAAAAAGGCGCAATGCATTCACACGATAACTGCGAGGAGTACATGTTCATATTGAAGGGTAAAGCCAGAGTTGTCAGAGAAGATGGTAGTATTGAAATAGCGGAACCATATGACTTAATATATGCGCCATTAAACGCAAAACACTCAATAGAGAACGCTGGAAACGAGGACTTAGTCTTCGTGTGGATCTATGTACCACCCGGTGAGGAGAAGAAGATCAGGGAGAGAAAGCAGAAGAAGTAGAGTAGTGTTTTTCTCGGTGTAACTTATGACTTATGAAGTAGAGTCGAAACTGATGAAAGCTGAAGAAGCAATTAAGAAATACGTGGATGATGGTTCACACATAGCTATGGCTGGTTTCGCGATAACTAGAAATTCCATGGCTTTAGCTCATGAAATCATTAGGCAGCGGAAGAGAAACTTGAAGGTATCTATGTCTATAGGTGATATGGCTTTAGACATAATGGTGGGTTCTGGGGCGGTAAATGAAGTAAATTACGGGGGAGGATCACTAGATAGACTCGGCCCCTTGGTATGTGTAAATAAAGCCATTGTTGAAAAGAAGATCAAAGCAAACGAGCACAGCAATTTCTCCATGCTAATGAGGTTTCTGGGTGGAGCACTAGGGTTAACCTTCGTGCCTGTTAAAAGTATGCTATATAGTGACATGGTAAACGATCTAATGAGGAAGGGTGAAGCAACTGAAATAAAATGCCCGTTTACGAACGAGGTATATGTTGCATTGAAGACCCTTAATCCTGATGTAGCATTAATACATGCGCAAGCAGCGGATACAGATGGAAACATCTACATTTATGGCCCTAAATTCGATATAAAAGAAATTGTCTATGCTAGTAGAAAAGTAATAGTATCAGTTGAAGAAATCATACCGAAGGAAAGAGCGTTAAGAGACCTGATCTTCATACCGAGCTACAGAGTGGATGCAGTCGTATTAGCACCATTTGGAGCCTACCCAACAAATCTCTATGGTTACTACTATCACGATGAGGAACACATTAGATCGTATGCTGGATTACAGTGCAGGGAAGATGCTGTTCAGAAATATGTTGAAGAATACATAACAAGCGTAAACACGTTCGAGGAATTCCTCAAGAAAACAATATCATCAGATAAACTATTGAAACTTATAACTTTAGCAAGGAGATTAATGTAAGGTGCTAGAGATGAAGTACTCCAAGGAGGAATTAATGGTTGTAACTGGTGCTAGAGAAATAAAAGACTACGATAAAGTACTAGTAGGTATTGGATTACCAATGGCGTGTGCAATACTCGCTAAGCTAACTCACGCTCCCCACTCAGTAATATTCTTCGAGAACGGTGTAGTAGACCCTAAGTCCACTGATTACGGTGTGGGATTAGCTGATTTAAAAGCATGGAGTGGAGCATCATACTATACTGGAACCCTGGAAGTAATGGGCTACATGCTTCATGGAGGGAAATTCGATGTAGGGTTCGTTGGGGTTCTTGAAGTAGACATGTATGGCAACGTGAACTCAACTATTGTAGAAGTCAACGGTAAACCCCGGCACTTCACTGGTAGTGGAGGAGGCAATGACATTGTTTCATTAGCAAGGAAAATTATAGTGATAACGAGGCATGAAAAGAGGAAAATTAAGGAAAAAGTATTCTATGTTACCTCGCCCGGTTACATTGGGGGGAGAGATAGGAGAGAAGTTGGATTAAGAGGCGGTGACATAGTAGTTATAACAGATATGGCTGTCCTCAAGTTTAATAAGAACAAGGGAAAAATGGATGTTGTCAGCATACACCCAGGTATAAAAATAGAGGAAGTAATAAATAATACGGGTTTCCCACTAGAAATCCCCAGCGATGTACCAACCACGCCTGAGCCAACGGAGCACGAACTCAAGGTCCTCCGCGAAAAAGTCCCAGCAACACTCTACTCTAAGTCACTCTAGCTCTCATTAAGTTGATTCTTTTTATAGCAATTACTGTTCTCTAAGTGAGTGGAACCCGACTATATCAGCTCCCCTTAAAATTCAGCGAGTACAAAGCTTTTAAGCTCTCCGCCTTTTTAAGTACTTTTGGTGAATTTTATTGAGCAGTCAACGGGACACCCAACCCGGACAAGTTAAGGTCTGCGACGCGGATAGTACTTTGGAGTTGATCAAAACAAGGAGAAGCATAAGAAAATACAAGGAAACACCAGTACCCGATGACTACACTGTTAAGATCCTGGAGGCGGGGAGATGGGCTCCCAGCGGTGAAGATGCTCAGCCTTGGAGGTTTATTGTAATAAAAGACAGGAAGAAAATAGAGACCCTTGGAAAACTAGCAGGTGCAGGTAGTGCGAGAAGATTTAGAGCAGAGTTCTTAACTAGGAAATTGTTCGATAGACTACCAATACCTGATGAAGAAAAAAGGAAGAGAGTTTATAGAAAACTAATCACAGGCGAAGTATCATTATTCATGAAGGATGCACCATTACTAATAGTTGTTGTAGGTCGAAGAGACTGCTGGGACGCTGTCTACGACGTATCAGCAGCAATTCAAAACATATTACTACAAGTACACGCAATGGGTCTTGGAGCTTGCTGGCTCGTAGCACCAGTTATTGATGTTAGAGATGAAATGAAAGTCAAAGAATTGCTGAAAATACCCGAGGAATACACTGTTGACGCAATATTAGCTGTAGGGTACCCAGCTGAGAGTCCAAAGCCTAGACCGCGTCTACCATTAAGTGAAATCGTTTTCTACGAGGAATTCGGGGAAAAGTGGCCTATTCTACTCGAGAAAACTAGTTAGTGGTGTTGAGAATGGAGTCCCGTGAAACCCTGATTGAATACTTCAATAGCCTGGTTAAAGGATTAAAGAAAGCACTATACGAGCAACGTGGTGAAGGAGCTAGATTTAGAACATACCTAGTTGGAAGAGACTTCTTCGCCGGTAAAATCAGGGAGCTAGTTAAAGACACAGATGATTGGAACACTATACTCGAGAAAATCGGCAAGTACTTGAAAGATCTAGGGCTTGTAACAGATTTAAGTTACAATGTTGGACCAGTAGGTGAGTTCGAAGGATTAATAGTTGGTAGAGCGGTTAAGGTAAACGTTAAGGGATGCATACATAGGAGGATAGATGAGGAATTAATGGAGAAGAAAGTGCCACCGTACACACTTTGCCCAGTTGCGAATATATTGATTTACATTGCAGACGAAGTAAAGAATAAAGGCGTACCAGCATCAGAGCTCATTCTAGCGGAAATGGGTAAAGAAGGATGCGAATTAACGGTAACCATATTTGAGGAGCTTCCAACTCTGAAGGAATCAACGCAGCAGAAAGAGCAAGGAAAATAACTAATCAGTAGAATATACTTATTTTTATTTTTAATATGCGGAGTATAAATATGCATGGGAGATAATTAGTGAAGCATGTGCATAAAATGAGTAAAACAAGGAGAGCGCTAGGAGTATTTGACAAAGTACTAGGTTTCATTGAGGAGCCATTCACATACCTTGGAATAATCTTAGTGTTAATGCTGGTTGGTGTAGCCTTCTCTAGGTACTTTTTAAAATACCCTACTCCCTTCGAGGAAGAAGTATCTCTATTATTGAACCTGTGGATGGTATGCCTAGGCATGAGTATTGCACTGAGAACGGGTGATCACATAAACACGCCAATTCTCTACGATAAAATCGTGGCTAGGAAGAGAATTGGTAGAATATACCGTGTTTTAATATACCTGGTTTCCATAGGTTTCTCAGCGTTAATGCTATACTTCATTTACTTAAAGTTTCCAATACTAACAAAAGGAAGAACGGAGTACATGAGATTCCCATACGCTGTTTATTACTCTGGGTTAATAATAGCTTTCTCCTTCATGATATTAAGGTACACCATAAAGATCGTGGTTACATTAACAGGTGAAACACAATGATACCGCTTGATACTCCTACTTTGGCTACTCTAACGTTTTTTATATCGTTCTTCATACTAGTTTTAGCTGGTGTACCATTAGCTGTTTCGCTGGGTTTATGCAGTGTAATCATAGCATCTACTATTATAACAATTGATCCATACTTGTTAATAAAAGCATTTTATCAACCATTCCAATCGTTTTCGCTCATAGCAATATACTTGTTCGTAGCTATGGGAGTAATATTTAGTGAAACTGGATTAACATCACTACTAATAGACTTGTTATACCCTGTGCTAGGTAGAAAGAGGTATGGGCTACCGTTCATGGTAATTATAGGTTCAGCAATATTTGGTTTACTAACTGGTTCCGCTGTAGCAACCGCTGGAGCATTTGCAGGTTTACTTGGAGGAGAGATGATCAGGAAAAAATTCCCCAAAGAACACGCTTTAGCAGTAGTCAGTGTTGCAGCACCTCTTGGAGCGTTAATTCCTCCATCTATACCTGCTCTAGTGTTATCAGTATCAACTAATACATCAGTACTAACTAATTTCGCTGTCGTAGGCGGTATCGGAATTCTATATACCATTATCCTCTTGATATGGGAAGCAGTAGTTGTTACTCGGAGAAAAATAGGTGAAGTATACAAAGAAGATTCTACGAGGAAGGATTCTTACCTTAAAAACATTCTGAAAGCAGCGCCCATTGCTTTAGTGCCAATAGGTGTACTAGGAGGAATTTTCATGGGATTAGTATCAGTCTCGGAGGCTGGTGCAATAGGTGTCATAGTATCATTACTAATAGCTATTGCATATAGGAGACTTAACTTATCCACGCTTCGAAAAATCGCTATTCAAAGCGCATCTACGACAGCGGTGGTATACTTCTTGATCTCTACATCCTATATGGTCAGCTATGTTTGGAGCATGAGTAAAGTCTATGTTGTATTAGACAGTATGCTTCAGCAAATATCCGTAATATCGGTTACTTTAACGTTACTAGTTGTAGAGGTAATACTACTCATAATGGGAATGTTCATTGACCTAATAATATTCAATATCACTTTGGCCCCGGTGTTAGCTACAATACTTAGACCAATGGGTATAAGTCCATATCTAGTAAACGGTATATTCGCACTGGGTAATTTAATAGGGACGGTTACGCCCCCCGTGGGAACAGTTCTAGCTACAGCATGTGGAGCTTTGAAAATACCGCTGAACAGTAGAATATTCAAGGAAGTATTCTTCATGTTAATTCCATCAATAATACTGTATGTTCTAATGGTGTTCATACCGGATATCGCATTATGGTTACCGAAGCTACTAGGATTAAGACTTTAAATCATTTTTCATTGATCAATCTCTCCTCATGGATTTCAATACGTAATAATAATCCGTGTTTTGTTAAAATATTTAAATGTTATACCAGTAAATAGTGCTAGGATTTAGTTTATTATGAAGCAATCAAAGCAGGTGCACGAGCTTGAAAGCCTGTGTTTACAGAGAACCGTTTAAAGTATCATTCGAGGAGATTCCTCACCCTAAGATATCTGAGAACGAGGCGATGGTTAAGGTGATTATGGCTGGTATATGCGGTAGCGATCTCGAGATCTATAGGGGGAAGAGATCAGTTAAACCACCGCTTGTTCTAGGGCATGAAGCTGTTGGAGTAATAACAGATATTGGCGAAAACGTTAGTGGCTTCAACGTAGGAGACACTGTGGTTATTGAACCCAATATTTATTGCGGCGAATGCTACTATTGTAGAAAAGGTAGAATGAACATTTGTGAGAGAAAAATCATATATGGAGTCACTAGGAACGGTGTCTTCGCAGAGTATGTTGAAGTTCCAAGCAAGTTCTTGTGGAGAATACCTGAAAACATGTCTTATGAAGCAGCAGTTCTAGTGGAGCCTTTATCCGTTGTTCTACGAGCAATAAGGCATCTTAATATTTTACCATCCGACAACGTGCTCGTGCTTGGGGGCGGATCAATAGGAGCTATGACAGCTCTCACGTTAGAGTACATGAATATTAATGTGGTTATAACTGAAATAGTATCATCACGTGTAAAGATCCTCAAGGAGATAGGTATTCGAAAAGTTGTAAATACCCAGGATCCATCTGCAGATGAAGTCATTAAGAATTATTTCGATGGAGATAAAGCGGATTACGTAATAGATACCGTAGGTACAAGTGGGACTTTCGCACAGTTATTTAAGTGGGTTAAGCCAAGTGGAAAAGCTATAGTGTTAGGATTAACGGGTCATAAAGCGGAGGTTGAGGTGTTTCCGCTTGTTAGAGGCGAACTAAGTATAGAAGGCTCCATAATATATGTTGGAGACTACTATGACAGTATCAGGTTAATGAGAAGACGAGATTTCGCTGACAAGATAGTAAAAGTTATAACTCATAGATTTAGACTCGAAGAATGTGCCAAAGCATTCGAAGTAGCTGATAAAGGCGAAGGATTGAAAGTAGTGTTTCAAATGCAATGAATATTCATGTAAGTTAGCAGAGTAGAAGTACTCATAAAGCTTTTTACACTCTACCTCATAGTCTTTATTGGTGGTATAAGTGATTAAGAAACCCATTAAGCCTCTTCTTGTAGCAGCTCTACCTATCACTTCTCTAAATGATTTAGAGAAAATAAATTCAGCTGAAGGCCTAGTAGATCTAGTTGAGCTAAGAGTAGATTACATGGATAATCCGTTAATTATACCCTACGAGAAACTAAATCGAGAAAAAATACTTGTTACTCTGAGGGATTTCACGGAGGGAGGTGTAAAGAAGCACCCTGACGAAACAAAACTATTCCTACTCAAAAAACTAAGTGACCTGGGAATACTATATGATGTGGAAATAGAGTTCGTTGAGAAACATCGTAACGTAAACTATGAAGATAAAATTGCATCAATACATGTTTTCAATACGTCAAACGTGGACTGGAATATTATTAAGGAGAAAGTTAAGAAATACATGGATAAAGCATTAATAGTTAAAATAGCGACAACTCCGTTTCCAGGTTATAGAGCTTATCTCGCATCTCTACTGGAACTAGGAGATAACATAGCTGTTATGCCTATGAGCACTAACCCGCAGGAGAGAATAGCGTTCACATTATTAGGCTCAAAGCTCCTATACTGTTGCTTAGAGAAACCCACTGCACTAGGTCAAATTAAGTGCAGTGATGTTAAGTTAGTTCTCGACATGATTAGTAAACACGCTAACTATGTTATTAAACCATTCTAAAGTAAATCTAAAGTAAAAACATTTAAAAAGGAGGGGCTTCAATATATTTATGGGTGTAATTATGAGTTCTGGGAAGCCCTCCACGTCACTAATAGCCGTCCTAGCTGTACTAATAGTTGTTGCAGGTGTAGTAGGGTACTTTGCTGGTAGTGCGATGGTGCCAGCTCAGCAGACGACTACAGTTACAGTAACAGCTCCGGGAGCAACGGGAGCATACACGGTAACAACTACTATGGAAAAAACAGTCACCATTGCACCATCAGAAATACCTCAAATGGAACTACATACAGCCACACATATACCGCCAAACCCATGTAACCTTAACCCATGGGGAGAATGCAACGACCACAACTTAATCCACAAGATCTTTAAGCAAGTTGTAGAAAACTTAACCAATGGAAGGGTAAAAGTGATAATTCATACGGCAGGTGAGTTAGGTGCAGAAAAAGACAATGTCGAACACGTGAGAGCTGGAACAATATTCATGACGTCTACATCTGTATCGGTCTTATCATCTTTCACAAATCAATTGCTCTTCTTCGATGTACCGGGATTGTTCCAGAGCCTGGACGAGTACTGGGCTTTCGCGCAATCCGATGTATGTAAACAGAGATTGCAAAAAGCCGCTGAAGATATTGGAAACGTACTAATATTTGGTCCATCATACTATGGTAGAAGATACTTTGCCACAGTCAATAAACCCATATATAGCATAGATGATTTGAAAGGCATAAAAGTGAGAGTTATACAAAGCCCAATTGTTGTAGATGCAGCTCAAAGACTAGGATTATTACCAATACCAATGCCTTACAGTGAAATAGCTACTGCATTGCAGAGTGGAACTATACAAGGCCACGATCAAGACCTCATAGGATATGTAGCTTCAAAATGGTATGAAATGGAGAAATATATGGCTATATTCCCATGGATGATTGGAACACACGTTATATTAATTAATAAACAGCAATTTGAATCCATGCCGCCATCTTTACAAGCAATCATTTTGACAGCCATACAGCAGGCACTTCAGATTAAGAGCTTATGGGATGTACTATATGAGCAAATAGCGTTAGATACCATTATAAAGAAGTACATGACTGTGACTTATCCCGATCCAAAGCCATTCTTGGAGATATACAGCAAGTTCCTACAAGACCATAAGAATGATATTGGAGAAGATGTATTGAATTGGCTGCAACAATACAGAGCTTCGAAAGGTTAGTATGAGTAAAGGATCTTTTTACTTAAATAGTATTTTTTATTATATTTAAACCCTCCTCGCGATGATATGTATATATGGTGGGTATGATGTTTAGAATAGGTTTGAAAACCAATGTATATATAGATCACCCAATAGATGAAGTAATAAGGAAAACTGCGGTAATGGGTTATGAAGGAATAGAACTAGCTAGAACACATCTCATGAACTACACTGAGAGCGAGGTTGAAAACGTTAAAAAGCTCCTGAAAGAACACGGTTTAATCGTTTACTCTGTTCAAGCAGGGATACCATACACGGATGTAGAAGCTGGGAAAAAGCGTATAGAGCTCGCTCGGAGACTGGATTCTCCATTAGTTAACCTTGGTTACGGTCTCTACTATAAGCCTGGGGAGAGTTTCTCGGTTGCTTGGGAGAAAACTATTCAAGCACTAGGAGAACTACATGATTACGCTAAAAAATACGGTATTCAAGCAGCCGTGGAACCCGAAGTTAGAGCCCTATTATCACCATACATACCAGTTCTAAGCAAGTACGAGTATTTCGGAGAAGTAGTTAAAAGACTCCCAGATCTAGGTTTGATATTGGATGTTGAACACGCCATTGCATCGCTGGAAAACCCGTACTATATTATAAGGAAGTATAGAAATCACTTAAAGCTCCTACATATAAGTGACACTATCGACCAATTGCACCTACATCTCGTTCCGGGGAAAGGTCAAATAGATTATAAAACCCTCTTCAGAGTACTCAAAGAAGTAAATTACAATGGGTTCTTATCCGTTGAGATACCTCCATACTTTAACAACCCGGATCAAGCAGCTTATGAAAGCATAATGTTTCTGAACAAGATTTTAATGGAGTTCTTTTAGGTCTAAAAGACCAGGTTTAAGATCAAACTATTATTATATTCTCACATGATTACATGGGTAGTTTATATGAGTACATTAATAACTGGTGGTTGCGGCTACCTAGGATTAGCTTTAATGGAAAAACTCAGTAGGAAAGAGTTTAATGTACTAGCATATGATTTAAGTATACCGCGCTTAAATGACCTGAGAAACTACTATGATTTAGATTTCACTCGTATAAAATTCATTAAGGGAGATATATTAGAGTTCCATAGATTGCTGGAAGTAGTTAAGAGATTTAATGTGAAAAACATTGTTCACACTGCAACAGTGCTGACGCTTGAAAGCGAGGAAAATCCTCCAAGAGCATTCAGGATCAACGTTGAAGGCACTTTAAATGTACTTGAAGCAGCTCGTCTAATGGATGTTGAAAAAGTAGTCTTCACAAGCTCCGAAGCCGTATATGGTGTAACGGAGAACGTTCTAATAGATGAAGATTATCCTAAGAAACCTATAAGTATCTACGGTGTTACTAAACTAGCTTCCGAGTACTTGGGGTTAAAGTACTCTGAACTCTACGGCTTGGATTTCATTGCTCTAAGGATCCCCATGATGTATGGTTTTGGATTATCATATACTGGCACTAGGCCCATTAACTACATTATAGAGTCAGCTATTAAAGGAGAACCAGCGGTTCTAAAGTTTAGTGGGGAAATGAAGGTTGAACCATTACATGTTTTAGACGCTGTTCAAGCAGTGGAATCATCTTTGAAGACAAGAAAACCACGTAGCAAAGTATACAATATAGGTATAAGTAAAATGTATAGTCTCCGGGAAATATGTGACATCGTCAAAGAGCACCTCCCAAGTACTCAGTGCGTTTTCGGCGATGACCCAGGAACAATGATTTACCCTGCACGCGGCCCCTTATCAATAAGAAGAGCACGGGAAGAACTAGGGTACCAACCGATTTATCTACCGGAAAACGGTATCCCTGAAACTATAGAAAAATACATGAAAAGAAGGCATCAATAAACTTGGAAAAATTAACCAAAATATAACTATTCAATATGAAGACGCAACACCAAAGGGAACATACATTATACCTGTATCAGCACTATTACCAGTCGCCGTAACAAGTATCGGTTGGTTAGAAGGAGGTGCACCTTATCCATATTTCGAACATTACGAAATACCAATAATTTCCACGGTAAGAATTTACTAGTGTAACTTTTTAACCATTAATAAACAACACTATTTTTTACTCAACTCATCCCCTGGTTCAACGTAAACAAAGAGAATTCATATTGGAGAACTATGACCATTTAATAAAACTAAGTAGGAAGTATAAACTGAGTGGAAATCATTTATAAACACTGATACAATATATCCTTATCGGTGCGGCGGTCGTCTAGCCTGGACTAAGACGCCGGCCTGCCACGCCGGAGATCCCGGGTTCAAATCCCGGCCGCCGCACACCTCTTTTAAGTACCCAGATAAATTTTACTGGGTTGTTTATTGCATTTCACGCTCCCGTGGTGGGGGCGTGAACTACTATGTGATTTACTGGGTGAAATCATGCCTGCTAATCCCTGGTATAATAGGGTTAATATTAGTGCTCTCGGGGATGATGCGAGGAGGCTTATTCTCGAGAGGATCTAGGGGAAGCTCTCAGGTTCGAGAAAACTCTTGAAGCACTGGGCGTTGCGAGGAGGGCTCCCTGTACAACTGCATGCACGGGTATGGAAGGATCCCTGGTGAAGTGGTCGAGAGGGGTCTAAGGTTCCTGGAGGAACAAGAGTTCAACGAGGTGGTTCAGGGCATAGATAGACTCCGAGCCATTGGAATAATCCGTGGAGTATATACCATGCACCCTACAAACTGGTCAAAATCATCAAACCACATGAACTTATATAAGAGCTGAACTCCATTCATAGGGTCAATATTCACTGTGTTATCTATACTCATAGGATCACTATTTCAAATCAGCATCCTTGGATCGAGTGTACTTTAACTAGCAGTGAGTATTAGTGGGGAACTCATGCCAATGTCTTTGAAGTTCAAGGATTATTAATGGTTATTCTTGGAAAGGGGGTTTGGGTTTCATTGGGCTTGATGTTAAGTTCTCTTCCCTTGGCTTCACTGCCCTCGGGACCTCTTTTCACCGGGATCCATGTCACAGGGCTC
>JAGDWI010000001.1 GCA_023269825.1 Desulfurococcaceae archaeon
GGTTGTCCTGGTGGGCAACGCCGGGCAGCCACGCCGCAGGGGGTAACCGCTGAAAGCATCTAAGCGGGAAACCCTCCCCGAGAAGAGGCGGCCTTCCGCCGGGGCTTTGCCTCGGCGGTACGGGCTCCCGTAGAAGACGGGGTTGATGGGGCGGGGGTGTGAGCTCCGAGGGGGTTTCCCCGAGGGGTTCAGCCCGCCGCTCCCAATCGCCCGAATGCTACAGTTTGCCCGGGGGCGGGTTGCTGTTCATGATTGTTGATCCCGTG
Source organism: Desulfurococcaceae archaeon (assembly GCA_023269825.1). Classification (GTDB taxonomy): domain Archaea; phylum Thermoproteota; class Thermoprotei_A; order Sulfolobales; family Desulfurococcaceae; genus UBA285. The sequence goes on from JAGDWI010000001.1 coordinate 267, forward strand.
GGTTTGTGTATAGACCTGGATGCAGGGCTCCTCTGTAGCGCTTTGATTTACTTATAAATTCTCCTCGTTAATCCTATTTCTTGGTGTAGTGCTTGACTATTAGAGCATACTTGGAGTTAATGCGTATACCTAACTCTGTTTTAAGCGGGTTCGGTGCATTATTCTCTGTACTAGTCTACTCTAATTACTGCGCTGAAGCATTAACGCTGATAGTTGCATATGTAACAGGGTTCACTGTTACAGCTGCCTCAATGATAGTGAACGACATAGTTGACTTAAAAGTTGACACTGTGAATAAACCATGGAAGCCTTTGCCGAGGGGAGAAGCAAGCGTTGAGAAATCGAGGGTACTCGCAGTAGCACTAGTAGCCTTAGCGATAATTGTTAACGCGTTTCACAGCGCTCAAACACTCCTAGTGACAATAATATACTCAGCGATAGGTTTAACTTACAGCTACTTGAGAAACAAGGCGTGGAGCCACCTCCTAGTAGCAGCATCAACCACGGGCCCAATAATATATGGTTACATAGCGGCGGGAGCACCAGTCGAGAACCTATGCTTCACAGCAATATTCACATCAACAATATTCACAGTGACGCTTGGAAGAGAATTCCTCAAAGCAATACAAGACCATGAAGGAGACAGGAGACACGGCTACAGGACAATAGCTACAACACTAGGAGTAGAGAAAGCAGCGAAAACAATGCTAGCAACAGGTTTAACAGGCTCAGCAATGGGTGCACTAACCACGCTAACAGAGACGAGCACAGCGTACAAAGCACTAATTACACTAGCAGCAGCAATCTATGCTTACAGCGTGCACAAGGCATACAGAGAGAGAAACAACGAGAAAACACTCGAGAAGGCGAGGAGAAACACGCTGATAGCAATGTACACTGGAATAGTGGCCTTCTGGCTCAGCAGAATATGAGTCAAAAACCAAGCCTGCGCAAAAGCAGAGGTAAAACGCCGAGAGCAATGAAACCAGTTGAAGCAAACAATGAAACCCTTACGAGAGGGTGAAAGCCTGTTGAAGCATAGTGAACTAAGACAAGCAGAGTAGATGCGAGAACAAAACCAGTAAACCTACCGGTTAAACCAAGACCCTTAAACCCCTCGAAGAACCTGAAGAGAAGATAACAAGCCAGAAGAGAGACACTTAAACCAAGCAAAGCTGAAACAGCTTCAAACTCAACTCCTAACACGAGTAAGTCGTATACACCCGTGAACACACTGAACAATAGTAAAACAACACGGGAAACAAACCTAGAACCAGGAGACTTGAAGGCAAAGTAGCATAAAGCACCAGTAATTAAACCAAGAAATAAACCACCCACCACATCCACAGCGAAGTGAGCGCGGAGGAAAACCCTACTCAGTGAAACACCAGTAACAATAATTAAACCAAGAAACAATACACTCATCCTCCTATAAACAAGGATAACCGAGGACCAGAAAGAAGATGAAACCTGCACATGTCCACTGGGGAAACCAGGGCCAGATGCTTCAACCAGTGGGTTAACAGGCCTCGGGGTGTTAAACAAGTACTTCAAGAAAACATTTAGAGAACCAGATAAAACAATGGATGATAAAACAAGTAAACCAGATAAAAAATCACCCGTGAAAAAGTACACGAAAACACCCATAATAAGGTAAAACTCCTCCTCACCCAGCTTAGTCAAGTAAACCCAATAATCAACACTGCCAGTAAACAAAGCAGCAAGCAGTAAAACCAAAACCAGTAAGCTACCCGTAACAGCGAGTAAATCAGTGAACCTCATACAAATCACCGAGAACACTAAATATAAGCACCGAGAAATATATATATAAAAACAAGTGATGAATCGACGGTAAACAGAGCAGTGATGAACGTTTCCCCAAGCTGATTAACCCCCCTATAGACCCAGCGAGCGCGCGCACACGTGAACCCTAGACAATGATCACTTAACCCAAAACCATAAATTAGGGAAACAATAGTTTAAACCCCAATACCATTAAATAAAACACGGTGGTTCATTGAGGATTTTAATAATATCAGATATACATGGAAACATGGATGCACTGAGAGCAATCCTAGACAATGCTGAAAAATACGATTACCTATGGGTACTAGGAGACCTAGTTGACTACGGGCCAGAACCACACTTAGTTATAGACGCAGTGAGAGAGATGAAACCAGACTTAGTCATCATGGGTAACCACGATTACGCAGTAGCGTACAACACGGACTGCAAGTGCGCGGTTGAAATGCACGAGCTAAGCGTTTACACAAGGTTCAACATATCATATAGGTTGCTTACATCAAGTCAAGTAAACTGGCTTAAAACACTGAGACACGTGGCTAAAATAGAGGATTCAAATAGGAGGATCTACATAGTCCACGGAGCACCGGCAAACCCCCTCTATGGCTACTTAAAGCCGAATCAGCCGCTGAGCCGAATCGAGGAAATGCTCACAGAGCCTAGTAGCCCATATTCACTGAAGCGAAAACTCGTGGAAGCAGACTACGTTATAGTCGGCCACACGCATATACCAATGAAACTAGAAGTCAAGGGGATCAAAGTATGTAATCCAGGGAGCGTGGGTCAACCAAGAGACGGAGACCCGAGGGCATCATACGCAATACTAGACACTGAAAAAGGAGAATTCACAGTGCACAGAGTTAAATACAACGTTGAAAGAGTCGTGGAGAAACTAAAGGAACTAAAAGTAGATACAGCAGTGCTCAAGAAACTGGAAACCATACTCATGAAGGGAATACAGTAGAGTTAGATAAGTAATCTGCAATCTCCCCACTGCAAGCAGTTATAAAACCCAAGTACCTACTATTAATCCTCAATTTATCGTATACTTCAGTTAAACTACCACTATGTAGAACCAGGTCCCCAAGGTACTCAACAACCCACTTAATCAACTCCTCCAACCCGCAACTCCACTCGACAACACCAGCTCTCACGAGAAACAAGAGCTCCAGTGGAGACGGAGTAAAATCCTCTACTCTAACCACGTGGTCAAAGCGAACTCCACGCTTACGGAGGAGAACATACTCCTTGAAATCATCAATAACTAGTACACCGCTCCAAGAACACGGGGCACTTGGTTTAACCTCGCTCGGTAAAACACTCACCCACTCCAAGGGATCAATTTTGTTGAATACACGTGCTTTGTAAACTAGTGCAAGGATCTTAATGACAACGTCGATAGCCTCCTCGAAGGATCCAAGCTCGCTGTAACACACGCAGCGAGAACAACTCCTCAAAGCAACTAGTAGAGGCTCCCAGACCCTAATATAGCTACTAAACCAGCTCGGCAAACTATCCACGAGAGCAGGGTTAACGCAGACTTCAACTGGGAGAGGCAAGTACACATCTACATATGCGCGTTCAACTAAATCAGCTAGTAGCCTGAAACTCCTCTCGTGGAAAGGAGCCAGTAACAGTGTCCTCAAACACGACCACCAAGCCCCCCACGTATAAAAGCTGGTATTAAACCCATATTACTTTAAGCCACAGTAACCTCTCCTCCCCATTAGTTTTCTCTGGGATGCGGAAAGAGGTCTCGGCGGATTTTAAGCCATATTGGATCCCAGTATTGGAGTTAAACAACTCTTTATTTTCAACCATGACTTCGGGACATCACTCTCTGCAAATACATGTATTCTCGCTATTCCCAAGTATACATAGTGTTCTCTCCCACTGAATCCAACGAGTTTCCCCATACATTGTATATACATGGATCTTATTGTCAGCCGAGAACCAATAAGAATTCGCAGACAGATTGAAGTCGCCAGATTGATGTAATAATGTAGAGACTGAACACTATAGTTAGCGTTTTTCAGATACCTGTTCACAGCAGTGATCCTGTAACTAGATTATAATGGTGCGTGGTATTATGGACACCACGTACCTCTCTAAAAACTTTATTTAACCTACTTGACTACGGTTTCTCCGTGCTCGCAGCAGTATGAATACTATAACCAGTATGAAGACCACTCCTATAGATGATATCACTATGTATTGAGTGTTCATTACTCCACTTGTTTCCTGTGTTGTAGAGCTTGTGTAGACTCCGGGACTAGTTATTTGTGTACTGGTTTGAGTTTTACTCCACTTTGTCTCCACCTGAGTTGTATTCTGTGGAGGAGTTATTGTTCGTGGTGGTTGAGTAATAGTCGTAGTTGATGGTGTTTGATACGGGTTAACTAGTGGTCGTGCTAGTGGGTATTTATCCAGGATTTCTAACCCAGTAGTTGTTGCTATATGGTATGGTGCATCAGTTATTCCATCTCCATCATTATCCGGTGCTTTATTATAAGACCAGTAGTTTCCAAGTTTATGCGTCTCGTTCTCAAGGTACCATTGGTTTTTACCCGACTCATCAGCTGCCTCGTAGTTGTAGCAGTACCAGAATGTGTTCCCATACACTAAATTATCACCCGTGTACTTCGAAAGGTAAACCCCCACGTTCCCCGTCATATTTATTAAGTTAAATGCTATCGTATTACCATATCCTGACTCAACGTTTACTCCTCTACCACCTGTTAATGCATTATTTAGTACCATGTTTCCATTGCCAGTTAACTCTATGGCGTGCCCGCCTGAGGATATAGTGTTTTTAATTATCACGTTGTTTTCCTTCGTTACTACTATACCTGTTCCACTAGAGCTTATAGTATTATTCTCTACTATTACTCCACGTGCTCCAAGAGCTATACCTCCCCCACCTGTAATTATATTATTGCTGATTGTGTGGTGGTCTCCATCGAGGTATATCCCAGTTGACTTGCCACCGATGTAGTTGTTTTTAATGGCATATCCAGTAGACCACAGTGAACTAGAGACAGCGGTGTCTCCAGTAATCCTGTTGAATTCCAAGTCTAGGTAATTGCAGGGTGCTACTGCTAGTCCACCGGATTCTACCTCGCTGTAGAATATGGCTAGATCCTTGCAGGCACCAAATATACCAGTCTGCCCACTCTTTATCCTACTATACTCTATTAACGTCCCGGATATCTCGTGATCTACTGTTCCCAATTGTACTGCATCCTTGTAGCTCTCAATGATCACGCCTACTAGGTTTGTATTATTGCCCATGATCTTCAGGGCTGTTGAAGAGCCCGTGGATTCTTCTAGTATTATCTTCAACGAGCTTATTCTCACGTTGTCAGCGTCTACCACGACACTGCCCTTTACAACTACTGTCTGATTGCTTTCACCCATTATCGTAAGGGGCTTTGTTGCCTTGAATCCACTGTAAACTCCGGCTTTAACGATGATAATGTCCCCAGGTAATGCATGGTCTACGGCTAACTGTATAGTGGTGTAGTCTTCAGGAACCCTTATAACTGATGCACTCGTTATCAATACATTTTGATACAATAGGAGCATTGTAGACAATAGGATTATCAATAGTGGAGTACCTATTATTTTTAGCTCATTCAGTAACTTCACCTCAGATAACTATCGCTTTGGGTAAACCAGTTTATAAATCTATGCATACAAATGGAAACATCCAATTGATCTATTCTATTCACTACCCGCTAAACTCCATGCAGGTGATTCTCATTAACTGAAAAATACTTCTAAGGTGGAGAAAATGTTACTTATAGATAATTATTTTCACGCGTCCTTTTCTCGCATCTACTCTCACTTTTTCAGGGTCTACTTTGAATGGTAGCTCTATGACTTCTCGATACTCGTGGAATCTTGTTTCACCACCACGACCTGTGACTCCATGAAATACCACTTCCTCCCTAAGTTTCGCCCTAATGTACATGTAGTTTTCTCGGAATTTAACTTCTATTGTCTTCTCATCTGCTTTCGGTAGGTCTATGAATACTTCTATGTAGGGGCCTCGATCTCTAATACTGTATAGTGGCCTAAGGTATCCTTCATGGTGCCACATAGGTCTCAACGTGTCCTCTACTTGTTTCAACTCCTCTCTGAAAGTTCTTAGCGCTCTCTCCAGCTCGCTTTCCACATAATCCCTGATCTTCCTCTCCAAGTCCCTCATTCTCTTAATGAACTCGTCGAATTCTTCACCATTCATCTAAGACACCGTGTTGCTCTAAGTATATATTGGAATCGCCTGCTCTACATCCTTCCTCATTTGAGCTAATCCTCGCATAGCGTTCTTCATAGCATCCCTTGCCTTAATCCTAATCATCTCAGCTTGCTCCAATAACTCCTTGACATCTATAGGTTTATTGATGATTCTCGACACGAATTCAAGGCTTCTCGCAGCTGCCTCGGGATCAGGGAACTCCAGGTAAGACTCTGTTAGTAGTAGAATAGTGTTTATTCTCGCGTGAATGAGTTCTTTTAGTAATAGCGCATAGGCCCCTGCGAGAAACCCGTTTTCAAACGGGGTTGCACTAGTGTTCTTCAATAACTCAATTGCTCTTGGAGTGGTTGCTAAGTAATACGTCTTCAGGGATTCTAATTCAAACCTATTCTGTGCAGGTAGCCCGGAGGATAAAATCACGTAGTCTACGCCCCGCCTCTCGAGGTAGTCTACGAGGACCCTGGATAATTGAATTAAACCATGCTGCGGCATTGAAAACTCATTATATACAACGAGGAGGTTTCCACCGGCAAATACCCTAATAGGTGCTCTGAGGAAACCGCCACTAACTACAATAATTGGGGGTAGGTATACATATGAATCTATACCTGCAACCTCCCTTAAACCAAGGTTTTTCACAACATGCATAGCACCAATAACTCCAACTAATCCAGTATCTGGTAGTGAGACGAGTGCAAAGCTCGGTTTCTCCAGCTCAATGGGGGAGTATTCAATAATGTGGAAGTCTCCAATCCACTCCTCTCTATAAACACCACTAGCCGAGTACATGTCATGCACCACTATCTATCATCAAACTCAGCATAATAAACATGTTATTCAATCTTCAAGTCGATATTATAGAGGTACATCATGTGATTTAGACTTGAACCTAATCTGCGCTCTGAGGTTCTATGTATCTATATAGTTTTCTTAATGAATATATAGATTATTTAGATGGTCTATATATTCCTGATCTAAAATGACTTATATTCACGGGTGTAATAATGAATAGGCGATTAACACTGATAATAATTGCTGTAGTAGCTGTAGTTGTAGTAGGTGTTTTAATCTCTCAAATTATACCTAGAACTCCATCATCAACAACACCTACAACCGCTACCCCTGCAACTAGTGAAATAAGGGGCCTCATACTACAAGGTGCTGGTGCCTCTTTTCCATATCCACAGATCTCTGAATGGGCTAGAAGATTCCAGGACAAATATGGTATTCAAGTGGTTTACCAATCTGTGGGTAGTGGTGCTGGACAATCCATGTTTCTCCAGAAAACAGTTGATTTTGCCGGTAGTGATCCACCTCTATCAAGAGATATGTGGATTCAGTACAAGGAGTCAATAATCCAAGTCCCATGGTTGTTTGGTCCAGTAGTAATAGTCTACAATATACCAGAACTACCAGGCAACTATAGCCTCAAACTAGATGGCATTGCAGTAGCGAGAATATATAAGGGTGAAATCACATACTGGAACGATCCATATATAAAAGAGTTGAACCTTGAAGTAGCGGATAAACTACCAAACAAAGAGATCATAGCTGTGCATAGAAGCGATGCAAGTGGTACAACAGAGATATTCACGACTTTCCTCTATAAGGCATCCATTGGAGTGTGGCCCAGTGAACTAGTAGGAAAAAGCATTAATTGGCCCGTAGATGCAACTGGAAGAGGTGTTGGAGGCAAGGGAAATGAGGGTGTGACAAGTGCAGTGGTTCAAACACAGTATTCAATAGGCTACGTTGAGTGGAGTTATGCAATTAAAAACAACCTTAGAGTAGCAAGTATTAAGAATGCCGCTGGAAACTTCGTACTCCCCACGATTGAAACTCTACAAGACGCATTGAAGAAAGCTAATATTCCATCATCCCCTCTAGACGATTTCAGTGGAATACTTGATAGTGTTATATATGCACCTGGAGAAAAGAGCTACCCTATACTGGGTCCAAGCCACATATTGATTTGGCGCGTGCAGGATGACCCTAAGAAAGCTGAGGGATTGAAGCTCTTCTTGAAGTGGGTTGCCGAGGAGGGGTATAACTACATTGTAGAGGGATATATAGCTCCACCAGAGAATGTAAGACAACTCCTCCTAAAGGCAACTGAATTGATAACAACCCGGTGATCTGGGGTTTGCCGGAGTCTAAGAGAGATAGATTGTTTTTCACATCACTTATCCCTTTCTCCATTTCATTACTAAGTATGCTCTTACTCTTAGTCTCTATATTGTTTTTTAACTCTATAGAATCCCTAAGTGCTTATGGATCGTCACTATTCGCAAAGACGGTCTGGGATCCGGAGAATAGTGTTTATGGCGTACTTGGCCCCATTCTCGGCACTATTATAACATCACTTATTTCAGTCAGCGTCTCACTGATTCTATCTCTCTCACTTGCTATTACGATAGCTGAGTACCTCAAAGGATACTTGAAGAAGATTGTTTCAAGCATAGTGGAGTTTATGGGTGGACTACCCACAATTATATACGCTGTGTGGGCTTCAGAATACCTTGTTCCATTCTTAAAGAACAATGTAATGAAGCCACTACATACTTCGCTTCCATTTATACCATTATTCTCATGTAGACCCATAACAGGCTTCTCTACTTTCGCAGCCGGCGTAGCACTTGGAATATCCACTGTCCCCTATGTAGCTTCGATAATACTCGAAGCATATGAGAATATTCCATTAATCTATAGAGAGGCCTGCTACGGTATTGGAGCTACAAAATACGAGGCCATAAAAACACTACTCTCTCTTACAAAACCAGCAATAATTGCTGCATTAATTCTTGGATTCGCGAGATCGCTGGGTGAGACCACAATAGTAGCTCTCACAATAGGAAACTCGATGACTCTAACCCCGTGTCTCTTTGCACCAGGCTATACTGTCTCAGCCCTAGTGGCTTCTCAATTTGCAAATGCTTTTCTTTATCAACACGCTGAATCAGTATTGTATGCGTCGATGCTAGTTACTACATTGATCTCGATTATTCTAAGTCTATATGCTTCTAAATTGATCATTGATTGGAGGTCGAGGGTGGTTGTGTAGCTGGAGGAGGGTGAGGGAGAGGTTATTTAAAATCACTGTGTTTGGTGTAGCTATACTGGCATTAACCCCTCTCTTCCACTTGATAATGGTGGTATTTATTAATGGCCTTCCCACTATACTAGAGGCTGGACTCGAGTTCTTCGTTGATCTACCACCAACACCCTTGTCGAGGGAGCTTGGTGGAATAGCTCCATCACTAGTTGGCACATTTCTAATGACTATGATTTCTCTTCCAATAACCATAGTACTCGGTTTATTCACAGCTATATTAGTCACTGAGTTTCCAAAAAGTAGGCTTTCGATCTTGGTAGATACTGTTGCAAAATCCCTCTCCAGCGTCCCAACTATTGCTGTGTCTATGGCTATGTTCTCGCTTGTTGTCGTATTAGTCAATACCATCCCAAAACTCAGAGCGTTTTTAAACCCCGCAGGCTCAGCACTAACTGGCTCACTTGCACTCGTCATAATTGCACTGCCTATTTCATACACTTATTTCTCTACATTTCTACGCTCTGTACCAGCTACTTATAAAGAGGCAGCCTACTCTATTGGCATGTCTAGGTGGGCTGTCATTATTAGAGTAGTTATCCCTGTAGTCAAGAAGAGCATACTTGTAGCAGTACTAATGACCATGGCGAGGATCATGGGTGAAACGGCCGCATTGCTCTTCACAGCTGGTAGGTATAGAAATGGCTTACCAGCGTCTATAATTAGCCCTGTAGACGCAATACCACTCCTAATATTCGACTATATACTATCTCCCTTCGAGGTGTGGCGTAGAGTGGCTTGGGGTGCAACACTCATCCTCTTACTTTTCTACATGTTGATTTTCTTCGTGGTTAAAGTAGTAGTTAAAGAGGTGAAGTTGCTGTAATGTACGCAGTTGAAATGAACAATGTGAATTTGTACATTGAAGGACACCACATACTTAAAAATATATCGTTGAAGGTGCCATATAATACAGTATTTGTGATAATGGGGCCCTCGGGTTCGGGTAAAACAACAATACTGAGGGTCATTAATAGACTCATAGACTTCGTTGAAGATGCACGTGTCGAGGGGGATGTAAAAGTGCTGGGTTATGATGCTTTCAGCGTTGATCCATACGAGTTGAGGAGAAGTATTGGTATGGTATTCCAAATGCCCAACCCGTTTCCCCACTTAACAATATATGAAAACGTGGCTATCGCGGCTAAGATCAATGACGTGGCGAGAACAAAGAGGGATTTAGATGACATTGTAAAGTGGGCTCTGGAAAAAGCAATGCTGTGGGATGAAGTCAAGAGTAGACTAAACGATCATCCACATAAACTCAGTGGTGGTCAGAGGCAGAGGCTTTGCTTAGCGAGAGCGCTCGCCATGAAGCCGAAGCTACTACTCCTCGACGAGCCAACGGCTAATATAGACCCTATAAATGCTAGGAGACTAGAAGAGGCAATTGTTTCACTGAAGGATGAAGTTACAGTTTTAATGGTTACACATAGTCCACACCAGGCAGCTAGAGTTGCAGACTATGTTGCTATAATATATGATGGGAGAATTATCGAGCAGGGTCCCGCTAGCTACTTGTTTTTGCATCCATCCACGGAGATCGCTCAGAAACTCCTCAGGGGTGAGTTATAGTTGTCTCTAACACATCGTAAACTAGAAGTATTGGTAAAGGAATTAAACCGCATGACTCAGAGACTTAAGAGTGCAGTGCACGCAACACAGAGGTTAATTGAAACAAGTGAACTCGAGGAGAGGCGCCGATTATGGAGCGAAATAGAAAATACTGCAGTACTACTCGATGAATTGCGTGGACAATTCATAAATGGAGTATTGTTATTTATAGCACAGGAACAGCCACTGGGAAGAGACCTCTTGGTATCCCATATATTACTAAGTATAGCATATGATGCCCTCAGGATCTCTAGGTACTGTAGAGAAATAGCTAGGATAGACTCTATGCTTGCACCCACATCTGGATTATACAAACTAGTAGACTTACCTCACACGTTTAAGAAAGCAATTGAAGCCGTAGAAGCCGCCCTGCATGACCTCGAGGAATTCAATACACGTAGAAAGAACATTGTTGAAGAAATAGATAGATACGTTGATGAAGTGTACAAAACCACACTAGTAGAAGTCGCATCAAGCAACACAGTTCAGAGAGAACTAGCATTAAAAGCACTATTAATGAGACATATCGAGAGAATAGTAGACCACACACAATACATTGAGCAATACCTAGAAAAACTAGTAGAATAACCAAATTTACCTCAAGATTATTGAAGACACCGTTAAGAATAATTATTATGGCTTTGATTTTAAACCATCCTCGACAACACAACATTTACACGAAGAATTCTCATTACCTTTAATCACCTGGAGTAGGCGTCTTTATAGGATTTTTGGCAAATTCAGCATAATAAAATTATACACTCTGAAAGATCAGTATTTATGCTTGAAGTTCCTTATGAGGTACACTGTCCCCGCGTACTTTGTCTTCAATAATAGGTTCTCTCTCACCAGCTCCTCTATTATTCCAACAGGGTCTTCGACTCTGTTCTTCAACGCCTCTACTGCGTACTCGTATCTCAATGGGTGAACAGTAGTTGTGTTTAAAAGCCATGTGGCTGGGTCTCCACTAATCATTCTTGGAGGAGGCTCAGGCATGTTTAGTAGCTCTACTCTCTCAGCACCCAGCACCTCCTTGAATTCTTCATAGGCCTCTATTAAATCCCTCTCTGTGGGTGGCTTGACGAAGGATTCTGCTGGTGGTCTTATAGGTGTAGAGATGATATGCTTTAGACAATCCTAGCTCTTTGAGGAATAGAGCTGTATCTCTATACTCCCCCCTACTCGTGTTCACATCCTGGACTAGCATTGTCTCAGATATCAATACTCCCTTGTATCCTACTGTAAACTCCTTAATCCCCTCTAGCACTCTATCTAGTCTCAGCGATGGGTGCGGCCTATTAATCTTCCTCCACACGTCTCCCCTCACACTGTCTACTTTGACCGAGACGAGGTCAGCTGACTCTGAATTCCCGCGTACACTCTCCATCCATAGTAGAGATGCATTGGTTAAAACAGCTACTCTAACCCCAGTTTCTCTCTTAACAAACTCTATAGTTCTACCAAGACACGCGTCTAGAGTTGGCTCACCATCCGGTACAAAAGTCACGTAGTCAACGCTATTCCTGTTCTCCACTACGAAGCCCACTATTTCACTAGCTATACCCCTCCAGTCATAGAAGCACTTCCTCTCCACAGTGAAATAGCTTGTCCGGCCCAGCTGGCAGTATATACAACTATAAGTACAAGTCTTGTAGGGGACATTATTGACTCCGAGACTACGACCGAGACGCCTGGAGTAGACTGGTCCAAAAATATACTTAGCCGTAGAACCACCAATCTATAACAATGTTATCGACCCCCTAATAGTTTCCCTGAAAGAGCCTCAATGCGTGATATGAGTGTGTTTTAAAAGCCTGGTTTCCCGGTGTAAGCGAGTTGTGTAGTGACTCCTCAATACCGTGTCCAATGCTATACCTCTATTATTTCACCTGGTTTTATGAATCTCTTATACCATCTCTCATAGAGTTCCGGCGTTACTACGTGTAGTTGTATTGGTGCATCTATGAGCTCTCTATATACTGCCACCATTATATCGTATTTTAAGTTTACATTCTCCGTAACAATGAGTATGTCTATGTCACTGGAGGCCGTGTATAATCCCCGCACTACGGAGCCAAATACATATATTTTTGCACTGGGATCGAGGAGTTTCACAATCTCCTTCACTCTCTCAGCAACCACGAGATAATTCTTCAAGTATTCTAAGTTGGATTTATATTGAGTCGACAATGGGTTTAAACACCTCTAGTATGAATCTACCTATATCCCTAACTTCTTCAATAGTGTACTTGTATGGTAGATACCTCGAGGATATGTAGGCCTCCTCTAGTCTTGCAACATAGTGTAGATTCTTCACATCATTAACTAATACAAGTATTCTCGGGTCTACTCTACCGAGCTCTCTAATCAACTGCCTGAGAGAATGGGTTCTAGGATATGAGCCAGTGTAGACAAGCAGTTTATACTTTAATATGAGTTGACAGTACTGCTCGAGGCTAAATATTGCAATGTCTGCCTCTCCCTCCTCGATTAGTCGCTGTGCATTCCTGAGAAACGACTCAGCCCTACTCCTCAATAACTCAGCTTCTTCAAAACTCACATTAAACCCCTGAAATCTATGATTTTAATGTATTTAATTATTTAATAGCGATCTCTACTCCCACACCTCCATCTCCATACACGTCTCTATAGTAGTGTACTAGGTAATCTCTAACCTCCCCGGTTAAGCGGGAATCCCCGCCATTCATAGCGGGGAGGAAGTCATTCATATACAAGGCGCTAAAGCCATGACTATGTATGATCTAGTTGAAACTGTGTCCTCATCGTATTTAAAACGAGTCTGACTCTAGTGTTATTTAATCATTCACTCGAGAACGGTATATTACCATATAACTTCCACTCCCTTTTTCTTCGCCACCCATGCTATCTCTGTCTCCAGTCACTATTGGTGCATGGTGCTTTATTGCTGTCCACGGTATGGTTGAATCTATTAGACTCAATGTCCCCTCTTTTAGCTCCAGGTTGCTTTTCAGCATCTCGTCTCCTTCTACTTTCATCTTAGCTGACTCTACGTAGTCACCTAGTTTTAAATCAGTGGCTTTAAAGTACATTGATTTAAATGTCTTTATCTCCTCTATGTTTCTGAAAACCGGGAGTGTATTCCTCAACCAGTGTAACACAAGCTCGTAGACGACATTTACGGGTAAAATACCAGTTATTTCCCCATGTTTAATCCCAGCATTGCTCACTCTGCGTTGACACCTAGCTCGCCATACACCATTGTGAGAATGATATATGTATCGACTACTACCTCCCCTCTCTCTTCCTTCAATACTCTCCCTCTTCTCTATCTAGTTCTCTCTCAGCCTCCTCCGCACTACCCCTACAACACTTCCAGACTCTATCCCATAAATCAAGGGGCTTCAATACTAGCTTCCCATTCTCCACGTATACCTCTAGAAGAGTCCCCTCCTCTATTTTAAGCCTCTCTCTTATATTTCTCGGCAAAGCTATGATTCCTTTCTTATAGACCTTTATCACCTGCCTCTCCACGAAGCCGACACCGTGTATGGATTATACCGTGTACTAACTCGTATTCTTAACTAATTATTAAGCCATCGATGTAACTTGCTATAACATTTTGTATTTATATTGTATTTATACACATATAGCCCAATTGTTTCCTACATGAGAAGCATGAATTACTTTTACGCTTTGCTCTCTATTTCCTCCAGGATATTTATGACCGTGCGCTTCACTGTCTCTCTCGAGTTCATTGAAGGCTTAAACCCCTGCCTCTTTATCTTATCTATTCTTAGTGCTATTTTCTTGACGTCGCCCAGCCACCCTACTCCATGTAGTATTGGCTTGTACTTCTTCTTAACGTTCTTCAAGCCCATGGTTTCTATGACTATGTCTGCTAATTCATTAATTGTTATCCAGTCCTCCGACGCGACGTTGTATACTTCGAAGTAGCCACTCGTCTTCCTCCAAGCGGTCATAGTTGCCTCTACAGCGTCGTCTATGTATATGTAGCTTCTAACTTGCCCTCCATCACCAAGTATCTCTAGCTCGTGGGGGTTCTCCCTCAGCTTCACTATGAAGTCCCATATAACGCCATGTCTAAGTCTTGGTCCAGCTACATTAGCGTATCTTAGTGCAATAGCTTTAAATCCATATAGTTTTACATATGCGTGGATCAAGTTCTCACAAGAAGCCCTACTAGCCCTAAATAGAGACTGGTTTAATAGGGGCATCCTCGTCGACGGGGATTTCCAAGGGTTCTCCATAGACAGAGCTAGAGGATGCGAAGACCAACTCCCTCACATTCCTCCTCATAGCCTCCAGTAGGTTGAATGTAGCTACAACATTCTCATTGAAGTACACCTCTTGGTTTGTAGTGCTAACTTCAACCTCCGGTTGCAGCATAGTGGAATACCGTGTCTACGCCGTCAACGACTCTCAAAGCAACCTCTGGATCCTTCAAGTCCCCGACAACTAATTCAATAGTACTAGAGTCAATGTGCCTCTCGATATTAGCTAACCTACCACTACTCAAGTTATCAACAACTCTAACCCGAAAACCCTCATTAACCAACCTATCCACAACGTGGCTACCAATGAAGCCAGCACCACCAGTAACTAGAATCCTCAACTGACACACCACATACTCCTACTCACAAACCATCAATAACCTAGAGGTTTCTTAAATATGCTTATTTCGAACCACCACAGCGTGTATGCAGGAAATCCTAGTTTACCGTGCATTTAACTGGCATTAACTGCGTTGTTATTTAATCGTTCTATTCTTAAATCATGCGCGGGGCTTGTCTATGTTCTAGGATAGTACAGGTAATCAAGTAATTATTTTAACTAGGTGATTCAAGAGTTTTTACCATGGAAGTCGGGCACTTGGTGAAGGTTATACAGGGGCCTAGTGATTGCATTTAATGCGATATGTCTGGAGACTAGGAGGCGATAAAACTACTGGGAAACTACATTTGACAAGGCCATGCTTCAATATGTAGGCTTACGTATTATTCCCCTATGTATCGCCGTTGCTACTAGAACTCCTGTTACTCCAAGGTTTTTTAGTTCCAGTATATCGTATTCGTTTTTAACGCCTCCACCTACAATTACTTTACCTGGGAAATATTCTGTTAATTTGGAAGCAATGGATTTATTTACTCCTAGCTCTGTGCCAACCCGGCTTAAATCTATTACGAGTACTTTCTTGTACTCGATTGATCTTAGATCTTTGAGGACTTCATTGATTTTTACACGGGTATTACTAAATAATACGTGATCTCCATACATATCTATGCTTATAGCTCTATTCTCAAGCAACTTTAATTCGATAGGGTATTCAATGTACTCGGTTCCTATAACGTAAACTACCTTATCTTTATCTAATAGATTTAAGCCTCTTCTCCCTATATCAGCTAGAACTTTGAAATTCAATCTTTCAGCCATATTGATTACGTCAGTATTATCTCCTCTCTTCATGATAGCGTCTAAGTCGGCTATGTAAACCGTTGTAAAACCCAGGTTTTTAAGGCCACTTAAAATCGAGGAGGGATAAGGATTATCAGATATAACACTGTTCTCTATAGGTCTATATTTCTCCCTATGTCCAGCAATAGCATGTACAACCAAGCCATTCATGATGTCTAGAACGGGGATAACTTCCACCAAATTTAGTTCACCGAGCAGTGGATTAGTTATAACTCTTATTAAAAATCCACCTTTACTTTAGGATATTCATGGTGATTCAATGTAGTTAGGTAAGGAGAAAGAATACTTTATTGATGCGCGAGGTATGCTTAATGTGTAATAGCTAAAGGCAAAGTAATAAAAGATGTGAATATAAGTTTAGATAACTAATATTAGTAGTTTAGTGTTTTTAATAGGGGTACGACATGGAGAATGCTGTTGAAGCAAGGGAACTCGTTAAAACCTACAAAGTGAAGAAGAAGCAGGGGTTGTTTAGATCCTTACAGGAGAATGTTGAAGCTTTACGTGGAGTAAGCTTTAAGGTAAAATATGGTGAAATAGTGGGATTACTGGGGCCTAATGGTGCTGGGAAAACCACCACGATTAAAATATTATCCACTTTACTTCTACCGGATTCGGGGACAGCGTTAGTCGCAGGGTATGATGTTGTTAGAGAACCTGACAAGGTTCGAAGAAACATTGGATTAATGTTAACTATTGAGAAAGGTTTTTACGGAAAACTCACTGGTAGAGAAAACTTAGAGTACTTCGCGGCATTATATGGGTTAACTAAGCAGAAAGCTGTTGAAAGAATAAATTACTTGGTTAAATTACTTGAATTAGATAAACTAGGTGCTGATAGTAAATTATTCGAGGAATTCAGTCTTGGCATGAAAGCGAGGTTAAGTCTTGCAAGAGCATTGCTCAGTGATGCACCAATATTATTACTCGATGAACCCACACTAGGCCTAGATCCTCCTAGTGCTCGAAGAATACGTGAACTTGTGAAAGAACTAGCGCATGGTGAGAGGAAAGCAGTGTTGTACACAACACACAACATGTTTGAAGCCGAGATCGTCTGCGATAGAATAATCTTGATAAATAAAGGGCAAATAGTAGCTGAGGGCACACCCAACGAGCTCAAAGAGAGAATACCTAAGTTGAAGATACTGAACATATTGATCAGAGGTGGAAACGACGTGAAACCAATGCTTGAAACCATGGGTTTAAAATACGATGTTAAAGCAGAGGACAACGGCATACTCAGCGTTAAAATACACTTGAGGAAGCCGGAAGAACTACTTGATGACATACTCAAAATGCTCGTTAGAAACGAGTTCGAGATAATATCAGTTAAGATTGAGGAACCAACATTGGAAGACGTATTCATATACTTTAGTGAGGGTACAAAATGAGCTTTATTGATATTCTCAGAGCAGAATACCGTCTCGTATACAATGACGTATTCAGAAGGAAATCCGTTCTCTTAACAACTATAATGTATCCCTACATATTCACAGCATTCACACTCTTCATAGGTTACTCAGCTGGTTCACCGAGCGTATTCACTCAAAAAATGGGTATTGAACCTGCTTTATACATGATAACAGCTAGTTACATGTTAATGTCGATTCTAACCAGTTTAGATGATTTGCTTTGGAAGCCACTATTTGATACGTATACAGGCACGATCATTTACATATTGGCTTCACCGGTCAATAGGTTCAAACTATACGCAGCAATACCGTTTCCTAGGTTAACGTTGCTTGTTTTATTGGGGTTCACGAGTCTACTACCCGTATACATTTATTACTTTGGATTAGGGGGTTTACTACTGAGTTTACTAATAATGGGTGTAGTTGCACTGGGTTGCTTAATAATGATACCTTTCGCGATATTTGTAGCAAGCAGTGTTCACAGAGTTGGAGAATCATGGAGAATTTTAAACGTTGTTAGACCACTCATAATGATTTTTCTCGGTGTATATTACCCGAGGATTTACATGCCTCTAGGAGCATATATTATTAGTTCACTTATTCCCTCCTCGCACATAGTAGAAGCTGCCCAGAGATTACTTATTGGAATTCAGAGTGGTGTATATGTTTTATTTGCAATAGCGTTTACTCTTGCTATAATATACATACCAATAAGTCAGTTCACTCTAAGTAGCTGGGAGCGTAAAAAGGTGAAAGAAGGTGTTAGGACTTCTTAGAAGAGCATACGCTGTATTCAAAGCATACTTTGTATCAGAGTTCATTAGATCAAGGGGATTCATATATGGATTAATGAGCATGGCGCTTTGGATCACGATGTTCTCAGCTCCAGTAATAATGTTCACTGGGAGCGATGTTAACGTAAACGAGGTTGCAACGAGGATATTTATAGGCATAATGCTGTTTCTGTTTTTCTCTACTGCGTCATGGGATTGGGCAGCTGAAATAAGATGGATGATAAACGAGGGGCGAATAGAGTACTACATTGCTAGTGGAAGCGGGTTCCTGCCGCATTACTTAGGTATACTACCAATATCGATTCTATGGCTAATAATAGCCCTAATAGTCAACTATATTTTACTATCAATACTTTGGTCTCCGCCAACAATACGTGTCTTAAACCTCGTTCTCTTTATATATGGGTTCGCGTTATTCTTAATGTGTTTAATGGGATACGCATTAATTCTCGGGGGTACAATGATCTCCACTAGCGCAGTCGGCTTCATAGTAGAAATAATAAACTTCGTGCTTCCAGTTGCCACGGGTGGATTATTCCCCTTAAAATTAATGCCTGAACCATTACAAGTATTTGCATTATTGACTCCCTTCAGTTACACAGCGGAGTTAATTAGATATTCGATGCTTGGAATAGAACCAGTAGTCGAATTAAACTACCTAATAATAACAGGATCCATTTACACCATGGTTTTTCTTCTGATAGGAATAGGGTATTTTAAGTATCAACTTAGGAAAGTGCTAAGAGAGGGATTCAAGTCGATTTCCATGTGGTAACATGAACTACTCTGAGAATACATAGGGAGGGAAATTAGAGCAAGATTAATAATGCTCACTGAATTTACTGGGTTTTACAGCTATGTTTTACGCGTGAAATCTAGTAGTGTTCTAGCTTGTTTTCTCTCGGATTTTGGCTTTTGTTCTTCTTCTATTGTTTTCTTTATCACGTTTTTGAAGTCTTCTTCTATGTTTTTCCTCAATGACGGATTATATAGTGCTGATGCTGGATGATATGTTGGAACAATTTTAACATCGAAACCCATTAATTTTGCACTAAAAACTTTTCCATGATGCGCAGTCATACTCACCCATTTTAACCCAGTTAAACTGAATAAAACTCTCCCAGCATGTCTTCCTAGAGCTACAATGATCCTAGGCTTCAATAATTCCAGTTGACGAATTAGGTAAGGTAAACATGTTTGAATTTCATCATCTAAAGGATCTCTGTTCCCGGGTGGTCTACACTTAACTATATTCGTTATGTAGAAATCCTGTCTCTTGAATCCAATCAATTCAATTAACTCAGTTAAGAATTTACCAGCAGCTCCTACGAAAGGCCTACCGAGTTCATCTTCTTTCTCGCCGGGTGCCTCGCCTATGAATACTACGATTGAGTTCTTGTTGCCTTCCCCCGGTACAGCTCTACGCCTAGACTCATGTAATCTACACTTCCTGCAGTTTAGTATTTCGTTTTCTAACTTAAGCCACTCCTCCTCAACTAGCAAGAATTATCCCTTATATTTGTATGTAATTTTAATTCATAAGCTAAAATAAACGCATAGTAGCTGAAACAATCAGGATTAATGAGGACGTTAACCCTATGAGTATATTATCATCTAGAAATGGCGGTATCTCGAAATGCTCCACAACGCTTGAAGCAATAGCTGCGATCAACCCTGGGAGTTTAGCATAGTAGAACCCTAGTGGCACAGTGACAGCCAACATTCCAATGTTTCCATACCATGATTTATTTCTTCTCCCGTATAACCCATTTCTAATAACGCCTGTTACGGCATCGCCTAAGGATATAAATAAAGGAGGTACAATAGCATAATATGGTTCTCCCGTTATTAGCCAAACGAAGAGAAGAGAGAGACCCCACGAAATAGCAAAATTAACTTCATACGAGTTATCGGATACTTGAAACCAGTTTAGTAGGTTCTTTTTTCTGTGGGGAATATATAGGATGACTGCTAACACCAGTGCAAATATTGTGGGAATTAAAGGAGAAGTAAAGATATAAGGTACGAGGAAGGCTACTAAACCTCCTGCTAATATGTGTATTATTTTCCTATTATAGTAGATAGCTACATTGGTTTTCATATTTAGTTTCATCATGTACTTGAAAAGTTTCTTAGTTAGGTATATTAGAAATATAATGTAAGCAAACAATATAATTGCCCACAGTGACTCTATCACTATGTTTTCCGGGCAAATCACTGTCTTCACCGTTCCGCTGATTATAGCAATGGGGAGATCTAGTTATTAAATATTTATTGCAGGTGCTATTTCTCATGTAAAATTAATTACATCTTGTCAACTATGTTTAAACATTGATTATTAATTACATCAACTTGAACCAGGATTGATAACTTCATGGAAGAAGTTAAATGCGTAGAATTAAATGGAAATTCAAGTATCTGCAGTATACCTCCATGGATTGAAATTCTTAAGAATAAGTTAAATAGTGCTATTAGTGGACAAGCTATTATAGTAACAAGGATGTCTAAGCTAAATTACATTATATTAAAATTTCTGGGAGTTAAAACACTTGGAAGAATCAACGGCGACGTAGTTATTGGATACCTGGGCGGGGTTAATAATAAGAATAGGATCATGGTAAGACTTGAACCTATTGATTGGTACTCAGTGTACTCTTTTAAGTTACCCAAGTTCCTAGCTCTCCCATTATCTGAGCTATCACGTGTTCTAATATACTTAACCATAGGAGCTTTAGGAGTACTCGTTAACTTAGCTGCAGTCATTTACACTTACTCTACTTTATCAAAGTACCTTGGTTTAATATCCAACACTGTTGCTTCGGTTCTGGGTTTTGAAGTAAGCGTCATATTCAACTTCACATTGCATGAACTCATCACTTTCAGAGGTACTGGTTTAAGTAAATCAATTCGCAGTATAACTGAGAGATTAATTAAATACCATTCGGCGAGCATTGCGAGTTTCCTATCTCAGGTTTCAATGGCTAATTTACTGCCATTCTTATTTAAAATACCTGTTTGGATTGGTCAGTTCGTGGGAATAGTAGTCGGCTTCATTATAAACTTTATATTGGGTTACCTCTATACATGGAGTAGACATAGAATTAAATGACTAATAACTGGTGAAGTAGATGGGTTTAAAGCATGGGAAATACGTGTACATTAAGAGACCTGATGGATTTTACGTAAAAGTAAGAGTTTTAAATATAAGATTTGGGAAGAAAACGGAGCAGGGAGATATATCGAATCCTTCGAGGTACATTGTAACAGGATATAAGACGAAAACCCCTCCCTTAACAGGGGTAGTTGTAAGCGAAGAAGCTTTACCTGAGGAAACTAAGAAAATAGTGGAGTCAATTTAGCAAGGTCTACTGGTTTGCTTGAGGATTTCATAAAGAAGATCTCGAGTAGAACAGGGAGAACTATTAGTGAACGCGAAAACGAGTATTTGCTAGTCCTAACTAGCCTAGGAGAGGAAAACATAGTGATTTGTGTAAGAGAAGGGGACTATGGGTTCTACGCTAAGGTTATTCTCGAAAGAGATCTAGCTATAATTAACTGCAGTGAAGCTGAATATTCTCCTCTAGGTTTATATGTTTTTTCACGAAGTATAGATGAATTGGTTGATAAGACATACGCTAAAATACTTTACTTAGTAAGTAAGAGTAAGATTTCACTTACTTGAACCCGTTATTTTCAACATAACTGGTTTTAAACCCTCATTATCTATTCCGTAAAGAATCCATCCAGGTTTACTATTTACTCCCTTCATTTTTCTAACCATTATTTGTCTAATGAATATTGGTATTTGCTGCGCTAGTTCCCCCGGTATACTCGCAGTTTCCATTATTCCATCAACTAGGTGCTCAATACTTAGTAGGTACTCTCTGAAGCCTTGGGTTGAAGTATGCAAAGTCGTAATAGTCATTATTCCCCTGGATTTTGCGAAATTGGCTCTAAGCGACTTTGTAAACAAGATAAACCTCGTTGGATCAAGTGATACCATTACCTCATTGAGTGAATCTATGACAAGTATCCCACGGTTCTCTAACCGGTATTTATCAGCTACTTTAATCAACGTAGATACTATTGACTCTGGATTATCAGGTGTAATTTCTTCTTCAACACAGTAATTTAATCTCTTGGGTTTCACAAGGTAGCTGAAACCATCAATTATCACGAGCTTCTTTTCACCACATGCTTTTTCAGTGTTGGTTTTAAAGGAGGATAATTGATTGATAACGGTTTGAGGGTCATCATCTAATGCCACATATAGAACTGGTTCACCCATTGAGATAATGTCTTTAACTATGTGTGCTATGATAACAGATTTACCTGAACCTCCCTCCCCTGCGAGTACTATTAGAGATTTTCTGGGAACACCGCTGGGTAAAACGTACTTGAATAAATCCTGCGAGAAGTAAATATAATCTAAGTTATTTCCAGAACTCAAACTCGACAAAAACCGCACCCTTCCATTTCAATGGAGTTACATTTATCCTATATATGTGCTTCAGCTTTAACAACTTCAGAGAGGATCATTGGGTATACTGATAATACACCGTCTAAACTCAGTATTTCTTCGTGAATTTTCTCGAGTTCATTAGCTGATGCTGCCCATATAATAGCTAAGATATCGTGATCTCCACTAGTTAACGCTAAGTATTTAATATATGTTTTCTCCTTGAGTAACTTCACTACATCAAACAACTTCTCTGGTTTAACATTTATACCTGTAAAACTTACTTTAGAGTAACCCAGCGCGTTTGGATCAATTATAGCCGTATACTTCTTTATAACCCCGGTTTGCTCAAGTTTACGAATCCTCTTAATTATAGCTACATCTGTTAAATTTACTAATTTAGCTAATTCACGGTAAGTTACTCTAGCGTTCTTTACTAGTTCATTAATAATTTTCATATCTATGTCGTCAAGCGAAGATCTACTCATTGGTCTCCACCTCCACTAGATTCCATGAATCTATCTTCAAGACACCTATTTCCCTTACTATTTGTTTTAACTTATACTCAATCATTCCTAATGCCCTAAAACAATAATTACAGTTATTTAATTATGTTTTAAGAATTATTAAACGTTCTCCTTAATCGTGTTTCAATATATACGCATGGGTCTTTTAAAGCATTACCTACTTAAAATACTGTAATACGCTAAATAAAATTTATGATATCAAACGGTGTCAAAAATGGAGAAAGAGCTCTTAGACTTACTTAAGAAAATGCTTTCAACGGATGTAGAGAAGAAGAAAGGCAGAGAGGGGTTAGAGCTAGAAAAGATTGAACCAGATTCACCGCATGGAATCTATGTATATGACTTTAACCGGGAGAAATGGGTATTGAAACAAGTTAGTGGAAACCCCAACCTGCCGTGGGGTAACGGCTACTACATGGTATACTTTGATAACGCGAGGTGCCCAGCTTGTAGAGCATACGATAACTACTGGTTCCCATTCGTTAAGATCTTTGGGAAAATGTTTGGAGAATTCAACTACGTCATAGTACTCTGCGACTGGTTTGCGAGGGAGTGTGTTTCAGAAGCAGCTAGTACTGCATTCAAGAAGTTCGATGTACATGCTTCTCCAACTACTATAATACTCTACGTTGAAAACAACGAAATAAAGAAAAAAGAAGAACATAGTGGAGTGAAGAAGATCGATGAATTATTGAAGATAGCTACGGATTTCGTTAAGGAAACCACGGGTGAAGTAACTATTAAATGAATGCAATAAGCCCTCTACTTGATTTAACTCGTTAAACTCAACTAAGGGAAATACGATAGTCAGTAAAAAGTTGAAGCTAGAATAATACGCAAATACGCGCGATCAAAACTTGAATCAACGTAGGAGCTAACACGAGTTTAAACCAGTCTTTCCAAGAAACCCTGAATTCCGCTTTCTCGCATAGACCTATTGCAACAATATTAGCTGTTGAACCAATAGGTGTAAAGTTGCCTCCTAGTACTCCACCAAACAATAAGCCCCAGTAAACATTAGTTGAAGCTCCAGCATATACAAGGCTTTGAGCAACAGGTGTAAAGGCAACTATAACGGATAAATTATCGAGAAACGTGCTAGCAAAAGCAGTTGCTACCAGTAATATCTCTCTCAAAGCAGATTCGCTAAGTCCAAGCGTACTAGTAGCAATTAAGTAGGCGGTCTTTACAGCTGAACCAGCCACGTCAGAGAATACCCAAGCATGAATAATGCGATGAAGAAAAAGAGTGAAGGCCATTCAACGCCGTGTACTAAAACCGATTCAAGTTTCTTTGGTTTATACTCCTCTAAAGATAAGAAGATAAAGATATACGGGATGAACGCTAATAGAGAATGAAGATCTATGGTTTCCCCATAAATACCCTGTAATATAACAGCTAAGTATTTACTCGAGGATACGGTGATCAAGAACCCTATGAGCAGCGATAAACCGTAGATTAAGGGGAATTTTCCTCTTTCCTCGATCTTCGTGTAGAATTCAGTAAAAACAATGTTTATCTTCTCGGAGGTTACAGCGTCTATAATTTCTTTAACGCTTTCCCTTAACAAGTAATAAGCTGTAAGAATTAGAGATAAAAGAGTAACTAATGAGAGCGGTAAAGCGTGAACCATGAAATCAGATGCATGTAATCCAACCGTGAAAGCTAAGTAGACGCCTATAGGGTTACCAATAGGCATTGCTAAGCTTCCAGTGTTAGTCGCTAAAACAGCTAGAATAACCAAGGGTTTAATGTCTTTTCCCGTTAGCTTTTTGATGTCAAGAAGGAGCATTAATACGTAAATAATGCTTGTCGCTTCATCCACAGCTAGTGCGAGGAACCAAGATATAAACGATAGTATCAATATAAACATAATTGGCGATTTACCGCTTGCTTTGAGAATGGCTAATCCTATTAATCTAAATACTCCTAGAGTTCTGAGTATAGAGGCAAACACCATGCTACCTATGAGGAATACTATTAGTTTCCACTCAACACCCATAATTAAATATTGAGGTGGAACAACACCCAGGAACACGAGTTAAAAAAGGCTAGTATGGCGGCGAAATACCTCAATTTCATGGATATAGCTGTTAACGCTATATCAGTTAAAAATAAAGCCAGAGATAACGATTGCTCAACTACGTTAAGGCTGGAGTTAAATTGGTTTATGCACGTAGTGTTATTTACTCCCCGTGCCTCGCACCAGAAATCGAGTAGAATTCCACCTATACCGACTGGTTCAACTTTCAGTAAACTTAGAAAAGCGAACATTATGAGAAATGAAACGAGGAATATGCTCGCAGCCTCAGGTATCTTATCTCTTCGAAGAATCCAGGTCAGCTTCTCGAAAAATGAGTAAATACAATTAGCTCTTCTCATAATTGTTGATTCTTAATGAATATCACCTTGTAAAATACTTAATTGATCCCTCTTTGATTCCTCTTTTTAATTATAATTATAAGTCTATATGTTAACAATAAGGCTATTCCACACTGTAGAATAAGAAATATAGTGTTACCTACTAGAAAAGCGTAAACAGCAAGCATTAATGCACCAGATAGATTGAGAGCATATAACCAAACCCAGTTCCTAATAATGAAAGACGCGAAAACTAAGACTAAACCAATCAACCCTATTGCTTCCACATAGCTCAAAGCCGTCACCGAATTCGGTAGCGTATAAATTTGCATCTTATAAACTTAACGCTTTAAAAGTATCGCTGATCGAATTGCTTAAAGAGGTTTAATTTGCAATTATCCAACAACGGCTAGTTCTTTCACAAGTTTTCCTTCTTTAAACCGAGTGAGCGTTAAATTATTCGCAATACTTATTCTTGGTTTGCCCTCGAGGACCCAGTCTGCTATAATTATACCCGTAGCTGGAGCCATCATCATTCCATGTCCACTGAAACCCGTTGCAACGTATAAATTACTGTATGGCTCTACGGGTCCATATATTGGGTGATGATCAGGGGTCATATCGTAATACCCCATCCAATATCTCTCAATGTTCACGAGAGATAAGAAAGGCAGTAGCTCATATAGTGGTTTAATTACTAGGTGAAAAGCGTCGAATCTATGGGAATTTAGGGGTAACCCTGGAGAATCCGCTATATCTCTAGCCAATATTAATGAGCCATGTTCTGTTTGAGTTATGTGCGGGGATCCAGGTGTATCCCAGTCGATTATTAAAGCCGGCTTTATTACCTCGGAATAAGGCTCTGTTACAATGGGATGTCTTGGCATGGGATCTATTGGTAGCCTGACTCCAATACTACTGAGTATCTCCCTAGATCCTTCCGCTGCAGCCACTATGAATACATCAGCTTCTAAGATCCCTCGCGAAGTCTTAACAGATCTTATTTTCTCACTGTCAGAGATCAGTTTCTCGGCCTTCGTGTAATTCAGGAATTTCACGCCTCGTTTCCTTAATTCAAGGTAGAGCTTAGTGAAAACTTCTAGTAT
Organism: Desulfurococcaceae archaeon; assembly: GCA_023269825.1. GTDB lineage: Archaea > Thermoproteota > Thermoprotei_A > Sulfolobales > Desulfurococcaceae > UBA285. The sequence continues at coordinate 27,191 of JAGDWI010000001.1, forward strand.
ATCCATTCTACCCGCCGTAGGATCAAACATTGCCCCGGAAATAATGTTTATGTTAAGCTTGGGCTCAACGCTTTTCACTTCACTTGGCTCAAGTACTCTTGATGGAACCCCGTATTGATTGTGAAAGGATGCGAGTTTTTTGAATGTTTCAACGGTTTCATCTCTCCTGGCAACCCAGAGGTAACCATTTTGCTTTAACTTAAAACCAAGTTTTCTGCTTAGTTTAATCCATTCTTCAATACTTTTTTTCATTAAAATAACGTGTTCTACGGAAGTAAAAGATGATCTAAAACAACCCATGTTTCTAAATGTTGCACCGCATCCGGGATAACTAGAATCCACTATAGTGATGTCTCTGACTCCGCGGTTTAGCAACTCGTATGCAATAAATACTCCGCTTATTCCTCCTCCAATCACGACTACTCTCAACTATTATCACCATGAATAAAGTACTTTGAGGACACGGGTATAATCGGGGGTCTAATACGGTAGTTTCTCAAAACATCCTCAATACTTAAACCTTTCTCCTTAGCAAATATCCTGGCTGCGATCATTATACAGCTCCTGCCTTGACACGGCCCAAAACCTATCTTCAAGTATTTTCTAAGTAGTTCAAAGTCGTCTATTCCTTCATGGATTGCTGTTAAGACATCATCTAATGTAACATCATTGCATCTGCAGATAATCACTGTTTTTTCTCCACCCATATCGCTCTCACCTCTAATCCGAGGCCTTTTGGAACACGAACAGTGACAACACGTGTTTTATTCTTCTCCCACAAACGTACAACTACTCCTTCTCCTACACATTCCCCTCTTCTATTCAATAAAGTCACGGTTTCACCTAATCTAGGTACCGGCAAGAACTCGTGGGGGAGTGTAACGTAATCATAATCATTTCTCGACAAATCGACTACGAACGCCGCTAATCCAGGGCAAACTGCTACACATAGTCCGCAACCAGTACACTTATCCCAGTCAACTCTCGGTATATCTGTTATTTTATCCATTTTAATGGCCTTTAAGCCACAGTAAGGAACACATATATTGCATGGTATTTGCTCAGGGCACTCTAATATGGCTACAGGCCCCTTCTTTAACCTTTCCTCTGGTGGCAATAAGCCGAGTTCTTTTAGCTCACGCAATTCAATAACGCCCGTTAACCGGAATTTCACGGTATTCACTTCTTATCACCCGAATGAAATAGGGGAGGGGAATTTCTTCCTGAAATCCTCGAGTTCTTCACGTGGCACTGTCGCCTGTTCTTTGCCTCTACGAGCTCTAGTTAGTAACGGTGAACTCCTGTATTCATCCCATAGAAATCTCAGTGTTTTCTCCAATGTGCTTGAAGCATTCTCGGCTCTGGATCCATCACATAGTTTCGAAACAATGGATAACGCAGCTATTTTACCCTCTAATATAGCAGTGGTTGCTTCCTCTATGCCTGAAGAGTCTCCTGCTACGTACATGTTGACAACGGTTGTCTCGAGATCGCGTGTTCTTATGGGTACTAGTCCACCTAGCTCCGGGATATATTTCATTACAGCACCTGCTTGTGCGTGTAATCTCGCATCGGGTTCAAGGCCTACAGCCAATAGAACTAAGTCGACATCGAATTCTTTCTCGGACCCCGGTACAAAATTAAGCTTGTCATCCACGGCTGCAACCACTGCTTTTTGAACTCGTGGATTTCCTTCCACATACTTTAAAGCGTGCCTAGTGAAAACTGGAACTCCGTACCTACGTATTTTAGCTGCATGAACAAACCAGCCCCCTATTTCACTTAAAATTTCAACCACGCCTTTCACTTCTACACCGGATTGTAGGAGCTGGTAAGAGATTATTAAGCCCACATTACCAGAACCAATAACTATGGATTTTTCACCGGGTTTAACACCGAACTCGTTCATTATGGTTTGCGCGCCTCCCGCACCTATGACACCTGGGAGATCATTGTTTTGGAAATCTAGATATCGTTCTTGGGCACCAGTTGCAGCAATAACTGCTCTAGGTTTAATTATATAGTGTTTACTCTCATTGATAGCTCCCACGACTCCGCCTCTGAAAACTCCATAGACTACTGTATTAGTTAATACTTGAACGTTTCTTAACTCGCTGATTTTTCTGGAGTATTCTTCAGCTATTTGGAAACCACGCATACCTCCGAAAAGCTCTACGTTACCGAAAAACTTATGCGTTTGCTTAAGTAATTGACCCCCTAGTTTAAAGTGCTCATCTACTAAAACAACGTTTAATCCATAGTTCGAAGCAGTCAAAGCGGCTTCTAAACCAGCTGGTCCTCCACCAATTATTAACAAGTCGGGGTTTAACTCCACGATTTCCGAGTGCTTGTCCATTAGATGTATTGCCTCGGGAGCAACCCATCCTCTTTGTCTTTCAACTTTTAAACCGTCTTTAACGGGTATTCTACAGGATTTCACGTTAGGTAAACCATTTATTGACATAAAACAGTTACTACACTTACCGATCATGCAGAATGGTCCACGAGGCCTCTTCAACTTATGGCTCCAGGAAAACACATCGACTCCTAGAGCATATAAAGCCACCGCAACACTTTCTCCTTCATAAGCTTCAACAGGTACTCCTTCAAAATCAAACACTAGTTTCCTACCACGGTGAAAAGTGAGAATTGGGTGATCATAAATTCTTCTATCAATTGGCGAATCATATCACCTCATGTTCCAGGTCTAGAATTAATTCCGTTGATTTAATAAGCATTAACCTAGAGGATAAATAGTCGCACTCTTCACTCATCTTATTTCAAAAAACTAAGCTATTACATGGTTTAACCATGAAAAACACCTATATGCATGGCTTCGTAGTTTAGCATCGCATCTTCTCAAGGTTTTAAGAAGTCCCGCTAATGATATTTGACGATATCTGTGAATTACTGTATTTCTGTTAGCGTGGTTGGGTCTCGGTGTGAGTTCATTTGCTTAAATCAGCGTCATGGGCTCCAGCTAATTCCTACGCCACCGGGTCTTCATCTAGTCTCTACGTTACCTCAGTGGGATCATTTGGGAAGTCGTATTAGGAGTAGTAATTAACAATACTCCACAACATCAGGTACTCAAAAGTATTCACAGATACCTAAACTTATCGATAAATCTGTAACAGCCTTGCAAGAGAGTAACTGCGTGAAAACTCTTCCAGTTTTACAGTGTAAAGACCTACTATGTCATTGATTAGATCACTAGGCAATCTCTTCGCGTACAATAATACTCTGAGTTTCCGCGCATTGAATCGACTCCACATAAATAATTTTACTTTCACATAGAAAAACCATGATAGTAAACGCAGCAATGTGAGTAAAATGAGGAGGGAAAACCAGAGAATTATTAGAACATTGATAAGACTCTTAGTTTTCATAATTATTCCTTTTCAACGCATTCTTTTAACATGTATTTAGGCCTTTTCTCTGATCCAGTGTTAATTACGATATTCATTGCTTCGAGTATTCTTAGCTTCTGCGAAATTATGCGTCTAGATCCCTTGCCCCTTATTCTTTTAACTTCCCTATATATACTCATAATTGAGAGTTTCTGGCAACTGGATAATACTTGAATTATGGTTTTCGAAATGGGATCTAATCCCTTGAACTTGGTCAGTAACTTGAGGACTCTAAGCGTTGATTCATAAGCAATTTGAAAAGTAGTTGTTGACATAATTAAACTCGCAGCTGGGTTAATATCGCTATTAGTACCGATAGCCTTAGAGATTACCTTCTCTAATTCACTGAGTTTTCTAAGCAGTAAGTCGAGTTTAAAAACCAGTTCCTCGAGTAATGAGAGATCATCACCTTTTCCATTACCCAATGATCACTACCTTAGCTTTTACTCTGTTTTATTCAATGATTGTTTTCGGGTTTTTCTTCGCCTTTTTTATTGATTTCACCATGTTTCTTTTTGCCAATAGATGGTGAAATTTCTAATCCCGAGAAGATGTTCTTGAGGAGACTTGATAAATCTGGAGCAGATTCAAGCAATTTTCTAACATATTCTTTCACTATTTCATTTATCATTTGATCAGGCATACCGGTCTTCTTGAGGTTTTCATAGAGTGAAGCAATGTTTTCACCGAGCTTTTTACCGTCAAGGAACTCGGTTAGTTTTCCGAGGGCTGTATCTAAGATATCTTTCATCGTTGAACCGAGGTCCTTAAGGAATGGTGCGACAACTCCGAGTACTTCTCGTAATTCCTCGGTATCAGATTTCTTACCCGATATTTCAACGATAACGTCTTCGGCATTCTCCACTAAATCTTCGAGTTTCCCAATGATATTCTCTTTACCCTGTAGATCTGATTTTTCGAGCCTCTCAATTAGCTTTTCAATCTCCTCTATGATTTCTTCCAATTTTCTTACACGTATATCTGAACTCATAGTTACCACACACTTTAATGATATATTGTCCACGTATTTATTCACACGATTTAATCCGTGGTCAATTATTCTGAGTAAAGTGAGCAATGAACAGTCCACGTACCCAATAATAAGTAAATATCTCTTACAGTAACCGAGGTCTCGCTCTATGCATGTTGAATAATTGAAATTCTGTAACTTAAAAGTTGCTTGATGTATTGATTATTTAACAACCATCAATCTGTATATTCTACTTAATCAGTGATCGAGGGCCTCTTCACCCTTCAGGCAAACCCTGCCTACATCACCTATTTAACTATTAAGATATCCCGCTTATATTTTCTATTTAATCTATCTATGAGATGCAGATAATTCATGGTTTTACTGGTGGAACTCCAATCACATATTCTCTAGAGTTATCTAATTAGATTTATTGAATAACGTTGATTTTCACACTTAATTCATTAATGAAATTGGAGCTATCACTACGCGAGTCAACGCAGGACTCATAATTCGTGTTGTTCTCCTTTAAGTCTCGGGTTTAGTTCTCTTTCAAGAGCTCTCCCAGTCATCATGAGAGCAAGCGATAACATAACTAGTAGGAAACCGGGCGGAATGAAATACCACCATTTACCAGATGCTAAGGAACCTGAAACATATGCGTAATATAGAATTGTCCCTAAGTTTAGTTCCTCAACGGATCCTACTCCCATGAATACTAACGCAGCATATGAAAATATAGCGTTTGGTATTGATAAAATAGTTAAAGCTAGTGTCATTGGGATAACGGATGGAAATATGTGTTTACGAATAATCCTTAGATCCGAGGCTCCCAGTGCTTTAGCCGCCTGCACGAATGGTAATTCCTTGACTGATAGAACAATAGATCTTATTACTCTCGCTATTGGGGCCCAGCTAAGTAATGCTATTATGAGGATCACTGATAATATTCCTGACGCAAAAATGGAGCCCATGACTATCATTAATACAATAGCTGGTATCGCGATTAAGAAATCTACTACTCTTGAAATAACCCAGTCTATTAAGCCATTGTAATAACCGGAGATTATTCCCATTAGTAAACCTATTATTGACGCCAAGATAGCTGATAGTAATCCCACGAGTAGAGTTGATTTTAAAGCGTAGAGATTCAAGGAGAGAAGGTCTCTTCCCATTTCATCTGTTCCAAGTAAGTGTTTAATAGAGGGTGGTTTAAGTATGCTGGAGGTGTCTGTATCGTATACCCCATATGGAGCTATATACGGTGCCGTTAAAGCTAAGATTACGAATAATGCAGTTATCGCTAAACCTGCTTTCATGTCGCTGTTTCCTTTGATAATGTAGGCTATTGATTTATAGTATGAATTATTGGCTTTTCTCAACTTGTTCTCACCCTGGGGTCCAGTACGCCGTATAATAGATCAGCAATCATATTAGCTAACACAACTGATACTGAGATAACTAGGAAAGAGCCCTGTAGAAGAGGATAGTCTCTATTTATGACAGCATCATATATTAGTCTCCCAACTCCGGGCCAAGCGAAAACGGTCTCGGTTAAAACTGCTCCAGCTACAGAGGTACCTATAGCTATTGCGCTCATGCTCAGAATAGGTAAAGATACGTTTTTCAACAGGATCTTCAGGAATATTCTTTTCTCGGAGAAACCCATTGCGTAACTCGCTTTCACGAAATCCTCGGTGGAAATATCTACGAGGGCCGACCTTATGATCACGGTGAAACTACCATAACTAACCAATGTAAGAGTTATAAATGGTAGAGTCATGTGGGAGAATAAGTCGAGTAATCTATCAATGTATGAACCGTATTGGACTCCATAATTATACATACCTGTGACAGGTAGCTTCAAGTAAGTTATTGAGAGTATGATTAGTAAACCACCCAGCCAGTACGTAGGCAGAGTATATAGTACCAGTGACGTACTCGTAATAATTTTATCTATTGCTTTATTGTTTTTCCACGCGGATATGCTTCCAGTGACTACTCCTAGTAGTATTGCGCAGAGTGTTGAAGGTATAAGTAGTATGAGCGTATTTACCAATCGTTCAATCAGAATTCCATTAACTGGTTGCTTATAGTAAAATGATATTCCCAGGTTTCCCCTAAAGGCATTTAAGAGATATATGAAATACTGCTCCCATAATGGTTTATTCAACCCGAATTCTCGCATTAGGTAATCTATTTGTTCACGCGTTAACCGGGGATCTCTAAACATGAGCGACACGGGATCCCCGGGTAGAAGCCTAAACATTATGAAGGCTAAAGTGAATATGAGTAGGATTGAGGCGAGAGTTGAAAAAAGTTTTCTTAGAATATAAGAGAACAATTGGACTCACCTCCTCATTCTTGGTAATATGAGAAAAGCTGCTACTACAATAATAACTATTATTACTGCAACTAACGCTGCAAGCAACATAGTTTGATCACTCGTCGTTGGTGCAGTTGACTGTGTTTGAGTTGTTTGTGTTAAAGTCGTGGTTGTTTCCGCGAGTCTAACGTTTAAGAATGTTAACCAATCGTTTCCTCCGAATGGGCCACTGGGCCAATCATAGTTGAACCCTGTAAATCTAACGCTGTGTGCTTGAATGGGCTCTATTTCGCATAGATTTAAGTATGGTAGATCCCTGTACAATATTTCCTGTAGCTTGTATGTTATAGAGTATAGTTCATCCGTTGTTTTAGCTTCAAATAGTCTCTCATATAATTCATCGTAATCCGGGTTACTGTAACCTGAGTCGGATATGCCTGTTAGTTTTCTACCGGATACAAATACGTCGAATATCGTCACATCATTGGGGTCAACGTTCCAATCCCATAAGTCGATGTCGTGTCCGAGTCTAACTTTTCCATCAGCGTTTTGCCATATGATCGCGCTCATACTTCCTGTATCCATTGCTTTCACTTCAGCGAACACACCTATCTGCCTCCACATATTAGCTATTAGTTGAGCAGCATTGACTGCATCTGGGAACTTGCTTGGAACGAGTATTGTATACTTTAACTCTACTCCGCTAGGCGAGACTCTTACACCACTGGAACCCATCTTGTAACCAGCTTCATCCAGGATTTTTGAAGCCAGCGTTACATTGTACTCGTATAGTTTTAGGTTCCAGTTATAGAACATGTTGGATGTAGGTACAACGCTTGCTATGGGCTTAGAGTACCCGTGCCATGCTACTTCACATACATGTGTTACATTAGTTGCGTGAGCTAAAGCCCGCCTAACATTTATGTCTCTTAGAGTCGGGTTCCCCGTTCCCTCAGGATCAACGTTGAAGGAAAGGTAGAAGTACATTATACCAGGGGATTTGAACACTTTGAACTGAGGGTTATTAGCTAGTGTTTCATAAAGAGCCATGGGAATGTATGGTCCAACAGCGTCAATATCGCCCGCTAGTAACGCATTAGTGGCACTAGTTACATCTGGGTATAACTTGATTATTATTCGATCAACTTTTGGCAGTAACCAAGAATAGTAGAATTTATCGTATGGTTCTAGGACAATGTATTGTCCCTCCTTATACTCCGTTACTCTCAGCGGACCAGACCCTATTGGTGGATACGCATTATACGTTGATGGATCACTAATATTTGACCATATATGTTTTGGAACAATTGCTATCACGCTTGCAGCTTGGGAAAGAAATAGTGGAACGGAGGACACACTGAATTCTATGGTATAGTTGTCTATTACCCTTATGTTTCTAACTGTTTTAACGTTTGGAGCTCTAGTAGACCATGATTGATTAGCCAAGTAAAAGCTGTATTCGACATCGTACGCTGTCACAGGTTTTCCATCATGGAATGTAGCGTTTTTAACTAAGTTGAATCTTATTATATCCTCACTAATTATATTCCATGACTCGGCTAGATCTGGGACATAACTAGTGTAATTACTCGTCGGCCTTATTAATCGACTATAGACGTTTAGAGTAGACCAAGTTGAGATCTGCGTGTACGTTGTGAAGGGGTTAAAAGTATCAAATGAGGTTCCACCCCAACCAACTCTGAATACAACTTGCTGAGCAGATGTGATTTGAAGGCTGGCTATGCATTCAAATGCTATTAACAGCGTTAACATTAAACCAGTAATTAATCCTGTTTTCAAGTATCCCATATTTTTCCACCTTATGCCCATACTGTTTACCATGCGGATTTTCAACGATGGAACAGTCTTTTAATATTTATGCTTCATCTATTACGAGCTTGAAGGACTCTCGAGGAGATTGGAACATTTTTGTTGTATTTATAACATTTATAAGTACTATGTATGAATTGTTGTAGTGTGGGTGGAGTCTTTGAAGAGGAGCAATGTAAGTGAACTCGTTAGGTCGGTGTTGGAGATCTCGCCTTGCATGGTTGAAAGCATAGAGAAAGGATACGCTAATTACACCAAGTTAGCGAACATTATAGCTGAGTTGATTAGAGAAAGATATAATATTGCTTGTAGTCCAGAAGCAGTAAAAATGACTATTTTGAGAACAAGGGATAAGATTAAATCGTATCCTCAGCTACACATGATACTGGAAATTCTCTCATCAACGAGTATCGAGGTGAAAACGAGTTTAGCAATCTTAACTTACGATGTTACATTATTGAAGGATGTTACTAGAATAGCGGGGGAACTAGCTGGTAAAACAAGGTTCTTATCGATCACGCAAAGCGTTGGTAACATAACCATTATAACCAACATGGAGATATATGATTACATTAAAAATAACATTAAAACCGAGCCACTGCTAGATATGGTAGACGTATCCGCAATAATACTGGTGAGTCCTCCCGAGAATATTAAAACTCCAGGATTTATAGCATATATCACCATGATTTTAGCTCAACAAGGAATCAACATAATTCAAATAGTCTCAGCTCATAATGACACGATACTTGTCGTAGATAAACAAGACGCTGTAAAAGCTTTCAATATCATTGAGAGATTAATCGAGGAATCGAGGAGAACAGTTAATAGATTAAAGAAGTAAGACCTATTTCTACAGAGTCAAGGATGATGTACGCGCGGAACCTGGTTAAAACCCGTTACACCGATAAAGGAACATGTGGAATATGGAACATGAGCACGTGTCATTTAGAATTAAAAACAATTGTAATCATAGTATTTATTGTTACAAAAACAGAAGTGAATTGAAATGAAGAAAATAATTACTACAAGTAATGCACCTAAACCAATTGGCCCTTATTCACAGGGAGTCTGCGTTAATGGATGGTTATTTGTATCAGGTCAAATACCTCTAGATCCATTGACTAATAGTTTAGTTGAAGGAGACTTTAAAGCCAAAGTAAAACGCGTACTAGAGAATGTGAAAGCAATAGTCGAGGAGGCTGGAGGCAGAATCGAGGATATCGTTAAAGTAACGGTTTTTCTCAGAGATATTTCAAGATTCCAGGATTTCAATGAAGTTTACTCCACATACTTCAAGGAGAAACCTCCAGCTCGAAGCGTAGTGGAGGTCAGTAATTTACCGAGAAACGTTGACGTAGAAATAGAGGTAATAGCTTACATTGGAAACTGTTAATAATCATCATTAATAAGGATGAATAACAAAATTGGTATCGAAGCAAAGCATTTGACGCGAAGGGGTCTAAAATAAGGTTCATAAATAAAACTTGGAAATTAATTGAAGAGTATTCGGGTTACATGAATTTACCAGTTGATATAATCAATAATGCTAAGTTAATAGCGGAACAAGCTATAGTAATTAGGATTGCTCAGGGATATAAACCAGAAGAACTCGCCACAGTTAGCATATACATAGCGTGCCGCAGAAGCAGGATCCCCCTCTTATTCAAGGAAGCTGTCCGCATAGCGAAAGCATCTAAAGCTAGAGTAAAGAGTTTGTATCGGCGAATTATACAACACCTCAACTTAAAGCCCCCGGTTCCAGATCCAAGTGACTACTTAATTAAGCGATTAGCACCAATGATAAATATCGATAATGATGTTTTAACACAAGCAATCGAAATAATCAATAAGGCGAAAACTGTAGGGATACTTCACGGAAAGAACCCGAGCGCTGTTGCAGCAGCAGCATTATACTTGGTTTTAATAGGTAAAAATAAGAGAGTAAGTATGAGTAAGTTGGCTAGATTAGCTGGAGTAACCTCGATGACCGTGAAGAATATACTGAAATCTATAATGCCCTTAGTGAATTATACTTAGAGGAGAAGAGACTTAGTGGATTGAGCTTAAATGTCGTCGGGGATCGATTACTTAAACTTACAAGAGATAGTTAAAACATGCTTGAATAAACTGGGTTTTACTTTCCTGGAAGCATGGATAACTCCCATAAGGAATGGTTATAGAGTAGAACTTCAACCTCCTCAGAGTAAAGAACTTTTAAATAATTTAGCACTGTGTATTAAGGAGTCTCTAAAAGTCGAAGTGTTAGTTAAAGACTATGCTCACGGGTCAGCTATTTTAGTAAAAGCATAAATTCTTCCATCAATATTATATATTTGGTGGAGTTCTTGAGGTTTAAACCCAAATCTCGTCCTCTAAGGCAAGAACATTACAGGTGGATGCGTGAAGGAACCCCTAATTTCAATGATAAAGTCTTCGAGTATATTTCCGAGTTAAAGATTATTTCGAAGAAAGATGTAAAATGGGTTTACCCCTCAACACCCATCATGAAAGCCCTGGAAGAAATGTCTCACTCCTACAGGAGTCTCGTGGTTTTACTGAATAATGGATTGTTCGGTGGATTAATTACCGTGATGAAATTAGTTGACTACTTGGGTGGAGGAGAATTATTTGAATTGATTGAGAAAAGGCATTCATACAATGTGTTCTCTGCTTTAAACAAGGAACCAGTTGAAAGCGTGATGGTGAAAAACCCGGTTACAATCTACGTGGATGAAGGCATCAAAGAGGCTTTATCAAGGATGATAACTTACGGTGCAGGTATATTACCTGTTCTTGAACGAGACGGAAGAATTTACGGTATACTTACAGAGCACGATTTAGTAAAGTATTTAGCAGGAGTGGCATCGATTGGTTTGAAGGTTAAAGAAGCGATGTCGAGTCCCGTGATCACGGAGACAGAGCAATCTACGCTTAAGAAAGCCATGGAAACAATGATTAAATATGGTTTTAGAAGAATACCAGTCGTAGATAAAGACGGATTAATAAGCGGAATTATCACAGCAGTTGACATCGTGAGGGAATTTGGAACACATAACATACTTAGACGAGTAAGTAGTGAAGACATCCGCGAAATATTGAATTTACCGCTATCAGAGATCATGGTGAAAGACGTCGCAGTGATTCATTTAGATGACGATCTAGCTAATGCAGTAAACACTATGCTTAGCAGAAATATAAGTTCCGTGCTCGTAATTGATGATGAAGGAGCTCTAAGAGGCATTGTAACAGAGAGAGATGTACTATACGCGATTATCGCTCCTAAGTAACATGGTATTTTTGTCTTTTAATTGCCTGATTGCACTTAATAATAATTGGTTTTGCTTATGGATAATGAACCAAGATTTATTGTGGATACAATGCTGGGAACAGTTGCAAGATGGTTGAGGATTCTCGGTTACGATACAGTTTATGACAGGAACTATGAGGACTGGCAGATAATCAGGAGAGCTGAACTAGAGAAAAGAATCATAGTAACAAGGGATCGAGGATTACACAACAAAGCGATCAAACATGGATTAAAAAGCATAATACTATGGGAAGATAGCATGCCAGATCGACTTGCACACATAGCGCTTGTTACCGGGATAAAGTTGAGCATTGATTTTAATAAAACAAGGTGCCCCGAGGATAACGCGCTTCTAGTTAAAACAGACAAGGAGAAAGTAAAGGATAAAGTACCAGCAGGTGTATATAGGGTTCACAATGATTTCTGGGAGTGTCCTAGGTGCGGTAAAGTCTACTGGATTGGTAGCCATTGGAAGCTAATTGAAAAAATATTAATGGAGGCTCGAGATAGATTAGAGGTGTTGAAAAGCAAAACTAATATATAGATTTGTTGAAGTTACTACAAGTATTGGATGAAATAAATGAGCACGATTCATCCATCGGAATTAAGCTTCGAGGAAGGAGTGTACCTTGTTAAACTAGCTAGAAAAACTATTGAGGAATATTTGATTACGGGTAAGCGACCTAAACCAACTGAGATACCGAGTGAAAAATTAAGAAGGCCTGGTATGACGTTTACAACGCTCGAGAAACTTGATTTCTCCACGGGTAAGACTTCTCTACGTGGTTGTATTGGATTCTTAGCGCCTATTCAAAGTCTCGTGGAATCAGTCATAGAGTCAGCTATAGAAGCCGCAGTTGGTGACCCTAGATTTCCCCCAGTGGATATCTCTGAGATGGATAACATTGTGGTTGAAGTAACAGTATTATCGGAGCCCATTAAAATAGAAGTCGATGATAGATTCAAATTACCCAAGTATATTCTAATAGGGAAGCACGGATTAGTGGTTGAAAAAGGCTGGTTTAAAGGTACGTTATTACCAGTTGTCCCAGTTGAGTATTGTTGGGATGAAGAAACATTTCTCGCCGAGACTTGTCTTAAAGCAGGGCTTAAACCGGATTGCTGGCTTGAATCATCGACGAGGATCTACTATTATGAAGGGAGAGTTTTCAGGGAGAAGTCTCCTAGAGGAGAAGTTTTTGAAAGAGATATGAATAAAGAATACAGGGATTTATGTAATTTGAAAACAATATCACAGAATCACTAAGTTTAGCGTGTTTCTCATGAAAGAAAATGGTTTTCATCTTATTATATGTTGAAGAGATACTAGTAGACTTGAATGATTGAAGGTTTAGATCTCTATTTACGAATATGAATAGGTGTATCTATGTATAATTAATGCTTTTACTAATAGTTTTTATTTTGTTAAAAAGTATTGTTGATTGGTGGATTATTTGAAGATTACTCTTAATGATGTACTGAATATACCATACGATAAAGTACTGGAGAGGATATCTGAGTTCATTGAGGCGAAATTAAGTGAGATAAATGGTAAAAATGTTGTATTAGGATTAAGTGGAGGAGTAGACTCCTCGGTTTTGTTAGCTGTTTTAACGAGAGTTATTCCATCTGAGTACATAACTGCCTTAATCATGCCTGATAGTAGAGTGACTCCTAAGGAGGACATTGATGACGCCATATTCCTAGCGGAGACTTATAATGTAAAACACTATATAATAAACATTGATTCTATAGTGGACTCATACTCAGCGATTAATTTCTTCGATTTACATGATTATTTACCAACCGGTAATTTAAGGGCTAGGATCAGAATGAACATATTGTATTATTATGCTAATAAGTACCGTGCACTCGTTGCCGGTTCAAGCGATAGGAGCGAGGTATTAATCGGGTATTTCACGAAATTCGGTGACGGTGCAGCTGATTTTTATCCATTGACTTGCCTATATAAAACTCAAGTACGCGAATTAGGTAGTAGACTTGGATTACCAAGTAAGATAATTCATAAGCCAAGCGCTCCTCGACTATGGAAGGATCATACGGCTCAAGGTGAATTAGGGTATTCGTATGAGGAGATCGATGTTGCTCTCTACGCATTATTTGATCTAGGTATGAATATCGAAGAATCAGTTAAAGCCACTGGTTTACCCAGAGACTTGTTCGAAAAAGTACTCTTGATGCATAGGAGGAGTAGGCATAAGAGGATGTATATGGTGACGCCGAGTTTACCTTGGCTTAAAACCCCTATTCAGGAGATCTAATGTAGACATTTATCATGTATGGTTTCTCATCTATTTTAATGCTACATGGTTCGCAGTATATTGTGATTCTTTTTGGATAAAATACTGCTGTTAAGGATATATCCGAGTTGTCTATTTTTACAAGTACTTCATATGCCTCCACTTGATTTCGAGGTGTTTTAATTAAGAGGTTTTTTCTATACTCTACAATCTCTAATTTAATTTCACCTTTCTTAATGCTTGGTTCTCCTACTACTAAAATACCTGGATATTCCAGCACCGCGCTCAAAAGCTTACTAGATTCAAGTGCGCCATGTACTCCAGCATATTTATTCACAGTTATGTATCCACTGAATTTACCTCGTAGAAACAACTCTGATGCATGGAAAGGTTTACCATCAACTTCTATAATTCCCTCCTTTATTTTGACTTCAGTCACATAGGACCACCTTATAGGTAAGTAGTATTCACCGGGTTAAAAGATTACCTGCACAGAGAAGCTATTGCTAGAAGCACTTGTTCCATATTTAGATTATGGTTATTTATTACTCTACATTAGGTTCAGCGACTCTATCTTTTACAACCATGAACCCGTCGATCCTTGGTTGATACATAAGTGTTACGACTTGATCTCCCTCAACGTATCTGCAACCCCACATCGTCATTCCACTTGGTTTCTCGAGACATAATTTTAAGCCCTTCTCATTTTCAATGATGTTAGCGTCGAGGTCTCTTCGTAGTAATGTTATTTCGCCAAATACTCTGCTTCCATTTTCTGCAATTGATTCCAGGGTTTGAGCATAAAATACTACTGAATCGTAACCCAAACTAAACACTGGAGTCGTGTATTCTCCTCGCCAGGTTGAAGAGAGTGCCGGTCTTTCTCTTCGATTTATGTATTGTAATTTCTGCTCATCGTCTATAATCATGACGTCGAACCCCTTGTTCTCAATGTATTTTGCGAACTTACTTGGAACGGGATTTAGTAAAGTTACACGTGAACCTTGGGAATACCTCTCACTCACAATCAATAGTAATTCTTCAGGTATCAGGTATCCAAGTGTTTTAGTGTAAGTTGTGATCGCCGCACCATCATGACTTAGGAGTATCCCGAGATCTGCGCCAAGCGCGTCTACTACTTTTCCGATTTTATTCATTGTGTCATACATTGGGTATTTTAAAACCTGGGGGCCACCTATAACCGTTTGATCTAAGTTTAATGTGTGCGAGAGCTCAGTTAGGATTACATCGTAGGGCTCAAGATCAGGGCCTATTACTATACTCTGTTTTTGACTCGATATAACATCGCCTTTGATAAAGGAGGAAACAGCTGCTGCGTATAATCTATGCATGTATTCAGCGTAATATATCCACCCAACTTCTGATGGCTCTCTCAACTCTTTATCTACGGATTCAAAAACAACTTTAAGATCTTCACCTAGCAGTTCGTAGCCTGGGGACGAATATACCCTGATCAACACGCCGTTTTCACTTGGATCGTAAGATACCATAAACCCCATTCTAGCTCCAAATCTCTTAATAGCATATGATAGCTCCCCTGTTAACGATGCATGAAAATCCATTACTTCGGCCCCAGTTGACATGACACCTGCAGTTATAGCTCTTTTAAGCATTCTTGATACTCGAAAAGCGTCTCTACCACTAACCACTAGGTTCCTGGATCCAGCTATTTGACCTATTCCAGCACCTATTCTAATAGCTTTCTCCAATGTTATATCCTTGAAGGCCCTACCCTGTATTCGCATACGGGGACACCGATAAACACGGTTCAATTGTTGTTTTGTAGACGTCTTTCTCAACAATGCAACCAGTGCCTATTATAGAGGAAATTAATTTAACAGAGTCTTTGACGATAACGTTATTCATTACAATGGAGTCATATATCAGTGTGTTTACACCCACTGTAACGTTTTGCCATATAACTGAGTGCGAGATTCTCGACCCATTTTTCACGGTTACGTTATCTTCGAGAACAACATAGGGTCCTATGATTGCCCCCTGCTCAATAGTAGTGTTTCTCCCAACGTAGACAGGAGGATAGATGGTACCACTGATCTGGGCTTGATCTGAAACAAATACGCCCCTCGACTTTTGTATACTGCGGGGGGCCCAGCCTTTAACTCTATTGTTCAATAAATCCCATAACGCCTCCTTGTATACTTCAACTCTACCGATGTCATTCCAATAAGTGTTTTGAGGAGCAATCCACCCTTTTATCGTGTACCCTGATTCAAGCAGATAGGGGAACACGTGTCTCCCGAAATCCATTAATCCACTGTTTTCTACGAGTATGTCTACGATGTCTTCTCTGAACGAGTATATTCCAGCGTTCACTAAATTACTGTGAAATCCAGGGCTTTTAACGGCATGAAACCCTATGGAGAGAAAATATATTTCCAGCGAGGGCGGTTTCTCACAGAACAGAATAATGTTGGAGTTTTCATCTAAGTAAACTAAGCCATAAGGTATGGGATTATCTACCTCTTTTAAAACTATTGAAGCAATTACACCGCTTTTCACGTGGTGTTCATAGAAAGCTGAGTAAGGTATATTTGTAACGACATCCCCCATTGATACTAGAAAGCATCCTTTACCGCTGATCATCCTCGAAACTAATCTAATAACATCCGCGGTGTCCCTTGAATCAAGTAAAACGGGTTTAACATCGTTTCTACCGCGATAATAATTCAATATTTGTTCACCTAGATATCTAGCTGCAATGATTACTTCATTGAAACCATTTCTAACAAGACTCTCAACGATATAATCAAGTAATGGTGCTCCGGCAAATGGAACCATTGGTTTGGGAACTATTTTAGTGAGTGGATACAACCTTGAACCTATACCTCCAGCTAAAACTATTGCAGTCGGCAATTTCCCACATGTTATTAATACACGTTATAGAAAAAATACTTTATTACCTGATACTAGTCTGGTACTAATAGGGGATAACTGGGACAACGCCGAATTTTCCTAGTTTAATTAGTTCACCGGGTTTAGATTGCACGGGGATAGCGCGAAATGACATCGGCTTAGACTTAACAGCACTTAGAGCCATTCCGCTTGCTATCAGTAAAGTTAAGGAATTTATGTCCTCAGGTACCACGATCATATCTACTCCAGCGACGCATGTTGAAGCATAGAATAAGAAGTCTCGAGCCCTAATTAAACCCCTAGCGCCATAATCAAGTAATAGTTTATCTTCAGCGTATGGTAACATCACTTCATTAAAACCTGTTCTCAATTCCTTATTTGAATACCTGTTTATGTAATTATTTAAGATCCAGGTGAAATACAATGCGCCGGGTTCCAGTATGCTTAGATTCATTAAATCATAGAGTTCAACAACACTGTTATCAATCCATGGAGATAAACTATAATCTACGTATACAGGTAATTCGCTCAGTTGACTAACCAGGTTTGCTACTCCATGTATTTCATCGAAAACCTTGATGAATGCGTCATTTAAGCTATAACCTGACTTTACGTAGTCTATTAAACATCTAGGATAAATGAAAGAAAGACCTATGGATTTAATTCCACTACTAGAGGAGTCGGGGAAATAAGGTGTTTGAAAATCGGCTCTATGAAATCCTATTGATATTCTCGTTGATGCAGTTGGGTCTCTTTCGCTTGCTCTATGTATTATCTCTGAGAACAATCTAGCATTATCTACACTAGGTTCATTATCGTAGATTAATGGAACATATAAACCGTTTTCAGCTAGCTGAATTATTTCCTCGGGGTTCAATCTACCATACCCAATACTTACTAGAACATCTTCACGAGTAAAATCCAGTAGTTCGAATGCTAATTCAGCTGATAAACCAGTGAAAGATACTCTCTTAGTGAAAACGTCTATATTTCTTTTCTTTAGTTCGCTCTCCAAGTAGTCGAGTACTCTGCATGCATTGTGGAATTCAGTGCTTAAATAGTCTTTATTCTTAACTATTCCAGTAAAGTACGTTATTGCTCGAACTACTAGGTTCTTCATTCTTCATCAAGCCATTTTCAATATAATAACACTGTTTGATATATTAATTTAAAACGGTTTTCATGTATATATGTGTATAGACTAGTATGTAGATGTAACATATAAAACTCGCAACCATTATACAGGTTGAGAGGTGTTAATTATTGAAGCCTAAGGTAGAAGTTAAACCGGGATCGAATGGATCTAAATCCAAGTACTGGATCGAGGAGCACTTTAAGTACATTGCATTAAGTACACATGACCCTGAGAACCTCCCACTAGTCATAGAAAAAGGTGAAGGAGTCTGGTTATATGACGTCGATGGAAACAAATACATAGATTTCTCAAGCGGAATAAGTGTATGTAACCTCGGGTACCCTACTCACCCGGAGATAAAGAAAACTGTTTTGGAGCAACTGGAGAAACTTGCTCATGGAGCTGGAACAGATTTCTTTAATCCTTACCAAGTAGAATTAGCTAAGAAACTGGTATCAATTACGCCTGGTGAATTCGCTAAGAAAGTATTCTTCTCAAATAGTGGTACAGAAGCTAATGAAGCAGCAGTAAAACTAGTTAGGCAAGCTACAGGGCGCAAGATTATTATAGCATTCTATGGTGGATTTCATGGTAGAACCATGGGTTCACTTGCTTTAACCGCGAGTAAAAACGTGCAGAAGAAGGGAATGTTTCCCTGGATGCCTGGCGTAATTCATGTACCATATCCTAACCCGTATAGAAACCCATGGCATATCGATGGATACGAGCAACCACTTGAACTCGTAAATAGAGTACTGGAGTTCATTGAAGAATACGTATTAGATAAACTGATTTCGCCTGAGGATGTTGGTGCAGTTATAGCGGAACCTATACAAGGAGAGGGAGGGTACGTAATACCTCCAAAGATGTTCTTCACTGAGTTAAAGAAAACCATGGATAAATACGGTATATTGTTTATTGATGACGAAGTTCAAATGGGTTTAGGTAGAACGGGTAAAATGTTTGCCATAGAACACTTTAACACTGCACCAGAGATAATGACTCTCGCGAAAGCTTTAAGCGGAGGCGTCGTACCTATAGGTGCAACTGTGTTTAGATCTGATCTAGATTTCAAGCAACCGGGCGTACACAGTAATACTTTTGGTGGTCATGCTTTAGCATGCGTAGTCGCCTTGAAAACAATTGAAATAGTTGAGAAACTACTACCTCGTGTTCAGAAACTCGAAAAATTATTCAACGATGAACTCCGACCATTGAGAGAGAAAATTGATAAAGTTGGAGATGTGAGAGGATTAGGATTAGCGTGGGGTGTTGAAATAGTGTTTGACAAGAAATCGAAGAAACCTGATCCGCAAACTAGGAATAAGATAATTAAATCAGCGTTGGAAAAAGGATTAGTGTTGTTACCTTGCGGTAAAAACTCAATTAGGTTAATACCACCCCTAGTAATAAGCGAAGAAGAAGCTAAATTGGGATTGGAAATATTCAAAGACGCGGTTTTATCTGTAGCTCGTTAAATAACTTTAAGTATGGTAATAAGAGCATAGATGAGTGCTAATAGAGCTAAAATAACTCCGATAGCTATTGAGATTTTTACAGCTATATCTCTGCTTAATATGTGCTGTTTTCGTTTCGCGCTTCTAACTGTTTCCTCCTTTTTCTCGATTCGGAATGTTGCATCTCTGCTTAGCTCTATTCCTTTCTCTTCTCTGCAAGGTGTCTCAGATAGTACACTAAGTAATATATCGGAGTATTCTCTAAGCTTCTTTATCCTGGGATCTCTCTGTACTTGTGCTTCAATAGCGTCTTTATAGCATGATAGGTGAGACATGTGATTAACCAACGATGGATGCTTCAGTATTTTCTCCATGAAGTTTCTAGCTTTTTGAACATCTCCATAGCAGTAATCCTCGAGATCATATGCTAGTGAAGATAATTTGATTAGGTAACTATCAATACTCCTATAGTGCTTGAACTCGTCTGCAAGCAACGCTATTTTCTCCTGCAACCATGGATCCAAAATTGTCACCTGTGCTTTAATATACGATATTCCCTATATAGTATTAAACCGAGGAGAACAAGTAGCGGAGTATACTCTAATCTACCAAAATACATTAAAGCCATTAAGGTTACTTTTGCACCTAGCGGCATATTGGGGGAAGTTAAACCTGCTGATAATCCCACACAACTAGCTGCAGATGTTGCCTCAAATAATGCGTCTAAGTAGTCTACCTCTGGTATCATGGATTTAAGTAAACTTGCACCCGTGAGCACCGTGATGAAATGCAGTAAAATAAAGAGAACCATGTTTGATACTTCTCTCTCATCGAGGACATCTTCGCCTAGTATTACATCCTGTGTAATGCTTCCCCCGCTTAGTAGAGATAAAATATATGTTTTAAACCGTCTTAATAAAACTATGAATCTCACGACTTTAATTCCTCCTGCTGTGGAGTAGCTCATTGAACCTATGAACATAGCGGTTATCAATAGTATTTTCAGTGAAGAAGGCATAATAGATATGTTCCCAATATTAAAACCCGTAGTTGTTAACGCTGATATAGCGTTAAATGCGCCATATAACAAACTACTGCTAATACTCAGATTAGTCAACGGTAAAGCGAGAACAAATGACAATAGAGAAAAAAGCATGGTTAGATACACATATGCTCTAAATTCCTCTATTCTCCAAGCTTCTTTAAGATCACCGTCTAATATGTAGCTAAGTGAAACGAAGTTAAATCCACCAATAATCATTAAAGCAGTTATTGGGTAAATGCTCGTTGGTGCATATTGGAAAACTTTTTCATAGTTGGCATCGTAATTACTCATTCCTCCCGTAGCTATGGCTGTCATAACGTGGACAACAGCGTCGAATGGCTCTACGCCTAGATATATGCATATTATTATTCCCACGACGGTAACTAGGAAGTACATGTAAAATATCTTGAAAGCGGTAGCCTTTAGAGATGCAGATAATCGGCTCGGTCTCTCAATACTGTACAGTATGCGTCCAAATTTCCAAAAGAAAGGCAAGAATACAGTGCAAAATACTATTACTCCTAGTTCACCTGTCCACTGCATTAATCCTCTCCATAAGAGAACGCTATGCTTCACACGGTCTAGTTGTCTAAGAACAGTGAGACCTGTTCCAGTAAAACCGGAGAAAGATTCAAATAACGCGTTTTCAAATGGTATAGATAACTCAATGGAGAGAGGAATGGCTGAGAGACATGGAACCAACAACCATGCTATGGAGTAAGCTATAAGAGATTCAAGCAAAGTTAACTCTATTAATCCATATCTCCAATCGACTACTTTGTAAGAAATGAACCCTGCAATAAAGTAAATTAAACCAGACAACATGAACCAAGTACTTACACTATCACCATATAGAACATCAACTAAAGACACCGCGAACATCATTGCACCGAAGATCATAACTATTGGTGAAAGCGCTTCTATAATTGCTAAAGGCCTCATAGCAGATTCCACGAATAAACTATTGGGTTTCCCAGCTCAAAATCGAATAAAATTACATGGTATATAAAAAACTTAATCTAACTTATTTCATATTAGCTTGATATATGTATTCGGGTTTATTTATAAACCCCCTGATAATATAATAGTGTGAAATAGTTGTTAAGCCGTGGAGAGGTGGATTTTTTGAGTAAACCAACGAAAAATACTAAGCCACCAACACCGCTCAAGGTGTTGAAAGGGGCGGAGGGAAACATTGTATTAGTTAAAACGAAAGGAGGTTACGAGTACGTGGGGGTCCTAGAGTTAGCTGATGGTGTTATGAACACTGTTTTAAAGGATTGCGTGGAATACAACGAGAATAAACCAACACTAAGACTTGGAAGAGTTATAATTAGAGGCAGTAACATAGAGTTCGTCAGTGTAGATTACGCACGCGTAGCCCCAGATCAAGTAAAAATATAGATAGCGTTAAAGTGATATTGGAGCACACTAGGAGGACTTAATAGATTTCTCATGCATGGGGTAAGCTGGTTTTCTAAACATGTAAATATCGTCGATGCAATTACCCTTGAACTCAAACTCCGTATCAAGATCTACTGGCGAAGTATTGTATGTTTTGGGGTGACCTGTGATCACTATTAAACCTTGGGTTTTAACAGCGTTCTTGAGTTCTAATAGTAATCCCGGCGATTTCTCTAAAACACCCCATGTTGACACGGATACAATAACGTCACCTGAGTTTTCACGAATCGGTAATTCCTCGGCTCTCGCTTCAATTGAAATAATTAACGGAGAGTCAAACTTATTCTGCGCTATTTTCAGCATTTCCGGCTCAGGGTCTATGCATACATATCTACCCTTAATTTTTCCGTAAAGTTTTAGAACGAATTCGTAGAGTAAACCAGTTCCGCACCCAACATCTATTATTGTACCTTTAAACTCTGTTCCTTGATCAACTATACAGTTGTATTTCGTGTATTGTTCCTCTCTATGTAAATCATCGTACACATCTGGTTTAATGAGAAAAATCATTCTTAGACCCCGTGGTGAAATCACTTAGTAGAGTTCTTCTAACCTTTTTCTTTGAGTATTCCCGTACTTTCTTTAAATCAATATACTTATACTCCAAGTCTAGGTTTAAAGCTGTTTCAAGCGCGCTTGGAGAGAATGCTGGAGCTATTAATATACCTCGAGGTTTTTCACCGAACTCGTTTTTGTATGCTTCCACGTACTTATATAACTGTATTACGGCTTCACGAGTAGCTGTTACTCGTTTAAGCTCGATGAGAACATGTCTATTGTCCTTGTCAATAGCATATATATCTACGAAGCCATCTCCAACGGGTTTTTCAACTGCAATTACTCTTAAACCATCCTCTATTAAAAACGGATTGTTAGCAAGAATATCTCGCATTTCTTTTTCATCAATGTACATTGTGAAATTACCGGCATCTACGAGTTTACCAGCGAAAAATATGTTTATTCTCGTGAAAACTATTGTAAGGTATTCTCTTGGGCGATCTCTGAGTGCATGTATTACTAATCCAACTCCTTCTTTGTATATTACTTCTATTATGGATGTTGATGGCTGCCAGTTAACTGGAGAGTAACCTGTGGGCCTATGAACTAGGATTGCTCCATCCTGTTTAATAATAACTAGTCTTTCTCCGGGTTCAAGCCTAGAGGAGGCTCTACCTTCATAATCTACTCTGCACTCCCCTATTAATAAAACAGTGCTTTTCGAATTTAAAGCTGTTTTTATATAGTTTACAAGTTCTTCGAGTCTCGGTGACTCGAGAAGCTTGAAACTCATTTCAATTCCCGCCCTTCGCAACTGTTTTTGGTTTTCACATAGGTTTATATAGCTTGGTGTTATTCTTCTGCAATTATTACTGCGTGTATTCTTTTACCGTGTAGTGGTTTCACAGGCGATAGAGACGTTATCGCAACAATAAACCTCTACAGGAAGTACATGTCTAAATACTCAAGATGTGGGGCTCCCGGGGGTAGCCCCGAACACCCCCAAGCCCGTTGAGAACCCGAGCGGGGTGCAGGGGAACAAAGATGAAGCGATGAAAACACATCAAGTCATATAAACCCATATGAGAGCTGAACTTCATTTTAATATACTTCACAGGGGTACAATACAATAGTGGTAGAACCCTGGTGCTTATGCTTTGAACGTTAAGTTCATTGCTTTCGATAGCATGGGCGTTAGAAGCATGGCAACACTTGTAGAAACGGAGAACGGAGTGTTTTTCATAGATCCTGGATCTGCTTTAGCTCCTTACAGGTATGGATTACCTCCTCATAAAGTCGAGTATGAGGCATTATCTAGTTTCCTCGGGAAAATATACGAGAAGATCGCTGAATGCGACTACGTAATAATAACTCATTACCATAGAGATCACTACTTATTTAGAAATGGTGAAGAAGATTACTATCGAGGGAAAATAATCTACGCTAAGGACCCATATAAGAACATTAATTATAGTCAGAGGATAAGAGCTCATGCTTTATACAAGAAAAAAGGAGTTGAGAACATAGCTAAAAGCCTGAACTTCGTTGATGATAGAAAACTACAAGTAAATGATTTGAGAATTATTTTCTCGCCGCCGTTACCGCATGGCGACTGTAGTACTCGACTTGGATGGGTTTTAGCTGTTACAATAATTGAAGACGAATATAAATTCATGTTTGCTAGTGACACACAGGGCTGCATGTGCGATGACTCATTGAACTATGTACTTAGAATTAACCCGGATTTCCTAGTTATCAGCGGGCCTCCCACATACTTGGATAGAAATGGTCTACTACCAAGTAATACGTTGAGATTAGTTAATGGGCTTAAGGAGGGCTCAGTGTTGGTTATTGATCATCATTTATTAAGAGACAAAAACTACGTTAAGCACTTGGAATCGATGAGAAGAACTAGGAGAAACATCACAATTACCACAGCGGCGGAGTACATGGGTTCAGAAGTTAAGCCGTTAGAAGCCTACAGGGATCTCTTGTGGAAAGATTAATGTGGTGTTTCACTCACGGTATTCATAAAACGAATTGGTTAAATGTATAATGCTTAAAAGCAGATTTATATAAATATTAATCACTCATGGTGAAAACTGGGAATTGCACCCGATAGTTTTACTATTTATGATCAACGTGATGTCTGCATTTCTCAAGTTTATCAGCGTTATGGGTACAAATGCAACAAGTGTATTTATCGATATGTTAAATGACGTTGGTGACGTAGTAGGCTTAGGATTACTTCTAATAGGTTTAAGTTTTGAGAAAAGGAAAAGCAATATAATGTACCCATTTGGTGGAAGGAGAGCTCTTTACATTATGGGTTTAATATCGGTAATGATATTTAGCGGTCTCATCTTCGCTGTAGCGATCTACAAGATCATGAGTGTATTATCTGAATCCGTAATTATAACTGTTAAACCTTACTCGTTGATAGTATTTATTTTGGCATTCGTGGTTAACGTAGTGGGCTTAATTATAGTTTTCATTAATGTTGAAAGTAAGCGAAGAGATCCCGCTTTAACAGGTGGTTTAATAGATTCTATTAGTGATACAAGTGGTAGTGCATTAGCGCTTAGCACACTTATCACTAAAATACCGATCTTGGATGTTATTGGAAGCGTGATTCTATCAGGCGTAATATTGATATCCGCGATATCTATCGGATACAGGTATTTCCAGGTATTATTAGGTAGAGCACCGGATAAACAAATATTGAAGAAAGTGATCGATAAAATACTCGAAATACCTGAGATAAGAGATGTTAACGTATTTCACGCGTCAATGATAACAGAGGATGAATTCATGCTGATCTTAGAGGTTGAAGTAGATAAAGACATGGAGGTTGAAGATGCCGAGAGATTATCGATTAGAATAGAGAACGAGGTGAGAAAACTGGATCCAAGGTTTAAGTACGTAATAATCGAGTTCGTTGGAGAAAAACCAGGCCCGAAAACCTATAGGGAAATAATAGATGAGATCGAGAACTCGGAGATGTAACAATTAAAAGCGTGGCATCCAGCGAGTTAATTGGGAAAGCACTATTGCTCATAGATAAAAACGTTTACACTAAATATTTCAATTGAATCAAGTAAATATTGCGTGGTTTCATGAGAGCAGCAGTACTATACGAAAACGCGGAAATAAAGGTCGAGGGAGCTTCCCGCAGAATAATTGAATTACCTTGGAAACAGAACCCGCTGGATATAGTGGAGATTAATATACCGGCACCCATGAAGGATCAAGTTTTAATCCGGGTGGAAGCATGTGGAGTTTGCTACACCGATATCGATATAATTGAGGGCAGAGTGAAGTGTAAATTACCAGTTATACCTGGTCACCAGATAATTGGTAAAGTTGTAGAGTCAAGCAACGGTCACTCTAGTATTCTTTTAGGGCGTAGAGTCGGGGTTGCATGGATAGCTAGGTCGTGTGGATCATGTGATTACTGCTTGAGAAGCGAGGAGAATCTATGCGTGGATTTTAAAGCAACGGGTTGTCACGTAGATGGAGGTTATGCCGAGTACACTACTGCTTATAAAGAATATGTATATGAGGCCCCGGAGAACGTGGATGCATCGAAATTAGCACCATTATTATGTGCAGGTGCCGTAGGATATCGTGCGTTAAAGTTATCTAATATAAAGAGCGGTTTGAGGCTTGGATTATTTGGATTCGGAGCTTCAGCCCATATATTAATACAAGTAATTAGGAGACTTTATCCAGATGTTGAAATATATGTTTTCACTAGGAGCCAGGAGCATAGGGACCTCGCTATGAGACTTGGAGCGGACTGGTCCGGTAATCCCTTGGAGGAACCTCCGCGAAAAATAGATAGAGCAATAGATTTTACGCCTGTAGGTGAAACAATAACTCGAGCACTAGAGTTAATGAATCCTGGTGGAAGACTAGTCATAAACGTTATAAGAAAACAAACACCAATTAACCTAATATATGAAAAACACCTTTGGCACGAAAAAGAAGTTAAAAGCGTAGCTAATGTGACTAGGAGAGATGTTAAGGAATTATTAAAACTCGCTGGTGAGATACCGTTAGAAGTGCATGTTGAAGAATATGAATTAAGCGAGGTAAACACGGCTCTTAGAAACCTTAAATCCGCTCGTGTCAAGGGATCAGCTGTTTTGAGATTAATTTAATTGTTTCCATATTAAAAATGAGTCCACAAAATTCGATGATCATAAGGTCTTGAAGGTGTATTCGTGTATCAACTGATAATTTCAAGCCAAATATCATCTCTTATCTTTCTATGCTTTAAATAGTAGTCTAATCCATCCGCTAACAATGGTTCATTATTAACTAGCGGGTATCTATATGGTAGATATATTTCTCCCTGGTCAGTTTTCAATGTAACTCCATCAACGTATCTAAATCCACTCATATCTCTATTCCTCCACATGTATTCAACATAGTATACTGCTCCATCAATACTGTATTGGCCTTCACCAATATTGAAAGCTTTAATGTTCCCCTGTATTCTGCTCGTAATGTAATCCCATGTTCTCCCCTTAGGTGGGTGATCCCCTAGTATCCCTCCAACAACAACGTATTTTGCTCCGAAAAGATCCTGGTATGTTAACGTTTTATGCGCCCTCGGATCTAGGACAATTACTTCCTCTAGCTTTATTTCATTTCTCCTAATTAGCTCGAGTACGCTTTCACTTCTCACTCCTCCATATTTAGAGAGGATCTTATGGTACTTTGCTGGTGTATTAGTGAACAAGAGGTTCTCTCGTCCATAGATGATAGATGCATGCCTATATTCCAAGAAGATCCATGGACTAAGATCCACCTCGCAGTGCTCTATTATTATTGTCGGCTTCTTGATATTCACGTTGAATTCTCACCCATAAATTCTTCTATCGAAAACATCTATATTTCTTTTCTTTAGTTCGCTCTCAATGGAGTAACATTCCCTCGAGGTTTTCACTATCTCCAGTAAAGGGGTATCAATGTATAAATTAATAGATTGCTCTCTAAGTGCCATTTCAAGTATAGGTGAACTAGGTTTTGATACATCGTGGCTAGCTAATGAGACAACGAGGCCAATGTATTCAACTATTCTAGCTTTTTCAAGGATTTTAGCTATCATTGTACTTGATAAGTGAAAATTGTTGCAATGACTATTTCTAATCAGTGTTTCTACACGTAATTTAGTAGCTATCATGTTCCAGGAATAACCCTAGGGGGGTACTCACTGCTTGCTTTCATAAAAGCTTCAATTATTCTGTTCAACATTGAATCATTATTACTGAAATCCGTGGTATAGCATAGTGTTTAACAATTGTTCCAGTTTAATGATATCTCTATATCGAGCTAGATTTAAATACGTGTTCATCGGAGAATGTCTTTGTTAATTTCTTTCCTCGCTTAAAATTCTTCACAATAGATTCTAACTTTAGGATGGTTCAAGCAGGCCTGCTCTGATTTCATCGATGTATTCCCTAAAACTATTGAAATACTATTTTTATCAGTGTTTTATCCCTATAGTTAATGAAAACTCGTTGAGCAATATGGCTGTTAGTAACCATGTTCCATAAAATGTCGCTAAACCCCGCAAGTATACTATAACTTTACTTGATGGTTTATACTTCAGGGATACGTATAACGTGGTGAAATAGTACACCATGATTGACATAGCCCAAGCAAATGGAGATAAGTCAACTGGGTTCACGTAGAATGATGCAATAAACACTGTTAATCCATATAAAAATCCCACTGTGAACCTGGTTAAAACTACTTTGTCTTCCACTGTAAAATTCGCTGCATACTTCCTGAGTTTTTCACGCAATTAAAATACACCTTTTTCATGTATTTAGAAGACGTTATTTAAATAGAAATATGGGTGCTTATATGCTGAAGAAATCTATGGATGTAATTGACGCGTATTCATGGGTATCAATAAACCGAAATATTGCAAATTGTTTCGTGGATAACGCTTATAGAGCAAAGTACTACTGGCTACTTAAATTACGTTGCAAAGGAGAAGTTAAGTTACTGAAAGTTGAGCCGGGGCAAAGATTACACTTCTCAAAAAGCGAGCCTCAGGTTAAAGAAATCGATAACTTTGCTAGATACTTACGTGCCCACGTTAGAGATGGAAGAATACTAGGCGTTGAGTTACCCTGGTGGGAGAGAATTATATTAATTAAAACAATGAGGAGTAGTAAAGAGCTAATTCACTACGTTGAACTCGTACCTAGGGGATTATGGGTTATAGCGGATTCGTCGAATAGAATAATTTATGCCAACAAGTTCGAGGAATTTCGTGACAGAGTTGTAAAAATCGGTACCGATTATAAGCCGCCTCCACCGCGTGGAATACCGCCTACCGATAAGGATTCACTATATACCTCGCTATTGAAGGGGAAAGATCTAGTGAGAGGAATAGTTACTGAGTGGGGTTTACCGGGTTATATAGCGGAAGAACTATTATTGCGTGCTGGGCTATATTCGCTTAAGAACAAGAGACCCTCCGACATTGACTCCGCTGATGTTGAGGTATTAGTGAATGAGTATAAGAAACTTGTCGAAGAATCATTAACTGGTAAAGGCTACGTAGTAGTAGGCGATTCGGGTTATGATTTCTATTCACCGTATAAACCGAGATTATTTGAAGAAATCTATGACCGTGAAATACGCGTTGTAGGCTTAATAGATGACGCAATTGATGCTTACTTTACACAACTTGAATCAATACTCGAGAATGAGGAAAGAAAAAAAGAATTAGAGAGACGATTTGAGTCATGGAGGAAAAGATTAGAGGAGCAAAGAAAAATAATTGATGGCTTCAAACGAGAACTAAGTGAAATTGAGAGTAAACTAAATATGATATATGAGAATTATCAATCAATACAAGAAATTCTCGAATGCGCGAGGAATACTAGGGAGAAGGAGGGATGGAGTGCAGTTGAGAAATGTAATGTTCAAAATTACGACCCTAAGAAAGGAGTAATTTACATAAAAGTGGGGGATACCGAGCTGCCTTTATCGATAAGACATACGCTGGAATCGCAAATCCTAGAGCTCGAGAAAGAGAAAGGCGAATTAGAGAAGAAAATAGAAAAAGCAATGGAGGTCCTAAAGGAGCTTGAATCAAAATCCATAGATGCTGAGAAAGAGCTTTCAGTTAAAGTATACTCAAAACCGTCACCTTGGTTTTGGTATGATAGATTTAGGTGGACTATAACTAGAGGGGGATTCCTAGTAATCGCTGGTAGAGATGCCTCACAAAACGAGGTCCTCGTTAGAAAATACCTAGGAGACGAAGATATTTTTCTACATGCAGATATTCACGGTGCACCAGCAACAATATTACTAAAACAAGGCAAAGAACCTAGCATAGAGGACATAGAGGACGCCGCAGTCCTAGCAGCCTGCTACTCTCGTGCATGGAAAGCCAATTATAGTTTCGTAGAGGTTTACTGGGTTAAAGGGAGTCAGGTATCAAAAACGCCTCCACCGGGTGAGTACCTCGGTAAAGGCTCATTTATGATATATGGAGATCGAAACTATTTAAGAACAACTCTCTCGCTTGGTGTAGGTCTCAGGATTTTCTGCGATGACATATATGGTGAATACGTAAGATTATTCGTCGGTAATCCCGAGCTGGTTAAGAAAGAGGCACTATCATACACTATAATAATTCCCGGAGAAAACGAACCCAGTAAACTGGCAAAACAAATTAGTCAGATACTACTAAGCAAGGCACAGGAGAAAACCGGGATCAAGTACATAGTGAATGAACACTTGGTTCAAGAGCTACTGCCCGGGTCTTCGAGGATAATAGAGTATGGAGTTGGTGAAGGTAAAGAAAAATGCGATGAAAGTAGATTTGACTAGTTTGAATGTATTTAAAATACAACATGTTTTATAAAGGATACTTGAAAACTGATTTTGATAGGTGTTAACGGTGGGGGTTCACCGGAACATAGACATAGAGATTTTACACATGCAGAGCGTTAGAAATATGCGAGTAGAATTAGTTGAAAGAAAGGGTTTAGGTCACCCTGATTACATAGCCGACTCAGCTAGCGAGGCAGCTTCACGAGCACTATGTAGATATTATCTGAAAGAGTACGGAGCAATACTACATCATAATCTCGATAAA
Source organism: Desulfurococcaceae archaeon (assembly GCA_023269825.1). Taxonomy (GTDB): domain Archaea; phylum Thermoproteota; class Thermoprotei_A; order Sulfolobales; family Desulfurococcaceae; genus UBA285. The sequence continues at coordinate 57,926 of JAGDWI010000001.1, forward strand.
ACACTCTTAGTAGGTGGACAAGCTAGTCCAAAATTCGGGGGCGGCGACGTTATTGAACCAATATATATCATTGTTGCCGGTAGAGCTACCACGGAAATTAGAATAAGTGGAGCCGTATATCAAATTCCATACGGTAAACTAGTAGTAGAAGCTGTGAAGGATTGGATTCGGAAGAATTTTAGGTATCTTGATGCCGATAAACACGTGATTGTCGATTACAAGATCAGAAAGGGAAGCGCTGATCTCATCACTTTGTTTGAAACAGGTAAAGAACACACGGTTCTCGCCAACGATACGAGTATAGGAGTAGGTTTCGCTCCACTAACTCCTCTAGAGAAACTCGTGTATGAAACGGAGAGATTATTAAACAATAAGAGCTTTAAAGCAAAATATCCAGCGGTTGGAGAAGACGTAAAAGTTATGGGGTTACGTAGAGATAGCAAAATAATATTAACCATTGCAACAGCAATAATCGACAAAGAAGTCAAGGATAAATACGAATACCTGAAAGTCAAAGAAGAAATAGTTGAGGAGGTATTTAACTTAGCTCATAACTTGATACCAGAGTATAACGTTGAGGTATATGTAAATACAGCGGATATACCTGAACGAGATAGCTTCTACATAACAGTTACGGGTACATCAGCTGAGCACGGTGATGACGGGGAAACCGGTAGGGGCAACAGGGCCAATGGTTTAATAACGCCATTGAGACCTGTAAGCATGGAAGCTACTGCTGGTAAAAACCCTGTGAACCATGTTGGTAAAATATACAATGTTTTAGCACGATTAATTGCCGAGAAAATTTACTCTGATCACAGCGACAAGTTAAGCGATGTTTACGTTGAAATTCTTAGCCAAATAGGTAAGCCCATAGATCAACCATTAATAGCGAGCGTTAAAGTGATACCTCAAGATGCAAGTATTTTAGATCTACCTAGTAACGTTAAGAATGATATCATTGGAATAGTTGATGAGTACCTAGCTAATATTAGGAAAATAACCGAGTTAATTATAAATGATCAAGTCACACTTTACTAGCGTCTCTGCGCGATTCCTGATATTCTTTGATCATCCTTAATATCCTTTCTTTTCTCTCATTAGCCTCAATTTCCTCTATTTTTCTCCACATATTATCGATTTCCTTAACTAAGCTCTCCTCAACTAATACGTACTCTCCAAGATCCAATAATGGATCAGCCCTAATTATAGGTACACGTATATCATCCCAATTTAATGTTTCAAACTCCTTTGAGACAATTAAACCTGTTCTATACATCTTAGCGTATTTGATACACTCCTCAATGTGTAAAGCATTATCAACGTATACTGGGAGATTTCTACAATCGTTAACGTAACTAGATTTACATGCAATTGTCACTTTTCCTAACGCTGTGTCAACTATGATTCTTTGCAGCGACATTATCTTGTCTCGAAGGAACTCTATGATACTGTTTTTCTCCGTGATTGCTTTCTTTAATGATTCATTTTCCATTTGGAGCTGATTTATCTTCCTATCGTATTCTTCACTGACGGGTCTTCTTCGAAGGAGTCTAAGTTCGAGTTCAAGGTTTTCGATTAACTCATCACGTGCTCTTAGCGCTTCTTCGAGTCTTTTAACCGTGTTCTCTAGTTCTATGATCCTCGCTTGGAGTTTTTGCATATCTTCAGTGTTTACAGTTAGCTTTCTTCTCTCTACTCGAGTACGTTGTTCTTCTGATTCATGGCGCGTTAAAATCTTCATAAAAGCCTCTTCGAGTACTTCAGATAACGGTCTACCCTTCAATATTTGTAAAACTACTTCATCGCGGTTTAAACCATTGATACCCCTTATCTTAGATTCTACTTCTTCTATGAGAGGTTTAACCTGTTTGTAAGCTTTTATCGCAGCTGATAAAGCATCTCGTGCATGAGTATCTGGGACCTCTACATTATATGAAGCCACGTATTCATTAACTAATCTCTGTTTTTCATCAACGCTCAAGTCCTCGTCTGGGTAATATAGTATCGCGTTTAACGTCGACGCTATTTTCTTAGCGTACTCGGGCGGCTTCGCTACATCTACTGACACTATAACAGGTTTACCTATAGCTAGGATTGTTTCTATGACTTTTTCTCTATCAGGGTTCTTATAGCTATAAACAAACAACGGGTTTCCATCAAGGTCTAATGCTGCTATACCTATACTTGTGCCGGGATCTATTCCTACGATCACGTTTCTCTTTAATTCTCTAATAGATTTACTTCTATATGCTGGTTTTATTTTTATTTTTACGTTTTTATGGTCTAGAGGTGAAACAATTTCTCGGACTTTTTCCAGAGGTGCATAGACTATGAAGAACCCTCTCTCTAGTCCTCCATCGCTTTCCTTTACGACTAGATCGTAGTCCAACTCGTTCTTATCCAGTACTTCCTTTATCTCCTTTACTAATTGAAGTACTGATGCTCTTATGCTTCGCTTGAATCTATCAGTACTACTACCTCCCTGGGTGGGTGTTCTCCCCTTCGATACTACAATGTATACTCTATCCGAAGTCAACTTAACTTCTTTACCAATGCCTTTATACGCTGCGTAAGCAACTACGAGGGCTGTATCAATTGGCGAGAGATTTGTCTGACCCAACCCGAGTCGTTGAGCTAACTCCTCGGTTTTAATGTATGTATCTCCAGTGTTTGTAACTTCTACAACTTTACACCATGATGGGATTATTTTGGACAACCTCGCGAGATCTCGCGAGTTTTTCGCTATTTCGCTTAGATTATCTACTGCTAAAACATCGACATGGTATTCTATAATTAATCTTATCGCGTTATATAACGTGATGTTGTCTAATTTATCGATGACTTCTCCATCTCTCAATATGACTACAGCGTATCTAGGTGGCCGATTTGACCTTGGAGAATGTCCTGGTTTAATATCAATACCCATTACTGTGACGATGCGCCCACCCTGCTTAAACTTATTTGTTATAATGGTAGTTATATTTTTAATATTAGTTAACCTAAATGATTACCCATAATTATCGTGTTGAATACGGATTCAGGCTCCAGGCTTGTTCCATATACTTTATTGAAGAACTTTACTATGTAGAATACGTCGCGTTTCAGTAGGTCTCTTGCACTAGGGTCTTCGCGGTAAACGTATTGAGGCCAATCAATGATGAATGGTTTTTCATCGGATTTTCGGATAAGTACATTGTACTCACTTAAGTCCCCGTGAATAATGCCTGCTCTATGATAGGCAATTGTCAACGTGAATAGTATTTCACTTAGTACTTTACCAGGGTTATCGAGGCTGGGTCTCCTATATAGTTCAACACCTTCAATGAACTCCGTAACGACAACATGTCTATTATAACCAGTAGGGTTTGGAACATGCGCCTTATAAGAAGCCAACTCCTTTATCGCTTTAAATTCTCTTTCAGCAGCGATTTTGGATTGCTCATACCATGATGTTTGAGGTTTATCCCGTGCCCACACTCTTACTCTCATGGTTTGCCTAAAACTTGTTTTACCGATTCGAATAAATTTCACGGCTACCTGTAGTCCTCCCGGAGCTAAACCTAAGTAAATTTCACTCTCTTTTCCTACTCCAATTCTATCTCCTATTGCTTCCAGGATGTTTGCTTTAGCTAATGAACGTATTGCTAACATATCGTAGCCGAGGTAAGTTAAACGATACATCTTTTCCCCGCTTATAGTCTCTCTTTTAACTAGTTTCAGGTCATGTAGTTTCCTAAGTACTAATTGGAGTTTTTCTTCGTATATTCCACTAATTTTCTCGATTACTTGTAGGGGTGCATATTCCCTATTCGTCAAAGATCTCTCTAGAGCTAGCAGTACTTTGAAATCTTCATCAGTTAAACTCTTGTATATTAATCCCATGTTCAATACTATCGCCGATTACCATGAACTGACTCCTTGTCCTTGAAATAATATGTGATATTAACTTATATCATCTTGGTACTAGGAGTAGTAGGGTGAACGGTGATTGAGTAAAATACTCGAAGACACTACTGTTTATAAGTGTAGGAAATGCGGTAGAAGAGCTGATGTTAAAGTCACCTACGCAAAGCTTTTACTATGTGGAGACCATTTCCTAGATTACATCGAGAACAGAGTACTGAATTCAATTAGAAAATACAAGATGTTGAATAATGTGAGAAAAATCCTCGTAGCATTATCGGGTGGAAAAGACAGTTTAAGCTTACTCTACATATTGAGTAGAATAAGGAATCAGCTGGGATTAGATGAAATAGTGGGTGTCCACATAGATCTTGGTTTAGGCGCTTACTCTGATGAATCGAGAATCCTTGTTGAAAAAGCATGTAGAGATACTAACATACAATGCACTATATTATCTCTAAAAGAGCTCACAGGGCACACTCTACCTGAACTAGTTGAAATAACTCGGAGACCACCTTGCAGTCTATGCGGGTCATTCAAAAGATACTTGATTAATTTACTTGCAGTGGAACTTGGCGTCGATGCAGTTATCCTTGGACACCACATGGATGATATACTGGTTTTTGCAATTAAGGATTTCCTGTTTCAAGATATGGTTGATTTAGCTAAGATGACACCAGTCTCAACCGGGATTCAGGGTTTTTTAGCAAAGAAGATTAAATTACTCTATGAAATATACGAGGATGACTTATACTCTTACGCGTACTTCAGTAAAATTAAGACAACGGGGACACAGTGCCCCTTCAAATACATGGATCCATTTAAAATCGCTATTAGAAAAATGCTCGATGAACTAGAAGAATACGCGCCTGGATTCAAGATATCCATAGCGAGAAAACTCGCGGAAACACTTGGGGAATCACGGGAATCTGAAGCAATTCAACCATGTAAATACTGTGGAATGCCATCAAAAAACGGGGTATGCGGTATTTGTAATTTAACAATGAAAATATATGGAGAGCCGCTTGGACCAAAAATAAGAACTAAAATAAGAGAAAAGTACTGTTTTACGAGGTAAGGTTCCCCATATTTGTTATTTGTTCGAGATTAATCTTACCGCTCTCATCGAAATTTCAGTGACTCTATTTGTGGGATAAAAGTAGGACAATAGTAAAATTTAAAAGCTCCACCCTACATACGTTGGGCTGGGCTCTTGAAAGGAGAGCAATATTTAGAACAAATACCAAAAGAAAAAAGACTATATGGTACAGTGACTTTTTCCTGGATGATGTTCAGCATGAATGTATGTATACCACTATTTTTTCTAGGAACCATTGGCTACAACCTCGGACTGAACCCTTTAGAGGTAGCTGTAGGAGCACTCCTAGGTAACCTAGCGACTGTTATAGTAATGATCTTAAACGGTGTTCCAGGAGTAAAGTATGGTATACCATACCCAGTGCAATTGAAGCCGAGCTGGGGTACAAAGGGTTCACATATACCCGTCATATTGAGAGGAATTGTTGGTGCTGGCTGGTACGGAATAGAGGCTTATAACGCTAGTCTAGCAATCACTATGATAGCGTTATTCATGGTTGGTTACGGGGGTGGAAAACCACCTGTAATAGTGCAGAGCTCATTCAAATATATAGTAATAGCTCTAGCTGTATACGTTATACTCGCTACAGTAACTGTTGCAAAAGGATTAAGAACAATCGCTAAAGTCATAAACATCTCGGGGCCACTGCTACTATTATACTTTATTTGGCTAACTATCTATCTAGGTAACCAAGGAGCAGTAAACACTGTTGTTCGAAGCGGAGCTGGGTTCTTCTCCAAGGAATTTGCCCTGTATCTTGCTGTTCAAACAAACTTTTGGGCCACCGTGTGCCTAAACATAAGTGATCTCGCGAGAGGATTATATGCGGATAAGCGTGGATTAAGAGCATTAGTTATTGGGCCAGTACTAGGAATCATAGTAACTTCAGTGGTTGCATCAATACAGGGATACTACATGACTTTATATACAGGTTACAGTACTCCTCAAGAAATAATATTGTACGCGGCTCCAGGGTTCATAGCAGTTATTTTAGGGCAAATATTCGCTTTCCTTGCACCATTTAGTACAGATGTTACTGCGAATATCCCAGCATTAATGAATATAATAGAATATAGTTTGAAAATGAACAAGTATAAGCTGATAGCTGTAGCATTAATAGGATTCATTCTTGCACCATGGTGGGCTGTGGAGAAAGGCCCTGATGTTGTCAACTATGTGACAGCTTTTACAGCGAGTTACGGGATTTTACTTGGCCCAATAGCTGGCATCATGCTCGCAGATTACTACATAGTTAAGCGGAGAGACTACGATGTTGAAAAATTGTACAACGATGATCCAAACGGCTATTGGTATAGGAACGGCTTCAACTACGCTGCTATAATAGCTTACATTGTATCAGTGGTTGGCATATACTTATTCAGTTACGCGATAGGCGACGTAACGAGATTAGGGCCACTAGTTTTTCCAACAAACTTAAGCTGGTATTTTGGAGTAGTACTAGCAACGTTACTATACCCCTTATTCTCGAAATTGTTTAAATAAAAAAGATTTTTTTTGTTTAACGTAATTTCATTCATTAATCAATTTATGAAGTGGCCTGTGTTTAAACAGTCAAACAAGCGGAAAATGTTTTTATTGATGTAGATCATTTGAGGAACATTTGCTCGTATTGTCTTAAGTATTCTACACTTGTTGAAACATCTATGAATAACTTGGAGGCTTGTTCCACATCCTGTAATTCTATTCTCTGGGATCCTCTATCTTCAGCGATAATTCGCGCCGGCTCTAATAATTGTACTGCGTAGCGAAGACTCCTTTTCACGCCGAGATCTACTAGTTTATCTAACGCCTCTTTCGAGAGCTCGATCTCCATTTCCTCAGCTCTAATTAAGATTATTTCTTTTACTTCATCAGCATTATATGGTCTCGTTGGAATGATTAACAACCTGTCCAATAAGTCGAGAGGCATGCCGTGAGGTGACTCAATATCTGTTCCTCTTATTTTCGCGAACCCTCTATTCGTGGCTAAAATGATGATGGGCGCAAACTCGCTTTCCATAGCTCTCGTTAGGAAACTAAAAGCCTCTATGTCCAGCATGTGTGCATCGTCTATGAATAATACGCCGGGAACTAGTTCAGCTTTCTTTTGGTCAAGCCATTTCTTAATTGTTTCATCCACGTCTCTTCTAACCTCGCTGGGTATCTCGCGTTCAAACGTTAACCCGAAGAAACTTACGAGAGATCTCTGTGTAGCGAAGTAAACATCTAGGTCGTGTAAGGTAAGAACAGTTACTATTTCTTTTTCTTTCTTGACGGATCCTTTAGGTATTTCAACTACTTTCTTGACTTCTATGTCGTATGTCCTCGCTCCCTCAAGCTCCTTGGTTCTTCCCACGCGGTGAACTCTGCCTGTTTCAGCGTCAATCCATATTACATCTCCTTTCCTAATGCCTAGTTCGATTACTTGTTGCGTGACTTCCTCCGGTACCGTGAGTGTGACTTCTTCATCTTTCGTAGCTAGAGTGATTTTTGCCTCCACGGGTATGGCGTAGTAGGGGACCATTGGGTGTCTTGATCTCCTGATTTTAACCTCCTTAACAACTCCTTCGTAAACTTTTCTAACTTCCTTTACTCTAACTCCTAGCGATTTCCTAACTGCCTCCATTAATACCTCTGTTTTCTTTCTCTCTGTACTATATATCTCGCTACCAGACATCATGACGAAGGGAGTGTCTTCGCCTAGTTCTCTTGCAATAGCAACCGCTAAAGCGGTTTTACCTGTACCTGGTGGTCCCACAAATAGTATACCGCGCCCAGCCATTTTACCTTCTTTAATCATTTTAACCACTATGCCTGCAGCTTCGCGTGCTTCGATTTGGCCTACTAATCCATCTGCTTTGAAGACGGCTTTACCTTTCTCGTCTAAACCTAAACCCCTAATGTGACTATGTGAACCTATTCTGCGTCTTGCTACAGTTTCCACTCTTATCCCTATTCCACTCACATAGAACACCCTGCAAGCTTTACTAGTTTTCATTAATAAGAAATAATGAAATAGAGTTTTTAACATATTAACAATTGTTCAACTCAATAGGGATTTCAATGGGTTTTCCATCTCTACACATCCATACTTTACTCTCTCCGGTTAAAGAACTGATGATCAACCATGGTATAAGCCAGGTTTTCATGTTGCGTATGTCTAATAGACTTGGCTCCGGTGATTCTGGATGAGTATGAACAAGTAGAACTATAGTCTTATTCAGTGATTCAGCTTTTTTATACACTGTGTAAATGCATAGGGGATCAGCTTTGAACAATGTTTCCGGGTTTTCCGATATATTTGGGCATTCATCAATCTCTTCAACTATAAGTTCTTTCTCGGTTAAGTGCCCGGTACCTATGAATACTCTTTCCAATGAGCTCTCCATAGCTTTATTTGTTAACTCTCTCAACTGAGTGCTACAAATTTTTAGTTTCAACCCATATTGCCCTCTTATATAAGACTTGAATAAATATCGGTATTTAAGATTGTTAATATAAGTCATGTATTTGAGTGGTTGAATTGAAAAAGCTTGTTGAAGATGTATGTAAGAGAATTGATGACTTACTGAATACTTTGAGAAACAGAGGGTTGAATTCTTCACTTGTTAGTTCAATAGTTGATCTCAAGAACAACATTATAAATGTAAGAGTTCCCACTATACCGTCTCGCGCTCTCTGGGATAAGTACACGCATTTAATAATGCAAATCGAAGAAGCGAACAAAGTAGCGAGTACACCTGGTTACGAGCACATTATTCACAATGTAATAGTGTCTTTGAGAGAGCAAATAATGGACTTTAAGAACACGCTGAGTAAATCTTATTTAACTGAGAGAGTACAGTTGGCTTTACCCCCTATTCTCGGTGCTATTTATGCTTTGATAAGGGTTCTTGGAGAGAATGCGAGCGTATCATTCATTCTTCTACCAATTGCATTGATATCTGTGATTTTATCAGGCCTTAAAGCTATATATGGGCTTATAGGTTCAGGTGTACTTGGTTTAGTTTTCATCGTGGTTGGAGGAGATCTAGGCAGTGTTTTCACGGGAACATTATTGATCGCTATAGCAGCCATATACATATACATATTATCAATAACGAGCACGAGAAAGTTTCAGAGCAGGGTTCAAAACGTTTTAGTCGGAATAAACAAAGTAATTGATAACATGATGACTCCAAGCAACATCAATGTCGACGATGTATTAAGTAAAATAGTGGAAAACAGTGGCTATAACGTAGATGACTCGGGCTTATTTAAGTTTATTGATAGAAACGAGTTACTTCGTTACAAAGCCGTACTCTTAATCGCGCTTGGATTAGTCCCCAGGGCTTCTAGGCCTTTCAACAATATAAGTCAGAAATAAACTATAAGTAATTAGCACTCTGTAAAAAATAGGAGGGAGCTATCATGGGTGGTTTAAAGAAATCAAAGGAGGCATCAACTCAGACTGGGCAGGAGAAAGGTAAAGAGATAAGGATAGTCACAAAACCCGTGGTCACCGTAGCAGATATTATGAAGAATCAAAGGGCCATTAAACTACTGTACTTGATATCTCTTGCATCCAGTGGCATAAGTGAGAAAGCGCTCGCTCACTTAGTATACGGTATCGAGAAAAACACCAATTCTAAACTGGGATACAACTTCGTTGTGTTAGGCGATACACCTGTTAGTAAGGAGTTGATCAATGAGCTTACATCACTTAAGTACACGGGGCTCGTCGAAGTTTCCTTAAAGAACAAGAAACTATACATAACTAGTCAAGGGAAAGAGGTCTTAGATAAATCGTTGAACACTATACAGGGTTCGATTGACGACTTAAAGAAAGCTTTCGAGGAAATTTGGCCGAAAATAGCCCCAATAGATGTAGAGGCTAGTTTAAAAGCAGTGAAACGTTAAATGATCGGTGTTGGAGGCTGTCTTCTCGTTTCCTTTTCTTCCCTAGATATTCTCAAAGTGAATAATGGGTTCACGGATTCAGAGCTCTCTAATTTCTTCAAGTGCTCAGCGAACTTTGATGTATGCTCTATATCTAACTCTATTAACTTATAGAATATTTCACGTAGATTGCCCCATAATTCTACCAGGAGCTCTCTAGGCATATGTGTTGTGATCATGGGATCCTTTAACCAGTTATCAAAAGCCTCTATGGTTTTCTCCATGTGCTGAAATGCGAGCCTAGATAAAGTTATCAATGTTAATCTATCTGCCTCCGCGTAGTTTTCTTCGGCTTTCATGAATAATTCTTTTATTTCTTTCTGCCTCTTCACCCACACTTCTAGATTATCATAAAATGAACTCATATTTCTTAACCCCTTGTCTAAAAAAGAGTTAAACGCCACTTTATACTTTATGGTTTAATTAAAATCCAACCAGAATCTTGAACGTAGTTGTTAAACATAGAGTGATATTATCAATAAAAATTCTCACTAGGTCTTACTAGGTAGTTGACAAGCCTCATTGAGGGAAATAATGTTAGGAATAATAACAATGAAAACTCATAGAATAAACTGGTGTTAAACAAGGGTGTAATTTGTTTTGCATGAGATACGTTGGAACCCACTAATAAAACAGTGGGTAATAGTTGCTGCTCATAGAGCGGTGAGACCGTGGAGACCAGATGAAAAACAAGAAAGATTCATGTGTCCTTTTTGCCCTGGAGCACCGGAATTAAGGGACCTTGATAAATGGGATGTAGTTGTCTTACCGAATAAGTACCCTGCATTAATATCGAATCCTCCCCCAGTAGAATTGGAAAAAATGAGTTTACTGCTTAAAAGAGAAGCACGTGGAGGAGCTGAAGTAGTTGTTGAAACCCCTGAACACCAGGGAGATTTATGTACTTTAACACTTGACCACGCGAAGAAAGTAGTTGAGGCATATAAAAACGAAGTAGAGAAACTATCGAAGGCCGAGTACGTGGAATATGTGGCTGTTTTCAGAAATAAAGGAAAAGAAATTGGCGTATCGTTAACACATCCTCACTCGCAAATATATGCTTTACCCTTTATACCACCGAGAATTAAAGCGGAGATTGATGCCATGGAAGAGTATAGGAGGAAGAATGGAACATGCATGATATGCGATGTTTCAAGATATGAAATCGAAGAAGGTAAGAGAATTATATACATTAACGATGAATTCGTATCGTTGATTCCATTTTACGCTATGTGGCCTTACGAGATTCACATTTATCCAATAAAACACGTTAGGTCTCTTAGAGAACTCAGTGATAAGCAAGTATTGTACTTAGCAGACGCTCTCCGCGTAGTAACAGCTACTTATAATTCACTATTGGAGCGCGATGCTCCATACATTATGGTTCTTCATGATCACCCAGTGAAAGGTGACTATGAGTATCATTTTCACGTCGAGTTCTACCAGCCGTACCGAGATAAAGAGAAACTAAAGTACGCTGCTGGAATAGAGTGGGGTTATTGGGTTTTCACATATGATGGCGTACCTGAAGAAAGAGCTCTTGAATTAAGGAAAGCATGTAGGGAGGCCCTTCCATCCCTGGGAGAAGTATTAGGTAGGTGTTTATAGGATGAAGGTTGTTGAGTCTTTAATAAAATTATTCAAGGAGAAATTTAACAGTGAGCCAGAAGTAGTGGCTTCTGCTCCTGGTAGATTGGACTTCTTAAATACTCATCAGGACTACAAGGGTTTACCCGTTGTCTCAGTCGCTATCAATAAGAGGACATATATAGCTGTTTCAGCAACATCTAATCACACGAGAGTAGTATCCGTTAATTTATGCCGGGAGAATTTACCATGCGTTGACACATTCGACTCACGTAATCCGGCTTTGCTTGGAGGAGGATGGTTTGGAGACTACGTAAGATCGGTTTTAATAACGTTTAAAGATCATGGTTTAAACCCTAGGAATTTCAACATGTTAATCTATAGCGATATACCCATAGCTTCTGGACTAGCGAGTAGTGCAGCTCTCCAGGTATCAGCAATTAAAGCTCTTTCAGAGCTCTTCGGGGTTAAACTCGAACCTCATGAAATAGCTGAGTTAGCTTATAGAAGTGAACACGATGTAATGGGTATACCTTGCGGGAGGCTTGATCAGTATGGATCCGCTATGGGGGGTGTGAGTTTCATTGAGACAAAACCGCCGTATAAGACGAGAACATTCATGACTACCATGTTTGACTTAGTGGCTGTGAACTCAGGAATTAAGCACTCTACCGGTATGATTCATCCTGTTAGAATAAGAGAACTATCTCAAGGTATACGTGAGTTGATGTTAAACCCTCACCTACCTAGTAAGTTAAGGTCTCTGCTAAGCGAAGACGTTTACGAAACCAAATGGAGTCAACTAAACTTAGATGAGCTTGATCCATTTCTACGCGAATTGAACCCGGTGTCGAGAAAAAGAATACTGTTCACATTGAAAATGCATGAGTCCACGATGTTAGCAATAGACCTAATTGAAAACCCTTCTAATAGGGTAGTGACGCGTGTTGAGGACTTCTTAGTGAAAGAATGCGTATCATGCTTAGAGGAAGCATCTAAAACAGATAATAATATCCTCAGAGCTATTGGAGGTATAATTAATTACCAGCACATTCTCCTAAGAGACCTATATGATGTGAGTACAAATGAATTGGAGGAGATAAGGAGAAAAGCATTAACGGCTGGAGGGGTTGGAGTGAAAATTTCCGGTGCAGGATTAGGAGGAGCAATGCTTGTATTAGTAGAGAATAGAGAGACTGCCATAAAAGTAGTAAAGGAGATCGAAGGCTTATCCGCAGGAGCATGGCCCGTGGAAGTAGATGAAGGCGTTCGCCTAGAAAAATCTAAGTCAATTGATTAGCGGTGGTTTTTAGTTCTCTCATACAGTGTTCCATTAAGTCCCCCAATAGTGATTTAGTGTTCTAGAAGACGGTAACTAGAGCAATACGCATGGAACCTGTATGAGACCAATTAATTAATAAGTTGTAAAGCAGTCTGAAACCTGGATCCGCATTGACTTAATATTGTCTCGTTTTATTGTGATTCCCGGAGATACTTCCCCTGCTCATGTAGAGAACTCTTGATATAATCGTTTGCGTGTTTGTGGAGGCAACAACGCGAGTACTGTTCCGAGAGCATTGAATGCGATGACCATTGCGATACTTTCATAGGTTTCTCGTAGAATAACGGGTAACCTCAATTTACTGTGAGGAGGACTAGTTAATTTTTATTAATGGGAAATAATACTCTAAAAATTAACTGGAAGAACCTGTATTGTAGTAAATGGTTCAAAAAATGAAAATCAATAACGGGCACAATAGTACAGTGCTCTACATAGGCGTAGACGAAGCAGGGAGAGGGCCTCTAATAGGAGACATGGTTGTAGCAGGTGTATTATCGGCTGGTAGTAAATTAAAAGAGCTGGAAAAAGAGGGATTAGTTGAAAGCAAACAATTAAATGCCGAGGCCCGAGCCTCATTCTATAGAAAAGCAATTAAATACGGTATCGTAGTGATAGCAGTTTATGTATCTCCCTGGAGAATCGATAACGAGAATTTAAATAAGTTGGAGGAAGAGCAAATAAAGTGGATTTTGAAAGTGTTCTCCAAGATAGTTCCTGGTGTAAGAGTAGATGAAATCAAAGTATTCATCGACGAAGTCAAAGGTAGTGCTCGAAAAATAGAGTCAGCTGCTAGAGAATTATTTAGTAAATACAAATTAGTGTTCAAAATGGAGCCAGAAGCTGATGATAAATATTCACCTGTAGCTTTGGCGAGTATCTTCGCGAAAGTGATGAGGGATCGTAATCTAGATGTTTTAAGGAAACTATACGGTGATTTTGGTTCAGGCTACTCAGCGGATCCAATTACTGTTAACTGGGTTAAAATGAACTATAGACCAAGCATTAAACCCCCCTTATTTATTAGAAGGAGTTGGAGGAACTTGAAAGACATAGCGCCAGAATGGTACGTGGAGAAAAAAGTAGAGATCAAGAAGCATCGTAGTCTGCTTGATTTCACTAAACGGTGAAAAAATGCCAACTAATTTACCTGCTGAAGCTAAAGCAAAGTGGATCAAGGTGATGGAAGCTAGGAGCATTGAGGAAAAAATAAAGGCAATTGAGGAATTCTTGTCAAGTGTTCCCAAACATAAGGGTACCGAGAGGCTGCGGGAATGGGCAACTAAGAGACTCGCTGAGCTCAGAGAAGAGCTCGAAGAGAGAAGAAAAAAGAAATCAGGGTCTAAAGTCTCCTTTTTCATCGAGAAAGAGGGTGATATACAGATAGTCGTTGTAGGCCCCCCGAATACAGGCAAAAGCTCAGTAGTTAAGAGATTAACGGGTGCTAGAACAATTATAGCAGAGTATCCTTTCTCGACTTTGACTCCTGTTCCAGGAATGATGAAACATAATGATGTTTATTTTCAACTCATCGATACTCCCGCTCTTTCACAGGGGAGTCTACAAAGGAAAGTGATAGGTTTAATCAGGAATGCTGATGGAGTACTAATTGTACTAGATGCAACCAGTGACTTTACCAAGGATCTTGAAACTTTAATAAGTATATTGAGGAGGGAGGGAATACTGCTAAGCAAACCGAAAGGGAGAGTAGTAATAGATGTTCAAAGAACAGGTAAAACAGGAATACGTGTAACATCTATGGGTAAAATCGTCGATGGAACAATAGAGGATGTAAGAAAACTGCTTGAAAGCTACAGGATCTTCAATGCCCACGTGAAAATATATGGAGAAGTAACATTGGATGATGTTGAACAATCCATCTTTGAAGCCACTGTTTATAAACCTTCAGTAATTTTCATTAACAAAAACGATCTTAGAGCCCCGGCACCAAATGATATTGAGAAAATTAAACGAATGCTTCCAAGCACACCCGTGATCGTAGGGTCCGCTGTAACTGGTTTAGGACTCGATAAAATCGCGCCAACTTTGTACGAGGTACTTGAAATAATAAGAGTGTATACGAAAGCACCAAATGCTCCTCCAGCTGAGAAACCCATAGTTCTGAGAAAAAATGCAACTGTTAGAGAAGTCGCTAAAAGCATTCACAGTGAATTTCTAGAGAACTTCCTATATGCAAGAGTGTGGGGTACATCAGTTAAATACCCAGGAGAAAGAGTCGGATTAGATCACGTGCTACATGATGGAGACATCGTGGAGATACATACTAAAGGTTAACAACTAATAATTTTCACTGGAGTAAACTTTATGAAATCCACGATTGCTCTTAAAACTCCATGTTCATCACACACGCATACAACGTCTGGTACAGCAACTTTGTATACTTTGAGAGCAAATTCCTCGGGATTTTTACCACTATAAACCATTAACCTACTACTTGATATCATGTTCAATAAATTATTGCGTGCAAGTATTTGAGCTGATTTATTATCCACTACTACCCAGAACTCATTATAATCTCTGAGAATATTCTGCAACCAATCAATATCCTTGCTTTTTCTAATGGAAGCTATTATTACAATTCTCTCGTTTACCATTTAATTATCGCCTTCAGCTGAGTTATTGCACGTATAAAGAACAAACCTCAGATATAATTAGCTATTTAACATTATTAAATGTGGGAGTGTATTTAGAGATTAAAAACACTAATCATTAAACACGTTTAAATTTTTCCAAGTATATTAGATAAATGAACTGTGGGTGGCTGCTCATTGAGTTACATTAATGAACTCGCTGATTACATGCGGACACAGGGTTATACTGTTGAGTTAAGTAATGGAGTGATTATTATTCCTCATGGATCTCTTCCTCTATATTTGAAAATAGAGCTCAAAAACAACTTTATTTACATGAGCATAAAACACATGGATGAATTCAAGGATGTATTGGAGGATTTGAAGGGAGCAGGCGAGGACGTCGAGGAAATAGTTGAAGACGCCATCAGCTATCTGAGTATTGCTTCTTTGAAGGCAAGGCAGTGGGCTGAAGACAAAGGTTTAATACCGGTATTCAAACTAAGAGATGGTAGCGTAGAAGTATATGAGATACTTGAAGAAGTCCTAGAAGAGGAAGAGGAGGAGTAAGTTGAGTAAGCTTTTTGGAACAGATGGAGTTAGAGGAATAGTGGGAAAAGAGCTAATTCCTCAGTTTATCACTAAGTTCGCTTTAGCTGTAGGAGCATTCTTCAATGAAGGAGCAAGGATCCTTGTCGGGATGGATAATAGAGGCGGGAACGAAGCAATTAAGAGAATAATTGAGGGAACATTGATATTATCGGGACTCAAAGTATATGACGCAGGTTTAACACCTACTCCTGCACTCCAATACGTTGTTAAAACAGAGGGCTTTGATGGAGGTATAATGATTACTGCTAGTCATAACCCACCGGAGTATAGTGGAATAAAAGTCATTGGTCCACACGGCATAGAAGTAGACAGAGATGAAGAGAGGATCATAGAGAAGTATTTCTGGGAGGAAAAGTATAGAATAGTGTCGTGGAGAAGCGCAGCTGAAAAAGTAGTAAAATATCCATTCGTAAACGATTTATACATCGACTCCATCGTAAGTAAGGTAGACGTAGGTAAGATATCTAGAAGAGGATTCAAGGTTCTCGTTGACCCAGCAAACAATGTGGGTGCATTGACAACTCCGAAAATCCTGAAAAAACTCGGAGTGAAACCCATAGTTGTAAACGGTAACTTGGATGTTGAGCCAGCAAGATACCCTGAACCTACTCCTGATAATTTGCTGGAAACAGCTAAACTGGTTCCACAATACGGTTGCACCCTTGGTATCGCTCACGATGGAGACGCGGATAGAGCTATACTCATAGATGAGAAAGGAAGAATACACTGGGGTGATCGCACGGCGGTTTTGCTGGCGAAACACCTCGTTGTAAACCGTGGGGAAAGAGGTAGAGTTTATACAGGGGTCTCATCGAGCACGATAATTGAGAATGTACTGAAACAATTAAACATAGAGGTAGTTTGGTTAAAGGTTGGAAGCGTTGACATAGCTCACGCTATGAGAAAAGCCGGTGACGCTCTCTGCGGCTTTGAAGAAAACGGAGGATTCATGTATCCACCGCATCAGTATGTGAGAGATGGAGGAATAACTACGGCGCTGTTCTTAGAGTATCTCGCTACGGAGGCAAAGAACGCGTCTGAGTTATTCGATGAGCTACCATTCTATCATACAATTAAAACAAAGTACAAAATGAGTAGAGATTTAGCGTTAATTGTAGTTGAAAAAGTGAAGGAGGAATTTAGAAATGAGCGATTAATAACCATTGACGGCGTTAAAGTTATATCCAATGATTACTGGCTACTTGTCAGGCCGAGTGGGACGGAGCCATTGTTGAGAGTGATGATCGAGGCTCGAGACGAAGAAGTAGCCAAGCAGTTACTAGAAAGAATAGATAGATTAGTTAACGAGGTTGTGAACAAATGATGCGTTACTGGGGTCTAGATGTACTGAAATGCGTTCACTGTAAAAGTTTCCCACTGGAGATATTCGTCATAGAGCAAGAGACTCAAAACGTTGATACAAAGGATGTTGAAACCCCGTTCTGCAAAGTTTACTGTGCATATCTACATGAGAATATACAGGAGGGTAAAGAGTATCCTTGCAGAGAATGTGTTAAAATAGCGATTAAAACGGCTGTATTATACTGTTATAATTGCAAACACTGGTACCCCGTAAGAAACGGCATAGTGGTAATGTTAACTGACAATAGGAGGAAAACAGAAAAAGATCTGGATTTCTTAAGAACATATGCTGATAAAATACCTGAATTCATACTGAGAGAAGGTCAACCAGTAAATCTCACAGGGAGAAACCAGAATATTAAGCAATGAGTTAATAACTCACTTTCGAATCCTCCTCAACCCGCGATATGTTCGACTATTCTTTAGAAGATAAATTAAGCGATTCGAATAACTCTTAATGGTGAAATTAGAAGGGATCAATATTGATAAAAATCAACGAGAAAATAAAGGAATACTGCAAGGAAGAGTACGAAGCATATACCATATATGCTTCTATAGCAAAGAACCCTCTAATACCTCGGAGAACCAGGCTAGTGTTTGAAAAAGCGAGTATAGATGAACGTAGACACTACGAATACTGGAGAAAAATTAGCGGTGAATGCGTAACAGGTTTTCTCAAATTAAAAACGTGGATTTACGTAGTTATGTTATGGTTGTTCGGTATTACGGTAGTGTTAAAGCTCATGGAACTAGGTGAGAGAAAAGCTCAGATCGATTACAAAGAGGTAGAATCACTGGGAGTCCAGTCGCAGGAATTGAAGGACATAATTAGAGATGAGGAAGAGCACGAGGAAATGTTCGTTGAGAGCATTAATGAAGGAAGAATAAAGTACTTGTCGTCAATCGCGCTTGGAATAACAGATGCTTTAGTTGAATTGACCGGTATTTATACTGGTTCATTAGGAGCGTTCGCGAGCGCTTTAAGTGCCGGTTTAATTGGCTTAATTGCCGGTGTTTCAGCTTCTGTTTCCATGGGTGTAGCCTCATATACTCAGGCGAAGCACGCGGGATCATTGAAACCCGCTTTATCAGCTCTTTACACTATGATTGCTTACTTCATTGTTGCCTCTTTATTAGCTCTTCCCTATTTTATATTTATGGATATCATGGTAGGATTCTCTGTAATGATTACGATAGCTATCCTCGTTGTAGCATACATGTCATTTTATGTAAGTGTTTTACATGCGAAAAACTATGCTAGAGAATTCTTAGAAAACTCTGGTTTAATATTGGGTATAGCGTTTGGACTATACATTATAGGATCAATTTTGAGACAAGTAATCGGTATTCCAATAGATTAAGGAGGAAACGTGAAACTGAGTTAAAGGTTTCTCTCTCGGAATTCAGAGCAAAATGACTCTGTATTTTCGTTGCTGTGAATTGGTGTTCTTAGTTTTTAATTATGGACCACTAGTTTGCTGCATTACTGTAATTGTTATCTCTCTTCAGTTCAGTTATAGTAGCCAGGTACAATGATACTAGTATTAATCCACCGCCAATCAACTTATGTATGGATAGTGTTTCTAAACCCATGATCACTGAGAAAATAGTTGCGAAGATGGGTTCAAGTAAGAATAAGAGAGCAGCTGTTGATGCAGATACGTAGCGTTGTCCGAGTACTTGGAAAAAAGTTGCCCCTATAGAGCAGAATACTCCAAGATATACGAGGTAGAGCAAAGTATTAGTGTTTAAATTGATTCCGAAGTGCATAGATAATGGTGCATATAATAAACCCGCTGAAAACGTACCCATCAAGAACTCAACCATGCTTGATTTGCCGTATTTCGCTATCAATATTACTTGTATTGCCCATGTGAATGTTGCCGTGAAAACTAAGAGTTCACCTACTCCTAATCCTCCTACTGGTGATGTTAGAACATATAACCCAATGATCGCTGATATTAACGACAGTAAGTCTAATTGACTATACTTTTTCAATATAATTGCAGAGTAGAAGTGTACATGGATGGTGCTAAGCCCTGTTATGAACGCGCTTGTTGATGGATCTATATATGCTGTTCCAGCTGCTTGTAAACATAAACCCGTGGAGTATGCTAATCCAACGATTAATCCACGCATTAAGCTCTCTACGTGGATTCTTCCAAGCAGGGCCTTCGCGATAATAATTGGGAGAACAACAATTGTAGCTATTAGAGTTCTAATGAACGTGTATGTGAAGGGGTTTACTTCACTCATTGATAGCTTAATGAAAGCGAATGAAGTACCCCAAAGTACATTAGTCATTACGAGTGATAAAATACCAGCTAATTTAATAAATCTACTACGCAAAATTTATCCCGGGCGAATTCTAGTGCCTGCTTCACCGTGAAGTGCTTCAATTGCTTGCTTTAAGTGAGCTATGACTGCGAGTTTACCTCCACTGAGTACGAACCTTATGCCTGCAAGTATCTTAGGCCCCATACTACCCGGCTTGAAGTGCCCCTCCTCGTAGTATTTTATGGCTTCTTTAACACTTAATTCTCGCAATGGTTTCGCATCTGGTTTACCGTAATTTAAGTATGCGCAATCAACATCTGTCAATATTAGTAGAACATCTGCTCCCAGAGCGGATGCTAATCTCTCAGCTCCCAGGTCTTTATCTATTACTCCTTCAATCCCTGTTAATTTATTATTATCCCTGATGACTGGGACACCGCCTCCTCCATCAGCTATGACTATGAACCCGTTATCAACAAGGATTTTCACGGCGTTTAACTCGATTTGAGTAATAGGGTCTGGTGATGGAACCACTCTTCTGAATCCCCCTCTCGGATCAGGTTTGAAGATCCAACCATACTCTAAAGCCAGTTTTTCTGCTTCGTTCTTATCATACCATGGGCCAATATACTTAGAGGGATTTTGGAAATCGGGGTCATCCTTTCTAACTAATGTCTGCGTTATCAGTGTAACTACTCCTTTAACTCTACTAGGCAACAAGTTTTTCTCAACGAGCTTATTGTAGATTGCTTGTTGTAAAATGTAACCAAGCCACCCTTGACTCATGGCACCAGCTATATCTAGACTCATAGGTGGAATACTCTTATACTTAAAACCTAGAGTCATCCACTCAGCAATTAAACCAACTTGGGGGCCATTGCCATGGGTTACAATGACGCGGTATCCCTCCTCAACTAATTTCAGGATGATCTCCGCTGCTAAATTAGCGTTTCTCCAATAATCATCAACCGTTCCCTTATCTGTTTTAGATTGAAAGGCGTTTCCTCCGAACGCTACGACGATAAGACCCCTATCCATGGCCATGACCTTCTACCGGTTAACGTTTACTATAATTAATTAAATACGTGTATTTAATTAATTAAACTGTGATCAAATGAATAATGTTTGATCAACTGAAACCCTCGGTTATGAACCACGAGTTTCTAGTCCATAATTAGCAAATAGTAATTAATAGTAGAGTCAAGTGCACCATGTGTGAATATGATAATTGATGGAGGAAATTTATCGAATTAAATGGTTCTCTCCTCTTTATAGTAGATTTTACCCAGTCCACGCGGTGGTTCAAATAAGCGCTTTAACTTAGTTGAACCATACAGTGTCATCAATGCTATTGCTGCTATGAAAGGAATCATTCCAGCAAGATCTACGGGTAATCCGTAGGTTGCTTGTATAGAAATGTTGAACTCTAAGAGTGCTCCAAACACTCCGGCGAATGGAATTAGTATAAGAGGATGCCTACCTGCCGCTAGAGCAATAGTGTATGCGAACCAGCCATAACCTAAAACATATGATCGTATATCCCAGTATCTCAGCCATAGAAGAGTAAATATTGAACCCCCTACTCCCACCATAAAGTATCCTAGACCACATGCTATAAGCCTTGTTCTATAAACCACGACCCCAAGAGCGGATGCGGCATGAGGGTCTTCTCCGCAAGCTCTAATCATAGCGCCAATCGCCGTTGAATATAGCATTCTATAAGTAGTTAATCCCAGAGCAAGTGATACTAATAAAGTCAATGAATAAACCACTATATTCTCAGGATACGCAAACTGAGCTATACTACCATATTTAAGTCTCACGGGGTAACCAGCGTATATTCCAAGCCCATAACCTAGGAACATGAGTGATAATCCTACTGCTCCATGACTAATAGGTAGAACTGTAAGAATGAACGCTAAAAATAACCCAATTAAAGCTGTTACTAAACCTGTTAGAACTGATGCTAACGTAGTGCAGATAAGTGGGTCTACTCCAAGTGTTGTCAAGGATGTATGTAGTTGTGCTGAGAACAGTACAGCTAAGCCTGTCGAGAGGAAGAAGACCCCATCAATTGATAGATCTAGTACACCGGATAACTCGAATAAACTATGCCCTAATGCTACTAGGTATATTGTCGCGAACGCTGCCGACATCCTCATTAAAGCTTCTCCGTAAAAATCAATCATCTGATTTTCACCTCGTAGTCGGCTATGAATCTAGTTATCGAGTACCCGAGTAGAACAGAGCCCAGGATGATGAGTGTTTGCTCTGTATCACCTAACCCAGCAATTTTTATTGATAAACCAGTGTTTCTGAGCCCTGCTACTAAATATGCTGATACTGGTAATAACCTGTGATCAAGCATTGAGAGCCAAGAAGCTAAAATAGCTAAATAACCATAGCCGGGAGTATGAGATTGTATACCATACGGTATTCTACCCCACTCTACCAGCAAGTACAAACTCCCAGATAGCCCTATAATTGACCCGGAGAGAGCCATGATGAGTAAAGTCAGCATCTTCGTGTTAACGCCGGTTGCATATAGGTATTCAGGATTTGAACCCATGATCTTTATGTACAATCCCAGTTTCGTATACTTAAATAACCACCAGGTGAAAACAGAAATAGCTATAGCTGTAACTAGTAAAGCAATGTAGTATGATACTTGAGTCAAGAAGCTATATACTGCTTCCTCGAATTGATTCCCTGTCCGAGTGATGGGGAGAATGATGTTTAATCGATAAATCCCAGGTATCTCATCGGTTCTAAGGTAACCATAGGTTTTCTTTCCCTTTAGAGGACCTGATACGAGGTGGTTTACGAGGTAGTACGCTATGTAATTTAAAATCAGTGTAACTGGGACCTCATCTATGTTCATGAAGGCTTTCAGTGTTCCCGCAACAGCGGCCCAAACGGCTCCAACTACGGAGCCAGTAATTATAACTAATAATACCACGATAAATGCAGGGACAGTAGTAGATGATGTCTCAGGGTTAAACAATAATAGGGTGATTACGATGCCAGGTATCATAGCGATGTAAAATTGACCTTCGCCGCCGATGTTCCATAAGGATGCTTTGAAAGATAAGAGGAGTCCACAACCCATTACGTATATGATGAGAAAATCCTTCATTATTGTAGGCGATATAAAGGATTTTCCGAGAATATTTATTGCTTCAACTAAGTTTACTCCAAATAATCCTATTATTACTAAATATATGGTGATTCCGAACAATATGGATAACAATGATGCGATTACAGCCCCATATTTCAACTCTTTTTTCCTTTTAAGGATTGTTATTTTCATTTATGCCACCATTAATTCTTCTATTCGCTCGCGTGGTACCTTGCTCGGTTGAAACGGTCCTATTAACCTACCCGAATTCAGCACGTAAACAGCATCACTAATAGTTAATACTTCATCTATGTCTTCGGATGCTATGAGAACAGATAATTTCTCAGCGTGAGCTTTATACTTTAAAACAGATACTAAATTATTGGCGGATAATTCGTCTAGAGCTCTAGTCGGGTTACAAGCTATTAATGCCTGCTTAGCGTATGAGAGTTCTTTGCCTATTATAACTTTCATTATGTTTCCTCCCGATAAAGTCTTAACAGGTGAATCGATCGACTTTGATTGTACATTATAGTTTTTAACTATTTCTACAGCTTTTTCCTTGACAATATCCCAGTTTATTAAAATCGGGTTTGACGAGAACATTATGGCTATGTTCTCAACTATACTGTTATCGCACGCTATTCCTTGTTTTAAAGGCTGGTCAGGTATGTAACCTACACCTGCTTCACGTACAGCTTTAATACCTTTCCTCACAACATCTACTCCAGCTAAGGTTATTTTTCCACGGATGGGTTTTCTGAGTCCAACAATAGATTCTACTAATTCCCGTTGCCCACTACCAGCTACACCTATGATACCAGCTATTTCTCCTTTTCCTACACAAAATGTAATATTGCTGAGTACTTCTCTTCCATGATCATCCCTGACCGCAAGATCTTCGACCTCTATGACGTGTTCTTCCTCTGGATTGCTCCAGTTATTATTGATAATGTATTTGTTATTGGTTTCACCGAACATTAAACGCCTCACTTCATCCACGGTTGTGTTCTTTGTTTCGAGAACGCCAACAATGCGGCCTTTTCTCAAAATCACTATTCTATCGGATAAATCAAAAGCTTCTTGGATTTTGTGAGTTATTAAGAGCACTGTTTTACCAGAGTTCTTTAATGAGTAGAGAATATCATAGAATCTTTTTTTCTCCGCGATGGGTAGATAAGATAATGCTTCATCTAGTAAGAATATTTTAGCGTTCACTATTATTGCACGTAGTAGTTCTATGAATTGTTTCTGTGAATACGTTAAATTATATGCTTTCTCATTCGGATCTACTCTTATCCCCGTGGATTCAGATACTTCTTTCAGTAATTTAGAGGTCTCACTTATACTCGTGAAACCACTGTGATCTCTGCTCCTTAAAGTGCTTAACGTTATAGCTATGTTTTCAGCTACACTTAATTTATCGATTAACTGTGGGGTTTGATTAACTAGTATTATCCCGTGTTTCATTGCATCTACGGGATTACCGAAATTCACTCTTGATAACTTGTCACCGGTAAGTATTTTTATTTCACCTGAATCTGGAGTGTAAACTCCGTATAGTATTTTAACCAGGGTTGATTTTCCTGAACCGTTTTCACCCAGTAGAGCTACGATTTCTCCTTCATATAAGTCAAGGTTAATTTCTTCTATTGCGGTTATTCCTCCGGGGAAAGTCTTTGATATATTATTGATTGATAGTACCACACGTCTAAGTGTTCCCGTGTTCACTATAATACACCTATAAGCAGATTGATCTTAAAGATGGAGAGAAGGAAAAAATTATTTGATTCAGAGTACACATAGCAGTCTACCCTGCTACTAGTTTAACATATGTTAGGAACCAGTCCATGTTCCATAGATCATCATGGCTTAATCTAACACCACTGGGTATTACAACGGGAGCGTTTTTATTAGCGTTTCTACAGTAAATTGAGGTTGATTCCTGTGGGTCGAACAAGCAGTATCCTTCTAAAGGTCCCGTGAATGGGTCAAATACCGATGCTATGGGATATGAATGTTTTCCTAAGGATGCTCCCCAATCCACGAGTATGCTTGTAATGTTCTCATATTTGTGCGTTTCACTGCTGAATTGGAGGGGTACTTCTATGTAGGAGGATTTCATTTGCCAATATCTTTTCATAACGAGGTCATAAACGCTTAATTTCTGTCCATCGGTTTTGTCAATTACCTGTATGTTCTTAAGTAAATCAATGTATTTTGGATTAATCGATACAACGTCACCTTTATCGTCGATATCAACGCCTAGATCGACTGCTCCGCTTGACAGTAGATACCAGTAGTCGACTTTATCGAGATTATATGGTGTGAGTACTCCAGCTTTGATCTTTACCAATATATCTGCGTATATTCTCTCCCACCTGACGAGTTGTCCGCTAACAACATAGTTGGGTCCAAACTTGAGCATTGGGGAATAATGTCCAAACACGTATACGCCGCGTTGCTCAGCGAATTCCACGACTGCTGTTGTATCTTCAGTGAATGCAAGTACATCGACACCGTATCTTTCAATGAGTTCTTTAGCAGCTAATTGAGCTTTCTGAGGGGCAACCCAGTCACCTAGTTTTATCACGTAGACTTCGATGTTTTTCCCTAATTGTTCGCCTACTTCTTTAGCACCAATCGCGAATGCGTTGATGTGTCTTATGACTTCAGGTATCGTCTGTGCTGCAATATAGCCTATTTTACCGGTTTTAGTTAATGCTCCAGCCATTAATCCATTGAGATAATATATTTCGTATATATCTGCAAAGTATGTACCTACATTTGGCGCCCTCTTGTAACCAGAGCAATGGAAGAACATGACGTTGGGGTATTTTCTAGCCGCTTCTATTGTCTTATCCATGAAGTCGAAGGATGTTGTGAATATAACATTATATCCTTCTTGAACTAATCTATCGATTGTTTCCATTAGTTGTCCTTCTTTAACTTCTGGAACATATGTTGTTTCAAGCCAGTCTTTAAATAATTCTTGAACTACTCTTCTACCTATATCATGCATGTAGCTCCATCCGAAGTCTCCGACGGGGCCTATGTAAATCCATGCTGCTTTTACTTTCTCGGGAGGAGTCCATGACTGCGTTAATTGGTTTGCCTGTGTTGGTGAAGCTGTGTTTCCTTGCTTTGGTTGCGTTTGTGAACCCACTAGGTATCCAATTACACTAAATAATATCGCTGTTACTACGATAACGGCTACAAGCGAGGGGGTTTTCATATTCCCACGTAAATGGTTACAATGTGCTGAGTTTAAAACTATTATATTTAAGCTCGAATTTCTATACATTAATATTTTGGGGGATTTAGTGGCAATATATATTTCTTCCTGAACAAATAATACGGGTATATAGGGTTGGAAATAAAGTATATACATTATGGATTGACTTTAATGTACTCTTACTACCTTCCTTTATTCGATATATATGAAACTAATAAAGGTTTCGTGTTCGAGAAAACGAATGGATTTGGAAAAGGCCTTAAGTGCTCTTTCAGTGAAATAAATTTAACTACTGAGTGTGTAGTTCCGAGTGGTTTAAGTGAGGGAGCGTTATTTAAGCTCCTCGGCTTAAATAAGATCAATGTATTTGGAGATTTATGCTTAGTTGCAAATATGGATGAGTGTGTATCCAAAACTATTACATTGATTAATGGAGAGGAAGATTCAAGGTATGTTTTTTACTCAATCTACTTATCTAGAAACACAGATTACTACGCTAATACATTGAAATGGGCTAAGCAAGCAGTAATAAATGGATACGTGGATTCATCCTCTTATATTTCGAGGGAATTCAATAAGTTAAAGAAATCCATAGACATTGTTTTCAATGAAACCAATAATCCAATTGATTTAGCTTGTAAATTATTGTTTGTTAAGAATGTAGGAGTGAAAAGTGTGGCTTCTTTACTACTACATGCTTATGGTTTAACGCGTTATGCGCCTATTGATAGACACTACGCGAACTACTTAGGCGTAAAGGGCAAGCCAGGGTATAAAGACATTTGTATAAGGAGCAAAATGGAGTGTAGTGGATGTAGCTTACATTCTTGTATTTATAGACAAGCTGTAAGTAAATACGGCATATATAATGGAGTTGTGCAGTCTCTTGTTTACATAAATGCGAGGTTGAAGCAAACTAGGCGAAGCGAAATAGAGGAAATACTTGTCAGGGATCCCTCAGTGTACATGGATAACTTAGAGAAACTCCTAATAAAACTAAGTCATATAAGCTCTATAAATTAGGGTAAAACTGAGAGAATTATATTAGAGTTTGAAGATCATGCCTGGCTTAGATCCATTTAAGATCACATCAATTATTGAGAAACAAGTAACGAGAATGAGAAATAGTGAACCAGAGAGGCGATATTACAGGTTTCGTGGTGGTAGATGGTATGGTGGAATTGCGACAGGGGATGTAGTTGGATGTAATCTGAGATGCAAGTTCTGTTGGAGCTGGAGGTACAGTTATTACGGAGAGAAAGGATGGTTCGAGAACCCAACATCGGCTTTCAACAAACTCGTATCCATAGCGAATAAGAATAAGTACAAGTACTTAAGGTTAAGTGGCGGAGAACCAACCATTGGAATAGAGCATCTATATAAATTACTTGACCTCGTAGAGGACACCAAGTACGTGTTTATACTGGAAACAAATGGCTTACTGATCGGTAAAAACCAGGATTACGCTAAGAAGCTAGTTGGTTACTCTAAGTTAACAGTAAGAGTCAGTTTCAAGGGTTGTACAGCGAGTGAGTTTGAATATTTAACTGGTGCAGATGCTGTTTTCTACGAGTATCAGTTCAAAGCACTAGAAAACTTGTATGCTCAAGGAGCTAGACCATGTAATGATTTTTATCCAGCTGTAATGCTTAGTTTTACTAGTGATGAATCATATAGAGTTTTCAAGAAAAAACTCGCGGAGATACATCCATCTATACTTAACTGTATCGATGAAGAATACGTTATACTGTATCCTCACGTAAAAGATCTACTTAGAAAAAACAAATTAATTCCGAGAGTAGCGTTTGATCCTAGTGGAGTCCCGGATTTCATGATTTAACCTCAATGAAATGATCACGCGAAAAATAGTGTTTGAAACTAAAGATTATATTAATACTCAGGAACAGTTTGATGATGTTTACTCAGGGATATGATTTCAAGTAAGTATCACCGACTATAACGTATACCTCAACATAATCCCGTAGTGGAGTAGTCTTAAGTTTAGGCATTAAAACGTTGTCAACTTGGAATAATCCGGCTTTCTCATTCATGTATACATTTATTCTAATCGGTCTTTTATCAGATGGCTGTATTTCAACTCTATCTATGCTCAAGGCAGATATACTGTGTATAGTGATGCCTCCAAGTTTGTATGGGACGCGTGCACGGCCTTCAGCCATGTCTAATCCATCACCCACTTTGACGCAGCCTGCTTCTATGGTTAAACACTCAACGTCACTACTTGTACAATGTACCGCGTGCATGACTTCCTGCCTGATCTTCACTTTTGTTCGTTCATCGTCTATAATTACATCAAGTAATCTATCCAGTATCGGTTTTGCTAGGAGAGCGCCCAGCTTCTCGTGCATATCTCTATGGATACTATTACCTATATCATGTAGTAAACCACCGAGTAATGGAATCAACCACGCGTATTCTTCATTCTCTATTACACCATCTTTTACTAGTGTTGACTCTAACCCGTTCAAACGAAGCAGATTATATAAGTATAAGGCTGCTCCTGCTGCTATTTTCGCGTGTATGGGGCCGTGATCATTGTATTTTAACCTATTTACAGCCATAACGTTGGACATGAACCATAGCGTCTGTAGTTCTGTGTCTGATTCTGCGGCCTGGTAAACCCGAATGAGAAGCTCTTTACCAGCTAGAACTTGATCTAGTAACTTGGCATTAACAACAACCAAGATTAAATCACCTCAGTCTTTAATTATAATTTATAGCATATAGAACTATTATGTCGTATTTTTCTCTCGCGTTATTAACCAAGTTTTAACTTTTAATACTAAGGAGCTTAGATAGTATTGGAACGGTTAAACCAGTGTTTCCAATAGAAGAGTATCTTGATTATTTAAGGTGAAAAACATGAGAGTGAATAAGAAATATGCCTTAATCACAGTATTGCTTATTGCTTACTCACTCGCTTATTTCCATAGGACGATGACAGGTGTATTAAAAGAGCAACTAGATGTCTTTGCATCCTACTATAATGTGGATAAGAATGCGTTGATTTCAGTGTTTTTTGCAGCGTATTTCTATGCGTATGCTTTCACTCAACCATTCACTGGTTTACTACTTGACACATATGGTACAAGGAGAATTTGTTCATATTTTCTATTTGCTTTATCACTATGCACATTGATTATGGCTCTACCATCATACATAGCGCTAATAGTAGGGAGAACTCTTATTGGTTTATTTGCATCAGTCATATTTCTAGCTGCTCAAAGAAGCGCATCACTGTTATTCGGGAAAGAGGGTCAAGCCACAATAACTGGTTTATTATTAATGATAGGTAATGTGAGCGCAGCGATTGGCGCATATCCTTTACTACTATTCATTGATAAGTATGGATTCAATGAATTAATATACTTGTTAACAATGGTCACAGTAATCGTAAGCATCCTCGTGTACTTTTTATCGGAGGATCCCGGTGGTAAAAGTAAAGGGTTGGGTATTAAAGGAGTGTATCATGGACTAGGAGAGATCGTTAGAGATAAACATGCATGGGCTGTAGCTTTAGCGGCTGCATCAATTTATAGTACAATACTCGCCTTCCAGAGTGGTTGGGGACAGGTTTACCTTGAATCACTGGGACTTAGTAAGTATTCTGTGGGTTTATACATAACGTACCTAGCTATATTATTCGCTGTTCTTTCACCGATAACTGGGTATTTAAGTGATAGAGTTGTAAAGCGAAGGAAACCATTCGTTGTTACCGGCACCATTCTCGTATCTTTATCGTGGCTGATCGCATATTACGCTGGAGTAACAAACAATGTGAAGATAATGCCCGTATTTCTCGGTGTATTGAGTTTAGCTTACTCGATGCATATACCTGCTCCATCAATGGCCAAGGAATTATACTCTGTTGATTATGCCGCGGTCTCAATTAGCTTTTATAATATTATATTATTCTCAACTCTTGCAGTACTCTTAACTATATCGCCATCTTACATTTCCCCGTTAGTAACTTGCACTATAAGTAGTATACTGGGTGTAATTGGGTTCTTAATGTCATTGATCTACTCAAAAGAAACATATGAGAGGTGAAGCGAACATATTACGGTTCAACGTTGAGCATGAAGCATTAAAGGTTAAGTGAAACATTCGTTGCTCTTGGTCTGATCAATTGCTTCATGATGGTTAAGAGTTAATACTTGTTTTTGAACACGCTATCCTTAGCTTTATTAATTATTGCTTCAATTATAAGAGTTAACATGAGTGATAATTAATGGAGTCGCTAGGCGGTTTCTTGGTTGACTTAGATTACATTATGAAGCTTGGTGACGAGTTAAAAGTTGATTTCATTGACGCAAGGATACAAAGATACTACAGTGAATTAATTATATTGGATAATGGTGTTCTCAGAGAATCAACTACCAACTATATGCATGGAGTTGGAGTAAGAGTAATCAATAAAGGATCTGTAGGTTACTCCTCCGTAAACTCATTCAACAAGGAATCTATTAGAGAAGCAGTCTATAGGGCTTGTAAATTAGCAAAGGCTACTTCAAATTACTCTGCACGCGTTGACCTCTATGCGAGGCCTACTATAAAAGACAATGTTCGCTCGAAGTACGCAGTTGACCCTGAGGATGTAGATGTATCCGAGAAAATAGAGGTACTGCGAGGAATGTTCAATGTAGCGAGAAGCGTTAAAGGTTTATCTAGTTCTACTCTGAGATTCGGATATGAACGTGATCAAAGGATTTACATGTCTAGCAATGGTGACTACGTTGAATTTACTCGGAGACTAGTAGGTGTTTCCGCTCGATTAGTAGCTCACTTGGAAGGACTGTATGAAACACTCAACGACTACGAATCCAGTGTAGCGGGGTGGGAGTTCATTAAAAGCATTGACTGGGTTGAGTGGATTAGTGAGAGATCAAATATTGTAGTTGAAGCAGTTAAAGCCCAGCATGTTAAGCCAGGAAAATATGATATAGTACTAGATAACGACATGGTTGGATTAATGCTTCACGAAGCATTTGGTCACGCGTCGGAAGGAGACATAGTGTTAGCTGGTGGAAGCGTATTGGGCGGTAGAACTAATGAGAAGGTTGCAAGCGAATTGGTTTCAATAATCGACGACGGTTTGATCGAGGGAGGAGCTTTTGTACCCTATGATGATGAAGGAACACCTAAAAAGAAGACTTACACGGTGAGAAACGGTGTACTCGTGGGTTTTCTACATAGTCTCACTACAGCTAAAATGCTAGGTGGAGAACCAACAGGTAATGCAAGAGTTATGAGCTATAGGCATCCATTATTAGTGAGGCAGACGAATACTTATATGGAGCCGAGAGATTGGAGAGTAGATGAAATTATGAAAGATCTAGGGAAAGGCCTCTACATTAAAGGAAGAGGAGCATTAGGAGGGCAAGTTAACCCGTTAACGGGGGCTTTCACTTTTACGAGTGGTCCGAGCTACGTGATTGAGAACGGAGAACCCACAAGATTAATCAAAGGCGTCATGTTATCTGGTTTGATTCTTGAAACTCTGAAAAACGTTGATGCAGTAGGAAACGATCTAGTGGTTAGAACAAGTGTTTTCGGTGGATGCGGAAAAGACGGCCAGATGGTTAGAGTGGGGGATGGAGGACCACATGTCAGAGTGAGAGGTTTCACCATTGGGGGTGGTTGAATTGATCGACGTATATGAGAAAATAATCAAGAAAGCGTTAGAGAACGGGTTAAACGAAGTCGAAGTATACTCTATCAAGAGTACTGTGAAGCAGTTTAAGGTTTCTAATGATAAAGTTATTGAAGCAGTCTACAGGGAGGATGAAGACATTGGTATAAGAGGCGCTTATGGAAAAAGAACAGGAAGCGTGCGCGTAAACACTCTCCAACTCGACGTGGATTTAATCACTAAAAAACTATTATCCGCAGTGAAATCGTCTCCAGAGGATCCATATTGGCCGGGTTTCCCACCTACCATTGAACCAGTTGAAGAGGCACCATCTTACGATGATAGAAGCGTTAATATGAGTGAAGAAGAATACATGGATACACTTAGACATCTAATGGAAAAATTTAAAGAACCCGCTTTAGCTAGAGGAGCGGATAAAGCAAGCGTCGTTGAAGGATCCTTCACTATTTCTAAAGCTGAATTAACGTTATTGAATTCCAATGGGGTTATGAGGAGAGGGTTACGTAGCATTATCCAAGTATGGCTTGGGCTATATGTTGAGAAAACAGGGTCTCAGGCAGATAAGTTCTTCATATATGAAAGAAGTAAACTAGACGAAAGAGTCCTAGAGAAGAAAGTAGTTGAAGAAGGTGAAAAAGCACTACTATTCCTTAACTCCGTGCCAGTGGAGTCAGGGATTTACGAAGTTGTATTTGACCCTATAACGACAGGAGAAATTCTAGAGAGTAGTTTGACTCCAGCTTTCTCGGCTTTAAACGTGCTGGAGAACAGGAGTCTTCTTAAAGGTAAACAAGGTCAAATAGTTTTCAACGAGAAAGTATCGATATTAGATAACCCGTTCGTTGAATCAGCCACTGGTACTCGGTCATTTGATGATGAAGGAATCCCCACTAGGGTTAAACATGTTGTGAATAAAGGAACATTAGAGGCATATCTACATAGCTACTATACCGCTAAGAGAATGAGTCAGCAACCAATGGGTAACGGTATAAGACAAAACCCGGCCTCGCAACCTATTCCAGCTTTCACTAATGTCGTATTGGAACCTGTTAATGGGTGCGTGGATGAATACATAAGAGACATGAAGAAAGGACTCATAGTCTTCGAAGTAATAGGTCAGTGGATGAGCGACCCTGTTACTGGAGGAGTAAAAGCAACTGTTACGCATGGTTTACTCATTGAGAATGGTGAGGTACTGAAACCAGTTAAAGGCCTAGTCGTGAGTGGGAATATATATGATTGGTTATCAGTAAACCTCGTTGAGATCGGAGAAGATGTAGAAATTATTGGGAATAATGTTGTTCCATCACTATGGGTAAAGAACGTCAGAGTGGCTGGTAAATAAGTTTACAGATTTTCTCGATAGCGAAATTACTGCTTCTCATACATGGATTAAATGACAAAATTTGATACGTAATAATATTCATAAAAATCAACCAAGTGTTCTCGGAGAATAATGGGAATAATAATATCCAAGGATAATAGGTGCTACGTAGAAAATATTTAATATAGCGTTTTAATAAATGATCTCCGTAGAACAAAACTGGATCGTAATTCGCAGTTGATCTTTTACTTAATTGGACAGAATTAACCCTTGACTTTTGGGGTTTTATTATTATAAAAATCATTTTCAGACGAATTTCCAGGATCTCTGGCTTCATTAATGTTATTAAAGCCCCCACTTCTCATTAAGTGTTAGTGCAGATATTTATTTATGGTTACCTAATTGAACGAAGAATGAGTAATGGAATAATAGGAATTGTAATCTTCTTCGTAACATTAACCTGTTATCTCCATGATGAATGTCGCTATCTCCTCTACACTTCCAGCGGCATCCAAGCTGTAATTACCTGTTGTAACATTTATTTGGTATAATTCTATGTGTTTTATTCCGCCTTTATTTAACCACTTATTAGAGTAGTTTTTGAGCTCATCTAGGGCATTATTCGCTGTTATATCACCATATTCGTTACTTGTTAAGTATCTTCCAGCAGGATCCATTATGGTTAATCTACCACTACTAGCAGGTATGAATATAGCGGTATGAGTAGTGTTATCATTTAATTCAATATAAGCGATCCAAGTTAAGTACTCTGTTTTCAATATTTTTAATTGATAATACTTGATCATAGCGTATAAGAGAATGGTCAAATCTTCGCAATCACCCTGTTTCTTTTCCAGCGTAAAACTAGGTGTTTGTACATAGTTTTCAACGTATATGTATTTAAGGTTACAGGAGCCATTTATGAATTCACAAGTTGGTACAGGTATTACGACGTCATCTACATACCGTATATTAGCTGAAACCCATGAATATAGGTTTCTATAACTATCCCATGGACTGGATTCGTATACTATCGCGACTTGAACGTATTCTCCTATAGCGTTTATTTCATTGTAGTTCAATACACGGTGAAAAGATTTTGTGAGCGATGTATACTCGAGGTAAGTTTGAGTTATGTTTTTTAGTGTATTAGTCAAGTTCACGTATTCCTCTAGTAAAGTGTAATATCTCCTCGATAAGTCAAATACTTGGTTACTTAGCTGAGTGTAAGATTCGTTGAGTTGAATAATTTTATTGATGCAATTTTCGTAGTCTAATTTAAATTTGGATAATTCCTCTATTGATCTCTGTTTACTAGTTAGCTCCATGTTGAGTAATGTGATATATGCTGTGATGGAAACTAGTAGAAAGAAGATGATTAGTATCGAGGTTTTCGAGCGCAAGTTTACACCTTCCTTCACTTCATAATTTTCTCAGCCCAGTTTATAGTTTAATTGATTCAAAACTGTGAATACTTTAAGACATGGATTTCATTAGCTAGCTGGCAGATGTTCTATCAATATATGCGTACACTAGTTTGCCTCATTAATTTCTGTCTCTTTATTTTCACTATTTCGGCATTCACAAGTAATTCACTTGAATAAATTTCCTTTCAATTGGTTTTGAGTAAACCAATTGCTTTTCGCACTGCTTCAGGATCCGCGAACTCTAGGGTAAACTCAGTTAGAAGAACCAGGGCATTGGCTCCTTTTCCTATGCTTTCACGTAGAATATTATATATGATCCAACTAAATTACCTTATTCAAGCACATTAGCTTTAGTTTTTCAACTAGTTCTTTGATTTTCCCGCTTGAAGAAATCAATGATAATTCAGGATGCTAATACAAGAGTAGTGTTAATAACACTGAGTCCACTAACAGTGAGTATAATATGTATAATGTATCTTTCTCAATAACTCAAGTGTTTCTAAGAACCCGTTTCTCTGAAGTAATTCACAACATTGAACTAGACTCAGCTTTCAGCAAATAAGAGTATTAACTCTTATATTGGTTAATTTTTTATATCAGTAAACTATGGTTTCGCTGATTACCCATGAGATCCGTGTATACCATAGGATACGGAAGCAGAAGCATCATAGAATTTATCGGTATTTTGAAATTATATGGAGTTGAAGCCGTTATTGACGTAAGGAGATGGAATAAGGCCTTGAAGCAACCAGAGTTTTCAGGCATGAATCTTCAGGCTGAACTAAGTAAGAACAATATCCAGTACTACTGGTTCCCCGCTCTAGGTGGTTTTAGAAAATTCGGCGTGGATGTTGAAGATATTGGTATTGCTACGTGTTTTAAATCCAATGGATTTAGAGCATATGCGACATATATAACTAGATGTACCGAAGTAAAACATTATCTTGAAAAACTAGTTGAACTAGCTACATATCACTTGATTGCAATCATGTGCTGTGAGAAGTATCCTTGGTTCTGTCACAGGAAAATACTTTCAGATTACTTAGTTGCTAAGGGATTCAAAGTATTACATATTATAGATCGAGAACAAGTAATAGAGCACGTGTTAAGTGAGTGCGCTATAATTGAAAATAATGAGTTGAAATATAGATGATTTGAATTAAAAACAGGAGGTATTTATGTTGACTTCCACTATTTCAACACTAGCCCTTTCAGTTCCTTGAGCCAGGTAGGCGTCAATTCTTCAGTAAACCTAGCTACAAGTAATGCTGCGTTATATACATCTTTTAAGTCTACTACTTCGACTGGGCTATGAATATACCTTGATGGTATAGAAACAGTTCCAGCCGGTACTCCTTCCTTGTTTAACGCTATAATACTGGCATCGGTTGTCCCACCTGATATTATTTCTAACTGATAAGGTATTTTGTGCTTCTCAGCAACATTGATCAGTAGGTCTACGACCTTAGGGTGAGCTATTAACCCTGAGGCGTTTCTACCATCAGCTATCTTTATTGCGGGGCCCTTCCCTATTTTAGTGTACCATTCTGCTTTAGACACGCCTGGGACATCGCTAGCTATAGTCACATCTAAAGCTAACGCTACATCAGGGGAAATAGCGAATGCAGATGTCCTAGCACCTTTTAACCCTACTTCTTCTTGAACAGTTGCTACGAAGTATGTGTCAAAACTAGGTTTCTCAATCAATTGTGCTGCTTTTATGAGAGAGACAACGCCTACGCGGTCATCGAATGCTTTACTTGCAACTCTATCATTAGCTAATTCGACTAAATCTCTGTCAAACACCATTATATCTCCTACACGGACTCCTAGTTTCTCTACTTCTTCTTTCGAGGAAGCCCCTATATCAACGAATAGTTCTCTGAATTCGGGGACTTTCTGTAACTCCTCTGGTTTAGCTACATGAGGGGGTTTTAATCCTACAACGCCGCGTAGTAATCTACCATCACGAGTTCTTAAAACTACTCTTTGGTAGAGTAGAGTTCTCTCTATAATTCCTCCTATAGGTACAACTCTCAGGAAACCATCTTCCTCTATATGAGATACAAATAAACCGATTTCATCCATGTGAGCAGCGATCATGACTCTACCATCGCTACTTGCCCCCTTCTTTAAACCAATCAAGTTTCCCCAGGTATCAACCCATAATTTATCAATGTATGGTTTCAAGTATTCTGCCACAATGTTTCGTACATCATCCTCTCTTCCACTAGGCCCGGGTACTTCGGTTAGTTTTTTCAACATTTCAACGAGTTCTCTTTTCCAAGACAAATTGGTTACACCCTGGCTAAATAATAAAACAGTGAAATTATAAAAAATATATCACAACTGAAAACCCCTCTCAGAGCAAATATATAAGAGCAATGCCTGTAAGTTCTATCCGCTCATTGTGATGAGGCACATGATTTTGAATACCCCTAAGTACATGAGGAATACGGGTTCGTAACCATGAATAAGTAGGGTTAATTAGGTATCTCAAATTACCTAAGCATTCTTGCAGAGGATGAATGTGTATTTAAGTAGCTGTGAATAGTCAACAAACCTTTGACTAGCAGTGAGCATTCTTTCCTAGTGGGAAAGATCAGTTTGTTAGTAATTTAAGTATTATGAATTGAGTTCTCAAAGAGACATAGTGCTTTCAGTTTTCAGAGTGCCTTTAAGAATTTATTGTTGAATGTTTTTGAACTAAGCTTCTTCCACTATTATCTCTACGTCTACCTCGAACGTTTTTCTTCCCCTTTGAACTTGGAGCGTGACGGAACCTTTATCTATGCTCTCTTCAATTGCTTCCCTTAACTCACTTGTTCTTCGAACGCTTCTACCATTTGCTGACACGATTATATCACCTTCCACTATTCCTCTCCTATCTGCCGGCGAACCTGGGACTACTCTTATAACTAATAGTCCCTCGTTAACAGGTATTTTGTATAAAGCTGCCATAGTGGGGTTTAATGGTGCTACATAGACTCCTATCCAGGCTCTCAACGGCCTACCATACTTTGAAACCATTTCTATGAATCTTTTCACTGCATTTATCGGTATAGCGAACCCTATTCCCTGAGCAAATGGAATTATAGCTGTGGTAACTCCAATAGCTTCACCGTTGAGGTTGACGAGGGGTCCACCACTATTACCTGGATTTATTGCAGCATCTGTTTGTATTACGTCTTCTAATATAATCTCCTGTGTTGTCAGCGTTCTGCCCACTGCGCTCACAACGCCCATTGTCACAGAGTTCTCGAGAAGACCGAGAGGTGAACCAATCGCTAAAACTATTTCACCTACTTCTATTCTATTGGAGTCACCTAGTTTCATTGGTGTTCCATGTTCCTCTGTTCTAAGCAATGCTAGATCTCTCCGTGGATCCATCGCGACTATTTTTGCATTACTTATGAATCCATCTGAGAAAATTATTGATACTCTTGTTGCTCCTCTAACCACGTGTGCATTTGTCACAACGTAGCCTGGTGCAATGATAAATCCTGACCCATAGCCTTTAACTGGTTCATAACCGAAGAAAATCATTGGGTGAGGTATTTCGGTTGAAATCGTGACAACTGATGGTTTAACGTTCCTAATTATTGAAGCTATCTCCTTGCTGAGATCCTTTATGCTCAATTAAAACACCCTGGTTAGCAATATCTCAACTATGAATTAAAAATGTTATGGTGTAATGAATAATGTTGTTGAGGGATCCCTAAAAGAGTTTACTTCCAACCAAGAGTTCTTAAAAGTGAAGGTATATCTATTAATTTTCTATAGGCATTTAATTTCACTTGTTTACCCATTATTAAGCCTTGGAATTCAAGCCTTGAAGTATCCAGGCTTATTAGTACATGGGCAGGCTTAACGTTTGCACTGAGAACACCGTTTCTATATCCCATGATATTAATCATTTCTCTAATAATACTCTCTTTGGTGAGTAAACCGTAATATTCTCCTCTCACCTGTTCTGATTCATCTTTAACCGGTATCAGGAATCTTAGGAATAGTCTTCTCTTAGGCATTTTGGATAATTTCTCATGTGTTTTAGCAATCCCTGTTTCAACGCTGTTTATTAGTGAACTAACATATTTCTCTATGTCTAATTTGGAGCAATTGGTGTTTGTACTTAGTACTTTGTAGCTTAGTTTACTGCCGTAGTACAATTTATCGAGGTCGAATGGACTTTTAAACGATAACAGCAGTCTAGATTCAACTTTATCTAAGTATTCTTTCTTAACGAAAGCGTACATTGAGCAATCGAAGAAATATATGTCTTTTGATTCATATGGGTTTATTAAAGCCATTGTTGCCCAGAAACACGTGCTACTGCCTTCGCAGTGCTTGGCTAGTAATTCATCACTCACATTAATGAAGCTCAATACTTACACCGGTAAAACAATACTAATTATATTTAGGTTTAGAGTTAATTATTTTTTAATTAAATGAACGGGTGAACCAATAATGTACTCGGCGAAGTCCCTCAGAGACTCTGATACTGTTAAATGTGGATAAGGAATTCTAGAGGCTTCACTTAATTCGAGTTTACTGAGGTATAGTGGTAGATATGAGGATATAACCTCCGATGCGTTTGGAGCAACTATATGTATACCAAGGATTTTCTCGCTGTTTTCACTTAAGAGTATTTTCGCGAAGGCGTTTTTACCACCCTTAATTTTCACTGCTGACAGGAAGTATAGTGGTATTCTATATTTAACGTATTTAACACCCATAGATGTAAGCTCTTTCTCCGTGTAACCAATTGATGCAACCTCTAATCCAGTGAATATCGTTAATGGAACTGCTTTATAGTCTACTTGGAAAGATTTTTCTCCAGCAATGTTTCTAGCTGCTGCCAAGCTTTCAACTAATGCTTTATGTGCTAAAAGAGGACCGCCTACAACGTCTCCCGCAGCGTACACACCTGGCGCGCTTGTTTCTAGTTTGCTGTTTACTTTTATGTATCCTTTTTGGTCTAGTTCAATGGATAAGTTTTCAAGCCCCATATCTCTGGTTTTTGGTTTACGACCAACAGCTACAATGATTTTATCTACTTCTAGTTTCTCATCGTTAGATAATTCAGCGATGTACTTACCATTGTTTTTCACTGTTTTCTTAACGGTTGTTTTCTCATATACTTTGACGCCTCTCTGGTTTAGATGAGTTTTCACAGCTAGAGCGATGTCTTTATCCGTGAATGGTAGTATGTGATCGAGAAGCTCAACGATTATTGATTCAATGCCCAGCGAGGAGAAGGCATTAGCTAATTCAACTCCAATTACTCCTCCCCCAATAATTAATACTCTATTTGGTTTCTCGTCAAGGTATAGTGCTTCCCTGTTGCTAATTATTCCAGTTTTATCAAACTTGGCAACTGGGATATCAACGGGGTCTGTTCCATTAGCTAATAGTATTTTACTTGCTTCAATCTCTACTTCCTCATTCCCGCTCCTGACCTTCAACTTACCTGGAGCTAACAGTAATCCACGGCCTCTATAAATAGTGACACCTCTCGACTCCAATAAGTATTCGATTCCCTCTCGCGACTCCTTTACAATACCCTTAACCCATTCAACGAGTTTATCCCATTTGTATGATGTTAATCCACCTATCTTCTCGAGTGCTCGAAGAGCCTCTGCTACTTGGTAAAACGCTTTACTGGGAACACAACCATAGTTAGTGCATTCTCCGCCAACAAGGTGTTCTTCGACTACAGCTACTTTTAACTCCTTCTGAGCAAGATAAGATGCTGCTGGATACCCACCTATCCCGGAACCAATAACTACTACATCATATTTCACTGTTCACACCTCTATATTAGAATACATAATTCAATAAGTAAACTTTTTACCGTTTAAATTAACAGGGAGGTATATTAAAAACATTTTATAATTAATATTAATCTAATCAGTTATTCGGTGATAGAATTGGAGGACATCGTTGTAAGCGTGAAAGGTAAAGAATATATTGTTAGGAGGGATCGTAGATACACTGAAACAGATGAATGGGCTAAACTAGAGGATAGTAGAGTTGTCTGCGGGGTTTCGGATTATGCTCAAAAAGAACTAAAAGACATTGTGGCAGTTGAGTTACCTCGAGTAGGTAGGATCGTTAATAAAGGTGAAGAACTAGGAATAATTGATTCAATTAAAGCAACATCACCATACTATGCTCCATTATCAGGTAGAATAGTTGAAGTCAATAAGAAATTAGAGTCTTCTCCTGAATTAATTAATAAAGACCCTTATGGCGAAGGCTGGATCTTCATATTGGAACCAACTAAGTTAAGTGAGTTTGACTCACTGCTAACACCTGAAAAATACGCTGAAAAAATAAGGGAGAGCAAGAAGTAAACTTTAAGTGACAAGTTCATTTTTAAACAGGAGGAAATAATCAAAATAATGCAGAGAAGTACATTCATTCCCCTACATATCGCAACGAGTATAGTCGCTATTGTTCACATTGATTTAATGGTTTAAATTCAAAAACATGTAATTGTTTGTCTCATTTATCTTGACTCGTTAATTTATAATCAATGTACTTAAACCTTTTCTTATAATCGAGTTTACTAAATACGTGTAATTATCGGAGTTAATAGTTGATGTTTACGTATTAAATATGTAAGTAAGGTGAATGCTATGGAGGATGGTTTGATAATTATTGAACCAGCTAGTAGATACCTTAAACTATTATTTAAAGTAAACACTGTCTTAGCGACATCTAAATCACCATATCAGGAAATCGTTTTCGCTGAAATAGATGGTTTTGGTAGGTCTCTTCTACTGGATAAATACATACAGAGCACGGAGAGAGATGAGTATTTTTACCATGAACTACTTGTTCAACCCGCAATGCTCCTGCACCCAAACCCGGAGAAAGTGCTGATACTTGGTGGAGGAGAAGGCGCAACACTCAGAGAAGTGTTGAAACACAACACTGTAAAAGAAGCAGTCATGGTTGACATTGACTCTATAGTAGTTGAATTCTCGAAGAAGTACTTGGAGCACATGCATCAGGGTAGTTTTCATGATCCAAGAGCTAGAGTTATAATAATGGATGGTAAAGAATACGTGAAGAATGCTCCTTCAAGCTACTTCGACGTCGTAATAATGGACTTAACTGACCCCTATGGTAGCGATATAGCTAAACCCCTGTATTCGCCGGAATTCTTCGCGGAGATCAAGCGAGTTATGAAGTCTAACGGAGTCGTTGCAACGCAAGCCGGCAGTAGCTACTTCTTCCCAGAGGAGTATAAGTACGTGTTAAACAGTGTTTCCAAGAACTTCAAGCATGTGGCTGAGTATTGGTTTTGGGTACCGAGTTTCGGGTTGAACGTTAACTTCATTGTAGGTTCAGATGCATACTGCTTGGATAAGGAAATAGTTGTAATTGATAAGAGACTAAGCGAAAGAGGCATTAAAACAAAATTCATCAACGCTAGGATTCTGGAAGGATTGTTAAAAATTGGAGTTATTTATCCTTGAGAAACTGTTTTTTTATCTACTACTAATACCCCGTCTTCCCTCATCTTCAACACTATGATTCTTTCTCCTGCTTTAATTTCATTGTTCGAGGTAGCTTTCCAATACTCTCCCTCCACTTTCACAAACCCTGTTTCCCCCGGTTTAATGTCTTCAATGGCAACTCCTTCTTTTCCTTCAGGCGTAAAGCTAACGGGTTTCTTTCTCCTCACTTGTATCACCTTGAAAACAACTAAGCCGAAAAATGAGCCTAATGTAATAGCTGTTCCGAAAATAAATGCTCTCAAAGCAGCTATATAGTCTTGTCTTGGCGAGACACCAGCAGGTATATATGCGGGTAGAAGAGCGAAACCCAGAGTAATCAATACTATTCCGCTAACGCCTACGAAACCGAAACCTGGCAATATGAATAATTCAATTGCAAGCATGATTGCCCCTAATATAATAAAGAACACTGATAACATGTTAGGGTTTATTCCCGTGCTTATTAACCCTAGAAGTATTAGGGCAAACGCTAATGGTAAAACAACGATTTTCCCAGATGCTAATGCGAATATAGCTGCCAGGACACCTATACTTAGTAAAGCGTTTGCTAAGTAAGCATTAGATAAAATAGAGATCATTCTTGACCTGATGCTACACGCGAATACTTCGACATTTCCTTGATTCAAGTTCAGTGAGTACTGTACTCCATTCTTCTCGATGACTCTGCCTTTCAGTAGGTCAAAGATTTCATAATAATTATTAACCTCGAAGTCCGCTACGCCGCTTGAAACAGCGGTATTGGAGTCTACGACTTTTGCATTCGTAATAAACTCCGCTATGAGAGATAGGTTCCTGCTTCTTCTCTCACTATAAACCTTAGCTTTACCAATGATTGGTTCAAGTATTTTTGACTCATTAACGAACGTCACTTCCCCAGTAACAGGGTTAACTATCACGGGCTTCATGGCTCCAATTATTGATCCCTTCTGTAGAATTACTATGTCGGCTGGAATAATGATGAGCGTGCCAGCGCTAAGTGCCTTGTTTTCAACATACGCTATTGTCGGCACCTTGGAGTAATATATTGCGTCTCCGATCGTGAAACCGGAATCCAAGTATCCTCCATAACTGTTAACTTTATATATTAATACCGCGTTTGAATCCTCGGCAAATTTAACAGCATCAGCGACGCATTCAGCGACGCCGTTATCGATGGTATCCCATGGAGGCGTTACTTCGACAAGTACTCCTTTAACTAAGGTTTTACTTTCACCATGAATATCTACGGATACTATGAAAGCAGAGGACACTAATAGTATGAGAAGAACGTTTATTAAAAAAATTGTTTTATCAATGAAAACTCTCATTCTAACCCTCCGCTCTTTTCTCATACTCTTTGATGGCTTTCTGAGTGGCTACGATTTCTCCAAGATATTTCCCGCCAGTTTCCGTTACGACAACAAGGGCCTTCTCTCTAGCTATTTCGATCAAAGTTTGAAGCTCTCTCAATTTAAGAGCAACTGGGTGTTCTTCATAGAACTTAGCTGCTTCGGCTAATATTGTTGAAGCCTGTTTTTCACCTTCAGCTTCAATTATTCGCGCTCTTCTCCACCTCTCTGCTTCAGCTTGTTTAGCCATAGCTCTCTTCATTTCTTCAGGTAATTCAACGGCTTTAATTGTTACAGCTACTGTTTTAATGCCCCAAGGTATTGTTACTTCATCCAGTATACTTGAAAGTTTTTTGTTTAATTCATCTCTACGTTGCAGTAAATCATCAAGATCCGATTGACCTAGGACATCTCTGAGAACTGTTTGACCTAGGAGACTAACTGCGTAGTGATAATTTGAAACTTTCGTTACAGCTGCAATGGGATCTAATACTCTATAATAAATGAC
Organism: Desulfurococcaceae archaeon; assembly: GCA_023269825.1. GTDB lineage: Archaea > Thermoproteota > Thermoprotei_A > Sulfolobales > Desulfurococcaceae > UBA285. The sequence continues at coordinate 101,780 of JAGDWI010000001.1, forward strand.
GGCATCAACTGTAACACTCACGTTGTCCCTTGTCAGTATTTCTTGCTTAGGAACATCAACTGTTACTACTCTTAAATCAACTTTGCTGACTGTGTCAACGAAGGGTATTATGAGCACTAATCCTGGCCCTATAGCTCCCCTTAATCTGCCAAGCCTAAAAACCACTACTCTCTCATATTCTTTAACGATTCTTATTGCAGATGCAAGTATGGGTAAACCTATGAATAGTGCAACTGCGATAAGAACGATTTGCCATAGCTCCATTTATTACACCATGATTTAAATAACACGTCGAGTATTTTATATAAGTAGCAGTGTCACTTGGAGTAATTCTGAATAGTTTAAATTAACATGAATGGATATTAGTTTTCCTCGTCATGTTTCACAGTGTGCTTTAAAATGAAGCTGAGAGTGGATAATGAATTAATGCAAGTATTGAAGATGAGTATTCCCCTCGTTATAATTGAGCTTGTTTCAAGCCTCTACTCTCTAACAGATACCTACTTTGTATCATGGCTGGGTAAAGAGGCACTTGCTGGACTAGGTGTAGCATCATATATTCTCATGTTCGCGCAAACATTCAACGTACTTTTCACTACTCCCTCGATTGTTTTCACATCGCAAGGATTGGGTAGTGGTAGAAAAGAGCAAGCAAAGCTAGCTGTAGGAGAAGTTTTCCTCAACGGCTTAATAGTAATCTCCATATTGTCGATTACGTGGTATCAACTAGCCGGAGTAATAGTTGAAATGCAGTCGGGTGTTAAAGGTCTAACTTTCCAGTACTCGGTTGATTATTTACAAATAAGATTTATTGGCTTCATTGTTTCTTACTCCACAATGTTCCTAGACTCAATTATTGTTGCATCTGGTTACACATGGTACTCTTTGATAGCGAACTCGTCTGGGCTAATACTTAACATAGTCTTAGACCCAATAATGATCTATGGTTGCTTTGGTTTTCCTCCGTTGGGAGTCGCGGGTGCAGCTATTGCAACAATTGTATCTAACACTGTTACTTTACCTATACAATTGTTTTACTTAGCAAAACTAGGGCTTATACCGTGCCTGCATTTCGAGTTTAGCTACGTGAAGAAAGCTTTAAGCCTTGGTTTACCCGCCTTCGCGGAGAGATTTCTCTTCTCGTTGGGGAACAATATATACGCAGGTATTATATCTAGGCTTGGAGATACTGTAATGGCTTCTCATAATGTGGGCCTGAGAATTGAGAGCTTAATTTATATGCCTGGGTTTGCTTTCTCTATGACTGCTTCAGCTCTTGTTGGTAAATATATTGGAAAAGGAGAATTAGCTAACGCTAAGAGAATAGGGCGTAGAACGGCCTTACTGGGATCGCTTGTTATAGGGCTTCTCGGCGTAATCGTTGGAGTTTCTGGTTATTACTTAACTCAACCGTTTTCCCCAAACGATGAAATAAGGAGATTAGCGTCTACTTATTTATTCTTTGCGGGATTCAGCGAGTTCGGATTAGGGTTCGCGATGATTATAAGTGGGGCTTTCAGAGGTGCAGGGAACACATGGCTTCCCATGTTAATAAATATAGTGTCTCTAACTTGTGTCAGAGTCTTATTATCAATTGTACTCGTAGAATATATGGGAGTTATTGGCCCATGGTTAGCAATGTTTATAGACGTTTATGTTAGAGGTATAGTTTTCATAGTGCTATATGAAACATCCTTCAATAAACTGGCTCGGAAAATGATTTAAGATATTATTGCTAGTATTGTAATCGTATAGTCTAGGTGATTCAGAGTAATTATGAGGTGCATTTAAGTGAGGTACATTGGTGTTATGCTTATATTGATTATTAGTGTGGTTTTTCTCACAGCACTAACTACTGTGGTTCGAGGTGAAGATAATTCATGTTTAAACGGGGTATTATTCTACATATTTGGCGAATCAACATGCCCATACTGTAAACTACAACATGACTTCTTTCAGCAGAATTACCCAGCAAGTGTACACTATTTCTGCATTATAGATAAGTACGGTGACTGCTATAATAAATTCATTCAATTTGTTAGAGACGAATTAATATCAAAAGCTAATGTGGATACAAGTAAAATCGGTGTTCCATTAACTATCGTGGTGAAAAATTATGGAGGAAATAAATCAATAGTGGCCGTGGTGATTGGTGCCATAACGGATAAGAACTTCTGGCTTCAACTAGCTTGCTCTCAACCAGGTGAAAATATACCTGTTTATTTAATGACTCAGCAAGCCTACTTTATACCAGTTAATCAAACGACTAATGGTGAATTAGTGAACGAATACATTGTGTTCCCATATCCTCCCTCAACTAATAATAGTGGCGGCAGCTCTACTGATGCAGTTTTCTTAACAACTTTAGTTATCGTGGGGATCTTAGTATTATCTATTACTGGGTACATGTTGTACAGCTACTTGAGAAAGTGAGTAGTATTTAGTTTTACATTAAAACGATTCAGTGAACTGAACACTATTGATGATTAGAGTTCATTAACCGGCCTATGGTTTTCCACGCTATGAGTTACTATAAAGTCTTTAAACCCCCCTTACAAGAAGATCGGGATGAAAGTAAACAAGTGCTCCACTAGGGGTGAAATCAATGAGCAGCGAAGACAGTGTCGGTAAAGCATTAGGTAGAGTAATAGTATATGCAATAATAGTAGCAGTAATAATGGGTATTCTTCAATGGTTCTTCACTCAAGGAGTAGACATGCTAGTGAAAGCTACAAAACTAGACGCACTATTAGTACTGAAAGACTACGCAGTATACGTATACATCATAATATTACTAGCACTAGGTTGGATGATAGTGAATGCTGTTGCAACAATGTTCTACGTGATGATTAAACCAAGATATGGTGCTTCCACCGCTGCAGCTATTAGAAGCATGGTTAGAATACTAGGTTTAGGCGCTCTCTTAGCTGGTATCGCCGGCGGAGTTGCCGGTGGAGCAGCAGGAGTTGCTTTAGGAGGCTTCATAGGATTAGTCATAGGCTTCGCAACACAGCAAGTTCTAGGACAAGCTGTTGCAGGTTTATTCATATTACTTGCTAGACCATTCAAAATAGGGGACCTTGTGGACGTTGCCGGTGAAAGTGAAGTAAGAGTTAGAGATATATCTACATTATTCACAATAGTTCAAAGAAAAGATGGATTTGAGGTTCTTGTACCAAGCTCAATGATTATTGGTCAAAAAATAGTGATCAGGGAAAGAGCGAAAGAGTGATTTAAATTACGCTATTTTTCTTTTTTAACTCTTATTTCTCTCACATTGGAATCCGGGGAACTTGTTCATGAATGATTAAGCTAACTTTAATTGTGATTAGTCACGTTAACTAGTTTTCATCATGTTTCGCTTTATAACTGGTATATGAATTAAATGGAGTGGAGAATGGGTGTTACGTATTGATTCTAATTCACACTAGTGACTTACACCTTGTTCCCAGCAATCTTCAGGGCACAATCCTCGAGAACGCGTATTATGAGGTTTTAGAGGAGATAAGTGAGGTAGTGTTGAATGAGCAATCCCGTTACTTGCTCATATCAGGAGATTTTTTCGATGATGACCGTGTCCACTACGATATATTAATCAGAGTAAGCAAGCAACTCAAGAAGCTACGAGACAATGGAGTTAGACTAGTAGTTTCACCGGGAAACCATGATTTAGCGAGAAATAGAGACGGAGTTTTAGACTTGCTCAGTAGTTTAGGATTAATGTATTTAACAATGTTTGAAGAAGCAAAGGGCTGGCTTATCTTAGATCCATTGGTTTTCGAGGACGATGAAATAGTGTTCTATGGGGTTCCAGGGTTCAGGGGAAGTAGTAATAAAGAAGTGGAATACCTAAAACAGGGGACAACATTATTCAAGGATTCATCCATGTACAAGGACTACTACGTGGTTGTATTAGCGCACATTCAAACAAGGTTCCACGGCTACGATCCTTCCAAGTACTCATGGAGATATGGTTCACTATACTTGGAGTACGAGGACTTCCTCAGGAGAATGCCCGCTAATACGAGGTATATAGCTCTAGGTCATCTCCACCTCCCAATACCTTATGATGAATCATTTAGGTCTAAGGCGGCTTATCCCGGTGCACCGATAGGCATAGATCTTAACGACTTCCATGATACTTGCGAATTAGTGAGTAAAGGAGTTCATAGAGGGGTACTAAGAGTTGACTTAGCGAGTGATCCACCGTTATTGAAGACCATTAGGTTAGAGCATGCTCCTAAAGCATACTGCACAACAATACAAACGGACTCACTCGAGGATGCCAGGACCCAGGTCAAGAAAATAGTTAAAGATATGGAGCTAGGGGAATACATTATTCTAGTTGTCGACGTAGAGAGTAAGAGGCTTACAGCTTCAGATATTGCGAGATTGAACTATGAGTTAAACAAGGAGTTCAGGGATAAAAGAGTCTACGTAAGGCTTAGCCTCCACGGCGTAATTGAGGAGCCCGAGTACCCGTTGATAAGAGTTGATATAGAAGCAGTAAGCAATTTCTCTATTGATGAACTAGAGCTCAAGGTAATACAAGAATATGTGTCCAAGAAGAGACCTGGTCTCTCAGCTGAGAAAATACAGTGGGTTATAAACTACTTGGGCCGGGATCTTGGGCAATTATCTGAGAAGCATATCCGAGACTTACTCCGCGAGATGGGTGGTGGAGACTGAGCCGTGTGGGATTCGAGGAAGCATCTAGAAGACTAAGAGAGAGAATAATGAGATTAGTGAGAGCAATGCGTGAGGACTATCAGAGAGCACATGAATCAGACCTCGTAATACTGAGAGAGAAAGCATTTAAGGAGTTCTACAGGGTTTCACCAATAAAACCAGTTAGTCAATCAAAGAACATTGTATTCGTTGATGCTGGTTTTCACAGTTTGAAAACAAACGTGATGTATTTATTCATCGTCTACGTCGGGAGCGCTGTTAGAACACCCTATGGTGAATTAAGGTATACTAGCCAACTAGGTGAATACGAGTTTCCGGAAGTAATCTTCATATATGGGAGATGGGGTGAAAAAAATGGGAAACCATGGTTTACAACTAGGATAATGCCGTTATCTGAATCTAATTTACTGTTTACTGATGAAAGAGCGCAGCAGGTATCAACTAAGTTGACTGAGCACGTGAATAAACGCTTGGAGAGTATTGGAGGCGGAGTCGATACTGTGAGGCTTTACAAGCTCTTCTCGGCTGCAATGGAGTACTTGGAGGGGTTAGTGGAGATAGCATATGGTCTCTCAACAGCGAAAATTACTGGTGACTCCCTACTAGTCGTTGATGGAGGACTTGCAAGGTGGTTCACGATAAAAAGCAATATTAGGCTACTGGGTTTCGATATACTCGATGCATTATCCATATTATTGGAGGGCATGTACAGAAAGGAAGTCATTCACGAGGAGTTAACGAGGAAAGTATATGGGTTAGTGAAAAGACCTAGGTTTACAGCGGTTGCTCGTGCACATAGTTTATTCTCAGGCCATGGGAGCAGTCAATCAGGCTTCTTCACTTATGTCTGTGAGGAATCCGTTAATAAAGCCGTTGATGTGATAAATAGTGATATGAAATCCAAGTACAGTGAATCCATATTGAAGGAAACAATACTCTTGTTTAATAGGCCTGCGACTCCAAGTAAGAATCTGTGGATTACTAGGTTTCCCATCACAACCGATGGGAACACTGTACTATTCCTAGAGGCATATAGTGGTAAACCTATCGTAGACTACGATCCAGTTGAGAGAAATGTTTTTGCTGTGAGCGAGTCAGTAAGAGAAGTTGGTGAAAGAGTGAAGAACACTGTTGGAGAAGTAATGGCCATTAGGAGTAGAACAACTGGTCTTCCACCATACGGGTTCATGGAGATAGATGAGAAAGTCAGAGTTGAATCATGGATTGCAAACATGATTGAAGACATGATAGCTGACGCTATACGCGAGGAAGTTGGTGGAGCAGGTCATCCACTAGAACAATTATTCGGTGTCACTAGGAGGATGCGTCTTGGATACTAGTTATAACCATGAATACATAAATAGCGTGTAGGGGAGGTATTTTGATTGAAGTAGGCTTAGTTGCTGGATGGGAAAACGAGCTGGTGGATGTAGCAATTAGCAGGGATTACTATCCCTCCTTCGGAGACCTACTATACGTCATTGACGCTGTGGGAGTTAAGAGGATCATAGTGATGGAAGTTGTGGGGATGAGTAGTCAGGGCCCTAGGCATTTCGCTAAGTTATCTACGTCATCAATGACTACTCTCATAGAATCAAGTTCCTTCGCTAAAGCCAAGTTATTCCTTGAGATAAAGTTCTCGGAGAATGGTAATGTAGAGATTTCAAAAGCTGCTCGCCCACCGAGAATGGGTTTACCAGTATACCTCGTTAGAAGAGGTGACTACGACTCAGAGGATATAGTGGGTTACATCAGCAAGTATAGTGTAAGACCCGGTGGCGGTAACTGGGTTGGATTATTTGTCTTGAGGTCTGGTGTAGCACACGATAAATCAGCTGAGCTCGAGAGACATTTCATGAACGCTGTTTTCCGTGTGGACTTGAGGAGAACACTGGCTAAACACGTGCTGATAACTGGGCAAACGGGCTCTGGTAAAACAACGGGATTGAAGGGTTGGCTGATAAGGTATGCAATGGAGTCAACTGAGAAAACTGGGTGGCTGATAATAGATAGGCATGGTGAGTATATTCCACCGGAGGGATACGTTAGAAACGATTTCTCCGGTCTACTAGTCGATGCTATCAGGGTAAACCCGTCACTAAGCGGCTCCATGGTTCGCTCATATAGATTCACGGTTTCAATGAGCAATAGTGTTGAAGTTGCGAGTATTCCAGGTGTGCTTGACACTTATCAAGGAGCAATAACTGCTAAGAGCATATCATTTACTGATTTCGCTGGTCTCGAGGAGGTTGGAAAGAAAGCGTGGCAAGTAGAGGAGTTCATAAATGTTGTTCTTGAAGCTATTAAGACATTAGAGCAACCAGTATCCCTGGCGCCTGCTCAACTCGTGAAGAAGCAGCTAGTTAAGTTAATTAATACTGATGAGCTAGCTATAAGTGATAGTGCTGATGGAGCTACTGGAAACATGCTTGCATTAATACCGCTACTAGCAGATAACCTTGTCATCTACGAGGGCGTAGGGTTACCTAGGGAGGAAAAGACAGGTCTCCACAAACTCCTACTAGATAGAGGTATAGATGCCCGGACAACTAGGATGCTTAGGAGACTAGTGTTAAGTATTATGAACTGGTCCACTAAAATCGTCTCACTTGGTGGAAAACAAATAGTGGTACTCGATGATTCCAAGAGCGTGATAAAAGTTTCTCCTACGCTCAAAAACCCAGCTCTACTAGCATGTATACTTGGAGCACTTTCATCTGCTTTCCAACAAATACTTCGCGGAGGTAAAAGCGGGCAAGCCATGTATCCATGGGAGGGGTTGTGTAGTGAGAGAGAAGCTGTGTTAGAACCAGAAACCGGGGTTGATTTATCCGAGATCGTTGAATCAGTTGACAAGGGAGACATCGTTGTACTAGATGTTTCTCAGTTAACTCCTGCACAAGCAGACTTGGTTTCTCTCACTCTTACACGCAGATTATTTGAGAAGAGGCTTAGCGAGGGCGTGGAGGTTTCCCGCGGTAAATCTGTGATAGCCATTGTTTCCGAGGAGGCTCCACTATATCTCAGCCCAGAAAGAGTTAGCTCACCGTTCAACCCATTTGCCAGAGTAGCCAGAGAGGGTAGGAAATTCAATGTCGGCTTGGTTGCAATAACTCAATTGGCTACGATGATTGAGAAACAACTATTGGCTAACTTCAACACCTTAGTCGTCTTGAGGACGAGGAGTAGTGCAGACTTGTCTTTCTACAATGATATAGGGTTACCTGTAGAGACTCTTCCATATCTCGGAGATAGGGAGTGCTTCATTTACTCACCCGACTTACCGATTAAGGAACCAATACCAGCATATATACCAGCATGGTTCGATCTCAAGGAACAAGTCGAGGAGGCAATAGTGAACAAGAGGATTGAGGCAAAAGCCCCCAGGGAGCTCGTTGAGGATGTCGAGTAAAGGGGTTTTAATTGAGAATACTTGGTATTTACCTAGAGAATATTAGGAGCTACAAGAAAACAGTAATAATACTTCCCCCTAAAGGCATCACTGTAATACACGGTGAAGTAGGTAGCGGCAAAACAAGTCTATTAATGGCAATGGAGTTCGCTCTTCTAGGCTTGGGGAGTGGTGGAGGCGATGTATTCGACGCGTATAAGCAACCTAGAGGAGCAGACCTCTTGAGGGTTGATAGTCAGAGGGGACGTGTTAGACTCTTAGTACAAATTGGAAGCAAACTATACGTTATCGAGAGGAGAATAGAGAAGAGAGGAGACAAGTACGAGTCAACGGTTGGTATAGTAGAAGAAGCGGTTATCGAGGACGGCGAGATAAAACCGGTAAATAGGCATCTCTTTACTTCCCGCGGAGAGATCGATGACTACATTGTAAAAATACTTGGAATAAGGGAGAAGAAGAAAGAGAGAGCAACACCACTCGTATACACTACTGCGATATATGTACCGCAATTCAATGTACAGGAGGTACTCAGCCTAGATAGAGATAAGAGAATAGAGGTCATCGAGAGATCGCTGGGACTAGACAAATATAAGTTATTTAAAGCAAACGCTGAGGCTTTGCTTGATAAAATAAGAAAGGAGAAGATACGTAGTTTAACTGATCAAATTGAGAGCATGCGTAGATTACTACGAGGCAAAGACAAGGAGAAACTATTAAAGGATAAAGAGGAAAAACAGAGAAGACTCGACGAGTTAAAGAAGGAGAGAGACAGGATAGAACAAGAGGTAAAAGCAATAGAGAAGAAGCGAGATGAAGCACTCAATATGATCAGAGAAGTGGAGAAGAAGAAGGCAGAATTGTTAAACACAAAGAAGACTTATGAAGAGAAAACCAAGCAGTTAGCAAGGATCCGGGAGGAACTACAGATGCTGCTCAAAGAGTATGGGGGCCAGGCCAGCGTAGAAGACCTACTCAACCAGTTCAATATAAAGCTTCGGAGCCTCGGAGAGAAGAGGAAGGAATTGAATGATAAACTACTTGAACTAGAGGAGAAAGAAGAAGAAATCGCGAGGAAAATAAAAGAGAAAAACAATGAATTATTAGACCTTAAAGTCAAAGCGGGAAAAATAGAGGAGGGAATTAACGCAAAGAAGAGAGAGAAAGAGAAGCTTGTAAACGAGAAAACTAAAATACTAGACTTACTGGAGAAAGGCATATGTCCAGTCTGCGGACAAAGAATTCCGCATGATCATGGGAAAAAACTACTCGAAGAAGTAGAGCAGAGCATTACTAGTGTATGTAGTGAAATTGAACAGTTAAATAAGCGACTGCAAGAATTAAGAAGCGTCTTATTAAATATCAGTGAGGATTTGAACAAGCTAGATTCGGAGAAACAACAAGTTACGAGCGAGAGGCAGAGTATAAGGAGAGAAATAGATAACATAGATGAGGAAGCCAGAAGACTGACTAGTATACAATCGCGTATAGAACTGTTATCTAAGCAGATAAATCAACTGGTTGAAGAACTCTCAAGGATAAATATTCATGAACACGAAGAAGAAATGCGTAGACTAGAAAACTTAGTCAAACAATACGAGAATGAACTCAGCATCCTAGATGCAAAGATAAAGCAATCATACTTGAATCTAAGAGATATAGAGAGAGAAATGGGCAGTATAGAACAAGCTATTAAAAACATCGAGAAAGAAATAAATGAAATTGAGGAGATCACACGTGAAATTGAGGAATATGAGAAAGAGAGAAAGAAATACGAGGAATTAAAGAGCAAGATCGAAGAAGTCGAGAGCATCGTAGACGAAGTAGAAAAAACGGTTATGAAGATACTAGTTGACGAGTTCCGAACATACTTCTATGAATTTCTGTCAAGGCTAGTTGGAGATCAACCAGTAGAAGTCATAGTGACAGATGATTTCGGGATATCACCGAGAATAAGAATAGGTGGAGCAATCTACAGTGTTTCATCGCTCAGCGGCGGGCAAAGTATAGCTGTTAGCTTAGCGTATAGATTAGCGTTAAATATGATTGTTAGAAATCACTCGCCATCACTAAAAAGAGCTGTTGTAATACTAGACGAGCCGACAACAGGGTTCAGCCGGGAAATAGTTAGAAGGCTGAGGAGTGTCCTAAGAGAGACTGGCGGTAGAGATGGACAAGTAATTGTGGTTACGCATGATAGAGAATTAATAGAGACCGGTGACTGTAGACTTAGACTAATATTAGATCCAAGCGAGCACAAATCAATAGTAGAAACGGAAGAATGCGTATACGCAAGCCCGGATTACAGAAACCTCGTCGAGAAAATATTACTACAAGGCTTCAGTAAGCTGGAAGCAATGAACTAGTGTTCTATATTCGCAGATACATCCTTAATTATTCAGAGAGGTTCTAATGGTATAATTTTCTAATTGCTTTCTGATATCGTTGAAAAATATTCACATCTGTCACATGTACTTCACTGTGTATGTAGGAATGTCTATGCTGCTGCACTTTATATGGTGGTTCTAATATCGGCTATACTGCCAACAATGTAGACGCGGTTGAAAAATCTATGGCTACTCTAGCTATGTGCTCTGAGTTGTGTTCCACGAGGCAGTCGATAGTCCTCTTAATTCTATCCTCATCAGCGTTTACTAAGTGGAGTCCACTTATCACCGCCTTTAATTTCTTGATACGGGTTAATTCTATTGAGTGCTTTATATTAATGTTACATATGCGATTGATCTTGATTTTAAGGAGCGTAAAAAGAGTTATTGGACTTTGCTTATGTGTAGTTTTCCTTTAAGAGAAGAATCAAAGTTCACGTAAACATAAAACCAATATTTTCCATCAAGCTCGATGACGATGTTTACTCTGTATTTTCTGGAATCTTGGCGATTAGTAAAAATATAGTTGAAAATGGAAAATGCGGGTCTTAGAAGATCAGGGAAGGATATATTTAGAGCTCTTAATAGTTAAAAACATGAGATTAAAACCCTTTAGGTGGTATTTTCACTTGTTTGCTACTATTACCGGAAAAGTCAAGGTAACCCCGATAAGAACGTGTTCACTACTTTTAATCTCTATGATTCTCTTCCCTTTTTTACTTGAAAATTTAGGTATTTTTCCCGTCACAGTGGACTCAGCCAGTAAAAGTAGTGAAACTTTACCTTACCACTCCTATGTGGAGATTAGAGGCGATTTCATAGTTCTTGGAAACAACTATATTGAACTCACTATTACACTAGGCAATAATACTGGAGGAGGAATATACTCTATAAAGGATAAGCTTAGAGGAGTAGATTTTATAAGAAATAAACAATATGTTAATATAGGATTATTTGCTCTAGAGTACTGGTATGATCCAATTAAATGGTACGCAGCTCTACTAGGTAGAAATGCAAACTTAGAGTACACTTATTCCATTAATGAAACTGGCGCAACACTCAACTTATATTGGAGTAATTTAAGCTCAACACATGAAGAGAGAAAATTCACTGTAAATGTTCACGTTGAAATATATATCCCCTCTAACTCTAGCTTTACCTATTGGCAGATCGAATTTGAGAATAAAGATAATGTAACAATCGAGAACATACATTTCCCCACAATCGTCGGAATGGATCAGATATCCAACGAGGAAGACGGTGATTACCTAGTACTTCCGAGTTGGTCTGGAATACTGTTTAAAAACCCAATTAGGAACATGAAGAAGGGTGGAAGTATAGGTGCTGATTATCCATCGGGATTTCTCAATATGCAATTCATTGCCTACTATTCATCTAATCCTCGAAGTGGTTTATACTTAGCTAACTACGATGAAACCGGGGCCTACCTAAAGAGATTTTCATTTAGTAGTTCTCCTATTGATAATAATATTTGGCTAGTTAATACTCACATAATCTCTCTAAGTGGGAATCAAAGTAGAGTTAGTCTCCCCTACAGAGTCGTATTAGGAATTTTTAGTGGAGACTGGTATGATGTAGCACAAATCTACAAAGAGTGGGCTAGTAAGCAGTGGTGGGCTAGGGGTAATCTAACTATAGGTAAAGATACCCCAATGTGGCTTAAGAAGAGCGGAGTAGTAATAGACTTCTTCACTAGGTACTGGGCGAGGAATTCAAGTGTATGGAATGGTCCCTACTCAAATATGCCTCCAACCGCAGAGGCCTTTAGAGCGTTCTACAATGCAACTCCAATTCTATGGTGGAGAGGGTGGGAGAAAAACGGCTTCGGTATGACGCCACCGGATTATTTACCACCATCTGAGGGGTGGAGCTCGTTTGACTCAGCAGTGCAGGGGGCTCACTATAATGGAGGGAGAGTAATGGTCCCAGTACCCTCTATACTCACATATAGCTTTAATGCTTCAGGTTGGCAAGAAGCTGTAAACTATGCACCGAGAGATAGGTGGGGCAATTTGTACACTCAGACTTGGTATATTCATAATAATTCAGGCATAGTTGTCGAACAAGTGGGCTTTATAATGGCCCCTACAGATTTCTGGCTTAATAAAATCCTCAATATTTCACTAGAGCTAGTAAATCACGGCATAGACGTAGTTCAACTAGATGGGGGTCCTCCACCACCTTTCATAAATTACCATGGAGACCTCCCTAGAGGTGGGGGTGATTGGTGGGCCAGAGAGTACATGAGGATATATCATACTGTTCGAGAAGAAGTCAAGAGAGCTAACTCGGAGGCCACTATAGGGTCTGAGTGGCTAGTAGAGAGCTTTATACCCTACATTGACTTAGGCTGTGACGAGGCTATAGGTGGACTTGATCCTACTGGTATAGCATCTGGCGTCTTCTATAATAGCACACTAAACTCCTATATACCCCTATGGCAGGCGGTTTATCACGAGCACATGTTACTGTACTCCTTTATCTCAATCATAGATGGCCGAGATAGTCTATACTACTTGAGAAACCTTGCTCTTTCACTCGTCTGGGGGGATTTACCCATGATCGACGCTGATCCCCAGGGCACAGGTAGTCCTTACAATCTACGCCTTTACGATCAAAAAATCCTTGAATACTCGAGGAGAATAGTAGAGGCGAGGAGTAAATACGCATATCACTACCTTGTTGAGGGAGTTATGCTGAGACCACCGCTTGTCACGCCAAATCCTCAAATTCTAATACCTGGTGCATCGAGAATTCCGTATTCTGGGGTGGATGTAAATCCATTTTACTCGGACTCTGTATTTGCTAGTGCTTGGCTCGCTCCAGATAAAAGTGTAGGGGTAGTGGTTACAAGTATAGCACCATATAAATTGAACATCACAATACCACTAGCTGATTACAATGTGTTTCAAGAGGAAGACCTAGATGTATATATTGTTGTTAACGGCGAAGTCTACTCGAGTTTTCAGAGTAGGGGAATTCCAAGAGAAGTAGAGTTAAGCTTAGCACCCTATGATGTAGCTCTAATAGTTATTTCTCCTCATAGCTCACTACGTGCTAGGGCCGTAGAGGAGCTTCAAGAAGTCGAATATAAGTTAAGAACACTAAATTTGCCTAGAGATAGCACCGTATATAACTGGCTGAATTTAGCTATATTTAAATTTAAAAACAACGACTTTGAAGAATCACTAAATATCTTAGTAAAATTAATGGAGAACATGACAACACTTTCCCTTATTGTAGAGCAAATTCACGCGTTAAACACTACGATAATAGAGAGTTACGCTAATGCATCTACTCCAGCATTAAGAGGGCTGTTAGACATTGCAAGCAACCTCCTTGAGGAGGCTCTACTAGAAGCATTAAATCTCAATTTCACAGCCTCCGAGATATTGATAAACGCCTCAAAAGAGAAACTAAGCGGCTTTTACGCTCTTCAATACCTAACGCTTGAGGCACAGAATACTCTGAATGTGCTACTACAAACACTCTACACGCTCAATGAAACCATAACTTCTACTGAAGGCAGAGAGACTCTAGAGCATGCGGGAAAACTGCTTGGAGAAGCCGAAGAGTTCATTAATAATGGAGAAGTAGAAAGAGCTATGCAACTACTCTCTGAGGCGAAATTACTAATGAAGGAGGCTGTAGAGAAATCAACAGTAAAAACGGTTACAGTTACTACGGTGGAAACAGTTACAGTTACCATAGAGAGAACAATTGTGTCTACGGAAACTTCTCCGACAACAATAACTTCTCTAATAACAACAATAACAATACAAGGAGGGGTTGTAGAGTGGAGTAGAACAATTGCTCTCTCACTAATACTACTCATCGTAGGTATTATAGCGGGGAGACTCTTAGGAAAGAAGAAATAAAAGATCCCACACCTGGCTTCATTTTCATGTTAAGCGATTTCCTCGCGGACACGTTATCATATGCCTCCTAGAACAAAGTACTGAAAGAGAGAAACCTGAGGGTTTATGAGAGTTTTCATTTTCTTAAAAGGAGAAATCAACAAGTAGTGAAAAAGAGAAGACTGATCATTAACCCATTGAGGCACGTGGGTATTTAAACCCCGCTACTCCAGCTTCCTCAGTATTTCCTCTGCTGTCTTCTCCTGTGTGTAGGTTAATATGTAGTCTAGGCGTGAGTGCTTGGTTATCTTGGCTGTTATCGAGGGGCTTACTCCCTGGCGGAGCAGGTAGGTTATGAGTGCATATCTTAGCGAGTGCGTGTTGAAGCCGTAGGTGTACCTAGAGTAGACTTTAAGCCTAGACCCCCAATCTAGCGTCTTCGATGCCAAAGAGCCTCCCGTAGGCACCCTTCGAGAATGTATAAGAGTGCACACTATTTGTTTATTGTGGCGTGATTTTTAAGTTAATTGAGTAATGTAGATCTTCTGGGTTGAAAACGAGGCGCTAAAATGGGTTTAGGGGTATGGTTTCGAGAAAATTACTTGCTGGGCTCTTTGTTAGAGAGTATTGGCTTCAACTAATGATCCTTCCTCTCCTAGTTGCTCTCTCATACTACGCTATCCTCTACGGGAAACTGTTTGAGTTCCTGGTACTTGTTGTTATGTGGATTCAGCTAGAAATAGCATATAGGCAGTGGTGGCTTGAAGCTGAGGTTAAACGTCCCCCTTTAATAGTAAAGCTTGAACTTGTGGGAGACGATAATATAGCTTTGCTTGTTAGAACACTAGTGCTCTGCCAATCTACGAAATAAACACCCTTGTTCTACCATATGAGGTTTATAGGAGATACTCCACTCTATTGGTTTATAACGTCCGTGTGATTAAATACTTATACTCGATCGGGGAGTTAACTCCCTGTGTAATGCCCGCACAAATCGATTTACTCTCCGATGATGAGAAAATAGTGAGTTTTACCTTTAAAGAGCTGGAAGAAGGTTGCCATGATATCGGGGATATAGGGGATGCTGCAGCCCTTATAATATGCCACAATGATCCAACGACTTACCCAGAATCGTGCGGGGCCATTGTACGTTGGAGCCCTCGTTCTAAGACCGCGTATATTAGTGGCTTGCTCAGAGGAATTCCAGGAGTATTAACACGAGTCCCCAATATGATCAGAGATGCTCATATTTATCACATGTACTATAAGTTATTGAAGACACACTCTCGGCTTACACAACACACTAAAAAGCTTAAACACTAGTAACGTCAACAAAGATTTACATATTCTTGCCTAAGATCCTAAACTTGCGGCTCCTATGAAACTACGTCTTCCAAGACAATGCCTTTTTCTTCAAGCTTTTCTCGCACGTAGCCGTAGAAGAGCGTTAAGCTCTCTACAACGTCATACCACAGATCCACCTCTATGCCTGCTCTACGCTTTAACTTAACGACAAGCTTTGCAAGGGCTTCAAGTAGTAAGCCACCGTGTGCCTCTAAGAAAAGCACTCTCAAGGGGCAAGCTGTCGGTGTCGAGGTCCAAATGATGTTGTTATCTAACTTGAAGGCCATAGATCTTATCTTGAGCTTTATGGGGGTCTTTAAGCGTGTGTTCACATATTATGTATCCGTTACCACGTTCGTATACATCTTCACATTTTTGCACATATATATGCCACTCCTTGTACTTTTCATACAGTTCAGACGCCTGTAGCGGTGCCAGGATCTCCCTGAGCTCTTTCTTCCAGTTTTTACAGTCTGCATTAGCGGGTGTAATGACCCTGTAAATAAACGTGAACATGCTTGAGTACACTCCCCTGAACAACATGTACGGGAAGGTCACTATGAGAATTCCCATAATAAACAATATTAGTGGTAGTACGATGAGGTACCACAGAGCGGTTAATAGAGCTGAAACTGGTGATACATGTGGTGGGCTTGACGGCAGGGTGGTACTCGCGACTTTGTTGATAAGTAAACTAAGTGAGGTGCCTATTGATACCGACAGCAGAGTCGAGAACACTATGATGTGCTGATTTTCAATCCTATTAATGACCGCCTAACAGCACTGTTAATAACTCCCATGTCTTTTGGTTGCGGAGCGTTAATTTCCCGCATCCCCGTTCTCACCGCTGATCATTTATACTCGCTTACTCAGTATTATCATTTGTTACTAATGCGGTTTAGAACGCCTTTACTTTGAAGTAGAGGCACAGGATCTCGTTTCCTAAATATAGAAAAGAGGAAATCAAGCAGTCTGCTTTAAAAGCATCATTTCCTATTTTCAAGGGGATACCATGAAAAAGGGAAGCCTGAAGCTAGGGGATGTACCACCTTACCCCGCTCTCTTAGAAGCCGTTAAGAAGGCTTGGAGCGATGTCTCCCGGGCTAGATATGGTGCTCGAGACTTAGCCCTCGCGGCCGCGATGGTCTTTACCGGTTGCAGGATCGGAGAAGTTGTACAACTTAGAAGGCAGGACGTGGATATAAAGAGAAAGACAGTAGTAATCAGGCAACTCAAGAAGAGAGGAGAGTTCCAGCGAGTGGTGCCAGTGCCGAGCAACCTCTACTGGGAGATAATGACTTACTACCTGGAGCGGACAGTCGAGGACAGAGTATTCAATGTATCAGTGAGGCAAGCTAGGAACATAGTTTACTCCTTCACGGAGAAGTACTTGAAGAAGAAGATTAGACCGCACGCCATTAGACACTCCTACGCTGTAGCCGTGTTAAAGGCCACTAAGAACCTCGAAGCCGTTAGAAGGCTACTAGGCCACAGAGACTACACAACAATCAAGATATACCTAGACCTAACACAAGAAGACCTAGAACAAGAGCTTGATAGGCTTTTTAAGGAAATTTAGTGTAAGTAAACGTAGAATCTAGGTATACCTTGAATTCCATCGTTTTGCTTAGTTTCAAGGTATACTAGTCTAGATAACCCCGGTCTCAAGCCCCCAACTATCTACGCAATGTACAACGTAATATACAAAACAAGTTCTACGAGGTTGTTTTCTCGATAAGAGAGTATAGTTCCGGGTCTTTCTCTCTAAGTTTCTCCAGGGTTGTTGGTTTAAGCCCCTTGGATTTAACCCTTTGTAGGTCTCCACGTATAAAGGAGTCATATATTTTCTCGCAGTTATTGTGGTTTCTACAGGAGTTCTCCAGGAACTCTTGTACTACTTGTAGGGCTTCCTCCTCGCTGAGCCTCTTCACATTCATTAGGTACGCTGAGAGCACGTAGAGTATGAAGCGCTTCCTGCCATCGAGGAGCCTCTTCTCGATAATCTTCTCCACTCACTCATATCTCATCGGTCTCCTAACGGCGGCTTGGTCCTCTAAGGCTACTGGTGTAGTGGTTTCAGCCTTTCAATTCTTTATATTGAATTCATAGGCTTTATTATCATCGACTCCATTACCCAGCCGATTCTTTCAATTCTTTATATTGAATTCTATGCTTGATCCTTTATGTGGGTTTCTTAATATTGGATTCGTGTTTCTATAAGTGTGGAGGGGTTTATAAGCTTTATTCATGGTGATCATGGGGGTCTGATCAAAAGAGATCATGAGGGGTGATCATGTTGATTCCCCGGTTTCTAGGGATTTTTCATGTTGGATCAATTAATGTTTAGTCTTGTATATTGATGTGTATTTAAACCCGTACACTTCTCTCCACTTGATCCTTTCCACACAAGGCTCGATCTTCCCCGTTTTTCAGGGAATTTGTATAATGTAGCGTTTCTCTAGAGTATAAACTAAAAGAATTCTATAAACGCGTCCACATATCATTGAAGCAATGGACAGGAAGGGGTAAAGAAAAGTGAATAGCTACTTCATCTACACTCTTTGATAGCTTTTTCTGTTCTTCTTCCTTTTTCACCTATATCCTAGGTTCTTTACTCACAGTCTCACAGAGACTACTATTTATGTTGTGAAACGCCTAAGTATTGCTTTAGCTCGTCTATGTCCATGCTCTGCGAGTATGGCTCAAAGATCCTCCACAGCTCTTCTTCCTTCCCCTGCCTCCTAGCCTCCCAGAGCAGGACATCAGTCACGCAGCTTATACGGCTGATAACGGGGTGATCACGCCCAATAATACACGCAACATTATTGCCTAGTCTCCTACACATGAACAATCTCTATTTAAAGCTTATATATTAGACATGAAGATTAGCTAACAATGTTTGTTTTTGGCTGAGTTTTATGGATAAATCGTTTAATTGCCCGATTAAGCTTCCCGTGATGCTCGCCTTAATAATAACTGCTAATGTCGCCTTAGAGGCTAATGTGCTTGCTTACTTTCACTCTTCGACGATTGCTTCAGATGTAGTTATTAATGCCGATTTACTAAACAAAGCCATAACCATCGAGCTACATGAACAAAACCCAAAATATTTCATAGTGGATAGGAGTTCATTTTTATCTGGACAATACGTAGTAGGTGTTGTCAAGGTTACCAAGAAATTAGATCCACGGTTGATTATTTACTTCGTGAATGGATCCACGGCCTTGGTAGATGAAAACCAATATGGGGAAATAGAGTTTACATATATTGATATGAACATAGTAGATAAAATATTATTAAATGGATCTGGTTCAGGCTATCTTGACTTCTTTATTGCTAATTTGAAGGAAATAGGGGATGGCTTGGAGCCACGATTCGAGACTTTTAACGCAACGTCGGGTAAAAACACGGGTTCAAGTTCTAATGTGCTTAGTGCATATGCATATATCAATGTATACCATGTTAAATTAATACCCGTGGTCATTATTAGCAACACTCATGACATTGACATCATTTATAGATCTTCACACCACTGGCTAGAAAAATCTCCTGAGGAGATTACGCGGACGCATGATCAAATTGGAGAATTTTACATACTAGAGAATGTTTACGGATGCATGCTTAACGCAGACCCAGACTCCCTGCTTATATTATATCTAAATACCCAAGCCACGTACTCGGTTTTTTCGCCTATAGATCTTTGTCATTCCGGCTGTAACTACACCTACTTTATTGGCTTAAACCCCTCAGATAATATTGTATTTTCTGATAAGGAGCAGCCATTTGATCTATCTAACACTATAAACTTTTTCTACGCTGTTAAATTAAAGCCCAATACAAGCTACTTATTATTGCTCTCGCAAATCTGGTATGAATATCTGCAGGAAGGACTACCTTTACCTGATAACTTACGAAGTGAAATAAAAGACAAACTTGATTTTTACGCAGGTTATGGATTAAGGGTTTTCGATGTAGATATCGCAACTGGCTCTTTTACGGAAATAACCAATATTCTGACTCAAAATACGGGGATTCCGCTATTCCATACGAAGGCGATCATTAATACAAAAACTCAAGATAAGTACTATGTTATATGGACTTATGCGTATCCCACGCCAAAGACTTATCTAAAACATATCGCAGAGGTGTATGGACGCGCTTTTAATTTGACTCTTGAAGATCTACTCTCGGAGCTACCGTTACATTATGAATGGGTACTGAGAGTCTTACCCATAGAAGACTTGATTCCCGGTTCAAAAGCGTTAGCTTCCATAGAGGAAACTAAAGTATACAGAGTAAAATTTCAAGAACCTGGTGCATATTATCTGGCTCTCGACGTCGGGTTGACGTTATCCAATGCAAAGGTATCAGTGTTTTCAATGGAAAAACCATATGAAGAATTACTGCTTTCTTCGAGAGAAAACACAAAGACTAAGATCACCACGTATATAGTAGCCTCTGAGTTTTCAGCCTATTTTGTGATGGTAGAGCCCTATACCTCTCCTTTTGTATATTCTTTAAGCATAAGCTACGTACTTGACATAGACTCATATAAAAAACTCCTCGGCAACTTCAAGAATATCAATGACACCTTAAACTCCCCTATGAAGTATATGGTAACTTCTCGTGCTCTCATGGAAATTAAAACAGAATATTCAAGAGCTCTCGAATACTTTAATAATGGAGATGCTTTAAGCACGTTAATGATTACTAATGAAATAATCGACAGGATCAATATTGAAACTCAATTAGCAGGGTTAACACTAGTGGTAACAACACTTGTAGGGATATTTTATGGAGCGTGGATATTCTTTAAAGGAGGAGAGAAATTAGCTGATATAGGGTTTCCATCTACGATCGTTTTAACCCTAGTTTCCCAAGGCTACCATTTACTATTAGTAGTCATGGCTTTGGTAACGTACGCCATCCCCATGTCTATTGGATATATATGTAAGAGAAAACTAGCAAGGTGGAAATCACTGTTAAAGCTTCTAGTGATTAGATTCAGGAGGCGTACACGTAAAAATAAATAAAAATAAATTAATGTTTACCGGCATCCGCTAGAATGCCAACTAGGGCTTATAGTCCCAAAGCATGTTAAAACACTATGAATATAGTCATCACTGACTTTTAATAACTCTTTATCTATTCACTGGTGAGAGGACTTTGCTCGTTGAACTATTGTCCCGTATTGGGTCGCCTGGGCCCCCCGTTGGCGTGTTTGAGTCTTGCTTCATGTTGTTCATTGTTAATCCTGGTAATGAACTATGTATTCTCTATCTTTAGAAAACTATGGTCGATGTGCATAATGTACTGTTGTTTAAATTAAACTGATATAGTGATAAATACTCACTTTTAAACTCTTCGCGCGATTTCACGTAAATCTTGTACTTCTCAAACAGGTTTTTGGTGTTCAAAAAACACGAGTCATTGGAGACTAAGTAGACTTTATTTCCCTTTTCGTGTCTCACAAAACACAACTTTGCGACTTTCAGGTCAAATTCGCTGGCATTATATTTCCTTAGTTCTTCTTCGATTCGACTGGGTAGTTGTATATTCTCGACCCTGGAGACTTCATGATACTTTATTCCGAGTCTTCTCGTAACGTCGCGTTTCAAGTTAAAAAGTGCGGAGTATACACCCCTTAGCTCACTGTTGACATTTTGGTGAACATAGATGTGATCACATTTTTGACTACAGTGTTAATAAACTCGTCTGCATCTTTTTTTATCAATAAATAACCAAAAAGCATTGGTATCTGGATTTCATGCTAAGCCGATCATATCCCTTGATCCACCGCTATTCAAGTACAACAAGGTAAAAACAAAGCTATGATACCACTATGCTGAATTCACTGGATTAAAAAGATTTTCAAGACATTAAAAACCATTGAGTAAGTAGAGATAGAGGAGTGCGGCAATTATTTGCATTGTCGTGGTGAGGAGTGCTAGTTTAAGCCACCCACTCCAAGTCACTTTTATCTTTCGCTTCTCGGCTAGGCCTACTGCTACTATATTCGCGGTTGAGCCTATTGGCGTGTAGTTTCCACCAAATACGCCTCCGAATAGGAGTGCAAAGTAGGACAAGTAGTTCCCCATATTAAGCTGGTTGAACATCATTACGATTGGCGTAAACGTCACGACAACGGATAGGTTGTCTAGTACTGCACTTAATCCAGCCGAGGATAATAGCATTATAGTTATTAGTTCTCCAGAGTTTCTCGCGATTCCAGAGAATAAGTATACTAGTTTGGCGATGGCACCAGTATATGTCAATGTACTACTTAGCATAAAGAGGAATACAAAGAACAGTATCGAAGACCATTCAACGGATCTCTCAACGAACTTTATTATCTCCTCCATTGGGATCATCGAGAACAAAATCACTAGGAACACGTATGGTACAAACGCGAGAAACGCGTGTGAGTCTACCTGTGACCTAGTAATGAGTGATAATCCATTGGTTATATACTCGTTAAATCCTATCGTGAGTATAAATGCTACTAGCACTCCAAGTCCTACTTTTATTCTGTGTAATCTCCCCTCCTCTACTTCCACTGCTATCCGTTGCCTCTCAATATACGCGTTAATCTTATCGATTTTTTCAACGAGCGATTTGCTTATTGAATTTATGAATTTCTTTTCAACGAACACGAATACCAGTACGAGCAGTACAAGATCAATCAGTGATAATGGCAAAGAGGTTTTAATAAAGACTGATATATCCATTCTAGTAGCAAACAATAAGTAGACACCTATAGGGTTTCCTATCGGCAAAGCCGAACTACCCGTGTTTGTTGCAAGAACACTAAATATTAATAATGGTACCGGATTTATCTGGATAATCCTCGACAACTCGAGAACCAGCATTGTCACGTAAACTATGCTAGTTACCTCGTCAAGGACTGCCGCCAGGGAGTATGCGAGAAGGGCCAACAATGCTACTAGAGTTACTGCATTGCCCCTCGAAGCCTTCACTATTCTCACGGCTAAAAACCTAAACACACCTATTTCTCTGAGCACTCCAGCCATAGTCATTGAGCCGATTAGAAATAAGACCAGATTCCATGAAACACTACTTATAATATATTGCGGTGGCGTCGCTTCAATAAGTACTAGCATGGCAACAGCGATCATTGCCGCGGCAAGACGCCACTCCATTTTCAACACTGTTAGTGCTATCACGAATAGGAATAATCCAAGCGATATTCCCTGGTCGATAATTAAACGGGGAGAATTCAACTGTTCTACACAATATTCTCCTGACTGATTAAAACCCCTCTCAACACACCACACCCTACCTACTTCTAATCCAACTCTATCGCTCTTTAAGCTGAGAGCGCTCATTAAGACTATGGATAGTCCTACCAACACTATAAACGTGATAATAATCTTCCAGCGAGTCCTCAAACCACTCCACCTATACAGGTGTGGTAATAAAGGATGATACCTTATTAATTTTCGAGAAGCCATGGATAAACGGGTAAAGGAGTAGAGACTCGAGGATCTATCCATCTCTATGCGTACTGTGTAGGAGGGGACTCTGCGAGCTACCTTATTGCTCAGTAATAGCTATTTTTCAAATCTAAATGGACTTGGTAGTAGTTCGCGGAGGTTTTTAATCACATATTTTCCTGTTCTCGCACTATACATTATTATTGTTGCCTCCGGGTTGAATTCTGCTATTACTTGTCTACATGCTCCACATGGTGGTAAAGGTTCCTCGAGGTCTGTGACTATTGCTATTGTCACTGGTTTTCTGTCTCCATTCGTAATCATTGCCGATATAGCTGATCTCTCGGCGCAAATAGTTAATCCATAGCTAGCGTTCTCCACGTTTACTCCTAGGTATACGCGGCCCGTATTCGTTAATACTGCTGAGGCAACGTGAATATTACTATATGGTGCATAACTATTCTTTAAAGCCTTTCCTGCTTCCTCAACGAGTTTAAAGAGGGTTTCTTCTTTTATCTCCTGCAATTCTACCCCCTACTCTACTTGTTTAACTCCTATTACGTATAACTCGTCGTCGATGTCCCATTCCTCAACTAGGCCGCCGAGGCTTTCTGCTTCTTTTTTGTTACTTGTAATTATTATCTCTATTGAACGCGTTTCATTTGCAATGTATTCTTTCCTCATGGATAGTAACTCTAGTTTATCATTTGGTGCAACCACAACTGTCTTAATTCTCGCGGTTAATGGTAAGTTAAGCTTTTTCCTCATGACTTGGATGCGCCTAATCACATCTCTAGCTAGGCCCTCCGCTTGCTCCTCCCTGGTCAACCTTGTATCTAGTGCTACTACTCCGTGTTTGAAGTCTTCTACTAGGAAGCCCTCAACATAGTATGGCGTGATCTCAACGTCTTCGATAGTTAATGTTACTTCTCCATCCTCAACAAATACTTTATGTTCTCCTTTACTCAATATATCTCTCGCGATGATGTCGGGGTTGTTCTCGATATATTCAATCAATTTCTTCGCCATAGACTTATACTTCGGGCCCAATGTTTTGTATTTCGGTTTCACATTATACCTCGTGATCTCAGCGAGAGCCCTGGCCTCATACACCTCGATCGACTTCGCGTTACAAGAGAACTTCAGCACGTTTTCGACTGCACCAATTGCTTTCTTTACATAGGGGTTGTCAGTGTAGATTACTAAAGATCTCACTGGTTGCCTTAGTTTGAGGCCGGCTTTCATTCTAGCACTTGAGGCTGCTTTATATATGTCTCTTGCTATCTCCATGTATTCCTCTAGTGACTCATCAATGTACTCTTTGTCTATGCTTGGGTAATCTAAGAGGTGTATTGACTCTACTTCATGATAGCTCTTGAATAGTGCTTGATATATGTACTCCGTTATGAATGGTGTGAATGGAGCTAATAGTCTTGATACTTTGTCTAATACGTAGAAGAGCGTGGCGTAAGCTGTGATCTTCTCTGGAGTGTTTTCCTCGATCCAAACCCTGGGCCTTATTAACCTAATGTACCAGTGGCTTAGGTCCTCGATTATGAACTCCCTTATCAACCTAGTCGCGGTTGGAACATCGTATTTCTCCATTGCTTCGTCTACTTTTCTGGCGAGGTTGTTTACTCTGCTCAGGATCCACTTGTCTTCTACTTTCAATTGATCCTTGTACTTCTCCAGGGGTTCTAAGCGTGGATCATATGCGTCGAGGTCCATGTAGGTCTTCGCGAAGACCGTTATATTCCAGAGTATTGACAGATCTCTTTTTGCCTCCTCTAGTTCTCTCCACGAGAACTTCACATCCTCCCAGACAGTGTTTCCCAGGAGCCAGAACCTCAGTGGATCACGACCAATTTTCGCTATTACTTCATCTGTGCCCACGTAGTTGCCAAGGCTTTTATGCATTTCTCTTCCTTGCTCATCTAACATGAATCCATGTACTAGCACCGTCTTATATGGTGCTAATCCGAACCCAAGTACTCCTGATCTCAGTAGTGAGAAGAACCAACCTCTGATTTGATCGTGACCTTCCGTGATGAAGTCTGTGACGATGAAACCTCCCTTCTTATCTGGGTGCCCTAGGGAAGCGTAGAATGCTACACCGCTATCCATCCACACGTCTGCTACGTCTGGTATGCGGTGCATTTCTAATCCACATACTGGGCACTTGAAGGTTATTCTATCTATCCATGGCCTATGTAAATCGACTGGTTTGATCCCGGAGTACTTGTAGAGCTCGTCAATGCTTCCAACTACGACTCTGTGACCATTCGGACACACCCAGATCGGTAGCGGAGTACCCCAGTACCGTTGCCTCGATATAACCCAGTCCTGTATATTTTCAAGTATGTTCATGAGCCTTGTGAGAGCCCATTCGGGGATCCAGTTAACTCTTGAAGCCTCCTTCTTTAGCTCCTCCTTGATCTTGGAGACTTTTATTACCCATTGCCTAGTAGCGCGTAGAACAACTGGTGTTTTACATCTCCAGCAAACAGGGTATCTGTGCGTGATACTTGAGGAGTATATTAAAGCATTACGCTTCCTTAAATCCTCTATGATTAGCTTATTGGCTTCTCTAACAGGGAGACCTTTATATACTCCAGCGTCATCCATGAATTTTCCTTCATCGTCTACAGGTGAGACAATGGTTTCAGTAAGCCCGTGTTTCAACGCTACATCATAGTCTTCGAAACCGTGGCCTGGCGCCGCATGAACAAGTCCTGTTCCCTCATTCATTGATACATATTCGCTCGTTGTTATCACTTTATGGTATTTGCTTACTTTTCTCTGAAGGGGGATTAAGTCGGTTAACGGGTGGTTGTACGTGTACTTGGTTAAATCTGATCCCTTAATTCTCTCTACAATACCATATTCTCTGGCATCAATTTCCTTCATTACTGCTTCTAGTCTCTTTTCAGCCAGTATCCAGTACTCGTATCCTATTTTGACTTTTACGTAGTATTCATCGGGGTGAGCCATCACGAATACATTGGCTGGAAGAGTCCACGGTGTAGTAGTCCATATTACCAGGTATGTATTTGCCTCCTCTCTCACGGGGAACTTAACGTAAATACTGGGGTCTGAGAGCGCATGGTATTCTACCTCATACTCTGCAAGTGTTGTTGAACAACGTGGACACCAATAGACAACTCTGTGCTCAGAGTCTAGGAGGCCGTTCTCCTCTGCTTTTTTGACTAGCCACCATTCGGCCTCTATGTACTCGTTTTTAAAAGTAAGATATGGGTTATCCCAGTCCATGAATACTCCTAGTTCCTTAAACCACTTAGTCATCGCGGTTAGATTATTTATAGCAAATCTCTTGCACTCCTCGATAAACTTGTCCACGCCAATTTTCTCCTCAATGTCTTTCTTCACGCTTACGCCTAGTTTCTGCTCTACTTTAACCTCTATTGGTAATCCATGGCAATCATATCCAGGCGTGTCGTTAACGTTGAAACCTTTCATTCTCTTATAGCGTAACACTGCATCCTTCAGTGATTTATTCCATGCTGTTCCTATATGTGGAATTTCCCCAGATGGGTATGGTGGTCCATCTATGAAGTTAAAGAATAATTTCTTATTGATGGATTTCGCTTTAATTATCTCATATATTTTATTTGTCTCCCAGTAATTCATGATCCTTTCTTCTACTTCGTGAGGATTATATGTTCCTTTAATTAATAATTTATCGCTCAATTTAACACCCTCATTGTCCACATGATCCCTAGTGCACGGCTATTATTTAAAATAATGATGGTTAAATATATCTTTCAACGAGCTCATAAGTGGAGGATGATCAAGAGAGCTGCGGTGACGGCAATTACAGCCATCGAAATTAATATGAGTGCCCGCGCTCTAAGTTTAAAGAATAACTTTATGTAGGATAAAATTATCTTACTACTTAGCTTTGAGCTACCTCCCCCTCTAGATTTAAACACGTATGGTTCCTCGCAGATTTTCCTCGGTTTCACGGTGGCTAGGATTTCAACAAGAGCTTTATATCCCTCAGGTGTTATGGGTTTCCACTTGATAAGTAATTCCCTGCGTGCAGCGAAAAATCCACTGACTGGATCTTTGACTCTTCTACATTCACTGAGCAGTATTCGAGCAATTAATATTGCTCCAATTGAAACTATTCGTCTAATTAGACTCCACTCCTGGATGCCTCCGCCTTTAATGTATCTCGATGCAATAACTATGTCGCAGTTTTCCAGCTTGGAGACGAGTCTTGGTACCAGGCTTGGTGGGTGCTGGAGATCAGCGTCCATTACAACGATTACGTCACCGCTTGCATTAACTAAGCCATCATATATGGCTGAAGTTAATCCGAGTTTTCTAGGTCTCCTGATCACTTTAACAGGGTACTTAGTTTTCAGTGATTCAGCCACGTCAGCTGTTCCATCTGGGCTGTTATCATCGACAACTATGATCTCGTAGTCATAGTTCTTGAGGTTTTCAGCCAATTGTTCTATTACATGAACAATGTTTTCCTTTTCATTATATGTTGGTAGAATAACTGTAATGGTTTTCAATTAACTCATCCACGTGTATGCTCTCTAAGTCTTCTTCATAACTGGTGACAAGTACTGAAGTGTTTTATCTTTTCCAAGTAGTGTTAGTAATGGTGCAGCTCTGGGCCCGCTTGGTTTACCCACTAATATCAAGTAAAAGTACTCGTATAGTTTCTTTACCTCATCTCTCGATAACTCCGAAGTAACTTTCATCAATGCTTCCTTGACTGATTCTTCACTCCATTCACTCAGTGAACTTAAATTCTCATACATTGTCCTAAGTAGCAGTAATACTTCACCTGGTGTTTTATCAATGTATTTCTCTGATTCTTCGAGAGTGTTCAACTTGAACTTTAAATCAGGTGTACCGTACTTAGTAACCCATACATGTGCTCGTGGAATAGTTTCAAGAATTCTTCTCGCACCATACTCTGTGGGGTTTTCAGGGAGTTGTTTACTCGCTTTTAACCTAGCTATTGCATCCGTGCTCCATTTATCTTGCGGAATCAACTGTGATAATATGGCTAAATGTAAGTAGGGTACTTGCTCCGGCGGCTCCTTGGGAGGTGAACCTTTCGGGTAGCTTAATTCATAGCTACGTGATATTAAAACAGCTTCTTCATCGCTTGAGGCTTTCTCGAGACCATAGTATATTCTCTCAGCTTTAAAATACGTGTTATAGTATTGTGGCACTTCATGTAAACCCACTGTTATCTTCTTCATGGGTGGAGTCCTTAAAACAATGAACCTATAGATATGTGGGTGAGCTACTTCTAACCAATCCCTGGGTGTGAATCCCAGGAAGTCGCTGCTCCCCATGTCCATTACTTTTCCATCACGTGTTCTCCACTCCACCCATTCGTATGGGAGACCTTCGGGAGGTTTAATGTTATAGACGTTGACTGCTAAATCAACGCAGCTATCGCGGCTACCGCCCGGCATCGCGTGATCTTTACCATATGGTTCAAAGTCGACTCCGAGAGACCACCAAACACCAACCCACTCTATTCTCCACATTAACTTACCATTACTTAACGATGTTACGCCTCTATGACCGCAGTTATTGCAGATATATTCAACGTGTTCTTCATCAACTATTTTAACTGTTTCAGTTGAATCTATTCTCCCGCATTTCTCACAAACTGGTTCAAACGGGATCCAGCCCTCCTCATAGGGTTTCCTACCCCTATACTTGTTAACTATTCTTCTAACGTCTTCACGTTTCCGTATTGTTAACTTAGCGAAATCAATTAATCTAGTTGAGTAAAGTTGAGTAGTAGTAACGACTTCAATCTCGCCATCCGTGAATTCCTTAATATATGGGCCGAAATCAGCCCAGTAGTGTTCAACCCAGTTACTGTGGCAAGCTCGGGGATCAGGTACTTTAATGAGAGGCCACCCAGCATACTTCATTCCTTTTTCTCGTTCCCCGAATACCATTACTTGGCTTTCTTTCGCTTTCCAAGCGTCTTGAGTGTATAGTGTCAAGTATTGTTTAATTTTCAATCCACGCGAAGTCAATATTCTTCTAAGTGTTTCTGTAATTATTATTTCTCCTCTTAATCTACCCACATGCTGTAACCCCGATACTGATAATCCTCCATTGAAAACATATGTTTCCTTGCCCCTTGATCTAAGTTTATCGTATAGTTCATCTGCTAATTCATCAATCCAGTGTCTCGCCATTTAAACATCTCCAATAACGCTTAGTACCAACTATAATTACCAGGATACAAATACTTTTAAGCATAAGATAATTAATGAACACTCTTGATTAGTAGGGGTAATTGAATGCAGCGAAAACAAGAGTTTCTCGAGTGGTTAAGAAATATAGAGAAAAAGTGGCAGAAGAATTGGAGAGAGAATAGAGTATTCGAGGCGGAACCAGCTGTAGGTAAACAGAAGTACTTCATAACTGTACCATATCCTTACGCTAATGGGCCCTTACACATTGGTCATGGAAGAACATACACTATAGGGGACATTATTGCGAGGTATAAGAGGCTACGCGGCTTCAACGTACTGTATCCGATGGCGTTCCATATTACTGGAACACCTATTGTCGCTTTCTCGGATATGATTAGTAGGGGAGATCAGAAGACAATTAACTTATATAGAGAATACGTTAAACTCTACGTTGAGGACGAGGAAGAAGTGTATAGAATAATCGAGTCGTTTAAGGATCCATTGAACTTAGCTGTGTTCTTCGCTGATAGAATTCAAAGAGACTTCGAGGAACTAGGCTACAGTATTGATTGGAGAAGAAGATTTCACACTGGTGAACCAATCTACAATAAGTTCGTCACGTGGCAATACTACAAATTACTCGAGAAGGGCTTAATTAGTAGAGGGGATCACATAGTTACATATTGTCTCCTGCACAATCAACCAGAGGGCGAAGACGATATTCAAGATGCCGACGTCAACCCAGTTGAGGTAGTTGAGTATACTGCAGTTAAATTTAAACTAATTGACCAAGACACATATTTACTCGCAGCCACTCTAAGACCGGAGACTCTCTTTGGAGTAACTAATATGTGGATTAACCCGGATGAATACTACGTATTATTTGAGTGGAATGGGGAAAAATACGTTATAAGTAGGAATGCATTAGTAAAGTTCATACACCAGCACCCAGATGAGGAAATAAGAGTACTGCGGGAGGTGAAGGGAGTAGAGTTCATTGGTAAATGGGTTGAATCACCATTCGGCGACAGGATCATTGTTTTACCCGCATCATTTGTTGATCCAGATAACGCCACTGGAGTAGTATACTCGGAGCCTAGTGACGCTCCCTACGATTACGTTGCCTTAGTGGAGTTAAAAAGTAATCCATACATGCTTGTGAAGTATGGTTTAGACCCCAGAATCATAGCGAACATAGAGCCAAGAAAAATAATAGATGTACCCGGAGTCCAGGGGCATCACGCGAAAGTCGTGATTGAATCAGCGGGGATCACAAATCAAATGGATCCCAGGCTTGAAGACGTGACTAGAGAAGTCTACAAAGAGCAGTACTATAATGGAGTACTCATAGTTGACCACCCTGATTTCAAGGGTTTACCCGTGAAAGATGCACGGGAGAAAGTGAAATCTATACTATATAGTCAGAGTAAAGCGCTACCTTTCTATGAACTCAATAGGAAAGCTAAATGTAGAGCTGGCGGAGACATTATTGTAGCCAAGATAAAGGGCCAGTGGTTTCTCAACTATAATTTAAAGTGGCTTAAAGATAAAGCACGTGACTTCATTGAAAAAGATGTTATAAAGATCGTACCTGGTAAATACAAGAAATTATTCCTGGACACGATAGAGTGGTTGGATAAAAGACCCTGCGCTAGGAAGAGAGGCATTGGGACAAAACTACCGTGGAGCCCAGATTGGATTATTGAGAGTTTAAGTGATTCAACAATATACATGGCGTTTTACACGATTGCTCACATAATTAGAAAATACAATATTCCGCCGGATAACTTAACCCTGGAAGTATTCGACTACGTGTTCTTGGGTAAGGGGAGCCCAGAGGAGATCTCGGGTAAAACAGGCATAGACTTAAATGTATTGGAGGAAATGAGGCGTGAATTCACCTACTGGTACCCTGTTGACCACAGGCACACCGCTATCCCGCACATATCAAACCACTTAACGTTCTTCATACTTCATCACCTCGCAATATTCCCAGATAACTATGTTCCAGGCATGATTTCTCTAAATGAAACAGTAATAAGAGAAGGCGCTAAGATGTCTAAGAGTAAGGGTAACGTCATACCCTTAAGACATATATCAACGATTTACTCAGCTGATTTGTTCAGACTATATATTTCATGGGCTGCAAGCCTCGACAGTGTCTTAGATTGGCGTGAAGCAGAAGTAGATAAAGTTATAAATAGTTTGATGAAATTCGTGAACATCGCGAAAACAGCATCAGAGTCTAGTTGCGTAGTCGAGGATATTTATACGACATGGTTCGTAAATAAGTTCTATGAGTTATTATCTAAGGCGACAACTTCGATTGAAAACCTGGAAATAAGAGACTATGTTCAAACATCTTTCTTCAACGTGTTGGCTTTAATAGATAGATACCGTGAAATGACTGGTGACAAGTACATTTGCGGCGTGAGGAAGATCTTAAAGGACTGGATAATTGTCTTGAACCCCGTTATTCCACATATAACAGAGGAGGTCAACAGTTGGCTGGGTGGAGGTGAACTTGTTTCACTATCGAAATGGCCCGAAATACCAGAAATCGAAGAGAACATCATTATCCTAATGGATGCAGTGGAATCCCTTATCTCTGATACTAGGGAATTAATTGAAGTATTGAAGAAAAAACCATCAAAAGTATACATTATAGTGGCACCTGAATGGAAACGTGAAATAGCTAAACAAGTACTTGAAGGGAGTCAATTGAAGACGGTCATAAACGATTTGAGAACAAAGTATAATTTACGTGGCCGAGAATCAGAGATCGTGGATGCTTTCAACACTTATAGAAAAATGGATAAATCTGTACTTGAAAGAATAATTAAGACAACGAGCAAGGAAGAGTTTGAGTTCTACTTCAAAGTCGTAGAATACATTAGAGGAAAAATCCCCGGAGTAGAGGAAATCGTAGTACTATGGGAGGATGACGCTAGAATAAGGAATATTCCTAAGGCTGAGAGAGCTATTTCATTGAAACCTGCTCTATATGTTGAGTAAAATTAGAGGTTTTAAATTACTCATCGATATAAATTGAAACATATTTTCCACTGAACAATGGTTTCCTTTAACCAAGTATTTAAGTACAAGACTGTATCAATTTCTAAACGATTCAATTAAAGCGGTGATCTAATGGATCAGGAAATAGTATTAACATTCGTTGCTTACTTCACACAGTTACTCGCAATAATGAACCCTTTCTCAGTGGTGCCAACTTTTATTACTCTTACAGAGGGTCTTAGTAAAAAAGAGGTAAACGCCATAGTACGTAAAGCTACTATAGCTGGTTTAATAATAGTGATTGTTTTCGCTGTTGCAGGCAAATATATACTGGAAGCATTTAACGTATCAATCGCTGGTTTAAGAGTGGCTGGAGGCATAGTATTGATGACAATTGCTTTAGATATGTTGGGAGAGGAGCCAAGAACGAAAAGAATGGATCCTAAGGACATAGCTGTTGTTCCCATAGCAACACCTCTCATAATAGGGCCGGGCACTATTACCACTATACTATTGCTAGTTTCATCTAAACCAGGCGACCTTGTAAACCATGTTCTCGTACTAGTCGCGGGCATATTAGCATGCTTGATCTCTTTTGGAATACTGAGAATAAGTGAGTATCTCGTTAAAGTTTTAAGGACATCAACTATTAGAGCCATAGGAAGATTCATGGCATTAATCATAGCAGGAGTAGCTGTTGAAATGATAGTTCACGGTGTTCAAACATATTACGTAACTTTATTTAGTAATCATAATTAAACATTTAAGTTGAATTGGAGAGCAAAGTAAACGATATATTAATTAATGAAGTAATTTCAGACGAGTTACTGTTTGTTTTTTAATTATTTGGGATCAAAAAGTGTTTACAGCGATTTAAACCCTTCATGAAGTGCATTCTAAAAGGATATTGATGTAAATCACTCATCATATCTAGTAAAGTCTCTTTACTGAAGGTAGATTATTGGAGTGCTGAAGAACCAGGGGGCTTTGACCTATGAATGAAGTTGGCGCCGAGTAGATGAGCTTGAAGATTCCTTAAAGGTTCTTCCAGTGTGCAATAAGATTTTTATACCGCAGGTTGTCTACATTATAAGAGGTGAGAATATGGCTAAGTACAGAGTTATAATAGAACCCAGGGAGAGCTGCATCTCAGACATGGTATGTGTATCAATATGCCCAGACGTATTTGAAATGAACCCCGACGACAATAAATCGCAGATAACAGAAAAATACAGGGAGGGTGGAAATATAGCTGTAGGAATTATCTCAGACGACTTGTTATCATGTGCACAGGATGCAGCGAACGCGTGCCCGGTTCAAATAATCCGAATAGAGAAAATAGGGTAAAAACTCATCATCTATAAGTCTTTTTTATTTATACTTAAAATACTTGTCTCCCATAACTCTACTAAAAGCATGTAGTGTGATGTCATTGAATAGTAAAAAGTTAACTGAGTTCGCAGTGAAAGTACTAGCAGATAGTATAAAGTATAGAACAGTGCTAGGTGAAGATTACGAAGAGTTAGTGGATTATTATAGAGAAGTCTTATCGAGTTATGGGGTTCATGTAACAATTCACAGAGTGCCTGATGAATACCTTAAAAAGAATTTACGAGTTCAGTATAATCCATCTAAGCCTAGGTACATTCTAATCGCAAGAGTTGGTTCTGGCGAGAAAGTCCTTCAGTTTAATGGTCACTACGATGTAGTACCCCCTGGTAGTGATTGGAGGACAAATCCCTTTGAACCAGTTATAATTGAGAATAAATTATATGGCAGAGGATCAAGCGATATGAAGGGAGGTATAGCGGCTTTCCTAGCTGCAATGGTTTATTACGCTGAGAGAGAGCCGAGCATAGTTCTCGAGGGAGTTCTAGTGCCGGATGAAGAAATAGGTGGATTAACTGGGACAGGATATCTCGTAAGAGAACTTGGGAGTAGACCAGACTGGGTTGTAATAGCTGAACCTTCTGGATTAGATAATGTCTACGTTGGACACAGGGGAAACCTGTGGTTTATGGTGAAAATATATGGTAAACAAGCACATGGGTCCGCCCCGTGGTTAGGGGATAATGCATTTGAGAAAATGATAATCTACGCGAAGGAATTCATAGATAAATACAGAATAAAACTAAGCACTAAGAAAAGCTCATTTGAATATGAACACCCAGAAGCATCTAAGCCAACTATTACCCCGGGAGGACTACTCATATCTCCTGGTGCAGTTAACATCGTTCCAGGCATGGTTGGTTTCAGTGTCGACAGAAGGTTGATAGTCGAGGAAAATATTGAAGAAGTATTTAATGAGATAAGGGAGCTTGCAGAAAGTATTAGTGGAGAAACCGGTATACAAAGTGAAATCGAAGTAATAGAAGCTTCTAACCCCGCTTATACCTCCCTGGAGTCAACAATAGTTGGTTCCCTTGGATCCTCAATAGAAGAAGTTCTAGGCTTAAAACCACGTTTCACAATTTGTACTGGTGGGTTAGACTTAAGGTATTACTCAGAGGCAAAAATAGAAGCAGTCGCGTACGGTCCTGGCGCTATAGGAGCAGCTCATAAACCAAATGAGTATATTGATTTACTTGACTTGGAGAAAGTGATCAACGTCTACGTGGAGCTGGTTAGGAAACTGGAGTCACAGTGATCTTTTAGAGAATTCAACAAATGATCAATATTTGTTACATAGTAATAGAATTTATTAACACCTAACATTATTCAAAAACACGAAGTACAATGATACTTAATGTAGGGTTCATGCTCATTACCGGGTTTGATCATGACATTCAGCATATTAATAGCGAATAGAGGAGAAATAGCTATAAGAATAGCTAGAACACTAACAGAGAACGGGTTTAAGCCGCTAGGCATATATGAACCCGAGGACAAGTTTTCTCTGCATAGAAAATACCTGATTGAAGACGCCGAGGTATCAAGTTACCTAGATATCAGGGAAATAGTTCAAGTAGCAGTAGAGTTAGGAGCTGACGGTATACACCCGGGTTACGGGTTTCTAAGTGAAAACCCCGAGTTTGCACGCGAAGTAATCAGAAAGAACCTAGTTTTCATTGGGCCTCCGCCGAGTGTAATGGCTTTGGCTGAAGATAAAATTGCATCCAAGATCTTTGCTGAGAAATTAGAGATTCCTACTTTGCCATGGGTTGAAGTTAAAACTCCTGACGATGTGTTATCATTCGCTAAAACTCACGGTTACCCTGTTATAGTGAAAGCAGCAGGGGGTGGTGGTGGTAGAGGTACTAGAATTATACGGAGTGAAAAAGAAGTTGAATCAGCTGTGAAAGTGGCTAGATTAGAAGCCGAGAGATCATTTAAAGATCCTAGATTATTCGTGGAGCCGTATATCGAGAAAGCAAAGCACATAGAAGTACAGATCCTTGGCGATGGAGATAACATAGTTCACTTATTTGAGAGAGAATGCAGTGTCCAGAGGAAATTCCAAAAAGTTGTAGAGGAAGCTCCCAGTCCATCTATTACGCAGAGTGAAAGAGAAAAACTACTGGAATACGCGGTTTCATTTGCTAAAGGGTTGAAGTATGTAAACGCTGGAACAATAGAGTTTCTATTTGATGTTAAAAACAGAGAATTTTACTTCATGGAGATGAATACGAGACTACAAGTTGAACACCCTGTAACAGAGATGATTACGAGAAGAGACATTGTGAAGAAACAAGTTGAGATAGCATTTTACTCAGCACTAGACTTAAAGCAGAGTAGTATATCGCGCGAGGGCCATGCAATAGAAGCTAGAATATACGCGGAAAACCCGATTAATGGTGAGCTCTCGCCAGGCGTTATAAAGAGGTACTATGAACCAGGTGGGCCGGGTTTGAGAATAGATTCAGGAGTAGCAGAGGGCATTCAAGTTAGCAGTAAATACGACCCCATGATATCTAAAGTCATCGCGTGGGGTTATGATAGAAACATCGCGTTGAATAGGTTGACAAGAGCTCTCAGAGAGTACGTTATAGAAGGAGTTTCAACGAATATACCTTTATTAAGGCACTTGATTAACTCGCCTAGATTCATTGATGCATCGTATACTACGTGCTTCTACGAGGAGGAATTCAATGTCTTCTCCAGTAAAGTAGCGGAAGAAACTAGAGTCCACGCAGTAATACTGGCTACCCTAATAGAGTACGATGACAAAGCTGCGAGTAAGTATACAGTGAAAAGTAGCCTAGTTCAAAACGTATTGAGGAGTGAAAGAGTATCTTCAATAAAGAGACACGCATGGTATTACTATGTGAACTTGAAAGGAATGCTTGAGAGAGGATACTCTTCTAAGAGAAAGAGAAATGAAGAGAGAGGATCCCACAGATAACCCTTTTTAATATATACATGTTCGTATTAAATGTTTGTCTCAAGAGAAAAGTATTTAAACTCTTTTACGTATGCCAATGAGATGAAGGGTGTTTCATATGAGTGAAAAAGAAAATAAGTTTGTTCTCTGGCTTGAGGAACTTAGAAAAGAAGATGTACCACTAGTTGGAGGTAAGAACGCTAATCTCGGTGAAATGCTAGCAGCAGGTATACCAGTACCTCCAGGATTCGCTGTCACAGCGTATGCATTTAAGTATTTCCTTGAGAAAACAGGTTTAGGTCCAAAAATATATGAAATGCTGAGGAAACTAGACGTAAATAACACTAAGGAACTCGAGGAGACAACTAGGAAAATCAGAGAAATGATTCTCGCGCAGCCAATGCCGCCTGAAGTGGAAGAAGACATCAAGAAACACTACCTTGAATTAGCTAAAAGATTAAACATGGATCCAAGCAATTTAAGAGTAGCTGTGAGAAGCAGTGCAACAGCAGAAGACTTACCAGAAGCAAGCTTCGCGGGTCAACAGGACACATATTTAAATGTTTATGGAGTCGACAAGGTTGTAGAGCACGTTAAGAGATGTTGGGCAAGCTTATTCACAGCTAGAGCAACATTTTACAGAGTTGCTCAAGGTATACCCCATGAGAGAACTCTTATGAGTGTAACAGTGCAGAAGATGGTTAACAGCAAGGCAGCTGGTGTAATGTTCACACTGCACCCTGTCACCGGGGATGAGAAAGTAATCGTTATAGAGGGTAGCTGGGGACTAGGCGAAGCAGTAGTAGCAGGCAAGGTCAAGCCAGATAACTACGTAGTAGAGAGGGGCACTTACAAGGTCATCGAGAAGAATATAAACAAGAAGACATTCATGATAACCTTTGATCCAGCCTACGGAAGAAACCTGCACCTGAAATGGGACGAGGAGAAGGGCAAGTGGATATCAGAAGAGGGATTAGAGCCTACAGCACCACTTGCAAAAATCGCCAAGCCGGACATTCCTGCAATGACTGAGGATGAGGTTAAGAGGCTTGCAGAGCTAGCAGAGCTTATTTACAAGCACTACGGCAAACACATGGACATAGAGTGGGCAATCGACCTAGACCTGCCATTCCCGCAAAGCGTGTACATTACACAGGCGAGGCCGGAGACATTCTGGAGCACTAGGAGGGCTAAGGAAGCCAAGAAAGTAGAGGTAGCAGGCAAGAAGGTTGTCAAGCTCTCAGAGGCCAAAGTAATAGTAAAAGGTCTACCGGCAAGTCCAGGTGTAGCAGCCGGTGTTGCAAGAATAATATTCGACCCCAAGAGCCCTGAAGCCATGGAGTTCAGGAATGGAGACATCTTAGTAACAAAGATGACAGATCCAGATTGGGTTCCACTAATGAAGAAGGCTGCTGCAATAGTCACAGACGAGGGAGGAATGACGAGCCACGCAGCAATCGTTAGCAGAGAGCTTGGTACCCCGTGTATCGTTGGAACAGGAAATGCAACTAAAGCTATTCCACACGGCGCAGAGGTAACTGTTGACGCCAGTAGAGGAATAGTATATGAGGGCGTAGTAGAAGACCTCGTTAAGCCAAAGGCGGAGGCAGCGGCCCCAGCCACCGGTGTGGTGGCAGCTGTCGGGATAAGCCCAGAGCAATTATTACCACTATACCCAGTTACATCAACAAAGATCTACATGAACCTAGGAGAGCCGGATGCAATCGAGAAGTACAAAGACCTACCATTTGACGGTATTGGCTTAATGAGAATAGAGTTCATTATTAGTGACTGGGTTCAATACCACCCAATGTACCTAGTGGAGACGAAACAGGAAGAACTATTCGTTAATAAGCTTGCTGAAGGCATTGCTAAAGTAGCACAAGCAGTATATCCAAGACCCGTAGTAGTGAGATTCAGCGACTTCAAGACCAATGAATATAGGGGGTTAAAGGGCGGTGAAAAATATGAGCCAGATGAGCGCAACCCAATGATTGGTTGGAGAGGAGTATCAAGATACATTCACCCAGATTACGCACCAGGTTTCAGATTAGAGGTTAGAGCTATTAAAAAAGTAAGAGAAGAATACGGGTTAACCAATGTATGGGTTATGCTACCATTCGTTAGAACACTATGGGAAGTTGAAGAAGTACTAAAGATAATGGAGGAAGAAGAACTCAAGAGAAGCAAGGACTTCAAAGTCTGGATCATGGCTGAAGTACCAAGTGTAGCATTCCTAGCTGAGCAGTTCGCTGAACTAGTAGATGGATTCAGCATTGGAAGCAACGACTTAACTCAGTTAACACTGGGTGCAGATAGAGATAGCAACATATTAGCGGAAATGGGATACTTCGATGAACGCGATCCAGCGGTACTAGAAGCAATTAGAATGATTATTAGAGGAGCCCACAAGAAAGGTAAAACAGTAAGCATATGTGGACAAGCACCAAGCGTATACCCAGAAATCGTGGAGTTCCTAGTAAGGGAAGGCATTGATAGTATCAGCGTTAACCCTGACGCCGTGGTAGCAACAAGGAGACTAGTAGCTAGCGTGGAAAGGAAGATAATGCTTGAGAGACTCGAGAAAGTACTAGACAAGCTTAAGGAATTGAACTTTTAGTTAATAGGGAGCAATATTTTTTATCCAAACATTAGTGCTTCTCTTTAAGATTTTTTAGTTTAACCTAGTATATAGATACAGTGTAGTATATACTGATCTAGCGTTGACCAGTTTGTTTCAGGTGATGATTGTGGTCAAAAAAGTCGTGATAATTGGTGCTAGTGGAAGAGACTACCATAACTTCAACGTTGTTTTTAGAAATAATCCAGATTATAGAGTAGTAGCGTTTCTGCAAACACAGATACCCGGCGTCTCGGGTAGAAGATACCCATCATCACTCGCTGGGTCCTTATACCCTGATGGCATACCAATAATTAGCTTTGAATCATTCGAAGAAATAGTTAAACTATATGGTGTAGATGAAGCTGTTTTATCGTATAGTGATTTGACCTACAGTGAGTTGGGTTATGCTATTTCCCGTATTGTAGCATCAGGTTTATCCTTTAGGATACTGGGGCCAGCTGAAACTACTTTAGAATCATCTAAACCGGTTATAGCTGTTCTAGGTGTGAAAACAGGCGTAGGTAAAAGCACTGTGTCACGTGAAGTAGCACTAGAGTTAAAGACGAGGGGCGTCAAGGTTGGAGTAGTGAGGCATCCTATGCCGTACGGCGACTTAGAGAAAGCAACTGTTCAAGTATTCCACACGCTTGAAGACCTGGATAAACAGGGTTGCACAATAGAGGAACGCGAGGAGTATGAACCATACCTTAAACAAGGATTCTACGTCTATGCTGGAGTAGACTATGGTAAGCTACTGCAAATCATTGAGCAAGAAAACGATGTTATCCTATGGGATGGAGGTAACAATGATTGGTCATTCTTTAGGCCAGATTACTCAATAGTAGTTGTTGATGCCATGAGACCTGGAGTAGAAATCAGTGCTTTCCCAGGAGAAATCAACTTGAGAACAGCTGACGCAGTTGTAATTAATAAAGCGGATCAGGCTAGAAGAGAGGACATCGATTTGATTAAGAAAAACATTAGATCAAGGAATCCCAGAGCAGATATAACCGTGGCGGCTAGCGAGGTTTCACTGGAAAACCCTGAATTGGTTTCAGGTAAAAGAGTCCTTGTAATAGAGGATTCACCGACAGTTACGCATGGAGGCCTCCCATACGCTGCTGGATACGTGGCCGCGAAGAAGTATGGCGCAGAGGTAGTAGATCCAAGGCCGTTTGCAACTGGTTTCTTCAAGAAGATATATGAGGAATACTCGCACATGGGCCCTATTCTACCCAGCACTGGTTATACTTCTGATCAACTCAGAGAACTCGAGGAAGTAATAAGGAGAGCACCCGTAGAAGCCATAATACTGGGAACCCCTTCGGATATAACAAGATTAATAAAAATCGATAAACCAGTAGTGAGAGTAACTTATAGGTTGAAGGTAATAGAAGGACCATCAATCAAGGACTATGTTGACGAGTTCCTGGAGAAATCTAAGAAGAAGTTGCTGTGATTTTTACATTTTGAGCATTAACTGCGAGTACTCAGAGTATATAAGAACATTTACATGTAATTTTTCTCGTAATGGTGCTAAAACGTGAGAATCGCTGGTGAAACAATATACATACCAGACTTTGCATCAATCATAGAGGGAGCTGTAAGCAAATTAGTTGAAGAAGGAGTTATCAGCGGTAGAGTTGTAATTCATAAAGCGATTATTCAACTCTTAGAGTTCTTTGCCTCTAAAGGGCGAGGTATTGCTCACGCGGGTCTCGAGGAGCTCGGTAAACTGAGAAAACTACACGAGGAAGCGAAAATAACACTCGAGTACATGGGTGAAAAAACCAGGTTACATGGGGATGAAGCAGAAGAGGTAATTATAAGCGAGGTCAACAGCGCAGTCAGAGATCTCGCCATGAATATTGGTGGAGTAGTAGTTACAGGCGACATAATTGAGTACAATATTTTAAAGGCACTGGGTTTACAAGCATACCTGATTGAGAAACGCGAGAGAAATGTCTTATTATTCGAGAAATTCTTCGATGAGAACACTATGAGCGTGCATTTGAAGGAGGGAACTCGCCCAATAGCGAAGAAAGGAAAACCCGGTGAATGGAGGTACGTTAAACTTGATGATAAACTTCTAACAAGAGAGTTCGTTGAGAAAATAGCTAATGAAATAATCGAGGAAGCACGTAGAAGAACAGATGCTTTCATAGAGATAGATAGAGCGGGTTCGACGATCGTTCAGCTAGGACCCTATAGGATCATAATTGTTCGTCCACCACTCAGCGATGGATGGGAACTAACAATCGTGAAACCAGTTAGAAGGCTTAAATTAGAGGACTATAATTTAACCCCAGAGTTGATAAAGAGGTTCCACGAGCGAGCTGAGGGAATATTGATAGCGGGAGCACCGGGGATGGGTAAAACAACTTTTGCGCAGGCACTCGCCGAGTACTACATGAGAGCAGGGAAAGTTGTTAAAACAGTTGAGTCACCTAGAGACATGATGTTACCCGATGAAATAACACAGTATAGTAAGCACTATGCTTCAATCGGGGAGCTACACGACATACTACTATTATCCAGGCCTGACTACACGGTCTTCGATGAAATGAGAACAGATGAAGACTTTAAATTATACGCTGACTTAAGATTAGCTGGAATAGGAATGATAGGTGTAGTGCACGCGACTTCACCTATAGATGCTATTCAAAGATTTATTGGGAGAGTTGAGCTAGGTATGATACCATCAATAGTGGATACCGTGATATTCATAAAGAATGGAATGGTTGAAAAAGTCTACGAGGTCAAAATGACTGTTAAACTTCCGACAGGTTTACGTGAAGCAGAGTTATCTAGGCCAGTTATAGAAGTCAGGGACTTTATAACAGGGGAACTAGAATACGAGATCTACACGTTCGGTGAACAGACAGTAGTTGTTCCAGTGAAGAAACTACGCGAAGGAGGATTCAAGTGGCAATATCTCCTAGAAAGAGTGAAATCAACTCTACCAGGAGTGGATGTAAAAACAACCGAGGAAGGCATCATTGTTGAAATATCGAAGGATCAACTTAAACAATACAGGAGGAAACTAACAAGGTTGAGGAAAATCTGCGAGAGGCAGGGTGCGCAACTTAGAATAATTTTAAGGGAGTAATTGTTCTCAACTCTTGAACTCTGTAAGTTTCCTGACTCCTTTCATAATTGATACGAAGGCCTCTAGTTTCAACCC
This sequence comes from Desulfurococcaceae archaeon, assembly GCA_023269825.1. GTDB lineage: Archaea > Thermoproteota > Thermoprotei_A > Sulfolobales > Desulfurococcaceae > UBA285. The sequence continues at coordinate 144,293 of JAGDWI010000001.1, forward strand.
CTCTTGGAGAATCTCTTTCTTTAACTTATAGTTGCCATTAGTTGTTTTTTCGAGCTTAGAGATAGGCATGAAAATCCATTCACCTGTTCCAACAACTTTGACAGCGACGTATGCTTCTCCACCAGCGCGATCAGCGAATTCTAATAGTTTCTTCACTTGATAAGCTTCTATGTATAGTGTCCTAGTTTTCTTCATTGTTTTAACTTCAATAGCGGCTGTTTTACCTTTATAAATAATCACTATATCCGGGTAGAGTAGGTGCTTGGTTTTACTACCGCTGGCTGGCGCCCTGATCACAGCTAATCCGTGATCCCATAGTTTTCTCGCTAAATCTCTTTCGTGCGAAAATCCCCGAATCCTACTTTTTGACATGTGGAGAAACCCTCTTTGCATCATTAACCTTCTTTATCTTAATAAACATGTTTAGTGGTAAAGGAGATTTGGGTGAGTTAATGCATAGAGTTATGTTAAATAGCAAGCATCGTTATAGCATAGCATTATGCGTTGTTCTCATCTACATATCAGCATTAGTATCGCTAATTATTCAACCTTTCGCTATGAGTGAATTAAATCCTAGTTACATAGATTTCGCCAAGCAACTACCGGTCGCGGATTTTGGTCCAACAGCACCAATCGTGGTTTCACCGGGAGAATGCTTTACAGGTACTTTAACGGGAGACTATGAAATTAAGTACATTTACTTATGGGCCATTAAAGGCGAAGAATTAAAATTACTGAATTACACTTTGAAATTCGAGAAAATAAGTGGAAGCACGCTGAGAATTTGTGTACCCGAAGAAGTAGATAACGGGGTCTACGACCTAGAATTAGTGGCTGATAATGCGCAGTACTCTGTGCCCAGATCAGTGTGGATTATTAAGCAATTGGATAACAAGCTTCGAGTAGTTGTTATGAGCGATCTCCACTTCGGAGCAGGTCCTGTAAATGTAACAACAGGTGATATTAATAGATACTCTGCAGCTGTATTAGCTACATCGCTTAATCCTACTTTGATCCTGTGGGCTGGCGACATAGCGGACACAGCGTCTGAGAGTGAAACGAGGCTAGCTCAGACATACAGGTACATGATGCTATATAGTTACCCAGTACTAGGTGTTCCAGGGAACCATGATCATCTCGGAGAAAACTACAGGAAATACCTTGGTCCCACTAGGTGGGCTCGAGTGATAAGTAATAAAATACTGGTTATAGGAATATATACTACTCCATACTTCAGTGAAAACAACGTAATAACATGGGATGAAATAGTTTTCTTGGAGGAAGCTTTGAGAAACTATAGCTATGTTCCATACAAGATCATCGTTACTCACTACCCAATGTTCTATTATCAGGGAGAGTTAATTACGAGGTATGATGATGAATCACTGCAACCCTACACTCAGGGATCAAGCACGCCGGTCAGTAGTTACTGGAGCGGAAACATGACCACATTCAGGTACGTTTTAAAACTCATTGAAGATTATAATGTTACAGCAGTGATATCGGGTCACATACACGTAGATCAATACGTTAAATACACTAGCACTAGAACCAATACTACTACATACTTCATAACTGTTACGACAGCTGCTCATGGTTCATCAACATATCAGGGAATAACGGTTTTCGACTTAGACCTCAACACAGGAGAATTAATGTTCCCCGTGAAACCACCTGGATTCATAGGATTCAATAATAGTACAAGTAGATCTGCTTCAAACTCTATCCCAGTATCAATTGTGGAGTCGAAAGTAATTAGAGCACCCCTCTTCTATAAGTTATCAGTGTATAATAGAGCGTCATGGTACACAGTTAATGCATCAACTATCATGGCTTTACCTTGGAGTACTTCGCTTGAAAAAATCCAAATAAGACAAGGTTCAGTAAATAATAACGCGGAGTTAATTATTAGTAAGCACGATGTAATCGGAGATCGCCTATTCGTTAACATATTGATGAATATTCCACCTAAAACAAGTGCAGAGGTATCTGTTTCAGGCATAGACGACACCAGTCCACCGAGAATAGAGTTAACTGGAAAGAAGTATTCTCCACCAGTACCTGTTCTCAACAAGACTTTAACATTATACTTTAAGGTCACAGATGATGCTTGGGGACTAGACTACAGCAACTATGTATTTAGGTATAATGGAACATCCATAAAAGTAGAGTATAGTCCTCAAACAATAATGACTGATTTAAATGAAATGTATTTGACAATCACGTTAACAGTGAAAGGAGTAAACAAGACACTAACAATCCTCGAGATCTACGTTGGAGATAATTATGGGCACTCAATTCTAAGAAAATATGGAATAATATTTTATCCAGCTGGTGTAACACCAGTAGAAGACCCGGTTTTCGAGGTAATAGAAACAACGCCAACAATTACTATTACAAGTCCTCCTATAACCATGGTCACTAATACTACAACTACGGGTACCACGACATACTCTACATACACGTCAACCTCAACTACTCAAACTCAGAGTACTCCTACAACAATTACTACCTCGTTGACTAAGCCTACTACCCAGACGTATACTACGAGTCCTACACCTACGATGACAATCACGCCGAGTGAACAACCCGCATCAACAAGCGAGACTAAAATCACAGCATCAACTCAACTAACTATTCAGCAACCTACTTATACTATCGTGTTAACTGGAATCATTGTAGTCACAGTGGTCATTGTTGTTATCGCATCATATATCGCATTGAGAAAGAAAACCTCTTAATAAGAATCCACGATTTTCTGGAGACTTAAATTTTTTAGCCTACCCTTACATTGTTCTAATTGGGGGGATAACTTGAATAGTAAGTTAAGCCTAGCAATCATAATACTTTCACTTCTAGCAACATTTGCAGTATTCCCCAGAATTATTCTCGCGGAAAAAACATCTGTAACTATTGCTGTGGATTTAGCTCACGGTGAAAGCGATAAATATTTAGCATATATTCAAGGAAACATTACAGAGGTTACAGTCGCGGGGAAAACTTATCAGATTAACTGGTTGAATATTACTACTAGTATCAGTAGTGATCTTCTCGCAAATGTAGATATTTTACTGATCGGTCAACCCAGGGTTTCACTTACTCCTAGTGAAATGGACGCTATTATGAACTGGTTGAAGAAGGGAAACAAAGTACTATATGTTGCAGGTGATAGCGACTACAACCCAGGTCAAACAACAATAAATGCTGTTAACAAGTTCCTAGAGTACATAGGCTCAAAGCTTAGATTAGAGCAAGGTGCAGTGTATAGTGAAGTCAACAGAACCTATACATATAAGGGCGTAGTTTACCCAACGGTTGCAGCGAGTTACTACAGGATGCTAGCGTTCGTAGAGCCTGATCCATCGCCTTTCCTACGCACAGAAATCCTCTCAGAGGGATTAAGTAAACCAATATTGATGCATGGTCCAACATGTATTATATGGGTCGACGATCAAGGTAATTACAGAGACCCCGTGAATGATACTTACCCTGGATTAATTAGGATAGCTTGGTTCAGGAACTCATATATTGGAGTAAACTACAAAGAATGGATGCCGCTAGTATATGACCCGCTACTTTATGGTCTCGGTGCACCAATGGATAACTCAAGCTTTGTGGCGTACGCAGCTGAGTATTGGCCTATCTCGAATGTAGTTATTACGGTGGCAGGTGAGTCACTATATGGAGACTATGAACCAGCATGGGCCTCTAAGTACTATGGAGTCGACTTAGATGGACCATTATTCGTCACTAACTTGGTTAAATGGTGGATTAGCATTATAACCATGCAGAGAACTGAGGTATTAGCTTTTCTAGACCCATTAGGCGACGATAATGGAGCAGGTACATTGAAATACCCGACAAACCCTGTGTTTAAACCAGGTGTATTTGATCTTGTTAAATTCCAAGTATTCACTGATGATCAAAACGTTTACTTCAGAGCTACATTCAAAGACCTAGGTGGAAACCCATGGATTGGTCCAAATGGTTGGTCTCTGCAATTACTGCAAATTTACGTCCTCACAACGCTTAGAATAATGCCTAATACCACGGCTCCAGGATTGAACGTTAAGATTTATCCAGGATGGCACTACTTAATTACTGCTACACCTGGCTGGGGAGATACTCCATGGCCAGACGGCGAAGTCAGTGCGTTATACGCATATAATGGGACTCTTATAGCTAAGGAAGGAGACAAATTTGACGCCTATGCGATACCAGAAGTTAACGCTATAGAAGTAAGAGTAGATAAAAGTCTATTGAAAGATGTTGAAAATATTGCAGACTGGGTTTTCGTAGTAGCAGTTGCAAGCTATGATGGATACGGAGATTACAAAGTGAGAGCTGTTCAGGCAGGTGACCCAGCTGAATGGGTACTGGGAGGCGGTGATCCGCTGGCGATCCTAAACGGAGTTCAACCACGTGTTGTGGACTTACTGGCTCCTACTGCTGAGGATCAGTTCAAGATGCTCAAGAGCTATAACATTGATAAGAAAGAACTAGCAACAGTTTTTGGCCTAAGTAGAATGGGGTTAGTTAAACCAGTTGAAACACCCACGGTAACAGTAACACTAACAGAGACCCGTACGACAACAATTACATCAACGGTTACCCAGGAGAGAACCACTACGGCTACAGTTCACTACACGACTACACTAGTTCAAACTTCAACACAAACAACTACGAAGACAGTAACTAATACGGAAACATCGACAACAACTGTTACAGTGCCTGATATGACCACTTCAATAATTGTCGGCATTATTGCACTAGTGATTGGTCTAGCTATAGGCTACATGTTGAAGAAGAAGTAATAGCCTAACTCATTTTTTTTAGTTTTATCCTTCCTCACATTTAAATATTAATTAACCGCATTTACATCTTTCTTCAAGTAGGTGGGGATTAAATGTTACCTACACATAGGTTATTGGTTATACCTCTACTAGTTATAATATTAGTTTATGCGGGTACTAGTGTTTCCTTGGCTGAGTATCCTTGGAGTTCGCCTAGCAATGAGAAGTTTCCTTGGCTGGATTATCTTGCTAGTTTAACAACTGTGCGTAATGTTAGATTAGTTGTTTTAACTAGGCATGAGCAATCTATTCAGAGTCTTGCTAGAGCGATGTTTCTTCAATCCGATGTAGCCAAGAAACTGGGTATTGTGGAGATTCAGTACCTGTATGTTCCAGCTGAGCAGTGGCCTAGCTATATTGATAGAGCAAGCAAACTAGGAACATCAATAGATGTAGCATGGGGCGGTGGACCAACACTATTCAACAATCTTGACGAGAAAGGATACTTAATGCCAATAAACCCAAATAAAAACCCCGAGCATTATGCAATAAAGTACGAACTAGATAAAATACCGAAGAGTATTGCTGGTGCACCAACATATAAAGAAGACTCCGAAGGAAACATAAGGTGGATTGGCGCCAGTATCAGCAGTTTTGGGTTCACAGTAAATAAGGATGTGTTAAACAAGTACAAAGTGCCAATGCCTAAATCATGGAGTGATCTAGGGCGCCCGGAGTACGCGAACTATCTTCCCGCAACCCCACTCATAGGTATAGCTGATCCGACTCTGAGTACATCTAACACGAGGATCTTCGAGATAATTCTTCAGGCTAAGGGTTGGAGTGAGGGTTGGCGCATATTAACACTCATGGCTGCTAACGCGAGGATATACCCAGGTAGCGGTGATGCTAGAGACGCCGTTATACGCGGAGATGTCGCAGTTGCAACTACTATAGATTTCTATGGGTATATGGCGATGAACGTTAACCCGGATTGCGAGTACATTGCACCAGAGGGAGAAACAATGGTTAACGCTGATGCTGTCGCTATATTAAACACAACTAAGCACCCTGTTCACGCAGCTGCTTTCATAGCGTGGGCTTTAAGCGAGTTCGGTGGCCAAGTAGTATGGCTCGACAAGGACATCAATAGAATACCAGTAAATCCCAATACCTTCAACACCACGGAAGGACAGAGCAGGCCAGACTTAAAACAAGCATTTAATACATTATTGAATCTTCGCGGCATAGAGTTCAATGAAACACTGTCATCGAACTGGGTTTATTCGATTATGTATTACTTTAAGGCTACGCTTGTTAATGCGCATGATGATTTGCAGGCTGTTTGGGCCCGGGTTGCTGGGGCTTACTTGGATGGGAGGATTTCTAGGGATTGGTTTGACTACTTGACTCTCGAGTTATCTAAACCACTGAGATTCAAAGACCCAGTAACAGGAAGCAACGTAGAATTCACACAAGAATACGCAGTATACATAAACAAAAAACTAGCAGAAGAAGCATCAACATATCAAGCACTAATGACAACATGGGAAAACGCTGCGAGAGAAAGATACCAGAATGTACTCAACTTATTAAGTAGAGCAATTAGCGGGGAACCAGTACCAACAACGGTCACAAAGACTACTCCAACTACAACTGTAGTCTCAACAACCATCACATCAACTCCAACTACTCAGGTCACGAGTACGCCCACAACAACTACCTCGTTAACTACGTCTACTACTTCACCTACATCTACTCCGGTATCTACGCTAACAAGTCCCACGGAGGGTATTTCCTCGACAATAATAGCTCTTGTAGCTGTATTGGTCTTAGTAGTGGCCGCGATGCTGTATTTTATTAGAAGAAAATAGTACTCATTTTTCAATTTCTTTTTCAAGATACTAACATAATTAAAACACGGATCCGTGCTCTACAATATAATAGCTTTAAAACCCATAAGGCTATAACGGAGAGGAATACGCCATGAAGACGCCTGGTTTCAAGGAGCTAGCTTTAGGCGGATTAGTAGCAGGTGTATTAGTTTTAATCGGGTACGAGGCTCTAGATATTAATGAAGCGATATTGTTCTCGTACATAGTGTGGTTTACCTCGTTTTTATATGGGTTTATTTTACTGAGGGCAGGTTTCGACTATTACAGGATTAAGTATAGTTTTTCTTTAACATTTATTTCAATAGTAATCTTTCTTTACGAACTCATTGTGATACTAACCGGGGGATTGGGATTAATACAAGCTATTGCAGTAGCATTGACACCTTACTTAGGAGTTTCAATTCTAGGATCTCTGCGCGAAAAAATCGGGAATCGTAGAACTATCTCCTCATCAATTAAAACAAGGATTACACTCGCTAGGAGAATAAGAGCGGTATTTTACCAATTGGATTCCACGATGTGGTTCTTCATGGTGTTCGGCTTTGCATACTTGATTGTTTTTATGTTAGTTCCAATACTACTCGTTCTAGTGTACTCATTTACTCCACCAATTGGAGGCCACTGGTGGACTAATTTCTACAATGTTTTGAGAACTAGGCAGTACGTTAACTTCAACCCCATTTACGCTGAACCACTAGTTAAGCAACAGTTACCAGATGGAAGCTGCATATTAGTGTTGAGAGGAGTAAATTATGGGCCTGTCTTAAATAGCCTAGTAGTAGCATCCATTGTTACAACTGTGGCGACCACTATAGGTATAATTGTTGCATATGTTCTCGCGCGTTATAGGTCACCTGGTCATACTATTCTCATAGTGCTTGCAATGGTACCTTTATTTAATACCCCGTTCATAAACGCCTACGTAATTAAACTAATATGGAGTGAAGCGGGCCCAATTTCAATAATTACGAGGAGTTTAACTGGTTGCTCGTTACGCATTGAAAGCTTAGCTGGAGTTATTATTGCGCAAATCTTAACCTTCTACCCAATAGTCTATATGAATGCTTACACTGCTTTTATAAATGTTGATCCATCTACTGAGGAGCAAGCGGAGAACCTTGGTGCACGCGGCTTCAAAGTATTTAGATCAGTTACCTTACCTCTCGCTTTACCTGGTATCGCCGCGGGATCTACTTTAGTTTTCGTTTTCAGCCTCGAAGACCTTGGTGCACCAATAGTTTTCAACGAGCGTTACTTAATTAGCTACAAAATCTACGAGGGCATAATCAATGCTCAGGGAGTTATATCACCAGAAGTAGCGGCTCTAGGTGTTATATTACTACTGATAGCGTTAACAGCTTTTCTTGCAATTAGGAACTATGTGAGTATGCGTAGTTATGCTATGATAAGTCGTGGGGGTAGATGGAATCCGAGAATAAGGAAACCAGGTATACTAGGAGCTTTAGCAATATATCTAGGTGTATTACCACTAATATTGTTTGCTATGCTTCCACAAGTAGGGGTAATACTTATATCATTGGGGGTTTTAAAGATATATCCTAGGGAGAACAAGCTTCTATTCGAAATACCGCAAAATCCATTTACATACATCCAGCAACTATTATCTAAACCCGAGATATTCAAGTATATTTTGAACACTCTCATATACGCTGGAGTATCAGTGATTATCGCTGTTTTCTTAGCTATTAGCGTTGGATATAGTGTTAGTAGACTAAAAGTTAAATATATTCCAAACATATTGGATGCTCTTGCGACTTCTCCTCTAGCAATACCTGGGCTTGTATTCGCACTGGGATACTATATAATGTTCACTACGCTAGGCGAGATACTTCCCCCAAGTATTAGTTTAAAAATAAGTCCTGCAAGCATAGCTTTTGAGGCTTGGGTTATATTCATCATAGCTTTCAGTGTTAGAAGATTGCCTTACGTCGTTAGATCAGTATTCGCTGGGTTCCAGCAAGTTCACGAGAGCCTCGAGGAGACAGCAATGAATCTAGGGGCTTCAAGATATAAAGTTGTCTTCGGAGTAATTTTGCCTTTCATCATTGGCTATGTTTTAAGTGGTGCAATGATAGGGTTTATTTACATGGCTACAGAGGTATCTACAAGTATTACTTTTGGAGGTATAAGGCAGGATCAAGCCCCCCTCACATTCTACATGAGACAGTATTTCACTGGAGCAGCAGGCGAAGGCCCATACTTAGTTGCAGCAATGGGCACGTTGTTAATATTAATCCAGTTAACTATAGTAATAATCTTAGTGTACGTGTTTAAGCAAAGATACGCTTTCATAGGCGTGTAGGTGATATACAGGTGACACGGGTAACGCTTGAAAACATTTCAAAGTACTATGGTAACGTTGTAGCGGTTGAAGACGTCTCGTTGAAAGTAGAAAAAGGAGAATTCTTCACTATCCTGGGCCCAAGTGGATGCGGTAAGACAACTACTCTTAGAATAATCGCGGGTTTCGAAGTCCCCGATAAGGGTAAAGTTTACTTCGACGACGAAGATGTTACGTTCTTGAAACCATATAAAAGAAACACTGCAATGGTGTTTCAAAACTATGCCTTATGGCCTCACATGACGGTTTACGAGAACGTAGCATACGGCTTAAAAATTAAGAGAAAAGAACTAGGTTTAACAGAGGAAGAAATAAAGAAGCGCGTGGAATGGGCTCTAGAACTAGTAAAATTAAAAGGATTCGAGAACAGGTACCCACTTCAACTCAGTGGTGGACAACAGCAAAGAGTTGCACTTGCTAGAGCACTTGTTGTTCAACCAAGAGTACTACTATTAGATGAACCCTTAAGTAATTTGGACGCTAAATTAAGAATTGAAATGCGCGAGGAACTGAAGAGGCTTCAGAGATCACTGGGCATAACTACGATCTATGTAACACATGATCAACTCGAAGCAATGAGCATGTCCGATAGAATAGCAGTCATGAATAGAGGAAGAGTTGTGCAGGCTGGGACACCGAAAGAATTATACTTTAAACCAAGATCTATTTTCGTCGCGGATTTCCTTGGACGTAGTAGTATTTACAGAGGGCTTGTCCTAGAGCAAAGCGGCTACGAAGTTAAAGTGCAATTGGAGGATTCTAATTTAGTATTGAAAGGCATTGCACTCGAGGAGAAACTACCGCCTAAAGTTGCAGTAGTCATCAGACCTGAAGTAATAAAAATTGGGGAAGACGCTGAGCCCGGTGATATAGTTGTCAAAGGCATACTTGAGTTCGCCATGTTTACAGGCGAGAAAATTGAGGGTAGACTTAGAATTCATAATTTAAAACTCCTAATCTATCTACCAGGATACATGGATGTATCCGTTGGAAGCGAGCTAACTATTACAATACCTTGGAGGAACACCGTTATATTGCCTATTAAGGAGTAGGATTACTGCTCCAAGAACCATTTACCTTCAATAAACTTAGCAATCGTTATCTTTTCCTGTAAGGTACTATCAAGCAATCTATATGTTTTAACTGTTAACGCGTTGTTCATGAACTCTAGTACCATGAAAGATGGTGTAAATGAACCACCACCTCCACCCCACACTCCAGTCAATGAACCAGGGTTTAGTAGTAATTCTCGGCTTGTTGATCCAACTTTGATGAAATCTAAGTGAGTATGCCCTGATACCAATATATTTACACCTAGTTTCTGCGCGATCATGCTGAGTTTAACCTTATCTCCGCGTGGATAAAATCCATCTCCATGGTGTACACCTATTTTGAAACCTTCATACTCAAACACTTGGGTTTTAGGTAATGGCAAGTAATCCATGTTTCCACGAACAATGTATAGTTTTTGCCCCAAGCCACGTATCCAGCTTAAGGTTTCTTCTCCAGTAACATCACCAGTGAAAATAACGATTTCCCATGATCTTCCTCTTTGTATGAAGTCTTCAATAACTTCTGGAACGTTGTCTGCTCTATCAGGTATATGAGTGTCCCCTATGAGTAGAACCCGTTTCAATATACATCAGCCGGGTAAGTTTTCTTCACTAGTCGAGCCGGAGGTAATTCATCACTATTCATTAACTTATAGTTTTTAAGCTAATAAATGTGCTCAACGTATTCTCCTATTTTCTTGTAGAAGACATAATTTAATGGGAAGGGAATAAGCAACAAGATTAATGGCTTGAACTCATTTGATCGCAACATCTTGATGACGTCAGCGGATTCCCTATGTGTATCAATATAGCCTCTAAGAATGAAATCAACGATTCTCGAGTAATCACTTTTAACGGCTTTCAGGTATCCATCCATGGATAAAGTAGATATTAAAACAAGTATATCCCATGCAGCATACTTCTCATTGTATTCCCTTATTGCTTGCTCAGCGTCAACGATGAATAATCCTTTCTCATTGTAAACAAAATTAGTTATCTTTGTATCTCCTAAAACCCAGCCTTCCTCGTGACAAAAACCAAGACATTTTCCAATTTCATAGTGAATATTAATGGGTGAATCATAGCTATAAACTTCTCCCTTCACAAAGCTTCTCACTATTTTCGGTTTAGTGTAGTCTACTATTAAAACCTCAGGTTTCTTGAAGCATTTAGTTGATTTCCTCATAAACTCAACTTCTCGGATCAATCTCTCCTTGGGGTCTAGTTTGAATGGATATATTCCAACCGCGAAATTCGAAACCATGATAATATACCATTTTAATAAACCGATCTCAGACGCGTATTCCTTCAAAACATACATATTATTATCTACTATAAAGAACCTAGACTGCTTAACAAATGTGTCCAAGAACTCCAAAGGGTTCTGCTTCAACACTTACCCCTCACTAATTTAATAAACTCCAACATAAAATTAAAATGATGCCCAGGAGAGAGCCTTTGCTCATCCTCTCCCACGCACGGGAGTGTTGCAAAGGCCATTAAATACTTATGAAATGAGGTATTATATTTACTTTTGGACGAAATTTTTACCATAAACAAAATTTGTATTATATAATAAATGTCATAGTTGAATTTAAGATTTAATTTAATTTTGTATTATCAGATTAATCCGAATTTGATTTAAGTTTAATGATATTACTCAACTCTGGTGGAGTTATTGGTAGCAGTGCTAAGCAATTCTAGCGATGGATTAACATCTAGAGGTATTATAATCGAGATACCATTGAAGCCCAGGAAAAAAATGATATCGTTGAGAATTGATGAAGAAGCATTATTAGCTTTAGATAAATTCACAGCAATATGCGGTGAGTATTCTCGAACATTGTTTATAACTAAAATTATCGAAGCTGTTGCTAAAGGCCTTAAAGAATCTAACTACAAAGCAACAAAACTGGAACTTAACTTTATTCTAGATGGTTCTAATGATAATCCTAGTGGAGTTAGAATCGTGATCCCGCTTAAAAGTGGCGAGAAATAATTATTTCTTGCTCTTGAGAATATTTAATATCATTCTAACAATGTCTGCTGGTAAACTTATCATGTGTGCCAACTGTTCTGGCGATATGCTATCTCCATATAAGCTATAATGTTGTTGAACAGCGTAGATTGGTTCCATATAGTAGATCTTTCTTCCTTCTTTAATCTTCGCAACTATGCCGAGTTTATTTAATTTTGCAAGATATCTTGATTCAATTGTTCTAGCTCTACCAGTGTAATTTGCTACATCATCGGCTGTAGCTCTTTTAAGGGTGATTACTGCGTCTAAAGTTTTTAATGTGGGCGGGGTAATTATTATTCCTCGTTTAACTAAGAACCTTATATCGTATATTCCGCAAAAACCCTGTTCCTCCATTTGTTTCACCCATAATTATTTCATTTAAGGGATTAATAAGTATTAATTTCTATAGTTAATTGTTATAGCTTATTATTAATTGGGAAAAATATAGCTATTTGTCTTTTTTCATGAGTTAACTTAAAGTTTACTTGTAATTATGGCTTAATCTCAGCTAAAAGAAAAAAGAAATAAGTGTTTCTCGATGCAAGATATAAATGTGGCTAATCAATGAGATTATGTGGGTTTAATAATGAAGTTAACTGGAGGCAAAATATTTGAGGACGTTGTCAGCGAGATAATTCATCATTCAGGTATTGTGAGAGATGGAGTGAAATTACTGAATGAAATCATTGAAAAATATGATACAATGAGTCTCGAAGAATTACAAAAAAACTACGCATCACTGAGTAATATGGAGAATCAAGCGGATGAATTAAAGAGAAAACTCATGAACATGCTGAAAGCTACTCACATACACCCAGAGGATCGCGAGGATTTCCTTAGATTAGTACTACGTATTGATGAAATAATTGGGTACTCTAAGGCTGTTGCCAAGAAACTCTTAGTTTTTAAGCATTTAAACATAGTGATACCGAGCAGTGTAAATACCTACGTGAAGGCAATCGTCAATAAATCCGTTGAATCAGTTGAACAGTTAATAAAACTCGTTGAAACAATACAATCGGATATGACTCATGTACTGGAAATATCATATCGAATCGAGTCATTGGAAAAAGAAGTAGATGATCTACGTTTACGAGCACTAGAGGAAATATATAAAGATTGTCTGACAAGCTACAAGGTTACATGTGTAGCGTTACCCATAGTAATAGATGATTTAGAAGCAATAACTGATCTATGCCAAGATGTAGCAGACATCTACAGACTCCACTTAATTGCAAGGTAGGTACTTCCAGTATATGGACCTTTTGATTATTTGAAAATACATATTTAGCTCCTATTTTCTTAACTGTTCTCAAGTATATAATTCTTCGCGTTTAGCTATTTCTAACTTAATTTGTCCATCCTGTTCTCTTAATATTATCTCGGGTGCACCGTATATTAAATTATGTCTCATGGATAATGTATCTTGATAAGCCCCTGTATCAAGAAACACTACGTAATAGTTTTCACCTCGGTTAGGTAAATGCAGTGGAATACCGCGGAGCTTCAATTTCAAACCTGGAATAGCTATTAACTTACTGTCAAGAATTGTAAACAATGGGGTTTTACCCTGCAACTTGACTCCAACACTAATGAATTGCTTTACTTCACCCATGCTGTCGCAAGTGAGATCACTTATGGATGCTAGAACATGTGGTTTCTCGTTCAATCTCTGGGCTGGTAAAATAGGGAAATATTGATCTACTAATACAACATCCGGGATGTCGGCGAAGATAGACATACTGAGAACATATCTCTTCGTTGGAGTTACCAATAATCTCGCGATTTTGTGGTTTTTAAGGACATCTGCTATATCAACTCTACCCGATAGTATTAGCTCAGCTAGTTTGGAGGATAGATCTTCCCTCATAATTGCTATCAGTTCCTCGTATAGCTCTCTCCTACTATTATCTAGTGGCTGCTCCGCGCGTAATTCATGTAAGAGTTTTTCAATATTATCAAGGAATTCCCGCAACTCATCTATGTTATTGAAGTCCTTTGTTTTAACAATTTGTTCATGTACTAAGTGAACTGCAGAGTATGATCTAACGTCGACAACTTTAGATACAACTATGCGATGTGATGAAACAACGAATCTCCCTCCTTCATATATTATCATCGGGTTAGGTGCGATGTCTTTGAATTTCTCGAGTAATTCTTTGAAGTAATCTACAATAGTGTAATCTGGTGATTCTTCTTCACCATCCCTTGCATCTATGTATGGGTAAGCCATTCCTCCTCCAGTATCCACCATCGATATGTTTTCAAAACCCATGTGTTTAAGCTCATCATATACTTGTTTAACTTCTAAGAAGTAGTTCCTGATATCTGTGTGCTTGTAGACCTGTGAACCAGGATGCATATGTAGTAGAACTGATTTTTCCATTATGTACTTGTATTCTGATTTAAGATTCATTAAAGCATTTGTAGTTAACCCGAATTTGCTGCTTAATCCAACTGAACCAGACCATTTTCCGTGTAGTTTAACTAGTGGTTTAACCCTTATACCTATTTCGAATTGTGGATATTTTGCTAATAACTCGATTTCGCGCTCGCTTTCAACATCAATTATGATCCTCCAACCTTTCTCCTGCAGTTGTAATAAATCCTGAATAGTGGACTCGGTTACTACGCCATCGTAAATAAGCATTCTTGGAGTATACTTGTCAGCTAGCTTTAATAAAGTCCTTAGTTCACCAATAGATCCAGTGTTAAATCCCCATTGGTATTTCTCCCCGTAGTTTAATATAGCTTCGATAATTATAGGTAGAGGATTAACTTTCATGGGAAACACAGGTATTAGTTTTCCCTTGTAGCCAATGGCTTCACTTACTGTTAAGTAACTATTGTAAACTAAGTCCATTGAGCTCCTAATGGCTGGAAGTATTCTAATGTATGCTACGTCGAAATTATACTTGTCCATGATCTCTTTAATTCTCAAAGTATTATCTCCTATTTTTATCACTAAGTAACCTTCTTCATCAATATCTATCAGTGATTCTCTAACGTAGTTTTCTAATCCATATATTTTTCTAGCTGTGTTCACGTTCCATTCTTCGTTCATTTCTACATGAGCCCTTTTAATCAGTAGTATAGTTATTAACTAGGTTTAAAAACGTTGCTTAATTCTCCACTGGTTAAAATATCAGTTAAAATTTCCTCCTTTAATTTCTCGAGCAAATCCTTGATTTTTCTCTTGAACTCGTCATGCATATCGCTTCTATCTACTTCTACTTCAAGGTCTCTTATTTTATCAAGCAAAGATATTGATTGAGTTATAATCATTTCATCTAATTCACTAGCCCTATGCACTACTTTACCAAGACTCGTCTCCAATTAAATCCCGTTGAATTTATTCAAAATTCATAAATTATTAAAGGCGGGGTCAGGCGGTCCGTGAAGCACTCACCGTTCGTCTAGGAGGGCTCACCTCATTCCCCAATTACATAGATATTTAAAGAAAACCTATTATTTCTACGTCCTGGAGATTTTTCTCGCCGCTCTTTTTATTACTTCAAGAATTTCTTCGTTCGGTACATAACCTGGAATTACTTCAACAGGCTTAGCTCCATATTTATCGTAGTCTTCTACTCGATTTATAGCTATGAATGGTACGTATTGAACCATGTATTTATCAGCTTCTAACGGATGCTCAAAGGCTTCGATGGTTTCAACGATGAAGTTATCGTTTATTAAACCTATTTGATTTACGAAATCAACTACGAGGGGACAGTATGGACACTCAGGTGTTACAAATACTTTAATATGTAGTGGAGTATCTATGGTTTCTACTTCTTCGACCACTGCTTCAGGTAATTTAACTCCATCTGATATATATCCATGGATATATATGAATGGTGCAAATTCTTGTCCACTCGGTAAGCCGTAATATCTGATATTCCTCTTTCTAGTGTCATAAATGAAAGCTGGTAGATATCTTGGCCTATAAGTCCTTCCTTTAACCGCATCCAATATTTCGAATACGAGTTTACCACTTGAAATCTTTGTTAACTCTTCTGCGAGCGTTTTTGCCTCTGGGCATGTATGGCAGTGACTATTTGACCCTGGTGCGTCAGTGGAGTCAATTACTAGTACATCTTTCATGTTTTTCTTGAACGCACTAAATATCTTCTTTAACTCCTCTACTGTTTCCTGGTCAAATAAAGCACACATTTTTTTTCCACCTATAACTTCGTTATAATTAAAAAGAATAAAGCCCTTTTAAATAAGTATATCTATTGGAGGAAAAAATTGAAGAAAACTCTACAACATAGAGTTCTCGAGCTTCTAAGAGATAATCCAGGTATTACGTTAAAAGATTTGGCTTCAACAATCGGAATCGATCCAAGTAAGTTAAAGGCTTTAATATATAAGCTAAGATCACTAGGTTATATTGAGAAAGCAGGTAAAGGATATATCCTCACGCAACGAGGCGAGAGCTTTCTCCACTACTTGAATAGAGTTTCTAAGGTGGAATCCCGTGACGAAGGTGTAAGCCTTAATGAAGGCTCACATGCCCCCACCGAGGTACCCGTAGAGGAAGCAAGGGCTCAGAATACTGTTAGAATAGATATAGAACCGCATGTTGAACACGCGGAGGCTTCAAGTAAAGTTAGAACAAGTGAAGATATAATGGTGATCATTGAAAACATGATGAATAAAATTAGGGAATTAGATAGGAGATTGAATCGATTAGAAGAACAATTAAGAAACATCGAGAAAGCACTAACATCGCATCAAAAGAGAAGTGAGCCGGTTTCAATTGAGCCACCAGTAATGTTATACAGTGAAGCATTATCCAAGTACGGGTCATTGGTGGAAAAAATGCTAGGTGAGAACAAAATACTTAAAATAGGTTCTCTAATAGTTGATAGTGGGTTCTACGTAAACTTTAAGAGCAAGTTTCCGATAAGAGTTGTAGATGTTGAAAAACTAAACCAGCACGAGAGACAATTACTAGAAGAAATGCGTAGAGAAGCTCTAGTAGTTTTACATGCTGGAAAAGAGTATAGGTTGATAGAGTAGATTACTCCTCGATTTCCTCGTATTCCTCAGTTAGTACTGGTACATATTTCTCGGGGCATTCAACTCCTTCTGGGCAACCTTTACCGTGTCTTATAGGTTTCTCGAGCCTACTCAATAACACTACTCTGCTTGGAATAGATTCACTAAGAAGTCTATAGCCAGTGAGTTCTCCTAGTTTCCTCGCGTAATCTCTTACCTCAGGGTGAGACGGCATATTGTCTCTAGTCAATCTCCCTTTGCTGACTCCTAAGTACATGTATGCTTTGACTTCAACGTAGTGCGGGTTTCCTTTCTCAATGATTTTTGCAAGGCTCTTCAATGCCTCCGGCTGATCATTGAATTTTTTTACAAGAGTTATTCTAAACACGACAGGGGATTTAAATGACCTAACGTAATCGATTGTTTCCTGTAATAATTCCCAAGCTCTCGGGATAAGTGGTCTATTAAAGTAATCATAGGACTCCTTATTCCAAGCCTCAATACTTATATATAATTGCGTGGGTTCAACCTCCAGGTTCTTCAGAACATCAGGCCTCGTACCATGTGTTACGAGAAAAGTTGTTATTCCTCTTTTATGGTATTCTTCTATGAGATCACTTAAGCGTGGATATAGAAGTGGTTCTCCAGCTAAGCTTATTGCTGCGTGTTTTGGTTTGAGTGCTTCTTCAACTAATCTTTGATCTGCTCTCGGGTTGCCCTTGAATCCAGCCATTATTTGCTTATGTGTAGCAATGCTCTCTTCAACTATAACTTCAGGGTCATCTATAATAGGGATCTTTGTGTCATCCCAGTGCATACCAATGTCTTCGGGTTGAATTCTCCAGCAGTGTAGGCACCTGTTCCAACACCATGCAACAACAGGTGTCATTTGTATACATCTGTGACTCTCAATACCGTACCATAAACACTTGTAACAGAACCTGTGATGAAGTACAGCTTCCTTGGTCCAGTGGCATCTTTTAACTGCTCCTATTGTCCCTATTATGTGGTAGCCTTGTTTAGTGAGTCGCTCGTAGATCGCTCTATATACTGGCGTACTATTCCAGAATTCTTCGCGCTTCATCTTAACTGTCTTCAAGTCTATTGTCAAAACGATGCACCTTCATGAAACATATTTCGAAAACACTCTTATAATAGTGTTATTAGCAATGCTTATAACCATTCAAGGTAATTACTTATTTTTTGAGTGATGAACGAACCCGTGTCTGATAGATGAAGATGGTTGGCGTTGCTGAGGTTGATCCATTTTGCCGAAAATATACAGAGTTAAGACAATACTTGGAAACACTATTGAACTAGAAATGGTTGAAAAAACAAGGAACATGATCGTGTTTAAAGATATAAACACTGGTGATCTCTACAAAATTTCCATCAAGAAAGTTGATGATGGAAAATATGTTTTAAACGTTAACGGTGAAGAGCACACAGTGTACTCGTTCGAGAACGACTTAGTAGTGGATTTCACGCAACCGTTGATTAGCGAAGTACGCTCGGAAATTACCCAAGAATCGAAGAAGGAGAAGAAAGAGCATGTTAAACTACTGCAGCAAGTAGTAGAGCCAGGTGTTATTCAGTCACCGATATCGGGTAGAGTAGTTGAGGTTAAAGTTAAACCGGGAGCAGTCGTAAATGTAGGTGATACCGTTATATTACTTGAATCCATGAAGATGATTATAGAAGTTAAATCTCATTTAGCTGGAGTGGTTGAAGAAGTATACGTTAATCAAGGTAAAGCTGTTAATAAGGGAGAAAAATTATTGAAAATAAGATCATCATAAAGGTATATTGGTGTGTTTCCTGAATGGAGGTAACTCAGCTCTCTTACCACTTAGCAATGTAAGTGCTTCGTAGATCTTTCTCCTTGTCTCAGCTATATCGATGACGTCATCTATGTAACCTAGTTCAGCCGCTCTAAACGGGTTCGCAAAGATTTCCCTGTATTCTCTTAGTTTTTCGCGGTAGAGTGCCTCGGGATCAGTAGATTTCTCCATTTCTCTCCTATACAGTATTCTAACAGCTCCTTCGGGACCCATCACAGCTATTTCAGCTGTAGGCCAAGCGAAGTTTACGTCGCTTCCAAGCGATAAACTACCCATTGCTATGTATGCTCCTCCATATGCTTTACGCATTATTACAGTTATCTTTGGTACTGTGGCTTCAGCGTAAGCATGGAGGACTTTTGCTCCGTGTTTTATTATGCCCCCGTGCTCTTGATCAACACCTGGCATGAACCCGGGAGTATCTACAAGCGTTACTATTGGTATATTAAATGAGTCGCAGAACCTAACGAACCTCGCTATTTTATTGCTTGCATCTATATCTATAACTCCTGCGTTTACAGCTGGCTGATTTGCAACAATTCCCACTGAGTACCCGCCTATTCTTCCGAAACCTACGACAGCTGATTTAGCCCAATTAGCGTGGACTTCGAGGAAGTCGCCGTCATCTAGAATAGATTTTACAACTTGTTTAACGTCAAATGGTTTCATGGGGTCGGTTGGGACTACTTCATATAGTTCTTCTAATTTACGATCAACTGGGTCATCTGTTGGGATATAGGGTGGATCCTCAGTGCTATTGCTCGGTAGATAGGATAATAGTTTTCTAACTATTATGAATGCTTCCTCCTCTGTTTCACTTACGAAGTGAGCTACTCCACTAGTGGAACCATGTACATCAGCACCTCCCAGCTGATCAAACGTTACAGACACTCCTGTAGCAGCTTTAACGACCTCGGGACCTGTGATGAACATGTAGGCTCCTTTGACTATTATAACGAAATCCATGAGAGCTGGACTATAAGCTGCTGCCCCAGCACATGGGCCCAGGATAATAGCTATTTGTGGTATTACTCCACTAGCTTTAACATTAGCGTAGAAAATTCTGCCACAGCCATGTAACGCTGAAACACCCTCCTGTATTCTAGCTCCACCTGAATCATATAGCCCTATAACTGGTACACCTGCTTGTATAGCTTGTTCTATTGTTTTCGCAATTTTCTCTCCGTGTGCTTCACCTATGCTTCCTCCTAGTACAGTGAAATCCTGAGCGTAAATAAACACGGTTCTACCATCTATTTTACCGTAACCTACGACTACGCCGTCGCCGAAGTACTTTTGTTTATCTAAGCCGAAGTATGTTGATCTATGGAGCCGCATCCACTGATATTCCACGAAGGAATCAGGGTCTAGTAGTTTAGTTAGCCTGTCTCTAACCCATAATTTACCTTTTTGTCTTTGTTGCTCTATTTTATCTTTGCCTCCGCCAGTAATAGATAGTTCTCTGTATTCACGGACTTTTCTTATTAGATCATCATGAGAGCTCATCATTTAACCCTTCTAAAAACAGCTACAGCAGCAGTTGTACTTACTCCTCCAATATTATGCGTTAAAGCTGTTTCAGGATTACTAGCTTTAAAACCTGGGAAATCTCCTCTTAGCTGCATCACTGCCTCAGCAGCTTGGTAGATTCCAGTGGCTCCTACTGGGTGACCACGTGCTTTTAATCCACCACTGAAGTTTATTTCTGGTTTATCGCCTTTATGGAATCTTCCTTCACGGTATAGTTTCGGAGCTAGACCTTTGGGTGCTAAACCTAGATCTTCTATTGAAAGATAACCAGTTACGTGGAAAGCATCGTGTAGTTCAATGTAGTCAACGTCTTTGATTTCTAGGCCCGCCTTCTTCAAGGCTTCTCTTGATGCTTTAACAGTGGAATCCATTGTTAGTAAGTCGTTGCGTGTTGTTAAATCAACGCTGTCTGTTGCTAACGATACGCTTGCTAACTCTACAACTACGTCTCTACCTGTTTTCTTAGCTATTTCTCTTGCTCTATCTTCTCCGCGAACGAGGAGCAGTACAGCTGCACCGTCACCTATGGGTGCACTATGGTATAGTCTTATGGGGTCAGCTATTAGTGGACTAGACATTATTTCTTCAATAGTGGTTTTTCCCCTTATTTGAGCATAGGGATTATAACTTGCATACTCATGCATTTTTAGAGGCCAATAAGATAGTTCTTCGTCAGTGTAACCAAATAATGTCTTATATAATCTCGCGATCATGGCATTTAACCCTGTAAAAGTCGCACCATACAGTACCTCGTAGTCAGCGTCAGCTGCTTGCGCGAGCGCTCTTGTAACGTAGCCTGTTGTCGCCTCAGTTAGCTTCTCCACTCCAGTTGCTGCCACAACGTCGACTAATCCAGATTTAACTAATGCATATGCAGCGTATAGAGCTGCGCCGCCGCTACCGCATGCAGCTTCTACTTTAAAAGCTGGTAATCCGCGGAAACCAGCATGATCAGCTAGTAGTGCACCGAAGCTGTCTTGACCCATTAAAACACTGGAAGTCATGTTCCCTACAACTATTGCTTGCGGTTTTACTCCGCCTGCGTCATCAATGGCTTTCCATAAAGCCTCGGAGAATAGTTCCTTAGCGTGTTTCTCATAGAACCTACCGATCTTGGTTAACCCTACTCCTATCACAAAAACCCTTTCCAACATCGACACCTTACTGTTTAGTAATTGTATATAAGGAACCAGGTATAAAAATAGAGTTCAAAACATCCCTGATAATTAATTCATATTAGTAACTATTTAATCATGGAATGGTGTACTGTATGGACTTGCAAGTTATACGGGAGCTAGTTAATTTAATTAAAGATGATGAGTTGAAGAAAATAGTGGAAGACGTTTTAAACAACCCTGTTCTCAGTTTTACAAATATTAAAGCATTAATTAAGCTCGACGAATCTCCAGCAGCTCCAAGGAAACACCATTTTTTCACAGGCGGCTTAATACTACATACATATACTGTTACAAAGATAGCGTTAATGCTATCCGAGATCTTCTATGAAGTATATGGTATTAGAGCAGATAAAGACACAGTGTTAGCCACAGCAGTTCTCCACGATATATTCAAGTACTATCAATATGTCCCAGATAAAGTTAATGGTGGATATAAAGCCAGAGAAGACTGGTATTTAAGCCATGACTATGCTATAGTTGCCGAGTTATCGAGGAGAAATGCACCAGACAAATTAATAAGAGCTATCACAGAGGTTCATGGTCAAACGCCTTTTTCCACTTTAGAGGGATTAATTGTTCACTTAGCGGATACTATTGATGCGAGAATAGGTGAAATACTTCAAAACATTATGTTATCAAAGTTAAGGGATTATGAGAAGAACTGTGAGTTGTATAAGGTTTTAGATTCCTTAATCAAAAAACACGGAGTAAGAGAGATAGTTTCGAGAGCGTTAATAAACGATGACGAATTCAAGAAAATATTTGAAAACGAGTGTAGAAACACGTTAAATAACTGAAAAACATCAATAAAAACCAATTGTTTATCAAAACAGTAAGATTCAATGGAGTTATAAGCATATTCACTTGTACTCCTTAATTTTTATTGTAAAAACAGGTTAACTTACGTTTCCTAAAATAGATTACGTGTCTGTGGAACTAATTCTCCAAGATAAGTGCAAGTAAAATGGTGCCGCAGTGAATATTGAGAGGAGTTCAGGTATTGCAGCACCTTTAGGCATTCTATAAGCAAAGTGCGTATACCATAACAGGGTATCTATTGCTATGAGTATAATGAGCAATGCTATCATCTTTACGTCTCTAATTTTTATGGCATAGATGAGCATTGTAAAAAGCAATAAAACGAAGAACAAGGTAGAAACAGCGAAGTGCAGTGAACCATATACCTCGTTGAACACGCTTATAAGTATTAATGAATATCCTGTTAATGCAACTAAGTACCCAATAAGCCTGCTATATTTTGAGAAATATTTGACCCCGATCAAGGACATTAAAAAACCTCCAAGAGATAACCCGAAGTTAAATATTGCTGCAACATTGCTCTTAGTTGAGTGTCCTAGGTCGCTTAATGCATTATTGAATAAATTAAACCAACCTGAAAGATAAGCAGATATAAATATAAGTAAAAGTGGAATCGCAATGGAGAATAAACTCAAGATAAACATTTTACTGATATATTTCTTCAAGAGCATCACTCCTTTTTCTCGACTATTACATCTCTTATTCTAATTACTTCTCTAAGTTTACTTAATATCTCATTAACCTTGTTCTCAAGTTCAATAGTAGAAGATGAAGATATAACCACGCTTAACTGTACTGGAGTAGAGGCATGAGTTTTAAAGTAAGAATCGCTATATTTAGCACGTATCTCCGATATACGTTCATCAACTTCGCGTTCTTTCTCATGATCGGTTACAATGATTATTCTCGCTGAATATTGCTTCAAAACTGAAGCAAGAACCGCTTTAACTTGGTCTTCAAACATCTTCATCATTTCGGATGGGACGCCGGGCAGAATGAACATCTTTTTACCCATGATTTCCAAGTAAACACCAGGTGATACACCGACAGGGTTGAATAAAGGTTTACTTGTCTCGGGTAAGTAAGCTGCTTTTGAATATGATGCAATATTTTCTCCCACTTTTCTCTTGATCATATCCAATGCCTCCAAGTTAAGAACAAGCTTTAATCCAAGGGTTTTTGCGATGGCTTCTAATGTCACATCATCTTTTGTGAATCCTAACCCACCTGTTGTTATTAAGATATCTGAAACATTTAATGATTCTTTAACGGCCCAAGCAATATCTTCATAGTTATCGGGTACAACGATGATCCTTACTACGTTAAACCCCATTTCAGTCAGGTTTCTCGCCAACCAGTGTGAATTCGTATCTTGAATAATTCCCTTTAAAATCTCTGAACCAACTATGATAATTGAAATTCTAGGTGCTCGCAGAATATATCACCTTGATATAGTTCAATACGACTCTAGTATCTTTCACCCATAGTCTTACTTTGCGTCTTCCATATGGCTTTAATGCGTTCATCGCCCTTGATCAACTCAATGAACTCTGCAACTTTGCTCGGCACCATGTGCCTCCACTGCAAACCCTCAGCTATAGCTCTTCTAATAGATGTGCCACTAACTCCTGGTAGTACAGGTGTCTCCTTGACATCTAATCCGTAATCCTTGAACAGTAATTTAACGAATTCATTATTGGTATAAACAGATTTCACTCTTGGAATATATGTGAGAACGTGTCTAGGCCATTCATAGTTGCTTGGAACATTGTCTACGGGAATAACGTAGCATTTACTGTACATTTCCCCTAAGCCGAGTTTTACCATTTCCACTCTTTCACCAGCTGTAAATGGATTATCCAAAGTGTAACTATACTGTGCAGCTGCAATAACTATTACTGCTTCTTCATTGTATTCGAGTATGTGCTTAACAGCGAATAAATGACCATTGTGAAAAGGCTGAAATCTCCCTATAAATAAAGCCCTATTCGCCAAGAGTGGTCCCATTGATTTGTTTAAGCACTAGGGTTTAATAGTTATTTTAATCATAAGACCATTGAGGTCGCGATCTTATCACGTAGAAACATGGTTTATCATAAACCAATGTATTTAATCAAATAGTATCACGTCATTTGGGGAAACTAATTTATTACTTCCTTATTAATCCCTCACTTATTATTTAATGTAAATAGATGATGAAGTGGTCCTAGTGTGAGGGGTGATCGCTTTCGCCCTTACTGATCCTAGGTGAATATTGGGACGAAATTCGCTATTCTTTCTCATCATATATAAATCCAACTGTTTTATCGTGAAGATCCGTGGCGAGGATATCGAGTATTGCGATTAAAATTAACTCTTCATCTACGCTAATACTTTCTTTACTTAAAAGATTAGAAGCTAAATCGAATAGTCTTTTAACGATTTCTTTACTGGTTTCATGGTTCATTAGTGCCTCTACGTACTTTGTGATTAGCTCGTTATACATTGTGTCGACGATATCGTAGAGGTCCAGCATTTCATCTCTTGAAAGCTCAAAATACTTTGCTAGTTTCTCTAGAATAGTTGATTTAATATTACTCATATTCAACACCCATTATTCAATAATTTTTAGCTCCAGATTATTACGTCAAGCTCACTGAGTTCTTTCCTAATTTTATCAATAACGTCTACATCCGGTATTTCAATAATTATTTCTACTAGTGCATGTCCAACTGGTACTTTGAGGTTGAACCTATCATGCCTTATGTCAACGATATTGCATTTATATTTGTAGAGAACATTGAGTACTTTTAGTAGTTCCCCGTGTACATCTCTTAGAACAACCTTTATGTTAACTATTCTACTATCATATGCTAGTCCTTTAATTAAGATCTTGTATAATGTCGCGAGATCGATGTTTCCTCCACTAATAACCAGCACTACGTTTCTTCCTTGATTAATTAAGTTTCCTTCTAAGAGTGCAGCCATGGGGAGTGCTCCCGCACCTTCAGCAACGATTTTAGCTCGCTCCATTAGTATATATATTGCTCTAGCGATTGATTCTTCGTCCACGGTTATAACATCATCTACTACTTCGTTCATTATTTGATATGTTAAATCACCAGTACTTTTAGCTATAACGCCATCAGCTATAGAGGCCCTTGGTTGAATTGTTACTAGTTTACCTGTTTTCCTGGAGGCAAAGTATTTAGCTGCATTAGATGGCTCAACACCTATTACTTTGATACTTGGATTAAGCTTCTTCAAAGCAGTACCTATACCTGATATTAATCCACCGCCTCCAATTGGGATTACAACTATCTCTGCTTTACTTAATTGTTCCATTATTTCAAGGCCTATGGTTCCTTGCCCTGCAATAACGTCAATGTCGTTGAATGGGTGAATGAATACACCGCCTGTCTCACTAGTTAACTCTAATGCTTTTCTGTATGCATCATCATATACGGTTCCATATAATACTACTTTAGCTCCATAACTTTTAGTTGAGTTCACTTTGAAAGGTGGAGTTGTTTCAGGCATAACTATCGTTGCTTGTACTCCTAGTATCGATGCAGCGTATGCAACTCCTTGTGCATGATTACCGCTGGAAGCTGATATAACGCCTTTACTTCTAGCTTCATTTAAACACTTGTGTATTTTGTAATAAGCTCCTCTGGCTTTGAATGACCCAGTAACCTGCAAGTTTTCTAGTTTTAAGTATACGTTATTGCCTGTTAACTTCGACATGAATACATTGTGAACAAGAGGTGTTTTATGTACTGCATTGTAAACGATGTTAGATGCATCCAGAACCGTCTTCCACACAGTTTCTAAAATGGAATTCGAAGGCAATCTGTTCACCTAAAACATGCTCGAACTGCAATTTAGTTAATTTTTAAACACATTAATTAATAGAGTGACAGTGAAAACAAGAACAAATTTAATCAAATTTTGCTTACGATGTTTTTATATATGTTGATCATTTTCCTCGCTGAGGAATCCCAGTTGAATTCTCCTGCTCTTCTTATGCAGGAATTTCTAATTAACCATGCTTCATTTAATTCCATGTACCCTGCTTCCATGAGTTCAACTAGGTACATTGTTGATTCAACTAAGTCATTTATATCGCCTGGTGTAAATAAGACTCCAACACCCTTGCTACCTGTAGCTCTCACATCTGAAACAATGTCTACTAATCCACCAACTCTCGATGCTGCTACCGGAGTTCCAGCGGCCATAGACTCCAATGCAACTAATCCAAATGGCTCATTTCTACTGGGTATTAAAGTCGTGTTCGCAGCATAGTAGAATTCAACGGCGTAGTCTCTAATGAGCATCCCTGGGAAAACTCTTAGGTTATCAGGATACGATAACATTGCTTCAATCCATTTCTCAACAGATTCGACATCCCACCTAGTGGGAGAGAATGCAGCAACCATCTTCACTCGTGGATTCACGAGTAGTAGTTTATCCATTGCTTTTAACACGTAGTCGAATCCCTTCTGAGAACTCAGTCTTCCAATCATGAAGATTAATGGACCATCAGATTTAAATGGTGCATTGTATTCTACATCGTACTTTGCGAGTAGGCTTTCCACGTATTTTTCAACGACTTGTTCAACAAAAGATACTCTAATTTTTTCAATGTACTCTGTTAATAGCTTACTTCGATACAGCTTTCTACTCGATGGTTTATCAAGCTCCTTTAACCCAGTTTTTTCCTTTAATATTTCGACTACTTGGCTCCAAGTCAATGGGGAAGCATTATATACGTAGTCAGTTTTCTTAGCTGAGTTTAACCCAATTAATCTAACAAGGTTTCTAATATAATTCATACTCACAGTGATGACCTTGTCAACTGTTAATGCAGCTAAACGCTCGATTAAACCACTCGATACCTCGTAGTATTGTTTCAACTCCGTGATACCTAGATCACCCTTTACAATGGTGTCACTGCATAGCATGGTTTTAATACACAACTCATTTAATTGCACTTTGTTCTTGGAGCCTAGATGCACATGTAATATGAATCCATTCCTCAACTTTTTCTCAACGGAGAGAGCGTTTAATGCGAGCAATGCTGGAATACTGTGCCAGTCGTGTCCATGAAACACTAGGCCATCCACTTCACTACTATTCTTCCCTTTGAAAAACTCGTATATGATACGAGCGAACACGAGTGCTTTATCAACTAATTTCCCTGGGGGGTATACGGATGGATCATCGAGAATGCCTCCTCCAACCACGTAGTGGACTGGTTTAAAATTACTCACTTTCTTTATGCAGTAAGTAGTTCCATCTATCTTCGTTTCGTAGATGGGGTCTTTGCATGTATCAATAACTGAGTGACTAGGTGTAAACAACTCTACTTCCACGCCTAGTCTTTCAATTGCTTCTCCAAGCCTAGGAGGAACTTCAGCGAGCCCTCCGATTTTCTTAATGTAGATGGATTCAAATGTAAACATAGTGGATTTCATGAATGTACGCCAGGCCCCCTTCACACGTTGATCGAGTGTTCTACCTCGAGCTCGAAGGCTTCACCGTGTCTAAGTTCAATGTTTTCAATGAACATTACTCCGAGGCCTTGGGGTATTTCTTTTAATCCTTTCTCTGTTCTTGCGTAACTTGATAATTTAGCAATCCATGTTTCAATGCTTCTACTGGTTTTCAATGTAATATCAGGGTATATTCCTGAGTGCAGTGTTAGCTTGTTGAGTTTCTCAGATAACCAGTAATCTATATCGAAGTTTTTCCCGTTCACGCTGTACCATGGTTTCCGCTCCTGAGATCTATCGATTTTCCAGGCTAAATGATATTCTATACCTATTTTACCCCGGGCAGGGGCTTCACTTAGGTTTTTAACAATGTATCTAGCCACGTATCCTTTATCTTTGAGCTCGATTCTTTTTTCGACGAAAACAGATGATGCTTTAACTCCGTGATAGTAAACGGCACCTATAGTTCTTAAGTAGAATACACGTGGATCATCGGAGAAAGCTATATTATACTTGGATAACGCGAGGTCACTCATATCCTTGAAAGGAGTGTTGAACATCCAATCATGCAATGTTGATTCATGGCCCCAAATGTGAACTCTCAAACTGGTTCTCCTGTACCAATCAGGGTTAAAGTTTGTGCCCTCAAGGTATGGTTCTCTATACCTTGTCATAGTGTCCTGCACGTTGTGTTCTAAACCTGGTTTTTTAATATCGAATTCGAAGAGTGTGCCTCCATCTCGTGGATTGATGTACATGTTGAAATCAGGTGTTTCAATAATTAGTTCCTCGTTTCCATCGTAGTCAAAATCCGCCAGTATTCTCCTAATGTTGCTGGCTTCAAAGTAATTAATTGCATCCTCAGATACTTTCTCGGATTTAATTAGGCTCTCATAAACTGCTTGCCGTAAATGTGCAAGGTAGATACCTCCGAATAACCCATGCCAATACGCATCATTACAGTAAGCCATAAAGTAATCCAATGGAATATCCTCAGGTTTAACTTGAGCTTTTAATAACTTGTTTTTGACCCATAGAGCTTTCTTATGCATGTTGTTGCTTTCAGCGTATTTAACTAAGAAGTTTCTAAAGAATCCACCGCTCCACTCGAGCATTTTATCATAGCTTCCTGTATCCAAGTAAATATATCCTTTCACGGAGTGCTCTCGCAAGTACTCCGATGGGTGAACCATTACTACTCTCTTCTCGAACCTCAACTTATTAAAGAAATCCATTAACCAGCGTTTACTGCTCTCCTTATCCCACCATTCACCAAATTTCTCGGCGTCACTACCCCATAACAGGACAGAGCTGGGATCACCAGAGAACTCAGCCATATAGCTTATCACTTTATCGGGGTGATCCCATGGCAAAATATACCTCAACTTCTCATCTATGAATAATACCTTAACACTGTACCCGCTCTCCTCAGTTATCCACGCGTATTTAGTTTTCTCAGCTGAAAACCCTGTTTTTCTGAGGGTAGCGTCATCTATTACCACGTATTCGAGTCCTGCTTTAGCTAATACTTCAGGTAACCAGGGTTCCCAAACACGTTCAGGTAACCAGAACCCTCTAGGTTTAAACCCGGATATGGACTCGAATAACTCTATGTATCGCGTAATATGTGATAACCTTAGATCACTTGGTACTAGTGGTAGAACTGCTTCACTAATTGTTCCTCCCATGAACTCTATTGTTCCAATGTCTCCTAGTTTCAACATTTCTTCGAGCCAATAAGGATGTGTATCTCTCAAGTATAAGAGTAATGGTCCACTAATGTGAACAGTGAATTTAAGATCACTGAACTCCTTGAAAACCTCTAAAAGCATCTTATAACTATTCTCGAAAATCCTCTCATTTATGTATTTTAACTGGCCATGAGGTTGATGAAAGTGCAATATGAAGATAAAGTTTGAAGGCATACAACGCCACCAGATCTAAGCTATGACATTAGAGCACTAATGATTTTCTTTATTTTCTCAACTTTATTGAAAATTGACTCTGCTTCCATTTTTATTCTAGATATCTCCTCCGCGATATTATCCAAGAAGAACACACTTCTAAACCAGTTTTCGAAGTCGCCGTTATTAAGATGGTACATGATTGAATCCAATGGAGCTTTATTCAGTGCACTAAGAAACTCAGCAATCGATCTCGCGGATATCCCCGTGTACTCGCCCGTTGGCTTTTTGAAGTAGAATGCTTTACTCCACGGTAATTCTAAATTGGCTAGAGTTTTGCGTGGATTCTCCTTGATTTTCTCGGCGATAATCGAGATCAATAGTCCCAAGCTCTCCATCATTAATCCATGCGCTATCGAGGCATTCTTATAGGGTGAAAAGTACGCGTGTACCTCGCCAATGCTACCAAATTTTGTAGCCATGTAGTAATAGTGGTCGCTTATAGTGAGTTTTCTCCAGAGCTTAATGATGTTCACATCACCTAATGCTTTAACATATGGTCTTAGCTCGCTCGCGATCCTGAACGCTTCCCACTGTAGCTCATTGCCCAGCCAAGCTGACAGATCTCTTTCATCAGCCCAACTTATAGTCGACCATGGTGGGACATCGTAAATATCCCTTGGATGATACCTATCTAACACCTCTCTTGGAGTAATGAACTCTAAGTTACTATGCTTCAACACTTCTCTAGGTAGCCATCTAAGGAACTCGTATATACCCGTTTCAGGCCAGTGGTGTTCTCCAAAGGTCTCGTAGTCAACCGCTATTAATATTACGTCTCCAGGTGTTGATGCAAGCCACGCAGCGTACTTATCAGCTGTTAATGGGTATTGATCCCATCTTCTATCACTAAATCTGAATCCTATGTCATCACTTAATCTATAGTTTCTCGTGAGGACTCTCAAGTCGCAGTCTCGTGCTTTGTATACGTAGTTTGGACTACGCCAACCTAGAACCCAATCTACGCCCTCGGTCAACATGACTCTGTAACCCAGACCGTTGAGGAAACAAGCTACATCATTATTATATGTGAACTCGGTATTCTCAACGGTTACTGGTTCATATCCAAATAACTCGTTCAAAATTCTCTTGTGCTCTAAGACTTGTTCTCTTAGTTCCTCTAAACCATAGTAGGGCATGAATGCAACCATGCTGTGATAATATGTCTGCTGCGATAATTCAACCATTCCAGTATCAACTGCTTTATCCAATAATTCCACGATATCTCTCCTCCATCTAAGAGCCTGCTCTAATAGAACTCCACTTACGCTAAAAGTCACCTTGAATGTTTTACTTGAATTCCTGAACATTTCAATGTTTTCCATAATGATTTTTGTAGCGGGAATATAACACCTATCAGCCACTCTGTTGAGCACGTATTTATTCAGCTCATTGTCAAATATAGCTTCCTCAATATCATTGACTTCTATTCTCCCGGTGAGAGCTTTCTCCATTAATGCATAGTGGATGTTTCTATTCAACCTATATGGTTGATGAACCTCGAAAAACAGAATTATTCCTGGCAAGCACACACCCGTTCTCAGCGATTTTATATAAGGTTTAGTCTAACTTATATTCGTGTATCTATATCCGTGGTGCAACCAAGTACTTTCTAGCCTCCAATAAGCCAGCGACAGGAATAGATATCCATAGTGGTCTATAAAGTGACTCGTAGAAAAACTCGTATACAGCTCTCTCAACTACCCAAGGGTACAAGTAGATCCATATGTTCCGCACGATCTTGTTCTCATCATACCCAAGTATGTTTACACCATGCACTCTAGCAATATAACTAAACGTCATGGCGATGACGTGTCTTATTCTCCAATTAAACGTTGGATCGTTTTTCACCATCATAGTGGATGCATCGTGCCTAGAGGCGCTAAACTTATTCATTAAAACTGCGTGAGATAAGTAATGGTAACTCCTGATCATTGAAGCAATGTCTCTGAGAAGGGGCTCCTTCATAAGTCTTTCTTCTCGATTTCTCCCAGGTTCTCCCTCGAAATCAGTTATAACGAAATCTATTTCCCCATCTCCTACGTATATCATTTGAGCGAGGTGGAGATCTTGGTGGGTTCTAGCCTTGTATAAGTCGCGCGTGTATTTCTCAAGGTAATTTACTGCTTCATATATAATGCTCTCAGCTTCCTCAGCGAGTTTCCTCCAATACTCGACTTCCTCCCTATCTCTTTTTTCAAGATTTATGGATAGCTTCTCGATTCTCTTAAGTCCGGAACTATACATTTTTTCCACTCTATTGATCCAAATAGTTAAATCCCGATCAGTAACGTTCTCTACTCCAAAGAAGTCTTCCTCGGAATCAGTGTTCAATGCGATATGCATTTCACCTATAATTACACCGAGTTTCGAGGCTAAACCTATAGTGTACCTCTCTTTTCTGCCTTCTAGGTAATCTAGTAAAGATGCGTAGAAAGGCGCCCCTCCATCTCCTAGGCCTTTAACGTAATCCATTAGTATTCCCGATGCAAGGTTATCAATGAATAATAATCCATGTACTTTTGGAATATACTTGTACTTTTTTCGAGCTAAATGTTTTAGGATAAGGGTTTCTATGTTAACATCGGGTAGTAAACGGTAACTCTTCAGAACAAGTGTTCCTTTATTTGTTTCGTAAACAGCGATGGAGTTCGTTGACTCCAGGGTTAGAGGACGTGCAACGTATACTTTAATATCCTCTATAGAACTCAACAATTCTACATACTTAGAAACCTTTAGTTTCATGAATTCATTCAAGTAATCCGGCGAATATTCTGCTTCAAGGAAGCACTCGTCATCGACACAGAAACCTCTATCTGTAAGCTCGCTCGGGATCTTCTCAGTCTTCATCAATGGAACATGGAAAAGAGCGTCACCTATTTTCATTAGTACAATGCTCAGTTTTCCTGTTGTATCAATAACATACGGTTCTACGTTGACATAGCTTCCTTTCCATGGCCACCACCTCGCATTAAACACGTAATTTCTGAAAGCAGCGTTGAATGTATCACTATTGATCATCATGTAAACACCTCCATTAAATCCCATACTTCAAGTAGCTAGGAGAACTTTTTCTCTATCCAGCGTTTTTAATGAAACAACCATGATAATAAGTGATAATACTATTAGTACGGAAATGCTTCCTAGGGATCTAGAGTAATCCCTGTATACATAGCTCTGTATTACGAGTACACTGTGAGTATAAGGTACCAGTAATAGTGGATTCAAAATATTCTCTGGTAATTTGTAGAAATCTATGATCCAGCCTGCGACGAAGAACGCTAAACCAATTATAGAAAACATGCTTGCAATGTTACTAGCAGTCCTAATACCCTTCGTCCTAGTTATGAAAGGTAGTGAAATAGATACTGTTACTAGTATGGTGAGAAAAGCTGTGAATGCATGGAGAATTATTAAACCAGGATCAAAAACAGCCATGAACCATCCTCCCAGCGCTGTGACAAGTATACCATAGTAGAGAAGCAAACCAATAATATCTGCTAGTGAAGCTATTAACCCTATTAGAGAGGATGACACGAGTTTAGTAACCAGAAGATCCCATAAACCAGCTGGAGAAGATAAAAGCATTTCAATGGTTTTCCGCTCTCTTTCACCGACAATGCCGTCCACGATAAAAGTAGATGCAGGGGTCACAATGAAAGTAAAGCTCAAAATAAGTAGTCTTGCTATAAATGGTTTTACTATATCCTCTATTTTAGCTGGTTCACCTGATGGACCAATATAAATAGGTATTTTTACTTGAACAGGGTTTCTTATAGCATCAACGTTTACATCAATTAATCCAGCTCTTCCAGCTAAATCCTTGATTTTCAGCTCGGAGACAGCATTCGAAATAGAAGCAATAATATTTTTAACGTCTTGTTCTGCTCGGTCAACTCTGTCGCCTGAAACACCGGCACGCTTGATGATCTCAACGTAAGCTACTTTATTTAAACTAGTCAAGTTCTCGGAGAAACCGAGCGGTATCTTAATTATTAAATCAAACGTAAGGTTCCTTAATGCAGCATCCAGTTCTTGTACTGTTTCAACTTTATATCCGCGAGATGATAGATCACTAATTAGGTTATCTACAAACCATTTATTAGTTTCTTCTTCCACATCTTGGTTAACTACGGCGATGAATATAGGCTGATAGTATAGTAGGAGCGCTGTTAATATCCCTATTGCGGGTAGTGATATAAGTGGTAGGAGAATAGTTGAAATTAGGAGTTTTCTATCTCTTTTAATTTCTTTAACTTCCTTCCATAACATGGCTTTTAACGCGTTAAAGGGCTTCATGTAGTTCACCTGTAGCGGCTTCAAATACTTCTTCAAGGTTTCTCGACGAGAACTTATCTAAGAGTTCCCTGATTTGGCCTTCAGCAATTATTTTCCCTTTAAATATTAATCCAACACGGTCACATAGACTCTCTATTTCAAGCATATTATGGCTACTTACAATGACTGAGGCCCTTGTTTCCTCAACGTATCTCTTTATCGCTCTCCTGATTTTTAGACTAGCGTGAACATCTAATCCAGCAGTTGGTTCATCGAGTAGAGCTATTTTAGGTTTTCTCATTAAGACTAGGGCTAATAATAGTCTCCGCTTCATTCCTTTACTGTAACCTCTGGTTAAATCATGAACTCTCTTATCCAGAGAAGCTAGCTCTAATCCGTAATTCAGGTTTTCAGTG
Organism: Desulfurococcaceae archaeon; assembly: GCA_023269825.1. Lineage (GTDB taxonomy): Archaea > Thermoproteota > Thermoprotei_A > Sulfolobales > Desulfurococcaceae > UBA285. Next base: position 178,919 of record JAGDWI010000001.1, read on the forward strand.
GTCAAATTATATAGTTTTAAGTATAATAGAAAGTGCTCATACCCAGTAAGTAAATCATAGGTATCCGCATCCTCTGGTAAATACCCTATATATTTTCTTGTTTCATCAAAATCTGTGTAAGGGTTTAAACCAAGAACTTTTACTTCGCCACTTGTCGGTTTAATTAAACCAGAGATGATTCTTAGGAGAGTTGTTTTGCCAGCACCGTTCGGTCCAACAATACCATATATCTCTCCTTCACGTATACTTAAAGATACTCCTCTTAATGCTTCAATTTTACCGTAGTTCTTATGGATGTTTCTAGCTTCAATTACAATGCTCATCTCGGTAATACCCAATAAATAGTGTACACAGAAAACGATTATATTCTGTAATACCACTATATTAGTAATCAGGGTGTTTTATTGCTAGGATTTAGCGCTGGGGAACGGATCAAGTTATTTCTAGAGAAATACGGTGAAAAAGGATTAGTTGTTTTGAAGGCAGCTTATGATATCTCACAAGACCCAAATATTGATCACAGATTAGGAGACTTCAGTTATAAGCACTTAGTACTTAGATTAGCGACAATCGGTTTCAACTATAACCCTGTTAATCTCCTCAGAATACTTGAGAAAGAGTATAATATTATAGAAAAATCGTATTCCTCCGCTAATCAATCATGGTGGCGGTTTACAGATATTGAAGCAGTTAGAAGCGCTCTCAGCGAGCACTATGGGGCCTCAGTTGAAGATCCCCATGTGAAACTACTTCTCATAAAGTATAAAAGCATGGAGCCATTTTCCACTCTTGAAATGCTTAGACGCCTCGTTGCTAAAGAGAACTTAACTAATGGTGACAAAGAGATCTTTAAGAACTTCGTCTTCAATAGTCTCGAGAAAATAGTTGATCTTCTAAACAATATGGAGAAATACGGGGAAATATTCTCAGGGGAAATAAGTACACTGAGGGAGATATTGAACTTAGCCGACCTCGTATCCAGTAAACTTGAAAAACCTAAGAGTAGATTAAGTATTCGTGGAATTGGTGCTCTAGCGAATGTTGATACACGAGCTGGCTTCAACAAGAATACTACCAGCTATGAGAGGGATTTTAGCTCATAGACTAAGCGGAAGGGGGGTTAGTCAGAGAAAGATTTCATGGTTTCTTGAAGTAACGCAACCAATGATAAGTAAGATTTTGAAGAAACCCATCGATGAGTACTATGAAGAACTAGAAAAACTGGGTTTACCGAGAGAACTCATAGATCACTACGTAAATATATTACTAGATACATCTGCAAACAGTAACTACGAGAGATTCATTGTAGTGTCATATACCATTATAAATCAAATGGCTCTAAGAGCCCTATGCAACACTAGGAACTATTTGTCGAGAATATGCTTTTCCGGAGAATTTAGGGATCCTGAAGTAGAGTACTATAAGAGCGTACTCTTCAAGATTTTAAGTATACGTGGATTAGAGAAAATAATACCCGAAGTAGGTTCAAACCTAGTTTATGCACCCGAGAAACCCACTAATATTGGTGACATAATTGGTTTAACTGGGAGAATAGTTAAAGTATATGAAGGCGTAACGTACTACGGTGAACCAGTATACGGAGGCAGCAGGCACGTCGCTAAAATCTTATTATATGCATCGAAGTATAACCCCAAAATCAGGTTTTGCTTTAACATAGTATGCAATAGTCGCGTTAAATCAGCTCTATTGAGAATTGAGGCGAAGACTATTGTAACAGGTCCACATATGAGTGAAGAAGAATTTTGGACAGGAATAGAAAAGGCCGCCGAAGAATCTCCTAACATAATATGCGATCAAGGGGGACTAGGTTTAGAACCAAACACGTACATACTTGCAGAAGATTATTCACGACTTGAATATTACTTGAAAAGAATAATGTCCGAGTTAACTTAAGGCATTAACATTAAACAGTTACGATTAAACTAATAATAGAAAAGTAGTCCCCCTAGTAGAATAAAGTGACGAGAAGTAAAGTGACTAACGTAAAAACAACTATGTTATAAGAGGAAAAAGTTAACAACTGTTATCAGCATGAAGTTCAACATCTACATGAGTATTATGCTTTATAATTGAACCCATATCCAATTAAACCCAGGAAACTCGAGGAGGTAAACATGGTTGACGCAGATTACTTTATACCTTTATATTGGAAGCCCTCATTGCTCATAACCATTGAGGAACAATTAATCGTTAAGCATAAAGGTTGCCTTATATGTGGGAGTAGAAATATTCAACTCATTAGACGAGAAGAAGTCCAGGATAAAAGCTCAATGGATTCTAAGATCGACTCGTTTATTTACCTGTGCAATAATTGCGGTGCTATAAGTAATTTAAGGTTTATTTATAAAAAACCAAGTCAAAATGATGATCCATTGAGAGACGTTGTTTTCGTGTACGAGGAGCTTCTTGAATCAAGCTCCAAATCCATGATCCCTGACTATGGAGAATTCCCGCGTAAAATGGCTTTAATATATGATGAGGTGAAAAGCAATAAACCAAGTGTTTCAAAGCGTTTTCTTGACTTAGTGATAAATGATATAAATAGATACTACAGGGAAATTAGGGATAGACAAGGTTTTGATGACGCTAAAAAAGTCAATCGTTTAAAACTCCTATTATCATTTATATCGCTACTTCCACTGGAGGACTATAGTTACGTGATCAATAATCTCCCACTGGAAATCCGAGAATATCTCGTTAAGAATTCTATTAGTTGATTTGTGTAGCTTTTTAATGTTCAAAACAGATCCAATAATCATCCGAGTATTTGCGCGGATAACCTATGTTTTTTAATTCATTCTCTTCTCAGACGAATTCTGAGCCCTAGAACAACTATGTCTCTATTGAACAGGAATACTGCTATCGAGGTTAACAATATGCATACTGCTATACTTGATGCAAGAGATACCACTATGTAGATTGTTTCACCTGATATTAGTGATAGCATGTAAACCATGGGTAAAGGTAAAACTATGAATCCCGCTAGAACCGATGTAGCTATATTAACTTGGAATCCAATGAAAGTGAATGCGAATGCTAAACCAAGATAGAGAAACATTACTGGCGTAATCAATAAACCCGCTGTTCTCTCATCCGATGCCATTGAACCTAGTATTATACCCAGTGAACCTGTTTCAAGTAAACCTAGGATTAACGCTATCGCTATGGAAACGATGAAGTGAAACGCTACATCGAGTCCTAACTGTCTTGAAAGCTCTGTTATGGAGCTAGTTATTACACTGTTATCAATTGATTGAACTTCTCCCGGTATGGAGCCTAATGCTAATATAAATATACTAGCTAAGATAACAGCGGAGTAAATTATTGTAGCTACTGATGCGCCGATTATTTTCGCTATAACAATACTGCTTCTCTTAATGGGTTGTGCAAGTAGCATCTCGAAGGCTTTCTCGAGTTTCTCATATGCAACTAGTTGAGCCGCGTATCCTGCATTAGTACCAATAAGTATGCCCACTAGTAATGGTAGCATTGTTATAAACGTGAGGAACCCCATGAGCAGCGCTGAATCCACTTCTCGACCATAGAATAATGCGGATCCATGTATAGATACCATGTACTCTCCACTGATTTCATACCCCAAGGTCTTGCTCACTACGTATGGTAGAATGTGCTCTATTAAGCTAGCGAGTTGACTCAGTATACTAGTCTTTGCTTGCACTATGGTTGTTGATGGTGAATCTATTTTCACCATGCTTGACAAGTATAACGTTGTTAAATTATTGGTTATATTTGTAGTAAATCCTCTTGGGATCAATAATCCTACTCCAGTGTCTTCTACCGCTTCTCTTATATTTGAATAAATTTTTACTCTTCCGCCCAGGGTCTCATTAATTGTTTTAACGAGCTCTTGCACGAATGCGGTGTTATCTTCAACAACGAAGCCTATATTCGATTGGAGAATTATTCTCTGGGTTTCCTCCGCGCTTCTCCGCATTATTCCTCCCATAGCAGCGTAGAATGCGAATAGTATCACTAGAGATATAATGAAACCAGGGTTCTTGAGGAACGCTTTTATTTCTCTTTTAACTAGTTGAGTTAAAACCATGGTTTTACACCTTTGCCTTAAGTTTAACGAATGCTTCTTCTAGGTTTTCAGCGTTTAGTGATTCTTTTATTTCTCTCGGGGTTCCCTCACCAATGAGTTTTCCTCTGTATATGATGCCCACTCTGTGGGCAAGGTACTCGACTTCAAGCATATTGTGACTACTAAGTAGAACGGTTACGCCGAACTCTCTATTATACTTCTTAATTAACTCTCTGACAAATAATGCTTTTTCAACATCTAGTCCTGCTGTTGGTTCATCGAGTATTAGTAGTTTTGGTTTACTAGCTAAAACAACGCTTAAAGCTAGTGTTCTCTTCATGCCTTTACTGTATGTTCTAACAGGGCGCTTTAACTCTCTACCCAGACCACTAATACTTACTGCTTCTTCAACCGCTTTCTCTAACTCGGGTTCTCTATATCGCATTGAGAGCATGAATTTTATGAAATCTTCTCCGGATAAATCTCTATAAGCTCCAGCTTCCTCGGGTAGGTAATTTATTAGACTTCGAACCTTCAATGGATCTTTAACCACGTTGACTCCAAATACCTCCACTAAACCTCTTGTTGGTTTAATTAAAGTAGCTACAATTCTTAAAGTAGTTGTTTTACCGCTACCATTCGGCCCTATTAATGCGTATATTTCCCCCGGTTTAACTTCAAATGATAAACCATTCAGTGCAATTGTACTCCTACTGTAAACCTTATATAGGTCCTTTACCAGTACAGCGGAATACAATCAAGTACTCACCTTCACTCCTCATTTACTTAATTAATCTTATGAAGTGTTATTAATCCTGAGCGATTTGATTAAAGTTAAGGGGTTGATTATGAAGTATAGGTTACTCTACCTAGTGTTAGATGGAATGGCGGATAGTATTAACGATGAAGTCACCACGCTTGAATTAGCTGATAAACCGGGATTAGATGAATTAGCGAGGAAAAGCATCTGTGGATTAATGTACACTGTTGGAAAAGGAATCGCACCGGAGAGCGATGAAGCCGTTATATCTATACTTGGATATGATCCACACGAGGTTTATACAGGGAGAGGCCCCATTGAAGCGCTTGGTGCTGGCTTAAATATAAGAGAAGGATATGAAGTCGCTTTCAGAGCGAATTTCGCGACTATTGACCCAGTTACTCGTAAAATCATTGATAGAAGAGTTGGCAGGAATCTATCAACAAGTGAAGCGAGAGAGCTAGCCAGAGCACTAGACAACATGGAGATAAGTATTCATCAAGGATACGCTAAAGTTGTAGCTACAATAGGTCATAGAGCAGTAGTAGTAATAGGTAGCAGGACGAGGAAATTATCACCAATGGTTAGTAATAATGATCCAGCATACCAGCGGAAAGGCTTGGTCAGTATTGCTGTTGAAAACCCCAAGCCATACGTAGAGCCAATAACACCGCTTGATAATAGCGAGGAATCGAAAGCAGCAGCAGAGATAGCTAATGCGTTCTTCGAGAAAGCGGTTGAAATCTTAGATAAACACCCCGTTAACATTAAGAGAGTTGAGAATAAATTACTACCTGCAAACGCCTTACTTCTGAGAGACGCTGGTGGAAGTATACCTAAGGCTACTCCTCTAGGAGTTAAGTATAAATGCAGGTTTGCATTATTAGCTGAAATGCCCGTTGAAATTGGGATTGGAAGAGCGTTTGGCGCAGAAGTTATTCCATTAGAGCCTCCTACAGGAGACCCGAGAGTGGATTATGAGAAAAGGTTAAATACCACGTTGAAAGCGCTTGAGAAACACGACGTAGTTTATGTTCATTTAAAGGGACCAGATGAACCTGGCCACGATGGGAAACCTGAATTGAAGAAACAGAAAATCGAAGAAATAGATAAGTATTATGTTCAACCATTGTTAAGTTACCTAGATAAATATGCGATCATAGTTACAGCTGATCACGCGACTCCTCCCTCTAAGAAAACACATACAGATGACCCTGTTCCAATACTGTTCTACATGCCCGGATTATTACCAGATAACATTGAAAAATTCACAGAGAAAAACTGCATGAGGGGTTCATTGGGAATACTTGAGCACGGATGGTTACTGCTTCCAACTATTATTGAGAAATACTTGAAGAATTAGTTTTTATAATGGTGTCTCCTTGAAGATAATAATTCCTTCACATGTCTCTGGTATATGGGTACCATACTACGGAACTAACTCACTTGAATCCGGCAGTATTGGAGCAGGGTTAAATTTATCGCTTTACATGGAAGCATATGTGGTTCGAGGACCTTGTCGAGTGTTACTCAATAATCGCGAAGTATTCAATGATCTCGCCGAGAAAATATGTCTTGAAACTGGTCTAAGAACTGAGACCAAAATTATTTCTCCCATAGATCTTGGATTAGGATTCGGGGTATCAGCGGGAATATTGATAGCACACGCACTTGGCTCATACTTACTGGCGAACAAGCCTTCGTTAAAAGCACTACAAAAAGCCCATGTCCTAGAAGTTGAGAATAAGACCGGACTAGGGGACGTCATAGCTGAGTATACGGGTGGATTAGCAATCCGAGTTAAACCGGGTGCTCCTGGAGTGGGATCAGCATACAGAGTTATACCTAGGGAAAAACTCCACTTGGTGATAACGAGTCTAAGTGAAATGGAGTCGACTCCCATGATGTTAAGTAGAATGAGCAGGGAGACGGTGGCTCTCGGCGAGAAACTCCTTGGAAAAATCATTGAAACAGAGGATGTGTCAATGTTTTTCGAGTATTCAAGGTGTTTTACGAGCAAGTTATTTAATTACGAGCTATTAAACAACGTGTTGAGTGGACTCCGCGGAGTGATAGATTACTACTTGAAGAAATCCGCGTTAATAATCTGGGTTGAGAAAAGCTACATTAACGATGTCATCGAAGTACTCAACAATAGAGGATTTAAAACTCACTATGCAACTATATCGCACATGGGTGTTACAGTTGAATATACCAGCTAATCATCCGAGGAGAAATAGTCTACTAATACGGGAAAAACTCGTAGAGGGGTTCAAGAGAAAACTAGTCGTAGAGGAAGGATTGATCGCGCATGGACGCGGCGAATGCTTCGACTACTTATTAGGTGAGATTACTCAACCATTTGCTGTTAAAGCAATAGAGGCAGCTGTTGCAGCACTATTACTCGCAAAATACCCAGTTATATCTGTTAATGGTAATACAGCAGCATTAGCGCCTAGGGAAATAGTTGAACTAGCTAAGAACGTGAACGCTAAAATAGAAGTAAATTTATTCTATAGAACAAGGGAGAGAGAGGAAGCCATCGCTGAATGGTTGAAAGAGCATGGAGCAACTGAGGTATTAGGTGTAGGCGAAGACGCATCTGCAACGATACCAGAGTTGTTCAGTGAGCGAAGACGCGTTAGTCCAAGGGGGATACTAGTAGCAGATGTTGTACTAGTGCCACTCGAGGATGGTGATAGAACAGAAGCTCTCCGTAGAATGGGTAAGACTGTTATAGCAATAGATTTAAATCCTTTGTCGAGAACAGCGCGGGCTGCATCTATCACGATAGTAGACAACTTGGTTAGAGCTCTACCATTAATGATCGAGAAGGCGAAAAAGCTCAAAGATAAGTCACCTAGCGAACTCGAGCAAATCATAAAGCAATATGATAACAATGTAGTACTACAAGAAGCAGTATACCATTTGTTTAACAGGTTAAAAACCCTTTACGAATCCAAACTGGCAATTGAATTCTGTCGTTAAATAATTGATCATTTCTTTTGGGCATTGTAAGTATTAGTTAAGAGCTTAACGATAATAATTGGGAAAATAATCAACAGAACTAGTATATCAAGCATCTAACATATATTTTCGTAGACCATGAACTCATAAATGTTAAAGTGGTAAACCATGCTTAGAATTAAAATACTAGATGCATGTATAGAAATAAATGTCGCGGACCCTGGAAAACTAGAATCATCTTTGAAATCGGAGTTTGCTAAGCGTTATCTACCAGCATTCAGGTTATCTGGGGATTGTTCAACCACTGATTCAACAATATACTGGTTGAAAAATGGAGACTTTGAAGTACTAACCACAAGTTACTCCGAGCATGGAAGAGACATCTACGTGGTTAAAGGAGATCCACCGGAACCATACGTTAATGAGTCGCCTATATTTTTCATACTCCAGGTACTAGCTAGAAGTCTAGCGAAGAAAGGCCTTATAATGCTAACGGACTCCGTTGTGATATCCTCCGGGAATAAGAACGTATTACTACTTGGTTTTCCTCACACGGGTAAAAGCACGATGGCCTCAATTGCTGTAAGTAGAGGTTACAATGTTTACTCAACGGAGAACACCGTGGTGAAAATCGAGGAGAAGAAACTGATTGCTGTCAACGGTACGAGAGTACTGGTTTTTGACCCAGCTGTTAGAAGCTTGTTTGGCGTAAATATTCCACGGACTAATAAAACTAGGCATGGATACGATATATTGGATCTGGATCAATACATGGGGAATGAATTCTACGAATTCGATGTCGCTATTGATGAAATATATGTGACTTATACTTCTTTTAGCTCTACTGGAGCATCAATAGTACCAGTTAAGGGTAGAAAAATCGATAAACTATTATGGATTTTTGCAACGAGCATTATTAAAGGACTGGACTACTATCAACCGAGACATTTGGATACACCTCTGGATGGAAAAGTGTTAAATACGTTAACTAAGTTCATTTCGGAGATAAGGGAGAACTACGCTGGTAGAATCTACGAGGCCTTTGGATCTCCTCTGGAAGTTCTAAAAGTGATCTTTAGTTAAGTCTCCTCGACTCAGGTATTTTAATCCTTGATCCAGAATTATCCTGGCCACCTCGTATTTCGCTAGGAGACCTGATGCTACATCGCCACCGGAGCCTAGAATATAAGCGTCGAGGAACTCTTTGCCGAAGCCACCTAAATCGGATAAAATGTTGTTTGCGACTACTAGGTCTAATCCATAATCTAGTAATTTCTCCCTGGCTTTCTCAACTAATTGTTCTCCTTGAGCTGTTTCAGCCGCGAAACCTATTAATACGCGTGGTTTATTTGCCATGTTTTTTATTACTTTAGGTGTTGCCTCTAATTCCAGGGTTAAATGAGGATTCTTCCTTGTTTCTATTTTCACTTTGCTTACTTGAATAGGCTTGTAGTCAACTGGCGCTGCAGCGAATACAGCGATGTCGTATTCAACTTTTTCCGTTAAACTCCTGACGATATTTGCCATATCCGTTGTTGTTTCAACTCGAATATTCTTAGTTAAGTAAGGAGGGTTAACGGTCATATTAGCGTGAACTAGGGTTACATCTGCTCCTCTGCACGCTGCTTCTCTAGCTACTAAGACCCCCATGAGTCCCGAGCTTGGATTAGTTATGACTCTGACGGGGTCTATGTATTCGCGTGTAGCTCCAGCTGTTACTAGGACTTTTAATCCCTCGAGGTCTCTTCCCCTATTGACAACTGCATCTACGCAGTGTGCTAGATCATCTATGGGTGGGTACTTCGCTTTGTCTTCTTCTATTAATGGAGGAATGATGATAACACCTTGTTCTTTTAAAATCACGCTTGCTCTCTTAAAGTGAGGAGAGTTCATTAACCTGATATTCATCGCAGGTACGACTAATACTTTTTTACCGTCTCCCATCATCGTGACGGCTGTTAGTGTTAATAACTCGTCGAGGATACCGTGTGCTAGTTTACTCATAGTGTTCAGAGTTGCAGGAGCTATGATCATCGCGTCGGCCCATCTTGCGAGATCAATATGCTCTGTTTCACCAGTCATTTCACAGTATGGTTTACTGCCAGTAGCCCACTGAAACAGATCAGGTCCTATGAATCTCGTGGAGAACCTGGACATGATGACTTTAACGCTTGCACCTATTCTAATGAGCTTTCTAGCTAAGTCTATAGATTTGTAAATTGATGAAGAACCTGTTACGCCTAGAATGATCTTCTTATTAGTTAATGGCTGGTAAACAGCTGCCCCAAGGTACTCAATGGATCTCGATTCCCCATACTCCATAATAAATCCCTGTCTCATATTAGTATATAAGGGGTATTTATGGAAGAGTTGAATATTTACAATATATATGATGAAGCGCAGAGAAAACTAGCTGAAAAAGCTCCTGGATACAGGATACGTAATGCAACCTCAGACGATATCGACAAAGTTATAGGAATAAATATGGTTGCTTTGCCAGAACATTACCCTCGCTCATTCTACGAGGATTTACTCGAAAACTGGGGTAAAGCATTCTATGTCGCTGAGTCGCCTGATGGTGAAATAGCTGGATATATCATGAATAGAGTGGAGATAAAACCAGGGTTTTTTAAGCTTTTCCTAGTTAGAAGCGGTCACGTAGTCAGTATAGCTGTCCTCGAAAACCATAGGAAAAAAGGCCTTGGCTACGCTTTAATGGCATACGCGATGAAAACAATGTACGAGGAGTATAAGTGTAGTGAAACATACCTCGAGGTCAGGGTTTCAAACACGCCTGCTATAACTCTATACGAGAAACTAGGTTACAGGAAAATCAAAGTAGAGAAAAACTATTATCTAGATGGCGAAGACGCTTACGTAATGGCTAGGAAACTACCTTGAAGTGTTTAAATGATGATCACTTGTTCTCGAATTACATGATGATTTTTCTCAGGGAATACTTGCTTTGTTCATGGAGCTAATAATGTTCTTTGATTATTCAACGCGTATTGATTAAGTATTAAAACAACGTAGTAGCTTAGAAATTAAACGAGGCATGATTTACATGGACTTCGTCTATGTGGAAGACATTATGAGAGATGATTGCGTGGATAAAAGAGTGTGTATTCGTGGATGGATATATAGGCGAAGCGTTGTAGGGAAAAAAGCTTTCGTTAGAGTGAGAGATTCGTCTGGCACTATACAAGTAGTTGTGGATGCTTCAAAACTCGGTGAAGCACTGGTAGATGAATTGAAGGATATAGGGTTAGAGGCAAGCGTGATCGCGTGCGGTATCTTGAAAAAATCAGATAAAGCGCCTGGAGGATACGAGGTAGAAGCTGATGATTTCAAAATAATTGGTTATAGTCGAGATTTTCCAATTAAGGGCGGTGAAGGAGTAGAGTACTTACTCGATAACAGGCATTTATGGATTAGGAGTCCAAAATACGCTAAAATATTCAAGATAAAGCATACTGTTCTACGAGCTGGTAGAGAGTACTTTACTAGTAATGGATGGTGGGAGGTAACTCCACCAATAATTACGGCTTCAGCATGCGAGGGCGGAGCAACTCTCTTCCAACTAGACTACTTTGGATCCAAGGCTTATCTAAGTCAGAGCGCCCAATTGTACCTTGAGGCATTAATATATGTTCTAGAAAAAGTCTTTAGTTTAACTCCTAGTTTCAGAGCTGAGAAATCTAGGACAAGGAGGCATTTAGCTGAATACTGGCATTTGGAGCCTGAGGCCGCATGGTACCATATGGATGATATGATGAGGGTAGCAGAGGAACTTGTAGCGTATATCGTGGAGAAAGTACTAGAGGAGAGGAGAAGCGAACTAGTTGAACTTGGACGAAACATTGAAATACTGAAAAAAGCAACTAGTACACCGTATCCGAGAATAAAGTATGATGAAGCAATTGAAATACTGCAGAAGAAAGGCATCAATATCAAGTGGGGGGATGATTTGGGTGCAGACGAGGAAAGAGCTCTCACACTGGAATTCGATACCCCGGTATTCCTAACTCACTTCCCTAAGCAAATTAAGAGCTTCTACATGAAGCTGGATAGATCTAGACCAAACGTAGTTTTAGGTTTCGACTTGCTTGCCCCAGAAGGTTATGGTGAAATAATAGGTGGTGGAGAACGTGAAGACGACTACGAAACTCTCTATCGGAGACTAATAGAGCAGGGATTAAACCCTGAAGAGTACAAGTGGTACTTAGATCTTAGAAAATATGGTAGTGTCCCTCATAGTGGTTTCGGTTTAGGAATAGAGAGAGCCGTGATGTGGATTGCGGGATTGGATCACATAAGGGAAACGATACCGTTCCCCAGGTTCAGAGAGCGAGCATATCCATAGTATTTCTGTTGCTTTTCGAGCACAATAAGTATCATATTTCTCTAATTTAATTAATCATAGTTAACGCGTTTTCAAAGACGAATTATGTCTTTTAAGCATAGAGAACTTTTCTTGAATCAGTATTAGTTGTTTATACACAATAATTAATCATAGATTCTGGGAGGAAAACGCGATGATCGGCGATGTAATACACAGGAAGCTCTCGGAGATATATGAATTAAAGATAGATGAGAACATTGCTCCAAAGCTACGTGATCAAGGATTATTCGAGCTATTGGTAGCAGTTATGCTCAGTCAGAACACCAGTGATGAAAACGCTTGGAAAGCTTACGGTAATATAGTGAGTAAAGTTGGCTCAATAACACCTGAGAAAGTTTTAAGCATTAGTGTAGATGAATTAGCTGAATTAATTAAACCAGCGGGTATGCAGTACCAGAGGTCAAGGAAAATCAGGGATTTAGCCACGGTTTTTAAGTCAATTAACCCAGAGCAAGTAGTATTGGATCTGATTTCCCGAGGTGATTACGAAGAAGCTAGACGTTATTTAATGAGTTTACCTGGTGTGGGACCTAAAACAGCTGATGTTATATTATTGATGAAGTATGGTGCTCCATCTTTTCCAGTTGACACGCATATAACGCGAATAACGCTTAGAATGGGTTTCATCACTAAAAGAAACTATGAATCTATCAGGAGATTCTGGATGGAGAACACTACGCCGAAACATTATCTATCGTTACATCTGCTATTAATAACGCATGGTAGAAAAACATGTAAAGCCCGGAAACCAACTTGTTCTAGTTGTGTGATAAGAGAACACTGTGCAATGTATCTGGGAAGAGGAAAATGACTAGGGGTAGTTTACTGAAGAAGATTGCCCTGGAATTAATTGGCGAAGACTTCGCTGAGAAGATCTGGAAGAGAGTTGAGTTCGTTGGAGACATCGCACTAATTAGAACACCTCTAGGAATGAATCCACAGGATCTTAAACCTCTTGCAGAGGAATTAGCTAAAAGGCTACCATACGTTAAAAGCGTGTGGGCAGCAATGCCAGGCGTGGAGGGAGAATATAGATTAAGGAGATATATCTGGTTAGCCGGGGAGGAAAGAAGTACAACGATTTATAGGGAACATGGATGCATCTTTAAACTTGACATCTCCAAAGCGTACATATCACCTAGTTTAAATTACGAGCACATTAGGATCGCGAGGCTTATTGCACCAGGAGAAGTAATTGTAAACATGTTTGCTGGAGTAGGCTTATTCAGTATTATAATAGCAAAACACGCGAAACCAGCTAGAGTTTACAGTATTGACATAAATCCTCACGCATACCAGTTCATGGTGGAAAACGTTAAGTTGAACAAAGTTGAAAACATTGTTGTGCCTCTACTTGGCGACGCTAAAGACATTATTGAAAAACACTTATTGAACACAGCGGACCGTGTATTAATGCCTTACCCGGAGTTAGCTATAGACTACCTGGTTTATGCTTTGAAAACTTTGAAGAATAGTAGAGGATGGGTCCACGTTTACCTACATGTTTTCACAAGTAAAGGTGAACACTGGAGGGAGAAATCCATGCTTATCCTCGCGGAGAAGATGAAGGAGATTGGAGTAATAGATTATTGTATTCACAATGTAAGAAAAATAAGGAATGTTGGACCCCGTACACACCAAGTTGTACTAGATATTTTTATTAGGTAACGAATTTAATTATCTGCAAGGTGTAATTTTGAATACGTGGAAGTATGTTTCACCATTGCTTTTAATAATGTTCCTTGTGTTCAACCCCCTGATATTGTTTAATGTATGCTCTGAACTACTTGGAAGCACCGGTAACTTTGATTGCTATACATTATATTTCATTAATGGTATTAGAGTATATAATTCAACTATAAGCGATGTTTTATATCTTGAAACACCCGTAAACCTTTCTCTGAGCGAAGGATTTGAGCAAAGAGTCGAACACATATTTCAATATAATGTAGTATACGATGAATCCGTGGACGCTTACAAATTCGAAGTAGATTACAATAAATCATTTGAAGGATTCTTCTTATCAAGAGTCACAGTATGTAGTAAACCATTAAATGAATCCATGGGTCTCATAAAAACCTCTTTGCTTGATCCAAGGGTGAGAACACCGGGTGAAACAATTATTCCAAGAGATGTGAATGAGTCATATGTAATGAGCCCTAACCCAAAGGTCGTGGAGGTCGTGGTTCCCGCTTATGAGTCATGGTTTAACCATCAATATGGATTTAGCCCTTCGAATGCTACTAGAATAGGGTTAGCTTCAACAGCTGCTCTCTTTATATATAGCGTGTACATTAAATATGACCCAGGCGCGGTACCTAAGACAATTGAAGAAGTCGTTGAGACTCGTAGAGGAGACTGCGATGACATGTCAAGAGTTCTCGTGGAACTATTAAACTACTATGATATACCGGCAGCATTAGTATCAGGTTATGTTTACATAAGGGAATTCAAATACAATATCACAGTTGAAAACGTAACTTATTATTACTTAAATAACGGTCCCCACGCCTTCGCAGTGGCTTATATACCTGGTTATGGTTGGTTGTCGCTTGATCTACTCGCTGGTTCGCTCTTATTGAACCCTATAATAGTTGAAGGATACACAAGGAATACGAGTGTTTCAAGTAAGGAAGTGGAGGAATTCTTGGATCTTCATAGAGCTTTGAAAGCTAAACAAGCAATTGCTATACTGAGTGAAAATGAATTCAACAAAACCATTGGAGCTATGCTTCAACCCAGTAAAATTTACGAGTTCTTCAATAAACTACTGGAGGAACAATCTGTGAATAACACGACAAGTGCTTCAACTAGTACAACCTCCATTGAGGAAACCACTAATTATACTATAGTGTATGGAAATGCCACACAATCAACAACGAATAAATCATTGGTGATCAACAGCAGTAAACTAGCTACTAGTAGTACCATTGAGCAAATTAGTCGAGACTGGGAATCAGTACCAGTTATGTTGTTGATGGTTTGCTTAATTGTGTTGGCTTTCACCGGTATAGTGTTTCTACATAGGACTAAATCTATGCATTAAATAATCTTTGATACGCTTATATAACTCCTCGCTAGATATATGGAATCCGTGTAGTAGTACTTGAAGAGCTTTCACGGTGTGAGAATTGTCAGTTAAGCTACTGGTACCAGTCGACGTAATTATTGATAGCAGGGAGGATGCAAAACACCCTGAGTTCAGAGTTGCTTTAACCAGTGAGGGTGTAAGAGTAGCTGTTCAGGAATTACCTGCAGGTGATTTTCTACTATTAGCTCCACCTAATAAACAATGCATACTAGTCGAGCGTAAAACAGCTGATGATTTCGCTAACAGTATTAGGGATGGTAGGATATGGGATCAAAGTAGATTACTGAAGGAGGCAGCCTTAATGGATAGTCATAAACCATTAATAATAGTAGAGGGATCTTTGGAGAAATTAGAGAAATATAGGGGATGGAAAATTCAGAGTATTCTCAGAGTAATGGATGAATTAGTCTTAGACATGAACATACCCATCATATATACTCCTCACAAAGACGCTACCATAGCATGGATCATTGCTAAAGCGAAAAGCCTAGGTAAAACTGAAGATAAGAAAATAATGAGGATGCGCGTAGAGAAGAAACCAATGAGCCTCGAGGATAGAATACTCTATGTTGCTGAGGGAATCGTGGGACCGATCTTAGCGCGGAGACTCTTGGCGAAATTTAAAACACTAAGAAACATTGCCAACGCGTCTGTACACGAGTTGATGAGTGTTGAGGGTATTGGTGAGAAAAGAGCTCAGGAAATCTACGCTATCTTCAACACACAGTGGCGGGAAGAAGGTGTAAACTGATGATCATGGAGTTCCTCCTACCAGCTGTGTTATCAGCTTTATCTATGAAAATTCTAATGGATTGGTGGTTGAGAACAGCTCCCAGGTTGGGTTTCCTAGGGAAAGACATGAATAAACCAGGTGAACACTATTCGGTTGAAGCAAGTGGAATTCTAGTTATTTTATCCTCGGTGTTCGGGATATTAGCTTACATAGCGCTTGAGACCTACAGTGATATGAGATCTGATCTTGTGCCAATAATGTCGATATCTATGACTCTGCTTCTAGCTGGGTTACTGGGGTTCTTTGATGATATCCTGGGTTGGAAGAAGGGCATTAGTCCAGCTAAGAGAGTGTTATTTACAATACCGATATCAATACCATTAGTTGTAGTTAAAGCAGGTACAAGCACTGTTGAGCTCCCATTCATAGGTGTAATGGATCTAGGCTTAATTTACCCGCTTGTAATCGTTCCAATCGGAATACTGGGTGCTAGCAACGCATTCAACATGATAGCAGGGTACAATGGCTTAGAGTCCTTGCAGGGATTAATTCTACTTGCTTCAGCCTCAATACTCTGCTACTTAACTGGGAGAACTTACGCAGTGTACGTGGTTTCACCCGTTATAGTTGCTATTTTAATATTTTACTTACTCTACAATAAGTATCCAGCTAAAGCTTTTCCAGGTAACTCGTTCACATATGGAATTGGAGCATTTTATGCATCACTAGCTGTATACTGGAATTTCGAAAAATACGCAATACTATCTTTTACACTATATTTCGTTGAGTTATTCCTATTTATTCGCGGATTATTGAACGGCGTATATAAAGAAAACTTCGGCAAAGTGCAATCAGATGGTAGTCTTCTACCACCATACGAGAAAACTTATAGTTTAACTCACTTGGCAATAAAAATAGTGCGTAAAGTAAAGGGAAAATGTTATGAACCCGACGTGGTTAAAACCATTGCGATCATGCAGTTACTTGTCTGTGTTTCCTCATTTGCTACAGTTTTCTTAATAAGATGAAGTATAAGTAAATGCAACTCATTAATCCAATTAAACCAGATGATATGAATGACTCATCGTAACCGAGGATTATGTAAAATGCTGCAGCTACTTGTGAAGCTATTGAAGCACCTATGTTATCCAGAAGCCTCTGAATACCGATAGCTCTTCCACGTATTTCCACGGGTAGTATTTTAGTCAACATAGCTGAAATAGTTGATCCTAATATATTTGAAGCAATGCTAATGACGAGTGAGATAACTACGAGTAACCCTATTTTTATATAGTTGTTACTAATGTAAGATGGCACAGCTAGAGCGAGCAATGACGTCGAGATCACTATAGCTGATTGGAATGAGTATTTCTCAATGTTTACTTTAGCTCCAACGAGATAAAGAGATGATAATATTGTTCCAAGCGTTGAGAACGCTGATATTGTGCCCCAAGTCAACTTAGTTAATTTCAATACATCTACGACGTACAGAGACATATAAGTATTATATACTCCCATTGTTACCTGCCACAGTATTGAAGTAAATACGTATAGTTTCAGTGCCTTAGATAATATACCCCTATAACCAGCAAGTTCCAGTATTATTCTACTAAGGTCTTTGTCTCTTGGAATAAATGTTTCTCTGAGAGCTTTAATTCTTAATAATAATACTATTATAGCGACGATGCCTTGCAGAAGAAACCCTAATCTTACACCAGTGACTCCTATCTCA
Source organism: Desulfurococcaceae archaeon (assembly GCA_023269825.1). Lineage (GTDB taxonomy): Archaea > Thermoproteota > Thermoprotei_A > Sulfolobales > Desulfurococcaceae > UBA285. The sequence continues at coordinate 196,670 of JAGDWI010000001.1, forward strand.
TCATATAGTAATCCGCCTATTATTGGCATGAATAAACCTGGTATGGTGCTGACGATGTTTAAGCCGAGGAAACCCTTGAATTCTTCTCCTCGATTAAGTGAATCCATAACGATAGCTGTTAACGCTGGTTGGTAAAAGTGAGCAGCGGTATCCACTACGTATACGATTGTTAGAAACCTCCAATCCGGGGAGAACGCGTAGAGGAATTGCATTATTGAAATTAAACCTGTACCAATTAATATGACTTTTACGCGGCCAAGGTAATCAGTTAAAATACCTCCAGGTATGAGTGAAACCGCTAATGCTAACATACCTAGACTACGCATTAATGCAACATCGTAGTCGCCAGCTCCAAGGTCCTTCGCGTACTTGGCGAAAAACGGGTTTATTAGGGAACCCGTGAGCGAGAACAACAACCAGGATAGTGCTATTGCTCCAACATTTCCTCTAAATATAGTCTTCAATTCCTTCAAGTTATCCCTTAACGTCTTCACTAAATTAGCTTGATTACTGTACATGAGGCATCAGTTACCTTAGAACAGTGTTTTATAATGGTTCTCCATGTAGAGCTTTCTCAACTAGTTCCTTAGCGTAGTCATACCTTATTCTGCCGTCCTTGATCATCTTCTCCGCTACTTTATCTATTAATTCCCCTTGAGCACCAGCCATGATCGCCAGGTTTCTTGCATGTAGTTTCATGTGTCCTTTCTGTATGCCCTCGGTTACAAGCGCTCTCAACGCTGCTAGGTTTTGAGCCAAACCCACTGCAGCCATTACTTCAGCTAGTTCTTTAGCTGATGAAACCCCCAGTATTTTCAGTGATATCCTAGCTATTGGGTGAACTCTTGTAGCGCCACCAACTATTCCGACTTGCAATGGTAATTCCAAGTATCCGCAGAGGAAGTTTTCTTCGTCGACTTCCCACGTGCTAAGGGGCTTATATATGCCCATTTTACAAGCATACGCGTGGGCACCTGCTTCAATGGCCCGGTGATCTTGAGCAGTTGCTAGAGCAACTGCGATAACCCCATTCATTATTCCCTTATTATGTGTCACAGCTCTGTATGGATCTGCTTCAGCGAGAATACTTGCTTCCTCTATCTTCCTGGCTACATCTAATCCACCGACGTTTTCAACTGGTGTCCTAGCCCATGCTCTAACTATTCTTCTCGTTGCGTAATTAGATAGAATCCTTAACCTAGCTTGTCCACCCGTTAATTTTTCCAATATTGGAGCAATGGATTCAACCATGGTATTTACAGCGTTAGCGCCCATGGCATCTCTTACGTCGACTATTAAGTGCACTACTATTGCTGCTCCTTTCCTTGTATCTATAACTCTGACTTCTAAGTCTCTTGGGCCCCCTCCCTGCTTTAATAATATAGGATCCTGTTGCGAAGCGTAATCAAGTATTTCGCTTTTATGCTCTAATATTTTAGCGGCTTTAGAGTAAGGTGCGGTAACGTTAACAATGTGTACTTGCCCAATCATTTCTTGTGGACCAGCTAAAGCAATTATTCCCTTATCGTGTCTCAACATTTTAGCAGCGTTACTAGCTGCGGCTACAACGCTAGCCTCCTCGATTACCATTGGAACAAGGTAATCTCTACCATTAATGAGAAAGTTCACTGCTATTGCATATGGATAAGTCATTCCACCTACGACGTTCTCGATCATCCGCTCTCCAATATCACGTGGTAAATTACCGAGATTAGAAAGAATACTTACTTCTTCGTCTGTTAAATTAGCCCATTCTTTAACTATTTTAATTCTCTCATCTAGTGGAAGCTTGTAGAAGCCCTCGATCCGACTACTCTTTGAACGACTACTCATCAATGACACCTCAATATTAAATAATATATTTATTTTAAAATATTCGTGGTGGATACATGTATGGTTCATGAATGGGCTCTCGCGGAGTCAATTGTACTGTATGTTTCTAATAAAGGTGTCCGGAAAGCACGTAGAATAAAAGTGAGAATTGGCGCACTTCAATCCATAGATAAAGAGATACTGAGTTTCGCGCTCAACGAGTTACTTAAAGAATATAATATTAAAGTAGATAACATTGAGATATTGGAGGAGCAGCCAGTTCTAAAATGCAATAGATGCGGATTTGAGTGGAGTATAGATACAACTAGCGTCAATGAAGACTTGCGTGAATCAATACACTTCTTACCTGAATCAATATATGCTTATTACAGGTGCCCTAAGTGCGGAAGTGTGGACTATGAGATTTTGAAGGGTAGAGGCCTTGGAGAAGTGGTGATAGAAGACTATGAGTAGAGATCCAAGAATACTAAAAGCTGTTCAAAACTTGAGGAAACTAAGACGAGTTTACGCTGTTATCAGTAGTAAGGGAGGCGTAGGTAAAACAACTGTTTCAACTCTTCTAGCACTATACACTAGCAACTTGCATTGTCCAACAGGGTTAATAGATTTAGACTTCGTTAATCCATCCACTCATGTGATCCTTGGTTTAAAACCCGAAGAAGTAAAATACGTTGAAGAAAAAGGGATTTTACCATACAGAGCTCACGTTAACTTATACTATTTCACAATAGTATCGTATACCAGAGATAGGTCAATGGCTCTCCGCGGATTATCAGCAAGGAATGCATTGTGGGAGGTGTTGTCAATAATCGATTGGAGAGATGTAAGTGTACTATACATTGACACACCGCCAGGTATAGGGGATGAACACTTAGATTTACTATATGACTTAAAAGAAGTGTTAAAACCAATAGTGGTAACTACGCCGAACCTTCTCTCTATGCATTCCGCGGAGAAAATAATTGAGATTCTGAAGGAGCTCGGTTACAATGAAATATATTTAATTGAAAACATGGGCCACGGTTCGCTACTAGATTACGCTGGGAAACATGGTTTAATTTATTTAGGGCACATACCGTTCTCTAATAACATGGAATCAGTAGTAGGCGAGATAAGTAGATTATTCAACCTTGATGTGAGAACCCACGTCGAGGAGATCGCTTGGAAATTACTGAAATTGAATCAAATGAATTATTAGGAAAAATCCATATGTTTAAATCAAGCCGTTGATTCAACTACGTCATTATACTCTAAGTACTCTAATCCAAGCAATGTTGCAACTGCTTTCAAATCTTCTCTTACATCTCCTGGTATTAATACATGGTGATTGGATACTGCGATAACTGGTATTTTCTCGGCTTGTAACCCAAGGTCTAGTATTGCCTGCGTTCTACACATTGATCCATACAGTAAACCACTAGTAATTACTCTACCTAACCCCGATACTAGTATGGAGTAATCTGGACTCAGCGATGTAATTGTGTACACGTTGTTCGTTAATGTACCGGTAATTGAGAATGGTTGACCGGATTCAAAGTGAGAAACCACCATGGGATTATTAACCATGTTTAAAGCTATCGTACAGTGGGAGAAGTAGGCTTTTTCTCCTTCGAAAGCAGTTGCGTTAGCTATCCAGCCACTAACACCTGTTAATGACTTAGAGATCATCATTAATACTAGAGATAACAAATCCCCTTCACACGCAGCTATTAAACCTTCGGAGTTTAGTAGTGCTAGAGCTAAGCAAGGAGTTAACTTATACTTCATTAAGTAGGGGAAACAATTGACTGCCACGGCATCGTATTCACCTTCTTCAATAATGGATTTTACTACCGCGTAGAATCTCGCGACATTTATGAGTCCATCTTTGTGTATCTTAAAATTCACTTCATCAAATTTTGTTAGAAAATGATCCACGAGATCCTTTCTAGCGGATTCCAGCTTCGAAGCCACTTTATCCATAGAAATGACTTCAACCGTCGCGTTAAACTTTGACTCGAAGTCATCAGCTTGCTCTGGTTTCTCTTCATTAGGGTTGATCAAAAGTATCTTTGAATTTAGAATCGATGAAACAGATCTAGCGATCCTCAGCATTCGTTGAATCTCTATAAAGCAATTAATTGAATCAATGTTCTTACAGTGGAACAGCCAGGTCCAAGCACCATTGATATCTAGCTTAGATCTAGCTGAAATCGCTGAAGGCAGACTATTGTGTTCACCGTGTCCAAATATAATTAAACTTTCATAGTTTGCGACTTGAGCAAATTTCTGCATAAGAGCGCTTGTTCCTCCAGTTAAAGCAACCAGTATTGGATACATGTCCTTGTATTTCAACGCTGTTTCTCTGGCTTCATCTTCGCTGGTTAAAACAGGTGTGAACTCGATATTGGTTTCAACGCGAGTAACGTATTCACGTATTTTCTCATAGATCGAGGAATAGTAGCTCTCACCATGTAATTTTGAAGCAAACGAAGCCAATACTATTCTCTTCATCTTAGTCACCGCAATATCGTATTATGGCTTAATATTAACACCTTTAATTAACTTTACCTACTTTAATTTCAAAAGTTTTATCGCGTTTCCCCGGAATCATCTTTTTTCCTCCTGGGGTATAGGCATAGATCTTGTTGCAGCAATGTTGTCGCCGACCCGTACACCTGAGGGGATGAAAGTGTAATCTGATTCGAACAGCATTCTCTTTGCTCCAAAAACGCATAAGCGCACATTAACCTTACAACCCGGTTTCCTCCATGTAGTGCTTTGTCTCCATAGATTTGCCTGAAGCATGATTCAAGAGGTCTCTTTAACTTAACACCCATAGTTGATCCAATATACACAGCACCAGAGTACCTTCTTCCCGCAAAATATGGAGCATCCACTCCAAGTGATTAGTAACTATTTTCAATCCCGAAAACTTATCTAATACACTACCCATATCATCCTCTAAACAGCTTGCGTAGTGTCGAAGTGTCATCCAAAAACAAAAACTAGTTTCCAGTCTTTAACTAAGGTGTCACCTTTCCAGTGTATGGGATGTAGGAATAGAGGTACATCATACTTAACTATTCTTTCGTAAATTGGGTAAAATTCCCCCCGATCTAATCCTTTACCATTAATAATTGTTGGAATAGTAGCTCATTTCATGCCGAGGTCTTTAATAACTCTATCAAATTCCTCAACTGCGTTACCAATATCCATCATTGATAGCATAATACACCCAACGAATCTATCTGGGTATTTTTCTCACACATTAGCTACTATGTTGAATCACCATTTTGAATTAAAGGTAGTAATTAATATGTGTTTATCGCTTTGCATGGATTCAATACCGCGTAAAAGATTATTTGATTCCCAGTAAAGGATGAAATAGATAATAAGCCTCTGGCTCATAAATTAATTCACGCGAATGAATCGGTGGGAACTTTGGATTTCATTGCGTTGATCATCGTTATTATATTACTCATTATAACTGTATCCATAGTCGCTTTTTACATCGGAGTATACAATAGGTTCATGAAGCTTAGTAACGCAGCATCAGCTACACTTGGCCAAATAAGAGTTGCACTGCGTAAACGCTTGGATCTAATATCGTCTCTCGTTGAAAGCGTCGGCTCCTACGCTAAATTCGAGAAAGAAACACTGGAAAATATTACCAGGTTGAGAGCATCGATAGGTTCCTCGTCACCCGAAGAAATAATTAAGGCTGAGCGTGAAACCAGAGATATTCTCTCAAGGTTACTCGCTGTCGTGGAAAGATACCCTGAGCTTAAGACAGCAGAGGTTGTTAAGAAACTGATGGATACATCGCGTGAAATAGAAGACGAGATCGCTAGACATAGGTATACTTACAATAACATTGTACAAGAATATAACACGATGGTTGATACGATTCCAAGCAAGTTCATAGCTTTAATTCATGGTTTTAAAAAATTACCGTATCTTGAAGTTGGAGGCGAGGAGATCGAGCGAAGACCGAGTTTAACATTCTATGGTGAAACTAGTGCAAGATGAGGTTAAAGTACTATTGGTATATACTTTTATTCTCTCAGTTATTTCAATCGCTTCTTTTTACTTGGTTCCATTAACATTGACTTCTACGGGCTCTATTTACGCTGATTATTACGCTATAATATACAGTAATCTCACTCTCATAGAGAAGTATGTATACTACGTTAACGAAGCAGGTAAAACAATGCTCTATAGGTACTGGGATGCTCCTCTATACGTAGTTAATGATTCTTCACTGACTGGGGATCCATACATATTGCTATTGGGGATTTCATGCCCTGACAATGCAATTGGATACGTTAAAGATGCTAGAGGCGACGTACATGTTTTCACACCACTCAACGAGAACACGATTTCACTAGGTATCTCGGGATATATTAATAGCGTTGCATTTAACAATGAAGCTGGCTGCTATTTCCCAAGTGGAGTACCGTTAGGAGAACACGTCGTTGAGTTCACGTTTAAGCTTGTTCCACCCATCAATATTGATTCCAATAGTGAGTACGCTCACTTGAACCTCATGTTAGCTGATGAACACGTCCCCTATAGGTTTGTTAAAATTGAGTTAAATGGCTTTAAACCATATAAACTATTCGTACGCATTCCGGAACTAGAAATTAAAAGCTATGCTGACAACGTATTGATAACGGGTAGTGTACCTGGTAATACTTTACTTGAAGTAGAATTAGTATTTCCCAAGTCCAACATTGGATCAGCATCTTATATTCCATTAACCGTGGATGACATGTTATCAAGAGTAGATAAAGCTAATGCAAACTATTATTACTCATATAGTGCTCTGAGAATACTTTATTACGCGGTTGCAGCTGTTCTCCTAGTTTACCCTATATACCTAGTCACCAAGTATTTTAGAGTAGGTAGGGAAAAAGAGTACATTGTACCTGAGTACGTTAGTTACGTGCCTAACCCCTCACGTAAGCCATGGGAGGTTAACCTTCTATTTTATAAAGACGTGTTAGATATGGATGAGAATGCTTTATACTCAACTATAATGGATTTCGCGAAGCGGGGTATTATTGAAATCAGGAGGGCTGATAGTGATGATGTTGTATTATATGTTAAAGAACAAAGGATTGATACACTAGATATTTACGAAACTAGAGTTTATAGGTTTCTTAAAAGCTACGCTAGTAATGGTGTTTTTAGCTTCAAATCTTTCTCACAGCTATTGGAATTAGAATCCAAGGCTAATCTAAGGAGTGCTCGAAGGTATTTTGAGGAGATTAAAAGCATCATGGGAGTTTTCCCTGAAGCCAAGAAGTATGCTAGGAGATTTATTGAACCAAGAAAACCAGTTTCATTGTTAACGATCTTCATTGTATTTGTTGTTTTCACGGGTTCTCTAACTCTTTTGAGTCTTGGCCGTGAATATGGCCTTTATCCGCTGGGCATAGTGGCGTTCAATGGAGTATTGGTACTAGAAGTGCTAGTATCGTATACTATGCCATCATATGTTTATGGTAGATGGAGAGAAGACTATTACCGCGAGAAACTCGAATGGCAGGGTTTCAGGAACTTACTAAAGGACTTAGCTAAGTTGAATCAATATGCACCCCAAGACCTAATTATATGGAAGGATTGGCTTATCTACGCAACAGCCCTCGGAGTTGCAGATAAAGTAGTTGAGGCAATGAGTAAAATAGGTTTGAAAGCACCAGTGGAAGCATATGTGCCGATTTACGCGAGGCCCATTATGGTTCACACCATGCGCGTCATAACAGCATCAAGCACGTCGAGTAGAACAGGTGCGAGAGGAGGGGGATTTGGTGCCCGCGGAGGTTTTGGAGGCGGTGGAGGCGGGGTAAGGTAAAAATATTTACACTGAAAAGCCAAGCCCCTTTAGGGCGGGGAGGAGGTCAGTAGAAATAATCTACTTTAATTCCCAGAATATCCGATATTAATTGCAATTCCTCCACGTGATCTCCGAGGACTAAAACATAGTGGTTTCCAATACTTTCACTAACTATCTTACCCGCGTTTTTCAACTTTAATTTGACCTGTGTTCTACACATGGAGGGTGACCAGGAATGAGGCGTGATTTCGCCAACACCTAGCCTTGCAATAGATAAATTCGAGTCTAACCTGTAAACAGTTGCTTTTTCGCCAACCGGGTAATGTACTCTAACGCCTACTCCTCTTCCGCTTTCAAAGTGAGTGTATAAACAGTAATTACCGGTCAAGCAACTTGTACAGTGTGCGAATACTACCTCGTCATTATTCACGTCAGCTGGATTAGCCATAAATACTGGTCTACCCGTAACCCACGTAGCAATAGCCATTGAATATAATAGGGGGATATCTCCTTCACACGCTGCAGGAAAAAGCTCGCTATTTAGGAGAGATAATGCTAAACAAGCAGTAATATCATGTTCTTCTATTAGATCAAAACACTTGATTGTTAAACCCGATAACCCATATCTCCTAATGATGTTTTTCAAAGCACTGTATAGTCTTATTGCTTCTGAAACAGCGCCCTCGGGATTCTGTAGATCAACTATTTCAGCACCACTCAGGATTTTTCTAGTTAAAACAAAGTCTCCTCTAACTCTTTTTAACTCCTCATATAGTTCTCTAACCTCGATGTAAATTAATTCACCAAAACTTTTTGCTTTTATTTGATCTTCAGTTACTTTACTATATATGAGCCAAGGACTTACCCCTCCTATGACCCCGAATTTTCCAGTCCTTAGTCTAATGTATGCTTCAGATACTAGGTTAAGCTTAGCTACTACTTGTTTAAGGTTATCTATACCCATATACTTTTTAGAGCGCACCCTAAAACCTCTACTCCTTAAGTATGCTAATGCTTCTATCGTTGCAGGTAAACTATTGTACTTATCCAGATAGAGAAGGTAGGTGAATTGAGAATTCTCAGCGATCTTTGAGATTAAGTGTTCTGTTCCACCAGTAGCAACGAGTACTACGTGTATTAAACTATGTGGAACATTCTCAATGTTTTCATCCGTTATCACACCTAGCAAAGATTCCCTGATAAATGGGTCAGATAGTAATTCCTCATGGTATTTTCTCCCAACACCAATTCCTAGCTTAGATGAAACAATAGATAATAACAAGTTTTTCAAGTAATCACCTTAATTGTAAATTAAACGTGTATTCTTATAATAAATAGCTCTTGAAACACTTGGTTTAGAAGTGTTTAAAGGCACATATAACTATAACATTGTTATAGGGGGATTTGAATTGAAAAACAATAGTAGAATAAAGAAGAATCCGCGAGAATTTAATGAAGAAGACTTATATTATGAGCTAGCAGGAGATCAGTGCTCAGGTTGTCCTCTGAGAGGCATATGTGGATAATGTATGGTAAAAATGTAAAAATTATACCCTGGAAACCCTTCTCCGAGAGGGAGTTTTTCCAATCTTTGTTCACGACTCCATTTAACTCATCAACCAGGGGATCCTATGGGTGGTTGAATACTCTCTTTAACTGTTCTAAACACTATGCTTGTCCTAGTTTGCTTTATATGGGGATGCTGTAGTAGCCACTTCACGAAGTTGTCGAGTTCACTTATTGTCCTAAATGTAACGAGTACTGCTACATCGAATTCACCAGTAATATCGTACACTGCGAGAACATTTGGATGTGATGCAATGTACTTTTCTACTTCAACAATGTGTTTCCCATCGACGTTTATCAATATGAGGGCTTTGACTTGGTAGCCTAGTTTTTCATAGTCTATTAATACTGTGAACTTTCTTACTAATCCTCGGGATATAATTCGCTTCATTCTTTCATGAATAGTGGAGACAGGTTTACCGGTTTTCATTGATAATTCTTTTAGGCTAATCCTACTATCATCCCGGAGGATTTCCAATATTTTGAGGTCTAATTCATCTATATTTGAATATTTTACATTTTTTCCCATGGGAAATCACACATTATACAATAATTTGAGTATTAGTTATTTAAATCTTTACAACTGTTACACTTACAAACGTGATATATATGCGGGTGAAAGTTCACAGAATAGTGTTCACTGATCTACTTGGGGTTCATAGAGAAGTAGTACACATAGGGGCAAATAACAAGTACGAGCAATTAAACATAGTTATAGGTGTAGATGGCTCAAGTATTTATGGATTTTCCCGAGTTGAGAAAAGCGATGTCTTCGTTAAACCTGTACAAGATAGTTGTATAAGTATACGTGAAGACGAGAGTAATCTATGTGCTGGAGTAATCTGCCTCGACCCTGATTGCCTTGAGATCCATCGATTCGACCCCAGAAGAGTGCTTGAAAACACTATGGATCACATTAAAAAACACGGTTACGAAGCATTACTAGGTGTGGAGCTAGAATTCTATGTAGTGAAAGACCTGGATGTATCCGTTGAAAAAACACAGCAAGAACTATACATTGAGGCAATTAGTCAAAGCAGCGGAGGAGAAGTAGTTAAAACGTATGCTGGGTCAACTTTAGACCATGTAAAGGAAGAAGTTGTTGACGTACTACTAGAGTACTCGGGTTGCTTCTCTATATCGAAGGTTCACAGAGAGAATGGGCGTTTAGGTCAATTTGAAGCAGCTTTTGGACCCATGAATCCAGTTAAAGTAGCTGATAGTGTTTTACTTGCAGTAAACACGTTGAAAAGAGCTCTTAGGTATCGTGGATTAAAGCCCATTTTCCTCCCCAAGCCTTTCCTTCAGGATTACGGCAGTGGTTTACATGTGCATGTGAGTTTGTGGAGTAAAGGAGTGAATTTATTCGAGATGAGGGGACGCAATGTACCTGAGGAGGCCTTGTACTTTATTGGTGGATTACTTGAACATGCTTCGAGTTTATCAGCTTTAACTAACCCAAGTATAAACAGTTACAGGAGATTAGTTGAAGGCTTTGAGGCCCCAGTATACTTATCATGGGGGATAGCTAATAGAACAACAATGATTAGGGTACCCTTAGGAGGTAACAGAGTAGAAGTGAGAAATCCGGATGCCTCGATGAATCCATACCTAGGTTTAGCAGCTATATTATTAGCTGGTTTAGATGGGTTAAAGAAAAAGATTAATCCAGGAGACCCAATCGAATACAACGTATACAGAAACAATGGAAAATTAGCTAAGCTCCCGCGTAGTCTAGAGGAAGCATTAGATCACTTGGAAAACGATAATGATTACTTGAAACCCATCTTCACAAAGGAATTACTTGAAACCTATATTGAGTTGAAACGAGAAGAGGCTAAAAAAGCTAGATCAATACCTACACCAATAGATTACGTACTTCTCTCACACTTATCCTGAATAGAGGTTCTTTCCCTAATCAGCTTTATGATACCTCAATTAATTGTTTTCAGTGTTACCCAGCAACTTGTTGACCTAAATAAGTTGAGCGTAGAAAATCAAGCACTCAGTATGTTCTATCTGTAACTTTCCCGGCAACCTGTTGTTTCAACTTATACAATGATTTTATATAATTGTTCCAGATTTAACAATTCACATGTTGCACGGTGTAGATGCAATGGAATCATGGATCGTTATAAAGGGTGCAAGGTTGTTTGATGGAAAAAATAAATTAATTGAGAACTCCGTTGTAGTGGTTTCTCCAGATGGTTTAATATATGACGTTGGGACAGAAGGCTCTGTTGAATTACCGAAAGGAGTTAATACAGTTGAAATATACGGTAAAGGACACACTGTACTACCAGGCTTAATAGACGCTCACATGCATTTATCTGGTTTGAGAACAGGCGATGTTGTTAAAGAACCATTATTAACACCATATGAAACACTTGTAGCGAGATGCGTGAAGGATCTTCAATCCTTGATCGAAGCTGGATTTACAACAATAGTTGATGCAGGAAGCATTATCGCACTGGGCCTTAAGCAAGCCGTGGAAGAAAATAGTGTAACGGGCCCCAGAATAGTTGCAGCTGGTTTACCGCTTTCCCAGACATTTGGCCACGGGGATACTCATTATTTACCGCTCGAGTATGTAGATTATAGAACTAGTAAGTTAAATGATTCAATAAAAAGCTTGATCTGCGATGGAGTAGATGAATGCAGGAAAGCAGCAAGATACGCTTTACGAATGGGAAGCGACTTCATAAAAATATTTACAACTGGTGGAGTAATGTCTCAACGCGACCGCCCAGATTACACGCAGTTCACGCTAGAGGAAATAAAGGCAATTGTTTACGAAGCAGAAGCCGCTGGTAAATTTGTTCATGCTCACGCTGAGGGAAACAAAGGAATAATCAACGCGTTAATGGGAGGCGTCAAAGTAATAGCTCACGCTGATATGATAGATGAAGATGGAATAGAGTTAGCATTAGAGAAAAACGCTATCATAGTGCCAACACTATCAGTCTCCGAGCACATAATAAACTATGGAAAAGAGTTAGGATTACCCAGTTGGGCTATAGAGAAGGAGAGCGAACTATACAGATTCCACGTTGATAACGTACGCAGGGCTTATAAACGCGGAGTAAAAATCGCTACAGGGACAGATTTCTGGGGTGGAGTAAAAGCATTCAGACACGGCGATAACGCACTTGAAATAGCATTATTCGTAGAAAAACTAGGTATGACCCCCGTTGAAGCCATAAAATCAGCTACATCTGTGGCTGCTGAGGCAGCGGGTTTGAAGAACACAGGTATCATTGAGAAAGGTAAGTTAGCTGATTTAATACTAGTTGAAGGAAATCCAATAGATGATGTAAGAACATTGATGGCTAGAGATAAGGTGAAACTAGTTATCAAAAACGGTAAAATACTGAAAAATACGCTCACCGCATAGAACACTAAGCGAAAATAGGGAATATATGAAAAAATAAATATAGTTAAAAGCATAGCAGCGTAATTTCTCATTTTAAGGATTATTTCTTTTTCTCTTCCTTTTTCTCTTCTTTCTTTTCCTCTTTCTTCTTCTTGCTCATGGGGTATCCCCAAATAAACCATATATATCAAGGGAATTTAAATAAAGTTTATATACTGGTTACTTATTTATGTTATACTTCTTTATCCAATGAAATTATTTTCAATGTGCAAAGAATACGGTGCCATAGCTTAATAAATAATTTATTTGATGCATCAAAATTGTTTTTCAGATTTATAAGTAAGTTTAAGTTTCTGCTTCGTATTGGTTTTGTGAGCTGATGGAATATGAGTAGTAATGGAATGAAAGCTAGACAAAAAACTGCTTATCTCGAGGGTTTTGTATCGATTTTAGTCAACACGGTTCTATTTATTCTCAAATACTATGTAGGTGTAATGTTTAATTCTATTGCAGTGATAGCTGATGCTTTTCACACATTATCTGATTCCTTGACATCCTTGGTTTTAATTATAGGTTACAGGATTGCTGGTAAACCACCTGACCGAGAACACCCATTTGGTCACGGGAGAGCTGAGTTTATTGGTGGCTTAGTGATAGGTGTTCTGCTGGGTGTAGTTGGAGCCGAGTTCACTATTTCAAGTATTGAAAAAATAGTTAGCAAGCTGTCACTCACTTACTCAGATATAATTGTGGGGGTGTTATTGCTTTCAACAATCGCGAAATTATTGCTTACTATTTGGGCTTATAAAATAGGTAAAAAAGTTGACTCACAACCAGTTATAGCTGATGCGTGGCATCACTTAAGTGACACTTTTGCAACGGGGCTACTATCAGTCGCGATATTTATTGGTAGAAGTTACTGGTGGATTGACGGAGTACTAGGATTAATCATATCTGGTTTAATCATGTTTACGGCTATGGAAGTAGTTTACGGAGCATCCAGCGAGTTGATTGGGAAAGCACCTGCGAGTAAAGAGTTGGAGAAACTAGTGAAAGTTATCAAAGAGGAGTATCCTAACGTGAAGAGAATTCATCACGTGCATTTCCATAGGTACGGGGATCACGTCGAGGTCACTTTTCACGTTGATTTACCTGGAAATATTACGTTGAGAGAAGCCCATGAAGTAGCCACGAGGTTAGAGAATGCTGTTAGGAGAAAATTAGGCTACGAAGCTACAGTACACGTAGAACCAGGTGAATACTCGGAGGGCCACGTTGATTAATAAACATTATACGCGTCTTGGAGAATAGAGATACATAGGTTTAATCAGTGAAAATTGCTTTCCTCCACTGTCACCAATATTATCCTCCACTATGTGGTTTACTTCTCTTCACGCACTATTATTTTAGATTCCAGTTTCGAGATAAGCTCCGTTAATCTACGTATTTGTTGATTTAGCAACTGCAATGCTTCTTGCAGGTTTTTGAATTGCTCCTCATACGACTTCACGACTTCAATGAGTTTTTTGCTTTCCTCAAGAGCGCTTGTCACGCTTTGCTTCTGTATTAGTAATTGAACTACTCTTTTCACAGTGTTGTATTTTGTAGCCCACTTAGGTATTATTCCCTGCTTCTTGAGCTCTTCTATTTTACGAGCCAATGCTGCAACGTCTACTCCTAGTTTACTTGCGGCTTCATCGATTGTTGAAGAACTATATATTGCACTTAAGACATCTAAGTGCTCTGGTTTCATTTGGGGACTATATCCATAGAATACCTCTAAGTAATCCGTCAATGTTTCCTCTATGACTTCCCTCATGATAGTATATATTTCCTCGCTTTCAACAAGAAAAACATCCGATAACTGCACAACTTTAACTCCCAGTTTATCAGCGAGTTCCCTAGCGGCATCATCAGCGAACCCCTTACATATAACCATGGGTAACGCTCCAAGGATCAGTGAATTCACATATGCTTGCCTTATTCCACTTACATCTATTTTACCAGCTTTTACTTCTACAGCATATAGTTTCCCCGAGTCATCTGTAGCTAGTACATCGACTTCTCCCACTTCGACACCGTTGATTTCTATTTTCCTACTTGTTTCGAGGACACGGTAGCCGAGTTCTTCGAGAACTCCTAGCGCTATTCTCTCGCTTGCAACCCATCTTCTACGAGCAGATAAACTACTACTGTTCATGAATTCTCAATCCCTAATTTAGGTGAAAACAAAGTAAGTTACTTCGTCGACATTAATTATTGTAGATTATAGATTTAAATATATATATTGATACTTTTATGCATGTTACTGGTGGTTAAATGAAAGCATTCTACGCACTACTACTAATGATAATGATTATTATCCCTGGATCTCTCTCAGCGCAATTATTGCAGATTAAAAGCATTTATTACCAGATCGTATATGACCCAGTTGAGAATACTGGTTTACTAAGCATCAATGCTGAAATATCTACAGCAGATTGCTCCATTATCTACATACCTGTGAACATTGCTGGAGAAGCAGAATACGTGTTCCTAAACTATACTGCTGAAGGGGGACTCATCGTAGATGGCACTAACTATGATGCAAGCAATGGTTATTTCGAGTTCTTTACCTGTGGTTCCGGCGTATTAACATTATTATTCTCTATGAGTAATATGTTCGAGGAGCTGGGCCCATTATCATATCATGCATTGATTGATACGAGTGTACTGGAGAATACAGGTATAGTGGTCCAAGTCGATTTAACTATCTACGGTAATTTCACATTGTTAATTAACAATTATGGTGGCACAGTGGTTTACTTCGATAAATCCAGTAATACTATTAGGGTACAGGGGCCAGGTGAAGTGGATATTGTTTTAATGAGCAGCCTTGAAGAAGTAGAAGCAGTCAACACTACTGTTCCAACAACGATTAATACGCAAACACATAGCATTATCACCACTAGATCTATCACAACGTCTACTACATCTCCGCAAGCTTCAACCACTTCTCCTATATCGACTGAACAAGGTTCTCCAAGCACGGGAACCACTTCTTATATGACTTCTACACCATACACGATGAGAGAATCAATTACTATGAGTCCCAGTAGTTACATGGGTGAAGGTAAAGGATTAGTTGATTATACTTCAATACTAATTATTCTAGCACTATTTGTAATCGCTATACTCATATATATTCTGCGAAGGAGTAGACAGTAATATCCATGAATACTTAACGTATCCAATATTAGAGACTATGGATAATTTGATTAAAAAATGTTAATGTTTACAATATAAAACATTATTTTAATGCGAGATGTTCTACCATGTTACATAAGTTATCTTAATGGATTTACTTAGTTCATCTATTAATCTCCAGTCCTCATATGATAACTCCCATCCTACAGCTCCAGCGTTCTCTAGTACTTGGTCCGGTGTTTTAGCACCTGGTATAGGTACCATTGTTGGACTATACTTCAGTAACCAGTTTAGAGTGATCTGCGCTGGTGTTTTACTGTATTTATCCGCTAGTTTCTTCAAGGCATTAATCAAGTCACTCGTTTTCTTGAAGTTCTCCAAGTAGAATACTGCTTCACCACTTCTGAGATCAGTGAACTGTGGAGGATTTTCAGGTGTATATTTACCCGTTAAAGCACCTTTAGCTAGTGGACTCCAAGGTATAAACGTTAAATCATTTGCTTCAGCGTAAGGTATTAATTCCACCTCGGCCCATCTCTCAAGTAGGTTGAATCTATACTGCATGCTCACAATATCCGTGAATGAGAAGTATGATCTTAGTTCTTCAATTAGAGCAACGGGGTAATTGCTTACACCGATGAAGCCTATTTTACCAATGGCCACCAGTCTCTCTAGAGCACGTGCATATGAAGCAGTTGGGTAATTATGCCAGCAAGGAGGCCAGTGTAGTTGAAGCAAATCGATGGAACTTACCCCCAATCTCTTTAATGATTTATCTACAGCTCTAAACACGTCATCAGGGTTGAGGAATTCACCAGGTATCTTGGTTGCGATTACCACATCATCTCTCGGAACATTTAACTCCTTTAGTGCTTTTCCGAGGAACTCCTCGCTTAACCCCTTCCCATAAACCATAGCTGTATCAAAGAAATTTATACCAACCTCTATGGCTTTAGCTATCACGTTCCTCGCTGCATCGTAGTTCACTAATCCCCATGTTTCACTGAATTGCCATGTTCCAAGCCCCACTCTAGATATTTTTAAATCAGTCCATCCCAAGTTAGTGTACTCCATGATTACACCACGATATATAGACGTTGAGATGGGTTATAAAGACAACGCGGTTACATAACCCCTGATCATCCTTTCCACGTAAACAAATATGTAGCTCGTTTACTTTTCCACTTTCATGATCATGGGTGTTACGTGCACTTACTCCTTTAAAACATTGAAACATGCAGTATAGTACGGCGATTCAATGTCGCGCCTTATTTGCTTCGCTAAGTTCATTGTTAAAATCAGCTTAATGCTTATTACTGTGTGGATCATAAGTTCAAGGTTACTAGTACACGTTTATTCATGTCTAAGTGAATATGTTCTAGGTGAATTAATAACTGTTTTTTATACACCTCTCCTGCTGTTTACAGTTGATTGAGACACCCCGTTAGAAGCTGTAGCAGAGTTATTTATCAACTATGCTTGATTATTAATCTTCATAGTAGTTAATGCTGGTGTTCATAGAGTTGCATGATGGAAAGAAACTGAAACTCTGTTTCGATGGTGATTTACCCGGAAAACTACTCGACTACAGGTTAATTGGTTCAGTTTATAATTTATGTTTCTGGGTTGATGACTATAAGTCAATCATATTTATACCCGGCTTGGATTACTCTGTGGTAGTATTATACTTTAACGGTAAATATGAATTATACTCTGAGAGTTGTTGCTGCGAAGACCTTGTGAAAAAGTTTCATTTCACTATTGGATTAAACGAAGACATTGGTGGATTAATAAAGCTAGCTTCACGTGATCCTCTTCTCGGCGAATTTTTAAGAACATATAGAGGTTGGAGACTTAGATCAACTAGTTTATGGTGGGCCATAGTAACCGGTATATGTCAACAAAACGTTAGTTTCAAGCAAGGTTGGAGAATGCTACACAATATTGTTAAAAACTATGAGAGAATTATTCAAGTAGGTGAATTGAAGGTTTTAAGGCCTCCTGAGCCACGAGAAGTGCTCGATGATCCAGATCCATTGTTCAACTCCGGCCTAGGATACCGCGCGAAAACAGTGGTTAACGTTGCTAAAGCCTTTGTTAATGGAGATGTTGATGAAGAAGCAATCAATGAGGGAACACCTGTTTATGCAGAGAGTGTTCTCCGCGAGTTAAAGGGCATAGGCCCATACACTGCGAGACTCGCCATAGCTTTATCTATGAGGAAATACGATCTACCTCCAATTGATAGGTGGCTGAAGAAAATAATCAGCGTAGTTTACGGAATAGATGAAAAATTCGCTGAGGAATTCTGGGTTGAAAAATGGAGGATGTGGTCTGCACTTACCTCGATAATGGTGACTATAGCTTTAGATGCTGAACCCTTGAATAAAGCGCTTCAAAGAATACATAGGAGAGAGATTTTACCGAGTCCCAGCGTTAAACCTTCCCCGATGAACATGAGGTCTTTTTGTGAAATTGAATGATTACTCAGTAGTTAATATTAATCCTCTGCCTTCAACTATGTCTAGTTTGAATGCTTTTCTTCTGTGATTAGTCATTCTCATTTTCTTAATTATCATGTATCTTTTAACTTCATGTGTTGATTCAACATCCTCCATCCATAAATGGAATACCCCATCAGCGATGTGTTCAAGGCCGAAACCAAACGTTGACCTGGTTGTCATCGCGTACTGCGAGACAAGGTATGCTGTCACGTTTTCCCTATGTGTCGCTATTTTCAAGTCATAACTGTACTTTCTCGCCATTGCTGGTTTATC
The DNA here is from genome assembly GCA_023269825.1 of Desulfurococcaceae archaeon. Lineage (GTDB taxonomy): Archaea > Thermoproteota > Thermoprotei_A > Sulfolobales > Desulfurococcaceae > UBA285. The sequence continues at coordinate 215,226 of JAGDWI010000001.1, forward strand.
AGCCCAGAATGCACTCAGGGAATCTATTATTAATCTAACGTGTTTATATGGAGATTTCGCTTTATCATCACGCAGTACTCCGAGAACTCTGTACGCTTCATGTATCGCTGCTATAAGAGTTTGAATATCCAGTGCAGCGTATCGTTTCCTCCTAATGTTTTCGGGTTCTAATGGATTCTGCTCACTCATTTGCCTCGCTATTTTAAGTAAACCAAAAATATCTATTACAACAATGTCGGGTGATTGGCTGTATTCCTGCTTACTCGATAAGTCCAGTATTCTGTAAGATTCGAAATCCATTGCAAACATTTTAGCCTGCCTTACTATGTCTCTGAACTCGGCTTCCGTAGTTACATATACTACTGGGTCGCCTGCGAGTAAACCCGCCCATGCGAAATGCATGCACATTATTGATTTACCTGTACCTGGTTCACCAGTAATAGCTACCCAGCTACCCTTCGGTATACCTCCCTCGAGCGCCTCATCTAGTTCACGTATCCCCGTTGAAATTCTAATAGTGCCTGTGTGAGCCATGATTCCACTACAATCCTAGATTTAACTACTGATACATTTATACCAAGTTAAACATAGAGAGTTTCCTTGTATTAAATCAATAAAGGGGTAGATTCTAATTGAACGATGAAATTAGTAATATGCGCTCAATAATGAAAACTATATGTTTCAATTAGAACAAAAGCCGCACACTTGGATGTTTTGTCGTAGTTCTAATTCAGTATAGTTGAATCGTGTTTTAACCTCGATAAATTAGGACTTTATTTTCTTTTCCTTGCTGGTATAGGGTATATTCTTACCTCCACGTGGTATATTAACCCGGATTCCTCTATTATGCTTTTAATTATCTTCTTTCTTAATCTGTGGACGGTTGATATCTTTGTGTTTGGTTCAACACCTATTTTTGCTTCCACGGTGTAGAATGAACCTATTTTCCGTGCTACTACGTCATCTACCACTATGTTAGAGTATTCTCCAATCAGTTTCTTGTATAATTTTATACTCAACTCATGATCTATGTTGGTCCCCGTTATTGTTTTCACTACATCACGCATTATTTCTATTAAGCTATGTATGATGAATGTCATTGATATAAACACGAACAATATTTCTATGTTGCTGCTTCTAGTAAAGTACACTGCTATAATACCCGCTGTGGAGACAATTGCCGCTATGAGATCTATTAGTGCATGAGTGTAATCAATTTTCAATACCTCCAACTCGAACTTTTCGTAGTTTTTCTTCTGGACAATGAAAGCTAGTAGTGTGAATAATCCTCCTAGAATTGTTCCAGATGCTGATAGTATATTATTCGTCGTCACAGACCCAGCTGTGTATTCTGTCACCATGTAACTAGCAAATGAAACCATGTATATTCCAATCGCCATGGTTATAGATAAAAGCATTACTGCTCCCTCTAATACTAGGACACCCCAGGGGAATCTGCGCCCCACTCTGATAGCGTAGTAAATGGCGACAAACCCAAATATTTCTAGAACAGTGTCAACAGTCCAGTGAATTATATCAGTGAACAATATTATACTTCCCCATAGGAGGAAAACTACTACCTCTAGAATCAAACCTAGCGCTGAGAACAATGCAGAGTACATGAAACCCCTATATGCACCCCTCAACCTATCTACAACATTGGTGCTCATGAATACCCACCACACTTAAACACGTTTTGATCAACGAAATCTAGGCAACCAATTGAACTAAAAACAATGAACCATAAGCAAACACAATCATAATAATTAAATTAAAAACCAATTAATAATCATAACGCAGCTTCCACAGAATTGAACTAACAGAGTGAACTCGAAAACTTGTTAATAATATATAAGCATTATTAAAGCACAGCTAACAAAGAGCAAGGATCATGTACTCTGAATAAAAGCCCGAAACACAATTACGCCATATTCACCGTAACAAGCATCTAAACTAATCAAATAGGGGACCAAATTCCATGAGAATAATTTATTCGCACAATTGAAATTAATCATGGAGACTCATAGTTACCTATAAACGGAATCCAGGTAAGACGAGGACAGTAAATAATAAACACCAGTTAACATAAAAATGAAACAAGTGAACTAAAACATGGGGCCCGTCGCCTAGCATGGATAGGGCGCCGGCCTCCGGAGCCGGAGGACCCGGGTTCAAGTCCCGGCGGGCCCGCTATCCTTTTACATGACTGTTTAAACTCCAGCTTATTAGGGTCTGTGGTTCACGCCTCCACGGGAGGGGTGTGAACTCATGGGTGTACTCACGAGTGATGTATCCTCCGCGGAGTGACTTAGATATTAGCTTGATTGTGTTGATTATTAATGTTCTTTTGGAGGAATTCATTGACTATTTTTTCCGCTATTTTCTCTACTTCCTCGTCTGTGTAGTCTAGTGATGGTAGCTTATTGACTCCCTCCTTCGCCACTACTATTTCATAAGTGATCTTTAAACCCCTCTGCCTTAATATATTAGAAGCACACATTAATTGGCAGCCATTAATAACGATGACCGCTTTAGCTTCTCGGAAGACTTTTATATGTGTTTCGCTTCCAGCACTAACAGCTGATAAACAACACATTCTAACACTATCCGGGTACTTCTTAGTCAATCTTCTTGCAACTTCGTTACCGATTTGCCCAACCGTGGATGCACCGTCGCATGTTGCTACAATAACTAAGTCTTTAGCGTGGGTGGCACAGTGTGGTAGTAGTTGATACCTAGATCCACTCATGTATAATCACCATATAGGATATAGGATAAATTATTCTGCATTTATAAACTTTTCTGGCTTCTAGGATGAGCGATGAATGTTTTGTGTTGATGAGGAAGATGTAGAAGTTTCCAGATTGGTTTAGAAGAATAATTCATATATCATTGAGAGTTTCGAGGAAACTGGGGCTGGAATTGAAGTATGAGATGGCACTTAAGGTGATGTGGAGCCAGTGTTTCACGTGAGGAGATGTTAATGGAGATATGCTGAAAAAGCATTAAATAAATCTAAGTGTGTTTTGGGGCAGTCCATAGATTTCTCAGCGTGGTTCTCGGTACTCATGTATATTTTTTGTTACCGAGTTGTTGACTATGAGTTTATCAGAAATAGAATAATATGGGGATAGTGTTCAAAAATGAGTCTGTATGGTGAAAAAATTGCTTGGTTTTTAACTATTGATCTACGAGTTTAACGCCAGGTTTAAAGCTGAATAAGCATCTACTAATCCGTATCCATATTGTTCATCGTATCCTTTTACTCCTAGGTCTATAGCTGTGGATATCAGTATTTGTCTTACTTGGTCTGGTGTGAGTTTTCCTAGACCAGCCTGTAGCCTCATTGCCTGCAGTATTGCAACTACCCCTGATACGTGGGGGCAAGCCATTGATGTACCACTCTTATACCCATAAGTATTGCCGGGAAGCGTTGAATATATTGTTACACCTGGAGCCACTAGATCAGGGTTTCTATTGCTCCAGGTTGGAACATTATAGTTAGAGTCTATTGCTCCAACCGCTATTACCTCTGGATAGCCTGCTGGATAACTCGGTGTTGAAGCGCCTTCATTTCCAGCAGCTGCCACTAGAACCACCCCATTATTGTAAGCGTACTTCACAGCATCGTACAGTATACTACTACTCGGCCCACCCAAGGACATCGATATAATGTCAGCATCGTCCTCGGTGCCTAGTATATCATCCGGCCCCTTAACGGCTTCAACTATCCCTCTTGCTATATCAGAGGAGTAGCCTGAACCAGAATCGCTTAGCACTTTAACAGCGTAGATGACTACGTAGGGCGCGACGCCAGCAATGCTCATATTGTTGATTCTCGCAGCGATTATTCCAGCTACATGAGTTCCATGACCATATACATCCATGCACTGGGAGAGATCATAGCCCTCGTAAACAGTGGAGCCAGAGTTAAGGAACTTAGCGCACCATACTACATTCCCGTTCAGCTCTTGGTGGCCGTAATCTATACCAGTGTCTAATACAGCGACCTGGATCGATTTGTGGTAGCCTAGGGCAGCGTAACCATAGGTTCTATTGTAATTGTGCCATATATCCGGGGCCCTTACATACTTTATGTTCCAGGTAACTGTGTCGTTGTAGACTGGAACTTCTGAGGATGGAGGAGTAGGTGTAGGCGACGGGTTTTCTACTTGTGCAGTTACATTTAGGTAGACGATTTCGCTATCATAAACCATTGACTGATCGAGTGCATTCAATAAGACTAAACTCCATGCATATAATCCAGGTGTATCAGGAGCCGTAAACGTTAGTGAACCCGTAGCACTGCCTCTAGCTGGAATCACATGCTGATTCGATGCAACTAGTTCCCCGGTCTCACTAATCAACTCAACGATCACCGAAACTTGTTGCTTCGCATTATTGTTTTTTACAGTGTAGGATACCGTGGTGGTGGAACTCGCAACAGTTGCAGTGTTCTGAGTGTAATTCGTGAAGTAAACTTTTCCAGTACTGGGTTTCGCTAGTGCAGTAACTATTACGTCTTCCTCAACATACTTCGCGAACGGTTGACTCCTAAGGTGTCCTACGAGACTAGCGGGTACTGAGACAACAATGGCGTTTAACTCGGGTATAACACTCAGCACTCTACCATATGAACCCAGATACTGCACTACTACGCGGATATCAAATCCTTGTTTAACCCCCACTATTACTCTTGTATGTGATACTATCACACTCTGAGTTTCTATCACCGAGCTCATAGTACATAGCAGTAACGCTAATACCAAGACAATGAAGGCTAGAATTCTCACTCACACCCCTGTAACGAGGATACCATAATAAACGACTTTTAAATAAGCGGAGGCACTAACAAGCACAATGATAAGAATTAGATCCCTTGGAAAATAGCATTCGAGAAAACATGTATAAAAAAGAGTTTAAAAATGAACTTTCATTATGCGTGTATTTTTCACATTAACTACACGTATATGTGTCTACTTCTGCATGGATTGCCACGTATAGTTGGCTAGCAGCCTGCTCACTGGAGTCTAAAGATATATATGCATCGTAAAACGTTGTTATACCCGTGAAATCCACTTTATATTCGAAGTTGCCTGGTATTGGGTTACCATTGGCTTGTGGTATACCGCTCAGGTTTGTTGCAACATGTATGTGTAGTTTGGTGAGGGCGTATCCTGGCTTCATTACTATTCTCACTACTAGAGAGTCTCCGTCTCTCCAAATGTATACATCTCCGACGTATTCGTTTTGGCCGCGTAGCAAGGTTGTCGATTGGTTTCCACCATTGTATACAACATATGTTGCCCAGTTCCTTCCAGGGAATTCATATCCATTTGCCCATGCTGTTCTGGCGTTACCACTGAGATAGCATACTTGCTCTGGTACATATTGCTCGCATATAATATTGTATGTGAAGTACATTCCCCAGTTTCCTCTAGTAGTGAACCTTGTTCCGTTTCCCCATGCTGTCTCTGTTTGTACAGTGTACCCATACTCGTCGACTTTAGCGACATCTGCGTGTGCTGCTATGTATATAGTTGTTTGATTACTTGCTGGACAAGTGAGTCCAAAGACATCTGTGAGGTTTATTGTGAACTCGTATTCTTTGGTCCATAATCCAGTAGCAGAGTATGGGAATAGGCCTGGTATCGGGTTACCAGTCTTTGTTCTTGGTATACCGCTCAGGCTTGTATTTACTGCTAAGTGAACTTCTGTTAGATACCACGCGGTATCATTTATCACGTATTTAACGTGGAGAATCAATGCTCCACTGATATTTTCATGCCACGTTTCCACGTAGCCAATCGTCATATATTGCCCAGCTATTAATGGAGTAATGTATGAATTACTTGCCTTAACATTAGTTATCGATGGTGAAATCATGGTCATCGTAAACACTAACAAAAGTATTGTAGCTATTATACTTATAGGTTTAATATTCAAATTTTTCACCTTAATTACTAAAATTGGAAAAGGGGTTAATAAAGCTTACAGTGATAAATAAGTAAGTTGATCAATAAGTGAATAAATTAATTTTTTCAAACCTGAAGAGATCATTTTGTTAAATGCGAATACCAGTAATCATTCCTATGAGTGTACTATGTTTTTGAATTAAAATCCCATATTATTAGCATTTAATGATAAGCTTGTTTACTGTACAATTATTCATCAACGGTGGGATCGCGATTCCGCTCATTCTTTCAAAGCATTGGAGGCTTTTCATCATGGTTAATAATTAAGGGTGCCTGCTAATGGCGGATTATTTCCGATAATTTGGTTTATTAGAATCCTATGATGGATTGCTTTACTATGTAATCGGCTGATTTTGAGTAAAAGTAAACCCATAACTGGTCTTAGTTGTGACTACGTTTAGTTAAATGTTGCAGTAAACTAGGTATTGTTCAAAGTCACCGCGTTGTCAATGGATGCATCTAATTCAAGACAATAACATCAACTCTTAGTCTTCTTCGAGTCACAAGTTACTATGCTAGGAGTTAATACAGTCTTCTTTTAAGGTTCATCGTTGACGCATTAATTAAGCAGCATGGAAACACTGCTAAGCATATTGCGGGGTTTAAAGTAAGGAGGTATTATGTAAGCAAAATGTATTGTTTATTGAATGAATCTGTATTTCTATCACTTTATAAGTAGAGTTATCGTGTTTTGATTTTGGCTTTAATTCTATTTCTTCCTGAGTTTCAGGAGTGCTTTTAGAAGCTCTAAATCGCCTTGATAATCTCCCGCACATGTTGCTATGATCCCGTCAACAAGTCCTTCTAGTTTCTCAGCGAACTCAGCGGCTTTATCAATTGTTGTTGTTGGCTGCCAACCAATTTTCTTCAATATTTCTATGTTACGTGTAGTTTGAATTAAGAAATATGCGTATATTGGTTTAGCAAGCTTCTTCATTTCCATGGATACTTCTTCTAGTGTTGATAAGGACTCTGGTGTAAGTCTTGCGAATAATGCAAAGTCCCAGCCAGTCTTTACTCTATCAATCATATCTTGAGCAGTAAAACCTGCTTTTGCTTTTTCACCATACCTTTCTTTAGAAGGTCTCGGTGATAAGAGACATCCAAGTTTCAGCGTCTTTATTTTAATCTTTTCTCTTAAGAAATCTCTCGCATTCTCAGTTTTACCCCAATACTTTGAACCCAGGGGCTCTCCATATATGGGTTCGTCACCCATCGTTAAAACTACTCCATCAAGACCCACGGCTTCAGCTGCTAGTGCTAGTGCACCCGCTTCTACTGGGCCTTTATAATTTAGAATAAATATTGGTATCACTACTTTATCAGGATATTTTGTTTTTAAAACACAGCCTACAGCTACACCGCTCGGTGCAGGAACACCTGCTGCGCTATCAGTTATATTCCAACCGTCTACTAGATCCTTTGTCTCCTCAGCCATTTTCAGGAATTTTCTCGTAGGTACAAACTCATGTAAGATCCTCACAGAGCACCCCAAGCTAATTTAACCAAATCTAGTTAAAAATACTTCAGTTTGAATTGTTTAGGAGGCATGCACTCCGTGCCATAGATAAATAAAAGTTCTTCGAGGGCCGCATTCATCACCAAGAGAATTCTCCTTTGGCACTATTTGCCTAATATAATTTTATATCTCAACCCCCCTTTAGGACTCGGTTGTTAGATGATTAAACATTTCATAAATGGTACCTTTACTCCTTGGATACGTAGATCGCTTCTACTGTCTCTAATTGTTTTTAGTAAGAGTAGTTGATACGGTGAAAGCTTCATTATTCTCGAATAGATAAATGTTTCTGTATGTAGTAAGAATTCTTCCTAATAACTCTATGACAGCTTTAGACAGCGTATGAGAAATTCTTTGACAACCATACGACTAACATTCATGATGAGGTCTACGGTAACAAAATAATAATCGCTTCCCTTAAAAGTCAATAAATTTAATAAAATTTATATTTTTAGTATACTTATCTATATGTAGGAATACGGGAAGAGTTATGAATAGATCACTGGTTGCTTTTTTAATTCTTTCAGTACTCATCGCTACTTCGGTTTCACTATTGGCTACTATTTACAGATCTTCGAAGAAGGAACCCGGCGTTGTCATCGTGAAGCCAAAAGATCCATTTGAAACTAGTTCTTATACTTGGTATATGGCAGATGTATACGTTAACGATCAAATTGTAAAAACAATAGGGGTAAGAGTGAGTAAGCCTGGGTTCGAGGGGGAGTTATGGGTCTCACTATGGGGTGATGCAGCTGTTAAAAGCATACAAGTCGAGTTCATTGCACCGTTTAACAGAGTACCGGATGTGGCTTGGATCGCGGAACTCGGATTTACTCCATCAATTAGATTCTACAGGGATGGAAACACGGTTACATGGGAATGCAGTGACTTGCCTTCCTATGAAGAAAAACCGGGTGTGACTTGGACTTGGAGGTTTATTCCGCTAGATGATTTAAGCGGTTACAGTATACACGTTAAAGCAGTACTGATCTATGATGGTGCAACGTATCAAGCTGAGTATACGTTCAGAATACCTTAATCTACTTAGTTGAATCTCAGCGCTGTTTAGGTTGAAGAAAGAATAGTTTAAACCATAGTGTTCTTTAAATTGCGGATTCTTGCTTTGAATCGTATTATTGCGTTGAGGGATTTCACGGGAAGATTTTTAAGATAATGTTATCCAGATATTTTATCCTATTGCAAAGTATATTAGTGTAATAATTGGTGATTAGAGATGAAAATGCTTAGCACTGTTAAAGCCGCTGTAATCGCTGGTCTCTACGCGGCTCTAGTCACGTTTCTAGCTCCAATAAGCTTTTATGTTTTTCAGTTCAGAGTTGCTGACTCTCTTCTATTGCTACCCTTCCTCGACTTCTTCGGGTTTCCTGGTGTTATTGGTCTCACAGTGGGTTGCGCTATTGCGAACGTTTACTCACCGTTCGGAATAGTTGACGTGTTATTTGGTTCACTAGCTAATTTCGCTGCTGGTTTAGTGGCTTTGCTTATTGGTAGAAGAAGTAAAAGCATGGTTTCCTTGGTGGCAACCGCTATCGTTGAATCATTAATAGTATCAGCGATAATCGGCTATTTCGTTCTCCACTTGTTCGGTGGATTAGATATACTCATAGCTTTCACAGGTGTTCTATTAGGAAGCGTTTTCAGCATTAGTATATTAGGAGTCGCACTAGTCGTGTTCTTAATGAAGGGGTTGAAGGTAAGTTGATACTAGTTGAAGATGTCACCATAGCATACAATGGTCAAACCGTAATCAGAAACATTAACCTCGAGTTTAAACCTGGATTACACATTGTTCTAGGTAGAAATGGCTCCGGTAAGTCGACACTACTGAAAACCATTGCTGGCTTACTAAAACCATTAAAAGGCAGAGTACTAATCTCAGGTAGAGATATCCATAGATTGCCGAGGAAAGAAGCAGTTAAACTCGTCGGTTACACGTGGCAAAATCCCTACGCAGGCTTCGTTGAGACAACAGTTAGAGACGAATTGGAGTTCACTTCACGAGTCTCAGGTGTGCCTTTAAAGCAGGAAATAGTAGAGTTACTTGTACCTAGGTCTCTTATGAACAAAAACCCATTTAACTTAAGTGGCGGTGAAGCCAAGAGGGTTTCAATAGCCAGTATACTAGCTATAGATCAACCTGTGTGGCTTCTTGATGAACCATTCGACTACCTTGATGCTGAAGGCGTTGAATCATTAATTAAAATAATTAATTATGGTTTAACCGAGAATAAAACAATAATCATTGCATCAGCTAACCTAGCTTACTTACATATGCTTGAAGGCAGCCAAGTATTAGTGTTATCTAGCGGGGAAATAGTTTTCAGGGGTTCACTAAGAGATCTCAACAATAGTTCATTAAAAGAACACGGCATACCAACAAGGATACTGATGTGTGGTTGAATTGATAAAGGAGACCGTAGAATTACAGGCGAAGACAACAATACTCCACGATTATAAAGCGATATACTTTAAGATCGCATTATTAGTTTTAACAATGTTATCTAGAGCAATGAACCTTTACTTGATCCTCGCTTTGATGGCATTAAACTTAGCACTACTACTGTACGTAGGTGCGAGAAAATTAATCGTACTCACATCTTTATCATGGTTTACACTATCATCCATTATAATTCTATTAAACATGGTTCTCTCAACATTCAAAGTAAACATAGTTATAAATTTAATCTACGCTTACACGACGTTTACGTCACTTGTATTATTCTATGTTACTACACCTCCTGGACACATTAGGAAACTACTGGGTTTCAACGTTGTTTCTTTAACATATTTATTCGTAGGATACTCCGCGAGAATATTGGCAGATACTGTGAACGCATTGAGAGCGAGAGGGTTAAATTCATTCTACAGGTATTCTAACTACAAGTATTTACTTAGAGCATTCATGGTTCTACTAGTCACGAGGGTAATGGAAGCTGAGGAAGCTTTGAAAGCTAGAGGAGTAGGAGATTGAACACGTGAACTACGAAGCATTTTCGCAATATATATTTTCAACGCTTCTTCTCAGGAGTTAGTACTGATAATATTGCGATTGCAGCAACTGCTAAAATTAACGCTATTAAAGTAGAGACTATTGAGGAAACTATTTGCTCTATGGGTGTAGTGGTATATATATGTGTTGTTGTAGAAACCTCGGTTAGTACTTGGATCGAAGTCTTTGTAACCGGGTTAATCTGAGTTGTTACCAGTGTGGTGGGAACAGTTGTGGTTACAACAGTAGAGTGCGTAATGGTCTCGATTCTAGTTGTTGTGATTGTTTCAGGTGGAGCACTGGTTACTACAGTTGTCGTCAACGTGACTGGGTTCGTAACAGTTTGCGTCGTAGTGTAAGTTGTCGTAATGGTCTTAATTACGGTAGTGGTGTAAATGTAGAAGGTAGAATTACTTGGATTCATAAAAGAGGAGTATTTTAATGGGTAATAATCTATGTTCCAATTATTGAGAACTAGTGGTTGATCGCAGAAACCATCCTTGTTTTCGTCACTACAGGTTTGAGAGTAACCATTATTGCCTGAGAGTAAATAAGCGTTTCCTCCAATGAAGTTTCCTCCCAATATGTTAACTCCTTGAACCGGTTGTGTATTCCAGTTGTTTATTCCCGCGTTCACGTAGTAGTTTGACTCCTGGTTGTCGAACAAATTATTATAGATCGCGTTGTTATCGGATAATAATAGGAATATGCCAAATCTTCCCTTAACCACATTATGTGCTATTGTGGAATATCTAATTGCATAAAGGTAGAGTCCACTAAAGCAGTTACTGCAGTAAATGGAGTTATAGGTGATTAGGAGGTTTCTTGAGCTATAGACCTTGATTGCTTGGTAAGTTTCCATAAATAAATTGAAGGAAACATCAACGAACGTGGAGTTTGATATCATGATGCCCCAGAAAACACTGTCTGAGATTATGTTGTCCATAAATGATATATTTACTGAATTGTATATTGAGACGCCTTGATCTATTCTAATCATTAAATTACTTTTTATTTTTACATTGCTGGAATTACTAATACTAATTGCTTCTTCAAAAGCCTCTATTTTAAAGTTCTCGATTGTAACATTGAACCTGTTACTTAGTTGAATAGCTGTCTCCATGGAACCATAGTGATACCCGTATATCCGGTACCCTCTTCCATCTAATACTATATTGTCTTTTTCAATGATGATTTTTCCTAAGATATCTCCGGTTAAATAATATAAGTCACCTACTCTACGTATATTAACATCTATCCCGGGTGGATCAGTTTCGATTGCCCCGCTTCCTCTAATATATATCTTAATAAATGTTCCCTGAGTCTCTACGGGTGTAACAATATAAGGAGTCAGTAACAATAAAGCTACCAAAATTAGTAAAATAAAATCGCGGCACCGACTCATTTATTCCAACCGTTTATTTAATGTTACCGAGAAATATATAAGTTTACCACATGATCATTTCTCTAATTTAATGATATTGATTTAATAGATCTACGGTGAAGAAACAACGAATTATATATTATTGAGCTTGGTTTTCGATGAAACACTGGCTGTCTTTAAATAATTGTATTGAATAACGTAAACTCCTCTTAGCCTAAAAGCAGTAAATCCAATCAGATATATGATGTTAAGTCATGTTAATTTCATGCATTCAAACCTGGACTTTTACTCGTTAAATTGTCAATTGTGAACATGATCATTGCGAATTATCACTAGATTGATCTACGATGTATTCGAACCTAGTATGTTGGATTAAACCAAGCTAAGTTTTATTAAGAGATTCTTTATCAATATTTTATGCAATTTTTATCTAGGTGTTTGGCGTGGTTTTAGCTCACGGATTATTGGTGAGGGTGAACGCTTCATTTGAAAGAGTTATAGACGTGTTTAAACCAGGTAGAGAGTTCTCTAATGTATATTTTGAAGTATTAAAAACAAGGCCTAGGATCGCAATTGCCGTGGGGGAAAAATACTTCTTTAGAGCTGGGAATTACTTAACTGTAACAATGATACTTATCGAAGAAGATCGTTCAACACTTGTGAAAGCTATTGCCACGGGCGGGAGGAGGGGTTTAATGGATTTCTTTGATCTGGGCTCATCGAGAGACTATGCGCGTGAATCAATTAATAATATTTGTGCGTTGACTCGGGCGACGTGCGAAGTGTTGAGGGAGGTAGAGTACCTTGATGCATCTAAATCGGAACTTCTTAAAACATAGGTGATCTATGGAGAAACATGGTATACTTTTAGGCGAAGTTCCTGTGTTTGCAAAATGCGGGTTTCGAATGTAATGTGGAAAATTAAGCTAATTCAATTTGATCGTGTATGGAGCGTGGGTAATTTATTGTTTTATATGGTTTAAAAACTTATAAACACCGAGATTTAACAATTATAGCGGTGTAAACTATTGAAAATAACTAGAACAATCATTATAGCTCTATTAGTGATATTAGTTGTAGTTGTTGGCCTATTAGTTTATTATCTCTACGTGCAGCCTACAACCGTTAAGAGAGTTCTAAGAGTAGGCACTAGCCCGGATTTCCCGCCTTTTGAATTCATAAATGAAACAACTAATGAAATCGTTGGAATAGACATAGATCTTGTTAAATTAGTTGCGCAGAAAATAGGTTACGAAGTCGAAATCGTACCAATAGATTTCGATGGGTTAATACCTGCTCTACAAGCTGGTCAAATAGACATTGTTGCATCAGGTATGACTATCACAGAGGATCGCTCCAAAGTAGTGGATTTCTCTATACCCTACTGGGAGGCGAATCAAGCCATATTGATTGTTAAAGGCAGTCAATTCAAACCAAGGGGTTTAGAAGATCTTAATGGGAAAGTAGTTGGCGTCCAAACAGGTACAACTGCAGAGGAGTTGGTAACAAAGTACATTAATGAAACAAGTGCGAATATCCAAGTGAAAAGTTACACTAGTTATATTTTAGCTACTCAAGACCTATTGAATGGGAGAATAGATGTAGTAATAGTTGATGAACCAGTTGCTCGAGCACTACAGAGAACATATAACGTGGAGACTTCTGCAACCATAGAGACTGGGGAGAGATATGGTTTCGCAGTTAGAAAAGGGAACACCGAGTTACTGAGTGCAATAAACAAAGCTCTCAGCGAAATACTGAGTAGTCAGGAATGGATTAATATTATCTCAAAGTACACGGGCTGAACAAATGAACTCCATTGAACAATTATTAACAGCACTTATTATCATAGTACGATACGGGCTAAGTAACTCGATACTGGTATCTACACTAGCTTTTTTTCTCGGATTAATCCTCGGCCTTATTTTCGTGTTTATAGAGGTGCTTGGAGGACGTTTGGCTTCTTGGACAGTAAACTTACTGGTAGTAATACTTAGAGGTATACCGCCTGTTCTACTATTATTCATTATCTTCTATGGTTTACCATCTATAGGTATTAGCTTGAACAACGTGGTTTCAGCTATAATAGGGTTAGGGCTTATAAGTGGTGCTTATCAGTCTCAAATACTGAGATCATCTATTCAAGCAGTAGCAGCGAGACAGATGGAGGCTGCACTCTCAATAGGTTTAAGCAAGTGGAGTGCTTATACATCAGTTATATTTCCACAAGCATTGAGATTATCGTTGCCTGGATTAGTGAACGAATACACTATTATATTGAAGGATTCTAGCTTAGCGTACGCTATAGGAGTAGTTGAAGCATTTACTCAGGCAGTTCACATTGCTCAAGCTAGATTCGAGTACTTTACTCCATTATTAGCAGTTGCCTTACTTTACTTAGCGATATGTTTCTCCTTGTCTCAAGTCGTGAACTATATATACTTAAAGCTAAGGGTGCTTGGTTATGGGCAGTGATAAACTCCTATTTATCGAGGATTTACACAAGTATTATGGTAAACACCACGTGTTGAAGGGAGTAAATCTCGCCGTAAACGAAGGGGAATCAGTGGTTATTATTGGTCCATCAGGTTCAGGTAAATCCACACTGCTGCGGTGCATAAACCTGCTTGTTAAACCAGATAAGGGTAGAATAGTTTTTGACAACGAGGAAATAACTACAGGTAAAATTGACGTTAGAAGAGTTAGAGAAAAAATAGGTTTCGTATTCCAACACTTTAATCTATTCTTGCATTTAACAGCAATAGAGAACGTTATGTTAGGGTTGATAAAAGTGAAGAATTATCCTAGAGAGAAAGCGAGAAGAATTGCTGAAGAAGCACTTTTATCCGTAGGGATAACGGAAGAGCTTTGGAACAAGTACCCAGCGCAATTAAGTGGTGGACAACAGCAGAGAGTAGCGATAGCGAGAGCTATAGCAATGGAACCAAAACTACTATTATTCGATGAACCAACATCTGCACTAGACCCTGAACTCATAGGTGAAGTACTCAAAGTTATGGAGAAACTAGCTAATGAGGGGAGAACAATGATTGTTGTCACGCATGAAATAGGCTTCGCTCTTAAAGCTGCTGATAGGGTGGTTTTCTTCGATGATGGAAAAATCATCGAAGAAGGTTCCCCAGAGCAAGTTATTTTAAACCCGAAAACTGAGAGAGCTAGGAGATTTCTATTTAGTATAAGGGAACTCTACAGGCTTGAGTAATCATGGGATTCGCTGAGGAGATAGTTTACCTGGTTTCAACGTATGGAGTAAGCTTATTTAACGCTATGTTGTTAACTCTCGAAATCACCTCTATAGGTTTCACTCTCGGAGTACTATTAGGGTTACCGATTTCACTGGGGAGAGTTTACGGGCCTCTACCACTTAAAGCATTACTCGCAGCATACATCGAGTTGATTCGTGGAACCCCTATGATTGTTCAATTATTCTTCATATATTACGCTTTACCATTAGTAGGTATTAAACTAGATGCATTCACAGCGAGCATTATAGCTATAGGATTAAACTCAGCTGCTTACCAAGCTGAGTACTTTAGAATGGCGTTTGGAGCTGTTCCACGTGAACAATGGGAGGCGGCATTATCAATTGGTTTAAGCAAATGGAGCACGATTACAAACGTGATTATTCCGCAGGGTGTTAGAATAGCTATACCAGCTCTCACCAACGAATTAATTTATTTACTGAAATATAGTTCAATAGCGTACTTCGTAACAGTGCCGGAAACAGTGTACGTTAGTAAAGTAATAGGTGCAAAAACACTGCTACATATACAAATATACACTATAACCGCAGTTTTCTACATATTGGTTGCTGTAGTATTAACGAAGTCTGCGAAGAAGCTCGAGGAAAGAGTATCTATACCAGGGCTCGTGGTTAAAGGGAGGATTTAGTGATCACATAGTTATCTCTAGAGCAAGCAATGAACAACTTGTTTTCAACGGTATAATATTACGGGCTATCAATAACTCAACTCGAAAAACACTATTCAAAACTCCCTGCTTAGTTTCTGTTAACTTAACAGAGTTAATAATTTCTACAGTTATCTAACATTAACTCATATGCTTCACGTAGTTTATCAAACCATTTTAGTGCTTCCTCTAAGAGCTCTAGTTCACCTTCACTTAAATCATTTGTAGCTCGCGAATCTATAGCTACAAATGTAATTATAAAACTAGCAAGAATAATGGCTGAGATAGCGTTAATTAAGGGCGAGGCTTTGCTCATTACACGCGTCACAGTCATTAAGGGTAAACTCAGCAATGAGGCTGAAACAATGTCCTCTGATAAGAGTTTACTCGGTTGCCCAGATCTAAGCTCGTTTATTTTCTGCTCTATTAAATCTATTATTTTTAAGACCTCAAGGTACTTTACGTGTATGAGATAACATAGATCACAGTTATCCCTATCAATGCATGACTCCGCATCAATAGACATTTAATTTATCACCATTAGTTTTATTCGCTGATTAAACATATTTAAGAAGCAGGTGTCAACGACTG
Organism: Desulfurococcaceae archaeon; assembly: GCA_023269825.1. Lineage (GTDB taxonomy): Archaea > Thermoproteota > Thermoprotei_A > Sulfolobales > Desulfurococcaceae > UBA285. Next base: position 231,635 of record JAGDWI010000001.1, read on the forward strand.
TTTATTGTAACTAGTTCATCTAGTAGGAGATTTACACGTTTACTATTAAACGCGGTATTGAAATACCTTGCTTTAATTTTCAATTACTGCATTTACTTGGAGAAGCTTCAGAAACAGTTCTTTGAGCATAGTTCAATGCGCGTTCAATTAGTTTCTTAGTGTTCCTTGTAGCGTACTCAGGGTTTAATGTGCTCCGTAATTCGCCCTCAGTGAAGTAACTGGATAAATCAGGGTCTCTTAGTATTGCTTCAACTAAGTCTTCTCCATGAAGGTTCTCAACTATCTTTTTTACTTTCATATATGCTTCATGCCTAGCCCAGCCTTTCTCAACGAGTTTTGCAACAACTAGTTCACTGTACACTGCTCCACGCGTGAGATCTAAGTTAAATCTAGCTTTTTCCTCATCAATTCTAATAACTGAGAGCAACTTGATTGTGTCTTCGAGCATTTGGTCAACTGTGAGGAGTATATGAGGTATAACTACTCTCTCACTTGAACTATTCGTTAAATCTCTCTCGTGCATTAAAACTATGTTCTCCAGAGCAGCGGCTACTAGGCTACGAGCCACCTTAGCAAGCCCAGATATTCTCTCCGCTGTTACAGGGTTTCTTTTATGCGGCATAACGCTGCTTCCAACTCTCTCCACTGCTTCATATACTTCACTTATCTCTGTTCTAGAAAGCTCTCTAACCTCTAATGCTAACCTATCGAGTTGTGATGCAAGTATTGCGAGAGCCGCCGCTAATTCCGCGAAGCCATCTCTCGGCGCAACTTGAGTTGTTATTTGGTGTGGTTCAAGACAAAGTTCTCTTCCAACATGTTCTTCAATTAAGAATCCTTTATCACCCCACGAGGCCATTGTGCCCACTGAGCCACTCATTTTTAGTCTCACAAGTCTTTTCTCTAGTTCAACGAGTCTCTCGTAGCTTCTGGAGAACTCGTATACGTAGTTAGCGAACTTAAAACCGAACGTGATTGGTAACGCGTGTTGACCATGTGTTCTCCCAATTACATATGTATCAGCGTGTTCCAATGCGAGCTTCCCGGTTTTCTCAATAACGTTCTTAAGTTTTCTCCTGATGATGTTTAGTGCGTCGCGCAATATTAGAGCCCAAGCAGTATCCACAATATCGTAGCTCGTTGCGCCTAAATGCACGTATTTACCGCATTCACCGCATTTTTCTCCCAGTATGAAAGATAATGCGGCGATGTCGTGGCCTATCACGGCCTCTCTCCGGTAGATCTCCATGGGGTCTATTTCATTAGCACACTTCTCGACCTCTAAGAAGCATTGACTTGGAGCAATCCCAGCTTCTCCAAGTGCTTTTAAAAGAGCTACTTCTACTCTAATATAATTCTTCACGATGTTCTCAACAGTGAATAATCTCCTTAATTCCGGTGAACCATACCTCCAGTTGAAAACACATACGTTACCAATCATTCCTACCACCTATAGATTTGCAGCGATACCTCTCGCAGCTAAAACACCGGTGGCAGCTGCGATGTTGATGCCTCGAGATAAACCTGCTCCATCGCCAGCTACGTGGATTCCACGAACGTTTGTCTCGAAATTATGGTTTATTTTAGCTTTCACACTGTAGTACTTTATCTCTGGGGCGTAGAGAAGTGTCTGTGGTGAAGCAACACCTGGGTAAACAACATCTAGTCTATTCAATGCTTCAATGATGTTTTCAACTACTCTATGAGGCAAAGCAAGGCTAATATCCCCTGGTGTAACATCTCTAAGTGTGGGTGTTATAACGCTCCTCATTATTCGCTCCCATGTACTCCTTCTTCCTTTCTCTAAGTCTCCGAGTCTCTGCACTATTGGTCTCCCGATTCCGAGTTTAGTGGCCATAACTGCTATGGATTTACCGAGTTCTAGGACATCTGTGTATGGCATAGTTAACTTGAGAGTTACGAGTAATGCGAAATTCGTGTTCTTAGATTTGGTTTCCCTGTAGGTTTCACCGTTAACTCCAACAGTTCCATCATCATAGTACTCTTTTAGAACAAATCCTTGAGGATTAGTGCAAAATGTTCTAACCATGTCATCGTACGACTTCGTGTACAAGATTATCTTAGGGTCATAGTTCACGCTTGTAATATGCTCAGTCACATAGTAAGGTACTTCAACGCGGACACCTATGTCAAGTGGCCCGGGTTCAACTTCTATTCCAAGTTTATCAGATATGTTCTTGAACCAGTGTGCTCCCCCACGACCAGGAGATAATAGGATTCTACGGGCGTAGAATTCTCCCCTACTTGTTTCAACTCTAAATAATCCTTGATCCCTGTTTATGTTGTAAACAGTTGTGAAAGTGTGTATTTCAACATGGTTTTCCTCCAGGAATTTAACTATGTTTTCCACTACTTTGATCACGTTCTCTGTTCCCAGGACTCTTTGAGGAGTAGGTATGAATTTAGCTCCAGCTTTCGCTGCCAATCTCTCAATGGATTTCACTCTCTTTGGATCTGGTTCTATGAGTGTTTCGCTTGGTGCACCGAACTCAACTATTAACTTATCAATATACCTTACTATCTCCTCAGCTTTCTCCCAGCTACTAAGTAGCTTATCCAGGTCTCCTCCCACATCTGGTCTAAGGTTCACTATTCCACTGCTAAACGTCCCCGCGCCACCTATACCGTAGAGTATGTGGCATATTTTACAGGCCCCACACCCTCCTACGTCTCTATTATATATTGGTCTTAACGCGCCTAGAGTTAGAGGACAGCGTCTCTCATTTACCTTGCCTCCCTTATCAATTAAGGCTACTCTTAGTTTTCCACTAGTTAATTTAACTAGTTCGACAGCAGCAAATAATCCAGCTGGGCCTCCACCAACTATGATTACATCGAACTCTCTCAAAGCTCCATCCCCAACTCTCTTGTTCTATCTACTATTTCCTCGACTTCTTCTCCTGTTCCAATGAGAGTTACAGGGATCTTTAATACGGATTCTATTTCCTCAATCCACTTCTTAGCCTCTGATGGTAGTTTATCCCATGATCTAACTCCTTTAACTTCCGGGAATAAAGCATCTAGTTTAGTTAACGCTATTTGAGTAGCTGAGTTTAACATAATTGATTTTCTGGCTAACTCGAAGTTGAATGGTGCTACTCGCCTCGGTCTCCCGGTAACTGTACCCTTCTCAATCCATCCTCGTTTAACTGCTTCCTCATAGTTTAGTTCACCATCTAGTGGCCCCTCTCCTACTCTAGTAACGTAGGCCTTGAAGACAACTATCACCTCGCTCACTCTCTTAGGGCCTATGCCGGCCTCGGATAGTAAAGCTGGGGCAGTTGTATCCCTACTTGTTACATAGGGGTATGTTCCATGATACAGGGAGAGAAATGTTCCCTGAGTCCCCTCAACTAGAACTTTTTCACCTCGATCCAGTGCTTTATTAAGTATGAATGGGGCATCGCATAAATATTTTTCTAGTTCTTTGAAATCTCTTGCTAACCTAAGTCTCCTGAGAACTCTGTCAGACATTGCAGCCCCAACCCCTTGGAACGTTGAACCAATAGATGCTAAAACCGAATCGCTTCTCTCACGTTCAACGTGTATTGCCTCAATAATACCAGTGTTGTAATCAACCATTACCCTGTTCTCAACTCCAAGCTCTTTGACTTCATTAAAGAATACATCTAGTCTAATTAATGCTCCAGGAGGAATAATCAACTTCGTTTTCTCATTAACGAATCCAGCTGATACTACTCGTAACTTAAATTTCCTACTACGAAAAACCACAGTGTGCCCTGCGTTAATAGCACCCGTTCTCACAGCGTAATCGTAGCTCTTTGCTAGAGATACATAAGCCGATATTTTACCTTTACCTTCATCCCCGAAGAATCCTCCAACAATTAACGTCAACAACGGGCGATCACCTCTCTTTTACTCACACCCAGATAACATTTATCAACGCAGAATAAAAGTATTTATCGAGTTAGATTACTCATTGCTAAGAGCATTAAATTGAAGAAGTCGCGAACCCAATAATGGGACCATGAGGTGCTTTATGAGTGAAGGAAACGGATACTGAGAGAATTATTAAGCAAATACTCTCTAGAAGGGATCCCTTCGGTTACTTCATAGTTGTCGCTGTCAATAGTGTTGAATCGAGAAAAATAATAGATAAGTATACTCGAGACGGGTCAATCATAGTTGAGTACGTGGGTGACGTGATCATTATTCGCGGGAAATCCAGGAGAATGCTAGAGGATTTAGCACGTGATCTTATTGTAAGAAATTTGTTAGCTGAACTATAGTTTCAGGCATTATTTACCGTGGATCAAAGCTTTTACTTGTAGTATAACCAGCATTTAACAGATCTCCCATTTCCAACTTCTATTAACGGCGGTTCCCTCGACTTGCATTCTTCGAGTACAAGTGGGCATCTTGGATGTAAGCGGCAGCCGCGCGGCGGGTTAGCAGGATCACCGATTTCCCCTTTCAAATACACCTTCTCGAGACCTATTTGACTACTTATAAGTGGTATTGCGCTGAGTAAAGCCTTCGTGTAGGGGTGTAAAGGCTCCTTTATGACTTGTTCAACTGATCCTTCTTCAACTAATTGCGCTAAGTACATAACACCTATCCTATTAGCTATTAGGCTCAGTAGAGCGATATCGTGCGTTATGAATAATATTGATTGATCATACTTCTCCCGGAAGTCCAGTAGAAGCTTTATTACCGATGTCCTTATAGAAGCGTCAAGATTACTTGTTGGCTCATCGGCTACTATGTACTTTGGTCTCAGAATCATTGCTCTGGCGATAACAGCTCTTTGGAGTTGTCCACCGCTTAGCTCCATAGGTCTTCTATCCATGAAATCCTCGGGTGGGATAAGTCCAACTTCCTCGAGTGCTCTGCACGCCCTGTTAAAGGCCTCCTCCTTACTCGTGTTGAAGTGGACTTGCAATGGTTCAATGAGTGCTTCACCTATTGTTTGAGCAGGGTTAATGGCGCCGTAGGGGTCTTGAGGTATTAATTGCATTTCTCTTCTTAAAGGCCTGATTACTCTCTCAGGTAAATAAGTAATGTCTTTATTCTCGAATATCACTTTCCCCTTGACTGGTTTATATAACCTAAGCGATACTCGCCCAAGCGTTGATTTCCCACTACCGCTTTCTCCAACTAACCCATATATTTCTCCTTTGTTGATTCTAAGGGAAACACGGTCTACTGCTCTCACTTTCTGCTTTCTACCCAATGAACTGGTCTCGAAATCCATAACTACATCTAATAATTCAACAATAGTGCTCAATTGTTTTCACCCATAAAGGTGACATGCAACAATGTGATCCTTTGATACTTCAATTAATGGAGGTTTCTCGGACTTGCATTTCTCCATCGCGAACTCGCATCTCGGGTGAAAAACGCACCCTGGCGGTGGATAACGTAGATCAGGCGGATTCCCCGGTAGGGATTTTGGTAGAGTTTTCTGAAGTATTCTCGGTAAAGCCTCAAATAGCCCTCTCGTATACGGGTGCTTCATGTTACCATACAGCTCTGTTTTCCCAGCGTACTCCATTATATTGCCACCATACATGACCATTACTGTGTCCGCTCTCTCGAGGGCTAAAGCAAGGTCATGGGTTATCAGCACTATGGATGACTTATACTTCTCTTTAATGGAATCCACTAAGTCCATTATCTGTTTCTGAACAATTACATCTAGTGCTGTTGTGGGCTCATCAGCTACTACTACCTGGGGGTTTAAGGCTATAGCCATTGCGATTGAAACCCTTTGCTTCTGGCCTCCGCTTAGTTGATGAGGGTAGGAGTACATGACTCTCTCAGGTAAACCAACTGCCTCCAAGTACTCTTTTATGATACTACGGGCTCTTGTTTTATCTACTCCATGCTCGATTAGGAATTCCTCGAATTGATCGACTATTTTCCTCAGAGGATCAAGTGTTGTAAATGGGTCTTGGAACACCATGGATATCCTGCTTCCACGTATTTTCATGATCTCGCGGGGACTTGATTTAAGGATATTTACTCCATCTAATATCACTTCACCTCGCTCAATTCTACCTGGTTTTGGAACCATGTTTAGTAATGCTAATCCAAGCGTTGATTTCCCACTACCGCTTTCTCCAACTATTGCTAACATTTCGCTTTTTCTAAGCTTGAACGAAACCCCTGAAACAGCTGATACGATGCCGCTGATAGTGTAGTATTTGACCCATAGGTCGTTTACAGTTAAAACCTCCATGTAATTCACCTTTTACGAGCAGTAATTAGAGTTGATACTCCTTCACTTATGAGAGCGAATCCTACTGCGAGTAGAGGTATGGATAGGCCTGGAAACAACATTATCCACCAGTACCCGAGTAGAATAAAGCCTCTACCCTTGTATAAGTCGAATCCCCAGTCAGGTGTTGGTGGTTGAACAGTTAAACCCATAAAGCTGAGGGCTGCCTCAGTTAGTATTGCATCAGCGCTATTCATGCTGAAAACAACCATCAGCGTTCTTGTAACATGTGGCAGTATGTGTTTCAAAACAATCCTAATTGAAGGCAATCCAAGAGCTTTAGCCATTTCGATATAGGTCTCATTCTTAATGCTTAGAACTTGTCCTCTCACCATTCTGAAATATGTAGGAACATAAACTACAGCTATAGCTATTGCGGCATTAATTGGGCTTGCTCCAAGCGCTACTGATAGTGAAATAGCCAGTATCAGTGAAGGGAAAGCGTATATGGAATCCATTATGAAGGATAAAACTCTATCCAGTAATCCACCCAGGTAACCGCTTATCAAACCCAGCATGGTACCAATAGCTCCACTCATAGCTACCGCTATGGCAACAATCATGAGCATTATTCTTGAACCATACACTATCCTCGAGAACACGTCTCGCCCAAGGTTATCGGTTCCCATGAAGTAATCGCGGCTTGGTGGTTGGAGAGGTGGGCCAGCTGGATCCACGGGTGAATAAAGGGATATAATGTCAGCTAGAATAGCCATAAATACGAACACTAGTACTATGATTAACCCAGTAGAAATATACTTGTTTTTAAGTATTGTGAAGATGCTTTGAGCTCTCATCATAACTAATACCTCACTCTTGGATCGATTAGAGCATATAAGATATCGACGATCAGACTGGTTAATCCCACGATGATTGCGAATATGATTATTACTGCTTGTATAGCAGTATAATCCCTGTACATTACTTTATCCACTAAGTATGTTCCAATACCAGGCCAGTTAAATGTGGTCTCAGTTAACACGGCGCCACCCATAAGTAATGAGAATTGTAAACCAGTGTAAGTTGTAACTGGTACAAGTACGTGTCTAAATGCGTGTCTCAGTATCTTACTATCTCTTACGCCTCGTGCTCGATACGCTTCAATCATTTTGGACTCCATTATCTCCTCCATGTTATTTAACGTGAGTCGCATGTATGGTCCAGAAATAACTAACCCTAAAGTTAATGCTGGGAGAACAATGTGTTTAAGAGCATCAATGAACACTGGGATATCTAATCGTAGAAGCGCATCCAGAGTATAAATGCCTGTTATGGGTTTAAAGTAACCTGTTGTTGATAATCTACCACCTGTTGGTAGTAATCCTAGATACTTCGAGAATAATAATTGAAGACTTAGTCCAAGAGCGGGTATGAATATAACGAATACTATTGAACCAGTTAATCTTATAATGGCTTTAACTCGATCACTCCTCGCCCTAGCCCCCAGGTATCCTAACCCCACTCCAATAATTAAACTAAATATAATTGACCATATGGATAATTCAAGTGTTGCAGGTAATTTATCCACAATGTCGCTAGCTATGGGCCTCCCACGAATGATCATTGATTTACCCATGTCTCCTTTAATGAAGTTTACTAGGTAGTCGAAGTACTGCACATAGAGTGGTTTATCTAAGCCGAGTTCTCTCATTAATGCTTGTAACTGCTCCTCAGGTATATTCTTAGTACCTAGGGCCGCTAAAACAGGGTTGCCGGGAAGAACTCTTAGAACTATGAATACTAACGTGTACAGTATAAGCACTGTTGGAATAATCATTAAGGCTCTTATAGCAGTGTATCTAAGTAGTCCCACTTTTAGCACACCTTAAAATCATCCCCTATTTTTACAATAGAATTAATGAGAATAAGCTTATAACCCTTTCATGTATATTATTTAGTGTTAAGTGGGTGGGAGTAATGAATAAAACAGTCATTGCAATAGCTGTACTACTAGTAGTCGTGATCGCAGCTGCATTACTTTATGTGTTAATGAATTATCCAACTGCTCCAGCGACTCCGACTACTCCTACAACGCCAGTAACTACGCCTACAACGACTACTCCAACTGTAATTACACCAGTTTACGCTGATACTATAATTATTGGAGTAACGGATAAAGTAACGGATTTAGATCCATCGAATGCATACGATTTCTTTACTTGGGAGGTATTAACCAATGTAATGGAGGGATTAGTTAAATACAAACCTGGGACAGATGAGCTAATTCCAGGTATTGCGGAGAGATGGGAGGTTTCCAGTGATGGTTCAACGTGGACTTTTTACTTAAAGAAGAACGTATCATTCTGTGATGGGAAACCGGTTAAAGCACAAGACGTTGTTAGAAGCATAAAAAGAGTGATGACTATTAATGGTGACCCAGCCTGGTTAGTAACGGAGTTCGTGGAAGATGTTGTAGCAGTTGATGATTACACAGTTAAATTCATTTTGAAGACTCCAGCCAGCTACTTCTTAGCTGTAGCAGCTACTCCACCATATTTCCCAGTTCACCCCAGTTATCCCCAAGAACAAATAGTCAGCGATGCTGTATGGGGAGGAGCTGGTGCATACTGCATTAAAGAATTCAAGAGAGACGAATACATGGTTTTAGAGGCTAATCCATACTACCATGGCGAGAAACCTTTAACCAAAAGAATAACTGTAAAGTTTTACCGTGACGCAACAGCTCTGAGATTAGCTCTAGAAACAGGTGAAGTCGACGTAGCGTGGAGAACTCTTAGACCACAAGACTACGTAGACCTCAGTAAAAACCCGAATTTCGTAGTTAAATCGATACCAGGATCCTTCATAAGGTATATAATTGTAAACACGAAAATGGAGCCCGTTAATAATGTATTAGTTAGAAAAGCCATTGCAGCAGCCATAAATAGAGCCGAGCTAGCTGAGAAAGTCTTCTTCAACACTATGACTCCACTATATAGTCTCATACCTGCTGGAATGTGGAGTCACATAGAGGCATTTAAAGAAGCATATGGGCCTGGACCAAACTTAACGCTTGCTAGAAGCTTGTTAAGTCAAGCAGGTTACAGTGAAAACAATAAGTTAGTTATAGAACTATGGTACACTCCAACACACTACGGTGACACGGAAGCTGACGTAGCAACTCTAATTAAGAATCAACTCGAAGCAACGGGCATGATCAAAGTTGAGATCAAAAGCGCTGAGTGGGCAACATATGTTGATAATGCTAGGAACGCTAGAATGATGCTGAGTCTGTTCGGATGGTACCCAGATTACATCGACCCCGACGACTTCACTTCACCATTCCTCATGAGCACGGCGAACAAGTGGACTGGTTCTCAATACGCTAATCCAACTGTGGATGATTTACTCAGACAGGCTATGGTTAAAGTGGATCAGAGCGAGAGAGCTAAACTATACGAGCAAGTGCAAAGAATTCTAGCAGATGAGGTACCATTCATACCATTATTACAAGGAAACCTAATGATTGTTTATGCGAAGAACGTGCATGGAATCGAAGTAGGTCCACCAATGTTACTACCGTACTCAACTATTTATAAAGTAGTGAGTTAATCCTAGATTATTTTTTAATGCTTTTCTTCATCAACATACAATAATGAATCATGCCTTTACTTTTTAATTAGTATAGTGAATTACTGTTCAACATTAATGTATGAATCGCGATTAGAGCTATAGGTGTTTAAAAAACCTTGAGCAGACTCTATTAGATTAAAACCGTTTGAAGCCTGTTGCTCCATTAGATTTCTCCCAGCTGTTTCTCGTATGCTTCCATAAGCCTTGATCCCCAGTTGTCTTGATCCAATAGTATTCCTTCGAAGAATCTTAGAACTGGTGGCTCATAGATCCATTTAAGGCCTTTCACTAAGTCCTTGTTCTCGAACAACCATGTTAACCTATCCAATAGGTAGTCCAAGTGGCTTTGTAAATATGTTTTTCTCGGCATAGCTAGTCTAACTAAGTCTAATTCAACGGGTATTTCCTTCCATGTCTCAGGGTCTCTATCCATTGATAACTGGCCTCTCTCCATTCCTCTAATACCTGACACCAAGTACAATGCACATGCTAGAGCTCCAGCTGGGTAACCTCCCTTTTCGCCATTAGGGATTAACGGTACATGAGGTAGAAATCTCCTAGCATCCACGTGTACTCCGAGTCCCCCCGGCGGCTTAATAACAGGTACTCCTCTCTCATCGAGTTTTTCAACAGTGTATTTAATCTGCTCTAGCTCATAAAAAGGTAGATCATCGTCGAAGGCCATTTTCAAGCCATCTATTAGCATCGCAACCTCTTTGAGGCTCATGCCCCCGTAGCTCGTGTGTCCTTCAAAGACCACTTGCCAAGACCTGATCTCTTCGTATAATTCCTTGTTATCTTTAACAGTAATAAATCCACCGCGAACATAGAATCCTTTCCTAGCACTAGCGTATGATAAATCTGTTAACTCCATGAGCTCGTTAATGATTTCAGCAGCGGATTTCCCTGACACCATTGGGTCGCGTTTCTTCATTAAGGCTATTTGCCAATCAGCCATACTTATATCTGCGATTAAAGGCAACCCGTACTTATCGCATATTTCTTTTGTTTCATAGTAGTTTTTCATGCTGAAGGGTTGGCCGCCAAGAAGGTTTGATGCATACTCTATTCTAACAGCTGCTATGTTATCTGGCCTCAATCTCCGTATTTCATCCTCGAGTTTTGCTACATCAATGTTTCCTTTAAACTCGTATAGGTTATCTGGGTTGAAGGCCTCAGGTACTGGTAACTCTATTATTCTACCTCCATAAACTCTTTCAACTATGGCTCTTGTTGTTGTAAAGTGCACGTTTGTCAATACATATGGTTTTTTACCGTTCTTCATTAATGCCTTGAAAACCAAGTTTTCAGCGGCTCTACCCTGGTGTGCTAGAACAATGTATTCATGCGGAAAGAACTCTTTGAACACGTTGATCAACTTGTAGAATGCTCTATTTCCCGCGTACGCATCCTCTAGCCCCAATCCCAGCATATCAGATAATTGCTCTAAACTAATAGCGTTAACCCCGCTATCCGTCAACAAGTCTATGTATACTTTTTCAACCGGTATTCTGAAGGTATTCCAACCACTCTCCTTCAACACCATGTATCTTTCTTTGAGAGTTGGCAGCTTCAGCTTTTGAAACACGCGAACTCTGAAATCAGCCACGTAGAATGGGTCTCCTCCACTATTCTTTAAGTAGACCATTGCTAGAACACCCTGCTATTTTCTCACAATAGTTTAGGTGTTTCAGTGTATACATGGTTCCTAACTATTGAGGATAGAGGTATAGAGTACTTTCTTTTAGGTTCATGTTCTTTACATATATGGATTAATATTGGTGCATCTACATCACCTAGTATCATTGAAATATAGGAGTGGGTTTAAAAATTTTATGTTCTAACTTGGAACAATTATAGATATATACATTGATACCCTTGTTGAAGCATACTCATATAAGCCTGGTTTAATTAATATTTCTCCTTACACTCATCTAGTTCTCTTAAATAACGAGTATTAAAAGTTCAATTATCTATGATTAAATACTCTTAATAGATCCTCATCTAACTCTATTAGAAACACTTCTAGGAACGGTAGCACAACGCCTTTCACTAAGTGGCCTCCAACGACATTGTCTTGTGTTGCTAGAGTAGCGTGTAAGTGAATGCTCACGCTTCCATCTTGTTTAACAATGTAATTACCTAGTAGTGATGTAACTTCTAATGTGGTTTCGCCCGCGTTAAGCTTTCTAATCGAGTAAGTTCTTGTTGAAGGATTATAGTAACCTATTTCAGCGTACTCTAATCCACCTATGCCTATAATTACTCCGTTTCTCAGGTTGTGTGTCAATATGAATTCCTTGAGGAAATCGTGGACAACCGATTTCTCAGGCATTTTAACTGGAATAATGTTTTTCATAACTCACACCTATTTTACATGTATGTATACGTGAAATCATTAAAATAGATTGTTCAATAATAGACCTAGTATGTTACTGTAAATAAAAGAGATCAACGGTTAGGTTAAACAATTAACCAACTGGAAATCGACTATACTCTAATCCATGAAATTAACAGGTGTTGAAGTCATGATGATTCATTAACACACAGTGCTGTGAATGCTTTAATATACTTGTTGCAATTGATTATTATTCGGTGGACACATGCCCGTAGTCACTATATATATGTGGAGTGGTGTTTCACCTGAGGCCAAGAAAAAGATTGTTAATGGTGTTACAAAAGTCTTTGAAGATCTAAATATTCCTCGTGAAGCAGTGGAAGTAATCATAGTTGAGACACCTAAGGAGAATTGGGGTGTAGCCGGAGAACTAGCTAGTGAGAAATTTAAGCACGCGAAAACTCCATAGTAGACACGACTTTAAATTCTGAAACCAGGTATTTTTATTTTCCACACTGGTGTTTTAACGTAGGCCACTGCGGAGCTGGCATGAGCACTTATACTTGCAGTTGCTCGTAGAATTGTTGGAGCATAACACTATGTTAGATGGGGAGAGTGGGAGAGCAAGAACAGCGTGGCATCCATTAATAATGCTTGGCTTAGAGTTGAAGGAAAAGTACTCGGCGTTATTGGAGCAGGGTAAATTGGTTTGAGAGTTGCTGAGATAAGGGCAAAGAGGTTTAGTATGAGAACCATATATTACACTAAGTTGAGTAAAGAAAACTTAGAGAAGGAATTAAACGCTGAGTATAGAGAACTACATCAACTTTTACGAGAAGCTGATATCGTCACAGTGCATGTTTCAATGGCTAATGAAACAAAGCACATGAACAATGAAGAGAAATTGGGGAATATGTATGAACCTTGATTTCAATTAAATTACGGAATTAGTTCCACTCTAATCATGTAAACCGAGCTTAACTTCATATACTAGGAGCTCTTTCTCTAATTCCCTGTAGTTTTTGAATTGTTTTTCAACGCAAGACCAGAATTCTTGATTATGCCTTAATTCAACTAAGTGGCATACTTCATGGTATGCTAGATACGATATCAAGTATTCTGGTAGATGCTTTGCCAGCTCATTTACTGTAATGGTTTTTCTTATACTACAACTAGCCCATCTAGTCCTCATTTTCCTTATATTTATTTTACAGGGGTTTTCACCCAGGATCTTTAAAGCAGCTTCCTCCACATATTTTTCAACGAGTTCTCTAAGTTCTTTTCTGCTCCTATGCATTAACTTCACTTTCCTCGAATATTCATATGCAATACGTAACTCCTCATGCTTCTTTAGAATCCATTTTTCGTGTTTTTTAAAAATCTTATAAGCAACCTCCTCGCGGAAAGGAGCGGGTAAAACAATTAAAACACCCCAAGTTTTCACAATTAATCTTGGTCGTTTCACTCTTGCTCTTCTCACTTCGATCCGTAGTTTACTTCGATTACTACTACTTATGGCGATCACCTTGACACATATTTAACTAGGTGACCTCGAGTATTCTAAACCAACGAGAGCGCTTTGAAGCGCATTACGTGAACATATAGGGATTCGATATTCTGTAAGTGAACTCATGCTCGTTGAGATGAGAAAATTAACTACGTTGAGAATCCCTGAATTAAAGGATATATTTTAATTTTAATCATATATGTATTCTTCGAGTAGTTTTATTAATTCGCTAGTTGAATTCACGGTGATTAATTTCCGTGCAAGTACTTTCGCGCCCAGTTGATCAGCCAACCACTTAGTGAGATATTCCTTCCTCAAATGATGTAGAACGATGTTTTCAGGAACTAGCTTATATTTTAATATAACGTAGAGTTTCTCGATACTATCGAACTTTACAGGTACCGGTGCGCCGTTTTCATCTGTGAAGACGTATGAGTACTTATCTTCCACTATCTTCTCTTTGACTCTAGAGCCCTCAAGTATAAGTGATCCCTCCTCGGTTAAAGCGTACTTATTATCCGATATCTTGGTCACTATACCTAATTTAATCATCTCGGATAAGTATTTCTTCGCGGTCCTAGGTGAAATACCTGCTTTAAGTGTAATATCCTCTAAGGCGAACTCCTCGCCTAGTAGACTAATGATCTTTTTTAAACGCGCAGTTATCATCAAAAATACACCTTAGCTAATATGAAGTTTAAACAATTATATATAGTTTTCCAATATCCCATACCCAAATATGTATATTTTACTTTGGTGCGTAAATTCTACTCCAGGTTTTGAACGATCTGTAGTTTCCGATATGCGAGCATTATTTTATTGTTTTCATCGATCCTGATTGAAGATTCTACGACAAAGTGTAAAGGCCATCAATAATCCTCATTTAGCCTGCTTTATCTTCTTCTTTTTTACCTAGTTCTCTCATGACATGGTCTCTGAGTTCTCTTATTTTAGCTAGGTGCTCTCTCACTTTTTCCAACCAATCTCTTGAAGCCTCTATACCTTTCCTCGTGAAGAAAGCCACTGCTTCACTCCTACTCTTGAATACGCCGGCTTCAACTAATTCATCTATTATTTTTGCATCTTCCTCTCTAAGTCTGATCGATGATACAACGGTTGAAGCGTACTCCAAGGCTCTTCTCGTTTCATCTAGTGCTTGTTTAATGGCGTCACTGACTTCCTCGCTTATAGTTCGCGTCAATCTCCAAGGTAACATTGTAATTGCAGCCCATCTTGCACCACGTCTAGTTTTAATCTCAGGGTAATTGTCCTCAATGTACTCTATGAATTCACGGTACTTCTTATCGAATTCCCTGATTCTAGAACGTATAAATTCTTCTAGTTTATCAACGGCTTCCAATGCATCTTTATCCCCAATGTTTAATGCATTCTTTCTAATTTCGCGAAGCTTTTTTCGTACATCATCTAAGGTTTCCTCAAAGGAATCAACAATATATTCGAGTTCTCTGTATAATCTAACTAGACGACGTGGAATAGGCCACTCTGATACTTCCTTCTTAATGTTCTCTAATTCCTCAACCGCTTTCCTAAAAGACTCATCTACGATGTCTCTGATTCTATCAATTTCCTTTTTGATATCTGACATTTTTATCACCATACATGTAATTATGTAAAAGTCCTTAAATATTTAATTATGTAATAATGTATTAATGTAATATTAATGTTTTTATGGTTGACCAATAGTATTCTGCTATAAATAGTTTTACTGGAAACCGAGGAGTGAATAGTGTTCATAAGAGTTAGTACTCTTATTTAAACTATTTGATCACATCTTTCTGTAGAAGGTACTCTACCTCGTCAACTTTGAACCCTAAGTCTTCTAGAAACATTACTAGTTTCTTCTTAGAGGCATCTACAGGTATCTCAATGTTTTTCAAACCGCGAGATAGAGCGAGGTTTCTAAGTGCTGTTAATGCTGCTTCAAGTGCTTCCAGGGCGCTATATGATGAAAGTGTTAGACTATCCACTATTAACTCGTGGTTCACACTGTATGTTACTATGGCTTTAATACTTCTATTCTTCTTGACTATTAGAGCTCTCTCATCTCTATATAGTTTTCTGTATATGTATTTATCTACTTCATCTACTAGGTTACTCCAACTCGTTAAGGGCCTATTAATATGTGTTTTTACTCTGCTCGCACTCACGTCCATTACAAAGTAAGACTCATTGAACTCTTTCTCCTTAAATCTCTCTGGCTCCACGCTCATAAGTAGAACTACGCCTCGTACAGCATAACCCTGTCTCAGGTAGAAGTTTAAAGCCCGAATATTCCAGTTTTTCACACTCAAGTATATTGTTTTTGCCCCATGTTTAATGAGTGTTTTCTCTGCTTCACTTATCAGCAATCTACCTATACCAGTGTTTCTGTACTCTTCGTGCACAGCTATGTTTTCTATGTACGCCCCGTCATTGTTTCTATAAGCTAAAATAAATCCGACAACTTCGGTGTTTACGCATGCAACAAGAAACACTATTCGCTTAGATTTTGATGTTATAACTGCATTAAACCACTGTAAGTCCTCTTTTCCAAGCTCTCTATTGGCATTATCATATATTGACTTTATCGCGTTCAAATCTCTTTTTCCAGCTTTCCTAATGACTATGTTTCTCTCTAAACGAAGTATTCAACTCATAGTAACCTTTACAACCCACATGAATACACTTTGTGTATTAGTAATGATAAAAGAGGTTTTAAATAAAAACACAATCGATCTAATTAAACAAAAATTCGGTGATCGCAATGAGCTCTTAAAGACTCACCGCTTAACGCTAAGGAGGACTATGTCTCGATAAATATGGTAATGGAGGTGTTAATGATTGATTAAACGTAGCATATGTTTATATACTGATATAGCAATATATTCAAAGTAGAACAAGGTAGGCTTATCTTGAGTATTAATCGCTGGGTTTTACGTTTTCAATCACAGTTAATTTATTACATGCCTCGAGAAGGATTAATTGCTTTACCGGTTTCTATAAACCCTTATCTTCCAATAATTAACTACTATTTGCAACCTCACAGATTAGAAGAAGCGTTTCTATTACCATTCGATGAACTATACAGTGCATCCGATAAAATAATATTTTATACTTACTTGAAGCAAGCCAAGTATAATATAGGAAAATGTAGCGTGAAATTATACACAGTACCGGAAGACGCTGAGGATCCTGAATACGCTGTTCCAGTTGCCGCTAAAGACATGGAGATAAGGTTCATTGGTGAAAGAGCTAAACTAGAACCCGTGATCAAAAGCAAGACTTTTCAAGCAGATGACCCCATCTTCGTAGAGGAGGCACTAAGTTGGACTAAGATGTTGAACATAGCTAAGCAACTATCAAACTATGCTCTAAAAACAAATGAATTAACTAAAAAGTACGGTTTCAACTTAAATGCCTATCTACACTTAAAAGGATCAAACATGTGCCCCAGGGAAATAAGAGAATATGAAGATATACTGAAGATCATATCGCAATACGATGAAGCCATCATAGAATTATCAAGCAATATATGCAGAGATTAAATAGTAAAAATGAACAATCAAGTATTACTTTTCTAATAATAATTATTAACAATCAATAGGGATGCTTTTAAGGAAAGATTAGTAATTTCAAATAATTGATCTAGAGAAGCTAATTAGAACAGGCTTCATGATCGTAGCTTTCTCCACTAAAAACAAAGAATAAAATTGTAAATACTAATAACAAAAGTATATAAACCCCGATTCAAAGATCCTAATTGAGGTAATACCCGGTAATACCTTTAGAGAGGAGTATTATGAGCATCATAGAAGTATGCTTATATACTCTTGCCGGGTTGTGTTGCATAAAAATTCTATTTGCAATACTAATTGAAAATGCACGAAAGAGAGTAGTAGAGTAGCAACAAATTTAATTATTGTTACTGATTATACAAGCTCATTCTTAGTGTTTCATATTGGTTTAATTCTGGATTACTCTCTGTAGTGGATTCAAAGCAGTGAATAAACATCCTATTAGTAAATATAGTGGGCAAAGCTTGTAGAATAAATGTATTGTTTAGCACAGAGAAACTAGTATTACTGGGTATTATGGTTTTTCAGAGTTTCAGAGTCGAGTAATTGTTGGTCAGCTTCCAAATGATATATTGATGTTTTATGGTTGATGACCTTGTCGATTGAGGAGAAAGATATAAATGAAGTCAAAAAGGTTATTATTGATCTCGGTAGAAGCCTTGACGAAGTTAGAAGAGAGACCAGTGCTCTCTCAGAGAAAATCGATAAACTAGCTAAGTCTGTTGCTGAATTATCTAGAGAAGTGGGGAAACTAAGTGATACTTATGGATTCATAGTTGAAGACATTGCTCGTAGTTTTCTACCATCATGGTTCTACTTGAACATGGATTTAACCGTGAACGAGTTTAACAGAGCCTTTCTCAACACAGGGGATAAAGTTCTTGAACTGGATTTATACGGGGAGGGATGCGATAAAACAGGTAATCAAGTAATTTTAATTGGCGAAGCAAAAGCTAGAATACACGGTGAAGATGTAAGAGTTTTCCACGAGAAAGTAAACAAGTTCATAAACAAAGAGAACTCACGCTACGTTATATTCATGTTCGGATTATACATTCATCCAACTGCAATGCAGGAAGCACTCAACCGAGGGGTAATACTCATATCACCATATGCTACAATAACGAGAACTCCGACAAACCAAATAATACAGAACACATCATAATACGTTCACAATAATGAAAAATGCATTACTTGAACAATAGTTATACAAAAATATGAACCACAAACATACAAAAAACAAAGAAGAACACAATAATACAAAACCTAATCCTTAAATAAGAACAAACAGAATTATACATTGGCTCGGCCCAACCCGGTATTGTGGTATAGTATAATTACACTCATATGGTCACGGGTCCGGGGGCACGGGTCTACCCGCCACGGGATAACCGGGCGGGGAAGATTCCGGGTACTCCGGGTTCGTGAGCCGTATGAGTGTAATTATACTATACCACAATACCGGGGGTAAGCGAGTTCCTTGCTTTATAACTCTTAAATAATACTCTTTTATTGTGTTTTATTTTTATCATGCGAGTAATAGAGTTATGGATTTCGAGTGCGTTGGGTTATTTTAAAATTGGCTGAGAGTTTGCTTTAAATGTTGAGAACTAATACATTGATTTAAGGGTGTTTTGCTTGGATCTCAAGGGCTTTATAAACGCGAAGATATATGCTTCCTTTAAACCTTTGAGGGTTTTTGAAGGTTTCATTGTGGCTGGAGATAAGGTTGCCTATGCTGGTTCTAGCGTAGAAGTTAAGCAAGTTGTGGAGTCGCTTGGTGGAAGAATAATTGATTTAAAGAACAAGGTAGTTTTACCTGGGTTTATAGATTCTCATTTGCATTTGGATTCTCTTGGTTTAACTCTTGTTAGTATAGATCTTCGCGGAGTGAGAAGTATTAGTGAGTTAAAGGAGAAACTGAGAATGTACTCTGAGACTACGAAATTTAAATGGGTGATTGGTAGAGGTTGGGATCAAGAAATGCTACTTGAGAAAAGGTATCCCACAAGGTTGGATCTGGATGAAGTAGTCAAAGATAAACCCGCTGTTCTCTTAAGAACATGTGGTCATGCAGCCGTATTAAACACTAAGGCACTTGAGTTAACGGGTTTAATTAACTATGAAGGTAAAGAAGTTGAAAAAAGCACCGATGGGTATCCTACAGGAGTTATCTACGAGGAGGCCGTGGGAATCGCTATGGCTAAATTCGCGGAGTCTATTAGTATTGAAGAATACGTTGAACTTTTAAGGGTGGCGCAAAATCACTTAGTCTCCCAAGGTGTTACATCTATTGGTTTCATGAGTTGCAGTTTAAAGTCGCTTAAAGCCCTACTTGAAATGTGGGTGAGGAATGAACTAAAGATCAGGGTGAGAGTCTACCTCAACCCCATGGATAATAATTTGAATTTAATAGAAACACTCAAAAGCCTTGGTCTTAAAAGGGGATTTGGGGGTAAATACCTGAAAATCATGGGTTTCAAATTGTACGCAGATGGATCACTCGGAGCTAGAACCGCTTGGTTAACTCAACCTTATAACGACGACTCCTCCAAAACCGGATACCCGGCCATCGATCCTTATTACCTCAGAGAAATAGCTAAAATAATTGATGAAGCAGGATTACAGTTGGCCATACACGCTATTGGTGATAGAGCTGTCGAAGAAGTACTGGGCATTTACAGGGAGTTAAATAATACTAGGAGTCTTAGGCATAGAATAGAGCACGTTTCTCTCCTAAGGGATGATCAACTATTAGAGTTATCTAATTCGGGTGCAGTCGCAGTTGTTCAACCACACTTCATTGTATCGGATTGGTGGGCTGATCGCAGATTGGGTCCCAGCAGAATCAAGTGGTTATATAGGTTTAAATCAATGATTGAATCAAACGTAAGAGTGGCTTTCTCTACTGATGCACCGGTTGAACCAGTTAATCCATGGGAAACAGTTTACGCTGCAGTTACGCGAGGAAAATACGATAACTTACCTTTTTACCGTGAAATACTACATGAATCCTTAGATGTCCTTGAAGCTCTGCATTCATATACATATGGTTCAGCATACGCGATCCATGAAGAAGACGTGCTCGGATCACTGCTACCTGGTTTCTACGCTGACTTCGTTGTTTTAGATAAAGATCCACTGGAGACTCCGGATAATCAGTTGAAGGATATTAAAATACTTGAAACATATGTTGGAGGAGTTAAAGTGTGGCGTTTCCCCTCTAACGGTGCTTGATGGTATTTGTGAATACTTGTATTTCCGTTAGAGGGGTTGCACCTCGATGTGGGTTCACTTGCTTCACCCACACTTCATGGGTGCCTGTCGAGCCCAACGCCACGGGGCTCCCATCTGAGTCTCTACGTCACCGCAGAGCGGGTCATCCGAGAAACTATAATGAGACGGGGGGGTATTTAAACAATACTCTACGACACTAAGTATTTACAAGTATTCACAGATATTTAAACTTATCATCAATCCCATAACAGCCTTAATGTTTCAAATAATTGTTTTCAACAATAAGTTCATGAACGCGTAGTCGTAAAAGGATTATTTACGTTAAAAAATCTGCACGATCTCCAATGATTAGATTTCCCTCTGTGAACAACGTGCTCAAGGCCCTATAACGCCGGGTATTCTTGGGTGTGGTGTTGCGAATGCTATGTGCTTAGCGTTGCATATATACTTCACTAATCTTTCTACACCTAATCCCCATCCACACGTTGGCCTTATTAATCCAGCTTCAACTAATTCGAGGAACCATTTATACTTCGAAGGATCCTCCCTATGTCTCTTAATTATTCTCTCTAATATCTTACTATACCTGTACTCCCGGCAACCACCATCTAATACTTCTCCTAAACCGGGGAGCAGTAAGTTATAGTCTACGTTGAACCCAGGTTTCTCAGGGTTCTCGATATAGTAGAAACCCCTGCTCTCAACTGGGAATCCTTCAATCCATACTGGTATACCGTACTTATTCGCTAAAGCTAATTCAGCGTCAAAACTCAGTTCTTGACCGGGTTTAACATCTAACCCCATTGCTTTAACTTCATCTAATGCTTCACTGTATGTTAACTTAGGGTAGGGTGGTTTCACTATTTCTCTTTCGAGTCTATCTACTTCTTTACCTGTAAATAGATCTCCGTGCTCTTGAATCAGCTTCTTAACAGTAGTGTAGAGAACTATCTCAGCTAGTTTAATTACGTCGTTTTTACAGTAATCAGCGGACTCAATGTCGAGTTGCGTGAACTCGAGTAAATGTCTACCAGAATACAGGTTCTCCAGTGGTTCAAGTCTTATGTTTCTTGCTGCATAGAATATCCTATTGTAGATGCTTGCATATAGTTGCTTATACATAATCATACTGCTCTGCAACTCAAATACTTTACCGTATAATTCGACAGATAATTTGGATGCCCCTCTCAACCCTGGATCACTCGCTACTCCTATAATGACAGTGGGTAATTCTATGAATCCTTTTCTTTGAAGAATTCTCCGCATATACTCCAACGTATAGGAGTATACAAGGATGTTCCTGGAAATAGCTGGGTGTCTAACATATAGATGATACTTTTGAACATATTCAACTGGATCCCCTGGTAGTTCATCAATGCATGCTAGGTCTTCTCTTAGAGGTTTATGTAGGACTTTAATGTTTTCTACGCAGATCTCCCCGTTATCGATGTATCCTTTGATTTCAACGAGACTACCGCAGGGTATTGACTTCAATGCCTCACCATTACATTTTACTTTTATTTTGACTGATTTCTTTGTATCCCAAAGGAGGAATTCATCACCATTTACGTGTTTTATCCACGTTGTTAGAGTTATTTCTCTTTGTTCAAGGATATCCAGGTTTAATTTCTTATTTAAACTAGTTAAATAACATCCCGCAACCCTCTATTCATAGAGATATATATGTTATATGATAACTAATTAAGGGTTTAAAAACTTAGAGCGTGAAAATAATGAGTATTAATCCAGTTGATACAGTTACTCGAACTCCTCTAGTTCCTCCTCTCTTGGACCTATAACGCAACCTGTTTCACTTAATCTATGAGCTATTTGGTTAACAGCTTTCTCCACTTCTAGTTCTTCTTTAGCCCCTGTTATCACCATTTTACCGCTACTAAAGATTAATAGCACAACTCGTGGGTCACGCATTCTGTGAATTAAACCCGGGAATTGCTCTGGTTCATACATGCAGTCCTCAAGGTAGTAAGCGGCCTTCTCAAGGTTAACGTATGCGTGTAAATCTCCACCAGCCACTATGTTCTGTATTTGAACTCTGGGTTTTCCATGTATGCCGCCACCGTATTTTTTGAGTATTCTGTCGATTGTTTTAATGATCCTTTTGACTGCTTCTATGAGCTGCGTAATGCTCTTCGTCCCTGTAACAACCATTTTACCTGATCTAAAGATCAAAGCAGTCGCTCTTGGTTTGTCGAGTCTAAATATTACTCCTGGAAACTGTTCTGGTTTATATACGTGGTTAGGTAACTCTGTCTCAAGCAAATCAATATCTATATCGTGCTCAAGGATCACAGTTGCCACAATGTTCTCGATTCTATAAGTGGGCTTTGTTAATGGTAACGGCAACCATGCAACACCCTTTTAAAGTCATTTGTATTTAAATATAAGGGGTTTATAAGGATGCGCTTACGCCCTAGATCAAAAGAGATATAATAAGTGGGGTAATAAACACGTAGGTTAACAGTAGAATTGCTGCTTCTTTTAGACTAGAGTTCAATTCTTTCTTAATCACATTAACACTATCACCCATTAATTTAAGGTTCATTCTACTACTGTATACTCGTGCCCCAGTTAGCCTAGGAGCTCTCTTTAGTTCTAGGCATGCTTCTTTAACTGATCTAATTAGGTCAGGCGTATCATGTACAGGTATGTATGCTATGTGTGCTCTTGTACCAGTCTCGCTGTGTTCATCATTAGTTACGACCTCTAAATATGGTGTTTCAATATCCTCCATAGCTCTTAGAAGGTTTTCCCTTGCACCCGGCTTCATATTGTTCCCCCTTAAATACAGTATGCATGCTTCTTCTCTGTTCTCTCCACTTAAGCAAACTATGCAACCATATCCATCCACTAAACCAGGTGCTTTTGACTCGAAGCACTTATACCTGTATAGGACCTCAACGGGCGGCCTATTCATGTATTCCTCGATTTTACTTATCGCTTGGTCGAGTAGTTTTTTCAAACTATTAAGATCTGGTTCATCCTGGAGCTCTGAATTATGAGCATCTAGGATGATGACATCACCATAACCTTTTACACGGGTTTTCAATTCGTATTCTAATTGTATATCGTACGGTAAGTCATCTATACCTTTAATTGGTCTTGAAGCTATTATTATCGTTAATTTATCGAATACTATGCTCATTAATCTCCACTCGCTGTTTTCAACGCTGAAAGCTCCACGGTAAAGCAGGATGCTTCCACTATTACCTAGAAATGTTTTGACAAGTTCTTCAACGTACTTACTGGCGTGATCCAGTGAAGCGATGTTTCTATCATGTGAACCAAGTCCATGCAAAGTCAGTACATTCCTGTAACCTATCTTATTAAATGCATGTGTAAGTATGATTGGGAGCCTACTACTACCAATGTTTGAGAATGGGCCATAATGCACATCCGTGTAAATCAGTAATAAGTCTCCGAGTTCTATTATTCGCGGGTTAACATATTGTACTTCGCTGAGTTCGTCGAACGCTTTCTCAATATCTGTTCTTCTATCGAGCCAGTTGCGTAGAAACATGGTGCCAAGCTCTGGGAAAGAGTAATGGTTTATTCTTCGCCTTGACATGAATAGGAATATAATTAGATCAATTGAGGCAAGTCCTAAAACTATAGTTAAACTCATTAGTACTTGGTACCACGTGTAGAATCCAAGGAGATGCGATAACATTAGAGTAATGTAAATAGGAGTTATTGCTAAAAAGAACCTGGATAAGTTTGCCCCATCTAAGCCTAGTATGATAACTGTTAGCATTGTAGAAGAGGAGACTACACCTATAAGTGTTTTGCTCGTTAATCCAGTGTAGATAGAAGAGTATACGAGTATAGTTAGTGCTAAACCTACTATGCGTTTAATCTTGTGAAAAACAGTGTCTTTACATAGTTTAGAGTAAATATATAGGATAGTGAATACAAGTAAACTATTTATTACTAGTAGAGAAGCATATATACCCATCGAGAAAATCACTATTAAACCCGTTACTATTAGAATAGATGCTAGAATTTGCCAATTTGGCAGAGTAAATAATACCATGTAATACTTGCTTACCATGGCTTTCGGCTTATATAGATTCAACTATGCACACCGTTTAATTCACTGGATACGTAATACTCTTAAACAACCGGGAAATAATTTATTTCAAATATGGAGAATAAATACTTAATAATTAATTGAGACCATTGATGTATCAAGTAGCATTATGTTAGATCCCCGCATGCACAAAACGCCTCGTGTAGAATCACGTGTAATTGTTGCATATCACTTAGTTCCATCGCTGATACTAGTACAGCTCTTAGGGGACCCTTGGTTTTATTAGCTATCTCTATGAGTTCTGGAACTATAATCGCAGCTAACCCTTCATCTCCGACTTCATGTATGAGTTTGCCCGGATCCTCGATCAGTAATTTAAGGATCTTTGAGTTAATTGCGATATCTTTCTTATTGATCACAGGTACAGCTAACAAGCCTGTTTTAACTTGGATTAAAACATAGAGAAACCATAAGAAAACAGCATCTGTTACTTTTCCTATCGCTGAAGCATCCATGATGTACGCGATAACAGTGTTTCCGATGCTTTTGAGTCTTGACAAGAAGAAGTTGCTTACAGGTCTGAATAGGAATGCTTCCATTTGACCAGGTGTATCTATTAATACCAAGTCCCAATCCCATGGATTAGAGAAAGGTTGATTTGAGAATATTTCATCTAGTTTTTCAGCAATTAACTCTGATGCTTTTATAAATGCACCGTTAGGGCCCAACTTATAGGTCTCCATGATATCTCTCAATGTAAACAGTTTCCTGATATCGAAAACCGGTTTGTACCCTAGTTCCTCGGCCCCTGGATCCAAGTTCACTGGGGCAACTCTAAGTAAGAGATTGCTTCTAGCCCACTCACTGTATGCTTTAACTAAGCTGGTTTTACCTGATCCAGCCGGCCCTATGAATACTGCTATAACCGCAGGCATCGTTTAACCCATATGGTATAGTAATAGCCTCCTTAATTTACTAGTGAATAGTGGGTTTCAACGCGTTTTGATGTTATCCATGTTACGGCTCAGTTGTCGGCTCAGCAGCGATTTTCTTTAATTGCCTATTGTACATTTCCACTAGTTCCTGACTAGTTGTAGCATCCTCTGGTCTCTTGTCGGGTCTCCACCGTATGAATCTCGGGAATCTGATTGAAATACCGGCATCGGGTTTAATCACTCCTCTAGCGCAGGTGTGGATCGGTGATAGTGTGAGCTCTGCGCCAATTACCTCGGCAACCAGCGCTGGATCAACCCATACATCAGGTTCCATTTCAGCTACGACTCTAGGGTGTTTTCTATCTCTAATGTATGGTTTCAACATCTCTGGGAGCCGATCTAGGTCCTCGTCCTTGAATCCTGACCCCACTTTACAGACTGTTTCGAAAACGTCTTTTTCCTCATTGTAAGCGGCCATTAACAATGCACCATATTTTCCGCCTCTCCTACCTTTACCGTGGAAAGCTCCAACTACAACTAAGTCAACTGTATCAGCCATTTCGCTCTTATAGTCTCGCTTATACTTGATCCAGAGCCATCCCCTAGTGCCTGCTTGGTATACTGCATCACTGTGTATAGCTTTAATCATTACTCCCTCAGCGCCTTCACTAATAGCTTCCAAGAAGAATTTCTCGAGTTCATCGGGTGAATTCGTCTTAATGTACTCTGCTATCGTGAAATCATCTGATTTCTCAATGATTTTCTCAAGAGCACTCCTTCTCTCCGTGAGGGGTTTAACAGTGTAATCTTCTCCGTTTAAGTAAAGTAAGTCGAATAGGAATACCTTCACTGGGTACTCTTTGATTGCAATATGGATATCGTATTTCCTCTTTCTATGCATTAACTCCTGAAATGGTTTTAGTTCACCGGTCTCGGGATCGTAAGTCACTATTTCTCCTTCAACTATCGCTTCTTCTGCTTTAACACGTTCAATTACTTTTTGAACAACATCTGGGTATTGATGTGTAATGTTCTCTAATCTCCTCGAGAATATCCACACTTTATTGTTCTTCTTATGTATCTGTGCTCTTTCACCATCGTACTTGTACTCCACGAATCCTTCGCCGCCTACTTTAACCAGGATTTCTCGGGGATCACTTAGTCTCTCAGCAAGCATAGGTCTTATGGGTACACCTACTTCTGGTTTAATTGTTTTAATTGCTTCTAATCCCTGTGCAGCAAGTATTCTCGCAACTTCGCCCAAGTCTGCACGTAGATTATAAGCTCGCTCAATGATGGGCCTTGCAAAGGCTCCACCACCAAAAGTAGTTGCTAGAGCATCCATTATTGTTGCGTCTCCTATTCCGACTCTGAGTTTACCCTCCATGAATCTAACAATGAATTTAGCTTCCTTCGGGGAGGCATCTCGTATTAATCCAGCTGTGAGCCTTATTTTGAGATCTTTACTGCCTTCACCTTGAGTTGAAGCGATTTTAACGAGGGTATTATACGTAGAGAGAACAGTTAACTCTGCCGATGACTTCTGAGAGAACGCGAACAACGTGGTACCAGTGGATTTAGTTAATACTTGTTGCTTTAGTTTTTCAACGGCTCTACCTAGATCCCCTGTTTCCTTAACTAGTTTTTCAACATCTTTCTCCGAGACATTGCAAGCAAGTGAAATAGCTTTAACTAGCATTTTTTCTCCAACGCCTAGTTCAGGCATCCCTTTCCAGTCAGGCCATAAAACTCCTTGAACTAAGTATATAACTTTATCAATGATATCTGGTGGAGTATCTTTAAACAAGTTAACAAGCAATGCAACCATTTGAGTCCTAGCAGTAATTAGCTCTAGTTTATCCATCGTTTCAGCGAGTAAACGGAGAGGCATATCAGCCATGACGCTTATACCCATCTAAATAATATGTTTAACCTAGTTAAAAGACCTCACATAAGCAAAAAACATAGACCAGTAATTTGCGAGAGTAAGATCAATTGATTAATTAAAATAACCTTTACTTAATAATATTCTTGGATGATGATAACCCGGCAAGAATGATGGGTGATTTATCAGAGTTAAACTGATGAAGAAATAGAATAAAAATAAACTGGTTTACTGAAAACGATTTGGAGCTATTTATGGTGAGTAAACTTAGACTGTAATTATTCCCCTTTAACACCTGAACTTATAGCTATGAAGCCACTTTAAGTTATTCATAGTATGGTGACAATGGTTCACGGTTACTTGTAATTATTGTTTTCTCAACTCTACTAGTCTTATGCTATAATTAAGTTCCTTTGATTGTTTAAACAATAAAGCATTTATTACTCAAAATACTTTAAATTAAGTAGTGATGAAGCGGGCAGCCACTAGACCATGATGTGGAATGAAGAACTCAATGCTCAATCTGATAATCCATTTGTACCAGGTTTAATCATTGTTTTAGACTTGGATCGATTTGGTGAATATGTTAAGCAGAGAGGGTTAGATGAGTATAAGCCGAACACCGTGACCGGCGAGTTGACGAATCTCGTGGAAGAACTCGCTGTTAAACACAGAGGAGTAGTCATTTATGGTTTAAGCCGTAATCGTGGCACGGAGGAAGCAATTATTGAAATACCCTATGGATCAGATGATTTAAACCAAGTCGTTAAAGACGTTGAGGAAATAAAAAAGAAAATAGAGGAG
The DNA here is from genome assembly GCA_023269825.1 of Desulfurococcaceae archaeon. Lineage (GTDB taxonomy): Archaea > Thermoproteota > Thermoprotei_A > Sulfolobales > Desulfurococcaceae > UBA285. Next base: position 259,799 of record JAGDWI010000001.1, read on the forward strand.
TACGGGGTTTCACTCTCAGCTGTAATTGTAAAAGACTACGTCACAGGTAAACCAGCTAGGGATAGAAGGGAAGCATATCATGGAACACCTGGTAGGAGCAAAGCTATTAAAGCACTGAGAAACATTAAGCGTCGAGGAGGCGGGAGAATATTACTTCTTGGTTAATATTTACTCCTTAGGGACAAGTTATGTTTGCATGGATCATTGAGGGTAAACTAGCTCAATCAAGCTTCCCAAATTTATCAGATATCGATAAAATAAGTAAGCAGTTCACAGGAGTAGTTGTTTTAACGATGGAGCATGAAATGCCCATCTTTTACTTAGATAAATTAGTTGGGTCTGGTTTAGATGTTCTCCACTTGCCTACGCCCGATTATCACCCAGTTGAATTACTCGATCTCCTTAGAGCTGTATTCTTTATAGAGAAACACGTAGAAAACAATGGCACAGTTTTGGTTCACTGTTATGGAGGCATAGGTAGAAGCGGGGTCACCACGTCAGCGTACTTAGTGTATAAGGGCTTAAACTTATATCGTGCTGTTGAACACGTTAGAAGCATGGTGCCCGGCTCGGTTGAGAACAGGTGGCAACTACAGGTTCTAGAAGATTTCTACATGATGATCAGCACTCAGAGTAGGGAAACCATTGAAAAATACGCGAACGCGGTTAGTAAACTCAGTGAACTAGATGCTGCCTCATATAAACACTTATCAAAAGTACTGCAATTCACCATAGAATTATACAATTCCCTCGAATTTAGATATGATATATTATTGGAGAAGGAAATAATTAGAGCAATGCGCCATGTTCATAGATTAGATTTACGCAGCCACATAATAAGGTCAATAGGAGCCGGGACGGGAAGTGATGAGGGAATCCTAGAGGATTTATCACATGCACTAGATTATAAAATGGATTCAAGAGTCGTGGTTTTATATGCTAGAGATATTGATGAACCTGAATTACTGCTCTTATGTCGTGAAAACTGTGAAACCATTGTCAGGGAATTCCATTCAAAGTTGACTAAATATGAGCACATTATCAACAGTAGACCTGAGGTAAGCTGGGATAATTACTTAAACTATGTATAGTAAACTATGATTACTATGATTACTAAAGATTCTAAAATCTACGTACGCGAATAAAACAGTATTTCGGATCTAAGGCGCTTCCATGTAGTGGAATACTAGTGTGTCAAGGAATCTTATTCTCTTCGGTATTGGTGGATGAGTTGAGAAGAACTCTGATATATCTTCTGTCCGCGTTTTCTTCAATTCTTCTACTACTTTATCTACGTCTATGTTTCTTATGTCTCTATCTATTGGTTGATGTCGGTAGAATGGGTTAGCGTACGCTTCCGTGAAAGCATAGATAAATAGTGCTTTTATCTTACTGCTAGCTACTACTTCTCTAGCTAATCTGTTTGTGTTATAGTATAAATGTATTCTTGCTAAGGCTCTCTGCATAGATCTACTGCTCGTGGCAAAGGCTCCCGCCGAATCAGCGTAGTATTCCCTTAATCTACTGAAAGCTAATACTAGGACTTGGACGATGAAGCTTAGTGCAACAGCGAGAACACCCACTATTACTAGGAGTAATCCGCCCTCTCCTCCTCTTCTCTTATTAGCATATGCTCTAGCATATCCAGATATGAACCCTACTCGCATCAAGAAAACACCCATAAAGTACAGTAGGCTTGGTATTAAACCCATGAAGAGCATTATAGTGTTATCTTTGTGTCTATGGTGTCCAAGCTCGTGTCCAATGATGGCTTTTAGTTCATCTGTAGTTGCTATCTCCATTAGACCAGTGGTTACAGCTACGTATTTGCCAGATAAGAAGTTACCGTATGCGAAAGCATTAGGTGGGCCATTAACTAGGACAGCTTTGGGTGGTTTACTGAAACCTAGTTTTCTCGCTACATCATTCACTAACTCCTGCAATTGAGCGTTTCGCTTAGCACCATACATTATATTTATTGTTAAAGGTGAAACTAGGTAAGATATAATGTTTAATACTAGAACCATTAGAATAATGGACGTTATTAACCCTGTAGCATCCTCTACGCTGAACAAGCTCGCCAATAGGTAAGCAGTAATACCTACACCAGCGAATCCTGCTACTATAATTATTAAACCTATTATTATCATTGATGCTTGCAATGAGAACTTGTTAGTGAATTTCCTAGCGACTCTTGGAGCTAGGTAACCGGCTGCAAACAATAAAATAGTAAACCCGACTATATAAGCTAGAATCAACGATATCATTGTGAATGGATCATATATTAACCACATTTACTAAGCATCACCCTTAATTCCACTGTTTGAATGATAACCATGTTCCTTATTAAGCTTATCCATTAAAAACAAGGACACCAATAAAACTATGATTTTGTGGATGCGAAAACCTTTGCAACTATGGCAATGAGAATAATGGCTAGTAATAGCAGAATCAATAAATCAACGGTCTCCACGGTGTTTAAAGAATTCTCAGTGGTTGTTGTAAACGTAGTTGTTTGAACACTCGTGGTAGTAGATGAAGATGCAGTACTTGGAACTACTTCTCTGCCTGCTGTGGATTGATTAATACCAGTTGTAGTATATGTATTATTTATTGATTCAACTCCAGTAACTCTGAGTATTTGCAGTAAACCTATCGCGGTAAATAGAGATAAAGCTGCTGTGTCTGTGTCCCCTAATTTCAGGCTATCTCTTAGAAGACTAATGTAGAATGACACCAGTGGATCTCCATTGTTTAACCAGTAGAGGCTTATAATTTGTTCTCCACGGTTTAAGACATTATTGAGAGACCCAGCTAATTCTTGAATAACCATTGCTGATTGACCAATTATGAATGCAGCTGTTGCATAGACTCCTACGTTGTTGTTTTCGTACATATACTGTATTGCTGAAATATAGTTGTTTAGTTCACCGAGTTGACTCGTGTCTTGACCGGACTCCTCAATTAACCTTGAAACATAAGTATATACAGCTAAGGAATGCGAGTACACTTCTGTAAACTTAGGTGAAGTACAGTTAAGCATAGTATCCTCTATGCTCAGTTTCTCAATTAATTTACTTAGTTCAACGTATTTCAATGCTTCAGTTGCATAGTTTAATGCTGTTGATGTATCGCTAGCGTTCAACGAGTAAGCATAATACAACCACGCTGAGTATAAGAGAGCTTGAGTCATACTATTCGCTAAACTACATTTGTTGCCCTGTAATTCATTATATGCTTTAACAATGGATTCATTAACATAACTTGTAATATCACTCAACGTGTTCAACCTCAACAATAATTTCAAGCTCAAATAAATCTGTAGAGCTGATTGGTAAGCTTTAATTGAACTGTACGCAACGTAGACAGGTGTTGACTCAGTATAACTAATTAATTGTTTCAAAGTGTTATTCAAATTACTAATCGACACTAAATAGAGGTTCCTATAGGAGATACTGGCGAGTTGGCGGGCTAAATTCGTGGAATCCGCGAGCAGTGAAGCCGTTTCCTCAATTAAATTCATTGTTGCACTATTTAATTCCTCGATATGGTTTTCACCGAGTCCAATGGTTGTCTTTGATCTCGATAAATTTACACCTGTAAAGTAGTAGAAAGCTTCACCTACGTCAACTACTTCAACTACACTGACACCTAGATTCTTCCCATACTCTACGAGATCCATGGATTCATATCTAACTGTCCGGAAAACAAATGGTCCACGCCTGATTTCCTCGTAGACAGGGTACCTGTATACTCTTTGACCCGCTGGAATCAAGAATACTGTGAACCCGCCATTTTTAGCGGCTTCAAGTTTCTCTTTTAATCCTCCAACGAAGCCAATGCTTCCATCGGGGTTAATCATGCCTGTCATTGTAACATTACTATATATGCTTGTATTCAGCAGTAACGCAGTTAACCCAACTGTTATTAAACCACCAGCGCTTGGGCCGCCTATTAGGGGAGTATTGGATTCAACCAGGATAAAGTAATCATATTTCGAGAAATCAACGTTAGCTATTAAAGCCGCAACATATGCGGCTATTCTCGCAGCTCCCTGTGTTTCTACCTCGGTGTAAGGTAAAGCGGAGAAGAATACTCTTCCGCTTCCAGGATAAGCTACTGCTAAAGTCGTCTTAGATAATACTCCTCCACCGCTACTAGAGACCGCTGGAGCGTATACCGTGATTGTTTTAACGCTACTGTACTCGAATAGTGACTGCGTAGTAGTTATTGTTGAAGAGACAAGTATGAACATTAGAATAATGCTTAATATCCAGCGCAAATAAATCACCTTATCAAAAACCCTACATCTCAAAAGACTTTAAAATAATTACTCTCTGATCAGCAACTAAATCAACGGTTTTCGCAACTACTTCACTTAATAATTAAAGTAAAGTAATCCATGCAAAAAATTATTCAAAAACTATTTCTTGAGGAATCCTATTATTACTCCAACAATAAACCCTATCGCAATGGGGCCAACAAGAATGGTTAAGAAAGCTAATACTATGTTTTTAAGGGTTTCAAGTGTTACACCCAGTTTTGATAGTGATTCTCCAGAGAGAGAGCCAATAGACCAAACAGAGAGAAATGAACCCAGTATTAATATGGCAATCATCGCGATAATGTACTTAAATATTTTGGCTGTTATGTAACCGAGTGCTAGACCTAGTAGGAATTGAATGAATGTAACAATGGCACCCGTCGGAGTCGACAATATCTCAGTTAAAAGCTCAGTTATCGTTAAATCAGTCAATTTAGCCACCAAATCTTCATAATCTTTAACACCGTTAATAAGCATGAAAACCCGAAATAAACTCATTATCTTTAATAACTTTCATAAATATGTTATGATATAATACACTGATTCATGATAATTGTTTATATTAAAAATGAATGAACTAAGTTTAATCTAATAGAGTCTCATTAATCATGTCAATGCTCGGCAACGACCACGTTCTAATCGATCTAAATGATACCGTGTACAACTTGTTTTCAATATATATAGCTCTAATTGCTTCAGCATGCTCCGCGATTCTTATACTCGGGTTTATCATTGATTTCTCTATATCAATTTTTACTATTAATATACCACTAATCTTCAGGCTAACTCCTTTTTCATCGATCACTTGGATTGGTAGATAACATAGTGAGTATCTATTATCGAATAGGAGCGCGTGGTAATCATCAGCGTCTACTATTGGGGAATAACCATTGATCTTAAGAGTAGCTTTCTCCAAGATGTTCTTTGGATCACTTACATCAAATAAACTTACTTTAATTGATAAACCCTCTCTACCAATACCTAGTAGTAGGTTATCGTTTATAGGGTGCAAGTACTCGCTAAATCCCGGTATTTTAAGGTACCCTAGGATCACAGGTTTCTCAGGGTTGCTGAGGTCGATTGCGAACAATGGATCAACTCTCCTAAAGGTAACTAAGTACAATGTATTTTTAATTAATCTAGCTGCGTAAACTCGTTCCCCTGACGCTAGTTTACTCAATTCACTGACTATCTCTAAATTACTGGGTTTCACTACATATATGCTATTAGTCCATTCCCACTCTTTCGTACTAATATAGAATAAGTATGTAGGGTACTTTCGTTCTTCTTCTTGTATCTTCGTTGTGTTGATATGCATGGATATACAGACTTGTTCATTAGTCCCATTAACGAGGTGGCACAGTGAATACGTCACAACACTGGTTGAATCACTCAACGTAGGCTTAGGCACAGCGAAATACCCTATAGTATAATTGTATCTATTAATAGTTGTTGCTACTGCAAGGTAGGGTTCCCCTCTCGCTTCAAATTCCTCAATAGCAAATTGATCTAGAATCCCACCATTCACTTCAACGAGGCCATTTAACTTGGGTGTGAAATCGCTTATATCAAATGACGCGATCAACGATTTATCGGATATGGATAAAGGCCCCTGGGAGTTAATTGATTCAATGATTGTTTTAACGTCTTTTTCATCGAGTTTACTCAAATACTCTATTAACTCCTTGAATGCATCACTGTATTTCTCCTGCTGAATATAATTATTTAACTTCCATGCGATATCCACGGGTAATCTATTGGTTTTAAGAGCCTTGTTTAATAACTCCTTATATAGCATTAACTGTTCACTTATTGAGCACACAACGTAGAGTCTACTATACGACATGTATATTCTACTAATGGGAGGTAATAATACAGCAGTAGTATTCCATGAACCATTATCTAAGTTCAGCGAGAACACCACCAGGTATGCGTTAGACAAGTAATCAGTGATCTTGATATTAGCGGAGTCAATGTATAAACCATTAATTCTAGGTATTAATGTTTTCACTTCGTTAGTAGTTTCAATGATGAACGCAGGAAGCTGTGTAACAATGTAAAGGTAAGGTGGCTTCAATCTACTTCCCATGAATTCTCCATCGATCAAGTGTTTATCAGAAAGCACTGGGTTATATAGATTCCCTATGTCAAAGACATATATTGTTGTTCCGCTTCTTTCAGTGTCAACGTTTCCTGAGAGTATGGCAATCAATTTCTCTTCAGCAACGTAAATGCCTCTACAACGCCATCCTGTAGGCAACTGGATTCTACTAGCTACTTTGTAATTGTCTGCATCAAATATAACTATGTCTTTCTCCCGTGCTATATAAATAGCTCTTCCATCTGTTTTCACAATGTCTTGTTCATCTATTCCGTATACTTGTACATTAGTGGTTGAAAAAGAGCTTATTGCACCATGTTTAACTGTAGCTTCACTCGCGTACGCTACAAGTACATCTCTAGCCACGGATACCGGTGTAGTTATAAGCGGTGTAACTATGAGCGGAGTACTTGCGATACCCTGAATCATCATTTTTGTGATTTGTTGACTCTGCAAATAAAGTGTTGCTGATTTATTTAGTGCAGATAATAGATCTCTATAAGTGTTTGGTAACTGGGTCTGATTATGATCTGTTCCCACCGGCCCCGATTCTAGTACAGTTGTTGCGCGTTCACCGTATCCTCTTTGCGGTAAAATAAAAGGCACCAACGCAAACAGTAAGCCCAGGGTTACCGATAATATAACTAGTAATCCAAAAACTCTGTTAACGCCTTTCACATCGCTCACCTGAGTAAAAATACATTAGATTAGTCCTGATATCTCAAATGATTGTACAGCTCGTTCAAAGATCTGAACACTGTGAGCTTTGACTTTTCTTAAATTGATACTTGTGACATATTACTTAGTGGGTAGAATGTCATTGATTGCTGAAGAACTAAGTAGCACTGAGAAAACCATTTATGTATACTTGATTGAGCAGGGTAAACCAACTGGGGTAAGAGATATCGCAAGAGCCCTGAACATGCCTGTAAGCACTGTTCACTATAATCTAAGAAAGCTAATGGAGAAGAACTTAGTTGTCAAGACAATTGAAGGATATGTTGCTCGAAAAATTAATCCACCTGAGGGATTCATTCTCATCGGATATAACTTGGTTCCTCGTTTACTATTGTATGCTGCGTTTTATTTCGGTACAACAATAGCATCAGCTATACTCTTGTTCACATATTGGAGCATTGAGAGATTGATGCTATTTTTATTGTCATTGATAGCATTCACTGTATTTTTAATAGAAGGCGTGCAAGCACGCAAAGCACTATATAGACGTAGGAAGAAATTAGAGTAAAATTAACAATATACAAAAATTATCAAAGCGGGATATCTTATTCACCTTGGAGAATTAAATCGTAATACATGTTTCCTTAATCCCATAGTTAGTGACGAAACTTGAATATGCATCTATAGTGGGTTGCTATTTAAATACCTTCGCTATGATATAATACAAACGGGGATTATGTGACTTGTGGAGGTTTACGCGACTTACTGCAAAGGAAGATTTACAAATCGAGAAGGATAAAGCTGAGATCATTGGAGAAGAATGCTAACTAGTTCTAACAATGATTTTTAATAAGTAACATGGTGCACTGTATCTAGAATGTTCTCTATGGATCAGGATTCTCCAGGATGTCGCTTAGTGCTTTTTCAATGTCTTCTTCGTTTATGCCAATTATTTTAACGCTTCTTTCCCTAATGATTCCCAGTGCTTTTTCTTTGAGCTCAAATAAGTGGCATTTTAAGTTAAGTAAACTTGAAATAAGGTCCTCAACTGCGTTTTCGGGTTCAGCGAAGAAATCCCCGGTTAGCAATACGCCTTGAACTTCTCCGCCCATTATATTTACGCATATTTTTACTAGTTTGCCACCCGGGTGTTTTTTCTCCTTGCAGATGGTTTTATGGTTCATTGATAATCTCCTCTAATCTTCTAACTATTTCATCTTGTTGAGGACTAGGTTTACTTATTAGTCTTAGAGCATTGTATTCTTCACTTGTTAACAGGTTTCTCAGTTCCTCTGTGAATGCCAGGTTCCATTCAGGCCTAGAGTACTTCTCCCAGTATAACTTAACTGCTTGTTCTAGCTCTTTTTTACTTAAATCGCTATTTAATGGTTTAAGTCCCAGTTTTCTTTGCAATGCACTTGTTATCGCCTCTTGTACTTCACCGGGGTCGATGCTCCTACCAAGGGCCTCGCGAATCGTTATGACGCGTTTAACTCTGCTTTGTGTAAGCTTTTTATCAATAAGCTTTTCGCTCGAAATTTTCAGCACTCTCCACAATAATTCTATGTTACTGGATACAAGCATTGCTCCATGGACGAAAACCCTGTCATGACTTCTAGTAGCTGCAAGGCCCGATATTTTAAGTCCATCCACCTCTATATCGTTGAGAGGTCGATAATAAGCTTTTTCTAACCCAAGGGTTTTTAATGCTTCTACTATTACTTCGCCTACTAGTTTAAATGCTTCCTCAATATTCATGTCAGCGTATGGTAGAACTATAGCGTAGTTCAAGTTACCTAGATCATGGTATACTGCTCCTCCACCCGTAAATCTTCTCACAAGTTTCACGCCGTATCTTAAAGCTTCTAATGCATTAACCTCTAATACAGGTGATTGAAGTCTCCCGATAACTACTACTTTATCGTTTCTCCAGAATCTCATGGTGGGTTTATCGGAGGCTCTATAAAAAGCTTCTTCGAAGGCTAAGTTGAAGAATTGATTACTCGGCCACTCTGCTACTAATACTCTGATATCATTACTCATCATTTTGAATACCTAGTTTGCGCTAATTACAATTCTCTGGTTTAATTAAAATCAGTTCCTCTATTAAATCTCGTACTCTACTCACTATAGTTCTCCAAGCTCTCACTACCTCGACTTGAATGCTAGTGTTAACTGTTGTCAAGTATAGGATGTAGAATAAGTTAACGTAGGCCAGTGGAGCCAATTGAACAGCGTAAAAACTATATTGCGTCCTACTTCCCAGTATCCATATGATTATATAACCAGATAAAACTCCTAAGTAGAATAGTAAGTTGTAACCTAGGACTCTGTATCCTCTATATACTAGTGGAGTGAACACTAGTGCTAATACGATGGATGTAAACCATAATGGGTAAAATCCTTCAGCAGAGAGCGTTTTGCCGTCCGGGTAAATGTATAGTGCGAAACTATTGTGGCCAATGAACCAGTCCCAAGGAGCTGAACTAATTGGGCAACCTGGAGTTGTGCACTTTGTACTGAGATGCCATCCAATGGATCCAATTAATGAGTACTTTAGCCAATTCGAGTAACCCATGTAGTATATAATAGGGGCTGATGCAATGGTAAGGAGTCCAATATATAAAGTAATTGTAATTAAGCCGTAGACTATGACTTGGTAAATGAAATCAAGTAAGTTACCGTTCGTTAACTTAGTATGATTTCTGGCGAGCAGGATGATCACGGGTATCGCCACGAATAATCCAGTAGCCTTAAATAAACCTGCCACAGTGGAAGCGATTAATGCTTCGCGATATCTTCCTCTTATGACGAGGTATAATCCGAGAACAGTGAAGAAAGCCACGTATCCGTCAAGTATAGCTATGCTAAATATTGCTCGAGACATTGTGTCTAAGATAAATATCGTTGAACCCGCTAAACCCAATACTACTGATCCGCTTAGTTGTTCTAAAACGAGAAAAACTAACACTGTTGATGCAACACCGAATACTATGACTGGTATACGCCAATATAGTGGGGAATCACCTGCGATGAGCATCGATAAAGCGATCAAGTATTTACCCATTGGCGGGTGCTCCCAGTTAATGTAATCGTTTACTCCCTCGCTGTCAGGCAACTGCCAGCCGGGGACCACGTCGCTTACATTATAACTAGATTTAGTGATATTCACGAATTCCTCAACATTCGTTCTCGAGCCATTAACATATATAGCCGGCAACTTAGTATAATCAGTTCTTAGACTTAAGTTTAATTCCTCAGCGAGTTTTATTAAAGGAAGATAATTGATTGGTTTACTTGTAAAAACAATTGTTACACCATAAGTATCAATCTGCTTTGGTTGTAGTCCAAGTATCTTGATCATGATGTTCCTTGCAGCTGAAACATACCATACCTCATCAGTAACATATCCTCGTCCGCCTCTTTTGACCTCTGTTTCGTGAAGACTCCACGAAGTATTAACTAATATGTACGTTGAAGCGAACACTAATAATAACATGATCAATAGTGTTAAATGATGTTTTTTCATCAATGTTCACCAGCGTCATTCAAAGCGTTCGCTTTACTAATGATTATTTCGAGCAGGGTAATTATCCATATTAATAAGAGCACGAAGTTTCTCGCGAAAGCCGCGTACTGGGTATTTGAACCATAAGTCCATGGATTAGGTTCATTGAAGAAAAGTAATATGATCAAAGCATTGAAGACATCAGCCATTAAGTACATGTAGATTTGCGGCTTACTTAAAGCCATTATGGCGAAAGGCGTTATCATTAGTAGCATTTGGGGTGAGAAAACATAGTTGAAAATCACTAAAGTCATAACTGATACTAAATAATACTTGGATTCCTCACGAATCCTTATGTCACGCCACGGAGATAGAAGAGTCGCAAGTAGAAACATGAAGCATGTTCCAATGGAGAAGTATAATTTACGGTTTAAATCCGAGTAGATATCCTTAGTTAAAGGTAAATAGAGGCAGTTCTCGCAGTACCATGAAGCGTGGTGATTTATGAAATCAATGAAACCTTTGGGTGCCACAATGTATAATACTAGATAGGGAGTTAAACCCGCGAGAATTAATCCCACAACGTATTTTACTATGTGGTGATTGCTTCTCTCCTCCATGGATAATAGTTTGACTAGAAAGTAGAATGCTAAGCCTACTGTAAGTATTTTCGTCGAGATCGATAAACCTAGAAGAAAGCCTGCTTCAAAGTACTTTTTGTTGATGAAAAAAAGTACTCCAGTTACTGCGAATAAAGCGGCAACAATATCCCAGTTGTAGACTAAGTATAAGATCGTGGATGGTGCAATAATGAACACGTACCTGAAAACGTCGCCGTTTAATGAGCTATGTTCACTCCTGATCCTAAACAAAGTTACTACGATCAAGGCGAAGGAAACCAGTAAAACAACGGAATTCGCATAGAAGTTAATGCGCGCAGCAGATTCCACGTCGTTACCAATAGTGAACCCTATGCATGTTGAAGCATACCATAAAACCCCTATGATGGGTGGATACTCGAACTTGTAATCTATGTATGGTACAGGGCACTTGTACTTCGAGTTAAGGAAATCTGTATATGAATTAATATTGTACCATTTATCGCTACTCCCTGGCTGAAAAATGGTGTGAAACAAACCATGAACTATATCAGTGTACTTGAAGCCATAATTGTTCATTAATATGGGCGTTAAGGGATCATGTAAGTATGTTGATATAGTCCAGGAGATGGTAGCTAGAATCAATAAGATCAATAGTTTTCGATTTATTTTTGTTCTCAATAATGGTCCCCGCAAGACGCCTTGATGACACATATCTCACTTTAGTTATTGTTCAGATGAAGTAATAAACTCTACTGTTCAATAATATGGAGGAATATTCAGATGGCGATGAGTGCGTTAATTCAATGAGTTAAAGAGAGTAGACTACGGGGACATATATTGTTTTCATGGAGAACAAGATTAATTAGTGAATTATGCGCTTATTTATGAAATGTGTGATGATGCCGACATAGCCTGATTCATTGATGAAGGGTCGATTGACTGATCACATCTGGCAAAGTAATTGAACAGCATCGTAATTTTTGAACTCGATGACAGCGTATTCCCGACTATCAACAATAAATCTCTCTACTTCAATGTAGTTGCTTAATTCCCGTGATTCAAAGTATTCAACGCTGCGACTAGATATTTCCCCTAAATCTATCCACGTTATTACTGACGCTGATTCAAGGCTCTCCATTTTCCTAATTATTGGAGATAAGTACTCTGCTGGAAACGGTGTAACAACTACTCCTGGGTGATAAGGGCCAGTTGCAGGCAACACTATGATCGTTTTTTTGTTTAAAGGGATCTTCATGAAGCAAGGGAATCTATAGACTTCGAAGCATTTTAAACTCGGGTGTTCATGACCGATTACAACTACATCGTGTTCAGATAAATCTACTTCTTCGTGGCCATGGGTGAACAGTACTCTTTTACCTTCGATGGGGATCGATATAGAGTTAACGAATTCAACATCTATTTTTCTCAGAATATGTTTAATGAAATTATCGTGATTACCTCTAACTACGATTATATCATCTACTCCTTTTTCACGTAGGTATTTGATTAGGCTTATAACTTCCTCCTTTTCTTGTTTTAGAAGTCTATCGAAAGCGTGTTTTAAGTCACCGTTAACTAGTATTCTTTTAACTCTCAGCTCGCCGAGTACTTTGTCGAGTAATGATATGGTTTTCTTGAACTGTATTCTAGGAATAAATACTGCATAATATCCACTCGATTTCCTCAAACTATATATTAACCCCCGAGAAGCTGCTTCCTCGAATCCAAAATGCAGATCAGCCATTACCAGTGTTTCAGATTCATCAATATAAATGAATGGTGTTCCAGCAACCAGGTATAATCCCTGCAGCTCCTTCATTAATGGTCTTAACATTTTGCCTTAACCTACTTCTCGTATAATATTAAGGAATGCGGGCCCGCCGGGATTTGAACCCGGGACCTACGGGTTAAGAGCCCGCCGCTCTACCAGGCTGAGCTACGGGCCCACCCATCATTTATACCTATAATGAAGAGCTTATATATCTTCACTAGGTATTGTGCTTTAAACTTTGTTCTCTAATCATATATTAATGGGTTTTAGAAATTGGAGAAAAAACACAAGAAGCTCACTGACTTTATTAAGAAGCCCTCAGTGAAGGAGGATAAAGAACAAGTGGAAAAGGAAACTATTGAAGTAGCTAAGAAAGATGTTTCAGCTGGTGAAGCAGGGGGAGGCGAGGAAGTATTAGTAGAACTGGTTAAAATCCTTGAGCAGAAGCAGAAAGCTGTTGAAGCACAGAAACCATCTTTAAAGACAAATGTTAGAGAGGAGGAGAAGGAGGTAAAGGAGCTGAGACCATTCGAGGAAGATAAAGTTATCAGTATTGCGCAGGAAGCGTTTCAAAGAGACATAAGATTAATAGAGTGCAATAAGCAGGGAGTATGCGCTGATGGGAGAAAATTAGGAGAAGTATTTGAGGATTCAAAGGGGTTGAAGTGGCAGCGTAGTTTCCTGAACACGACGAGGATACCTTTATTCCTGGATTTCATCGCTGAGGAGGCTGAAATAAAGGGCAGAGTTGGTAAAGCAGCTGTTATAGTTTCATCGAGAGGAGCAAAGGCTATAATACCCGAGGACTTCATATGTGAAGCAATATCAAGATACGGGATAATACTAAGTATAGATAAATGCAGTAACTTCAAGCCATCTCCTTGGGCTGATAGAACGAGGAAAAAACAAAAATAAAAAAATAAGACTTATAGGTTTAAGCTAAGCTATATAAAGCTCTGGGCTCAGGCTCTATGTCCATTAGTTTAGCTACTCTTCTCCTACGTCTCCTTCTTACACCAGTTGGTTTCCACTCCATGTCTGGTGTTCCAAGGCTTCCATCAGGGAACTCGACAATTTTCTTCAAAGCTAGTAAATGACTAACAGCTCTTCTAACTCTATCTTCTCCCACTATTCCGCTGAATTCCCTCACTATTTCCTGGAAGAATACTGGTTTTCCTTTCTTCTTTATGTAACTATACACTAAGTCCGGTAGCTCTGGGTCTCTTGGAGCTATTTCTACTAACACATCGGTGTCTTCGTATAAGACTTTTTTCTTCGCGTTCATAAACACACCCCAATTAAATATAGTGGGAGGACAAATATTTAAACTTTTTCATTATGCAGTCCCACCATTGTATATTCGAGTAAGAATATTGAAAACACTTGCTTTCTATTTCAACTTATTATCCTGGGGCAACAAGAATTAAAAAGGTGTCTGATTGTTGGACCACTATTTACTCAAACCGAAGGGAAGTAAGGTACTATTATTGGGAAACGAGGCCATTGCACGAGGAGCGTTGGAAGCAGGTATCTGTTTTGCGGCAGCATATCCTGGTACACCTTCAACTGAAATATTAGAGGTTTTAGCCGAGGTTGCAGATGAGTGTGGGATAAATGTTGAGTGGAGTGTAAATGAGAAAACAGCGTTTGAAGCAGCATATGGTGCAGCTATATCTGGAGTCAGAAGTTTAACAGCTATGAAGCATGTTGGATTAAACGTTGCGTCAGACATATTGATGAGCTCTGCTTACTCAGGGGTTGAGGATGGGTTCGTTGTTGTTTCAGCTGATGATCCCTCCATGCATAGTAGTCAGAATGAGCAAGATAATAGATGGTATGGTTTAATATCTCATATTCCTGTTGTAGAACCATCGAGTCCGAGAGATGCATACAAGTTAACCAAGGAGGCCTATAAGCTTAGCTCTAAGTACAAGGTACCAGTTATTCTCAGGTCTACTACTAGGATAAGCCATACTAGAATGCCTATTGAGTTAGAGGACGAAGTATTCTTTGAGAGAAAGTGCAAAGGTGTTTTTAGAAAAGACTATGAGAGATGGGTACTGGTTCCAGGTAACGCGAGGAAGAGGAAACTGGAATTAATGAAAACATGGAAAACAGTGATTGAAAACGAGGGTAGGGAACCATTCGTAAGCATATTAAATCCTGGTCTAAAGAAGGCAATAGTAGCTAGCGGCATAGCGTACTCATATGTTAAAGAAGCATTGGATTTAATGAACGCCTTGGATAAAGTCACTGTTCTTAAAGTTAATCTACCTGTTCCATTACCCGTCGAACCAGTTAAGAAAGTCTTGGAGTACGCGGATGAAGTACTAGTCGTTGAGGAACTGGATCCCGTGGTTGAGTTACAGTTGAAAAGCATTGCTCAAACCCTTGGGTACAAGTCCAGAGTAATCGGTAAAAGTGTAGTACCTGAGAACTATGAGTTATCCATTGAAACATTGTATAAACCCATCGCTGACTTCCTAGGATCACCAGCTATGGATCACTGGATCAGCATTGGGACAGTTAAAACAGATCCACCCATACCTCCTAGGCCTCCTATACTATGCGCTGGTTGCCCTCATAGAAACACATTCTACATCTTAAGAATTGCAGCCAACAAAGCGGGTTTAAAGAACCCTGTTTTCACGGGAGATATCGGTTGCTACACGCTTGGTTACCAGAAACCATTTGAGACGCAGTCAACTTCATTCGAGATGGGTGGTAGTATAGGTGTAGCACATGGGTTATCTAAATCAACGGATAACCCAGTTATAGCGGTTATAGGTGATTCAACATTTTTCCACGCTGGTATACCTCCAGCATTGAACGTGGTTTATAATGACAGTAATGTCGCAATAGTTGTATTGGATAATTTAACAACTGCTATGACTGGTCATCAACCGCATCCAGGAACAGGTGTATCAGCTACTGGTAAAAGAACCCGGAGAATTTTACCCGAGAAAATTCTGGAGGCCATTGGGTACGATGTGACAGTTATTAACCCACTGAGAGTAAAAGAATCCGTCTCAATAGTTACGAAAGCATTTGAAAACTATAGGAGTGGAGCCAAAATCGCAGTAGTGTCAAGAATGAGGTGTGCGCTTGAGGCTTTGAGATTGTCGAGAAAGAAGAACATTATATTACCAGTATACCATGTGATCGAGGAGAAGTGTACAGGCTGTATGGCCTGTATTAAATTAACAGCATGCCCAGCCCTAATACTAGAACCAGGTGAAAAGAAACCTAGAATTAATCCGGAGATCTGCGCTGGATGCGGGCTATGCGCAACAATATGTCCATACAACGCAATAGAAGTTAAAAATAAGCCATCCATGAACTGGGAGACAACATGGTGGGATTAATGAAGAATGTATACAGTGTGGCTGTAGTCGGAGTTGGAGGCCAAGGATTACTAACACTCGGCAGTATACTTGGATACGCTTGCATGCTTTCAGGTTTAGATGTCTCAGTTGGAGAAGTACACGGTATGAGTCAACGAGGTGGTAGCGTAATAGTTCACGTGAGAATAGGTAGAAACCCTAGCCCAATAATACCAGTGGGCGGTGCAGATCACATTATAGCAATGGAATTGCTTGAAGCAGCGAGATACGCTCATTACGCTCGAAAGGGTGGAGTATTAACAGCAAATGATTTTATTTGGCCACCACCACTCTCCAATTATCCAAGTCGCGAGGAAATTATTGGTAAGATGAAAGGAAAAGAGCTCCTATTCTACTTATTTAACGCCAATGATTTGAGCAATAGGATCGTCGGTTCAACTGTATCAGCCAACATTGCAATGCTGGGTTTTGCCCTAGGTGTTGATCAAGAGTTGAGATCAATAGTTAACATCAAACACGTTGAGGAAGCACTATTAGAGCACTTTAAGGGTAAAGTATATGAGGTCAACAAGGAATTACTTCACATAGCTTACAATGAAGGCTTAAAGCATGCAGAGAAAAAGTGATGTATTAAGTAAATTAGATGAAGCTATGAGCCTAGTGGAGAAAATAGAGGTATTCACTAGCAGGGTAAAACCAGGTGAAGAGGTTAAACCCGGTGTTATTTACCAGATTTACGAGTCGCTGATCCTACTGAAGGAGAAGATCTTGGAGGCCAGGCTAATTATTCTACAAGAAGATAAATAAGTTTCAAGGATATGGGTTATAAGCATAATCGATGTTTTTTGCTTCTCCAATTTTCCTAATATACATGTGTGGGTCAACAAACAAGAGTTTCTCAGCATACTCTAATTCATCAACAATACATAGTTCACTTAAAACAGCCTCAGAAGTATGCAGTTTGCCGATATATGTTTTCCTCGCGTAGACTTTGCTTGCACGTAAGTAACCAATAACGACAGGGTTTTTCGAGCCGATGGCGACTATTGAGCCACAGTAAACGTTTCCAAGTATCAGGGGTTTATGTGATGATGCTATAGTACATTTCTTCGATGCGAGTAAGTCGACTCTACCTCCACCGATTAATGTAGCTTCTTCCTCAGCTGTTAATATACCTACGCGGAGTAATCCAATAGCGTGTACCTCGTTGTCTCTTAAAACACTTCTATTTATTCTGCCTATAATTGAAACCACTTCGCTTACACCAGCGAATACTAGTGTATTTTAATCTAATAGTTCTTGAAGGGATTTAGGTATTCCCGGATAAAGAGAACCTTTCTTACTCTTTATTATCTCTATTATCCAGTCTGCTAACCTATAGACTCCGTTCCTATAATCCAGGAAACCTCTTCTCGCGAGCATAGCAATAGTTATCTGTATTTCTCTTATTATGATTGCTTCTTCTAATTCACTTACGAGATCTGTTTCGCCTTGCTTCATTCTCTTTTTCACTTCCTCCTTTAAGTCGAGTAACGCGATTATTTCACCTGCACTGATGTGTCTGAGAAAATAATCCATGATTAATTTTTCCAGCTTACTCAGTGCCAGTATTTCTCTTATATTTCTCTCGGGTTGCTCACTCATCTAATATCACGCTAATAGTACCATGTATTATAATATGTGTGCTCAGTTACCATGAATGCTGAGTGATTTCTCGCTTTGCAGAATCCTTTAAATAAACACTTCTCGCAAACTGGTGGTGAGTCCCTTAAACAAGTGCTTCTACCCATGATCCAGAAGAAGTCATCTATATTCATGGGGCTTAGTTTAGCTCTTTCAGCTACATGTCTATAAGCTCTCCGTATAGTTAGCCTCAATAAAATGTCCTCCTCGAATGTGACTTCTTCTTTATTCTTGATTTTATCCCATATAGTACCTGAAACCATTACGAGGCCAAGTCTATAAGCTATTCTGGATAAGTGGTTGTCTACAGAGACATCAGGTTGGTCTACTGGTTTAAAGTATCCACGCGCAATTAGGAACTTGGCGAGTAGCATTGACTTCTTCTCGACTGGGTCTTCGTAGGCTCTGAAGATCCTCAGGTTGTCTAATAAACCTGGTTCTATGAGGTTACCTCTGATTTTATTATTGGAGCGCTGTAATAACTTAGTGGCACTTGAATCATATAATTTAGCGAGTTTGACTCCAAGATCTCTGAGCAGCATTGTTCTAATCTCCACGTCTACAGGTGAGGATTCACCAGCGCTGAAAGCGCTGCGTACTTCCTCAATTGTTATTGTTGACAATTTATCGGGTGAGAAAAACTCTGGATCATCCTCATATTTCTTCATCCCCAACCTATAGAGGAGATCTGCTCCCTTATAGCAACCGTCTTCTAAGCATGCATAGTAGAGTCTGCCAGGTCTACTAAGCCTGTGATCCATTGCAACCATTACCATGAAGTAACGTATAACGTTCTCAGCATCGTCTTTTACTGGCGGGTAGAATTTCTCATCGAAAACATTCAAGGAGGGTAATTCCTGGGCCTTATTTCTAAGTACTCTGCTAACTCTTTCAACAATAGCTTTGTCTATACCTATAACATCCATGTATGACACCGTAATACCGGAAAGCAGGCTCAATACCTCACTCTTTATTTTCTCAAGGTTAATAATAACCTTGGATCTAACAGTTTCATTCATGGCTCCAATTTTTTTATCTTCGAAACATTTGTTTGAAATATATTTTTGCAAAATGATTTTCATTATATTGCAACGTGGGTTTACTTAGATTAATTAAGTGAGACAAAACTGGGAGAAGCCTAATCTATAAAAGGAAATAACATTAACTCGGGCTTGAATTAATGGAGTGAACTAGAACCGGGATTACTCAATTATCCTCCTCTTGAATCACCCGTAAAACCTGGTTTGCACTCAATGTGATTTTTCATACAGTAGTTCAATATAGTTCTAGATACTTTCGTCCACCAATTCATTGTCTTTGTTTTAACGTAATTATTGAGGGGGTGATCATTTCTATTCATGAATGGTTTCACGTGTAGGGGATCATAATATAGTGTCGCTCCTAGTTCACTAGCTATCTCCACTAAGTTGCTGACAGTGTCTTCGTCATCGTTTAACCCAGGTATAATTGGCCCATAGAAAATCCATGTTTTTACCCCTAACGCAGTTATTTTCCTTAATGCTTCAACTCTTGCTCGGGGTGGAGGCGAACTCGGTTCCAGGAATGATGACAACTTGTTGTCAAGGGTAGTAATAGTGAAGCCTACGTCTACTTTGCCTGGGTTTCTCGCGAATAAATCCGTATCTCTCACTACAAGCGGGTTCTTAGTTTGAATACTTACTTTAAATCCATGGCTTAACAATACCTCTAGACTTTTACGCGTTAATTTGTAAACAGCTTCTACGGGTTGGTAACTATCTGTAATTGTACCTACTCCCACTGTGCCTGGTTTTAGTTTCCTAACTTCTCTCATTAATATGGCTACAATATTTGATTTAACAAAAACGATTTTACCCCAATTCTCTGAAACCATTTTGTTCCCAGTATATTGTCTAGCGTAGCAGTAAATGCATCCATGTCCACAACCGATGTATGGGTTTAACGAGTAATCTAAGTCAGGTAAACCGCTCCTAGATAAAGCTGTTTTTACACTAGTAACATATACGCGTAAGCCACGGAATGTAACCATAAATTATTCACTTTTCTTTATGAATTCTTCTATTCTCCTAGTATGAGTGATTCTCTTCAATAGCTTGGATGATTTGAACCACTTCATGCAGCCAAGAGTAGTGGACTTGTCGAGGTATTCGCATACTTCTCTTAAACTATTAGTTCTTAAAACATGGCCTTTTTGAAACATTTGTCTACACGATTCCCTAACAAACCATACTCCAATAGGTATGTTGAAACCTGGATATATTTCTCGAAGCAGTATAGCGGTTGCCTGTCTTCTAGTTCTATTAAGATGCTCAAGTGTTGCAAGCATACTTGCATAGTAGCATCCTCCTATACCAGGGTAAGTTGTTCGGCCGAAATAATCCTCGTAATCACCCTCAATCACCACGTTGGATCCAATGGGGTTCCAGGTAGAACCCGGCCACCAAGCTTCCATCCACTCGTAACTCCACTTAGATGGATACAGTATAGCGATGAATAAGTTATCGTGTACTTTGTGCTCGTAGACATGTATCTCATTGATTGACTCATACTGCTTAACGTTCTTGAGTAAGTGTTTGCACAGAAGGCTGTCTACAGCTGTTATACTCCATCGTGTTGGCACTAATCGTCGTTGATTCTTTAGCCCAAACGAGCCAATGCTGAATGCTTTCTGTATATGTGATACAGGTATATTTGATTCATATAAGTACGTAACAGCTTCCCTAGCATTTAAATCCGTGTCCGTGTATGCTTTATCTAATGGTCTAGGTATAACAGGGTTACCTAGGACACGTATATTTTCAAGCGGTGATCTAGGGCCCTGCGGTGGTTCGTGCTCATTGAACGTAATAATTGGTTTAGGTGGTTTCTCGAGTATGACTTTTACATCAACGGGCTTAGAGCTGAGTACAAGTAACCTTGCTTCTTCTAAAACTTTGTCATCGGGTTTTCTTACATCAAATAACTTGTAACCAGTTATAAGGGTCCACCGGTACTCTAATATATCCTCAATCCTCAAACTACTCCATTTCTCTGGGTAATCGAATAAGCTTGTATCACCTAGAACAGGTGGAGCTGAAGGCCCAGCTCTAACATAGGGGTAACCGATTCTACCAACGAAAAATGCTGGTGGAGTAGATCCCTCAATTACCTTCGAGGAGTAAGCATTTCTAATATTGAAAATTGCACGTGTTCTAGCTATAATTGGGCAATAAGCGAGACCGCATAGGCCTCTTCCTCTACATATCACGCAGAGGTTTGGGTCAATTCTCAAAGCAATACAACCCTTACATATTAGTTATTTTATACGTGGATTAAATAACTAGCGCAGAAACATTTGCGGATGAACGCCGTCGTGAAACTGCTTTGTTTTTCATGAGGGTTTATAAGGGTTGCTGGTGTTTCCTCTACTGTGGAGTTACCTCGGGATGCGGGTGCATTGTGGAGACCCAAGAGGAGTGTGTTTTGCGGGAGGAATCCAGGATGCGGGGGTTTCCCCACAGTAATGACCCAGAGGAGACAATGAAGGGGGAGCTGTGGGCTGGGGTCACCCCGAGCGAGTGGAGCCCTGTGACATGGATCCCGGTGAAAAGAGGTCCCGAGGGCAGTGAAGCCAAGAGTAGAGAACTTAATATCAAGCCCAATGAAACCCGAACCCCATGTTTATAATCTGCTAGTGCTTAGTGGCAGAGCCCTGGACGCCGTTTACTTCAGGGAGAACTCTGTAAGTAATTCCAGCTATTATTGCTCGTAAAGCTGTTGATGTTATAAGAGCCGAGTATACGTTGCCCGTGGCTGCACTTATCGTTGTTCCAACAGTAGCTGCTATAGCTGAAACAGTGTTAGTTATGAAATTGACAGCTGTTAAGTACAATGGTCTAATGTACTCTGGAGGTAAGTACACGGAGTAAATGCTAGTACCAATTTCTACTGGTGCCCATATAAATCCACTGAATGCCTCAGCAAAAAATACTGTGAACACGCTGTTTGCTTCAAAGTAGAATAATGGCACAAGACTTGTAAAAGCCATACCTTCAACGAGAACTCTTTTCAAACCCTTCCTGTGAATTAAACTCTGCCACCAATTCACCGTGAAAAATTTCACAAGGAGGTTCACCATGTTCTTCACTGGTATAATGATGTCTCTGCCTCCAGCTAAATTTAATACAATGTAATCCCAGAATGGTGCTGGAATATTGACTGCGAAGTTGAATAAAGTAATGATGTAAAGGTACTTGCGCAGATTTGGATCAGATATCAATGTTTCAACGGGTCTCAATGTTAATGAAGTCGAATTAGCTCCCTCTAATCTATTATCCGGTATTTTGAATAGTATCATGGTTGAGATAAGAGCTGTTAAAAACGCCAATATGTACAACAGTAAATATTTCAGTGTTAAGTTAATTGGGTATAGAAATAAGAGTATCCCAGTTAATTGCGATAATGCTATGGAAGCATATGAAAGCTTATTCATAGTACTGAAATAAATCGGTGCTTCCATGCTAGGTATATTGCTACCAATTACATCCATAGCTGCAACTCCGCCTATTCCTCCAGCGAACTGCGCTGTAAAAGATAGTGCAGCTAAGTAAATGAGGCTTTGAGACCTGGGTAAAAGTAGAGCGAGTGGGACGAGTGCCCAGCCTATTCTGTTTATTGCACCACATATAAACCATACTTGTTTCCTCATATTCCTCTTATAAGCGAGGAGAAAAATCGCTGGAAGCTGGCTTAGTGCAATTGCAATTATTCTTATAGCAATTAAGTAGCCTAGGTCTAGGACGCCATATCCTAGGATTTTAACCATGAAAGCGTTAACTAGACCAATGGATATGTTTACTGAGAAGTTATAGGTAGAAGACTCTGCGTACCATAGTTTAGCGAACCTGTTGATCTCTCTGTTTTTCTTCATCAATAATTACACCAAGTTCCATTAAATACTGTCTATATTTCATAGATGCTTTTAAGTGAAACGACTCATGAACGCTCCGCTGTGAAATATGGTTGAATTATTTAATCACAGTATCATGGGGGATGGGTGAAAGGTACTCTTATTCTAGTGTAATAGAAATATTTCATTGTAGAATAATTAGAATTTAACCTATATTTGATTATTTTTGAACTAGGTATGATTCAAATGTATGCTTTGAAATGGTTTGTTAAACAAAATGTACCGGTGATAGTGCGTGGATTTAGTGATGCTTGGAGGATTAAGGGCGATGCATGGATCGCTGGCTTATATGAGAGAAGCGTTTTGAGCGAGGCTATTGAGAGAGAATTCAACATTAGATTAAACTTTGATAGAAAATACATTGTTTTCCACAGGGTTCCATCTTGGGCTGAGAAAATAGATTACGTTGTAGAAGTATTCGGAGAAGGAGCCAGGTTAGGGTTACTCTACTATGATTTAGAAGATAAATGGAAAATAATACCTTCGGGAGCACTTGCAAGCATCTTAATTGAACATGGGGCTGAAGGCGCGGAGTTAACAGAGCCACCTAAAGGTTACTTTAAAAATAAACGTATAAAGCTAAACGAGTTTGATTGCGGAGAGAAAGAGTATGTTCTATTTAAAACCAGGAATTATGCAGGAGTTGGTAGAGTGATTGATTCTGTTAACTGCGTCATTAAGGTTAAAGACTTAGCACCATTAGGATTTAAGTTGCTGAATGAACCAACAGAGCGTGACCTTATAAATCATAATGAACAGTTTGTTGAGGAAGCTGCTGAGGAAGCAAAGTCGTTTATTCGCTCAATATACCGTGAGAAAGTCTCTCCAGGTAAAATGCATGTTTCATTTAGTGGTGGAGCAGACTCTGCAACCGTTCTTAGCTTAGCAGTCGAAGAATTAGGTTCAAGTAGAGTTGTAGCTGTTTACACTGATACCGGGTTGGAATACCCGGAGACACAGAGATATGTGGAGAGAACTTCCTCTAAGCTCGGAGTTGAACTAGTGGTTTTAAAACCAAGCGTCTCTATTATTGAGGAAATACGTAGAAGAGGATTAATGAACGTTGAGAACAGGTGGTGTACTGCTATACTTAAACTAGAACCAATTAAGAAATACTATAAAGCAAATGGCGTCAAAGTCTACTTGGATGGTGCACGCGATTACGAGAGCACTCTACGGGCTAGAACACCTAGATTATCGGAAAACCCCTCAATTCCCGGAGTAATCAGGGCTCTGCCGATTAAGAAATGGCCGCGTATACTCGTGCAAATCTACCTTAAATCTCGTTCCCTTGAGTTAAACCCACTCTACGATAAGGGTTTAAGTAGAATAGGGTGCATAATATGTCCCGCTATGCACATATATGAACTCGATTTATCTTACCAAATGTATAAGAGTGTGCACGAAGAAGTACTGAAAATAACCGGGATCAAGAGAGAAGATTACTTATTAATGAAGTGGAGTGGTAAAAGATCCTAGGTAAAGTATCGTTGACTCAGTGTTTCAATCCGATATTTAGAACACTGTTAACTCATTGCTTGATTCCACGTGTTGAAGTTTCCTAGTGCCAGTCAACTATGTGCACGTGTTTATCTAACTCTACTGCGCACTTCTTGTAGAACTTGCTTAATATCTCATACTTCAATATTTCATTTACGTCTCCATATGCGTGGAACCCATAACCGAGTAACAGTATCTTCTTTGTGTAATCTAGGAGCAGTATTGGATCATGGCTCGTCGTAATTATTAGTTTTCCTCTGGAGAGCTCTCCCAGGAGCTCTGCTATATCCACTTTACCATCTGGGTCGATATTTGATAATGGTTCGTCGAGCAAAATCATTGGTGCATCTATTACTAATGTCCGAGCTAAGAACACTCTTTGCAGCATTCCACCAGATAAATTACGCAATTGCTCCATCCACATAGACTTCGGGATATTAACTAGTTCAAGAGCTCTACGTATTTTTTCATCTACACTTATATCTCTATGAAGGAACCTTGGCCATGGTTTACTCAGCTCATAGTAGCCTTTAACAAACTCGTAAACTGTTATTGGGGCATCTTTGGGTATACTATATGATTGAGGCATGTATGAGAATATTGGTCCATTGTGATTTCTATTGTTTAGTTCAACGCGTATAGATCCCGACGTGGGCTTAATTACCCCTAGAATAGTGAGCATTAACGTGGTTTTACCGGAACCATTTGGCCCTATTACTTGGTAGAGTCCGGGGCCCTCCATGGAAGCACTTAGATTACTTATAACTATCTTGCTTCCCCGTTTAATAGTCAATGCTTCAATTATTACTTTCATCGCTTCACCTTGTGCATAATCTATATAAATCCCCTTATATATAAGTGTGCACAAGGGTGAGTTACTATGGGTAAAACCGCGCTTATCGGTGGATTATTGCTCGTGATCCTACTGTTTTCGACTACGAGTATTATTGCTGTTAAGGGAGAAAAAGAACTGGTTGTCATTGTAACTTTTAGTTACTTGAAACCAGATGTTGAGAGGCTTATTTGCAGCGGTGAAGTGTACGCACTAGTACCTAGTGGAGTTGATCCCCACGAGTATCAATTAAAGCCAAGTGATTTGGATTTATTGAAAAAAGCTGATTTAATTATTTCAACGGGTCACACATCCTTCGAGAGGAGAATAAGCGAATTAGTGAGTAGCGGTGAAGTTAAATCGAAACTATTAGATATCTTGGAGATCCCTGGATTAGGGTTCATCAAGAACCCTGTAACAAGCCAACTCAACTACCACATGCCGCTAAATGACCCAGTAAACTATTTGGTTTTCATGAATTACTTGCTGAGAGTGTTTATTGAAATAGACCGTGAGCATTTAGATTGCTATCTCGCTAATTACTTTAGTATCGTTGACGAATTAGGGGTTAACATATTAAAGTATAGGAGTTCAATGCATGGTAAAATTATTGTTGATGAACCTCACGCTCAGTATTTTGCTGAATGGCTTGGGTTTGATGTAGCGTGGATTGTTAAACCTGAAGAGGAGTACCAGGTATCGCCGAGTGATTTGAAGAAATTACAGGACTTTGCGAGAAGCGGTGACATAAGATCAGTTTTTGTTACAAGACCAGGTAATACACCGGAGAGCACGATGTTACTGGAGTTAGCTAGAGACTATTCAATACCCGTTATATATGTTAATAATCCGAGTGATGTCAAGGGAGTATATAATTCATTAATTGATTTAGTTTCGCAAGTCGAGGTATTAACACGTAATACTACTTTAACGGAAACCCCATCTACTAGTTTACAAATAAGTCATCCTCAAACAATTACTTCGATCATAAACCTAGTAGTAGCCTTCGTTATTGGTGTATTAGTCGGCTACATAATTAAAGCTGCTTTGAGTAGGAAAAGGTGATTCACGTGAAAACCCTGATGGTGGTTTTCATTATTCTCTTACTGTTATCCTCATGGTATGCAATACCATATGATCCATTGAGGGTTTCAGCATTCATACTCATGGGCCTCGCGATGAGCGCTGTTAGCATCATAGTGTATTATAGGAGACTTGAATTCTTAACCGCTGAGAGTGTTCATGTAAGTCTTTTCGCAGTCACACTAGGTTACATTGTAAACTACTTGCTGAACATACCTGTGCTCTTGTGTGCTTTTATCGCTGGTTTACTTTTGATTTACTCAACGCAGTATATGATGTATAAGGGTTTAAGCCAAGAGAAGTCTTCAGCTGTAATTGTTTCCTCGACCTCGGCTTTCTCCGTGATGTTAATGTACTACGCTTTGACAACGATGCCGGCTCGTTATTCTCTTTCAAGCATAATATTAGGGGATCCTCTTCTTTTAACACGCTTTGATAGTTCATTAGCAATATTTTTCTCCATAGCACTGTTCATCCTGGTTATTATATTCATCAGAGAAATTATTGAAACAAGTATAGATCCTGTTTCAGCATCACTGACTGGTGTCAAAGTGAAATACTATGATGTACTAACATATACGGCTATCGCATTAGCTTCTATAGGTTTCCTTAGACTTGCTGGTTACGTGATGGAACATGTTTTAATGTTGCTGCCGGCTATTGCATCATCATTCTACTCTAGTAGTTTAAGAGAGCACGTCGTTGACACGTTGTTATTGGGGGTTTCAGCAACTGCTACTGGTTTCGCTGCATCGCTCTTATTAAATACTATTCCAACAGGGTTAACGGGATTAATTTTATTGTTAGTGTTCCTATTAGGTTCTGTTTTGAGGCGGGAGAAATGACGAGTAGTAAGAAAAGATTCGGTATAAGTATTCCAGCTGATGTAGCAGATCAGCTTGAGATGACTGTTAACTCAACGGGTTCAGATAGATCTAGTATTGTTGCTAAAGCACTAGAGCAGTACCTGCATGAAGATATCCATAAAGACGTTGAGCACTCATGCTCAGGCATCATTATTTGTTATGGTGTTTTTCTACTAGATGCTATTAGGAGCGAGCATTATTTCAAAGTAGTTAAGACAACGTGTACTGTTAACTTATCTGGTGGACAAGTAACCGTATTATTTGTTGAGGGTTCTTTTAAGGATATAAATGCGTTGAGGAAATCAATCGTGAGGAAATCTAGGAAACCATTAATCACTAGATATATCCCTCTATATTGTTCACTGGAGGGTAGAAAGCATTGAGTATAGATGAGTATAGGTATAGAATTCAACCCGTAAAAGGATACTGGTTTACGTCTTTCCTAGTCAAAGAACTAAGTAATAGGACTGGTTGCTTCGAGACCACTCTAGATCTAGGTTTAACGAGAACAACTATATGCTTGAAAAACCGAGTACTATCCATAGGAGGCAAGGAAATAAATATTACTGATGTAACTCCGAGCGAGAATCATAGAGTTGTATTGTATGATATTGAAACAGGCGCTGTTTACGAAGTTTTACGCTATACTGAGACGGGGTTTTATAAGCTTAAAGCAATTGCCTTGGATAAAGCTCCAACCCTGGAGATTAACGGTATCCATATGCATAGAATCACTGGAACAGATCCATGGAAAGATACGCTAGCTAAAATAAGAGCAGCTGGAATAAGTCGAGGCAACATTGTACTGGACACATGTATGGGGTTGGGATATACCTCGATTGCTTCCATTATACGTGGAGCTTTTGAAGTCTACACGTTTGAAATAGATGGGAACGTACTCTGGGTTGCCGAGAGAAACCCGTGGAGCAATAGGCTATCCAGCGATTTGATCAGAATATATCGAGGCGATGTAACACAGCTTATTCACAAATTTCCGGATTCATTCTTTCACAGAGTGATCCACGATCCACCTAGATTTATGAAATCTACAGGTGACTTATACAGCTTAGATTTTTACCGTGAACTACACCGTGTTTTAAAGCAACGCGGCGTGCTATTTCACTACACTGGTGAACCCGGTAAACACAGTAATTTTAGCGTAGTTAGAGGAGTTAAGGAAAGACTTGAAAAAGCTGGCTTCAAGGTATTAGGGTTTGATGGAGACTCTCAGGGATATATAGCGTTGAAAGTGAGTTAACTCCCGAAAACTGCTCTGAACTTGATTAGCTTGTATAATGAGTAAACATTTAAAGCTAATGCAGCTGATGAAATGATTAAAAGCACTATGACAAGAATTAACGCTAACTCCGGACTAGTTCCTAGAGCTTCCCCGATCCTTGATAATTCCATTGAATTAAATAACGTATTAGCGAAGTAGAAGACAGCGTTTACTAGGAACGGCATCAATAACATGAGACTAGATAATACAACGATCCAGCCGACGAGTTTTAATCTAACGAAGTAGAAATAGGTTAATAATACACCCATGAATATCAATCCAATAGCTAACGGAGTGAGGCCGAATAAAGCTGCTGTTGGTAAACCGAGAGCTATGGATGCATAAGCTGTTCTCCTCGTTCTCAATAATTCGTTAATTCTACCAGTTGACACTAGGTTGAGAATCACGGCTTGTCTATAAACCTGCTTAGCTTCATCTATGCAAGCACTTGGATCATGACGTGGGCTAGTGGATGCACAATTCTTAAGAAGCATTATTTTTTGTTCAAGGATCCTAGTTGCTTCCAGGACTTCATCGCTTGGTTTTTCGCCTACATTTATTGATTTAATTAAATCCAGTGCTTTAGATGATAATTGAGAAGCACGAGTCAAGTTATGTGAATTGAGGAAAAAGATAATATTGCTTAATTCTTCTACTATTTTTCTAATCAAGACTACTTAGCAACCTCTGCTCTTTTCTTACTCCACTTGTAGAGTGCATAGAACATGATTGCTAATACAACAATCCAACCGATGACAGCGAATATCAAGGCTGTACCTGGATCAGCTGTTAGAGGTACATTTTTATATATTCCTATGGTTTCCATTCATATCACCTTTAGACCTGTATCTGTGCATACTTTTTCTCTATTACCCTAGTTGTCACAATGTATCCCACTATGAAGAATATCAATGTGAACAGTAGTGATAACATAGCCATCGCGGGACCAAGCCATTCTAAGGGTTTGTCAGTTTCATGTATGATTGCATCAATTCTAGTACTCATTGGAAGCCAGACAATCATAGCAATGAGATATATTGGCGCTATTATAGACAACACTATTTTCCACATCCATTTTGGTACTTTTATTAATCCTCCACGGTTTAATTCCTCGTAACCATCCTTCCATATAAATGCTCCAGCGAATATTGTCTCTAACAATGATACGACTACTAGTAGAAATGATCCAATTACGAAATCCGTGAAGTCTAAGTATGTTGTACTTGGCCCCCAGTCATAGCCAATGGTCATTGAACCCTCTATAACAATCGGTAGACCGAATATGAACATTAGGATCACTGATAAGATTGATCCGTATGTTCTCTTGACGCCTAAGTCACTGAAGAACTCCACCATAGTATTCGTTATCGCTATGGCTGATGTTACTCCAGCAAACCATAGTAAGAAGTACCACACTGTACCCAGCACAGCGCCCGTACTCCCGAGTTTACCGAAAAACGCGGGATATACTGCCATAGCTAAGAAGAAAGGTGATTTCTTATCAACGAACACCATTCCAATAGGCAATTCTCCGCCGAAAGCGTATCCTAGAGTGAAAGCTATTGATCCTCCACATATAACCTCAGCGAACTCGTTCAGTGAGGCCGTTGTTAGTGCACCCAGTGTTAAGTCTTCATCTCTCCTCAAGTAGCTTGCATACGTGGGTATGATTCCAGCGATTCCTAAGCTTAGTGAGAAGAATATTTGTCCCGCACCCTCTAACCATGTGGCTGGCTCTTTAAGCATCTCATATCTCGGCGTCCACAACCAGTAGAATCCTTTCAGTGAATCCCATTCTGGTTTTATCGGGGTTCTCCACGTGAAACCAGTTATTAGTAGACCTATAGCGAATATGAATAGTAGAGGCATCATTATCTTGTTCCCTAACTCGATGCCTTTACTGATTCCCGGTGAAACAATTAATGCTATGACTATTAGCGATATACTCCATGGAATAATGTTGTATAATGGGTCACCAATTATTTTCAATAGGTAACCCACTGATTGACTAACCTCAGTAACCTCGGTTATTTTCCCGGAAACCGACATTCCAGCCCAGAATCCCACCCAACCTATCAAGTTTGTGTAATACGCATTCAGCAATATTGCTATACTTAAAGATAAGCCACCAAAGATGCCTGCTATGATTTTAGCCGTGCTGTGATTAAACCTCTTCTTCGTTATAAGGTACATCATTGGTCCAAGCCAATGTGCTCTATACTGTCCACCATGTCTCCCAATAGCCCACTCCAACCACATTAATGGGAATCCCAGTAGGAACAATGCCACAAAGTATGGTATTAAGTACGCTCCACCGCCATACAATGCTACTTTCCCAGGGAATCTCAGGAAATTTCCTAGTCCTATGGCGTTTCCAGCCATTGATAGGATTAATCCTACTCGTGTAGCCCATGTTTCTCTAGGGCCCAAAGTCTCTTTACTCATTTAGAGTTCTCCTCCCACTATCATAACACAGTAGGGTTAATAAATTTTTCATAAAAACTTGCATAGTTAAAACAACGCAATGCAATTGAAGTCTAAGTACTTTGGGGCGCTCAGCCCCGTGACCCTCTTCACCGATCCGACTAGGATGCTTTCATCACTTAACAATGTGATAACTTATTTATAATCTGGTTAAAAACCATTGTATTTTTGATGAGTATATGAACAATGAGGGGCCTATGGGTTAAAGGCTTGATGATTACTATGTGATCGAGGTTTATAGTGATGAAGTTAGAAGCGGAGATAACGCGTGCCGGGTACGATGAAAAAACTATTCTATTAAGTAATGTAAATGTGAAAGCCGATGAAGGCCATGTACTACTTATTGCTGGTTCCTCTGGGTCAGGTAAAACCACACTTCTTTTATCTCTAACTGGTGTCCTTAAACACTTATTGAACGGCATCGTGGATGGATCAATCTCAATTAATGGCTTAAACCCTCTAATACTAGAAGATTTCGAGAAACTGCCTGGCAATATAAGTGTATTAATGCAGGATCCTGAGAGACAGCTTATTTTTCCAACACCTCTAGATGAATTATCAACTTCACTGGAGGCTATTGGTTATCCGCATGTTGAAGCCTTGAAGCAGGCTTCGATCTTACTTAGCGAAATTGGTTTAAGCAACAAAGTAAATGTTCATGTAGAAGATTTATCTTCGGGAGAAAGGAGAAAATTAACGCTAGCCTTGATCCAGGTAGGTGATCCACCTATATACATGCTAGATGAACCATCCGCGAACTTAGATCCCCAAAGTATAGCTTTAGTTAGAGATACTGTGAAAAAGTGGAAGAACAATGGAAAAACTGTTCTCATAGTTGAACACAAAATCCACTATTTCAGGGATTTAGCAGATGAAATGTACGTGTTACGTGGCGGTAGATTAGGGGAATTCTTCGTCATCAATGACATGCTAGTTAACTTACCTGAATGTGAGCCAACGAGCTCTTCCGAGGGGGAAGTAGTTCTAGAGTTTGAAGGAGATATCGGTTACAATGATACCCCCATCGTGAGAAACGCTGAGTTTAAAGCAAGAAGGGGAGAATTGATTTCCATTGTAGGACCTAATGGTTCTGGTAAAACAACTTTTCTGAAGACACTAGCGGGTTTTCTTAAACCAGTTGACGGTGAAGTAAAAACATTTACGAAGAAATATTTCTACGCTCCACAGAACCCAGACTTGGTTTTCGTACATAGAACTGTTAAGAAAGAACTAGAATCCATTGCGAGGAAAACTAGTAAACCTTTACATGAGTTAACACTCATGTATCCATGGTTCATGAAGATGCTTGATAAAAGCCCGTATCAGTTGAGTCATGGTCAAAGAAGGCTCTTGGAATTATTGATCGCCTTCGCTTACGGTGAAGACTTGATATTACTGGATGAACCAACCACGGGGTTAGATGCTCAATTATACGAGTACGTTATCAGGGAACTGAGAACGCGTGTCTCAAAGGGTTCAACAATTATAGTTGCCACTCATGATCCAAGGTTAGTGTTGGAGTCGTCTCGAGTTTACGTACTAGAATCAGGTAAAATAAAGGAGGACGATAAATGCCGTGTTGCTGAGTCAATGTTTAAATCAATGGGTGTTATCTATGAGTAAACCCAGGGTAGCAACTCTCCTAGTATACGCTGTCGCGTCGTCAGGTCTAGCATTCGTCCTCCGCAACTTAATGGATTTATTGATTCTAGCTATACCTCCTCTAATTTTATCAATAGTGCTAATACGTGGAAGATTAAAGTGGCTTATGTTAGCTTACTTAATTGGATTAATAGGGGTTTTCGTCAACGCGTTGTTCTTCTCAAATACTGGTCCAACGGTAGTCTCAATAGGATTATTGGAAATTAGGGAGAAAGCACTGGAATCATTTACCATTGTATCATTGAGACTACTCGCAATAGCTGCCTCAGGTGCTTTATTCGCTCTCTTATACTCCCCTGTTGAAATCTACAGAGGTTTACTATACGAGATAGGGGCCCCAGTTACGATTACTCTACCCATTGCGTTTGCACTTAGATTAATACCAGTTATTAGAAGAGACTTTGAGGAAGTTGTTTTTCAAAGGAAGCAGAGAAAATATAGGACAATACTCTTGAATCCAGTTCATTTTTCAAGTGTTGTAGGGGCGTTGATCACCATTAACTATGAGAGAGCGAAGTGGAGTGGCATTAGTGCTGAGATTAGAGGGCTTAGAAAAATTAAACCAACCCGCAACTTTAGAGCAGGTTTATCTGATATATTTATGTTAATGATTCTATTGTCTCAGATAGTTTTAATCATCGCCACGTAGGAAAAATAATAACTTGGTTATCAACAATTAATAACCTTTTAATCTTAAATTATGGTGGTGGATCAATCGTGAACAATGGTTCAACGCAAAAATATACTTTGATAGATCTACTGATACTAGGAGTCATAGCAGCAATTTTCACCATTGTATTCATCAGTATGTGGACTGTATATTACGCGGTTAAAGCATCTGCTGGACCAATTGTGGCGAGACTTCTAACATATGGAGCATGGTTCATGCCTGCACCATTAGCGGCATCTCTAATAAGAAAGAGATTCAGTGCTCTACTCGGAGAGTTTCTACCAGCACTACTTGAATCAATAATGCCAACACCGGGTGGATTGACGAACGCGATATATGGGCTCTGCCAAGGTTTATTCAGCGAGTTGGCATATGTTGCAACGAGGTATAAAAAGTACGATGTTTTAACAGCTTCACTAGCGGGTGCATTGCCAGCTGTAGCTGCTGTTTCACTTGACGCTATTCTATTTGGTGATATTTACCCATTGGATTACATGGTGCAAATCATTTTAGCGATAGCGGTGAGCGGAGCTATATATGGTGTATTAGCGTATTATATCGCTAAAGGAATTAGAAAATAAAGGAAAAAATTTCTAGGTGTTTTTTAACCCTTAATTTTAATAATTAAACCTGGTGGATAGCGTTGTTTGGCAAAAATCCATTAGACTATCCTACTGGTAGAAAACTATCAAAAGATGAGATAGCTGAAGCTGCTAGAATGGCCATCATAGCTGAGCTCGACGCGATCAACTTCTATCTACAATTAGCTAGAGCAATCGAGGACGAAAAAATAAGGAGAGTATTTGAAGACATTGCCAGAGAGGAAAAGACTCATTTCGGTGAATTTCTAGCGGTTCTCAAAGAACTAGATAAAGAACAAATTGAAGAACTGGAGAAGGGGAGAATGGAGGTCGAGGAAATACTTCAGAGAAAGTTAAGTGATCCAGGCCCTGAAAACAACGAAGACCCAAGCACTAGAATAGAGGATTATGTAGTTGCAGAGACGAGGAAAGCAGCTGAGAGCGCGAGAACACTTGTAAAGAAGCTACCTGTAGTCAAGCTTGGGCGAGGAGTCGAAGCTGTACCATTAGAGAAACCTGGGGAAAAACCGGAGAGAACAATACTGCCTTTAAGAGAAGTCGAGTTAAAATTCAGGATTTCACAGAGATCAATAGACTACGCTGCTAAATCAGGTAAACTACCTGAAATCCCAGGCGCAGTTGATGCAGCGGTAAAAATAGTTCTCGACGAGGAAAAAGCAATCATAGAGTCAATGTTGCATGAAGGAGCATTGAAAATGAAGATGTCGAACTGGGATCAACCAGGATCATCGGTTATCGATGTCGCTAAGGGAGTTGCTGAACTATCGAAGCAGGGTCTTAGACGACCATACTTGTTAATTATTAATTACTCAAGATACGTTAAGCTACTAGCAGTCAGCGAGAAAACGGGAGTAACAGATCTTGAAAGAGTAAAAATGCTTGTAGATGACATAATAGCTGTTCAAAGCATTCCTGAAAACACGGCATTATTAATCTCAGCTGCTCCAGAGAACATCGAAATAGTTTACGGGGGAGACACTGAAGTAGACTACATTGGCCCAGAGGACGGATACCATGCATTTAGAATATGGTCATCGATCGCCGTTAAAATCAGAAACCCGAATGCAATAGTAATCATGGAGAGCGAGTAACATGAAGACAGAGGATCTAAGGAAATTAGCATTAATGGAGGAAACATACGCAAATGAGTTAATGAAACTAGCTAACTCAATTAAACACCCAGTGTTAAGGTCACTGTTCGAAAGCATTGCGAAGGACTCTGAAAAACACGCGTTAATGTATAAAGCCGTAATAGAAGTCTTAGAGAGCACTCAACCCTTCATAAGCGAAGAAGATTTGAAAAGAGTCACCGTATCAATTAACCAACACATTGAAACCGAGATCAAAATGCTTAATATAGCTCTCAGCATTGCATCCGAGGCAAAAGATCCACGCGTGAAGTTACTGATATCTGCTATAGCCGATGATGAATCAAGGCACCATAAATTACTATTAAACATCAAGGAAAAAATAGCTAAACCAGAGACTTTAACAGAGGACATTCTATGGGAAATGATTTGGAAAGACAGTCCATGGCATGGAACACCCGGAGGATAAATTAAAACAATGTTTTTTACATCTCCTTCTTCCACTAGGTTCCAAAATTAAACCCGTGTTTATTCGATTATTCTATACCTTTAAGTTACCAAGGGGTTTAACGCGAAAGTGAAAAATATGCTTTGATTCCGAGTATATCGCTTATTTACATACGAATCAGTATTTTCAAACCAGGTTATCACTCGAAAATATATATTTCTTCTTCATACCTTCTATCAATAATTGATCCGGGAGGTAGAGTCTTCAGTTTCTTCCCTGATAAATACTCGACAAGCATTCTTTGAACATCGCTTAGTGAACGTGTTCCACTCAACCAATCTAAGGGAACATTCACGCCTAGAGGCCTAGCTGGTATAACGTGTCTTGTTGCCTTATGAATGAATACTTCTCCTCTCAACGCCGCATCTCTTACTTCTTTCTTTGTTATCGTTGGAGGAATAATGACTGCTACTACTTCATCTGCGTGAACAGATTCCAGCGCGTCTTTCTCAGTATCATAATCTATATCGAATCCTCGTAAAATGAGTGCTCTCTCTATTCTCTTAATGTCCTCGTATAATTGCTTTATTTCACGTGTCCTGGACTTCACTCCTATAGGAGTCCTCCCGAGAACCATTATTGAAGCTAACTCTCTTCTCCCTAATGCTTCGAGGCCTTTTTCTAGGTTTGGAATCGTAGTTAACCTGAAGCCTAGTTTAATAACTGAGTCGATGAGCGTTTTCCTAGCTTCCTCGAGATCTCTGAACGCAGGTTTCTTTGATTTAACTACTCTGCTCCACGAGTAGATTTTGATGTTGGGGTCATCGTAATCAACTAGGCAGACTGGTATATATTTTAGACCTAGGTGTCTTATGGCGGCGACTCTGTGTACGCCATCAAGTAATATGAGGGTTTTTTCGTCAACTATTACGGGGTCTCTTAATACTCCATTACTTCTTATTCTCTCAGCTAACTGTGATAAGAGCTCTGGGATAACTTCTTCGTGTATGTGAAGTGAATTCACTTCTGCAACAGTGATCTTTAGAGTTATTGATGGCGTTTTTATCTCGTAAACAGTTTGTGACAATAATTATCCCCCTTTATCTGCGTCCATTTCTAATAATCATGCGTGTATACAAATAAGTGTTTCACTTTTAATTCGAATGTTTAAAAACAGATCTTTCAAATAAATTAGTGGTGATGAATGCACGTCAGTTTGAATCGATGAAAGTCCTCCCACCGAGCTGACGCTATATACGTATTTTCAATATTTTCCTAGTTTCATCAACAACTAGTATTATTAACGGTGAAATCAACAGAGTTAACCAAATACTAATCGGTAATGAAACCGTGTGGAATACACTAGATAGTGGTGTGTATAAAGCTATTAATTGTAGCATCATTGACGCGATCAATGAGATTATTAACCACTTATTCATTGATAGCCTCCAGAATGGAGTATTCTCGCTCCTGGAAGCTAAGCCTCTACCGAATTCCGATAGAACCAGAGATGTGAATGCAGCTGTTCTTGCTAGGTGTAGGGATACATTATAGTACAGTGAGTAAATCCACAGTGTAATGAGAGCAATTAGTGAACCCATTGATATATAGTATAGTAGTTTTCTCCTAGTTATAAATCTCTCCCAGGGTTTCCTGGGAGGCTTCTCCATGATACCTGGTTCAGGTGGTTCCAGTCCCAGAGCAGCTGCTGGCAAAGCATCCGTAACCACATTTATCCAAAGTAAGTGTACTGGTTCAAGTGGTGACGGTACCCTAAATAACTGTGACCCAAATACCGTTGCTACTTCTCCAAAATTACATGTCAGCAAGTAGTTAATGGGTTTCTTCAAGTTCTCGAAGATCACTCTACCTTCGCGGATGGCTTCAATTATTGTAACATAGTTGTCATCCATTAATACTAATTGAGCAGCTTCCTTCGCGACATCTGTTCCACGGATACCCATAGCTATCCCAACGTGTGCCTCCTTGAGAGCTGGTGCATCATTTACTCCATCACCCGTCATCGCTACACGGTAACCCTTTGCCTTCAACAACTTAACTATTCGAGCTTTATGTTCAGGTGTGACTCTAGCATAAACAACCACTCTATCTATGATTTCTAATAATTGTTCATCACTCATAGAGTCCAACTCTTTTCCTTCTAGCACTATTCCTTCATCGATATCTAAACCGATCATTCTAGCAACGGCGACGGCTGTTAGTTTGTGGTCACCTGTGATCATGACTGTTTTAACTCCAGCCCTCAAAGCTAATTCAACTGCTTCTCTGACTCCTTCGCGGGGGGGATCTATTATTCCCAGTATAGCGTAGAATGTTAAATCACTCTCAATGTCTTCATGGCTCCAATCTGGGTCATATTGATCCAGTACTCTGTAAGCTAGGCCAAATGTTCTATAACCTTGCAATGCTAATTCCTCGATATATTTTTCTATTCGATTCCTCGTATCACTACTTAAATCTAACTCACCGTTAGGGGTCCACGCTTTCTTAGAGAGCTTAAGTAATACTTCGGGTGCGCCAGTCACTATGGCTAGGTACTTTCCTTCACCGTACGTATGTAATGTGCTTTTGCGTTTCCTAAATCTATCGAATGGATAAGATTTAATTAATTTCAATTCTCTGATAGCCTCTCCTACTCCTTTTTCTCCTAAGGCCTTATATGCTAGTACTAAGGCAGCACCCTCAGTTGGTGATCCCTTCACGACCCAGTTACTTCCATCTCTCTCGAGTTTAGCATCTATGACTGTGTGTGCTGCGAGCATTTTATAGAGTTGAGTTAAATCGTTGCCTTCCTTGCAGACTACTCTACCCTCAGGTTTATACCCTGTTCCCTCCACTGAGCACTCCGTGTTCAGGGTTTTCACGATCTTGACTGTCATTTCGCCTTTTGTTATTGTCCCCGTTTTATCTGTGCATATTACGTCAACTGATCCAAGTGCTTCAACCGCTGAAAGTTTTTTAACAAGTGCCTTCTTTTTAGCCATACGGTATGCTCCAATAGCTAAAACAGCTGTAGCTATTGCGGGCAATCCTTCCGGAACAGCTGCTACAGCTAGTGCAACTGCGATCATTAATGATTCAATGGGGGACACATAGCCCTCTATTAATCCAACTATGAAAACTATTACTGCAATCGCCAGTATAATGGCTCCTACTCTTTTACCAAAGTAATCGAGCTCGAGTTCCAGCGGAGTTTTCTCTTCTTTGACCTCGGTTACTGCTTGAACTATTTTGCCTAGAACAGTGTTCATTCCAGTGGATACGACAACCCCTTTACCTCTTCCACGTACAATATATGTACCCATGAAAACCATGTTTTCTCTCTCACTCACAGGTGTATTGGGGTCAAGCACTACTTTGTGATCTTTCTCTACGGGTGTGCTTTCACCAGTCAAAGAAGATTCATCTACTTCGAGGTCAACGGTGTCTATTAGCCTGATATCAGCTGGTACTCTATCTCCTTCCCTCAATAATACGATATCTCCAGGCACGATCTGTGAAGCCTCTACTTCAACTTCGATGCCATCTCTTAGAACTCTACATCTAGGTGAAGCAAGTTTTTTGAGTAATTCTATTGTCTTCTCTGCTCTGAACTCCTGGATAAACCCGAATACACCCATAACGAACACGATGACGAATATGGCCAAGGCGTCTACGATTTCTCCCAGTATCGCGGATATAATTGTCGCTATGATCAGGATGACCACCAGGAAGTTCGTGAACTGTCTCAAAAACATTTCAACAGGGCTCTTCTTCTTACCTTTTATTTCATTTAAACCATATGTTTTAATCCTATTTACTGCCTCCTCTCTTTTCAAGCCGTAATTTGGATCTGTGTTCAGTGCTTCAACTACTTTTTCAACACTCATTGAGTGCCATTGCAAGCTTTCTGATGACAATTCATGCCACCCTTAACATAAACGAATAATTATTCTCAGAAACTAAATAACAAGGTTCGAATAAATTATTTACTCCAATACTAATGTTACGGGAGTGCGCTCAGCTAAATTATCTGATACTGGGCAACGTTCCTCCACAGCTTTAATGAGTTTTTCTAGTTGTTCACGAGGCGCACTTGATTTTATACGTATTTTAGCTTTAATCTCCTTGTATCCCGCTCTTCCCCCTTTACCAGTGTACAGTTTCTCCGCGTTGAATACTCCTTCAACTTCTACCTCCAAGTTCTCGATGTTAACGTTCATTTCTTTAGCAACTATGTTTGCAACAATGTTAATACAGCCCGCTAGTGAAGCCAGTAAATACTCAAGTGGGCTCGGTGCTTCTCCACCAACTTTGTCAATGTATATTTTGAAGTTACCTGATTCCACGCAGAAGAACATTGGTTGTTTTCCCGGCACTTGGTATCCTTTGACTTTGAAAACTGTGTCCTTGTATTGAACTTTACTCATTGATTTATCACCTCAATTAACTTAATCAGTAAAGCAAAATAAATGTTTCTATTTCCTTAGCTACTTTAATTGATTCTCAGTTAAAAAGAGGTAGATTAATTAATTGGAGTTAATGTGCTGAATTCTTTGCTTTATCAACATTAATATTCACTGTGAGAAATTAGAGATTATTGAAAACTAGTCTATGGGATTCGTTGAATGAATGTTCTTGGATTAGATATAGGCGGGGCAAACGTAAAAGCTGTCAAATTGCCAGTGGATTTTAGTTCGCATAGGGGCCACCATCAGATCAGTGTTATACGTAAATATAATCCAGTATGGCTTACAGGAGTTGAATCATTGAGAAATATACTCTTAGAGATTAAACATGTATTCACACTTAAACCAGGCGACTACTATGTGGCAGCGACAATGACCGCTGAGTTATCAGATATATTTCGAACAAAGTACGAGGGAGTTAAAACTATTATAGAGATTGTTGAAGATGTTTTCAGCGACGCTAGAGGAATAAGATACGTATCAACCGATATGAAGTTACTGAGCTCAAATGAAGCCGTGAGGAATCACTTGAAGATCGCTGCAGCAAACTGGGCTGCAAGTGCATGGTTGCTGCAGCATGAGTGTTTAGAATGGGGCATAAGCAATGCACTATTTGTTGATATCGGTAGTACTACTACAACGATTATACCTATGGTTAATTGCAACGTGAAGGTCAGAGGGTACACGGATCCCGAGAAACTAGTTTTCGGTGAACTGGTCTACACTGGAGTATTAAGAGGAAATGTCGCTACATTAGTGGATAAAGTTCCATATAAGGGTTTCTATGCGAGAGTGTCGTCGGAGAGATTCTCCCTAATAGGGGATGTTCACTTACTACTTGGACACATTAGCAGCGAAGATTACACCACTGAAACAGCTGATGGGAGAGGAAAAACAGTTGAGGAGACAATGCAGAGAATAACGCGAGTCCCCTGCGGAGACTCCGGCATCATTAACTACGATGAAGCATTGGAGATAGCGCGATACATTTATGAAAAACAAGTATTCAAGGTATTTGAGGCCATTATGCAGATTAGGTCGTGGCTTGCTTCGCAGGGCATAAAACTAGGTGATTTCACAGTAATAACAGCTGGATTAGGCGAGTTTTTAGCGGCTGAAGCTAGTAGGAGAGCTGGTTTCAGGAGGATAATTAGTGTAAATGAGCTAGTGGGTGAGAAGGTGGCAAGCGTGTTACCGTCCTATGCGGCTGCATTGATGTTTTTAACCGAGGTAAAAAAACATGGATAATTTGTTTGTGCTTAAGTTATCTGGTCACATGATATATCACAGTGAAGTACTCGCTAAAACTATTCATGAGTTAAGTTCCTTAGCGCAATTAGCTAGATTCATCTTGGTACCTGGTGGAAGCGTATTCGCGGATTACGTGAGAGAACTGCAGGTAAAAATGGGTTTTAGCGATGATGTTGCACACTGGTTAGCGATCAAGGCGATGGAAATGTACGGTGCATATATTGCGGGCATCGATGAATCCGGGATTATAATTGAAGCACATGACTTAGTTGAAGCATGCGAAGTTTTGAGACAGGGTAAAATACCAATAGTTATGCCATATAGGATTATTAAGAAATTCAATGAACTACCGCACGATTGGAGTGTTACAAGTGATTCAATAGCACTGTATATTGCTAATCTAATTAAAGCAGACATGATCGTATTAGCTAAACCCGTTGACGGAGTCCTAGATAATGAGGGTAACTTAATCAAGAAGATGACAATTCAGGAATTAGATCAATTAAATACTAATATTATCGATCAATATGCCGTAAAACTCCTACACAATACTAAATTGCCTTTAGTCATATACAACATGTTTAAACCATTCATATTAAGGAACATAGTGAGTAGACAACCAGGGGATTACACTCTGGTAACGCCATGATAGTAATCTATGATTGTTTTCTTCAACTCGCTCACTAATTCTTCGGAAACAAATCCATCTCTACCCCCAACGCAGACAGCGCCTCTAAATCCAATTACATCGAAACCTAATTCAATAGCGTCAACTATGTGCTCCTTTCTCAAGCTACCAGCTAATGCAGCGAGTAAACTACTTCCATGTGCTTCTTTAACGAATAATTCCAAGTAGTTCCTTGATAAGAATTCAAAAGTCGTTTTACCAGTCTTCATGTATGTATCAATCATCACTACACTAGCATCCACGTCTCTGGCTACTTCGATTACTTTTAAGGGCTCAATTGATCCAGTTAGTTTAAAATCAGCGTATCCAACTAAAACAAGCTTGGTACTATTGAAAGATTTTAGGACTTGGGAGACATGTGAACTCATGATCTTAGCTAACTCCATTGATCCCATGGCGAGACCTATTTTAAAGTAGCTGACACCTAGAGACGCAACAGTGTAAGCAACGTACTGTAAGTAGGGTTCAACTCTATCAATATCTCCGCCCGCAGAGCTCACTTCTACTCCAACGATGTTCAAGGACTTAATTCTACTCAGTACTTCTCTCAGAGAACTATAACTAGGTAAACCGAGGCTCCCCTTAGATGGGTCTTTAACATCGACTATGTCTGCTCCACCACGTACCGCGTTTTCTAATTCTGAAGGATGTTTAATTGAGATCAATAGCTTAATCAAGCCAGCGCCCAGTTTAAAATTAATAATTCTTGTTTAAATATTTTTAATTCAGTGCGTGATGGCGAATTATGACTAATGAAAAAATACAGGATACTTGTCTAGCAGTATTAGCGGGAGGTGATGGGAGTAGATTAGGCTTCTACAAGCCCTTAATACAGCTAGGGGATAGGAAACTAGTTGAATATGTCTTGGATAATCTAGCTCGTTATTTTAACGAGGTTTTATTAGTTGTTAAAAACACAGCCCACAGGAACTGGTTGCTAAACCATATAGGTGGAGTCATCAATAAATATGGCGTTGAAATACTATTAGATAAAGCTAATGTCGAGGGGCCTATCGCAGGTATTATGACCGCGGCTGAGCATTGCGTGAATGACTACTTAGCTA
The DNA here is from genome assembly GCA_023269825.1 of Desulfurococcaceae archaeon. Classification (GTDB taxonomy): domain Archaea; phylum Thermoproteota; class Thermoprotei_A; order Sulfolobales; family Desulfurococcaceae; genus UBA285. The sequence continues at coordinate 302,744 of JAGDWI010000001.1, forward strand.
TAGCTCCATCGGATACACCATTCATTAATTTCAATATCTATAAGCGACTGCGCAGCTACATCATTGAGCAAAAATATGATGCAGCTCTACCTGTGTGGCCAAATAACTACGTTGAACCCCTAGTTTCTTATAATCTCAGAGATAAATTGATTAGGGTTATCACTGAGAAAATTAATAGTGATGAATTAAGAGTACAGGATATCTATAGATCCTTGAACACCGCTTTCGTCGACGTTCACTCTCTATCAGAGAATCCCTCACTGGATTTTCTAAACATAAATGACTATAAGGATTTGGATTTAGCGCTTAAAATTCTCATTAAACGTGGCTAAGCCACTTCAAGGGCTTAATGTAGTCTCTTCCGCCTGCTTCAAAAGTTCCCACTGTAACCTGGTAGTATTTTTCTCCCAGTTTCTGGTCTTCAACTTCCTCTAGTTTACCGTAAGCAATTAACTCGTCTCCTGGTTCAGCGAGATCTATGTATAATCCCTCATAACTAGTAATTCTCGATATTTTTCCCGGTGGAGAGGCACCTTCTAGTACTTTAACGTCGTCAACTATGTAAATAGCTGGCATGAAGATCGATTCACTCGCATCTAGTACTTTGGCTTTAACTTTCACTAATCCGAGTGGCTTGTGGATTTTATCCTCCCATCTCTCCTCAATCTCATTTTCTAATTTAACTGGGTGAACTGAAAACTGTCTTCCCCTGTATATGGCTCTATTCCACTTATACTTACTGTACAGGATTTTTGCTTCCTCAAAGCTCAGTGAGTGATGCGATGTTATCTCCTTACTCCATTCTTCGAGGATTTCTCCTTTGGGTAGAGAGAAGAATGGTTTCTTCTCGTTTTGCAGTATGTTTTTCAAAACATCTCTAATGATCCATCCATTGCGTTGGCCATAGACTATGATATCTATGTCTGAGTATTTTAAATTATGTATTTTCAGTAGAATTGATCCAGTAATCCCGAAGTTGCCTAAACTTATATTAGTTTCTTCTGCTAATTCTTGAACGAGCTCGAGTGCAAGTTTCTCTAGTTCATCCTTAGGTGAATCAATTATTTCTCGTAATCTCTCTTCGGGTTTAAAGTGAGTTTTAATCTTGTGTCTGGGCACCTCTATTAACTCTATTGACCTATATTTATCGTAGACAACGTAATCCGGGTAGTTCTCCTTTAAGTAATCCATTGTGTTCTTGACTCCTATTGCACTATAGTATGGTAGTATTCTACCGTACATTACTCCATTTCTACTCCACTTAGTCCTAACTGTTGAGGAGTAGTGAGATATGTACTTCAAGTATGATACTACTCTACTTGTAGGGTGTACGTTTCCAATTACGCAGAAGATTAATCCATCAACTGATTCAATGAAGTCTCTATCTCTAAAGTCTCGCATTTAATCATCCCTAATGCCTCATACTGATTATATTAAAACATACAATATATTTTTAAAGGATCTCACTCCTCTCCATTAGATCTAATGAATGCGTTGACTTAACTTTAGGTAAAAATATGGTATTAGGAAATAAAGTAATGTAACTGTAGTGAAGGGAGATGATTGAGGGTTATATGTTTAAATATAAGGGTTATCTCTGGGTTGTTAAAGGCTGTGAGCACTACGATGAACAAGTGATCGCGTTTCCACGCTATGATTTAATCAATCAAACAAAGATTAAGGATACTTGTAAAGCATTGAGTATTGCTGTTGAATTGGGAGTTGTAAAATATGATGAGTGCTTGAAAATGAATATTCCCGCCGTGAGAAGAGATGAAATAGAATACGTGCTTAACCCATTTGATAGAGGGAAATGGCCTCCGCTGCCGCGAGAAATCCTTGGAATTCTCGAAGCTCTGAGTCCAAGTGAACTAGAGGACGTTGGGTTAACGGGAAGCTACTTGGCCTCTACAGTGTTGAGTAATATTGAACCAAGAGATGTAGATTTAATCATTAGAGGTAAGAACACTGGGTTCAAGGTCTACAGGATACTCAAAGACCTAAGAGATAGAGGAGTCGCTAAGCCTTTACAGGGTATTGGAGAATATGAAGGAACAAACCTGGAGACAAGGATCAAGCTCTTGCAGAATAGAGTATTGGAGGGAGTAATTAATGATACTGTCTACAGTATACGTGTTGTGTCTTGTATTGAGAGCGTTAAACCTACTTGCTTGGAGAAAGTTGAATTATTTAATGGTGAAATAGTTATCGCGGAAGAAGTGTCTCCTTTAGTGATGCCTTATATGTATATTGCAGTAAGCAGTGATCTAGGTAGAATACTGGTCAGAAGTCTGAGAATGAGATTTAGTGAAATACCAGTAGGAACCAAGCTATTGGTGTCTAATTGTAGGCTAGAACACGATGTTAATGGCTCAACATACATTAGCTTGGATAATAGGGAGTGCATTGTTACCCTGTCTTAGCTGCCTGCAATGTTTAAAACAATTAACCTTTAGAAATCATAACACTATGTGATAAATGGTTGAATAAAGAAGCATAAACCATAAATAACTATTATGAATCCTATGAAAAACACGTCTTTACTCGTGATCTTCAGTTGATTGTAGAAAGTTCTTTTCTTAGAGTACCCGAAACCACGTAATTCTAGTGCCTCATATAAGTCCTTGGCTCTCAATAGTGAGCAAACGAATGCAGGTATTATGATTGACTTTAATCGCTTTATTTTCTCAATTAGACCAACTTTCTCTAACTCTATTCCACGAGATCTTTGGGCGTCGTAAATGCTCAGTATTTCATCGAAAATTATGGGTATGAATCTGAATAGTAAGACAATGCTGTATAGATACCTGTAACTTATTCCGAGAGATGCTAGTCCTTGCACTACTTCGCGGGGAGTCGTAGTATCAATAAGTACTATGAGGGATAATGCAACTAGTATTAATCTCGTAATAGCTGTACCTACGGAGTAGAAAATTTCTGTTAATGAAACGGTTGTCAGTGATAACCAGCTGAGTACTACCCTTAACGCGATGTTAATGATCAATATTAACGCAGAGAACACTAGTAGGCCTCTAAAAGTTGAGACAAGTTTGCTTATGGGGATTTTACCTATTATTATTAAAATTAGGTTCAATGCAACCAGGATCAATAGCGTTATGATATTGTTTATTGAAGCTGCTACTAAGATAGTTAACAGCGTGTATGTCATCTTTATTCTTGGGTCAATATTATGGAAGACTGTGCTTTTATCGCTGAAACCAAAGATGTTTCTCAAATCAAGTACGAATTCTCTAAACACTCTTACACCTTGCTGTGCGAATTAACTCTAGGAACTCGCTTGTTCGTAAGGGCTTGAACACATTGTCTAGTGCAAGTTTCCTCGTTATTTGAATAATTTGTGGTGGTATAACATGGGATGATACGAGTTTCTCGTACTGGTATAATACTCTTCTAGGAGATCCACTGGTAATTATTTCGCCTTTGTTCATCACGATTACTCTGCTAACATATAGACTAGTCAGGAACTCAATATCGTGTGTAGCAATTATGATTGTTTTACCGTTCTTTAATAATTGGTTTAATAACTCTGCTATCTCGCTCTTCCAGCCTTTATCCAGTCCAGCTGTGGGTTCATCCAGTACTAGAATGGGTGGATCATATATTAGTATTGATGCAATAGCCAGTCTCCGCTGTTCGCCCACAGAGAGCTCGAAGGGTGATTTTTCAGCTAAGTGATCTATTCCTAGGAATTTCAGTAGGTTCAATGCTTTCTCGTACGCGTTAGGGATGTTTCTAATTTTTGCTGCAACTAATACCTCATCTATGACTGTTTCCTCGAAAAACTGGTGTAGAGGAGTTTGGAAAACTATTCCAACATAGTTCGATAACTCAGTAACGCTTTTTCCACGTGTATCATGGCCATATACAGTAACTATGCCCCTTGTTGGCTTCAATAAGCCATTTAGATGTTTAAGCAGAGTCGTTTTACCCGCTCCATTAGCACCTATTAATGCAATGACTTCTCCTCGGTTTACTTCTAGATTAATGTTTCTCAAAGCAACTTTGTTGTTGGGGTATTCGTACCATAGATCTCTGATCACAATAACCTTATCTCCATCCTCGTTACTCGTGTCTTCATCGAAACTCGTGTAGTTACGGCAATCATAACTATGAGGGCTACGCATTAAGTTGGTTTCATTAATGAATTCATCGATATCAAGTACTATCTTACTTAATCCAATTTTATGTGATAACTCAGCGGTAACAGGTGTTTCTATGCTTTGATCTCCTTTGATAATTAATTCCCTTACTATATCTCTGGGTTGCCCACTCATAGTAATCGTTTTATTTAGTACTATGAGTTTATCAGCATATTTAACTATGTCAGATAACCTGTGCTCAAAGACTATTATGGTTATATTATCTTTCTTGTTGAGTTCGTTTAATAAGTTAATGAGGTTCGCGGCGCTGTATGGATCCAAGTGGGCTAACGGCTCGTCAAGTAATAGTATCTTGGGTTTTAGTGCTAGAACACTAGCAATGAGCACTTTTTGCGCTTCACCGCCCGATAATTCCAAGGTGTTCCTTTTCCTCAAGTGCTCTATTCCAAGTTCCTTCATAACTTGGTCTATTCTATCCCTGATGATACTTGGATCTATGTTTAAATTCTCCAGTGTAAACGCTAATTCTTCTTCAACAATCAAATTGACTATTTGGTTCTCCGGTACCTGGAAAACTGTGCCCACTAAGCCAACAATAGATCTAGGGCCTTTCTCAGCTACGTTGATCCCATTAATGTAGACACTACCACGCAGTTCGCCACCATAAGAGTGAGGAATTAGCCCAGTTAACACTCTACAAAGTGTTGATTTCCCACCGCCCGAGGGACCCGCTATGACCACGAACTCTCCTTCACTTACATCCATGTTAACGTTGATTAATGCAGGTGTTTTCGTCTTCGGGTAATTGTATGTTAAACCCTCAACGCTCACTATTATTTTAGCCATCTCTATTCATCTATACTGGTACCTTATCAACATATAGTATACCGGATAAACCGGGGACTCTCTTAATTGCTTTTACAACGGGAATAGCTACAGCTGTAACAATTAGAGCTTCAAATATGTATGCTACGAGGTAGTATATAGGACTAACCAAGTATAGGCTTCTAACGAAGTTTAAGTCACTTAAACCAAAAACACCCTCGTATACTGCTGGAACAGCGAAAATGAAGCATCCAAATGCCTTATCGACTTCTCTTGCTGCGAAAAACAATCCATATAATCCAATAATCCTTGTTTTCGCTGAGTTGCTTCTAATGAGCTTAGGGATAAAGGGAGTTATTAATAAAGCAATTATTTTATCATAGAAAGCAATAGTGTAAACATACCATTGCTCTGTCACAGGATAAAATGGAGGTAGAAACATTGAGACAACAATTAGTATAAATAGCAGTATACTTGAAATCCACCATTTCCTAGTTATAAGTAAATATGCAGCAAGTGCCGATAACGCAGCAGCCGGTATGAATGGGATTCCATAAGGACTAGGAGCTGGTGTCAGAGTCTTAACAGTGTTACCGAGGAGTACTGCTAGGGGGCCAGCTAAGGGACCCAGTATTAAACCGAAGATCGGGGACAATGCTGCACCTATATCCATACTAGCTGATGTACCAATTATGGGTAAACCTGGTAGGAATAATAAGATGTAGTATAATGCAGCTCCAACTCCAATGAAAGCTACTATATATGCCGGTTTACTTTTTAAACTTGAACTCATGAAATTTCCCCTGTAACATGTTACACAAGAAAATTTATTTGCTCTAAATATAAGTTTTTCTAGGGGGTTTATAAATATTACTTACCAAGTTTGAGGGCTATAGTTAATGGCGCAAGTAATTGGAAGCAGGTTCAAAGAACTCTACCCATACGTGGTATTACTACCCACTAGTATCGAGGAGAAAATAGAGTACATAATGTCGCTTTTTTCATCGCCTGTAACTGTTGAGATATTGAGACTCTTTGAATGGGATAAGGAACTATGTCAAAAAGAAATCATTGTTTCTCTTAGCCAGCACTCAAATAAAACAGTTATTAGTTCAATTAGGAAACTCGTATCACTTAATTTACTTGAGGAAAAAGATAAGGTGGAGATTAGAGGTAATCGTAGAGTTAGAGTGAAGTGCTATAAGTTAACAGATATTGGTAAATGGTACAATATACTATTCAAGGACATCAATGAACTAGATAGCAAATTATTGCGGGAGGCATTAACGAATCTATCTGTAATGTTCATGGCTAAAATACTACCTTTCTCGAATTACCTAAGAGTAAGTTTCATGGATTTCATTAACCAAGTATTGAGTAGCGCTATGGAAAGCGCTGCTAAATCCAGGAGACACCTTGAATATGATTTACTAGTGTTTGGTTCTGTAGCACTGGATGTGTACTTGAAACCAGATGTAAGAATGTTCTCTGGAGGCGCAGGTGCCAACGTTGCATCACTAGCTTCAAACCTCGGGTTGAAAACAGGCTTCATAAGTAAAGTACCCGCTAACATCATTGGATCATATCTACTCGCTGAATTAATCAATGAGGGAGTTGATGTGAGTTTATCAATAATGGATCAAGGTGTTGAATTACCAATATGCATCGTGTTTGAACCACTTGAACCCACGCAGTTAAAATGTACATGTAAGCCTCAAATGGACTTGAGATCTTTACCAGTCATAGATCGAGTCAATGAAGAAATAATTCAAGCATGCAACAACTCGCGATCAATATATCTCGGTGAAGGAGTAAGTAAAGTGTACTTAGAGTTGCTTAGCAAGATTAATAGAGAGAATAAAATCATAGTTTTCCGTCCGCATAAACTAGTACTCGAGCATTATTTTGATGAATTCACGTCAATACTGCACTACTCGCCTATTCTTATCCTAAATGAGGAAAAAGAGCAAATAATGAGACGTAAGGGCATAGAAGTCCCGAGTGACTTATTCAAGATCGGAGTTAGGGAGTTAATCGTGACAAGAGGGTCAAAAGGCGCAACACTCTACGTGGAGAAAAGTGAACCTAAAACATTCAAGGCTCCGAGCGTTAACGCAATGAATACCGTTGGTGCAGGCGACGCCTTCTCAGCATCACTAATATACTATTTGCTTAAAAATGAGACAATAGAGGAATCAGTGAGAAAAGCCGTTTACTTATCTGCATTATCGACAACTCAGTTGAGCTCCAGAAAACACTTAGCTGAATTAAGCAAAACGATTAGCACTTGATCTCCTGCTCGTTTCGAAGAGGAACAATCGCATGTTTAATGTAGTCATATTGATACAATACATACTCATAGTATTCGCAGACGCATTGTCTCCCAGAATAGTAATGTAGAAGGGGGAAGTATGCATTGTGAAAAAAATATTTAAAGATAAATTATTTTCTTTAACCAACAGCTTTTACTCCTTTTAATAGGTTTGTTTCAGGTACAGATGTTAGTGGCACAGACTTAGCTATTCCTCTCCTGTAATAGCAGTGTGTACATCTGCCAGTCAGTATGTAGCTTGGTGCACATGCTTTGCATATTCTTGGTGGTGCAATAGGCGTTTCTGGGTGTAGTGCTACAATGTAAGTGTTAATGGTAGCTGTTACAGGCTCACTTGTGAGTAGGCATGGGAAGTCAGCTAGCCTCATTAACGCAGAGAACCTCACTGTTATTGCGCATCCAGGGTACGTGTACCTCTGCGGGTTCATTAACACTGTGTTCTTGTGTATAGGCTCTAATTGCACTTTTACACCAGATATTACTCCGTCCTTACCCCATGGTGATGGTGTAATCGTCTTCCAGCCTCTTAGCAACATGTCCATGAAGTCTACGTTGTGTAATTCGACGGCAGCACCTCTTAGCGGGGACTTTAATACTAAGTTGTAGAATCTCTTAACAAGTAAGTCAATTATCATTGGTGCACTGAAGCCATCAAGTTCAGCTATGTACGCTACAGCAGCTGCGAGTGAACCAGTAGCGAGCGACAGTAACTGGTACTCATTCTTTATCTTCTCCTCTTTGAGCCCGGTTTCCAGTGTTGCTTCAAGTACGTCGGTTACAGCCTCCATGACCGCCATCACTACATCGTCTTTAGCCATATTGTACATTGATTGAGATATGTGGTGTCCAGCGTCTCCTACACCGTATGCTGGAACTACACATAGGTTTCCTGGATGTACTCCAGCATCATATGCGGCTTTCACAACGGGTCTAATTCTTGACTCAAATCTCTTCATGTATTCTGCTGGGTCGAAGCTCTCGTGTCCAGCCTCAGTCATTAATTTCACTTGTGTACCAACAGGGTCTAGCCACATTTCTTTCAGAATTTCGACTTCTTCTTTCAAAGCCTCGTCGAGGGTCTTACCAGCTTCAATAGCGGCCATGAATTTTGATCCAAACCCGTAGCTTGTGTTCATTCCCCAGCTCTTTGCGGCTAAAATAGTTTCCTTGTACTTGGGCGCGATGTCTGTTTTATCTAGGATGTATCCAAAGTAGCCTGCCATCCCGCCAACGCTGAACGCGAAGTCTACAACTGTTGTTGGACCATAGTATCCCGCGTATTTCTTAATGGCTTCTCTTCCAATAAGGTCTTTTCTCTTCTCAATCTCCTCCACGAATTTTTCAACTGCTTCACGGAACTTGGGATCTAGTTCATATAGGATCTTCAATACGACCGGTGTCTGGTAATGCTCTACGAATGGGTCATCTTCAGGTCTAATTGTGCTTCCTCGTGCTATCTCCTTGAGGATCTCATAGTGAGCTAAAACAGCTGTCTTAAATAAATCTATAACCTCCTTCTTCATTTCGCCAACGGGCGCCATTTTCATCGTGGCTTCAACGTAGGGTTTAGAATCCTCTATTAGGAAGATTCCTCCACGCTTAACTTTTATCACGTTAATATCTGCTCTCTGAGCTGCAACAGCGTCTTCAGCTATCTTTCTAAGGACTTCTATCGGACGAGTGGGTATTGTGGGTTTAGACGTAGAACTCACCTTTCCCACTTATATATCTACTAAGGGGTATTTAAACTTTTAGAAAATGTAAATTCCATATATTTATATATCTACGCTTCTAGAAAAATTATTCACACCTATATATGAATAAAATTAATATAACCTAGATACCGTAGATATACAATTGTTTAATCTGTTTTCAGATAATTACCGTCCACTATTTTAAACGAGTCAAGTGCAAGTAGAGTTATAGGGTGCCACAATTTCAAGCTATTACCAACTGTGTGGAGAATATGAGGTTTAATAAAAAAGATTTTATTGGAGTAATTAAGGTTTAATAAGTTTTAATGCTGTTTCATAAGCTGCTCTATAGTCCAGTATTCCCTTAGGGGTCTCCGCAGCTAGTTTGAATAATTCAGCAATTACCTTGTTTTTAAGTGTACCTATTCTTAGTGCACCTACGCCATATACTCCTGGTAGAACTTCTTTGTCTTCGTCATTGGGTTCTAGTCCCTCTATGCCTGTTGGTGGAACAGCGTTTACGTCAGCTAGCACTCTGCATTTTCCTCCATAGTTTTTGAGAGTCTCGAGATCAAGGAGTCTGACTCCCGCTGCACCCGTAGCTAACACTATATCAGCGTTCTTAATTACTTCACCTATTTCCTCACGTGTTAATGCTTTTAATCCTTTTACTTTTTCAGCTTTAATCTCCTCGTTGATTTTCCGCGCTACTTTAACAGCTTTTTCCAGGCTACGAGATGTAATATAAACATTGGCTCCTTCAAGAGCGTATATTGTTGCAGCTGCGACTCCAACGGGCCCCGTGCCAGCTAGAATAGCTATGTTCTTGTTCTTGAAGTCGCCTAAACCATGTTTCATTAGTAATTCAAGTGTTTTAGCTACTGCTGCTGCAGCTGTAGTGTTTGCTCCCCGCGGGTCAACTATGATCGTGAACTCGAATGGGGGAAACATGGTTTTCTTAACTGCTTCCACTATTCTTTCCACTTTCTCTGCATCGTATCCTCCTATGAACATTTTCGTGTATTTCACTCCTTTCGGTCCACGCGGAAACATAGCGTCTTGGACGATTCTAACAGCGTCCTCTGGTTCAACGTTACCGTAGAGGAATATGTTAGCGTTTGGGAACAGATCTGTGACGAGCAATGGTTCGAATGGGCTTACGTGTTTATCGGTATCTAGGAAAAGGATTGCGAGTTTTCTCTCTTGTGGAGTCAAAGTACTATCACCACTGTTGTTAATTATTCTGATTCATTACTAAAATACTTTCCACAACGCACAGATTTAGCTTTTAAACTGCTAAAACAATCATGAAGCATATCTTACCGCAATTTTTATTATCTTTATTAATTATTTTCATTTGGAGAGGGTGAACTTGTGTCATTCAAATTCATGGATGTTATAGTAGAGGATACTTTCGCGGAAGCTTTTCCTATGTATGCCACGCGGTTGCTGATAACTGCTTCAACGAGGAAGTGGGCATATATTGCGGCATCTAAAGCTACTGGTTTCGGTACATCTGTCATCGGTAGTCCAGGCGAGTGCGGCATAGAGGCTTTTATATCACCTAATCTAACTCCGGATCAAAGACCAGGCATATATATACAGATATATCACAACGACTTAGCTAGTTTAAAGTTTGTTACGTTATCGCGTGTAGGCCAATGTATTTTAACTTGCCCAACAACCGCGTTGTTCAATGGTCTTCCCAAGATTAAGAGAAAAATGAGTCTAGGTGGAGCGATCGCGAAATTCGGCGATGGCTTCGAGAAAAAGGACACTCTTTATGGTAGAAGTGTCTGGAGAATACCTGTCATGGAGGGAGAGTTCATTATAGAGGACTCTGTTGGAGTAGTGAAAGGAGTTGCTGGTGGGAATATCTTAATACTAGCCAAAAACTCGGAAGCGGGTTTGGAGGCCGCTGAGAGAGCAGTGCGGGCAATAAAGAGACATGTTAGAGGCGTAATAACTCCGTTCCCAGGAGGAATAGTTAGATCGGGGTCTAAGGTAGGATCACTGAAGTACCCGAAGTTAAGGGCAACAACTAATCACCTTTATTGTCCAGTTCTCAAAGGAGTAGTGAAAGAGACCAGAGTACCAGAGAACGTGAACTCTGTATACGAGATCGTTATTAATGGGTTGAGGAAGGATTACGTAGTGAAAGCCATGGGTGTAGCGGTTAAAGCAGCTGCATTAGTGCCTGGAGTAGTGTTGATTACTGCTGGTAATTATGGAGGTAAACTTGGACCATACCATATATACTTGAAGGAAGCACTAGAAGCCTCCAGGGACATTGATGTGAAACCGTGTTAAAACAAAGTGTTCCAAGTGGGAGGAGTCACTATGAGTAAAACCGAGTTAGAGAAAGCTAAAGCATTCGTGTTAAACACTGGGAGGTCATTAATGCAGGGTATTAGCATGGAGGAGGAGAGTAAGTGGAGTAAGAAGTACTTTGACGCAGTAGCTGTTGTAGAAATGAACCCTATTGATATCTCGAGTCTAGGAGTAAGAGACCGCGTTAAAGTATACAATGAGCATGGCTCAATCGTGTTAAGAGTGAAACCAAGCAACAATGTACCGCCTGGAACAATATTTATACCTATGGGTCCTTGGGCTAACATGTTGACTGACCCGGAGACAGATGGAACTGGGATGCCTAGATTGAAGGGAGTTAATGTATTCGTTGAACCCACGGATGAACCTCTAACCAAACTAATTGATCTCCTTAAAGCACTTGGAGCTAAGCAACTAGAAGTATACATGGAGGATGCTCCGCTGAAAACAGGGGATAAGAAGGTTGTGGAGAACGTTGTGTGCCCCTTCTGCGGCGATTTATGCGATCACTTGACCATAGAAGTAGACGGTAACAAGGTAGTAAGAAACATAGGTGGTTGCGCCATATCTTCCGCAAAGTTCCTTAATTACCATAGACACAGGATATTGAGACCCTACATAAGAGAGCAGGGTAGACTAGTAGAAGTCGACTTAGATAAAGCAATAGATGCCGCCGCCGATATTCTCGCAGAATCAAAGTATCCATTGATTTTTGGACTAGCTAGTACGGACGTAGAGACAAATAGGTACGCAGTTGAATTAGCTGAATTAACACATGGTGTTGTTGACAATACATCCGTGTTCTGTCACGGGCCAACAGCGCTCGCTGTTCAGGAAGTTGGAGCCGTGAGGTACACGTTTGGAGTAGCAGTTCACTTAGCTGACTTAGTTATATTCTGGGGCTGTAACCCTCTTGAAGCTCATCCAAACCATGTCGCCAGAGTCGTTATGCGTGAAGGAAGGTTCGTGAGAGGGAGAAAGGAGAGAAAGATAGTGGTTGTTGATGCGAGGAGAACGCCGACAGCGAATTTAGCAGATTTATTTATCCAGATCGAACCCGGAAGAGACTACGAGTTATTGACAGCGCTTAGAATGGCAATCAGGGATCTCGATATTGAGGCTCCGACAGTAGCTGGTGTACCGAGGGATAAAGTAGTAGAGTTAGCTGAAATGATGAGAACAACTAAGTACGGTGTAATATTCTTTGGCCTAGGTTTAACGATGACTGGTGCTAAGTACAAGAACATTGTAGCCGCGATTAAACTCGTCCAGGAGTTAAACGAGTGGACAAAGTTCGGTATCTTACCGATGAGAGGCCACTACAATGTCGCGGGTTCGAATCAAGTATCATTGTGGACAACTGGTTATCCATACGCTGTCGACTATGCTAGAGGCTTTCCGAGAATGATTATCGGTATGACGAGCGCAACTGACCTATTGAGTAATGGTGATGTAGATGCAGCACTAATAATCGCTAGTGATCCAGTTGCTCATCTCCCAAGGAAAGCCGTTGAGCACTTATCGAAGATACCGGTGATAGTTATTGATGCAAAGTGGTCTCTAACCACAGCGTTCGCGGACGTGATCATCCCCGGTGCATATGTTGGAATAGAGTGCGAGGGTTCAGCTTATAGATTAGATGAAGTACCCATCAGGTTGAAGAAAGTAGTTGATCCACCTCCATGTATCTTATGTGATTCAGAAGTCTTGAGGAAACTAGTTGAAAAAGTCAAAGCTAAGAAAGGTGTGAGTTCATGAGTGAGATCCTCATCAAAAACGGCATTGTATTCGACCCCCTCAATGGAATAAACGGAGAAACACTCGACATAGCCGTAAAAAACGGCAAGATAGTTGATCTCTCCCAAATCAATCCTAGTACGGCACTAGTAATAGATGCTAAAGGTAAAGTAGTAATGCCGGGAGGCATAGATATACATAGTCACATAGCTGGAGCGAAGGTGAATATCGGTAGGCTGATGAGGCCTGAAGACCATTACTTAACGAATAAACCGCACAAACTACCGATTCGACGAGCGGAAACAGGTTTAACAGTACCAAATGTTTTCAGAATAGGATACGATTATGCTAGAATGGGTTACACGCTAGTCGTAGAGCCTGCGACTCCGCCAATTAAAACTAGGCATACGCACGAGGAACTAGATGATATACCAATAATTGATAAAGCCGCCTTCCTACTAGTTGACTCTAACTGGTTGGCGTTAGATTTGATTACAATGGGTTCAAGGGAACTGCTTGCAAGTTATTTAGCTTGGTTATTATCCACTACTAAGACTTATTCTCTGAAATTAGTTGACCCCGGTTCCGATATAACCTGGGTTTTAACGGGTAGAGGTATAGATATAGATGACCAAATCCCAGCATACAATATAACCCCCAGAGACATCATTAGGGAAATGGGTTACGCTGCTCAATTACTGGACCTGCCTCATAAACTACATATTCACTGTAATAGGTTAGGTTACCCAGGCAACTACTTAACAACTATTAAAACAATGGATATAACGAAAGATATTCCGAGATTAAGTGATACACCAGTTTTACATGTTACTCATGTTCAGTTCACAGGTTATAAGGGTGATTGCTGGTCAACTCTTGAAAGCGGCGGTGAAGACATAGCTAAAACACTGAGAGCAAATCCCCATGTTACACTGGATCTAGGTCAAGTTATTCTTGGTAGACCTTCTACGACGATGACTGCTGATGCTCCATTCGAGTACGTATTGTATCATTTAACTAGGTGGAAGTGGGTTAACGCAGACACTGAGGTTGAATCAGCAGCTGGTATCGTACCATATGCTTATAAGAAGCGAAGCTATGTGAACACTATTCAGTGGGTTATAGGATTAGAGATTGCGTTGTTAACAAGTGATCCCTGGAGAGTGATACCAACCACTGATCACCCTAACGCTGGGCCATTCAAAGACTACCCCGTTATGTTTTCGTGGCTTATTAGTAGGAGAGCGCGCGAAGAATTAATGAAGGAGGTTAATCAACGTGCTCTAAGAAAAGCTGTTCTACCAGCGCTAGAAACAGAGTTCACACTATATGATTTAGCGATTATGACGAGAGCAGCACCAGCTAAACTACTTGGTTTAGGCAAGTTTAAAGGGCACTTAGGTATTGGAGCCGATGCGGACATAGCTATTTATGATTTAAATCCGAAGGAAGTAGATCCGAGCAGAGAATACGAGAAATTCGTGAAATCATTTAAGAGAGCCTGGCTGGTGATCAAGGGAGGGGAAATAGTTGTCAAAGAAGGAGAAATCGTTAAGACAGTGTATGGTAAAACCTATTACGCTGAACCAGAAATACCAGTCGAGTTGAAGAAAGAGCTGGAAGCATTCCTCGCGAAAAAATTCAAGGAATACTACTCGATCACAAAGGATTCCTTCATAATAAGAGAACATGAACTAAGGAACCCGGTGAAAATACCCTTGGAAACCAGGATCAAGGGGTGATTGAGTTGTCTACAGCCACTTACTCCCTATACTTCAAAACTAAACCCATGGTTTTAATTGATGCTAGGCACTTAACACCAGACGAATTCGCTGGGAAAAAACTAACAGTTATAAAGAACACGGTTATACGGGAAGGAGGAAGAAAAACTAGTCTAAGCGAATTATTCGACATCGAGGGACCCGAAGTAGCACCAAGCGATCCAGCGCAAATAACGATAATCTTTGAAACAGGATCCAACAAGCTATGTTTCATCGGCTACAAGATGAGTAAGGGGAAAATAATAGTAAAAGGCGACGCGGGCCACCTAGTGGGCTACAAAATGAAAGGAGGCAGTATACTGGTTGAAGGAAATGCAAGAGACTATGTTGGTGCAAAAATGAGGGATGGTACAATAGAAATCCGCGGAAACGTTGGGCACAGGCTAGGCGGGAAACTACTCGGAGAAAAACCAGGTAAAGGTATGAGAGGAGGGACAATAATTGTTCACGGCAACGCTGGGTCAGAGATAGGGGTTGGTATGGAGAAAGGATTCATACTAGTTGAAGGAAACGCGGGTAATTTAACCGGATCAGATATTATCGGAGGAAGCATAGTTGTTAAAGGAGACAGTGGCATATATCCAGGCGCTGGGATGATTGGAGGAAGAATAATAATAGGTGGAAGAGTGGAAGCATTATTACCTAGTTTCTATGTTGATTCATTTATACCATCTATTTCAGTTAAGGGAATAAAATTCGATAAACCATTCATGGTTTTCCTCGGAGACGTAGTCGTGGGAGGAAAAGGCTTACTATACCTCTCATATAATGAAAACACTGGATTATTAGAGTACTATAGATCATTAATTGAGGAAAGAGGTGTAGAAGTTTGAGTATATCTATGAATAAATTAGCTGTTAAACTAGTCAACGAAATGTTATCTAGGGAAAAAGAACTTGAAGTTACGAGTACGAAGATAGCTGGAGCAACAATAATTGATGCAGGTATAAAAACACGTTCAAGTTTTGAAGCAGGAGTATATGTGTCGAGAATATGTCTTGGAGGATTAGCGAGAGTTTCAATCACAGGCTATAAAATCGACGACTACCATATACCGGCGGTTGAGGTTTCAACAGATCACCCGGTGGAAGCATGTTTAGCTTCTCAACTAGCGGGTTGGAGAATAAACGTTAAAGAATTCTTCGCTAATGGAAGTGGCCCCGCTAGAGCACTAGCTCGAAAACCCAAGAAATTATTTGAGAGAATAGGTTACAGCGAGGAATCCGATGAAGCCGTATTAGTCCTAGAAACAGACAAATACCCAGATGAAGAAGTAGTTAGATACATTAGTGGCGAAGCAAAGATTAAGCCTGATAACTTGTACTTAGTACTAGTTTCACCTTCAAGCTTAGCTGGCACCGTGCAAGTTAGTGCCCGAATAGTTGAGACAGGGATATTTAAACTCGATACTTTGGGTTTCAATTTAAAAACCATTGTTTACGGTTACGGAGTATGTCCTGTTGCACCTTTACACGTTAACGCGTTGAAAATGGCCGGTAGATCAAACGATATGTTACTATATGGGGGAGTAACTTACTATATAGTAGATTACCCCGATGACGCTAAACTAATTGAATATGTGAGTAAAACACCTAGTATATCTTCAAAAGACTACGGTAAATCCTTCACTGAACTAG
Source organism: Desulfurococcaceae archaeon (assembly GCA_023269825.1). GTDB lineage: Archaea > Thermoproteota > Thermoprotei_A > Sulfolobales > Desulfurococcaceae > UBA285. The sequence goes on from JAGDWI010000001.1 coordinate 319,202, forward strand.
TTGACCAGTATGGATGGGATTTCCTATATAAAGTTGATCCATCAATCTTCGCTCCAGCAGTTGTTATTATTAATAACACTAGAACCGGTAACACGTTGTTCTCGGGTAAAATAAACTACGAGCTCCTCAGGAAAGCGTTAACTAGTTAGTTTTTATTTTTTAGCTCTGCTTACAACATACTTCACAATCTCCAAGGCTATGTCTATGTCAGGGTGAACGCTCTGTAAACCATGCCATCCGGGTTGACTATTAACTTCGAGTATATACAAATTATCCCTTGTTCTAACTATGTCGACTCCAGCTATTTCGCATTCAAGTACTTTAGCAGCTCTAATAGCTAAATCTTCAACCTCTGGTTCAACCTTCTTCAATGGTATTGGAGCACCTCCCCTAGCGATATTGGTTTTCCAGGATCCAGCGGGAGCCTTCCTAATCATAGCGGCTAGTACCTCGTAGCCTAATACGAATACACGTATATCTTCTCCGCGATGCTCAATATACTCTTGAAGATAAACTGTGTGTCCAGTGAATTGTAAAGACCGCGTGGCCTCCCACATTACGTCACGGTCGTTTAGAATAAACCGAGTTGAACCATGGCCTCTTGATCCAAACATAGGTTTTAAAACAATAAACTTTGAACCCAGAAGATCGACTTTTCTGAGAGCTAGATTCGAGCGCTCGCTCACAATTGTCTTTGGGACAGGTAACCCATGCTTCTTCAATTCATGTAGTGACCTGAATTTATCCACGCATTTTTCAATGGCTGAGGGCTTATTGAAGACAGGCACTCCTTGATCTTGTATGGCATATAGTAGATCTATTCTATATATAGCTTGGTCGAGGCTTACTCTGCCAAACGGCCTAATGATTACTGCTGATAAATAATCCACGATATCTATGTCGTCTATGTAAACCCTTAAGCGATCATGATCTATAAAGGACAAAACGTCCCTAAATCTGAAACAGAATGGCTTATGATTCAATGATTCAATAGCTCTAACGAGATTTCGGGAAGCCCACCCATTAGGGTTCCTCGTCAAAATCCCTATATTCAAAACAAGCACCCAGAACTGCAACCATTAAATTTAATCCTACAATTGTTAACTCTTCTAGAGACTTATTAAATACTAAAACTTTTAACGATGAGTCGTGAATAATCAATAAGTTTTTAATTTACCTAGCTTTATTAAACCCCTGTTTTTTTATAGTGATCCATTAAGGCATAATCCTTTAGAGCTATTGAGGTGTAGTAGTCATTACGAGAATAATCTACGTTGAAGCGGAAAACATTCCAGATGCGTGGGAGAAGTCACTTGTTCAACTCTCGGAGAAAGGATTAATCATTAACACAGAGTACGGTGAGAAATCCATTGATGCACCAGCTGTCATCTTAATTACATCTCCTTTCTCGGAGCCCAGAATACATCTCAAAGGAGTAGTAGCTGGATCACTTAAAGGCCTACTTGAATACGTTGACGAAGTCGTTAAAGGTACACATGATCATCTCGTAGAGAAATATGATTACACATATCACGAGAGATTATTCTCATATAGGCTTCCCTCTGGGGTAGTGATAAATCAAATTGAGAAAATCATCGAGAAACTCAAGAAAGCACCCTACTCGAGGAGAGCGCAGGCTATAACGTGGCAGCCATGGAAAGACCTTGACCTAGATCACCCTCCGTGCCTTCAGAGATGTTGGTTTAGAGTAATTGAAGGTAAGCTCGTAATGCACGTACATATGAGAAGTAATGATGCGTTTAAAGCAGCATTCATGAACATGTATGCTTTCACGGAGTTACAGAGGTATGTAGCTGAGCAAATTAAAGTAGAACCAGGATACTATATGCATGTTGCTGATTCTTACCACGTATATGAACGGGATTGGAAGTGGTTCAATAAATTCATTGAGCAAATAAAGAACGGTGAATCAAAGAAGAGGTGGATCACCACGCAAGAGTACCTTAAAAAATTAGAGTTAAGTAATATTGGTTGAATACTAGTCATGCTTCAGGCAACTCCTCTAATACTTAGCTAAGAAGTTTATCTATTTTTATCACTAAAGCAGGGTAATGCTTAATTTTATTCATATCCCTCCATTTTACTTTGTCAAAGCTAGTTCTATGCAGATTCTCCAGCATATCAATCGCGGTTCTACCTAAACCGTGACCCATTGATTTCTCAGCTATTCGCGCTATTTTAAGTATTCGAGGTAAACCCAGCCAGTAACCATCATACGCTACGGGTGTAGGGTACTCAGTGAACTTGTTTTTAAGCAATTTCCCCAATATGTACCCTATACCTCCAAGATCTATAACGCCTTTAACGAACGAGGGCCTTGTGGATATCGCTAGCGAAGATAATTGCTTAGGTTTAAATGTTCTATCGGAATCCACAAGCATAACGTTGACGTCTTTATCTATTGTTCTAACTATGTTTTCTCTAATTTCCCTAGCTACTTTATCAGCGTTCCTCAATGGTAGTGAAACGTAGTAGTACGGCAAGTTAGTGGTATCTACGCCGGCTTCAGAGTATGGTTTAATAAAGTGATGTAGCCCCCCATATTTCAATGATAGTTTCTTATGTGCAGCTAATTGCTCTAATGGAATTTCCTCGATTAATCGCAGGAATTCATCACCATGTATGAATAAACCATAGAGTACTCGGCTCCATAAATACGCGTTAATGATTTTAGTAAAGTACTTGGAAAAAGCGTCTACTCTGATCACGCTTTCATCGTAAATATTCCCCATGGCGACTGAAACCGCTTTCTCAGAAATCACTAATATCGATCCATTATCTAAGTGTTTTTCATAATTATTGATAATGGCTTTAACTACACTGGTTCCCGGGAACCAGTACTTGAAGGGTTTTTTGACTACTCTTAGATGTACGTATTGAACTCTCTTACTTCCAGGTGCTTCAGTGAAATGATTGCAGGTAATCATGCGTAAAAACCAATTCTCAATTTAAAGTGCTTGTACCTTGGATTTCCATGGTTAAATTTGTTGTTGATTAAAAATAAAAATATTTAAGCTACTTGGCTTTAACTACAGGTTCAATAAGTTCTCTTGGTTCCTATATAGGTACCTGTACGAAGTGTACACTAAGTACGCTGAAGGCAACATGTATTTATGTAATTCTATTGGACCATATAGAACGAAGTCTCCGCCCATTAGTAATGGAGAAATATCAGATGTTATTTCCATAGCATCTACTCCTTCTTTACTGTATTTCTGTTTGAAGTGTTTCTTCATCGAGGAAACAGCGTTGTGTGCTCCTGAACCCACTGGAAGACCATATTCGTTTTTAATGTGTATCATGGTTCTCAGCGAAATAGATAAGCTAGGTATATCTATGACAAATGTATCCACTAAGGGTGTATCTATCCCAATAGATGCTAGCTTTGGCAGCATTTCACTGGCGATTTTCAATCTTTCTTTCACATCTATGATTTTATGCGTGTAAAGTAGTAAGACAGCGTACCTAGCTCCGCGTTCTCTTAGAAAACTTAGTTCTTCATCACTAGTTTTAGGATTTATGGAGTTAATTATTATTCTATCCATTAACCCGACTTCGCTAGCATAGTTTACTGCTGCTTCCATTACGTCTCTAGATACTGCATCAACGAGGAAGGGTTTACTGGTTAAATTAGCCACGAAATCCATGTACTTGACAATGGCTTTAGGCGAATCTGAAGCTACATCGATAAGACCAGGTATCCCCGTTTTATCTGAGAGTTCCTCTTGCGAATTAATTAATGACTCTGCTAGCGATTTATCGAATAAACCCTCCTTTGAATCCTGGACTAATTTGTGTCCATGATAGAATATGGTGCCGATCATTACTGGTGGATTTGCAGGGAACCCACCTATTCTTACTCCCTTTAGCTCCAGTATTTTCGGTTGTTTTTTGAATTTAAACATGATTTATCACACTTGGAATTTAACAAGATCTATAACTTATATTTTTTAATTAGTGATTATGTGAACATGAAACCATATAATTGTTTCAAGTGTAAAAACTCATGGTTACAATGTTTAAGGAGGTTTCAGTGTATAAGATGTACATTAATATGAAAGTGACTTGTCAGCCGGTCAAGTGCTTGTAGAGATAGAAGCGATTAAAGATTGCGCTGTGAAATTTCACTTTCGAGATTATAGTATACTGATAAATAAATCCATCGCTAAGAGGGACAGGTGTATATGAGTAAGGGAAGCTATATCCTGAATGAATTAAAAAGCTAGGTTTTTTAGCGTTATCAAAATTATAAATACATATGATCCACGAATAACAAAGAATGGGTTCAATACACTAGTATTCGTAGAAGGAGAATTATTTTATTTAATGTTGAAGATGTTTAATTAATAGTTTTTCTATTTTTCCTTGAAAGATATTTCTATTTCCATAATTGTCTCTGGGACGCCTTTTAGTGATCTAAGCATGCCTTTTATAGTGTTCTTGATGATGCTTTTAACGAAGGGGTTTAGCGTTATGGGCTCATTGTTTACTTTCACTTCAACAATTGATGCAACCGGGCACCACTCGGCTTTACCTCTGAGATACGCTGATACAAGGTCTCTGCATGTAGGATATCCACAGGTTTGACAGTTTAATAGACTTGTCTGATTGAGAATAAAACTTATTAACCGTGTCTCTAGGTAATCCGCGAGCTTTGATTCTTCACCAATGGTGAAAACAGGTATTTTTAATGATTTCTCGAGTTTGGAATGTGTTACTACTGCTACTACGTTGCTTGTTTTCGCAGTTAACTCCTCAATCTCCTCCTCTCCTTTAACAATGAGAACTGCTTCCCCGAGTTTACTCTCCTTAAATCCCTCAACTACTACGATTGGTGTTTTCGCATAGTTTAAAGCGTTCTCGAGTAAGTCTACGTGTTGATTGACATACACGACAGCTGTACCAGGTGCGGAAGCCACTACAATTTCAGCACCGCTTTCAAAGTACTTCTTAGTATCCTTTTCCTCGAGATCTACGCCGCTTTTACAGTGTTTTATTACACTAACTCTGTAGCCTCTACTAGTTAAAAGTGATACTATTTTTGAGGCCACTGTGGTTTTTCCTCGTTTTGACTCTGAGGAAACGAATTTAACTATGTAAGGTGTAGGCATTTAAATCACTTTCATAAATTTAGCTTGTATTAGCGTTATAAATAGAGCCACTGTGAGTAGTATGATCGTGTGTCTATATGATCTCTCGAGGTTAATCCTCGTTTTAACTGGAATTCTGAGTTTCCAGTAACAGTACTCCTCTGTTAACCAACTAGCCTCAATTAAACTAGCTACTGCAGGTGGTATTCTCTTCGTAAAAATCTCTCTCTTCGAGTAACCGACCATTAATGAATCCATAAAGTTTCTTAAACCTTGAGGAATCATTTTCCACAACATTAGAGGAATAACGGCCACTCTTCTGCCTCGTAGAACATATAGTGCATTGTATAACTCTATGGGTGATATTATGTTGAACGAGAACACTATTCCCATGGATATACCCATGGTTCTAAGCACTATATCTAGGATTTGTAAGACATGCATTTGATAGAAACCTAGCAGTGAAACCAAGTAAGCTGATGCTGCAAGTAATAATCCCGTGAAAGCTGATAAACCGAGGATCGCGACAACCCATTCTAAACCCGGAAACATTAATCCGAGAGGAGTTAGAAATGCTACGAGTAGATATGAACTACCAGGGTTTCTTGTAATAAGCAGCGTAATTGATAGAATAAACACGGCTTTTGATAGGAAGTGAGCCCGCCTGAAACCCGTGTCTTCAGCTAAGAACAATGATTTATATACAACCCCTATAAACCAATCTATTATCCCCACGAGTACTACACCTTGTTTACTCCATCTCGAGATTAATTACGCGGTCAGATGCTTTGATAACTCTTTCATCGTGAGATGCCAGTATTACTGCTTTATCTTCCTCGACCAATGATTCAAGCACCTCGAGAACAGCTCTCGAATTCTCATTATCTAATCCACCAGTTGGTTCATCTATGAAGTATGCTTCGTAACCAGCGAGGTATGCTGAAGCAATGGCTAATCTCTTGCGTTCACCACTACTGAGTTTTGATAATGGTTTATCTAAGATGTGCTTAATATTGAATCTCTCAGCGATATCAATGACTTTGCCCTCGTTTAGCCTTGAGGATAAAAGTAGTTCATCACGGGGGATAGGCATAGTGAAGTATAGCAAAGGGTTTTCTGGTATATATATGGTTGAACCAGTTCTCTCAATACTGCCTTTGGATGGTTTTAAAACACCTGCACCTAGTTTAAGAACAGTGGTTTTGCCTGATCCATTTGGCCCAGTGATACATGTAATTAATCCACGTGTAAATTCCTCCGTGAAGTTTCTCAATATGTATCTGCCTCCGGGGTATCTAAACCAGGTGTTTTTAAATCTAACAACAACGCCTTTACTCATTCTTTCTCTCCGTTGATTCACAACGGGTAATGCGAACAAGTCATCGCGCCATGGTCCATAGTATTTAACGTTGCCATTATCCAAGTACAGTATTGTTGGTTGAATATGCTCCCACTGGTATGGATCATGATCTACTACTATTACCCCTATGTCCCTGTTTAATGCGACTTTAATGAAGTGCTTCACGATTTTCCTAGCTTCTTGGTCAAGGTACACTAAGGGTTCATCTAGTACGAGTAATTTCACGTTTTTGACGAGTGCTTCGAGCCATAAAACGCGCTGTAATTCCCCTGCACTTAAAGTGTATGTGAGTCTATCAGTGAGTTTTGAGATGCCGAGGGGCGTGAAGTCTACTTCTGCGCAGTTTACTCCATCTAGTGCTAGTGTGTAACATACCTCTGAGTATACACTGTAACCTGTAACTGAGTACCATGGTTCCTGAGGTATATAGGTCATGAACTTATAGACTTCATCTGGTTTTAACTCACTGATCTCTCTGCCCTCTAATAGTATAGTGCCTTTGAGAAATCCGCCAGCTGCTTCAAGAGTTCCCGTAATTGCTCTTATGATTGTTGTCTTACCGCTTCCGGATTTACCCGTTATCACGAGAATATCTCCTTTATTTAAGCTGAATTTGATGTTTTTGGCTTCAAAGCCACCTGGGTAACCACAACGTTCAATATTAACGTCAATCAGTGTAGGCACGGAGTTAGCACCGCGTCAACTAGTTCATTTAATGAAACCAGCCTTCCTCAACCAAGCAATTATTGGTGTCGAAATAGAGATCCCAGCTATTACTTGGCCGAAGTTAACTGGTATTTCTGCTATTGCTGCAAGGGGTTCTCTACCCTGCAGAGGGTTGCTCACATAGTACTCGTACAGGAAATACCCTAGTACCATTAAGAGACCAGCTATCGCGAACGAGCATATTTCACCACTACTAATATATTTCTTCAATAAGGCAATTAACGCTAATCCACCAATAAATACCCCAATAGATATCCACACCGTAGTTGAAACCTCTACGTAAGGTTGAGTAAAAGTGAAGAGTAACCATTGACTAGGCCCCACGTATACTCCTCCAGACCATAACATCGTGGAAACCAATAGAAAAGAAAAAGCGTAAACACTGCTCGTTAAAACTGCTTTGAAAACACCGTGAATCCCTTTTAGTTTCCTCAATAGTAAACCCGCTGCATATCCCTCAACGAACTTAATGATAAGTGTACCCGGTGCGAACACAGCGTAACCCGTAGATAAATCAGCTAAGGAAGCTCCAATACCTCCCGCTAACCCAGCAACCAGTGGAGTTGAAACTATTGCTGCAGTATATATCATTGATTCACCTAAATTAAAGTAACCTCCTGTCACAGGCTGATATACTTGGAGAGCAACTGTTGCAGAGTAAACTAAGACGGTAAATAAAACTATGTCTGTGACCCGTGTTCTACGTTCACTCATTTAAGCCTCCCTACTTAAGCTAAGACAATATGGGCTTTTAAGGAATCAAATACTGAGCTATAGGTTAAAACTACTTCTTGATATAGAGCCAGCAAGCCACGCTGTGTTCAGATTCTACCTCTACTAGTGGTGGTTCCTGTCTTCCGCAGATATCCATAGCGTAAGGGCATCTGGGGTGGAATCTGCAGACAGGTGGTGGATTAATTGGTGATAGTGGTTCGCCTTTTATCGTGATCTTAGTTTTACTTCTGGCGATCCGTGGATCAGGTATTGGAACAGCTACCAGTAGGAATTTCGAGTAAGGGTGATATGGGTTTTCGAATACATCGCTGGATGGGCCTATTTCAACTACTTTGCCAAGGTGCATGACGGCCATTCTCGTGCTCATGTATTTAACTACGCTTATGTCGTGGGATATGAACATATATGTCAAGTTGAATTTTCTTTGAAGTTCTCTTAATAACTCCAGGATCTGAGCTTGAACTGATACATCGAGCGAAGAAGTTGGTTCATCTAGTACCACGAATTTCGGCTTAGTTATTATCGCTCTTAATATTGCTACTCGCTGTTTCTGACCCCCTGAAAGTTCATTTGGACACCCGCTTTGTAAGATAAATTAATGTGATGAGTAATTTATACTTTTCAGATTCATTGGGAAGAACAATTATTCTTGAATCGTTACATGGTCTATTTCTTCTATAGGCAGATATGTGTAGCCGTATTTTTCTATTCTTCTCACTAATCGTTTAGTTGTCTTGGAGACCTCTGGGTTGCTGATCAACTGACTTACTTCAAACCATTTAGCATCTACAGCGTCTCCTCCTGGTTTTAATTCTCCTCTAATTGTTTCAGGATCGAAGAGCAAGTCTGCTATCAAGTAATGGTACAGTGTTCTACCCTTCTTATCGTAGACTATATTGTTTAAAATCCATAATACTCCTATTGCTTCAGCATCAAGCCCTGTTTCTTCCCTTAGTTCTCTCTTAGCTGCTTCCACTAGTTTTTCACCTGGTTCTAAGGCACCGCCTGGAATAGACCATTTGCCTTGTCCAGGCGGATGACCTCTTCTAACGAGTAGTATCTTATTGTTTTTAATTAAAACAGCTGCAACAGCCGCTATAGCGTACCTTGGATATGTTCTATTCAATTATGACACCTTTCAGCTAATGAAAAATAAAAAGGGTATTATCTTATTTAATTTCATTCACGTATGTGAATTAAATTAGCCTCGCTCAAGGTGATCACGGTTGAATAATAAACCTAGAGTACTCATAATCGAGGGATCTCCGAGAAAGTATGGTTCATCTGCGCAGTTGGTTCAAGTAGCATTAAGAGGCATCAAAGAAGCCGGTGGAGAAGCAGAGACTTTATTCCTATATGACTACTTAATAAAACCATGTATAGGCTGCGTATCAGAGGACACAAAGTACTGTAGGTTCCCCTGTGTTATTGAAGACGATGACTTCAATAAAATAGCTGAAAAAATCATTGCATCAGATGGATTAATCATAGCAACACCAGTTTACTGGTATGCACCGAGCGGTATGTTAAAGAATTTCATTGACAGGTTAACATGCCTGGAGAATATGATATTTCACAAAGGCAGAAGTCTACTTGAAGGCAAAGTAGTTGGATTCATAGCTACGGGTCTAGATAGCGGTGTATTCATGGCTATATCTTACCTGATGGCCGTGTTGAACAGCATGGGTGCGATTGTTGCACCGTGGAGTATGGCTTACTCGCATCTTGAGGATGTATCTAAAGATGAAGGGGCATTGAAAGACGCTTACAATGTTGGATACTTGGTAGCTGAAACTGTCAAAGCAATTAAACAATATAACTCTAACATAGGGTATAAACCAGATCTAAACACGAAAGAGCTCGCGGAAATAATAAAGGAATACCGTGTGGAAACAGCGATCGAGAAGAAGAGGAGACTAAGTGAGTTAAGTAAAATGATTCTCAGAGAAGAGTATTACATAGGCGGTTCCTCAAAGCATTGAATATATTAGTAGAGCTCCATGGTTCAATTCTTCTCTCAAACTTTATTACCTTAATGTTCTTAAGGCCTCTTTTTTCGAGTTCTTCACGTAGTTTTTCAGGAGTTATCCACTGATCCGGCCCGAGCATTACTACGTCTGGTTTAATGTCAATTATTGGTTTAATGTAATCATTTTCATCTCCTAGAACTGCTTTAGCAACGTATTTCACGCTCTCTATTACCTCAAGTCTTTCTCCCTCGTTTAGAGCCGGCTTTCTCCCCTTGAATTTCTCGAAGTTTTTATCCCTTGAAACCACTACGTATACTTCTCCAATATTCCAAGCTTCTTTGAGGAGAGCTAAGTGTCCTGGGTGAAGGAATTCGAAGCTACCAGCTACAAGTACTCTGGGTCTCTTAATTAATTGACTTAACGGCTTCCACTCTACATCCTTCACAAAGTTCATTAATCTAAGAGAATCTAGTAGTCCTTCTGCATACGCTATGCACGCTAAGGCTGTGAAGTATTCTTTTTTCTCATAGTAGTACTTAGAGTCGCAAAGATATGCTCTAGCTAAGTCATATATTCTTCTAGCTGCATCATTGAGATCGTCTGATTTAACTTTATCTATGAATGTCTCCACGTTGCGAATATAGGCTTTTACTCTGTCCTCTATATCGGTATACATGTAATCACTCCTCAATACCTTATAAAATAAAATCTATTCTTAAATTAGGGGATGAAGCTGATCTTGATAAATTTATAAATCCCGCTGCTGAAATAAACGTTTGATGATAAAGGCGTATCACTCTATGTTCGCTTATGGGGAAAAATATAGGGAACCATTGTTCACGGTTATAGTGCTCGGCGAACCAAATAAAGACACTGTGAGTAAACTACATTACATTTTGAGGACTCGTGGCTTAAACGGTCTTAGAGTATACGTTGTGAAGGATTCTTCGTCATCTAGATTCCTAGAGTCGCTTAGGGACTTTATTTTCAGTAATCACACCTACACATTAGAGGTATTTACTGCTGAATATGAGCAATTGAGAGAAATCTATGAGAAAGAAGGAGATAGAATAGTTTCAATTCTAGTCTCAGATAGTAACTTGGTGCAATACGTACCCAGTATACTGAGAAATAAACTGGAGGCGTTGTAGATGACTTACGATGTAGTAATAACAACTGATAGAACCATGATGTCTAATCATCACGGCAAAGAATTCCTTGGTTTCGTAGCTACAGGGCCACCTATTGGTATGCCCGAGAACCTGTGGATGATGATCTGTGCACCCAAAATAAGAGTTGATGATTCAGGTAGACCCGTGGAGGCTCCATATGGGTTAAGGAAGATTGAAGCAGTGCTACGGGATGCTGGATTCAACGCTGCAATAATAGACCCAGACCACCTATATAAGTACGTAGACTCCATGAAAGTGATCCTCATTGGACACCACGACTACTTCGCGTATGGTCCACCGAGTAGTGAATGGTGGAGTTTAACTGGTTTAGAACCAGTTAATAGGAGGAGCTTTATTAGGTTAATGAACAGTGAGCCGATGAGGAAAGCCAAGGAGAAAGGAGCGAGAATAATTGTGGGCGGCCCAGCAGCATGGCAATGGCTCTACGAGCTTGAATTCATGGATAAATGGGGTGTTGACACAGTCGTTGATGGTGAAGGAGAAAAAGTTACTGTTGAATTAGTTGAGAAAGCTCTTAGAGGAGAACCTTTACCCAAGTACGTGTATGTTGGAGTAGATAATGTGCCGGGAGTTAACGAAATACCGGTTATAAAAGGAGCTAGTGTGAATGGCTTGGTTGAAATAATGAGGGGTTGCCCTAGGGGTTGTAAATTCTGCAGCGTTACTCTTAGACCGCTGAGATTCATGCCTCTCGAGAAGATATTAAGCGAGGTCGAAGTCAACATTAAATCAGGAGTTAAAGGAGTGATTCTCCACAGTGAGGATGTCTTACTCTACCAAGCTGACGGAGTTAAACCAAGACCTGACCCAATCATACGATTACATGAAGAAGTATTAAAGAAGATTGGTGAGAGAAGGCATCTTGCATGGGCACACGTGAGTTTAGCGGCTTTGAAGTACGCTGAGGAAAACTACAAGCTCATTAGTAGATTAATGAATGAATACGTTTTAAATGATTATAGGAGGTTTCTCGGAGTCGAAGTCGGAATAGAAACTGGTAGTCCCTCTCTGGCGAGAAAAATCATGGTTGGGAAATCAACACCATACCCTGTTGAGGAATGGCAAGAGATAGTTGTAGATTCTTTTAGAATAATGCATGAGAACAAAATAATTCCCGCAGCAACCGTTATACTTGGTTTCCCAGAGGAGACCTCTGAGGACGTGGTTAAAACAATAGAGTTAATTGAGAAGCTTAAACCATACCGGAGCATCATTGTACCAATGTTCTTTGTTCCAATGGGTGTACTGAAAAAGAATAAGTGGTTCATGCGTGAACACTTGAAACCAGAGCACGTTGAAGCGTTGAAAGTAATGTACGAGCACAGTATTTACTGGTCAGAGGACATCATGAAGTTCTACATGTCATCTCCACTATATCTTCCCGTTAAAGCGGTATTGAAGTACTTTATATGGTATGTTAAGAGAAAAGTCAACAAGTACATTGGTGTCTTGGAGGAAATGGTTAAAAAGTAGTTATTCTTAATTCCCCTTAAGTATGAAGTGGAGAAGAGTTAACGGTGTATTATAGTGGATACGTTTTACATAACAACACCAATATATTATCCGAATGCGCCGCCACACATAGGGCATGCTTATACAACAATCTTCGCAGATGTTCTCGCAAGATACAAGAGGTTGACGGGTAACAATGTACTGTTTTTAACTGGGAACGATGAGCACGGGTTAAAAATACAGAAAGTAGCTGAGAAGCAGGGTAAAACACCCAAGGAGTTCACAGATGAAATGGCGGAGTTATTTAAAAAATACTGGTTAAGCCTGGATATAAATTACGATCACTTCATTAGAACAACCGATGATTACCATGAGAGAACAGTGAAAGAAGCATTCAATTACATTTACAAGAAGGGTTTAATATATAAAGCTAAGTACGCTGGATTCTACTGCGTTGAGTGTGAGAAGTATTACAGTCCAGAAGAATACGTTGAGGTCGATGGAAAACCACACTGTCCACTCCACAATAAGCCACTAGAATACATGGAGGAAGAAACATACTACTTTAAACTAAGCGAGTTCGAAAAGTATTTATTAGACGTGTTAAGTAACAAGGATATAGTTTATCCTCGAAGTTACGCTGATGAAGTTTTATCTAAGATCAATAAGGAAGGTTTGAGAGATATATCAATAGCGAGACCCGTGGAGAGAGTATGGTGGGGTATACCTGTTCCCTTCGATGAGAAATACGTTATCTACGTTTGGTTCGATGCGTTATTAAACTACCTTAGTGCACTAGACTACTTGAACAACAGGGATAAATTCAATAAGTACTGGAGTAACGCCCACCACGTCATAGGTAAAGACATATTATGGTTCCACACCGTCGTATGGTTTTCCATACTGAGAGCACTCGACATAGATCCACCTAGGAAAGTGATAGTTCATGCTTTCCTCACATCCAAGGGAGCAAAAATGAGTAAAAGCGTGGGCAACGTTGTTCCCATAGAGGAATTACTAAGTAGATATGGTTCACCAGATGCTGTAAGATATGTTTTAATGAGAATTTTCAACATGGATAAAGATAGTGAATTCGACTTCGAACTACTGGACAACATATATAACAGCGAGTTAGCTGATACTTATGGAAACTTAGTTAGAAGAGCCGGAGTACTCGCGCAGAAGAAAACAGATGGGAAGATCTACAGGAGAAACATTGATTCAAAGATCAGGGACGAGTTGGAGAACAAACTGAAATCATACATAGACGCTATGGAGAACTATGAAGTATCGAAAGCAGCGTCAATAGCAATAGATACAGCGAGACTTGGTAACCAGTACTTAAATGATACTAAACCATGGGAGAAGAAAGATCCAAGCAAGGAACTATACACGGTTCTTGAAACCATACGATTAGCTACGATACTGCTCTATCCATTCACACCTCGCGCATCTGATCTCGTCGCTAAAGCGTTTGGTTTCACGATTGAGAACCCAAGTAAGGGAGTAGTTGAATCAATTGAAAGATACAATGTATTGAGTGCTCCAATTCTATTCAAGAAAATAATGTCCAAGAAATAAGATATGTTAATGGGTGTCACATATAGCGGAGGAATACTATGTAGCAATAGATCTCGGGGCAACTAAAACGAGGATCGCTCTTTGCGATAAGAATGGAATAATTGAGAAAACCGTGTACTATACTCCAAGGCAGGGAAACGAATACACTATCGCGGAGTCTATTCACAGCAAGATAGTTTCAATGTGGGGAAATAAAGTTGATAAAATCAAAGCACTCGGTATCGCTACAATTGGACCACTGGACATAAAGGAGGGCAGAGTAGTACGTCCAGCCAATGTACCTATTCGAAGTTTCGAGTTACTTAAACCACTCGTGAAAACCCTCAAGAAACCCGTCTACGTTGTCAATGATTGTGTTGCGGCAGCGTGGGGAGAGAAATACTATGGAGACGCTGTAAACTACGAGAACTTCATATACTTAACTCTAAGCACAGGAGTTGGTGCAGGAGTAGTTGTAGATGGAAACCTACTTATAGGTAAAATGGGTAATGCACACGAAGTCGGACACATAGTAGTGGACTTCACATCAGATCTACAGTGTGGTTGCGGCGGTAGAGGACACTGGGAAGTATTCGCGGGCGGCGCTAACGTGAATAAAGTTCTTAGATACCTAGTTGAGAAAAACAGCTTAAACATCTACTCGGAATTAAAGGAAAAAGTTCTAAGCGGAGAACAAATAGATGCAAGAAAATTATTTGAATACTACAGAAAAGGAGATCCCTTAGCGAAGAAAGCAGTCGACATATACATCGAGGCAACAGCGGCTGGAATAGCGTCAATAATCAACGTCTACGACCCCGAGTTAATAACTATAGGGGGAAGCGTGTTCTTAAACAACGTCGACATACTATATGAACCCATAGTATCCCGCGTAAAAACAAACACGATCACACAACCTCCAATCATTAAACCCACGAGGCTTGGAGACGATGTTGGATTATACGGTGCTTTAGCAATAGCAGTACATACACCTAGAAAAATAGTTGAGATACAGGGGAAGATGATAAGTAGAATCATTGGAGAAGCATAATAGTGATTGCTTCAACAACTGCAGCTATAAATAAAACAAGGACACCTGAAGCAACGTATTTAACGTAGTTTTTAACGCTTGAAAACAAGTACTTTGAAGACATTAATAACAGCGTATACGCCGACAACTCTAAAATAGAGTGCGGATAAATCAACGTTAAAATACCTACATGTAGACTCCTCAACCCTGCTCCAACAATAGCACCCAATAATAACCCGGCATTTGAAACACCGTAACCAACAGTTAAACCACCAATATAGGGTATTATTGCAGGAATGGAGACCACTAAGTTATTGGTGAAAATATACATTGATGTGAAAAAGTAATCTCTACCTACGCCGACTTCTTGCACCTGTCTACGGAATGATTCAACAATGTAGGTGAATGTTTCATGGCCAATTAATCCCGCTAACATATTGCCAAATATTACTATGTATATTAATCCAAGTGTTAGTATGAAATCACGTAACACGCTTGAGCTCTTTCTAGTGATGGCTATTGCGCTGAGGATTAATCCAAATGAGGGAACTAATTGGAAAACTGTGTAAAATCCGGGATAACTTAGTACAATGTTTAGAACTATGCCAGCTATTAATAGGAGAACAAGAGCATTTGATGACACACTTGTTTCTGGTTTACTAGTTGTGAATGATTCAATTGAGCTATCTACGATTCCGCTGGGTGGTGATGGATGACTACCATGTATTAATTCAATGTGTTTATTGAAGATTTTAGTGAATCTATAGCCCATATACGCTAAGTATATTCCAAACGTTAACAGTATTAAAGCGAGATCAGCAATGAATCTTAATGCATCGTATCTCTTAGTAAACTGTTTTCCTAGGAAAACGCTTTCCTCGTTCACGATGTGATCTCTAAGAGTTTTCTCGACAATGTACATTATCACGGGGAAAGATAAGCCTGAAGTTAAGAAAGCTAATATTAAACCAGTTACAGGTGAAGGTAATGAAGCCCTAAGATACATTGATCTCAAGTACTGAGTTAAACCCTCGAATGTTGATTCACCCTTAAAGTAGTAGGTTGTAACACTGCTTTCATATATGTGTCTCCTTGTTTTTTCAAGAGCTATATACGATGCGATCATAGATGCTATTGTGTAACCAAGGAATGAAATAAAACTCCACTGTAGAATCTGTGCACTCAGCAAAGTCTCCAATGGATTGATTTCGGGTAAAGTACCTCCAATGGATCTCAGAAATTGGCCTAATCCATAAGATAACAGTATCATTGATATGAACAAGAAAATTGATGGAAGAATTAATGGAGCCGGATTCAACTTACTGAACTCAAATGATTCAATGAGAGATTTCAACATTGATTCGTATCGAGAATCCCCTGGTGGTTTCTCCATGACTTCACCCAACTATACCATTAATTACTACTAATCATGGTGTATTAAATTAAAACACTCCATTACGAAAACCAAGGTTAAACATACTTGTAATAACACGTAAGCATTTCTGAGTAAACAGTTTACGTCACTGTTAATTGAACAGTAAACTTGAGGAGCCCTAATATGATTCTGAACACTATGCCTATACAGAAGCATAAGTGTTTATATGTTTCCACTTAATTACTTGTTCTAGATGTAGTGATGTGGTGTTCGATTATGGTTAAAGCCCTAATTATTCACGGTGGTGCTGGAGCTTGGAGAATTAGGCCGGGAGTAGATGAAGCCATTGAAGCAGTTAGGAAGTGTACGGGGCACGGCTGGGAGGTTCTAAGTAGAACTAATAGTGCTTTGGAAACAGTTATTGAGGCAGTTAAATGCATGGAGGATTCTGGTTTCCTTAATGCAGGGTACGGTTCTGTCCCAAATATTTTAGGGGAGAGAGAACTAGATGCCGGTTTAATGACTTCTACAGGTTTCATGGGTGCAGTAGCAGCTGTTAAAGCAACAAGGAACCCTATTTTATTAGCTAGAATAGTGGCTGAGAGGACCCCTCACGTAATTATTGCAGGTGAAAACGCTGATAAACTAGCTTTGATGCATGGTTTACCTCCACTACCACCAATGCCTCCACACGTGCTTGAAAGGTATAGGGATTCATTGAAAAGGATTATTGGCGGAGAACAAGTTGATAACTACTACGAGGCACTGAGGAAGTTCATAAGTGATAATCAATTATACCGTGAACTAGTGCGTAGTATACTCAGCGTTTACGACACTGTTGGCGCAACAGCTATCGACGATAATGGAGTCTTAGCCGCTGCCACTAGTACAGGTGGCGTTATATTAAAGCTCCCAGGTAGAGTTGGAGACACTCCAATACCCGGCGCAGGTTTCTATGCAACAAGTACCATAGCTTGCAGTTCAACGGGGATAGGTGAGTATATTATAAGAACAATGCCTTGCTTAAAACTAAGCCTAGAGTATGAATTAAGCAACAATATGCATCAAGCTTTAAACAAAGTCATGGAACACGTTGAGAAATCAGTTGGCTCAAATACATTAGGATTCATAGGCGTAGATGCTAAGGGTAGAGTATTCTACGCGTATAACACGGAAGCCATGTTAATAGGCTATATTAGAAAAGGAGAGATAGTAGTGGATTTGAAACCTGAGCCCAACGTCAACATTGTTCACGTTGAGTAAGTATGAGTTCGAAGCAGTGCGTCTTAGTGATAGATGTTGATGGAACAATTATACCAGTTCTCATAGATTTCGAGAAATTGAGGTCAAGGATCCGCGAGATTATAGGCTTAGATCACCCGCTTAAACCTCTAGCTGAGAGCTTATCCTATCTACAAATAGGGGAGGAATTAAAACGTAAAGCATGGGATCTAATAGAGATTGAGGAATTGGAATCAATTAGTAAACTTAACTTAGGAGATGTCGCGGAAAATATCATCTCAATAAAGAACATTGTGCAAAGCCGGCTAGAAGTACTACTTGTAACCATGAGAAGCATGAAATCCACGGAGCAATTATTAACTAAACTCGGACTAGAAGGACTCCTAGGCAAAATTATCACAAGGGATAAGTACCCTAGCAGAGTTCTCCAACTGAAATATATCAAGGAACAATATGAAAACGCGAAGATAATCTTCATAGGTGACACATTACACGATGAAGAGGCAGCTCGTGAGTTAAAAATCGAATTCATCAGAGTCGACAATTATAGGAACCTACCTCTTGCTTTAACTAGAGCTAAGAGCAAGTGTGATATGTAACTCTCTAATCAAGCTGAGATAATTAACTCTGCTTACTTAAATAAAAGTGTTATAATTTTTTGTTTCAGGTGTTTAGGTGTAGCTTAACTATGCAGAAGACCTTGGTGGAGAAAATCAAGAGAAACATTTATCTACTTAGACTCAACGATAGCGAGGTCAAATACTTTGAGGGTTTATGGTATATACCTGAAGGAATAACATATAATGCATATGTAGCAACGCTACCCGAGGGCGTAGTTTTATTCGATGGTTGGAAACACGTTTATAGTGAACTATACATTGAAACCCTTAGACAAGTAGTTGATTTAAGTGATATAAAGCACATCGTAGTACACCACATGGAGCCTGATCACAGTGGATCCCTCAAACTCTTACTTGAAAAAGTTGAGAATATCACTGTATACGGTCACTCGATTGCTAATTCCTTAATGCAAGCTTTCTACGGTAGAACAGTAAAATTTAAACCAGTTAATGATGGTGAGAAACTAGCTCTCGGAGGCGGCCATGCCTTATACTTCTATCATACTCCTTGGCTACACTGGCCAGACACTATTATTAGCTACCTGGATAGTGAGAAAGTGTTATTCACATGTGACGTATTCGGCTCCTATGGTATTCCCTCAAGAGTTTTCTATGAAGATTTACCGAGTGATGAGAAAACAGTGTTCAAGTGGTTTACGCAGAAATACTTTGCTAACGTTATTGGGCACCACGTTGACTGGGTTCCTAAAAACCTTGACAAGATCTCTAGGTTGAATTTGAACATTGAGTTGATAGCAACAGGGCATGGGCCATTGTACAGAGAAATAAGTTATATCACGAACTTGTATCAGGAACTAGGAGCTAAACAAGTATCAAAGAATAAGACAGCAGTAATCTATACGTCAATGTATAGGTTCGTTGAAGAAGCAGTTGAAATAGCTGTAGATGAGTTGAAGAAGCAGGGCATAGATCCCAGAATCTATAAGTTCACTGATACGTATAGGGATCATGAGAGCGATATCATAGGAGACTTATTTGACGCCGAGAACATTATAATAGCGACTTCTACTTATGACGCTGACTTGTACCCAATAGCTAAGTACATTGTTGAATTAATTAAAGCGAAAATCCCGAGCAACAAGAAGATCCTAGTGTTAACCGTGCATGGATGGGGGCCTGTGGCAGGTAAAAAACTCACTGAGTCCTTAGCGGAGAAAAAGTTTCAAGTCATTGGTTCAATGGAGATCAAGGGTTCACCTCGTAGAGAGGAAGCAAAAATCAGAGAAGTAGTAAACAAGTTGATCAGACAATAATCATGCTGAATGTTAACAATAACTCAAAGAGTTTTTAATGAAACCTCAATATTTAACCATGTTAAAGCACAGGGTTGGATTCCTCAGTGTAGTAGTCTTCACCACCGGCTACTACTCGCTGTATTGCAGCATATAGGTCGTCGAAGCCTTCGCCAGACTTATTCGATACTGGTATTGTCTCGAACACCATTAGTTTCTCGAGTATACTTGACACTTCTTCTTGATCCCATATCAACCTAGCGTCCCTCTCAGAAACTATTTCAGCTGATAACTGATCAGGGTCATCCATCATTTCCAGTATTCTTCTAAGATTACTTGGTTCAAGTAAATCTACTTTGGTCAAAGTATTTATCAATGGTACTTTTAAGCGAACATAAGTTGATGAAGCAAGAAGTAGCGCGGATAGCAAGTTTGATGGTTGAATAGCATAAGTGGAATCGATGAGGAATAATCCAACGGACTTCGCATCCCCAGTTATTGCTCTTAGAACTAGGGGGCCTGTTTGCCTGAAAGCGAATAATTCCATTTGACCAGGGGTATCAATGATGACGTAGTTTGTTCTATAACTCCATATTTCTTCCTTTATGTCCTCTACGTTCATCAATAACATATCTATTGAAGCTATTAGTGCTCCATTCGGGCCCAGACCATTTTTCCTCATCAATTCTCTTGTATCAACGTAGTCTCTCACATCGACGTCTGGTTCATATGGGAGCTCCTCAACAGCTGGATCCAAGTTCACTATAATGGAGTCTAATTGATGACTCGTTAAATACGTCTGTAAAACACTTGATAGCGATGTTTTCCCGCTTCCCGCTGTTCCTAATACTATTATGAAGTAAGGCACTCTACCACCAGACTAATCCCTTATAGTTTACACCATGGAATAATCCCCGGAAATTCAATTTGTAACCGCAAACAGGGCAAGTGAAGTCTTCTTTAAGCCTCCACTTTGAAATAAAGAATCCTTTTCTCTCAACTACTAGTGTTCCGCACTTCGGGCAATAAGTGTTCTCCAATGGGTGACCCCAGACATTACCTATGTAGACATGTTTTAACCCTTCATTCCTCGCTACCTTGGCTAGTTTTTCAAGTGTTTCAACTGGAGTTGGAGGTTTATCTTGGAGCATGTAATCAGGGTGAAATCTAAGCAAGTGGAATGGTGTTTCCTCGCCGAGGTTGTTTATAATCCAGGATGCAAGGTGCCTGATGTCCTCTATTCTATCACCTATTTCGGGGACAACTAGGTTTGTGATCTCTATCCAGAAACCCGCTCTCCTCATCTCGAGAATACTTTCAAATATGGGTTCCGGGTCTGGTACACCCATGATTCTCCTATAAAACTCCTTGTTTCCACCACCTTTAAAATCCACGGTGGCTGCGTCTATTAAACCCTGTAGTTCTCTAATCGCTTCAGGCGTCATGTAACCATTAGTCACAATAGTGTTAAATAACCCGTTTTGCTTAGCTATTCTCGCGGTATCATACATGAACTCGAAGAATATAGTTGGTTCATTATAGGTATAGCTTATCCCCTGGCAACCCGATCGTTTAGCCTGTTCAACAACGTCAACGGGTTCATATGGTTCGCCGAACACTTTACTCCACCTACTTTGACTTAAAACCCAGTTATCGCAGAATTTGCAGTAGAAGTTGCAGCCAGCTGTCGAAATAGAGAACACTGATGCTCCAGGATGAAAGTGCATTAAGGGCTTCTTTTCTATTGGGTCAGCGTTCGCAGCAGTCAATAACCCATATACAACGGTATATAATTTACCCTCGTGATTATACCTTACTCCACAAGCCCCAAAAGCACCTGGAACAATGATACACCTCCTATGACATAAGTTGCATTTAACTCTGCCATCTCCAATGGGCTCCCATATTCTAGCTTGAGAAACACCTGGTCTATCCAGTTCGAATGATTTAAGTCTATACATGCTTTAAACGCACCTCTCAATTATTTAACTAGTTTTAATCCAATATATCTCAAGGTGATGGTTTTGTTGACTGTTATCGGTTACCCAGACTACTCGTTGACTAAAATTATAGTTGAGAAGCTTCAAGCCACTGAGGTAGGCGTTTACGATAAAGTGTTCCCAGATGGAGAATTCTACGTTAGACTCCTTGAACCAGAGAAGATTACATCAAGTGTAGCCGTGGTCGTGTCTACATTGTACCCTGAGCAAGAAAAAAGACTACTGAAAACACTTCTCCTAGTGGATGCCGTGAAACGTAGTAATCCGGCGAGAACAGTGGCCCTTATTCCATACCTCGCATACTCGAGGCAAGACAAGGTTTTTCTCAACGGTGAACCTGTTTCAGCCTGCCTAATTGTGAGAATGTTGAGATCAGCGGGTGTTGATGTTTTATTAACCGTGGATGTACATAGTTTACGCGTGTTGGAGTGCTTCGATGGATCATCAATCAATGTAATGGTTTCAGATATACTGGTTAAACACGCTTTAAAGCACTCTAGTAACCCTGTTGTAATAGCACCTGATAAAGGAGCACTTGAACGAGCAAGCTTAGCGGCTAAACAGAATAACCTCGAGTATGATTACCTCATTAAGCAAAGAGACCGAGTGACAGGGGAAGTAAGATACATGCCTAGGGAAATAAACATCGAGGGGAGAGACGTAATCATAGTGGATGATATAATTAGTACCGGTGGAACCATAGCTGAGTCATCTAAGATACTGTTAAGGAATGGGGCAAGGAGAATCATAGTTGCTGCAACACATGGGCTCCTAGTGGGAGAAGCAGTTAAGAAACTCGAGTCAGCGGGTGTATCGAAGATAATTCTCGCCGATACACTCGGCGTAAAGCATGATCATCACTTAATTGAGTACGCTGATATATCTAGTAAGCTAATTGAGGAATTAAATAAAATAGTGTTATCAGGGAAGTAATTAAGTATTTGTATTCAAGGTAAATGAACAAATGGATGAAGAAGAGAACTCTATTAGGAATAGTAAGTATCAATCATACTTTATTCTGCGTGGAAATAATGAGCACTTAGCTAGAGGCGAGCTCAAAGCATTATTGGAAGTCTATGATCCCCATGCCTCGTTGAAATGTTACACGATGATATGCTTGTCGAAAACCAATGTAAGTGTTGCCGGTAGAATAATGAGGAGAGCTGGATTCATTAAGGAAGCAGGTGTTTTAATTGACGCATATAATGCGTATTCTCTCAGTGATGCTGAAGAAGCTGCATTAATGGTTGAAGATAAAACAGTACATGTATCCAACTTGAAGTCAACAGTATCTGACTCAGCAATTAAGAGATTCCTCAGTAAAGCTAGTCTAAGACAGGGTTTTCGAGGAGCAAGGGAGTATAGGTTAATATTCTCAGATGGTCTCGCTATTTTGGGGGAAAAAATGTACGTTAATGACTTAAAGAAGTTGATTGAGGATTCAATGAGTAAACCATTTAAACGCAGTATTGCTCTAAAACCAGATGTTTCAAGAGTGTTGATCAATTTAACGAGAGCACGTGAAGGAGACACCATATTGGATCCTTTCGCGGGAACCGGTAGCATATTGATTGAAGCATGGCGTATGGACATATTCCCCCTTGGAGTGGATTTAGACTATGAGTTAACTAAGGGAATGGAGGAGAATCTAAGATACTTTAAGACACCATCTATTGTTGTACTGGGGGATTCACGGTACCTGACTTTTAGAGAAGTTGAGCACGTGGCAACAGATCTACCGTACGGTAGAGGAGCTAGTACTCACGGAGTCGAGATCAAGGGAGTATATGGTGATTTCATGGCTAATCTCTCAGAGTACTTGTCACCATCGGGTTACGCATGTTTCATGACTCCAATGTGGCTTGAAGAGTACGTTGATGAACTAATTAGTAGGCATGGGTTAAAGTTGACTGAGAGATATTATGACTACGTTCACGGATCGCTGACTAGAACTATAAACGTGGTGAGAAAAAGGTGAACGCCAGGATCTTTTTCCTAGGTACGGGTGCGGCGATGCCTATCACGCGGTCACTGCCCTGCATAGCGCTGAGAGTCGACTCAGATATCTACCTACTAGACCCAGGTGAAGGGTGTCAAGCTAGAATGTTTAAGCAAGGTTTAAGTCCTATAAAAGTTAAAGCAGTGTTTGTCACGCATGCCCACGGTGACCATTATTTTGGTTTACCTGGTTTACTGCAATCGATGACTCTCTCCAATAGAAAAGAGCAACTATTAGTGGCTGGCCCTCAGATGTTTATAGAATCTCTATCTCAAATGCTTAAGTCGGGTTGGATTAAACTAGGTTTCAAACTGGAACTATCTATGATTACACCTGATTACAGGTACGTTGACTCGAAAATAGAGTTGAAAGCGTTCCCAGTTAATCACAGTATTGAATCATATGGTTTCCACATAACGATTGCGAAAAAAACATTGTGCTACACAGGTGACACGTCTCCATCAGATACCATTGTTGAAAACTGCAGGAACACGGATATATTGATCCACGAATCAACATTCACTAGTCAATACGAAAAAGAAGCTCATGAACAAAAGCACTCAACTGCAGCTGATGCAGCTAAAGCAGCGTCTGCAGCAGGAGCAAAAATGCTTATTTTGTTCCACATTAGTGCAAGACATGGTGAGGAAGAAGTGTTCTTCGATGCGTTCAGGTTCTTCAAGAACACAATAGTAGCGAGGGATGGAATGATAATTTGCTTATGAAACCATGTACTAGGCTCATTGAGGTGTTTTCATCATTTTTTGGGAACCCTGGATCACATGGGATCATCGCTCCCCGCTGGTTAGATAATTTATTAACTCCTCTATATCCTCAGAGTTGCCGGATACTTCTACTTTTATTGGCCCTAATGGGGATTCTCTATCACTATCTATCAGCGAGATTTTGCCTGCGAACGCTGCTTGTTTATGTATTAGTATAGTTAGAGAAGAGTCCTCAATTCTCTTGTACAAGTAGGCTCTTACAGCTGGTTCTATCTGCTGTACTTTAATAGCTTTTCTCAACGGCTCTAAGCACTCTTTTCTATTACACTTCAATAGTATAATTTTAAACCCTGTCGTTATCTCTTTTACTTCAAAGTTCTCAAGTATCACTATGGTTGATAGAGCTTTTTTCACTTTTTCAATGTCCTCTGTTGGTCGAACCTCTGTCTCAACCAGTATTTCCACCATGTTCTCTCACCAGCCCTAATAGAATGTTCCTTGCTTTACTTAATGCTTCTTCAATTGTTCCCTCGTTTACAACCATGTAATCAGCTAAAGCTATTACATCGCCTAACCCGAAGCTTAACTCAGTCAAATCTCTCCTAGCGAATTCTTCATATGATTCAGGGTCGCCTGGTCTTTTTCTTGCAAGAAGCCTCTTAAATCTTGCTCGAGGCGAAGCATGCACAGCTACTATAACAGTGTCTCCGTGTCTCCGGAATACTTCCACTTCTTTAAGGCTTCTAACGCCATCAACTACTACGATTTTCTCGTCACTATGTATTCTCTCAATTGTTTTCAACGCAATGATTTCGTCTCCTCGCTCTATTCTTAAAACCCTTGAAACATTAACCATTAAATCATGCGTTATTTGACCATACCTCTTTAATGTCTCCTCTCTAACTACATCTCCCATATTGTAGACAGATAACCCAAGTTCTCTAGCCACTTGAACTACTAAGCTCTTCCCGGAGCCAGGCATTCCAGCTATAAGTATAAATAACCGTTGCACACTAAACACCTACTCCTCAAGTAGACGAAAATAGTTAACAACGTACTAATAAACCAATTGTGATGCTTCAAGTACGAAGAGTTAATTCACTTCAACATGCTTAACTCTCCGTTAGATCAATGGGTTATAATATTCAAGTAGCAATTATTGTTTTAAGGGCAGATGAGTATGGGTAAGTTAGTAATTTTACCTAAGGAGAAAGTTCAGTACGCCTTTGATCCAGGTATTGAACCAGCCGCGTATGCGAAACCAGGTGACATCGTGGAATTTAACACCGTGGACGCTCTTGGTGGACAAATCAGAAGCGAAAAAGACTTAGTTACATCCATAGATTTCAATAGAGTAAACCCTGCAACAGGCCCTCTCTACGTTGAAGGCGCTGAACCAGGAGACGCTCTATTAGTGAAAATACTGAGAATAGAGACGTCAAGCAAAGGATTCGTGGTAACCGCGCCCGGTGCAGGAGCCTTACCTCAAATAATTAGGGAAGCTAGAACAAGAACATGCTACGTAAAAGGAGACTACGTTGAATTCCTCGGTTTTAATATACCTGCATGGAGAATGATTGGAGTAATAGGCGTTGCATCGAGTGAAAAACCATCAACCGGTACCCCGGGTAGACATGGTGGTAACTTAGACACTAAGTTCATAACTGAAGGAGCCACTGTTTACCTCCCAGTATACTATCCCGGAGGGTTAATTGGTATTGGGGATCTCCACGCGGTCATGGCTCATGGGGAAGTATGCGTAGCTGCCTGCGAAGTTGAAGGTAGAGTACTGGTTGAACTAAGTGTATTGAAAAACAGTGCACCAATATGGCCTATAGTCGAGTACGGGGACTCAAGCTACATCCTCGTCTCCATGGATACAATAGAAGATTCCTTTAGAGAAGCCGCGGATATCGCAGTTAAACTGCTAAGTAGAGCTCTAGGTGTTGACTGGGTGGATGCGTACATGTTAGCTAGTCTGACAGTTGACCTCGGTGTGAGTCAACTAGTTGATCCAAGGAAAACAGCATGGGTTAAGATACCTAAGTACCTATTGGAGACGAGAAAAGTATTAGAAGCATTAGCATCGCTTTGAACAATTTAACCCTAAGATATCGTCTCTAACACTTATTCCCTCTCTTTTTCCAGGGGCTTAAATCCAAAGTAAAATATATAGCGTGATTTACTCTTAATATTCTTGAAGATTTGTTTAACGGTGTTCACTTGATGAGCGAGTTAATTAGGACATTTATCGCCGTGGAGATTGAGAATAGAGATGTTTTAAGGAAACTCATTGAAATAAGGGATCAACTCGTAGCAACAGGTGCCGATATTAAACCCGTTGAAGATGAGAACATTCACTTAACTATTAGATTCATTGGTGAAATCCCTGCAGGATTAGTTAAGACCCTATGCAACGAGATCAACGGAGTAAAATACCAGGTGTTTCAGATGCACGTGAAAGGTGTCGGCGTGTTTCCAAATATTTCTAGGCCTAGAGTACTGTGGGCTGGTGTAGCGGAGGGAGCTGATAAACTCGTTGAATTAGCTAAAATAGTTGAGACCATAGTGAGAAGACTCGGTGTTCCACCTGAGAGAGAAGAGTTTGTTCCACATATAACGATTGCGAGAGTTAAGGGTTCGAGAAATATGGATAAATTAGTGAAATTAGTTATAAACCTCGCTGATATGGATTTCGGGTACTCTAATGTAACTGGAATACATGTCAAGAAGAGTGTCCTAACCCCAAGGGGGCCTGTTTACAGTAACTTGTGCAGTGTGATGCTACAGTAAAGGCTCTCCATTAGTGGTGAATGATGAGTAAGCTGAGTGAGCTTGAACAACGTGTTTTACTTAAAATAAAACCTAGGCCAGAGGAGTACTCTCTACTACTATCTACCTATGATAAAATAGCGAATGTTTTAAGGAAAACTCTAAGTACTCACGGTATTGAAGCCGACATTACTTTGCAGGGAAGCATAGCGCATGATACCTGGTTATCCGGTGATAGAGACCTCGACATATTTGTTTTGTTTCCAAGTGATTGGAGTAGAGAAGACTTGGAGAAGAAAGGGTTCTCATTAATCCTTGAAGCTTCGAAAGAACTGGGATACTATGAGTTGAGGTACGCGGAGCACCCCTATGTTAGAGTCAAATTAGGAGGTGTTGAAGCAGACATAGTGCCTGGTTTAAAACTACTAGACCCTAGTTCCGCTAAAACAGCTGTTGATAGAACACCCTTCCACACAAGATATGTTAACAGCGTGTTAAACAGTGAATTGAGAGACCATGTTAGGTTATTGAAGAAATTCATGAAAACTATTGGTGTCTACGGCGCGGAAGTGAAAACAAGGGGATTTAGTGGGTACGCGGTTGAATTACTCGTTATTGCTCACAATGGTTTCAGAAATGTACTAGAAGCAGCATCAAAGTGGAAGCCACCAGTATTTATTAATACTCTAGGGGAGAAGTTAACCAAGGATTTAATGAGAGAGCTCAGGTCAAAGTACCCTGATTCATGCGTGTACATGCCAGATCCGGTTGACCCATTGCGTAATGTAACTGCAAGCGTGAATCTAAGGAGCCTCTCATCTTTTATTATAGCCTCCAGGTGTTACTTAAAGAACCCTGACTCAGTGTTCTTCGAGGATAACTCGTTGGTTGATTCTTCGAGAATAATTGAATCAATACGTGATAGATGCATAATCTTCATCACGTATAAACTACGAGAAGATCTACCGCCCGATGTCATATGGGGTGAAGCTTTCAGAGTTTCATCAACTCTGGCTAAGATCCTTGATTTACTTGATTTAAGAGTGATTGATTATTCCGCGTGGACTAATGAGAGAAATATTGCTGTTATAGGTGTTGAACTAGATGAATGCTACTTAAACAAGTTCAAGCATTACAGAGGCCCGTGCATTGCTCACGAAGAAGAAAGATTAGTGAATTTTATGAGGAAGCACTTAGGTAAAGGATACGGGCCCTGGGTAACTCATAACGGTTGTCTCGACTCACTTGACAGGAGAACAACCACGGATGTTGTGGAACTACTTAGATCCAGGTGGTTAGAGTTCACGGTTTCACCTCACTTTAAACTAGTTAAACCCTCAGTGGAGATAGCAAGCGTTGATGTAGTGGAGTGGCTTATATCAAGTGGTGCAGGTAAATGGTTAAGGGACTTTGTTTTGAAGACACCGGTTTGGATGGAGAAGTGCATTTCCTGAAATCAATGGATCCCTATATTACAAGAGTCCTCTGTTTCCCGAGGGATCAATGCAGCGATCTCCATGTTAAAACAAGCACTTTAATTAATGATGGATTCGTGTATCTACTTGAAACAGGAGTAGACGTTCATGGTTTAAGACTACTTGGGAGAGGTTACACGGCCGTAGTTACCATAGCTTATCACTCTAAACTCGGATTGGGGTCCTTGAAATTACTAAGAGTTGATAGTAGGAGAAGTAGTTTAATTAGGGAAGCAGAATTCATGAAGCAAGCTGAGCCAACTGGTTTACCTCCCAGAGTCTATCTTTACAGGGATTCATATGTGTTCTACGAGCTACTTCCACCTCATGAATGCAGGTCTTTTACAATTGTTCTAAATGAACTAGTGTCAAGTGGAAAAGTGAATGAATTAAAAGAACTGCTTCTAAGCACGCTTAAATCACTCCACCACTTGGACTGCCTCGGCATAGATCACAGTGAAATAAATAGACCAGGAGGCCACGTATTCTATTGTAATGGATTAATCAAAGTAATAGACTGGGAAAGTTCACGTTTATCCAGGAAACCAGTTAATTTAACATCTTTCATATCTTTTCTACTATACAGGTACAAGTACGCTAGTAAGCTGAGGGAACTCTTGAAGTTTGACTTAGATAAAGTCATTAAAGCTCTTCGCAGATACAAAACCAGTTATAGCTTAGATTCGTTTAATGAGATAATTGAAACTATGTTTTCGCGGCTTTAACCTCCACGGGTTCTAAGTGCCTGTATCGAATACTTGGGGTACTCGGCATCATGGTTCTTATCATGATGTAGTCCTTGAAACTATTCCTCGGCAACTCTAGAACTCTCTTACATGAGGGGCATATATGGCCAACCAACTTAATTACTTCGAGGGGTGATGGAGCTCCAATATAGCTTTGGCCAACTCCCTTAAACTCATATAGCACGTAGCCGCAGTGTCTACACCTATACCTAATAGGCATCATTTAATCCCTCAAATCGATTCAAGGATTGATACACCTTAACACATAATACTAAAAGCTCGGCCGTATAACATATTAAAAAATCTATGTAAAAAGCCGCATAGAACCTTGAAAAGCGATATTTAGAAGTTTATTCATTTAAATTAAGAGTTATATCAATACTGCCTTTTAAAAGGAGAGAGGTGGCTAAAAGTATTACACCATGTGAATAGTTTTCAATTCGAAAAGCTTATTATTACTTTTAAACGCTTTACAAATAAATAGCCAAGAAGGGGGCCGTCGTCTAGCCTGGCTAGGATGCCGGCCTGGGGGGATATCCCCCGTAGCCAGGAATCCCGGAGCGCCGGTGGTCCCGGGTTCAAATCCCGGCGGCCCCATTTATCGCGTAAGTTTTTTAAGCTTGTTTAATAATGGGTCGTGTATGGGTGAACATGCTTTGAGTGAAACTAGGGAATTAGTATTTGTTGTTAAAGTAGGAGAAAAAGAAGTACCTTTAACTGAGGAAGTGTTAAGGATTGTTAGAGAGTACATTAGAACACCTATGAGCCTCGAGGAGTTAGCTGAGAAACTTGGTTTAGGTAGCTGGGAAGAAGCATACGAGTTTGTTAAAGCTCTACCACTATGGGTTATGTGGACTCCTCCATCTCTGTGGGAGTATAGGAGGAAATGGGTTTCATGTAAGACTAGTCAGTGAGTTCAGTTTTTGAGTAATTGATTCTATTTAACCTTTGCTATTTTACCAACTCTTGGCTCATATATTTCGCCGCTTCGTTTAAGCTCCATCAACACTTCCTTCACGAATTCTCTTTCAAATCCTTCTTCTCTCGCTTTATTGTATAACTCGTTAACCTCTATTTCTCCGCCAACGTCTTCCAGCAGCTTAAATAAGAATTCCACGAATCTCTTCCTCTTCTCTCTCCTCGATGCTGATACCCCTGATTCAAGTATATCAATGTCTATTCTCCCGCTTTCAACATCAAAGCCTACTCTTGAGAGAGTAGTCATCATTAACCTGATTGCTTCTTCGGCATCTTCAATTGTGGCTTTCTGCTTTAACGCCATTTTAGCGTGTGCTTCAGTGAGCCTTATCAATGCTTCTAGTTGCCTAGGAGTTATAGCTATTGCTGAAATAGTTGTTCCTTCACCCGTTGTCAACGATGCTTGTCTCAAGTTAACGTAGAATTCTTCTATTAGCTTAGCTGCTTCGGGTGTTAACTGTGGTCTTATGTATCTTCTAGCGTAGCTAACGTATTTTTTGAGTAGCTGGGGATCTATGAATCCTCTTGCTTTCTCTTCCTCGGTGTGAATACCCAGTATGTGTTTAGCTAGTTTCCTGTCTTGCTCCGATTGCGGGATGTCTTGAACTATGAAAATTAAATCAAATCTCGATAAAATAGTTGGAGGAAGGTCAATGTTCTTACTTACTGGTTGAGTTGGATCATATCTACCATACTTCGGGTTCCCTGCTGCCAGCACCGATGTTCTAGCATTTAACCTCGCGACAATACCTGCTTTAGCAATACTAACTGTTTGTTGTTCTAGTGCTTCGTGAATAGCGCTCCTATCTTCCTCCCTCATTTTATCAATTTCATCAATGCAGTTGTGTACGATTAATCCCTCAGCAAGGAAATTATGTAATCCGGGAACAAATAGATCATATACGAAGCCATTGTAGTCCACGTATTCTACTTTAACCACTCTATCTAGGTAGTAGTCCCTATTGATAGCTAATGCTACAAGCTCCCTACTTTTCTTCGAGAGCTTATCATACCCTATTTCCTCAACCGCATTGAGAAGCGTTTCCCTTGTTAATTGTTTACCTGAAGACAGAGTTTGCACTACTCCTAGTGCTTCGCTTGTAAGCTCCCTGGTTACGTCATTACTTATTTCTCTAACTATTTCAATGGATAGTCTTCTAGGCACTGGTTCTTCTTCGGGTAAAGCAAGATCTAGGCCTGGTATATCTACTTTTTCAGCTTTCAAGCTATAGGGTTTAATTACTTGGATAAATTTAAGTAAGTTGGTTCTACCAGTGATAATTACTTCTGCATTCTCTCCGCGTGATTTAACCTTGGAGTATACATCGAATCTGCGTAGAGCAATTGATAATGCTTTTGCTTCATTCATCTTCCTCAAAGTAATAATTGCTTCCACGGTGATAATCGGTTCCTTCTTATTCCTGGTTTGCATAGTGGTTATTGATCCACTCGAGTCAAATAAACCTGCCATGAAAGCTGCTAAAGTGTTATCTGGGAGTTTCAAGAGGCGCCTTAAGTTCTCTTCAGTGAAGTACCTCGTGATATGGGATAATAGGTGTGAATCTATTTTAATTTTAATAATAGTGCTCAAGCACTTTGACTCCTCTGACTCAGTGCACTTCGATTTTGAACGCTCTAATACTGGGTTTCTTCCAGTTATTCTCGACACTACGTCGAGTAACTTATTAATGTACTTTTCCTCATCTATCTGTTCAATGACGATGAATTCTTTTCCATCAAAGTTCTCGACCCTGCCAACCCTGTGAACAAACCCCATTAAGTAACCTAGTTCCGGTGTTACCTTATTTACCGTAAGGTCTTCGATCACGGATTGAATCTTATACTTTAAAGGCCTACTTACTGTGTCAACTATTTCCTTACTCTGCTTCAGTAATCCTGCTTTAACATATATTTTATCATCCTCAATCAGTAATTCCCCGTTATGTACTCTTCCTCTGAATCCACTTATGATCCTTAAGAGCTCTTCTCCTCCCGGGGTTTCAATGATAACTAGCCAATCTTCGGGTACGATATCTATAATGTATACGTCTTCCACGTTACTCGGGATTCTGAGAAGAGATACGAGTGTATCACCCGGTTTAAATGTTCCTGCAGGCCTCCAATTCAAGTTGTCTCCGTCAAGTAAGAGGTGATCAGGCGTCAATATGACCTCGTGCCCACTTTCGAGCACTAGTTTCACGAGTTTACCGCTCCATGGTTTCCTCATTATAATAGTGGATTTACTTTTCTCTGATGTTAATTTACAGGGGTTTAAGCTTACAACCACATGCTCCAAGTAGTTTAACTCCACAGGTTCATTTTTCGTGAAAGCTTTTACTGCTACTTCTTCTTCGAATAATTCACTTATTTTAACGTACTCGTTGTCTACGAGTACACGTGTATCTGGGTGTAAGCATGCAACTCCCCCATCAGCTAAAACTAAGGCGCCTGCTTCCAGGTAGTATTCACCTGTGAGTTTATCCCTTAACACTGTTGCAGTTAATCCAGCAGCTGTTGAGCCTTTTCCACTAGTGTACAGTCCTCGTGGAGCTAATCTAGCTGTGAACTGTAGTAACTGTGATTTTGCTGTACCAGGGTCACCTGTTATTAATACATGTATGTCTCCCCTGATCCTCGTCCCGTCGGGAAGCATTTTGGGAGATCCACCGAAGAGAAGTAGAGCAATAGCCTCCTTGATATCCCAGTAACCATAAATACCCGGCGCTATGCTGGCAACTATTTTCTCCCTGATCCATGGGTCTCTCGCAAGCTCCCATATCTTCTCCTCATCTTCCCTAGTGATAACTATTTCTTCTAGTACTTTTTCCTGGACATCAATGTGGTTTACATCAATGTAGAAAGCAAATATGCTCCTAGGACCCCTACGGTCAGGTAGGCCTGTGAGAGGTAGAACCCGGAGTATCCCAGTGATTATTACTCTATCTCCAGGCCTAGCAGAGTCCACAATGTCGCCGGTTAAAATGGATTCAACTGAGCGCGGTATTTGACCACCAGGCACTTCCTCCGGTTTCTCTTGTATAACTAGTTTCTGCCAGTCAATGAACTCGCTTTTCTCAACCATTAACTCGAATTTACCGGGTTTCCTGCAGACGGGGCAGTATGCGGGTTTCTCCACTTTATCGGTTATAACTCCTTCAGGCGGGTACTCGAACTCGTGTTCCTCGAGTTCTGTTATGTGTTTATACACTGCTTTAACTAGCTTTGCATCTACTCTAGTAACTCTGGTTACTATTCCCTCTATTGCGACTAGTTTCCCTATGTAATCGCTGTTTAACTCTCTGATCTTCATGATCTTCGGTGGGTTCCTTATCCTAACGTAGAATCTCTTAGCTCGCTTAGCGTACTCGGGGTTCTCTCTCATAATAATTTCTAGAAGCGCTTGATTAAATGCCTCTAAAACCTCGCTGGGATTATCCACGAGTTTATCAGCTAAATCCTGGTCGAAGAGTATTAAGTCATCGAAATCCAGTATCAGGCTTCTTTGCCCCATTCTAATTAATTGCCACACTCTCTCATAGTATTTTAACACGCCCTCCTTTGACCTAAAGTTCTCAATGAAGTTTCTAAATTGTTGAACATAGTCTACGAACGAGCTTGCAACAGAGTCAGACACGTTTCTCAACCTCGAAGATCTTCGAGTTGAAGACATCTAGTATGGCTTTCAATGTATTGTACAAATGCTTTTCCTCCTCGCTTAGATCTGCAAGTACATCCATTCCAATATCTCCTCCCATCATGCTCAAGATCTTACTTAGCCTCGTCTTATACAGGTTCCTGGTTGTATTAGATAAACTCGTAATTGATTGAACGATTTGATGCGCTTTACTTAGATCAGTTATCTCCCTATATGTTCTCATCATTGTATTTATTTGCTCCTTAACTCTACTATAGAAGTAGCCCGGCAGCTTCTCGAATTTTAGTTGGCCTCTACTCCGATTCTCGTTGAAGTATATTCTAGCTACTGTTGTTTCATCAATGGTTTTATCTACTTCTTTAACCCTATTATTCTCATATAGGATTCTGGCAATCCACCTAGGTAAAGTATACTCTGCTCCTTTAACTAGTTCAACGTAGTCGTCTTCAATGAATATCCTCAACGGGGACCCAATGTAAGCTGCTTTAACCTCTTCTTCCTCAAAATCCCTGTTAATGAAACTGATCATGAGTGATCCAAGAAGCTCAATTAAACCATTCAAAGCTTAATCCTCCCTGATAATCCAACTACTCTGCCCCCCTTTATTACCCTTAATTAAAGTATAGTTTTAAGGGGTAGTACCCAGTAAAAGGTGTTCTATTTGAGTGAGCTTCTCTGGGCTGAGAAATACAGGCCTAAATCTCTCGATGAGGTTATTAATCAAAAGGAAATTGTTGAGAGATTGAGGAAATTCGTATCCGAGAAGAATGTACCCCACATGCTGTTTGCTGGTCCCCCAGGAACCGGTAAAACAACTGTTGCACACGCTCTCGCCCACGACTTATATGGCGAAAACTATAGGCAATACATGCTGGAACTTAACGCGTCTGATGAGAGAAAAATAGAGGTTATTAGAACAAAGGTTAAAGAGTTCGCTAGGTCGAAGATCGCGGGTGAAGTACCATTTAAAATAGTTCTCTTAGATGAAGCAGACAACATGACTGCTGATGCTCAGCAAGCACTTAGGAGGTTAATGGAGTTATACTCCGCTAACACTAGGTTTATTTTAACAGCTAATTATCCAAGTAAAATAATTGAGCCTATTCAAAGCAGGTGCGCTGTATTCAGGTTCACTGCGCTCAAGAAAGAAGATGTTGTTTCAAGGTTAAACTACATATGTGAAAATGAGAAAGTGAAATGCCATGTGAAAGCACTGGAAACAATATACGATGTATCGGAGGGAGATATGAGAAGAGCTATAAATATTCTACAGGCAGCAGCAGCGGTAGGCGAAGTCACTGAGGAAACAGTGTTCAAGGTTGTTGGATTAGCACACCCGAAGGAAGTTAGAGAAATGCTTCAACTAGCTTTATCGGGGAGCTTCGTTGAAGCTAGGAAGAAGCTACGTGACCTGATGATCGCCTATGGGTTAAGTGGTTTAGATATTGTTAAGCAGATTCATAGAGAAATATTCAGCACGGAGATCAAGCTACCTGAAGAACTCAAAGTCATGATAGCTGACTATATAGGTGAAATACAGTTCAGGCTTGTTGAAGGAGCAGATGATGAGATACAGTTGAATGCTTTCTTAGCTAGACTCGCCCTAGTAGGTAGGAAGATAAAGGTGTAGTATTATTTGAGCACTGCTAGGTTGCCCTGGATCATTAAGTATAGGCCTAAACACGTAGATGAAGTAGTGAACCAGGATAAAGCTAAGCAAGCACTATTAGAATGGCTTAAATCCTGGGATCAAGGTGCACCGGGGAAAAAATCCGTTCTACTACATGGACCACCAGGATGCGGTAAAACCAGCTTAGTTGAAGCAGTTGCTAGAACCCTTGGCTACGAGTTATTTGAAATGAACGCTAGTGATAGCAGGAGGAAAGAGGATATTGAGAGACTAGCTAAAGTTGCTTCTCAAACATCCGGTTTGAGAGCCAGGAGAAAGGTAATATTACTCGATGAGGTAGATGGATTAGATCCCAGAGCAGACTTGGGAGGCGTTGAAGCAATCCTGGAGGTCATAAGGAATACGAGAAACCCCATAGTTATGACCGCTAATAACCCGTATAGAGAACACTTGAAACCACTAAGAGATGTATCAGAAGTAATAGCGATGGATAGATTAAGGGAAACAGATGTCGTAACGGTGTTAAAGAGGATTTGTCAAGCGGAGAAACTGCAGTGTGATCAAGAGGCCCTCAAAGAAATAGCTAAGAGAAGTGAAGGAGACTTAAGAAGCGCGATAAATGATTTAGAGGCTGCAGCGGCCTTCGATGGAAGAGTTACTTTGGAGACAGTGAAAGCTATCTCAACCTATAGGAACAGGGTTTATGCTCCATGGGAAGCTCTAAGAAAAATATTCTCATCTAAGTACGTGTTTCAAGCACGAGAAGCAATTACGTCTACTGATTTAACCCCGGATGAAATGAAGACTTGGATTAACGAGCACATACCATCATGGTACGATAACCCGGAGGAAGCTTGGAGAGCGTATGAAGCTTTAAGTAGGGCAGACCAGTATTTCGGTAGAATAGTGAAAACTCAGAACTGGGATTTACTATCATACGCTCTCGACATGATGGGCCCAGGAGTAGCTTTCGCTAGGAAAACATATAAAGGTAAATTTGTAGCCTTCAAGATGCCTGAAAGAATCAAGCTATTAGCGGAGACAAGGAAATCCAGAGAATACAGGGAAGCACTAGCAGAGCACTTAGCTAAAAGACTACTAACAAGTAAAGCAGCAATAAAATCCGATGTAATACCATATCTCAGAATAATATTTACAAGTAACCCAAAATACGCTGCAGGTATAGCGAAAGCCTATGGTTTAACAGAAGAACTAGTAACATGGCTTGCAGGGCCGAGAGCGAAGGAAGTACTAAGTTACTTTAAGAAACCAGCAAGGAAAAGTAAATCCACGTAGAATGAAGGCTGTTCCCGCATTCATCCTAATTTTTGGATGCCTCTGCTCAACTCCCCACTGGATTCGTAGAATAAAGACTGCAGTAATTCCATTTAGGCAATTTAGGTACACACTCGTTACATTAGATTTACTTTAACTCAGTACTTAATGTCCTCGCTAAATCAGTATCTTCCGTATTTTTCAACAGCGTTTATGAATGCTCTAATATTTGATAAAGGTGTTTCCCTGGGTAACTCCATGACGCTGGGGGCTATGATGAAGCCTCCTTCTGGTTTAATGTTGCTCATTAAGTTCTTCACGTATTCCTCAATTTTATCGTGTGTTCCACTAATCAAAAGCGTGGTAGGTACTCCACCCATTACTGTTGTGTGTCCTTTAAGGGTCTCCCATACTTTGATGAAGTTTCTTGGTCGCTCAAACCACCCGATACCCCAACTCTTTGGTAGTTCAAGCAAGGTATCTAGGTGAGGAGTGTGATCTCCCTCAATCAACATGAAGATCTTGTACCCTTTACTCAGTAACTCATTAATTATTCTTTTCAGGTATGGCCAGTAGAACTCATTGTATAGTTTTGGGGAAAGCATTTCATTAAGATGTAGTGGAATTAGAGCTAAAGTCACTGGTGGAATTGGAGGTACAGCTGTTGCAAACTTTAAAATAGGCTTCATCAGGGACTCGCAGGCTAATTTGAAATCATCAGGATATCTCCTCATATCAAGTATTGCTCCAGTAGGATTCCTCATGAAGTCTCCAATCATGTCCGCTGGTACATGTGCCGCTGATATTGGGAACCCGGTGTGGCCTCTTCTACTTAGTTCCGTGAACAGTGTTTTCATGAAGTTAACCATTTTCTGGTACAGTATTCCAATAGTTACAAGTGAAGCATTCCATTTGGGAGAACCGGGCTTACCGAGACCTGGGCACGCTCTGGGAATGATAGTGCTGTTTATGAATTCCACGGGGTCTTCTATCAAGTACTTGTACTCCTCTGGCTTCATGAATTCTCCTCCTATGAATTGGGGGTGGTAATCAACTCCTAGTTCTCGTCCAGGCCACTTTGTCCATTTATCTTGAAGTACGTCGTGAACAGGGCCCCTAATGAGATCTGGGCCCATGTAAGGTAGAGTTGATTTTAGAAATATGGGGTTATCCGAAAACGCTACGGCTATGATTGATCCCTGTATACCATATGGTGCAGATATGAAGGGGAAATCTTGTGGAACCATGGTTGCGAACTTCAAAACGCCTTGGAGGACTCTTTCGCCGTCTTCATAATTATAGGATAAATCATACCAGGTAATACCACCATAGTATGGAATAATGTCTCCGCCTAAGCCCCCTACTGGGACTCTATCAGGGGATTTAAGTTCCAAGGCCCTGAGGAGTCGTTCACTTTTCTCCTTGGCAACTATATCTGGTTCCTCGATTTGCCTCTTGATCAATATATCTACAGGTTCCTGCATATAAGGTATACACCAATATTAGATTTTAATGTCCTTATATAAATAAATATTTATAAATACTTGGTGAACATTTAATTATGAAGAGGTGTACCCACTAAATGTCTAAGTCATATATTCTAGAAGGTGTCTCTAAGAGCGTAGTTGCAATCCTCGTCATAGTAATTGTGGCGGTAGTTGCAATCGCCGGAGTTATTCTAATGACTGGGACTAAACCCGCTCCCACTACAACAACACCAACTCCCACTGGTGCAAAGGAGATAATCGTAGGTTTCAACGTAGGAGCATATGGTTGGCCTTGGAGAACGCAGCATATTCAAGACTTCATTCAATATGCTGAGATATTTAAAGCTAAGGGATTAATTAAAGATTACTATGTAACAGCGTCAGGTCCCGAAGTAAGTGCACAGATCTCAGATATTAGAGGTCTTATTCAGAAAGGAGTCAATGTCCTAATCATTAACCCTAACTCTCTAACTGGATTAAACCCCGTTATAGAGGAAGCTCACAAGGCAGGAATAATAGTTGTCGCAACTGATCAACCCATTGATAGCCCATACGTTGTAAACGTGGTCATCGATCACTCGGAGTGGTTTGCCGACATGGCTGAATGGGTTGCTCAACAACTCGGCGGCAAAGGCAATATAGTGATCGTTACTGGTATCTCAGGTCACCCAGCTAACATCGCGAGAATGCAGGGTGCTCACGCTGTCTTGCAGAAGTATCCTGGAATAAAGGTACTTGCTGAAATAGAAGGTGCATGGAACTTCGACATCGCTATGGAGAGAATGACACCCATAATACAGAGATATCGATGCCAAATAGACGCTGTCTTGGAGCAAGACGGACACTTCCTGGGTGTATATAAAGCATTCGAGCTAGCTGGAATTAAGCCAGGTGATCCATGCTTCCCGAAGATATGGACCATGGATTATACTATAGCCTCACTGAAGATATGGGCGGATATAATGAAAGCTGACCCACAGTTCAAAGGATACGTTAGATTAAATCCACCGGGATACAGCGTTGACGCATTAAAATTCGCTGTTAGACTCGCCCAGGGATGGCAACTCAACATGAGTCACCCAAGAATAGAGAAGGGTAAAACATATTCAGGTATCACGGTTTGGTTGCCGCTACCACCAGCTATAACTAATGATGATGTTCCAAAACTACTCGAGGAATACAAGTTCATGGAGGACACGTATCAAATAGATTACTTCGTACCCGACGAAATAGTGGATCAGTACTTCATTAAACCTGGATAACTATAGTGTCCAAGTATAAGTTCAATCCATTTTTTTAAAGATTATAAATTTCCCTATATGCTTTTAATTAAGAATATGTTATAAAGAGAAGGTTAGATGAATATGGGAGAAATGTGGAGACTTGAGGGTTTAACAAAGAGCTTTGGACCAATAAAAGCTGTTGAGGATTTTACATGTTCCCTCGAAGAGGGCAGAATATATGGTTTAGTGGGTGGAAATGGTGCAGGTAAAAGTACTCTTGTAAGATTAGTGACAGGTGTTCTGAAACCGGATAGAGGTAGGATTTTAAAGGAGGGAAAAGAACTCGTAATAAGGTCTCCTAAGGATGCACGCAGGTATGGAATAGCTGCTGCTTACCAAGAGTTTAGTCTTGTACCAGATTTACCTGTTATTAATAACCTGCTCTTGAACATTGAACCCACGAAACTAGGTTTCATAGATATTGATAGAATGATATATAAAGTCGCTGAGTTCATGGATAAATTAGGTGTCAATATTCCATTAGACAAACTAGTTAGAGAACTATCGCCCAGCGAGAAACAAGTAGTTGAAATAGCGAAATCTTTGATCCTCGAGCCGCAGTTATTATTCCTAGATGAACCCACGAACTATTTATCCGAGGAGCAGAGGGAGGAATTATTTAAAACTATGATTGAAATTAAGAACAACGCTAGAACAACTATTGTTTTCATATCTCATAGAATTGAGGAGGTTTTCAGGGTTTCCGATCAAGCAATAGTTTTGAGGAATGGTAGATTAGTCGACATATATGATCTCGGGAAAGTCAGCATGGATGAAGTCGTTAAAGCCATGGTTGGGGAACTCGCAGAGGAGTTCCGCGGGTACAAATATGTTCCAAAAGCAGCTGTGGAAGCAGTATCCGGGAAACCTGTAATATCAGTAAGGAACTTAAGTGTAAACGACAAAGTTAAGGATGTTTCATTAGATGTAGGTAGAGGGGAAATAGTTGGATTAGCAGGACTACTTGGACAAGGCCAATCCGAGTTCTTAAGAGCTATTTACGGGCTTTTACCATATGAAGGTGCTATTTCCCTGGAGGGTAGAGATGTGAAGATCAATTCTCCTCGTGATGCACTTAAACACGGTATTGTATATGTTTCTGGGGATACGTTGGAAGGAGTGTTTCTACTTAGATCCATAAGGGAGAATATATCCTTAATCTTAAACCTATGGAGGGGTTTACATAAACCTGTATTATCTAAACTTGAAAAAGAGCACGCGGTTAAAATGATTAAAAAACTGAACATTGCTTGCAGAGATCCTGATCAACCGGTTTTATACTTAAGTGGAGGCAATAGGCAAAAAGTATACTTAGCTCGTGGATTAACAGTGAATCCAAAAGTCTTACTCCTAGATGATCCGCTTAAAGGGGTTGACATTAGAGCTAAGAAAGAAATACTGAACATAGTTAAAGAACTAGCTGGTGATAAAGCAGTGTTATTCTTCTCAAGCGATATCAAAGAACTATTACCCATAGTGGATAGAGTACTAGTATTCTTCGAGGGGAGAATCATACGTGAATTCAAAGGAGAAGAGCTAAGAGAAGATCTAATAATGGAGGCCAGCATTAAGGGAACAGCTGGGTGATCTCCAACATGAAGAACACTAAACTTCAATTAATTAAAGAGTACATAAACCTCAAGATAATGCTTACAAGCATTGGTTTCATGCTTGGCATTATAATACTCAACGTCATAGTTAACCCAAGAACGTTAATGTACATTGACTCTATTACTCTTTTGGCTGTTCCACTAGCATTTCTCGGATTAGCCGAGTTAATTGTTCTAGTTACGGGAGAAGTTGATATGTCTGTGGGAGCTGGTTTAACGCTTGCAAACGTAGTATCAGTATACGCTTACCTGTACCACGGCATTGGGGACTATAGATTTATTTTGTTGCATTTAATTATTGGTTTAGCTGTTGGAATAGTAAACGGTATTATCGTGGGATTACTACGTGTAAACTCTTTTCTAGGCACGCTGGCAACATCTTCGATATGGTCTGGTTTAGCCTTAGTTATCTTAAATAAACCAGAGGGGCCTATACCCAACTGGTACTATAGGTTATTCATGGATGGATTGTGGGGTATACCAATGGTGATCATAGGTTTGCTGGCCTCATTACTTATATGGTTGTATTTTAGGTTTAATAAGATCTCACTGCACTTCTACGCGTCTGGAAGCAATCCCTACTCAGCATTCATTGCAGGAATAAACGTCAATTTGATCAAATTTATTGCATTTACATTAAATGGCTTGTTTGTTGGTCTAGCAGCGTTATTTATGACGGGTATAATTGCTTCAGGGGATCCAAAGATAGGGATACCATATACTTTGACCGCGATCTTAGCAGCTATTATAGGAGGAGCCAGATTCACAGGTGGCGTTGGGGACGGTGTTGCAACAATCTGCGCAGCAATAGGTTTAACTTTCATGAGAAACCTGATTTTCTCGCTTGGGGTACCATTCTACCAGCAGGACCTAGTTTACTCAGCTGTTGTTCTAGGTTTACTAGCAGTAGTAATGTACTTGAGGGGTGGAAGATAAATGATTAGTAGACTTAACGTGAACAAATTATTTGAATCAATCAAGTTCAGAACTTATATGAGGTTAGTAACACCCTACATAGTTTTCAGCGTACTACTCGTAGTAGGACAAATAATATCACCAGGCTACTTGTCACCAGGTCATCTACAATCGATCCTAGTGCTCGCTGTGCCGCTGGGTTTAATGACGATAGGAGAAACAATGGTGCTCCTTCTAGGTGGAAACGAGATCGACATATCGGTTGGAGACCAAGCGTCCTGCGCAATGGTTATAAGCGCTTTGCTTCTCCAGTCACATCCATTATGGTTAGTAATATTAGTAATACTAGCCCAGGGCTTATTATTCGGTGCTTTGAACGGTGTTGGTACAAGGTACCTAAAGATACCTGCA
Source organism: Desulfurococcaceae archaeon (assembly GCA_023269825.1). Taxonomy (GTDB): domain Archaea; phylum Thermoproteota; class Thermoprotei_A; order Sulfolobales; family Desulfurococcaceae; genus UBA285. Next base: position 361,790 of record JAGDWI010000001.1, read on the forward strand.
TTGATAATGACTTATATTACGGGACGTTTACTTTACGGGCTAAGCATTGCTATAACGAAAGGTACTGCTCCAGGAATTGCCACCAAAGAGGTAATAGAGCTTTCATCGTTCCCAACAATAACCATCATATGGCTACTCCTATCCATAGTAGTTATAGTTATTTTATCGAAGACTGTTCTCGGCCGATGCATATACGCTATAGGTGATAATCCAATAGCAGCCCATAACTCCGGTATACCTATGAATTTGATTGCCGTAATCGTCTACTCATTAAGCGGTGCACTAGGCGCTTTATCAGGATTGTTCCTACTAGGATTCATCCTGATACCTTCAAGATATGGTTTCGCCTCAGGTTACTCTCTCCAAGCAGTAGTAGCCGCTATCCTAGGCGGTGTTTCAGCTGGTAGAGGCAATTACATAGGCGCCGTTGGAGGAGTATTAGTACTAACGGTTCTAGATAGCTTCTTCACAATATTTAACATCCCTGAAGCAGAGAGAATGATGCTCTACGGTATTACATTAGCAATAATACTATTGGTCTACGGTAGACGTGAGAAGCTGAGAAAATAAACCTTTTTCCTCGCAGTATTCACATAGATCTAAACATTTTGTTGTTTAGTGTGCGAATAGCCTCTAGTAGATTTATAAGTAAGTTAAATGCCCTGGAAGCATCCTGTTTCGAAAGCACGATTATTGTATCTCTGTAACTTGATTCAACGTGAACAATGTTTATTCCCTCACTTGATAATATCCCCGTTATATATGAAACTACTCCGGGAGTGTACATGATGTCTTCTGGGCTAACGATCACTACTGCAGCTAGATCTCTTTGTTCAAGCATTACTTCTTCTCTGTTAACGTATTTTCTAAACAGCTCTATGCTGTTTGAGTCAGTAACTATGGTTACAGCTGTAGCACTATGCATTACTGCGAGAAACCTAGCGTATTTATAAACTTCTATTACTGCGGGGTAAATTTTATCCATTGCCGTTATTCTAACTATGAGTATTGATATATCTGTTTTCAACTCGACACTACTTCTGGACAATATATTAGTAACGCTAGCTGATCTATCATTATCTCTCACGGATTTCAACTCTTCCATTAAACGAGTCAACGCGATTTTAATGGCTGGTAGCGATACACTTGTTTCCAAGTAGGCTTCAACGGCTGGTTTCAGGAGCTCAGCTGTTTTAGATGGGCTAATGACTCCTATTTCAACGCACTTCCTCAGAACAGGATCACTCGTAACTAGTTTCTTAACAATAGTTGTAATGGATTTTCTCCGAGACTCAGCATTAAACATTCTCCATCACGTCTGGCAGCTCGAACTTCAAAATATATACTTTATATTACAAATAAATGAACAAGATTAAAACGTGTATGTGACTGGAAATGATTAGATTGCACTTGAATGAATCACCTTATCCACCATCAAGGAATGTGGTAGAATATGTTTCAAAATACGCTGAGTACTTAAACCTATATAAACACGATGACTTATACAATGAGCTCATAAAGGAACTGGAATCATATACTAAAGTTGACCATAGCTTCCTCGACATATACCCGGGTTCTGCGGCCGCAGTTACGTTAATGTTAACTTACACTAAGATTATTGATTCAGAGCTCGTAATCGTGCACCCAACTTTTCACGCCATTTATAGTTTAGCCAGGAACTATGGCGTAAAATTAGTTCCAGTTAAACTCGTAGGCGAGTTATTTGAATTAAACCCAAGTGAACTCATCAAGGCCTGCGGTAACCGTGTGGTTTACATCGTTAACCCTAATAATCCAACAAGCAACATTTTACTGGAGGATCCGGATATTGTTCGCAGAGTATCCAATTTAGCTAGAGCAGTGTTCATTGATGAAGCATACTATGAGTTCTCGGGTATTACTTTCAAGGACCTTGTATCCGAGCTACCGAATATAGTTATTCTCCGGACTTTTTCCAAAGCTTTCAGTTTAGCGGGAGCAAGATTCGGATACACTATTACAAGTAGCGAGTTAAAGAAAACAATTAGAAAACTCAGGATCGGATTCGAGGTACCATTATCAACTCAGGCAGCTGCACTGGGAGCATTGAGGGACCTAAACTACACTAGAGAAATAATTAGTAAAATAATTGAGACAAGAAGTTGGACTAGGCGGAGACTCGCTGATATAGGGTTAAACAGTGTTGAAAGCAGCACAAACTTCGTGTTCATTAATATGGGTGAACCATGTGGTAGGGCATGGAGTGAACTAAAAGAAGCTGGAATACTAACAATGTGCTTACAGAACATAGATGATCTGTCTGAGTATAGTAATTACATGAGAGTCACCATAGGTAAACCCGGGGACATGGAGGTATTCGTCGAAAAAATGAAGCAACTCATTGGATCGCGGGGATCAACCGAGAATAATGCGTGAGAATCACGTAGGAATATGGAATATACTAGTATTCGTGGAAAAATTTATTATTATGAACACTATTAATATATACCCGGTGTAACCTTTGCCTGACGTATTGAGAGTAGGATTCATAGGTGCAGGTTTCGTCGCTAAATTCCACGCCAGAGCATTCACCATGGTGAGGAACGCGGTAATAACATCTGTATTTTCAAGGACAGCTGAAAGCGCTAAATCCTTGGCATCATACATTGAGGAACTGGGTTTACCTAGGCCGAGGACATATACTGATCTCCACGAATTCTTGTCAAGTAGGGAGCTAGATGCTGTATGGGTTCTAGTTCCAAATAATTTGAGGGTTGAAGTAACTAAAGCTATTTTCGAGGAGGTTACACAGGGTAAATCTAGTGTTAGAGCTGTAGCCGTCGAGAAACCACTTGCTCGGAACGTAAGGGAAGCTAGGGAAATGGTTAACCTCGTTGAGAAAGCAGGTCTCCTGCATGGATATTTGGAGAACCAGGTTTTCATGCCATCTGTGACTAGAGGTAAAGAAATTATATGGGGACTTGGAGCTAAATACTCTGGTAGACCATACTTAGCTAGAGCTGCGGAGGAGCATTCTGGCCCTCACAATGCATGGTTCTGGAAGCCAAGCGTATCGGGTGGTGGAGTATTACTTGATATGGGTTGTCACAGTATTGAAGCTTCAAGATACTTATTAACGAACCCTGGTCTCGACAAGTCTTCTCTTAAACCAAAATACGTTTACGGCGAAATAGGTTTCTTAAAGTGGATTAAGAAGAATTACGTTGAAGAATTGAAGAAGAGGTTCAACGTTGAATTCGATAAACAACCAGCTGAGGATTACTCACTAGTAGTAGTCTCTTATGAAGATGAAGAGGGAAGCCTCGTCATAACGGAAGCTAGAACCTCGTGGTCTTATATCGGTGCGGGACTTAGATTGACTTTCGAGGTATTAGGCCCAGAGTACAGTATGGCTATTAACACTCTGCAACCGGAATTATTTACATTCATGAGTAGAAACATCAGGATCCCGCCTACGGAACTGTTTGTCGAGAAGCAGAATGCTGATCAAGGCTTAATGCCCGTTATACCTGATGAAGCAATAACATATGGTTACCAAGCAGAAGACGCTTACATGGTTGACTCGTTCCTAAGAAATAAGTTGCCTGCCGAGAACTGGTATGATGGATTACTAGTGGTGCAATTAATGATGCATGGATACTTATCCGCTGAAACCGGGCGGAGGATAAGATTCGATCCTCAGCAAGTAGAGGATTATATACCTCCAGTAGCACGTAGCAGATAGGATTCTTAATTCTACGATTTTTTCCTTATTTCTGCCTTAAATTCTTATAATTAAGTAAGCTTTGATTTAAATGAAGCGTGCTTTCACCACGGTTCTATTGATCATTTCTCTTAAAGCATTCTCGACATCACCTTTTTTCACAGTGTTTAACAGTACCTCGTAGTCGCTCAGTGATACTGGGCCTGTTCGGTAAATAGCTAAACCGTTTCCAAAGGTTTCAACGACGTGTCCTAATCCACGATCTACAAGCAGCCTGGTGATCACCCTGATGTCTCTTAGACTAGGCATAGGGTAATCTGATGGATGCGTATGCGCTGAAAAACATTGCGGTAATCCGGGAACAATTACTTTGTCTTCTTCTCCCTCAGCTATGAAGCCTCTTCCATCAAATAATACGCCTAAATAGTACTCTATACCGGTCTCTCGTGTTCTAATGGCATACTGCTTGATCTCCTTACGCAGTGTTCTAGCATAGTAGTCAACAACGCGGTCATACAGTTTTCTCAACTCCATGTCTCCACTCCCCAGCTCGGCTTTGATACCATGCTTATCACTGAATAATCTAGTGCTTTCAACTACATCGTACTTGCAGCCAATAGCTTTGAACTCTAACATCATTTCGCTTAGTTTAACGCGGTCAACGTATACTTCACTGCACTCAGCATCCTCAACAATATCCTCAAGGAAATTAATTACTCGGCAAAGAAACGCTATCATCTCAGTGTGCTTATTCACTATAATATCATGATACTTCGCAACCAAGATAAATCATCCACTAAATGACGATACTCAAATAGGGTTAAATTCTGCTTTCAACAGGTATCAATTAACTTATAATGAGTAAATATTAATGATTTGTTCATCAAGTCATTGGGTCAACACATATCAACATAAAGTTTCCATATATTGTCTGGGGATATACTTAGAAACACTACACAGCACTCTCTAAAACCGCTGAAAACCTAACAGGTATTATTGTTATAATAGCAGTAGCGATTCACGGCTGATAGTGCAGCTATGGCTGTCCTAATGTTTGCTTTATCTCTTGCAATCGTTATACCGTATTCTCTAACAGCTATGAGGAGGTGGTTTAAGTAATGCCTCGTGGAACTAGAAGAAACTATTTAGAGATGGCCTTAACGTACGAGGTTTTAATCATTATTTCATTCATCTGGCTTCTCCCATTATATGTTGTAATTGCGGCTGGCTTCAAGAGCAATGTTGAAATATACATTACGAACATACTTCAGCCACCTTCAGACCCCATAATGGATCCATGGGTGGAAGCTTGGAATAGTATTTCAAGAGGGTTCTTGAACAGCATCCTGGCATCCATGTCATCAACTTTCCTACCGGTATTGATTGGAATTATGGCTGGCTACTACTTATCTAGATGAGTTCCGTGGTGCGCAATTATTATTCTTTTCAATATACCCACATATGACGGTATACCAGAATCTCGCTTTCCCCCTTGAAGACATGGGTTTAAGCAAGCAAGAGATCGATAAAAGAGTGAGAAAAGTAGATAAGATACTTCATGTAGATCAACTCCTTTTAAAACATTATTAAGAACGACATTATAGATTAATGTGAGGAGATACCCTGTATGTGTGGATCGGTTACTCGTATACCGGTCTTATTTATAGTTAATCCAGAAGGTGCTATAGGTGGTCCTCAAGCAGCAAGGGAGTGGTTTGATAAAGTAACCAACAGTATTAAAAGTTCTCTTGAGAAATGCTGTAATGAAGTTGAATTCTCATATTACTACGTTAGAGATATAGATGACCTCAGGGAAATGCTATATAAGGAGGAAAATGCACCTGGCTACCTGGTGTTCGTGTTAAACTGTATTTCAGGTCTTCTAAGACCAATAATAGAGATGCGTAAACCATTAATATTGGTAAACGAAACCTACGGTGGCTCAGGAGACTACGTGTTAGAGTACAGTGAAGCTATCGAGAAAGGTTACCCGGTTATAGGGGTTTCTACTAGGGAACCACAGGATCCCATTTTACTCCGAAGAATGGTTAACTACCTCATTCTACTGGATGAATTACGGAGAACAAGAGTTTTATTCATTGTTCCAAAGGCTGTTAATTATTATCTCAACTTAGAGTATCCTTTAAGCGTGGATGTTTATGGTTTATTAAAGCAACTTAGTGCTGTTACTGGGGCATCTTACATAGTGATGAATTCAGAGGAATTCAGGGAGAAGTTTTACAGTAAAGTAGACTCAGCTGAAGCCGAGGAAGTAGCAAAGAAGTGGATTATGAATAGCGCTGTAAATCTTGAAAAAGACTATAATGAAATTCTTAGAAGCGCTAAGTTATACCTGGCAATAAAGAAAGCTGCTGAGGAGAAAAAAGCAAACGTTATAGCATTAGATTGCATTGTACTAAGAAATACGGGTGAATTAGATGCTTGGCCTTGTTTAGCTTATATGCAGTTATGGTATGATGGTTTAATACCTGTCTGTGAAGCAGATGTATCATCTGCAATAGTCATTATGATTGGTAAGTACCTACTCAACATTAATGGCTTCATAACCGATCCAGCTGTAGATGAGTTAAGGAATGAGATAATATATTACCACTGCTATGCTCCAACAAACCCGCTTGGAGGCATTAAACCAGAGTACTCTTACGTAATAACACCAGCTCACCTAGGGGAAAAGAAAGCTTCCCAAAGAGTCTTATTCAAACCAGGAGTGAAACTCACAGCGGTTGGATTAAGCTTAGATGAGAAAACATTAACTATTCACACCTCTGAATTAATTAACTTGGAGGAAAGCATTCACGCGTGCAGCAATAAATTAGTTGCCAGTACCAATGTGCGTAAAATAGTTCTGAATTGGAAACGTCGAAGCGGCTGGCATAGAGTATTGTTCATTGGTGACTACAGAGAGGAGTTTATTAATGCAGCTAGATTACTAGGTTTGAGAGTACTCGAGGAGGATAAATAGAGGTGGTTGATTTGAAGTACTATGAACTCTATAATACAAGGTCGATTAGACCAGTATTACAGAGAATTAAAATGAAGAGTGCTCTAGAATACTGGAGCAGCGATGAATTACCAGTAGCAAAGTATACATGGGTTTATGGCCCCAAGAAGCCAAGAGATCAGGTTAGATCCAGGGAAATACCGCCCGAGAACGTTGAACTCAAAAACCTCGTAGAGAAAGGAATAGTGTCACTGATGGAACCCGTGGAAATACAAGACGTGTTCGATGTCAATAAGTTATCTGAAGATGCTGATGCATATATTGTTGGCGACATGGAGGACTGGCTCACTGATGAAGAACTTCTTGAAGCTATAGCACGTAAAGGTAAACCTTTAATAGCTGAATGGGATCAATGGGGGTACAGTGTACATGGAAGACTCTCAAGATTTAGATTAAACAGGTTCAAGGGAGCCAAGTACATTGTACCCATGGGCTACGAGGAAGTATACGATGTGATTAGGGCTCTACGTGCACTCAGATATCTTAAATATCTCAGAGTACTATATATCGGGGAGTATCCTCCTCGAAGCGTGACAGTTCCAAGGGATATATCGCTCGAAGCGATTGAGGGAAAATTCGGCTTGAAAATTACTAAAATAAACTTGAGCGAGTACCTTGAAGCATTGAAGAAAGTAGAGCCTGAGGAAGCAGGTGAAGTTGCTGATCAATGGATGAGAAAATACCGTGTCGCGGAGAATTTAAGAAAAGATTTCGCGGACTACGCGAAGATATACATTGGAACAAAGAAACTACTTGAAAAACACAATGCCAATGCACTGACGCTGGAGTGCCCCGCTCTCCCAGATATTAAGTATGTTCCTTGCTTGGCTTTCTCCATGTTGCTAGATGAGGGAATACCAGCAGGGTGTGAAGCTGATTTACCCGCTCTACTAACTATGATCTTTCTAATGACTGCATCCGGTGACACTGCATTCATGGGTAATCTAAATGAGAACGTTACACACTGGGATATAGAACATAATATTGTTACAATAAACCATGACGTCGTTCCCCCGAGTTATAGTTGTCCAGGCTGCAGTTACATTATCAAGGACTACCATGACATGGGAATAGGTACAACGCCCTACACTGAACTACAAGCCGGATTAAAAGTTACATTAGCAGGTATGCACTGGAATATGGATAAAATTTGGGCAACACGTGGAGAAGTCATTAGTACGCATGATACAGTTCACTGCAGGATAACAGTTCGAGTTAAAGTAAGTGATGCGAAGAGAGTGAGTCGTAACGCTTTTGGACACCACATGGTGTTAATTAGAGGAGACTATGTTAACACATTGAAAACACTGGCTCAACTACTTGATCTAGAGTTCTATGAGTTCTAAAGCGAAAAATTGTATACTTACCTATATACCATATATATTTCCTATACGCGAAAAGACTTATAAGTTTCTGGATCCTTATATAGTACTTGAAAGGTGTGTTATATAGGCGGATACTATGACTACTCAACCTAAAGGAATACCCACCTCGGTTTTCATAATTGTTATAATCCTGGTTGCAGTAATAGCGGGAGTAGTGGGATACTTTTCAGCGCCTAAACCCACAGAAGGAGTTGCACCTGGAGCAACAGCTACAATAACAACCACTCTAACTCAGACCGTAACAACTACTCCAACTCTACCTGGCACCGGGTTAACAATATATTGGATAGGTGGAGGAGCCGGAGATCCATTCGACGCGAGATTATATAAGGGAGCTACAGATGCAGCTAATCTACTCGGAGTGAAACTAATTTATGTTCACACGGAGTGGGATCCAGCAAAAATGGTGGAAGAATTCACTAAGGCGATAGCTGCTCGACCCGATGGAATTGTAGTTATGGGTCATCCCGGTCTCGATGCTCTAAAACCATTATTTGAGCAAGCAGCTAATAACGGTATACTCGTAACCCTTGCTAATGTAGATATACCTGAGCTGAGAGAGAAATACTGGTATACTGGGTACGTTGGTCAAAACTTATATCAATCTGGGTATACTTTATGTAAAACAGCTGTTGAAAAATACAGTAATGTTCTTAAAGCAGGCGTAAGGGCGGCCATATTCTCTGGTAGCTGGGAGCAACCGGCTCGTGCACTACGTGCCGTTGGATGCGAGGATGCTTTAAAAGAAGCAGGTTTAGTTGTTGACAGAGTATCGCATCCACCGGCAGTCTACGGTAGTCCCTCAGAGGGAACAACTTATGTAACAGGGTACTTAGCAGCTCACCCAGATGTTAAATTAATAGTGTTTGATGGAGGCGGTACTACAGCTGCTGCCGCTGATTACATGAGATCAGCTGGGAAGAAACCAGGTGAAATAATAGTAATTGGGTTTGATTTAACGCCTGGATCAGTACAAGGAATTAAAGATGGATATGTGCAAATGGTTATTGATCAGCAACCTTACTTACAGGGATTCATGACTGTTCTAAACCTAGTACTCAGCAAGAAATACGGTTTCCAGGGCTTATACATAGATACTGGAGGATCAATCGTTGATAGTAGTAATGTTGGATTAGTGGAGAAACTTGTTTCAGAGGGATATCGTTAAATTGAAAATATTCTTATTTTTTCTCTTTCTTTTCCTCTATCTCCATGTGATTATGTTTGTTGTTAAAATGTGGTGAGTAGCTTTGAGTACGAAGAATATTGTTGAAATGCGCAATATTGTTAAAAGATTTGGCTCGGTAGTGGCACTTAGAGGAGTAGATTTCTACGTGAGGGAAAACGAAGTAGTAGGTTTAGTTGGAGATAACGGTGCTGGAAAATCTACACTCGTGAAGATATTGTTTGGTATTCATGCACCAGACGAAGGAGAAATCATTATTAAAGGAATGAAATTCAAGAAACTAACTCCGAAATTAGCCTATGAACTAGGCATAGTTCTCATACATCAAGAACGTACGCTATGCACTAATCACCCTATATGGAGAAACATTTTCATGGGCAGAGAGATCACAAATAAACTAGGATTTCTAAGAATCGATGACATGAAGAAAATCGCTTATGAAAGCTTATCGCAACTCGAGTTAACTAGGATGCCTGTTGAAACACCTGTGAAGTATCTATCGGGCGGGTATCAACAAGGAGTACAGATATCTAGGGCTCTTGTTTTTGAAGCAGACCTAGTCATTCTGGATGAACCAACAGTCGCACTAAGTCTCGCAGAAACGCAGAGAGTGCTTGAATACGTAAACGAGTTGAAGAAGAAAGGTAAATCCGCTGTATTCATAAGTCATAATATATACCATGTTTACCCTGTCGCTGATAGGTTCGTGATACTGGATAAAGGTAGAGTTGTGGCTGAATTCTACAAGGAGAATTTAACACCGGAAGACCTCACGGAGATAATGATTTCTATTGCTAGAACAGGCAGTGTTCCCGAGAAGTACAAGGAATTAAACCTATATAGGAAATCGCAGCTTACCTAGCCATTTTAGGTGATATTGATGACTGCGATCCATGAGTTGAAAGGAGTTAGGGGAATAATATCTGATTATAAATTACAAGTAGTTATAACGGCTATATTTTTTGCAATATGGTTTGCTTTCTACGTTTTAAATCCAAGTGCTTTCACTAATCCATTTACATATACTTCATTAATGAGCATTTCACCGTATACAATTATCCCAGCTATTAGCTTAACGCTCGTAATAATAACGGGGGAAATAGATTTATCTTTCTCATCTATAATGGCTCTAGGTCCACTAATTATGGCGATGACTTGGCAAGCGCAAGGCGAAGCATCACTTCTAGGAGTTATACTGGGATTACTTGCTGGTTTAGGAGCTGGACTGTTCAACGGTATCTTAATAACTAAACTAGGTATTCCATCATTAATTGCAACAATAGGTACCACTTTCCTATGGAGAGGCGTAGTTTTAGTTGCTACACAGGGTTTCAGTATTCCACTGGGACAATACAGGGATTCCATGGTCTTCAGCGCACTAGTCGGGTGGCTAGGAGGTATACCAGTTCAATTCCTGTGGACTATTGGATTAGCAATAATCTTCTGGTTGATTCTGAACAGGCATAGGTTCGGCGCATACATTTACTACATAGGAGATAACAGAGTAGCAGCTCAAATGGTGGGTATAAATGTCGACAGGGTATTAATATCTGTTTACGCTATACATGGGTTAATTGCCGCTTTCGCAGGTATAATTAACACTCTTGGAATGGCTACTTTTTGGCCAACTCTTGGAGATATTTACATGTTGAAATCTGTGTCATCAGTTGTAATAGGTGGAACACCAGTAACCGGCGGATTAGGTACAATTTATGGAACCTTTATTGGTGGATTGATCCTAGAATTCATAGAAATGGGGGTATTGACATCGGGAGTGACTGGGTTCTGGATAAGATTAGTCCACGGGGTTGTAATAATAGTTGCACTGGCAGCACAAGGAATACTTAGAAGAAGGGAAATAATTAGAGCAAGAGTAATGAGGTTAATAACTACGCAGGCAACTCAGCAATCAACTAGCTAAGAGAAGGAAATCACATAGAAACACGTTATATGGATTTTTCACATATTTCACAATACTTGTAGATCAATACCAGTAGGTGTGAACATGTTTTACATAATTTTAATTTGGTGAATAAATAAATTATACCAATTCCTCAATAATCAGAGGTTCCTCTGATTTAAGCACATGAAGTATTACTTGGGAACACTAGGTATAAATAATGAAGGGAACACTAGGTATAAATAATGAAGTGGATGAAAATTATTCATTGTCCGACTCAATATTTGCTTAAATGCAGTAATGATTTCGTTTTCTAGTATAGAGTGACTCTCGAAGCGTTGATTCGAGTCCTTGGTTAACGTATATACCCAGTATACCATAAAGAGCCCTGTTGTCAATGTTAATATAAAGTATGGCAATGTACTTCTATCTGGTACCACTATGAATTCTTCAAGCCTCCCTGTAAATGAAGGTAGTCTCCCTCCTACTTCACCGAGTAGCTCGGAAATCAGAGGTTTCTCTCTAGCAGAGTTTTCCCTAAAATCTTTGTTTAGGAAGCAAAATACATGAACTATGTACAGTGGTAAGATGATCAATATTGTATTAGCTAAAGCATTTCTTATTCCGGAGTTAACTACTCGCAGCTCGTTGAGTCTAGATTTAACTGCGTGAATTCTCTTGAATTATGTCCTTCTGAAGCGCTCGTTCCTTCCATCAACCCATTCGTATACAACGTAGAGGTTAAGGAACATTCCTGCAATAAATAACATCAAATTCGTTGTTAGTAGAATGAACACTGTAGAATGTACAAGTGTTCCTATGAAACCCATAGTCATTAACAATAAGCCAACACTGCTTAAAATAGCTGGAATAAATGGAAGAATGGCATCCTGTAATCCCTGAACTTTGACTTATTAATTAACTCCTCTGATCTCCTGAGGAGAGCTTTAATTCTTTCTTAACTTGATATTAATGACTCCCCCTATTAGATAAACGCGTTCAATAATATTTAAACAATACTAATGGTTCAATTTACTATTAGAAAGTTTTCACGGTAATATAGAGTACGGTGTAAATCTCTTTAACACCATATTTAAACCAAATAGCATTAAGATCAATCCAAGCGCTATCATGAGAAGAGAATGGCCTCTTGAACCCATGATCCTGGATCCCCTGTTACCTGTCTCAGCTAATAAGATAAGCCATAGGTAATCCAGCCACAGGTGACTCATAAGCAACAATAATAAACCAAATACACCAAGTTTTATGGAAAATGAAACAAGCTCCAAGCCTATGCTCAGCCACCATAATAGAAACCACACGTTTAAACCAGTGAATAGAACCCCGATTAAGACAGGGTTCCTTAAATTAGGAGGCGTCTTAGTGTTTGAACCATTACTGTCACCGCTTATGTATCTAAATCCTTCCCTAATTGTTGATACAGCAAAGTATAATACGATTATTGAACCCATCAATGTTAGTGCATCTCCAATAACACTATCTAATGCTGCTTTAGCGTATGAGAAAAAGTAGAACAATAGAGTTACGTAGGTTACTTCAACTAAAGTATGACCAAAAGCTACTTGAAACCCGCTTCTCCAACCGTTCCTGGAACCAAGCGCTATAGTTGCAACAGTTAAAGGCCCTGGGCTTAAAGCACCAGATGCGGACACCAATACTGTTAAGTAGACTAATCTCAAAGCATCATCAAGCACCATGAGTTATCACTCTGCTTCATTGTTATTTCTCAATTAATAATACGGGGTTTTAATAACCAGTAAGCAGCTTAACTGGTATCAATATTATATCAGGGTACATAATGAAAAGGATGGTTAACCCTAATTCAATAGTTAAGAACGGAAATATTGATTCGAAGATTTTCGACATTGGCACTTCAGGTACTACGCCCTTGAACAAGTATACTCCCATAGCTACGGGAGGCGTTAGGAAACCTGTCATTAAAGCAAAGCAGAAAATATTGCCCCACCATAATGGATCTAAACCAAGACTGCGAATAATGTAATCTGATATAGGGCCTGCAATAGTTGCTACGGAAGAAGTCTCCATGAACATCCCGAGGAAAACAACAAGCATAACTAGTATTAGGGGTGCAAGTAATTCAGCTCTTGGAATTGAGAGCAGAACGCTGGTAATAGTTGAGTAACCACCAGTAATTGAGAAAACGGATCCAAATGCGACTGCACCGCTTATTATCCATCCAACCATTGCCGAGAGCTTTATTGTCGTCAACAAGGATTCCCTTATGATCCTCCAGTTTAATCTACCCGTTGACAAAGCATAGAGTAATACAGCTAATGCACCCATCCCAGATGCCTCTGTGGGTGTAGCCATACCCGTGAAAATTGAACCAAGCACGGATATAACTATTATTACAGGCGGAATTAAACCAATTAAATTGAGGGCTTTCTCTCTGCGTGGAGCTTCAACAGTGATTTTTGGTATTTTATCTTTATTCACGATACAGTAGAATAAAATATAAATTGTCGCTATCACCGTCAATATCGTGCCCATAACTAATCCACCTGCAAATAACTTTACTACAGGTACACCAGTCATTGATCCATATATAACCATGTTTAAACTTGGAGGTATTAGTTGAGGTAAAGTACCAGCGAACACTGTTATACCAATGGAAATATCGTCTGCTTCTGGATAAGTTTTCCTCAGCACAGGGTATACTACTAAAGCAATACTTACAACGCCTGCAGCTGCTACACTGGACATAGCTCCAATAATGTAACCCATTAATAATGCAACGATTAGTAATGATCCTCGTACTCCACCAACAATGTCTCTGATGGCTCTATAGATGTCTTCAACGATACCGGATTTCTCGAGTAAAGTAGACATAAATACGAACATTGGAACAGCTACAAGAGTGAAATTATTCATTGTTGACCAGAAGGCTTGGAAAACAAGGTCCAGTGAGCTCCAACCAAGGATCAGTAGTCCAAATAGTATGGCTGTAAATAGTAGAGAGAAAGAAACAGGTACACCAGCCAAGAGGAGAGCAAGTAGTAAAATGAACATTAGGAAAGGAGTTAAATTCATGGTAGCCATGCACGGTACCTCATCGGGATTTTAACTCATTTATTATCACTGATGAAACCTGGATAGCGGCGAGTATGAATGTGAAAACCAGTAGCCACTTATACCACCATATTGGAGGCGAGTATAAGGGGATCGTTGAATCCAGCTCATTACTAATATATGATCTCCACGCGAGTTGCAGAGAATTAGGTAACACTATGATCAAGCACAGTAAACAAATAACTAAACCCATAATATCCATTATTCTCCTAGTTCTATGTGCAGTATTTGTGTATAATACGTCTACCCGTATATGTGATTTCTCATACAACGCGTATCCAAATCCAAGAAGGAAAATTATTCCCCAGAGCCATATGGATATGAAATAAGAACGCACATCTGGAGCACGTAGAATGTACCTCATAATAGTAGAGTAGACGGTTAAAACCATTAATAGTAATACACAGAGAAATAAGGTCGCATTGATAAAGGCATACGTCACTTTCTTAATCACATTAAACCAGCCCTCTTTAAATCATTTTCAACAGCACTTGCCCATTCCATGTAACCTAGTTGCCTCCAAACATCCACCATTGCGATGATGAATTCCCTTGCATCATTACTCTGTTTCGCTAGATCCACGTAGATTTGAGTTGATATATTTACTATTAGTTTCGCCTCCTCGGTAGTAATGGTTGTTATTATTGCTCCCGATTGTTTCCATAATTCACGTGCTTCAAAGTACCCCCAGTGATACATTAACTCCACGGCATATTTCCACGTAGCGTTAATGGCTATTAGAACAGCTTGCTTCAAGTCAATCGGTAAATTACTCCAAGCGTTGGGGTTAACTATCAAGAAGTTATCCATGTATGTTTGCGAGTGTAATGAGTAACCTGGAGGTGGTTCAAGAACGTACTTACATATTTCTTGGAACCCCATTAAGTAGTTTCCACCATACTCACCGTACTCGAGTGCATCTATTGTTCCGAATTGTAGAGCTTGTATTATTTCACTAGGTGATATTGCAACTACTTTAGCGCCCAAGGCTTCATATATTTTAGCTGAAATACCTACGCTTCTAACAAGTAAACCCTTTAAATCACTCAACGAGTACACTGGTTTCCTGCTCATGAAGACTTCAACTGGAGTGAAAGCCAATGGTCCCAGTAGAATTACTCCTCTTGCTTCAACGTGTTTCCGTATAATTGGTTCAACTTTACTGTAGAGGTACAGTATCTCATCCGGAGACCTAATCGGCCCCGGGATAGATGCACCGAGAGCCATCACGGGGTCTTCGGCAACCCAGTAACCAAGGAACACTTCAGCTAATTCAACTGTACCCCTTGATACAGCTTCAAACGTCTGTGAAACCTGGAACAATTCTCCTCCTGGATGTAGATCTATGATTAATCGCCCATTAGTCAAGTTTTCAACTAATTCAACGAAGTACTTGTCTATTTTAAACCTGGGATCACTTGTTGAAACATGAGCTGCCATGCGCCAAATAATTGGTTGATTAACTTCCCGAGTCGAAGAAGATTCAGTGTTTCCCGTTTTAACCATGGATCCGAAAATATACCCAATGTAGCCGGAAAAAATCACCATCATGGTTAAAAACACTAAGATGATATTATATTTGCTGGTTTTCATCGTGCCAAAGCCTCATTTGGTTTTCATGGTACTTTATATCTCCACTACTTCTCAAATATTACAAGTAAAACATGGATTTAAAATATTAATAATGTGCATGAACATGATTTAATAGATGAGGACATAGAACTAAGATCGATTCATCCAATAACTGTTATATGAACTCTTTTTATTTTAATCTATATTGATTAGAGTTGGGTTTCTTAGGAGCATTGGATGAGTAAGAGTTGGTTCATATGCATCCAGGTAGTGAGGTAACTATTTGTATTGGGTCCACGAACCCTGTGAAAATACGTGGAGTAAGTGAAGCATTCAGCGTGTTTTACAAGATTAAAGGAATAGAGTCTAAGAAGATTTCAACTAGTGTTCCTCCGCAACCAATAGGCTTGGATCAAATACTTCTCGGAGCTAAGCAGAGGGCATTGGGAAGCATGAGCGTGAATTGTGATTTCGGAGTTGGAGTTGAAGCAGGGTTCTACTTGTTTAACGGTGAACCATTTGATGTTGAATTAGCTTACATTGTGAGCAGAGACCAACGGTACTCTATTGGAATGTCACCATCTTTCCCTATTCCCCGTAGAATATATGAAGCCATAATAAGAGGCGAGCACCGCGAACTAGATGAAGCAGTTGAGAAAATATTCGGAGTCGAGAACATTGGCGAAAAAGAGGGATTCATAGGAATACTGACGAGGATGACTTGTGAAAGATACATACTGAGCTACTACGCGACACTCATGGCTCTAGTAAAATTCCTCAATGAGAGTCTGTATTATTGATGTTAGCGGCGTTGACTTTGCAAACTACTTATTGTTACGTGTTTCTATTCGCTCAGTGTATTCTTCTGGTGTTTCAACGCATTTTTCAACTAGGTATTCGAGTAGCTCTATGTACTTTATCCCATGATCAGGTATAATGACTACCACGTCTCCCTCTATTTCATTGTTATCAATTAAATGCTTAGTTGCGTATAATACAGCACCTGAACTTAATCCCACCAGTATACCGTCGCTTCTAGCTACGTGTATGATTGCCTGAAAGGCTTCCTCGAGTGAAACATCGATTATCTCATCGATTTTAACCATGTGGATCCATTTCATACCTGTTTCAATTCTCCTTATGCCTGGAATAGTTGATCCTTTCTTCGGTTGAACACCATATGCTTCGACATCTCTATACTTGTTTTTAAAGTAGAAAGCTATGGCTGATAAGTGACCTGAAGTACCTATACCTCCCACTATAACTCTTGGTTTCACTCCTCTTGCTGATAACTGGTAGTCTATCTCCTTCGCTGTGTACTTTAAGTGAACTATGAAGTTTAAGTCGTTTTCAAACTGGTTTAAGACAGTTGCGTTGTCTCTTTCTGCATCCATTAGCACTTGCTTCAACAGCTTAGTTGTAATATCTGCTTGAGATCTAACAACGTCAGCACCCATAGCTTTAAACACGTAGTCGACGCATTTCTGAGCTGTAGATGGTAAGTATATCCTTGTCTTTAACCCATAGAAATTCGCTAAACCAACAAGTCCTAGCCCAGTATTAGTTGATGTAGCCTCGTAGATTAACTGGCTTTTCAACATGTTTCTTTCAAGGGTAGTTTTCAACATGTACCATGCTACTCTATCCTTTATGCTTAAACTAAATGGATGATACCATTCAAGTTTAGCCCATACCCTCACATTCTTATTACTGAGGGACTTTAATTTAACCATGGGTGTCGGCATATCTCGTCCAACTAGCTCCACAACGTTATCGTATATCCTGGGATTATGACTAGATACCTCGTGGTAAAAGTCGAGTTCACTCAGTGAAACCCGCTCACTTAGTTCACTTGGATCCATGGTTACAGGTATGAGGCGTGTACCCAGGGCCCAGAGTGCATTATATACATCGTGGTTTCCAACGACTACGCCTTCACTGTTAATTAATACAGGCGGTGTAGCCCACTCTCTCAATATGTATCCTAAAGTGTCAATGTAATAATCTAATTTACTTAAATCACCATGGATGAGATTGAAATCTACGAGCCTCATGTGATGCACCATTAGAAAACGCCACTGCTTTTCTCAATGGGGAATTAAAAGGTAAACTTGCTTTTAAGTCTGCTATAAATATGTTGCGAGAATGATTGAAATCTTCGTGGATCAGAAAGCAACTATACTCACGTTAATTCTATAATTGACCATGAGCCTCCTCTAACTTAACTTTAAGCCATTGCGGTAGCTCAGCTTGGTTTACCACGTAGTCAACATTCACGTTGCTCAGAGAGCTATTGTACTCGTGTTTAACCAATACTCGAATATCTGCTTCATTAAACGCGGGTATGTCTCTATAGCTGTCTCCGAAGTAAACCACTTTGTCAACGCCTAGTAGAGTTTTAAGTATTCTCAGCGATTCCCCCTTTGTTCTCTTGGAGACATGTATTTCAATGAATTCAGCTACATTACCCCACCTACTAATGGGGTTAACCACTAGTTTACTCTTTTTAGCTTCCTCTATTAATTCATCGAGTTCAACTGGTTTACCCTTATCCAAGTACCAGTAAACACTCATACCAATTGGTACACCAGTTAGCGTTCTACCCAGTATTAATCCACCTCTATCACCGATGATTTTCTCTATTCTAAAAGCTAATTCACTTATGATTCTCGGTTTATCACTGAAATACGCTTCATCATCGAGAACAGTGTATCCTCCGCCATGAATTTCCAACCCGAAAATACAAGCGTACCCGTTTAACCCAGGTATCCTATTATAGAGAAATGGGCAGTCTCTACCACTAATAACGGCTATAGTGTACTCTCTCTGCATGCTCCTAATAGTGTTCATCATTATGGACGGTACACTGACATCCAATGGGTTTTCAGTTATTGGTGCTAAAACACCGTCAAAATCAAAGAACAACCCTACCCGCAAGTTTCACGCTCCCCCTTAGGTATAAGTCTATCTAGGAGTCCACAAATATAAATAAAACAGCGTATTTTCATCTCTCGTTGGCTTTTTATTCAAACAATTACTGATTACCCTACATTCCGAGTATTGTTAAGTAGAAAATCTGGTTTACCACGAATAATTTGAGCATGAATAGTTCGCTCAGCTTCCTCATCTTAATCAAGTAAACTCTTGGAACCCGTACTTATTTGAAACTCGTTGGATAATTTTCCCTTACAACTCTAAAGGAGACAGCGAAAATAGCTGTTAAAGTAATAACAAAGATAACCTATGACATGAGGTTCATAAAGTCGATCAATCGCTTCGCACTAAGGCCTGGTAACCCAGCGGTAAGGAAGGATGAAATAATATTTTTCGCTACAAGTTCGGATTACATACAATATACTCTAGAACAATTTTTCTCAAAGCTTCTCTGGGAGAAGCACAGTCAATAAAATAATGTTCTCTTCAACACTAAATGAGAGATTAGAAACAGCATTAACACCGCTAAATTTCTTAGTTACAATACTGATGGTAGTAATCTTCGATGGAGTATCTATCCTCATTACGATAATTACTTGAACCTTTTTTCTCTCATTTATGCAGAGAACAAAACATATATTGGATTTAGTTGTATAAGCTCGATAACTTTATTTAAGTTTAATTAAGTTGTTTAATGAAATCATGTAGTGAGGGCATTTGCTTTAATAAAAAAAATAATAGGCGTCAATGAAATGGTTTCAAGGAGCATGGATTGGATCAGGCAAGCAAGGAGAAACCTCGCTTCAGCCTTAGCTAATTGTGAAAAAGAGCTTTACGAGGAAACCTGCTTCGAATCCCATCAAGCAGCTGAGAAAGCTATTAAGGGTTTACTTAGTCATTTTCACCGAGAGAGAAGAGGACATTCAATTACCTTCATTATATTAGATGCTGGAATAGATGTTCCAGCGGAGATCAAGAATTGCGCATCTATACTAGACAAGCATTATATTCCGTCTAGATACCCCGATGTATACGATGAAGGTGCTCCAATGGACTACTACACGAAGGAGGACGCGGAGAAATGTATAAGATGCGCTGAGACTATATTGAAGTGGGTTGAAAGCATTGTTAGAGGAGCTAAATGATATAGTCGAGAATATAAAAGCGTATGGAGTTAAATTAGTTGTATTGTATGGATCCATGGCGAGAGGAGACTACACGGTTGAAAGCGATATCGACATCTTAATTGTCGCTGATAACTTTCCAAGAGATCCTAGGGACGGGTACGAGATTGTTATGAAATACGTTAATCCGAGAGTGCATCCAGTATGCTTAAACACTGATTCATTTAGGAAACTCCTAGAGAACGAGAGCACCTTCATACTGGAGATACTTGAAGACGGAAAAATCCTTTACTCAGACAAAGTCTTCCTTGAGGAGACTCTGAACAAGTACCGAGAAATAAGGAAGAAATGGACTCGGAGAGGGAAAACCTGGATTAAAAACATGAGTTAAGAAACTATAATCAAGTAGAGAGCATTCTTCGAAAAATGGTTCAAACCCGTTGTTAATTTATGATTTATTCTCCACGTGTAATTCATTTATAAACACTCCTTAAGTTAATCATTTTACATGGTGGGTTCTTTGGTTAAATTATATACTGATCGATTCATTATGACTCCTGGTCCAACGGAGATACCTTACCGTGTTAAATTAGCTTTAATGAAGGAATCAACTAACCCGGACTTAGACCCCGATTTCCTCAGAGTTTACAATGAAACACGTGAAAAACTAAAGCATGTTCTCAATGTTAGGGAGGGATCAATCTACGTGATGACTGGGGAAGCCATGCTAGGATTAGAAGCAGCTATAGCTAACACTGTTAAAGACGGAACTAGAGTACTAGTTATCGCGAACGGTGTTTTCGGTGAAGGATTCGCTGATCTGATTAAAGCGTATGGTGGTGAACCATTAATTGTTGAGAACTGTGAAGAATGCTGGAGGAGGAGCGCTGACCCCAGCGTAATAGATAGAGAACTCGAGAAACACAGGGATATTGAAGTAGTCACGTTAGTGCACTGTGATACTCCATCGGGAATACTGAACAATCTAGTTGAAGTAGGTAAAGTAGTGAGGGATCATGGATCACTATTAATAGTTGATGCTGTTTCAAGCATTGGGGGAGTACCAGTGGACTTCGATAAAGCGGAAGTAGATATACTTATAGGTGGATCTCAGAAAGCGTTGAATACGCCTCCGGGGTTAACGATCATGGCTATTAGTGAACGAGCATGGGATAGAATCGAGAAAATAAACTACAGAGGATTCTACTTAGATTTGAAGACTTGGAGGGATATGTTGGATAACAGGGGGATATTCCCGTATACTATGTGCGACGTGTTGATTTACGCCTTGAATGAGTCAATTAAAATGATCATGGAGGAAGGACTCGAAAACGTCCACAGGAGACACTTATTGGCGATGAAGGCTTCATGGCGTGCACTCGAAGCATTAAACCTGAATCCTTATCCATCATCAATGAATTACTCCTCGCCAACAGTTACAGCGTTCGAACCCCCTAAAGGAATCAATAGCGAGGAGTTAAGGAAAATAATATGGGAGAAATACGGTGTAATGATAGCTGGCAGCTGGGGGAGACTAATGGGCAAAGTACTGAGAGTGGGTCATATGGGGGTACAAGCTTCAAGAACACACGTTCTCTCAGCGTTTACCGCATTAGCGCGGGCTTTAAGAGACCTAGGTTACAGTGTAAACATTGGTAAAGTAGCTGAAGCTATTGAGGAGGAATACAAGTAACAAAAACCTAGAGATCGAGAATGAGGGAAAATTCGAAAAACAACCTACATGAACACTATATCGCTTTCACGCGAAACATAGATTCATTACTTGATGAAACAACCGAAGGAATCTAAAGCATCATTCGCCAAGCTTTATAGCTTACTATTATACAAGTAAACCAAGCACTGTTATGGATATTTTGGCCTTTACGTGTAGGAAAATTGAAGCATTAGAGAAACACGAGTCTCAGCTCTCCGATGAATCATTATTAAACCCAATAGTGGATAAACAGAAGGATAACTAGATGAAAATATGCGTAATGCTCACAGGGGAGTTCAGAGTTCTTCTCGCTAAATTGCTTCCATGTTTTTCCAATATTGGATTACGTTTTTAGATCCCTTCACCTAGATAACTGGTGTCTATTAACGTATTTATCCACCATGTAACCAGTCAACAGGATCAAAGTTGAAACCAATAACACCCAAAGCGATAGAGGTAAACCATTTATTGATTCCCTGAAAGCTCTCCTAGGCCCTAACTCAACCGCGTAATAAGTCGCTAACCCTGTCCCAGCAAATAGGGATAAGATAGCAGAAGTCTTCACGTGTTTTTTGAAGACTCCATGCTTGTATACTGCGAGAATAGTTATAGGTGCAAGTGGTAGCAAGATAACTGATGTTAAAACAGATAAATCCACTATGAAGCCTACGTTCGTTAAAGCAACTATTGCAGCAGATAAGACTAATAGAGCATCTAGAATTCTTGCAGCTAGCAAGCTACTTGACTCACTCAGCGTTGATAAAACGCTACCAGATACAGCTAAAACTATGCTGTTCGCAGTGGAGACAGCTGCTGCAACAATTGAGACACCTATTATTGAACCCAGTAGGGGTGGCATTAAGTTAAGTAAGTAAGGTGTAACAGTGTCCCACTGCATGTTTCCAGGTATTAAACCTATTTTAGATAAACCAGCTGCAGTTAAACCAATTACTACAACTATTATAGTGTAGATGAATCCATAAATGAAGAACAATGATACAGTGTTCCTATATGACTTATAATCTCTAGGCAAGTAGAGTCTAACGACAACTTGTGGATTCGTGACAGCGAAGAAAACCCAGGGAATAGTGTAAGCTAGGAATACTCCTAAACTCCAGAAACTCGTTAAACCAAGGTAATTGCTATTAGATAATGCTTTATAGATATCTGAGTAGGAAACACCACTTGAAGGTACATAGTAGAAAATCGTCCACAAAAAGTAACTCAGTCCACAAGTGAACATTAATAATCCCTGATATAAATCCGTTACTGCAACACTCCACATACCTGCCAGCACGATCCAAGCGTAAACCATAATAGAGGATATAATCAAGGCCTCTAATTCCCCGAATCCTCCATAGTTGAAGATTACCTTCAACCCCTGTATTTGAGCGGCTAAGTATGGTACCATGGCGAATAAATATATTGATGCAACCATGACAGCTAGTAATCTACTACCGTATAGTTCACCAATCATTTGCGAAGGCGAAATCCACTGCTTATTCCTCGATAGCTCCCATATTCTAACCCCAATTGTTGACAATAGTAAAACAGTTGACGCTAAGTATAGTAATTCGAATCCAAGTGCCCCAACTCCCGTAGCGTAAGTCATACCGACTAATCCAACCATCATGAATGCACTATAGGTGGTAGCTGCGTAGGTTCCAAAACTCAAAAGGGAATTCAATCTACCGCCTGCAACATAGTAGTCCTTGAGGTTGCCTCTGAAAAATCTTCTCGAGAAAACAGCTAGAATTGTTCCAACGAGAACATATAGTAATAGAAGAATGAAGAACTCTGCTCTCACTTCTTCTCACCCTTAATCTTATTCAACCTATTGATCGAAATGATGCCTGTAATCGAAGTTGCTATAACATAGAACAAGAATAACTCTAACCCCTTGGAATCGTGGAGAAAAATGTAGGGTACTATGTAAAAACACAGAATCACCAATAACTGGATAATCAACACGGGATCCATCAATGCTCGATCACCGAACATTTGTTCGATTTTCCAGTAAGAATTATAAGGGCAATGCTTAAAAACTTTAACTGAGTGAAGCAAATGAAAACCAGCTTAAAGAACAAGGTTCTAGAACTACTTAGAAACCACCAAGGCTCATATGTTCCGCAATCATTCATTTACAGGGCCTTAGGAGCATCTAAGAGCAGAGTATCCGAGATCCTCAGCGAGCTGGAACACGAGGGGTTAATATCGAGGATTACAGTGGGTAGAACCAAGATCGTATACATTTATCCCCAATTGAGAGAAGCTGACTTCGAACTCAAACAAAGAGTACTAAAATTGGGGATAGTGTTTTCGAGCGAATACTTGTTTCTAGGAGATTTCATCAAGAAACTCAGAGAAAAGAACATAAATGTAGAAGTAATCGTGTACAGAGATGGCTTAGAAGCCACAATAGCTCTTGCTAAGAACGCTGTAGACCTAGCACTATCTCCTCTCGTCGGTCAACTATACATCTACCCTGTTTATAGGACTTACAAAGTGATATTAGCCGGGTTAAAGGGTGGATTCAGAGTATTGAGCTCTAAAGCAGGTGATGCAGTGTATTCAAGTATCATTAGCACTATGGATTACGTTAGACACTACCTCGTTTCCAGAAAACTCATAGAAGCATCTGAGACTCTATACTACAAGGATCCTGGTCAAATAACTTCATTATTTAAGAGGAAGGGAGGTTACGTTGTCACATGGCACCCAGTGTACTTAGAACTAGAGAAGCATGGTTTCAGAGAATTATACACTCCAAGCGAGCTAGAAATCGATTTCTGTTGCACTCTAGGTATTTCAAACACTGTGGGTAAAAGAACATATAAGTTGATCAAGGAAGCTTACCTAGCATCCATTGATGAATATGCGAGAAACCCGGGCAGAAACATTGAGTACTATGCTTCACTAACAGGTATCGATACATCAGTCTTGAAGACTGCTGTGGACGAGTACAAGGTTTCAAGTGAATTAGGGCTTGAAACCATAGATAAACTAGTTAACGCATACGCATTCAATATTCCGAGTAGAAGTAAATACATTGAAGCATGTGATGCCTAAGTAACAGTGATCAATAATATAACTGGAGCTCAAACCCTGTAGAGTAAACTAGTACTATACTTGAATTCACTTAATTCCTCGCTCCCAAATGGTTTTCTTAGAATGAATAGTTTCTCGTGCGCTATTAAGAGGAAATCTCTGTTCTTGATTCTCCGCCAGATCTCACGTGTCGTCTTCATCTTATGCTGTACCTTGATGACCTCCTCCTTCAAAACAAACCCTGTTTCAAGGAATACTCTCAGAACATGGTGTGAGATCGGGACATAGTGCCTGCGGACTCTCGTATCACCCACCAGGATCGCAGCATACTTACCTGGTTTTAGAACTCTGTATATCTCTCTTGCAACATCCCTCATGAGATCTAAGTACTCTTCGAGTTTCTTCGTGCAAGATAAGTCACCTGGATTACATGTACCCTGGTACTCAATAATGTTCCAGTATGGAGGGTGAGTGAACACTGCGTCAACGCTGTTATCACTCAGTAACACCAGTTTCCTAGCATCTCCGTGATACACACGAATACTGGTTTGCAACACGTCCTCTATGGAAACGTCCCCAATACTATATGGTATGAGTTTTGTTTCCACGTGCTTCTTCAATGCTTCTTCAAGCCAGTAGATTCTATGCATAGTTAACATTAATGCTTCGTAGTTTATGTCCACCGCTATGCAGTTTCTACCGAGTAATCTGGCTTCTATGCAAGTTGTACCAGAACCTATCATTGGGTCAAGTACGGTTTCACCTTTAGCAGTATACATCGATATTAAAGCTCTAGGTATTTGAGGAGCCCAATTACCCCTATAATCACCTCTATGAGTAGCCCATGATCCACGTTGTGGAAAACTCCAAACAGTTGTCGAAATATCAGTTAACTCTGAGGAAGATGGAACCAAGTTCCCTACTTTGATTGGTTCAAGGGAGATCTCTTGATCCTCTATTCTAATAATCTTATTCCTTGAAACAAACTCTAAGTACTCGTTGAACGTTACTTCCCGCAAATAAGACACCATAGCCTACTAAACAGCAATAATCTTCACTCAACTATGTTAAATTTAATGATATTATTAATGTTAACAGGATCCCTCCTTTGAACCATTAAACAATAAACACTTATACAAATGTGCTCGGGGTTGCAAATATATTCAATCATTTCATGTTTAGGTATGTATAATTTCTCCATTAACTAACTCCGTTATTTGCTTAGCGCGTGTTCTTAGGTCTCTATGCATGTAGTGCGTGGCGATGATGATGATGCTTCCATTATCCACCAGCTTCGCAAGATCCTGTATTAGAAGCATTGTCCTCGTGTTATCTAGGAAAGTGAATGGTTCATCTAGAGCCAGTATCCTTGGGTTCAAGATTAATGCTCTTAAAATAGTTATTATTTTAGCTTGCCCAGAGCTCAGTTTACTAGCTGGTTTACTTAATAAATCTTCAAGCATGTACCTCTTCACGAGGTTATTAATGAGCGATTTATCTACTTCAACGTTATTTCTAAGTTTTAATCCAAGCTCAAGATTGTACCTTGCTGTACCTCTGACCAGTATTGGTTTATCTCTGACATATGCAATTCTACTTCTAACTTCTTGCTTATCTTTCTCAATCATATTCCAGAAATCAGCGTTATCAATAAGTACTCTGCCTTTCGTTGGTTTAAATAAGAGTGATATTATTTTCAGTAGAGTTGTTTTACCTGAACCATTAGGGCCCATTAATATGTATAAACCAGGGTTCGCGAACTCTAAGTTCACGTTTTTCAAGACGTAAGAGGAGCCATCATAAGTAAACCAGACATTCTCTAATCTAATCTCCATAGCACGCGTTCACCCAGGATCTTCATGGTTACAATAAGCATTATAGTGATGGATACAAGTATTGCTCCGAGTTGAATAGCGTACTCGTAGTTGCCTATTGATGTTTGAAGAGCTATTGCTGTAGTTAATACGTTAGTGTAACCCTCAATTCCACCACCCACGATGAGCGCTACACCTAGTTCACCCATAGCTCTAGAGAAGGATACAAAGTACGCTGATAAGAGAATAGGCGTGAGCTCTCTTAAGAGAAGCTTGAAAGCCTTCTTCTCCGGGCATCCAAGCGATAATACGAGTTCTCTAATAGTGTCTCGCATAGCATAGTAGTGTCTAAACATGTAAGTGTAAACCATGGGGAGAGCTACGAGGAACTCACCTATTATGATAGCGTGGGGTGTGTATAGTAGTTTCAGTGTTCCCAAAGGGCCACCAGGGAAAAATAGCATATATACTAGTAAACCTATAACTGTTGTTGGAACACCCACAAGGGCCTCAAAAACCCCTGATATTACTTCAACGTATTTCCTTGACATCCTTGAGAAAGCGGCGTTTAAAGCTAAGGAGGATAAGAATGCTATTAGAGCAGCTATTGATGAGACATAAATACTTCTAATAGTCACTGTTAAAATGGATTCAGTCATCGCTGGGTCCTCTCACCGTTCTCATATATATTAACTAACTGAGCTTTGTTAAAGCTAACCATGCCTGTAGTACCATGTCTTCACGCCCTTTCACAGGGTTAAGTAAACCCATGTATTTAATTGATATAAGGTCTTGACCTCTGCTGAGCAAGTAATCCCTGAGCTTGAATGCAATGTACCAGGTATAGGGGTCATCGCACGGTGTGGTCTTCGACAAGTACATTGAGTAGACGTTAATTAAGTACGTTGGATCACTCTTCAAAGTCACTAAGTTCCTTAGTTTCCCCTGGTTTTCGAGCTTCATGTATGTTCCAATATCTGTTAAAGTGTAAGCATCCAAGTTATCAGCTATTATGAGGACTTGAGACATACCTTGACCTGTTTTCAAGTACCATGATTTGCCCTCAGGGTTTAAGCCCGCTAAGTTCCATAATTGAATTTCCCTAATGTTTGTTCCAGACATGTCTCCTCTACTGATGAATCTCGCTAATCCAAGTTCTCCGGCCATATATATCCTCTTGAATGCTTCGACCGCGTTGACAGCTGAGCTAACATTAGCTGGATCGCTTCTCGGACCTACAATGATGAACTCATTGTACGCGAAGAGAGCGAGTCTCTCGATTTTCCCCTGAGTAATGAATTCTTGTTCTAGCGCGGGAGCGTGAACGAAACCAATGCAAGTTGAACCATCGGCGAGAAGCCTTAAAGCTTCACCAGAACCCTTAGCTAATACGTCAAACTTTGCGTTTAAACCCGTTACATTATTGAAATCGCTGAATAAATCATCGAGAACCCCTAACTGATATAGAGAAGTCGTTGTCGAAACCTTAACCGAGTACTGGGTTAAAGAGCTATGGGAGAGTTCTACATGGTACACACCTATAATGAAGCCGGTTATCCACGCTAATACTACCACTAGAGATATTATTACAATCCGCAATCCTGCTCTCCGCCTCAATGGATTCACCTAAAGTAATGAAATTTAGCTCTACTACGTTGATTTAAACGATTTCAATAGAAGTAAATAAGGGTTGCGAAAAACGCGTTTAAGTCATTTGCTTGAATTTCACGCTATATATCAGTATTGCTAACCAAGTAAGCAACGCTGAGATAACTAAAGTGATTGTTAACAATACCGCATCATAGTTGAA
Source organism: Desulfurococcaceae archaeon (assembly GCA_023269825.1). GTDB lineage: Archaea > Thermoproteota > Thermoprotei_A > Sulfolobales > Desulfurococcaceae > UBA285. Next base: position 390,113 of record JAGDWI010000001.1, read on the forward strand.
TTCAAATAATACGCCTTCATTCAAGTAGCTGTAGATATTATCAACTAGGAACATTAAACCAGCACTACCAGATATCACCGCGAGTAAGTCGAATCTATACTTGTTTACAGCCCTGGTCTTAAACCAAGCAATAGTGGATAGAGCTGAGATAAGTAAAAGTGCTATAGCCCACAATGATCACACCTTATCGAGAGTTAATATTATGCGTGTAGGAGGCCGTACTTTTACCTCCATTCTCTTAGCAAATGCTACTACTACACTCCATGCAGCTGTAACAACGATGGTCATTGATCCTCCAATAACAGTTATCTCGTTGATCAAAACCGGTATGTCGGATGAGTTTTGCATAGCAGTTAAAAATGGAGGATATGGTACGATTTCGCCGTGCCAAACGTGTTCAACGGCGAGTATCAGTGAGCCAGCTAGGAGCATTTTGACCAGTAAACCTAGTTTTATTTTATCAGCGTTTTTCCACAGCTTCTTAATAACACTGAGTACTATACCCGTTAACATTGGTGTAATGAAGCAAGCCATATTAATCACCTGTGCACACTTTAAGTAAATAGGGTGCACCATTTATAAATTTTTAGCTAACATGAATCAATAGAACAAGATGTTCGTAGTAAAGATGAGTTGGTGAGAAATGGATTCTACAGAGAATAGGTCACGATGTCTTTTACGATTTCACTCGTCAACGGAAAAGGCGAATCCTCGTGTAGGTAATTCAACTTGTTGAAGACGTAATCAATTATCAAATCAATGTCTTTGACCGTGAACCCATAATCGCTGAGTCTCTCATCGAATCCAACCTCGTGCTGGAATTCCTCAACAGTCTTCTGGGCTTTCTCCGCGTCCTCAGCTATGGGTTTCAGAGTGGGGTCTAGTGTTCTTAGAACGTAGGCGGAGTACTCGGGTACTACTTTATGCGTATAGTAGATGGACCTAGGGCCTATTAGCGCTAAACCACAGCCATGAGGTAACTTTGGTTGTAAACCACTCAACACGTGTTCTATCGCGTGTATTACGTGCGTTGAACCAGAATCTATGGCTATTCCAGCTATCATTGAAGCGTAAAGCAATTTCTCCCTTAAGTCAAGGTTTTTGAGGTCGCTCACCAACCTTGGTAGATTACTTGCAATTATTGATGTAGCTTCCCTAGCTAGGGACTCCACGAATAAGTTCCTGGATTTACATGTTGCTGATTCATATGAGTGGTAAAACGCGTCGAGAGCAGTGTAAATGGTTTGCTTCTCGTCGAGTGTTAGAGTATACCTTGGATCATCTATTGATATCTCCGGGTACTTCACGCTTAAACCATGCTTCTCGCGAGTATCATCCAGTGTAACTACAGCGTACCTGTCAACCTCTGTACCAGTACCATGAGTTAAATTTATAGCTAGTAAAGGCACACTTCTCTTAGGTACCCTTGAGCCCGCAACGTAATCTTTAACTCTCCCACCACTCAAAGCTATAACTGAAGCCATTTTAGCTGCGTCAATGGGGCTACCTCCACCAATAGCTACGACGAGGTCAGCACCCCTGCTCCAAATAACTTCAGCGAGTTCTTCGACTTGGCTAGCCCAAGGGTTAGGCGATATGTTATCGTATACAACGTAGTTTACTCCGTGATTCCTCAAAACCTTCTCTACATCCCCCATTGCCCCCGAAACTCTAGCAGATGATTTACCAGTAACTACGACTACTTCCCTGTAACATGATATGCACTCTTCTAGTTCACTCAGTGCGTTTACTCCAAAGTACAACTTAGTTGATCCATACCTTAAAGTGAACATAACGCATTCACCTACATTATGTAAATTGGAAAATAGAAATAAAAATAAAAGTAATACGCAGTAAACTACTTAAATATAGGTTATGAAAACTGACCCATAGGCAGATCGTTAAACACTTGACAGAGGTTAAACTTGGGATCTCTAAGCAATATGATTACATCTGTAAGCTGTATTAATGATAGGTGCGTTGATGATTCACCAGGCTTGTTGATCTGTGCCCTTAAAGATAATGCTCCTCACTAATTGCTGACATCTATGAACCGAACGCAACTAAGTAATAGGAGGACAAATCATTAAGTATTTTACTCACTAGGGGGACTAAACCGGGATCATGTGGTCCCTTTTCTCAGCAATGAAGGACTCCCATGTCTGATATTTAAACCAACTCCTATGCAACATTAACTCGCTTCTCTAAATGAGATCATCTATGTCGATCAAGAGCATGAACAACTATCCTATGGAAGCATGTTTATATGTGGATTCATTAATTGATATATAATTGACTCAGAATAATTGTCGATGCTTCAACGATATGATGTATGAGTTTTCCAGGCACTAACATGCGTTAATTCCATATCGTACTTGGTGATCAAGTTGAAAGCTGTCAATGAGAGATGGGTACTAGAAGAACCATTGTTCAAAGTAATGCTGAAAATAGGGTTACCAATAGCTGCTGTGCAAGTATTAAACGTAGTTTACAATATCGTGGACTTATACTGGCTTGGTAGATATAGTACATACGCTATAGCAGCAATTAACTCGTCGTGGCCAACATTCTTTCTCATCATATCTGCTTTCAATGGATTACTCGGAGCTGGAAACGCGTTGGTTTCACAAGCATGGGGTGCGGGGAAATATGATTACGCGGTTAAATCAGCTTGTCAATTAGTATCCTTCGCTATTATAGGTGGAATTCCATTAGCACTTTTTACAGTCATGGTTTCACCTTATCTACTATCATTCATAACGGTTGATCCAAATGTATTCAATTTAGCTATTCAATATATTTCAATAATAGCTATGGGTCTCCCGCTCTTCGGTGTTTTTGGTTCAATTCAATCAGCTTATGTTTCAGTCGGGAAATCCAGCATTATTCTCTTATTCATGGTTATAAGCAACGCGCTTAACATGGTATTAGACCCATTATTTATCTTCGGCTGGTTCGGTTTACCGGAGATGGGTGCAGCCGGTGCAGCCTTGGCAACAATTCTGAGTGAAGGAATTGCTTCACTAATGGCGTTAACATATTTCTTTGTTAGAGGATTAAACGATCATAAGGCTTCACGAGCATACTTCATACCTGACCTAGAGATATTTAAGAAGATACTTAGAATCGGTTTACCTTTATCTGGTTCAAACTTCGCAGACGCATCCGGATTTTACGTTCTCGCAGCTATTATTGGTTTAATGGGTACAAAAGCGCTCTCCGCATGGGGGATAGGGGATAGACCCTTCAGCATTATCTCAATAATAGATGCTGGTTTACTAGCAGCGTGTACAACAATTGTTGGTCAAAGCATTGGCGCCAGAGAATTTAATAGAGCAAAGGAAACCGCTAAAAGAGTCTTACTATTGATCGTTTCTCTAACAGCTCTAATGGTTGTCCCCATGGTATTACTAAGACTTGAAATAGCATCATTTTTCTCTCCTCTAGATTACGAAGTAGCTTACTACGCTTCAGAGTTCATGCTTTACATGGGTCCATCATTGATAACGCTTGCAATACTCCAAGTAGCTGGAGCAGTTGCAAACGGTAGTGGTCACACTAAACCATTAATGATGTTGTCAATGCTGAGACTATGGGTACTTAGAAACATACTAGCATACTTAATGGGCCCGGGCCCCATCGGCTTAGGAGTAAGCGGCCTCTGGATAGGTATGTCGCTGAGCAACGTTATAACTGGTTTAGTGGCGTTGACTTGGATAATCTCATATAAGTGGCTTAAACCAGTAATTGATTAACACTTGGATAATTAGTTCATCAGTGGATAATAGTGAACCATGTTCCTAGACTTCAAATAATAGTAACCCCGGTATCAAACAGGTAACCTATATCAATCGTGATTTTTATATTTCTCTTTGCATATGCTAACCTGTGGTGTAACAATGTCTAGCGAAGAAAAAGAGAAGAGAAGAAAATTAGCTCACGCAGTGACCGGGGGAGTATTCCTCATAGGTCTCGCCATACTATTCTACTTCGATTTATTTTGGCCATGGATACTTGCTTTAGTAGGGATCCTGGTTATTCTCGAGGCATTACTTCACTAATTTAACCTTAAGTGGACTTTTTCCATTCATTTATGTTGTCTTGCATAATTATTGATGTTAACTAATAGTTTAAATTTCCACTTCTAGGTTTACTCAGCGTTTATTCTTTTGATTTAAATGATTCACTTATATATGGGTTCACGCATAAAGATATGCTCAAATCCAGGTTGAGGTTTAACCGGGTCAAGCTTTTAATGGTTTAACATGAGAGGTGTTGGATGTGAAGTTTGGGACTGAGATCGTTTCAGGCCACGAGTTCAGAGATCAATTCGGGTCTCATATTCCGCCCATATATGTTAGCGCAGTATATGAGTACATTGATAGCGAAGGAGGTTTAGCTGTTTACACTGATCGTGGAACATACGTCAGATATGGGAGAGAAGAGAATCCAATGGTTAGAGCATTGGAGAGGGTTCTTTCAAAAATAGAGATGGGTGCAGATGCATTAGTGTTTAATAGTGGTATGGCAGCTGAGTTAGCGCTCTTTCTGCACTTCATTAAACCTGGATCCAAGGTTATTGTCCCCTATGAGGTCTATAGTACAACTCTTCTATTACTCGAGAAGCTCTCCGAGAAAATGAACTTCAAACTAATTAAAGTTTGGCCCAGTGCTAGAAGCATCATTGAATCATACGATGAGAACACCTCAATGATTTTCCTCGAAGTAATGACTAATCCAACACTTAAAGTAATTGACTTGCTTGAAGTATGCGAGGAGATCGGCGGCAAAGCCTTATTAATAGTTGACAACACGTTTACAACTCCTATTCTGCTGAAACCGCTGAAGCACTGTGCTAGCATAGTGGTACATAGTTTAACCAAGTATATTGCAGGACATAACGACGTAGTTGGAGGAGCATTAATCTCGAAGACACCGAACATATTTGATCTCTGGGACTGGAGGAGAATAACTGGTGGCATTATTCAAGCGCTCGAAGCATACCTAGTTCTCAGAGGATTGAAAACACTTGAAGTACGCTTCGAGAAACAATCGAAAACAGCGCTTGAGATAGCTGAATTCCTCTCCGAGCACCCGAGAGTAGAGGAAGTATATTACCCTGGTTTAACGAGTAGCCCATATCACTCCGTTGCAGACAAGTTGTTCGAGAGAAAGCTATACGGTGGAGTCGTAGCCTTCAAAGTTAAAGGCGGATATAGGGAAGCGGTTGAATTCCTCAAGAAACTTAAGGTAATTAAGAGAGCACCTAGTCTAGGGGGAACCGAGAGCTTAGCTGTGTTACCAGCTAAAGCTGGCAGCATGTTTATCCCCGAGGATGCGAGGTTAAGGCTTGGAATAACAGAGAATCTCGTAAGGTTATCTATTGGATTAGAGGATCCAGAGGATTTAAGAGAGGACCTTGATCAAGCCCTTAAGTAGGATTATACGGTCTACGCTAAACCCTTCGCAACCAGTAATTCAGCTATGAGAACTCCGTTTCCAGCGGCCCCCCTAATAGTGTTGTGGCCTAGTACAATGTATTTTACTAACCCGACCTCCTCATCGCGCCTAATTCTACCGACAACCACGCTCATTCCTTTGCCCTCGAATCTATCGAGTCTTGGTTGAGGTCTATCGCTCTCATTCCTCACGATGATCGGGTTTAAAGGCGCTGTTGGGAGCTTTAAATTCTTGATCTTGTTTGATTTAAACTCCTTCATGGCTTCAACTAATTCGCTTACACTAGCGCTTCTACGTAGCTCCACGAAAACAGATAATGTGTGGCCTTCTAGTACGTTTACTCTGTGACAAGACGCGGAGACCTTGATCTCCTTGTTCAAAGCGACACCTTTCTCGCTTACTTCGCCAAGTATCTTAATGGATTCACTTTGCACTTTTTCTTCTTCACCCTCAATGAACGGTACTAGGTTGTCTGCTATGATCACGGCTGGTAAACCAGTTAAACCAGCGCCTGAAATCGCCTGCATGGATGAAACAATGACTCTTCTAACACCGAACTCGTCTACGAGGGGTTTAAGTGAGAGAGTTAGAATAGATGTCGTGCAATTAGGTACTTTGACTATTCCTCCATTCCAGTTCCTAATTCTCCTCTGTAACTCTAATACTTCAACGTGGTCAGCGTTAACCTCGGGATTCAATAAAGGTGTGTCGGGCTCCATTCTCATAGGTGAAGCATTTGAGACAACTACTATACCCTTCTTAGCTAGCTCCACCTCCACATCTACTGCTACCTCGGGTGGTAGAGCTGAGAACACTATGTCTACTTGTTCCTTGGAAATCCTCTCGGGTTCAAGTTTCTCGATCACCATGTCTCCGAGAGCGCTCGGCATGGGTTCCTCTAGTACCCATTTAACTACCTCTCCGTACTTTCTACCACAACCTCTCTCCGATCCAGCCAGCAGAGCGATCTCGAACCATGGGTGCTTAGCTAGTAGGGATACGAATCTTTGGCCAACTAACCCAGTGGCTCCTAAAACAGCTACTCTCCTAGTCATGTATCATCACCCTTAAGCAGAGCCTTGTATAGAGTTAGAACAGCTTCATTTGCGCCTTCTTCATCCTTAAACAACAGGGTTATCGATGGCCTGGGGTAATTCACGTTTAAACCCAGGACATGTTCCCCGAGGTCTCTAAGAGAGCTGACTGCTTTCACCACGTATTTCGCTCTATATACTCCTTCACCTATAATTGATACACGTAAATGAGATTCATCTCGACTAGTAGCAATGATCTTGGGGCCCTCATCTCCAGTGTTATCATCTATCACTGTTGAGAATTTACCCCATTCACCAACGTAAACTCTTATACCCTTAGAACCTAGTAGTACTTTAAACGTTTTACTATTAAACCTCTTTACTCCATGTAGGCTCGCCTCATATGCTTCACTGTAGGATAACTTAGGTATTACTTCAACTCGTTTAATTATTGAGGGATTAGCTACGTAGACGCCTGGACCATCGGTAACTAAGTATACTTTTTCGAGGCCCAGGATCTTGGCTATAGCTGTCGCCGTGTAATCTGATCCGCCTCTGCCCAATGTTGTTACGAATCCCTCTGGAGACGAACCAATGAATCCCTCTAAGACAGGTATAACTCCTTCACTAATGAACTCCCTTAACTTACTTACTCTCGGCTCAGTTTTCTCTAAGTCTATTTCAGCGTCCCCGTGGACATTATTGGTTAGTATGAAGTCTCTGGCATCTAGTTCAGTGCTATTTACTCCAACGAGGTCCAGTGCCCCCCGTAAAATTATTTTACTTAAACGTTCACCTATGGATAAAACGTAGTCACATATAGCTGGGTTCACGGAGCCGTATTTAACTTGAATGCTTGATACTCGACTTACTTCTTCCTCAACTCTTTTAACGAGTTTAAACCCCCCGATTTCCCTCGCAGCGTTCACGTAGAATTCTTTAACTTCATCTATTGCTTTACTTGAAGAATTCAAGTACTTCAACAACTTATCTGTTACACCTTTAGCAGCTGAAACAACTACGATGAATCTTTCTCCTTCCTCAATAAGGTTTCTCAATTCAGCCGCTGTTTTAACGTAGTCTTCAGTGCTTCTAAGTATTGAGCCTCCTACTTTAACCACGGAGAACAATGCTCAATCACCTAGAGCTATCTCTAGTACATCGTTTAGAACAGTGTGAGCTGTTTCAACTCCACCACCTCCTTTACCTTGGAAAAAGTATTCGCCAGTATCTGTTACGATGTGTACAGCGTTCATTGCTCCTTTAACACCTGCGAGAACATCGTTCACGGGGATTCTCTCAACGTTGACTGATGCGCGTTTTTTCACTAGATCAAGTGTTGAAACCTGCTTGTACACGTAGCCGTTCTTAATGGCTATCATTATGTCTCTTAAATCAATGCCTCTAAGGCTGCTTCTCTCAACATTCTCGAATCTAATTGAGTGACCTAGAGTATTGGAGATTATTACTAGTTTAGCTGCTGCATCTAACCCATCTATATCTAAACTTGGATTACTTTCAGCTAATCCAATTAACTGTGCTTCTTTAACAGCATCCTCAATGCTTAATATTTTCTCATGCATAAGAGTTAAAATATAGTTGGATGTTGAGTTCAAGATGCCTCTCAAGTACTCAACTCTGTGAGCCTTCATCCACTTCAAAGCCCGCAGAAAGGGAGTTGCACCCATAACTGTCCCAGTATACTTGAATTTAACGTTTCTAACTTGAGCCAAAGCCGTTAATTCATTGAATGCTTTCACTAAGGGTGATTTATTAGCTGTTACGACGTTTAAGCCATAGTTGAGTGCTCTCCTGATGTTAGATAATCCAGGTTCACCTGTATCATAGTTAGCTGGAGTTAACTCCACGTGTATGTCTGGTTGAACTTCACCGTATAGTTCCTCGATGTCAACGTAGTTTCTTCCATAAACCTCGCATGATCCCACGCTGGATCTGGGTTGCTCTAGGAGCTTCAGTAGCTCAATGCCGGTGAAACCATCTTTCTTCAACGCCATGCCCTTGGAATCCACTACCCCCACTACTTTAACGGTGATATTCAGCTTCTTAGTTAACTCATTGTTCTTCAACGCTATAGTTTTCGCTAAACCCCTACCGACATTTCCAAACCCTATGACTACTATTTTAACTAATCCATAACTACTCATGAGTCTCAATCACCTCAACTCCCTTACTTGAAATACTCGAGGAAAATAACTCGGATTCTACGCCGTTCTCCTCGTAGAAAGACTTGATCTTCAGCGCTATGCTCCAAGCTTTGCTTCGATCTTCATGTATGATGAACATTGATGGACCCGCACCACTGATATTGAATCCAAGTGCTCCTTCACTGAGAGCTATTTTCTTTGCCTCCATGTAGAATGGGATTAACTTAGCTCTATGTGGTTCAACAACGTGATCTATTGATACAGCTTCCCCAAGTAGTTTCAAGTCCTCTGTTAATATAGCGTAGATTAATTTAGCTATAGCTGAGGATTGCTTAACGTGGAGCTCTAAATCAATGGATCGCGGTAGAATTGAGCGAGCGTACCCTGTTTTACCGTGCAATCCACCGTATTTGACTTTAGGAGCAACTATGACTACTGGTATCTCTCTCCACGGAGCGTACTTAAATACCCGCTTACTAGTTAAATCGAGGATCACGAATCCCCCGAATAAACTAGCAGCAACGTTATCGTAGTGAGGTGCCCCAGCAACATATTGTTCTCCAATACCAGCATAGCGGAGTAATTCATCATCACTTAAACCAACTCCAAAAATATAGCTTAAAGCTTTAATGGTTCCCGCAGCTGTTGCACCCGAGCTACCTAACCCGTAACCTGGTGGTATCCCTTTAACTACTCTAATGTATACATCGTGGTTGCTTAAGCCTTGCTCATCAATGAATGCTCTAGCCACATGGTAAGCTACGTTGCTTGAACCATGAGGAGTATTAAACCCCTCTGATTCAACATGGATGGAGCCTACGCCAGGAGAGACTGTGACTTCAATGGTATCGTATAGGTTTTTAATTGCAGCGGCTACAACGTCGAATCCCGGCCCCCAGTTAGCTATGGAGGCTGGTGATTCAACAACTACTCTCCTACACTTAATGTATTGAACACACCTATCCCCATTGTGTAAGTTATTGAAGCAATATAATTAGCCGCGGGGTTTATAAGTTTTTCACTTATTCATACTACTTGCTTAATAATTAGTAATCGGGGAACACGCTGCCACGTGTTTAAGTGTTTTTAAACTCAACTATTTATAAATAGTTCTCATGTATCCAAAGCATAATATGAGGCTGAAACCTTGGAAACAGGGATTTAAAACAAGTTTTCAAAGAAAACGTCTACTTGAAGTGCATTAAGTGTGGTTCAATATACCAAGCGGATCCATGGATGTTCTTTTGTCCTCGATGCGGAAGCCTGTTAGAGGTAACTATGCCGCCTAACACTAGTTTTAGCTGGATTGAAGCCAGGAGTAGAAGGTTCGGTGTTTGGAGATACATTGAGTTATTACCGCTGAGAAACAATATAGAACCCGTTACAATGTGTGAAGGAGGTACTCCATTAGTGAAAATAAGCAGAATTACGCAGAGCCAAGGAGCATACGTGAAACTCGAGGGTTCTAACCCAACTGGTAGTTTTAAGGATAGAGGCATGACTATTGGTTTAACTATAGCTAAGTACATTGGAGTAGAAGGAGTAGTCGTAGCTAGCACTGGTAATACTTCTGCTTCAGCGGCTGCATACGCTGCTAGAGCAGGCTTGAAGTGCGTTGTTGTACTACCACGCGGCAACGTGGCTAAGGGTAAATTAGCGCAAGCGCTCCTATATGGAGCGGAGATACTTGAAGTCGAAGGCGTCTTCGATAATGCATTGGAGCGCGTCCTCACAGACTACGTTTTGAAGCAGAAGAGAAACATGTATCCTTTAAACTCATATAATCCCTGGAGACTTGAGGGGCAGAAGACAATCGCGTTCGAAATAGTTGATGAACTAGGTGAAAGCCCAGACTTCGTAATTGTACCCGTAGGTAACGCGGGTAACATATCAGCTATTTGGAAAGGCTTCAAGGAACTCTACAATTATGGATTAACGAGTAAATTACCCAGGATGATCGGTGTACAAGCCGAGAAAGCTTCACCACTTGTTGCAACCTGGCGTAGTAAAACTCCTTACCTAATAGAAGTAGATGATCCATCAACAGTAGCTACAGCCATTAAGATAGGTAAACCAGTGAACTGGTTGAAAGCTATCAGGGCAGTAGAGGAGTCGAAGGGAGAGTTCATAGCGGTCTCAGATAATGAAATACTGAGAGCAATGAGAGATCTGGGTAGATATGAGGGAGTGGGATTAGAACCAGCGAGTGCTGCAACACTAGCAGGGTATAAACGAGCCCTGGAAGAAGGGATCATAAGAAAAGACGACGTAGTAGTATTAATTGGCACCGGAAACGTACTAAAAGACCCCGACGCGGTGATCGCCGCTATTAACGAGAGTAAGACGTAGTCTGATTCCTCAACTTAGTTCATATATGTTTTCTTAAAGGTATACAGCGTTATGACTGAATCTACATTCATTGACTTCCACTCCTATACCTTTAATTAACTCTATATATTGCAACACGTTATTTGGGTCAATTGAAGTTGATGAAAACGAAGTTAATTAAATGCAAGATTTAATGGGAGGCTTAGTCCAAATATATGATCAATTTCTCATTGTTCTTATTGGTTAATGAATACTATGTAATATTATGTGTTTAAAGCTGATTTGAGTACTTTGCTTCGCATAGTGGTTGACTAGGGGGTAAAATAACTTGTAGAGCTACTGTTTAATTATATACATATAGATTGGTTTATCTACTATATTTTTGTAATAACATGTAATAATAGATTATAACACTTTCTTTAAATTACTCCAAGTGAATCCTTTAAATGGTGGAGGTTCTTGCCATTTGAGAAACTATTTGAACCATTCTACATAGCTAAAACAATGGTTCCCAATAGGATAGTTATGCCGCCAATGGTTGTGGGTTACGCTGGTCCACGCGGTGAAGTAACTGATCAATTGCTTGGATACTATGAAGCTAGAGCTAGAGGAGGAGTTGGATTAATTATTGTTGAAGCATCATATATACGTGAAGACGGCAAGCTTGTCGAAGGAGAACTAGGAATATATCATGACTCACTTATCCCTGGGTTAGCGAGATTAGCTGATGTCATCAAGATAAATGGTGCTGTTTCAGCTATACAGATAGCTCACGGAGGTATACAAGCACATGTTGATGAGCCGCTTGGACCCTCGAGAATCGGTAGAGTACTTGTACCCCCGGCCAAGACTCCACGGGAGCTCACCACGGAGGAAGTGGAGAAGCTCGTGGAAGATTTCGCGAAGGCCGCTGTGAGAGCTAAGCAAGCCGGGTTTGACGCCGTTGAAGTCCACGGTACACATGGATACTTGATAACACAGTTTCTCTCACCTCTCACAAATAAGCGAAACGATAAGTACGGTGTGGATAGAGCATTATTCGCAGTCGAGATCGTTCAGAGAATTAAGAGCCTTTGCGGCCGAGACTACCCAGTGATCTTCAGGTTGAACGCAAACGAGTTCCTTGAGGGAGGTATAACTACTGAGTACGCTAAGGAAGTAGCTAAGAGACTTGTAGATGCAGGTGTAGACGCCTTTGACGTGACTGGAGGAAACTATGATTCAATGGACGCTATTCTAACTCCGTACTTTTACGCGAAGGAGGAGGGCTGGTTCTTCAAGCTCGCAAGGGAGATCAAGAGCGTTGTCAAGGAAACCCCTGTCATAAGCGGAGGCCTCATAACGGACCCAAGGGTCGCTGAGGACGCTATCACCAAGGGGTGGGTTGACGCTGTTTTCGTGGGGAGGCAGTTAATAGCTGACCCGGAGTGGCCTAGGAAAGTTAGAGAAGGATTACTCGATGACATAAGGCCATGCCTCGCTTGCAACGAGGGCTGCATAGGTAACAGAGTGTTCTATGGTAGACCAACATGGTGCGCTGTCAACCCATTGACAGGCTTCGAGCACAAGTGGCCTAGAGAGGAGTACATACCGAGAGCTAACGCTAAGAGGAAAGTGCTAATCATTGGAGCTGGGCCCGCGGGATTAGAAGCAGCTAGAGTAGCCGCTATGCGTGGACACGATGTTATACTCGTTGATGAAGGCAGGGAGATCGGTGGTACAGCGTCGCTAGCAGCTGTTCCAAGGTTCCTCGAAGGTGACAAACTAAGGGTTGCGAGGTTAAATGAGTGGTATAAAAAGCAACTGGGGAAACTCGGAGTTAAGTTAATGCTATCTAAGAGAGCTGATGCAAAACTCGTAGAGGAGTTGAAACCAGACGTGGTCATAATAGCCACTGGGTCTAAGCCGCTTATACCGAGAATACCTGGCATCGAGCACGCTGTGACAGATGACGATGTACTATTAGGTAAAACACAGGTAGGTAAAACCATAGTAGTCATTGGCGGTGGACTAGTTGGAGTAGAGACAGCCTTGCACTTAGCAGCTGAAGGTAGAGATGTAACCATTGTTGAAGCTCTACCCGAGGTAGCCAGAGACATTGAACCTGTTTCAAAAATAGCTCTACTGAGACCGGGCGGAGTTCTGTGGAAGCATAGAGTTAAAGTATTAACCAACACAACCGTTGTAGAAGTTAAGAAAGATGGAGTAGATGTACTTATTCCACCACTAGAGAGAAAGTTCATAAAGGCAGATACAGTGGTCTTAGCAGCTGGTAGAGTATCAAACCTAGATCGAGGTTTACTGGAGGCTGCTAAGAGAGCAGCTAGAGAAGTATATGTGATAGGTGACGCGAAGAACCCGAGGAAGATAATAGATGCAATACACGAAGGATTCTACACTGCTCTAAACATTTAAACCAATATTTTTTCCATCCATATCCTTTAACAATATGCAACCATGATTCTCACATAATCGTAACACCATTGTCATACATTTAAGTAGACGATTCCCATCCTCTACGGATACTTAAGTTATTGTGGTTGCCTCTCCTAGGATTCAAGCAACACACGGTTCCTCGAGGATTCTATTTAAAAATCTCGAGAAACAACAAGGCTGATCCAGTAGAAGAACTTGAATTAAGGTAATTAAAAAAATAAAAATATTATATTTCAATTACTATTCTCTATTTCCTCCTGTAAATCAATAGTACTATGCCGATTGCTAGGATTAAAAATAGTACTATGCCGATTGCTAGGATTAAAGCCGCGAGGGATGTTAACGCTAACGATGTAGTTTTATATACTGTGGTTGTGAATGGCTGTGTTGTCGTTAGTGTTGTAGTTGAGTGTAGAGTGGTTGTAGTTGTTTGAGTCGTTGTCTGCGTAGTGGTGAGTGTTTGCGTAGTCGTCTTCTCGATCGTTAACTCTAATTTCTCCGTAGCTGTTACTACGCTTACCTGAGTATAGGTGACGGTTACAGGTTTAAGTATTGGTAGCGGTGTACCAGTGGAGTTGAGTGGTGGATTTATACCAAGTAGAGCTGCTACTGTGGGTGCAATGCTTGTCGAGTGAATCAACCCTAATACACCGTGCCCTACTCCTGCTCCAACGGCTCCGAAGACAGCCCATAGTTCTGGGTAGTATGGGAGATCCTGGTGAGTGGCTGTTATAGTTGATAACGGGGTAACATTCACGAATGGGTTACCTGTAGGCGAGAATCCCCCGTATGGCGCGTAACCTGGTTTTGTACTAATAATAATGTCTCCGGCTCTATCACCATATAATCCAAATGCTTTAGCCTCACTTCTCTTCATGACAACGCTGAACACTGGTTCACCAGTGTCCGGGTCTCTTACACTTGAGAGAACAGCCATTACTTGGTTAACAACGCTATCGTACTGGGATGGATCTACTATGCCTCCCTGCTCTCTCCCCTTTAGATTAATGAATACTTGGTTGTACCCATTATACCATGCTATTGTTTCATTGAGTAGTATTTGGCCCCCGCTTCTCTTGAGGAAACCTGCTTGCTCAAGTATGTTGTTCACGTAGATTAGTTTAGCAACGGGCCATTGACCGTGATCTGAGACAACAATAATCGCTGTATTACTCAAGTCTACCTCTGAGATCAACATTTGAACAAATTCATCAGCCCATTTAATTGTTTTCTGGATGTAAGCCATGTACTTTGGCGCTGTCGATGGATCATAGTAGGGCATCCTAGGATCTATTAATCCAAGGAATTGGTGGTATACGTTGTCCACTATGGATGTATAGGTCATTAAGAGATTCCAGTCAGTGTTTCTAATGAGCCACCTAGTGAACTCCATGAAGAACATGTTCGTGTAGTGAACAGTCTCCATGAATGTTTCTTCATCAAACCACTTGTTTGTTAAACCATAGTAGTCGCCGTCAGTTATGAAACCTGTTTTAACTATTACTTCATTCCACACTCTCCACGCTAGGTTTCTGTCACTAAACCATAGTGGAGATGCTTCAAAGGGCCTCGTCAGAGACCTATATACCTTGAAGTTTGAGAGAGATAGGTTCAACGCTTTGAAGAGAGGTGCAATAATGTAAGTTGTCTTCTGGTAGGTTAAAGTAGTGTTTAAAGGCTTACTCCACTCGCCCTCCTTGAGAACCGCTAGTGCGTTTGAAAGATTCTTCTCCCTAGGTACAATCGCGACTATGTCGGGGTTGAAGTCACTGTTTGTATCCGCAATGAAGAAGTACCATACCTCATCTCCAAAGTTAAAGGAAGCCTCCCAAGTATTGTAGAAAGTGACGCCGGGAAGGCTCCCAGTCCACCCACTAGCAGGCGTTATGTTGACATAGTAGGCCCTGGGAATACTCTTATTGCTCGTGTAGAGCGTTGAGTATGTCGGTGAACCCATCGATGAATCATACGGGTTGAATACTACTGATTGCTTCAACTTCCCCTCCCAAGCCCATGGATCGCTCTGCGGGAAACCAGCTACTACCGCTTTAAGTCCCTGCCTATCCACTGTTACCCACAGTGGCTCAGCTAACAGCATTGATCCATTGAACCCGGATATTGTGGAAGTTAAAGGAGTTCCAGGAACATGTATAGTGTTCCCAGTAATCCCTGTAACACCTGGAGGTGCACCAGTCGATATTACAGCGTGACTTACAGCTGTGGATGATGGAAAACTAACAATCATGCCCTGCGCTAAGAACCCGTTCTGGAATATATACCTGAAGCCCGGGAGATCTATTGCTAGTTGGCTCTGGTTCAACAGCATACTCCACAACATATCCGCTTTCAACGCATCTATACTTAATATGACGACTCGCTTAGCTAGCCCACTCGTCTGAGCGAGTGCTGGAGTCGCTAAAATTGATAAGGAGACAATGATTAATAATACCGCGGAGAAAATCCTCGAGTCCAAGTACTTCACCTTGATTTCAACCTATTCAAGTTAGAGTTTATAAGTTTTCAATGGATTCAACAGCGACATACAATCTCCTTTCGCTTAAAAGCGAGGCTTCAGCTATAAAGGAATCTCAGTTGATTCTAGGTGTTTCTCTAGATTTTAAGGTTGGATACTACTATGCCTGTGCCGACTAGGATTCCCCTGTGATCGTGTCGACAGGTGATCAAAAAGGCTTCCCGAAAACTCAGCGTGCACACTTAGCTGCGTTCAGGGAAGGCTTTGATGCCAAAGCAGCTTACATGTGTCTTTAAATAATCATATCACATTTTTACCCGGGATCGTAGTTTGCAGTAAATTTTTATTACCCCCACTACATTGTTGACTAGTGGGAGAGGAGACTTGGGGGACTTAAAGTACCCTGTGTTAACGTTTCTCGTACTCTGCTGCTTAATGTTCTTCTTCGCGTTCTCGACTTTAGTGGCCATCGAGGTGATACGGTACGCGTTGAGCTTTTCAACTGCTTACTTTTACGCCGTGCTCGCTGTATCGGTGCTGCCCGCGCTGATCCTACACGTATACCTCAGTAAGCGCTACGGGGAGACAAGGGCCCTACCTCCTCTAGTAGAGATAGTGTTGTTCTTCGCAGTAAACTACTACTACGCGTTTAACTGGAGTCTACTCGGCTTCGAGACCGCGGCCACGTTATCCCAGTTCTCTCTAGTTATTACGCTGTCCACGCTCACCACCCTACTTCTAGTATACTATGTATTTTACAGGCGGAGATCTAGAAGAGTCGAAGACTACGTAGCTGAGGTAGCCAAGTAGGGTTAAACTCTACTAGTTGCACTTTCTACACGCTTACTTAGCGAACCCGAGGTAGGAGTTTAGCCTCAAGAAAAACACATAGAGAACACCCCACTTACTCTTCTCTAGTTGCACGAGTACTCACTTATTCTCTCGGTTTACCAGTAATAAGGGGAGCCTAGGTGAGTTGCATTTCCAGTATTTTCCTTGATGCTTCGAGTACCTCTAGTAAATCTCTTTTCTCCTCCTCGCTTAACCCTCTCCGTAGTTTTAACTGCACTTTAAATGCAACGTTTCTCCATATTCTCCACGATTCAATAATTATCAAGGGTTTAACTAGTACTACTCTGAGTATTTGGAGCCGCGCAATCTTTAGTATTTCTAGGGAAACCCACGATGCACTAATTCGTAGTCTCCTCTACTCAGACCCCTCCACGCATCGCCACTAATGATCTTCAACCTTCCTCCTTCCATGCTCTTTGAGGAGCCTAAATCCATAGATAACTACCTATTCCACGGATTCTAAATTTATTGAGTCAGCTATATAATACTCGTAGATATATCGTGTTGAAAGAATAATCTATAACCTCGCGTCTGGCTAGTAGTATTCCTATTTTCGTAAAACTCGTTGCTAAGCCCAAGCAAGTAGTACAGGGATTATACCTATCGAGGGAGAACTAGTATTCCTTAATTTTCCTGAATATCTAAACGCAGTCATTATACACAATAACCCTGGTCTCGGAAGTCAACTAGGTAATATCCGAGGGACTTAACCCTCACAGCGGTGATGGAACATGGCTGAGACAAAGAATATGTAACTTTTTACAAACCAAGAAGTATGCTTCAGTGTCTAAGTAGGATCCTTGTAAAATTCCCATAATTTCACGTGATTCTAATATAAATAACTGTTATTATTTTAATGGTTATATATTTTGAACGACATAACTCATATCTGTGGGAGTGTTGAAGTGTTCTTCTATTACCCTCAGAGAGGATCCAGAAATATACACTCTCACGCCGTTCATTGAGAAATTTGTAGTTGAGGTGGAGAGATGTAGCACGATCGATTGCTACTTGATCAAATTAGCTACACTTGTAGATTCCGTAAAGGAACATTTCCCTCGTGAAAGAACTCGTAGAGTACTAGAAAAGATCATGAAGTGCGATGAAGTGCAGGATAGCATGAGCCCCCTCGCCTATTACAGCAGTATTACTATAGAAATCATTACAAGAGATCCCAGGCATGCACCACTACGTAACTATATAGATATAATCACAACCACCCTGCAAGGTATTAAACCAAAATATAAGCAATTAGAGGTAACAAGAGAGCCAACATATAGAATAGAAGAGTGGGAAAAGAGTTCTAAGGAGGCAATAGTAGCTCTCCGAACACAGAGAGGAAATATTGGGCCTATGCGTGAACAAGGAGTAGAGAAGCACGTGGAGAGAAAAACAAGCAACTTCGCTAATTTATTAAAAATTATTGCCGTGATCATCATAGCAAGCACCATAGGGGTATTGGCGTACTATGCAAAACCCCCTCTATTCAATTCTATTCAAACTACTCCAACTCAAGCCCCAACACAAGTCGTAAGCTTCGATATTCAAGCAGTCTGGATTAACGAGTCTAATGGAATACAAAGCATGGTCGTCAAATATAATACGAATGTGTCAGGGCTTATCTTAGAGCTACTAGATGAGAGAAACGATGTCGTTTGGAGCACGCAGCTGGAGCTCGGCACAGGTGAAGCAATTCTACGCCTTCCACTAGAACCATACCAAACATTAACTGAGCCGAGACTCTATACTCTGAGAGCAATATATCAAGGCAGAGTAGTGAAAAATCAGATAGTGAGTATAAATGGAGCTAACATAGAGCTATCTATTGTGAACCATTTTGCTTATCATTACTTATACCCGAATAGAACTGGAACAGCAGTTCACATTAGACTGAAAACTAGGAATACAGGTGATGCTCCACTATTCCTGTGTAGTAGCATATATAGGTGTAAGCCACAGGTGGAAGCGTTTATGAGTAACTACCCCGCTGGAATCGCCATATTGGAACTCAATGAACCAATAGTTGTAAACCCAGGCGGAGAGAACCTCATCAATGTGCTTATATACATAGATAGCGTATTCCTGAATAGGACATCTGAGCTAAATATAACCCTGAAAATAGGAGCCATAGTGAAAAACATAACGATCAAAAATGTAAATTGGGTATAATTTACTAGTGGAAGCGCTGAACGAGCCAGTTGAAGAATTATCTCGATGTTTTCACTAGATATATTATAACTACCGCGTAGAGAGCTGCTAGTAGTCCACCCAGGGCTATTACTCCATAGTAGAGCTTCGTGCTTCCCTGCTCGATCGCACCTATCTTCTGTTCATTCATGCTTGTTTTAATCTTTAAGTAATCTGTTTCGTTCGCTAGGTAGTTGTAGTTGTTTTCAATGCTATTTATTACAGAGCCGATGTTTAACAGACTCTCGCGCAATGATCCAATGTTATTTGATATGCCATCCAGAGTTTGCCTTATAGTTGCAATATCTCTTGATAAGTCTCCTTGACTCCTCTTCAGCCAATTAACATCAACTACTACACTCTGGTACTGATCGATCAGGGAATCTATCCTCGTGAGTAATTGAGTGAGCCTGTTGGAAATATCCGTCGTGGTAGATAATCCAGTGCCGAGGCGTGCTTCTAATTGACTCGTCTTATTCTCTAGCTCACTTATCTTGGCTTCGTACTCCTGTATGAGCGAGTATATCCTGGCTTCCTCTATGATCACCGGGACATACATCGCGATATTCTTCTCCTCGACACCATCATAGTAAATAACACTAACGCGGAGAATACCGGCACCTGGGGAAGCGCCTTTGACGATGATCTCGATGGTTTTAGTCTCGTTGACACCTACATTGAGGGGTAGAGGTGTATAAACGTATACCATGAGGAAACTAGGTTGTTGAAACTCAATTCTCCGGATCTCCACAGGGCCGTTCAACGATTTCACACTAATACCGAGTTTACCGGGCTCGTTCAATCCCAGGGACAAGTAGCCTGGAGAAACGTCTTGTACCTCCAACACCACTATGGGGTTATACTCTACAATGTAGCTATAAGCCCCAACATTACTAACTATTGTTTTGCTATCAATATAAACAGGTGATTGAACATCATAGTCTTTTACAGTTACCTCTACAATATTACTCTTCAACCGACTGTAAATCTGTCGAGGTATTAAAATAGTGAAATTTGCTGACTGAATGACGGGTATTCCACACTCAGTGCTAAACCTCACTGTATAAACCGTAAATTCATCTGAGTAATCAGGGGTTTCATACTTAATAACAACGTAGAAAGTAACCCATGTACCAGGCCAACAACCACCCTGTAATTCAAACACAGCTTGAACGGTGTTTTCGCGGTCTACTAGTAGACGCGTAGGAACAATTAATTTTAGCCTCCCATATATGTCTGAAGAACCAATCCCTATAGCCCTAAATTTGATCTGTGTATATGCATAGGTGTAATCCGATGTGTACTCTCCACTGCTCTCGGCTGTATTAATTGATAACAAATAACTTGATGTTATGAAAACTGTGAATAGTATTGTGATGTATTTAATTTTCACAGTATATGTGGTGTTCAATACTGTACACCATTGTAAATATTATTCGACCCGCGGTAAAAATTTGTGGTATTGAAAAACGGTATTATGGAAATAGCAGTAGTAATATGGTGATTAAGACGCCAGCTAGTCCTGTAATGGTGAGTATTGGCAGAATATCTGCTTTGAAGTCTAAGAATTGTAGTGTTTCCACTGCTTCCCTATCTCCAACTATTATTTTCTTCTCTTCTTTTGCACCTTCTAGTTTAACGTATAGTATTGAATATTTTGATGCAGAGATTTTTGCTTCGCCTTTTTCATCTGTCTCCGTAGTTGCACTGTATTCCTCTTTACCCTTCTCTGTTGGTACAATGTAGCGTATGTGTATCCTTTTACCGGGTAGTGGTTTATTGAGTATTTTGCTTCTTACTTTTAACACAACGCTGGTAACTCCGTGTCGAATATCAAGGATTCTCTCGAGGCCTTTAAATGATCTCTCAATCTCTTGGCTTGAATGTTCATACAATAATGGTGTTTCAAACACCACGATATCGCAGCCGAGTATCCTCAATAGATTTATTATTCCACTGTATAAATCCGGGTTTTTATGCATAATCGATGTTGCTAGATTAGCGAGCCCGTGTCTGAAGAAATTTAGATCGATTGTACGTTTGAGAAATAAATCCCTGTAGGAATAAATAGCATTGACAATGCGGGCTTCCAAGGAGATACCTTCATCTCTATATTCGAATAATACACTAGTATCCTCCTCGTTGTACCAAACCCTTGTTGTTCTATCACTTTTTGGAGGAGTCGGTGCATACTTATTAACCAGCTCAATGAGTCTGGGATTGAATCTTCTAGGGATTATATTATCTAGTACTTCATCACTAGGGAGGCTCGTACACATTAGTTTAAAAGTATTAGGCAAGACGAACCTCCTGTTTTTACTTCAATAATATTTTACTTCATGAAGGCTATTTTATTTTTCTAATTAATGGCACTATGAAGACTTGTATAATCCCTCCTAAAACACCAAGAAAAACACCCGACCCGAATGATAGTTTTAAATACTGCCTCAGATCTGGATAGTACAAGTTACTCAAAGAGCCCGGTGTCAGGGTATTCTCTATAAGTGAGATAAGTAATTGTAGTTCACTATTTAATTGACTATATGTAATAACCAGCCCCAAAAGAAGCATTGTCCCCGTTAATACACTAATGGCTCTCGCGTTCTTCAAGCCTAGAAGAACAGCAAGCCCCACTATTAATCCAATAATGTAAATTACAGGGCCAAGCCACTCCCCCATCTTGATTAAATCTGATCCGTATATTGGAGCGGTAATGGAAATAACTGGGAAAAATGAAATACGTGCTTCCACAAAAAACCAGGGAAGTACAAATCCTACTATAGCCATAATCCAGGACACGAAATAGACTATTCGAGGGGCTAATCCGAGCCCCGAGCTTGGAGCTTTCCGTTCTAAATGCACTGGGGGAGAAGTATACTCCTCTGTGGGCTCTGCACTTGGTTTGCTTGCCAATTTGACAGGGATGGTATTGTACCTTTTCTCGAATTGTACGAGCTGAGACCTGATCTCTCGTTCCTCCTGCTCAATTTTATGTGTTGGTGGACGCGTTATTTCTAGTATTTTACTTGTTGATTGTAGCGTCCCTAATGTTGCTATTAATAAGTTTATGTATCTCTTCACGGGTCTATGTCTTGGATCTGTTAGAGTAAGGTATTCTACTACTTCGATGTGCTCGGCTAGTGGTCTGAGCGAGTCTCTCACTTCGTTGCACAATAATATTTTTCTGAATACCTCATTGGCTTTATTACCGAATGTTTCTTCTACACTGATGATCAGTGTGTCTAGCTTCATTAAGTAACAGTCAATACTCTTACATGTAGAAGCGTCGCTAATGAATAATCGGATGGAATCTAAAGCCGTGAATAAGTCAGGATCTGCACGGTAGTCGATATTTAAGCACTCCATCTGTGAACCCTATTATAACTAATAACATTAATTTGTATATATAAATTTTTATTGTAAAGATTAATGATGTTTATCTATGACTTAGAAACGGTAATTACTGAGTCCCTTGGAATGACGTTTCGCTATTGAAACCCGGCTCATTGATCTAGGCTAAGTATACGAAAGCGGCATCACCCAATACTTCTACCCAGATATACTTGTATCTATATGGTTCGATCTCTGTGGAGATCTCTGAAGCATAGTATTTAACCCACCACTCATTAAACACCGGTGTATAAAGTCTCGTTATGGGATACGACTTATTGGTTTGAGGGGATACTAGACCAGGGTGGAGATTAAGCATCAGTATTGGGGCATTCTTAGCGTACTCTGAGACAAGTAGCCCTTTCTCCACTGCGATAGCTTCTGCAATATCTCGGGCAATTGTTGGAGGCAGTGTATCGTTCATGTATTTCTCGAATAATAGGCTTCTAGAGCCATATGCAAGTGAAAGCGTTAAATCATGGTAAGTGACTAATTCACCGGAGACCTGGAGTTCAAATACTTTGACATTGCTTGGTGGGTCAAATCTAACTTTATATGGTTTTAAGTACTCTATGTAATCTGAGAACTCTGATGGTGGAATACCTGGATTTGTCGCCTCTATAATATATCCTCTATAATATATAATACTCCATCTATCTCTATACCGGTAACCGCATGTTCAGCGTCTTTGAGTATAATCACGTATACCGGGGTTGCATTCACAGAGATAAGTGCCGTTGCATAGAATAGGGAGAGATCTATACAGGTACCTCTCTTCTCCCTAAGTACTTCTTCTGGTGCGAGGGCTGGATAATTCACTATGATCTCCAGCGGGAGCGGGCTTTCAATACTTGAGAGATTTATTTTCCTACCATTAGCTTCACCGTACTTTAGATTCTTCGATGCCCAACTCATTAGCCATAGAACAGCCTCTACTTTGGACTGGGGGATGTAGCTTCCATATACTTCTCTTCTTATATCCATTAATGTCTGTATACTTGTTACTTTATAGTCTGGAATATATAGCGAGTAACTCGAGGAGTAGCCATAATTAGACTCCGAATAACTCGGGGTAGATGGCTGGTTTATAGAATTGAATAAGCATATCAATACTAAGATCGTGATGACTGCTATTTGTGTAATAAATATGGCGAAAGAGATCGCTCTTGTTATACTTATACCGCTACCTTCATCTACACTATCTGCACTATTTTTCTCCACGGCTAGAGCGTTGCTTATCTGTTGTGTCGTGGTGGCTTCCCCTGGCTCCAGTACGAAGCTATAGTGTGTCTCATCAAGGGATTCCACACGCTTGGACTTAGTTACCTCGAGTAGCTTATCCACAGGCTCCAACTCCTTAAGAGTCTTCAATAGTATGTCGAGGTATCTCAGAGTGGGTGCGTGTCTTACATTTGATGCTAGTTCTTCTACTTCATTAATGTAGTTTGCGAGTGGTCTAAGGGCTTCTCTGAGTTCTTCACATTCCAATATCTTTTCTACCACTTTACTAGCTTTTTCTCTACCATAATAGTCTTCCACACTGTAAAACAAAGTATCAAGTTTTGTTAAGTATCCATCAATAGTTCTATATAAAGGAGTCTCCTTCGTAAAGCTCCTGATGAATTGTAGAAATGGATATATATCTTGGGGTACTCGAGAGTCTGGTATGAGGCACTTCATGCTGTAGGCCCTGAAGGCACACTATGTGTATAGTACCCAATAGGGGTTAAATTAAAAATACTTCTCGGAGTCCAGGCTACTATTTTACTTGGCGGAATGCTTTTCCCTCAACAACATAATCAATAATAATGCTATTGTAACTACTGAGACTACTCCTATTATCTTAGTCATGGTATAATCAGGAATCCTTACAGTCTCGGTAGTGGTCTCAATTTCCTCTCTACTAATAATCAGAGTTTTCGTCGTAGTCACTTCTCGGGTTTCAATAATGCTGGTATGTATAGTAGTATACGTGAGAACATTCGTGGTCTTAGTAACTGTAACTGTGAAGAATTTATTTATTGTAGTTGTAAATGTTGTCGGGGCTGTTCTCAATGGTGATATTAACACGTATCCCGCCATGTATACTTCAGCAGGTCTCACCTTGACTGTATCATAGCTAGATAACATACTATACTGGTCTTGTGGAGTGGGGGCTAGTAAATCCACGACCTTTGGCTGAATCCCTAGTGCGCTGGCTACTGGGTCTGCACCACCAAAGAACCACTCGCTTGGTTCACCAGAATATACTTCTCTGATTTTATCCCTAGAGGTGAGTCCATCATGACCTGCTATTACTACTAGAAATCTCCAGTTCAATATGTTTTCAACATCTACTAGTATGGTTTTCGAGACTTTGAATTCAACAGCATCTTCTCCAGGTATGGCGTAAACATCAAATAATTCGCCTTTAATAGCTATTAATTCACCTGTTGCTGAGTAAATTGCGGGATTGCTTCCATTTGGCCAAGGTCCCTGTTCATAAGTATTGTTCCATCCACCAACACCCACTATTAGATAGTGCCAACCAGGATAAACATGTATGTTTACCCCGGGTGCAGTGTTATTTGGAGTTATCCCACTAGTTGTAAGTATATAGATCTGGATGTGTTGCAGGCAAAAACCATTAGACCCATTCCAAGGATTTCCACCGAGATTCTTGAACACTACTTTGAAGTATACATTATATTTGTCAACGTAAACCTCTAGTCTCAATAGATCAAATACACCCGGTTGGAACACCGGGTTTGTTGGATACTTCAACCCACCGGCTCCATTATCGTCTCCCTCAGGATCGCTAAAACCAACGATTAGTGTTCTATTGGTGTACTCTTGTAATCCAGCTTTTACGATCATGGCAGGAATTAATTGGAGGAATATGAAGCCAATAAATATCAACAAGGGAAAACCAAGTAATTTTAATGTAGAGGCGTAACACATAGACAACATCACTATACGAATTATTAAATAGCAATGGTTTAAATAATTACACTGATAAGACCTCGTGCTTGAAAATTATTAAATACAACTATACAACTAATTTACTGAATTACCTCCCACTACTGGATTAAATCGGACGGTGCAACTGTAAACACGACTCCCCTACCCAGTTTGAATTCTACAGGCTCGATCGCCTCTGGCGGTAATAATTCTTCGTACTCTATTATTTTCTCCACCCACAATTCATGTATTCTCCACAGGTATTCTGCCTCGTGTCCAGCTGCTTTTCTCGCTTTTACTCCCAGATCTAGTAGGTCTTTCAGGGTTATTGCTGCTGAGTGTTGCTTGTATGAGACTAGTTTATTCGCTATTTCCCCGGCTTTCTCGGGGTTCTCCCTGTACATTCTCCTAGCTAGTACTCTCCCGCATAGCTCTGCATTGTGCTCTACAGCCATCTTATAGTCACCTAGCTCAACAACGGGTATTCTCTCTAGTATAGCCTTGGCTAGCTCACTCGTCAAGCCCTTCTGGCTCAGGAGGTCTAGTATCTCGAGGATTGACTGTAGTGGTATGTAGCGATCGATGTGAG
Organism: Desulfurococcaceae archaeon; assembly: GCA_023269825.1. Classification (GTDB taxonomy): domain Archaea; phylum Thermoproteota; class Thermoprotei_A; order Sulfolobales; family Desulfurococcaceae; genus UBA285. The sequence goes on from JAGDWI010000001.1 coordinate 415,967, forward strand.
AGTCGTAGATGACTGGATCTACAGGCCCGAGCTCGGCTACGGGCAACAATACTACTTCGTCGCCTGCGAGAGCTAGTAGTGTTGTAGCACTCTTAGCGTAGCGTGGAATATAGAATACCAGCTTCTCCCTGGCTAAGTCCTGTAGGTAGGTTGCAAGTATGTATGCTTCATCAATGTCGCCGCCCCCACTAAATGGGACTACAGCCAACTTGTCTACTATACCTAGCTCTCTGAGAACTGTGTAAATAGAGTCAATAGATCTAGCATTAATATATCTCCGAGGACTATAGAGAACAGGGACAATGGTGAAGCCGCTGGATTCCTCGAAAGCACTCACAATCTTGGAGGCCCCGTCTACGAAAACCCTGAATGCATGAACCTTCTCAACAACACTGTTGTCAATCAAAACAAACACCATTTCACATAATATATAATGCAAACCAGTTGAAATAATTACACTGCTAGGGCGTCAAGTATCATCACGATCTTCAACCAGATCTAGCGAGAACCCTTCGAGACTCTTCAACCTGCCTTCTCTAACTCATTAGTAGGGTTCTCGAGGATCTCTTCGGCTTCCAGCTCTCTCATCCTCAACTCTATAAACCTAAACCCCTCAGGCCAGCTGGCCCTACCTCTATACTTATCCCCAACTCAATCATCTTCACACCAAAGCTATCATTATCCAGCCACGTTCTTGGATAAAGCCTGTATTTAACAATCCCCAGATCCACTCGCAATTATGTACAAAGGGTAAAAGTAGCTGTAAAGCAAAGTACTTTAAGGCATCTACGATTAGAAAAAGCAAGGCTTTTCATTATTGCACGTGTTGAGATGATTATTTTAATTGGGTTTAGGGAGTTATTGATTTCTAGGTGGCGTTTATTGGAGATACCGAGCTATAGAGTTGGTGTGGAGTATTTAGATGAGCCTTATAGAAGCCTTGTTAGGGAGTTGTGTGTGGCTCTTCAAAGAGTCTTCATGGATAAGCTTGTTTCTAGTGTTTATATTTGGCTCTCCGTTTAATGCTGGGTCTCCTACTATTATCTTCCTGCCATTGACCTCTACTCCAATAGTCCTATTGCCCTTTTTGATAGTCTTGGCTACCTGTAACTCTAATGGGTTTTTCAATTGTTCTACCTGGATTTCTATGCCGTTCTCAGTCTTCACAGGGGTCATCCATGCTAGTGTTTCAAACCCCTTCTTGCCCTTCACCCGGGCTAGCCACCAGTTTCCTACGAGTGGTGTGTACTTTCCGCAGTATGGGCACTTCACCTCCCATGTTCCAATGTATACTGCTATGTCTTCACCGTATAGCTCCTTGATGTCTGAGTCTTTCCTGAGCTCTTCGAGGATCCAGTTACCCCACTTCTCCACGTCGCTCACTAACAGCTTCTCGATCTTCTTCCCCACGGCCCACTTTGGGTATTCCAGTATAGCGCGTAGGAATACCACGGCTGTTGGTAGTAGCTCTGTGGCTACTACTTCGCCTACTCCTAGTCTAATGGCCTCTAGTGGTATGGAACCGAAGCCGGCGAAGGGGTCTAGTAGTTTAACCCTATTGATCTTTTCGAGGTATTCCTTACCTAGCACCCTGGTGTTTGAGTTTAAGTAGTGTGGTGTCTTAAAGAACCTACCACTGCCCCTGTAGCTCGGGTATACTATCCTAGTGAAGCGCTCAACGTCAAAGTCTCTGGGTAGTAGAGAGGCGAGTATAACTGCTCTAGCAGATGCAAGGGGCTTCCGAGTCCACCAGAAGACCATCTCCCAGAATGGTGGTCTACCAGGACCCTTCTCCTTAGCACTAGCAATATTAACTACTTCAACTGGAAAACTACCAGATTCTATAAAACTCTGCAATTAGAAAACACCTATTGCAATAGAGCGGGCCCTGCAACATTCATAATTAGCAAGCAATACGTTAATAAAAATTTCAGATACATGGCCATGAGCATTATCAAAATATCATACGAGGACGTTGAAGCACCGATTTATCGACTAATAGTTTTAGCTAATAATTTATCAAATGAGTAGTTCAATGCTTTATTTTAGTATAAGAAATGATGTTGAATTAGAGCCTATTATTATACTACTAACTAGCCATGAGGCCGAAACTTTAAGTATCAACCAATCTAGAAGGTGACTGGTTGCTAAGAATTTCTATTCAATTAATTATTAGCTATTAAGTAGATTCATTGATTTAAATAGCATTAACAATGGCCTGGCTTGTTCACACTATGGGGCGATCTAGTTGAGAAGAAACGCCAGCAATCGGAGTAGACTATGCAGGATTAGAGCGTGCTAATTCCCGCGGGGATTTAGAGTTATTCATCCAATTGGCGTTAAAAGAGTATTATAATAGCTTTGAGCACATTCACAGACTCAGGGAAAGAGCCTCTATAGTTGTTAGTGCCGATATGATAGTATTATCCATTCTAGGCAGCTACCTTGTGAGCTAATTGAGCAAAAGTAGATTAGGATCTTCTATTATTTACATTATAATCCCCTCTGCAACAGTGCTTATACTGGCAAGTATATAATCCTCTCTACGTGTTATATGGCCGTATTACTGGGCCGACGTGGATCCAGAGATATTAATAAAAGCCTATAAAAACAAACAATGGGATTCTCAAGAAGTCGCGATAGAGCTACTCAGTGCGGCTTCATTTAATGCAAATATACGCGTTATGTACGAAGACTGCATTAAGGCCTCGATCATCGCACTATATCTAGGCTTATTATTTATAACTATAGGAGAAGTAATAGCATTAATACTATAGGGATTTTGAGAGCCGGATATACTTAAACTTCTTAAAGTCAACTCCAAATTTCTGTTCAAACCAAGCAACTACTTTGCCAGGTGCTCTAACCGATTTGGCCACATATGAATGACGGGGTTTAGCAGTCTCTTTTTCCTTCATGGAACTCCGCTTCTATATTATTATTTCATACCTTAAATGCCATTCTATAATTATATATTCAAATCCAGCTTTGAAGAGATAGGTGGATGAAACATTATTGAAATCTTTCTATTTTAAACGCTCTTTAGATATTGATCTAATATCAAAGCTATGTGCTGAGGAGTGATAAATTAGTCATAATCAATGGTTCATTACCTTATAGAGTTAATTAAATAGAAAAACCCGTGGAACCAGGGTTTATTCTTTCATCGTCGAGAATCTTGATCCTGCATTGCAGGTCCCTCATTCCTTAAAGTGAGAAGAGTGTTCGAAACGCTTCTCGTTTAATTATAGACTTGTGGGAAGCCATTGGCGGAGTAAAAATATTTTTAAATAGAATATAAATTACTATTGCTTATCTTCAGTGAAATCTATGGAGAGCAATGGCATAGACGTGATTGTAATTGCCATGGAAAGCTGATTTTAAGACAATAGGTAAAGCATTATATGACAGTAAAGCCGCATCTTTCCATGTCTGTGGCCATTAGAGATATTGAGTCTACTTAAATGCAGCTTAATACATCTCAATGTTTTAACCAGCGATTTAAAATAGTAATCATCGTCTCTATATTCTTGGCTATTATAACTTTCCGGTGGAATCCCTATTTGTCGTTGAGAAGGCTCGTAAAACATCTGTATAATTGGTTTCAGTGTATTTAATAGATCGTCACATTTAGATTAAGGGACAGAGAGACTGCTCCACTACGGCGTTTACCCAATCATCTGGCATTCTTGGGTCTAGTGCGTATAAGTGGATCACGACTTTCATTGGTAGTGCATGGTTTTTCACTATTGGTGAATGATACTCTACAACGCAACTTGGCTTCATGCATAATTTGTAGAATGCTCCTGTTAGTAACTTCTCACTGTTCTCTACTACAGGGGTGGAGAATTCGGCTATATACGCTAGTAGTTTAACTAAATCACTCATTGATAACTTTACCTTGTATTTTGCATCGTAAACTACCGTTTCTTTAATTGATTCTTTTTCAGCCTCTACTATGAAGTCGGGTCTAATCCTGTAGGGAGCATATAGGAGCTTACTATCCTTGAGTTTTCTCGTGAAAAATCCATATTGGGGCATATTATACATTAACCTCACATTCTTCGACTTGAGGACTAAGTATAGGTCTTTATACTTGTCAACACTGGGCATTGTACCGTGCTTCTCCTCTAGAAAGCCCACAATGCGTGTTAAAACCCACAACTCATATATCTTACTCGACGCGCTTGGGACTATTGCCCCCTTCTCCACGTACTCGTGGATCAATCCTATATCTGATAAGTACATCTCGTATAGGTCTGCTAGTAACCCGAAGTATAAATTAACCCGTGATGCCTTCCTTGCTTCCTGGATTAACTCATGATCCGGTATGTTTTCGCGTATCAGTATGTTGAATGCCTGGTGTAATGGAGGGGTTGTTAAATAGTGGACGTGGAGGCCCTGTAGAATTCCAAGCTTCTCAGCTATTAATCCATAGAATTCCTCCTTCTCCAACGCCTCGCGCAGGGTTTCCAAGACCTCACCGAGCCTCGAGGATAACTCGTGGTGGAACCTCGCTAGAAGCATGTATGGGTAGTCATGTGGCTCTATTCTAATCCTCTCATATACACCAAATGGATTTCCCTGTAGGATATACTTTATTGTTCTAGCCACTATCGGCCGACCAACAACGCCCTCCGATAAAACCTCCAATTTAACAGTTTTCTTCGGCGGTGTTGACGATAAAATGAGCTCTGTAAGCCTTAACAAGAGAATACTGTAGGAGATTGGTGACGATAGCGAGGGATAGTAGAAGTTACCTAGCAGTGGCTCTAAAACACCTGTCTCCCTAGCGAATAAGTCAATGGATTGCCTTGTCTCACGGAGCATCTTAATGTACCCATCCCAACCAATCTTTGGCTCAACGTGGAGTACAATGTCGCTCCTACCACTACTATAGACTAAGAAGTTTCCAGCGAATTCACCTGGGTTTACTTTGTCCTCATCAACCCTTGGGACTGATATGTCTCTAAATCCTCGTTCTCCATAGATTTCACTAATTGACTTGTCAATGGCGTTTCTCAATTCCACGAGGAATCCAGCCACTTTCTCAACTATTTCCCCTGGTCCTATGCCAATGAGGTCTCTGTTTAGCCCACTTTGCTTTATTTCCTCATTTATAGCCTTCTCTAATTCTTCTCTTATGTGTCTTTTATCTTCCACTAAGCAAATGTATAGTGTACTGGAGTCCCCTGAGTATTTTAAATACGCGGTTTTATCGTCTGGACAAGGTTTTAAACTAGAAGACATGGTATCCCATACTCAGCTTTTCAACGAGGCTTGCTGAGTATACTAGTCCATATGCAATAAGTTTATTTCTGATATCGTTTAGAATATCGACAATTGATTTTCTTTCCTCGGTACTAGTAGCTTTTGCAGCCCCTCTCTGGAGTTTCTCCCGGCTCGCGTAGTCGGCTAAAATATCTAATTGAGGCACTATGTATGTTGAGAACGCGGAGTCTAGCAATAACAGAATATACGCTACTCGCTGAAGATCAGCTGTTTCACTAATCCCCGCTGGAAGCACCAATAAGTTCTTCTTGAATGCATAGATTCCAATCGCAATGTACTTTAATGCATCGGCAACCACCCCAGGTGTAATCTTGATGGGGCACACCTCGCAGTCTGAGAATGCATCAAGGTCTTCATTGATTATTTTCACGAGGCTTATGGCAACATTGTCTAGTCTAACCTTTCCCCCGGGTACTTCAATAGAGTATACTTCATCCCTCCACTTCTCCTTCAACTTCTCCTCTAAGCGAGAGATCTCTTCCGCAAAATCCAATGGTGTAATGCAATCAGGGCCCCTACACTTCTTGAGCTCCTCCTTAATTCTCTCGAAATCGACTCCAATATCCTTTTCAATGCTTTCCGGTCCTTGCTTTAACAATTCAAGTAACTTCCCGCTAGTAGCCTTCTCCACGTATTTTCTATAATGCTTATTAATTGCCTGAATATAGGAGTGGTTGATAATGGCAAATCGCCTTGTCAACGCGTATCCAAGCTTGAACAATAGTGCTCTATCATAGTTATTCATAGTCGCCAGTACTCTAAACACGTAGGGGACTTCAATTGAATTCTCCCCACTTCCAGGTATTTCTAATTTTTCTTTTTCCCTGTGGATAGGGTCTAGTAGTGTAAAGAACTTTCCAAAAGCAAGATCGACGTTTGCTCTATTAATTTCATCTATTATCAACCAATAAAGCTTACCATCTCTCTCCAATCGCTCTCTACACTTTTTAACAGCATCTAATATAAATCCCTCTTTTACATCCCCGGTGGCCAATAAACCCCCAATAGTATCAAATGGAGTCCACTCGGGGTTGCCAGTCTCTAATCTATATTCTACTCCGAGAGCACTTAGTAATTCCTTCAAGAGACTTGTTTTACCGGAACCAGGAGGCCCTACGAGTAAAATATTTTTACCACTAAGTATGTGTAGCAGGATTACGAATTCGCTTAATCCGCGAGATGTCAACTTTCCAGCGAGATTTCTTAATGTATAGTCAGATTCTTTTCTAAGAGCTACTTCAAGTATTTTTCTCGCATGACTAGGAGCTAACTCCACGAGGTATTTTTGAAGGCTCGTAGGCTTAATTCCCGTTAACTCTGTAAACTCGTCAAGGCTAATCTTCCTTGGGAATTCAATGTAGTTAGAGAGCTCTACGAAGTAAAACAATGCATACTCAGGGTATTCCAGCCACTCCTCCGCGAACTCTGCGTATTCGCTACTCCACACGCTTATAGTGTTTAGTCTTTTCACCAATTCCTCTTTACTAAGTCTTATAAATCTACTATTTACGCGGGAAACACCAACGATCATCTTCTTGTATGTGCTCGGGGATTCAAGTGTAAGGTAGTGAAGTATGCAGTCTTCGGGTTCAAGGTTCTCCATGTACTTATAACTCCCCGTTGCGGGAGACCACAAGCACTTGCCGACATGTCCTGGGTATGGTGGGCCCGTTACTTCCATGTAAAACTTCTTGCATTTCGAGAGAGGATCCCAGCCGTGCTTCACCATTATTTCACTACTAGTTAACTTAAAGTCAACTAATGTGGAGTTACCCTCGAGGTAGTCAATTATTTTTTGGGCTTTACACCCGCGTACAACGTTAACGTTTGCACCTAGTTGAATAGTGGCCTTCCTTAACTCTATTCCACACTTGCTAGCGATAAATCCTTGAACGGCGCCAGCATTAATGAAACAATCTTCACTTGGTTTAAATTCCTCCGTGCACGCAATCATATTCATAAAGCACTTCGATATTTTTATTGGCTGCAAAAAGAATCTGTAGTTGTATATTACCTTGTTCTCCTTCAACTCGTCCGGCCAAAACAACTCAGTGTTCTCTACGCGTTCACCTATTCTCGCAACCATGGCAAAACCGTGATTAACAACGTAGAAGGCAACTAAACGCTTGGTGTTTCTAAGAACAGTATTAAGGTCGCTTTCCCGTTTAAACCCCCAGAGAAACCTCCCAGTTTTGAATGCCTCGCAGATCGAAGTCAAGAAGTTTTCATAATAACCCTTTACAATCACGACCTCGTTATTAACAGTCAAAAGTTAATCCCCTCCCCAGCTCTCCCGTGAGAACATTCATTGATTATCTATATGAATTTAACTTCTAAATAAACTTAAATAGCTAAGAGGTATACACAATCTAAGTACTTCACTACTGTGTATTTCCCTCCAGGTCAGGACTGGTAAAGCTCTGATATGGGGTTTAAGAAGTGCAAGACCTGTTGTTCCAGGTTCTATGGGGTTAAGAAGAGTATTGGTTGCCAGAGAGTGGTTAGCTAACGCCATAGACTAGATCCAACAGGCAATAAATAAGTTTGTGATTATGGTGAAGCTGTGATCTAGTGAAAAAGAATTGTTCACATGTTATAAATCTAGAGAGGGAATTTTTATGGAGAAGATCAACATTAGTAATTAACACAATCAAAGTACTTATCGCTGCGAGAACTATGCTTGTAGCGACTTAGAACATATTGATTTGAGTGTTTTCTATGGCTTCATTGTGCTTGTATTTCTCATTTCTAATTTTATTTCTCTGATTGTTTCTCTGGTTCTTTACATTTTCAGAGGACGTTCCTCTATCTACTGTTTATTAGTGATTTGCGTGTAATCTCCCCTCTAATGGTTTTTATCGAAAACGTGTTCTGCCCAAGTAAGTAAGGATAAATCTAGTGTTTGATCCAGTCGCGGCGGGATACGGGTTTTGCTTCAGGGTAGTATTTTGATGCCTAGTTTTAGTGCAGTGTCTCTTTGTTTCCTATCGAGGGTTAGTAGTGGAGTTTTCTTGTCTAGTGCGAGGGCTGTGTATAGTGAGTCGTAGATTGTTATGCCTGCTTTTAGTGCTATATTGAGTGCTTTATCGATGTACTTCTCCCCGGGTTCTAGTATGAGGTTATTCTCGATGTATGAATTGAATAACTCAAGGACTTTTTGCATGCTCTCGTGGTCCAGTGTCTTGAATAAATACATGGCTTTCCAGACGGCATTATAGAACTCTTTGACTACGTGGTCTACTGAGAACCCCCTCTTCATGTAGGGTTTTAAGTTCTCCCATCCCTCCTCCCTCAGGAAGAAAGCTACTACTGCTGAAGCATCAACCACTATCACGATCCTCCCTCACCGACCTGGCTGAAAACCCCCTTGGAACACTCCAACCAGCCTTCTTTAACTCTCCTAGAATCCTCTCATAGTTCTCCTCAGCCTCCAACTCCCTTATCCTGGACTCAATAAAACCACGTACCTCCTCAGCCCAGTTAACTTTATCCCTATACTTCTCCATCTTCTCCTTCAACTCCCTCTTAATCTTCACACTGAAGACACTCACAAACACACCCATCTAAATAAATAGAGTCTACCACTTAATAAACCCATGTGTCTACCAATAGCCAAGCGACAAGTAGACTCAATAATAGCAGGAACACTCCGAGACCTCTCATAGTATACAGGGACAGGGCAAACACGCCACGGAGGGAATAGTGTAGTACTACGGCCTCTAGAAAGTAGAAATGTACTTGGATTACTATGAAGTATACTGGACACGCTTATTTAAGGTTGTTTATTATTAGCTCTGCATCTCCTCTTGGTATTGGTCTCTTGTAGTTTCCAGGCGTCCCTATGAGTGGTGCCTCCGGCCTCTTCTTGTCTACTACGAAGCTTAGTCTTGGCGCTAGCTCACCGTAGTCTGCTACCAGCTTGACTGGTTCTAAACGGGTTCTCCAGGGGTATTTGACTCTGCCCTCGCGGGCTTCATCGGGCCACAGCGGCTTATCCTCCCTGAACCACTCGGAGGCGACTCTGTATGCTCCAACGAACTTACCTCCAAGCCTCTTCGAGTTCTTTTTAGCTACGTAGAATATGACTACATCACCCGGCTTAACGAGCTCCCTCATATGCCTATTGCGAGCGGCCACTGGGGCATCCTACATGCTAGTCTCCTCGATAAATAGCCGGTTTCCCTCGGAAAAGAGATAACTCAGTAGTTCGCCAAGACTGCGCATCTCTAGATCATGCCTCTATACATATGCATTAATAAGTGTTGACGACGAGGAAGCTGAGAGGAAACGGCTTCTCCTCTCATACTACTCTACATTCAATTACCAGTTTAGTGTTGTACGGCTGGCCTTATACGTATTTCACAGTAGACCAGTAGCTTTCAACACGGAGCATATATTTGGGGCCCGATATTAATCTTTGTTTGAGGAGTAAAAGCTTGGCGCGTTAGTCGTAGTGTATACTGTGGTGTGTTTATGGCAGAGTTCAAGATTTTCCCAGAGGAGATAACAATAGAGAACTTCAAGAGCATAAAGAGCGTTACTCTACGCTTAAAGCCCGGAGTAAACCTACTCGTGGGCCCCAACCTAGCTGGAAAAACCAACATACTAGAGGCCATCCACTTCCTCGCGAGGGCCCTATCGAGGAGAGAGCTATCTAAGATACCTTACATGCCCCACACGTACTATTCGTGGAGCCCGGAAGACCTCTTCTACATGAAGGACACTGGCAACCCTATAGCCTTTAAAGTCAAGTTCAGAGTAACTCGTAGAGAAGGCGGTAGCTACCATAAGACCTACATAACCTTCGGAGTGAAGTTTGGGTTAAGAAGAGATAAGTCAACTGTGGAGCCCGTCCACTTCGAAATCGATTTGGGCACGGCAAAGTGGGATGTACAAGGAAACACCATGAGAGTATATGTGAATAGGAGATACTTAGAGGATTACATACACTACGTGGAGAAAGCATTAAAGGAAAAGAAAGTAGAGATAGTGGAGGCAGGGTCTTTTGAGGCTATCGAAGAGCTTCAGCGTCTACTTAAGAGGATTAGAGAACACATCGATAAAGGGGACGAATATATACATCTTTTCACAATGGTATCCAGGCGTGAAAAACCGGTAATATGGGACCCATTTCAAGATACGATAGGGCTACCTATATTTGAGTACCTTGAGCGGGAACGGGGATTTTATCTCATTGAAACACTATTTCAAGTAGTCGTAATTGATGAATCTCGCGAAGAAAGAGTACTAGGTAGACCTATCATTCCTGCTCTATTGGTGTGGCAGGTCACTGATACTAGCGATTTTATGGGTTATACCCTTAAAATCGAGTGGTTTGAACCGATGGAACTACGAGTAGTAATATTAAGCTTATTTGAGAACTGCGTTTTACTCAAGCACCCAGATGTATCGTCTATAAGTGAGCCTCAGGTGTTTGGTGGTGATGAGCGATTAGATGTTAGAGCTAGAAACCTGCCTCAGTTGCTCTATAGGCTTATGGCTGAAAGGCGCATGAGTGTAGTTGAAGAGGCTGTTAGAAAGGTTTTTGGCGAACTATCGATAGGACTGAGAAGTGTCGCTAATAGAGTTTTCTTTGTGGCTAGAGAGAGGGATCTCGAGTTACCTCCTTCGAATATCGCTGATGGAGTTATTAAAGTGCTGGCTATTAGTGTAGCTGTTGAATTGGAACCGTTTATCCTGCTCATAGATGAAGTGGAGAATAGTCTCCACGTCAAGGCGCTCGAGTACGTCTTCGATATGTTGAATAGCCTAGAGGTCCCAGTAGTGCTAGTCACTCACTCACCCATAATCGTTGACTTAGCTAACCCCGAGAGGACAATTGTAGTCCTCAGGGGTAGCGATGGGTCCACTAAGCTCGAGTACTTCGAAGACCCCAGAGAGCTAAAGAGTAGACTATCAGAGCTAGGTATCGCATTTTCTGACTACGTACTCTACGAGAGAACGAGAGAGTAGCGGTGTGAATACGCACTGAAACAGCGTGGTAGCGTATGAAGAGAATTATTAAAGTAGAGGACTCCCACGGCGTGGCCTTCCACAGAGAGCTCATAAAGAAGCTCAAAGAAAGAGGACTACTTGGTGACACCGTCCATAATCCACTAGTTGAGAGACTTAACACTGGTAAGTGTAATCCCAAATTAGTTAGGACGATCTTGACTCGGCTAGTAGGAGTAAATAGACTCAAAGTACTATTCGTAATAGACTCTGAAGGAAGAGCGGATGTAGCATATAATGATATACTCAAGCACTTCGAGAAGAAGCCAGGAGTCGAGAGGCTCGACGTTAAAGTCGTAGTTGTAGAACCTAGGCACGAGGCATGGTTATGCATAGGCTTAGGGGGAGATAGGAAAAAGTGTCGAAGTAATCCAGAAGAAGTCATTAGCCGCATTAAGAACAATCAATACGAGAAGCGGAAGCTAGGCGACTGGGCTCAAGACGTCGACATCAGCAACCTCCTAAGCGAGAGCGACTTCAAGGAGTATATCCAGGGGGTGAAATGGCTCTTAGAAGTCTGTTAATGCGAGGAAACCGCTATACACAATGCACGAACTAAATTAGGTCAATCCGTCTTGCGAGGTTCCCGCATATCTAAAGGCCCAACAGGGCTCTTCATAGTCGTGTAAAGTTATGCCGCCTACCTCGAAGAATTCTCGCACCTCTACCACGATTAGCCTTCGAGATACAACGAATTGACCTCTTTGATGACGAGCCAGTTCTCCTCGGAGACGGGTATAATCCAGTAGTTCGCCAACTACAACACCCGATCATACTTACTCATTGATAATAAATAAGCATTAACCATGGCTTGATCACTTCAGCGAGACGTAGATCTCCTGCTTTATTGTGAAGGATTTATTACTCTCAAAGCCGCTAACAATAAGTAAAATCACTCTAAAACACTTTGATTATCCAAAGCACTGCAGAATATTAAATAAGTAGCTATATGTGGAACTCCTCGGCGTTATGAATACGAAGGCTACTATAAATTCCCCGTGATCTCTGAGTGCTTGCTCACGGCTCTCTGGGCAATCATGGTGAGCTGAGTACGTATTAGTGGGGGTTTGGTAATAATGTAAAGAGCATAGAGTAGGAAGGGGTCAGCGAACTTAGTATGTGGGGAAATATTTAATAAGGCACCTCTTATAATAATGAGTAGTATTCGCTTACCCCGAATCCCCCCGCCTTCGCAGGAACCCTCGCCATTCATGGCGGAGAGAAGGTCAGCGCGTATAAGTAGATAATATATTCCCCCACTATATTTTTACATGGGTTTGAATAATGATGCCACTAAGACCCTTTCAACCGAGCAGGGAATCCTACATTGAGGCATTTAAGTTGATGAGGGATGGTGTACTACTACAGATCATAGCGTCTCTATTCACTGGCGGCGGATTATTAGCCATTATCATGTCCTCTATACCAGTAATGATCGCTGGCAGAGGCCACGCAGGCTGGTTATACGCTGGCGTATTGTTAATTGGGCTTGGACTAGTGTTAATAATCGGAGCGGTATTAGCCTTAATTGGATTATACGGTAAGTTCCTGCCTGGAGTAGAGAAGCTCGCGGAAGTAAACCCAGATTTCAAGACTTCCAGGGACTTGGTGAGAATAGGGTACTACTATGGCATGATACTACTCCTAGTTGGCGCTGTAACACTGATAATACTCGTAGGAATCATCGTGCTGTTTGCGGCGATCATCCTCCTCTTCATAGGGTACATTGGGTTAATAATGCTCTCCTTTAACCTAAGGGAGGTGGAGGGTGATTCACTGTACTTAGCCGCTGGAATATTGTTCATACTCGGCATATTTCTACCCGTTCTCAGCTTCATCGCGTGGATACTGCTCTACATAGCGCTCGGGAACAGTATTAGGAGGCATAGTGCGGTTCAACAACCAACACCCAGCACTGGGCTACCAGTCTAGAATCCAGCACACTATCCCATAATACAACACCTTGCTTAAGCATTGTTGACTAAACCATTTTTTACCTCCACGCTATTGATTAGCATACTCTGAGGGCACTAATGGCGAGTTGTATGGACTGGGTTTACCGGCAGAGGTATGGGCCTGAGTGGGGTAGTGGCGGAGTCTTCGGGTTAACCTACTATAAGAGTGTACTATATTACACGCTGGCTATGGAGGCTGAAGCACACTTCGCTAGGGATGATGGATACGAGAGAATCTACAGGTTCGAGCACGTGGGGCCGGGGCCTGCTTCAGGTGGAGACACTTATAACGCTGTGGAGACTGTGGATGAGTACATCTACTTCGGTGGATGGGTTCACGCTCCAGCTGTCTATAAGGGTAAGAGGGGCTGCATCGGTGAAATAGACTTCAGGAACAAGTACTCGCATCTCCACGAGTACAACGTGCTCGAGGACAACGTTAGACTCTTATGGGTTGACAGCGTGCACCATGAGTACGAGTGGGCTGGAGAAGTATCAAGCATTGTTTACGATAGAGTCAACGATGAACTATTGATCGCTAGGAGCGATGGCCACAGAAACCTTGGAGTATACAGAGTTGACAGGGGAACTGGGAGAGCTGAGCAGGTAAGTCAAACACCTGGTTTAAAGGGCGCGTTGTTCCAGGAGTATCCTTGCTTCGACATGCAGCCAGTATGGTATAGAGGCATCGATGGAGTACAGTGCGTGGATCCATACAGTAGGAGGATACTGGAGTACAGGGTTGAAGATTGGAGTAAAATAAGTGTTGACGGGTATGGAGTAGAGAAACGTGGAAGCGGTTACGCGGCATCAGCTTACACAAGGTACTGGCACTTCTTCAGGGGAGGAGTACTAGTTGGGAACCCGTTGGAGCCAGATATATACTCAATGAGCTTCATACGTTTACTCGACTTCCCCAATAACCCATATGCACCAGCGAGAAGTAACGCGCTGGAGTTAGCAGGCGGGTTGCTCGCAGTATTCAACTCCTATACTCACAGCTACCTACACCCAACGAAGAACACGCGGGAAGAGCAGGAGAAGCTTAGAGCATATAGCTGGGTAGCAGGCCCCAGCGTCCTAGTATACATAACGCCTCCAACTGCTAGGATAATTATGGCGCTTGGAGCAAGAATCACGAGTATGACTAAGAAGAAGGATGCAATACTACTCGGAGCAAACACGGAGCCGAACCTGGGTGGATTGGATGCATCACCAGTAGATACAGGTGTGAGAAGCATAGTGGCCATACCAGAGCACGTGTTGCTGTCAGCGAGGAATCCACCAATAGTATTCAAGATCAGCGGGAGAGCAGTTGGAGACAGCGCGTTCGGCGGCATACCATTAACAGGCTACAGGAACCCGGAGCTGAGGATCAAGGCAACAAGAGAAAACAGAGTTGAAATCATAGAATACGACATCGGGCTACCACCAAGTAAGCAAGATGAAACCATATACGAGTTAAAGCCAGGGCTAAACAAGATACCATTAATCGATTGCAAAAACATAGTGTCATTTAAACTAGAGAAAACAGACCCAGATGCAGTAATACTAGTAGTGTTAGAGTAGACGGCAACATAGTTGCCAGCGAACACTGCTCTTACTTAATCATAAGCTCACCGAACGTTAACAAACCACGGTTTTCAACTATAAAAACACTTGTTTCAAGGAGCTCTAACATTACTCATAGTTTCCTCACGGTATCCCGGCAAGTAAACTGCTTCACATCTCCATGGATTACTCGGTTACTTTACACCACTCTTCCATTATCTCCTCCTCACTCCTACCCCTTTCAATTAACTGTGTCTCCGCGTTTCCCGAATTCCTCTCATTTTTACTTAGTGTTAATTAAGTGTACTCTACTGCTCTCCGAGTTGAGTGAGTAGTTATATTTATGTATGCCTTCACGACCGCGGCTACTGCGGCTTCCTGCAATAATATTCCCCGGTCTCATAGAACAAGAATCAGCCTCATGTAAGTATGACTCTTTGGAATCAAGCCAACCACTTTCAATACATCTCTGTTCCCGTAAATCCTCGCACTACTCGACACTGTTCAAGCACCCTCAATGAATAATCCAGGATCGATAATCCCAAAAATAAACTCTTCTCAGTCCCCATAGTTACAAGTGTTCAGCCAGTAAATCTAGGAACTCCTTGATTCTCCCAGTCTTCACTAGTTCCAGCAACAGCATGGTTAATTCAGGTTTCTTTAAGTAGTTTACTATTGGGTTTATGAATGCAATTGTGAATGCGTAATCCGTAGTGTTCACGTCACCGCAGTAATGCATCAGTAACACCGCGTAGAGATTACTCGGTGAACTAAAGAGAAGTGAAACCGGGTCAACCCCGTACCTAACTCTACATAAAACCCCTAGGAAACTCAGAAAACCAGGTATAGTTCTAGTAACCTGGCTATAAACATGCTTCTTCAACTCCTCTAACTTATCTCTACTCATTACACCTCATCCCCGCGTACTCACAGCTCAACGGGCTCGGGTATAACTATGCGAGCAACTGTGAAATACTGCACAATTACTTATACCAAAATATCATCCATGGGAAGAGATTATATAGGTTCAGGACTATGAGTAATCCACGTGAGAATTTATTGCAAACACTATGAGAGCACAATATTAACACCTGGTTTAAGTTTATATTAATCTATGAGGGGGTTACTGAGCGTCTAAAATTCTCATTGATAATTACAATTACACTTGTAGTTATACTGGTTTCAGCCGCGGTCACCGTGTTCTACTATACTCAGAGAAGCACACGGAGCAGTTCACCACTAATCCCTGAACCAGTTTTAAGCACTATTGACAATGCTCCTGGAACACTCATTGTTCACAGTGAGTCATTCATGAATGCTTCACCAATACCCTCAAAGTATGCGTACTGCGGTGGAGATAACTACTCTCCAAGTATAATCGTTGAGAACACACCGGCGAACACTGAGAGCATTATACTATTAATTTATGATCCGGATGCACCGAGCGGGTTATTCTACCATTGGGTTGTCTACGGTTTGAAAGGTAGCAGAGTAGTGCTACCGGAGGGATCATCGGAAAACACCACTCTACTGCAGGGTAGTAATAGTTACGGGTTCATAGGGTACAGTGGGCCGTGTCCACCTCCAGGAGATAAACCACATAGATACGTTTTCCTAGCAATAGCAGTAGACATGGATACAGGTACATGGCCTCCAGGCCTGTCACCTGAGAACGTGCTCGCAAGAATCAAGAACCATGTATTAGCGTATGGTTACATTTACGGAACATATTCAAGATGAATATGAGCGAGGAGAAACCGAGTTATATGAGCAGCGTTGAAACCAATGGTTTCTCAATGAGCATTAATATGTGAACCCCTGCTTTAACATCACTTGAAGAGAGTTATTTTCCACATATATACCATGATATTCTACTTGAACTCCACATAGTTTAAAAGTGATCCCCCCTGCAAATCACGTAACTTGCTATAGTACCGGGGGCTCAAAGACCACAGGTAGCTCTCTTATTCGCGGAGCAATAGGAGTTACTGCACCTACATCGATTCCAGGAACTGTTCTAACCTCGCTTAGTTAGCTAACTGAACTCTTCTCCCTAGAACACAGGTTGCTTTATCATAGTCAATTCTCCTATCACCTCTCACAACTGCAACAAGTAATCACCATTTCACTCTTAGATGAAGTGTTTTAACAATAGCTTTCAATGAGTAACCGCTGAGCATTGAAGCATTCTCCACTGTTTCAACACTATCCTTGAACTCCAATAATTCGACTTCAACTCCGTCAACTTACCCTACACTTCCCGGTATGTTACTAAGAGTTATGCACCTTAAACTCTGATGATTCATCATTATAGTTGCCTGGTCACCACTCGTGTTATGTAATTGTCTACCTGGTGATCAATTAGCAATGCTTAGAGACCATGGATCAATGCGAGGCATTCGAGTAAGATCACAAAGTGAGATTTAATTCTTCAACAACCCCCCTGATCTTCTCTTCCACCTCACTCTTCTCCAATGTTAGCGGAGGCCTTGGGTAGGGTTTAACAGGTGCATTAAGTACCTTTAGTAAAGTCTTTATCGCTGTGGGAGCTGATGAAGCGTAGTCGTATACTCTCACAAGTTTCAGGAGTTTACGCCATTCCATAATAGCTCTCTCGTAATCACCTGCAATGTATGAATCATATATTGCTCTATGTATCTGCGGAGCAATGTTCGCGAGGCCCATTATACCTCCATCACCATTCATCATTAGCAGCGGTAGTAGCAATTCATCTAGTCCAGTTAAGACAGCGAAATCCTTCCTCGTGCTCTTAACAACTTGTATTAAATTCCTGAGATACGTGAAGTTCTCGCTTGTTACTTTCACTCCAGCTAAGTTGCTGTGCTCTTCAAGTAGTTCCAGGTAGAGGCTTATGGGTATATTAATCCCCGTTGTCGCGGGAATATTGTAAATTATGACTGGTAAATCCACTTTTTCAAGTATTATTGAGAAGTGTAGTTTCAAGTTATCAACCGGGATCTTGAAGTAGTATGGGGGCGCAACCACAACCCCGTTAACCTCCATGTCGCGGAAAACCTTACCTAGAGCTACTGAGTCCTCCACGTAGTTGGCGGTTATACCTGGTAAAACCCATAGCTTGCCTCCTACTTCTTCTAGAACAGTTCGTGTAACTAGAATAGCTTCATCCCTAGATAAGTGCACGAATTCCCCCGTAGTGCTGTTTGGGAAAATACCGTGAACTCCTTTCTCAACTTGGTGTCTTGCAAGCCACTTTACTCCTTCAACGTCAATGGAGTAGTCCTCTTTAAATGGTGTAACGAAGGGAGTTATAACACCGTAAAATTTAGCTGGCATATTTAGCTCTCCAGTTATTAATACACTGTGTTTCAAGTATAAAACGCTGCTGGTTGAATACTTTGAAGTCGTGGGTAATCGTGTTCCCGTGGAGGAATAGATTCTACTTTGCCCCCTGCCGTAACGTTGAAAACAGTATTTAATGAGTTTTTATTCCCTATTAATTTTTAATTAGTGTGCATTGACGTGATTGCTTTGCAAGCGCTTACACCAGTGTACTTGTTTGCTCTAAGCGTACTAGTTGTCATCGCGCTGGTTTTAAGGGGGTTTAACGTAGCTCTAGCTATAACTCTGTCTTTCACTCTATACTCTATTCCACTACTAGGATTAAACGTCGTCAACGTATTAGTTGATTCAATGAACTACACTTTACTCAACACTGTTTCCTCCCTCGTACTAGCAATGTTCCTAGCTAACATCTACCAGGAGACAAAGGCATCACGTGAACTCGTGGATTCCCTGGAGCACATTGGTTCAGGGTTCGCATCTATAACTGTACCAGCCATCATAGGCTTACTGCCAATGCCCGCTGGAGCCTACATATCAGCTACAATGATTAACCCAATCTACACTAAGATAGGGTTTAACAGCTACGAGAAAACTTTCCTAAACTACTGGTTTAGACACATCTGGAGCAGTGTTTGGCCACTATACCAGAACATCATACTTGCTTCAGCTATACTTGGTTTAAGTTACTCGGAGTTAGCTGCTAGAAACTGGCCCATAATATTCTCCTCCATAGCCTCCGGCCTCATAGCCTACTACGTGATCAAGCGGGGTAAGAGTAAATGGAGAAATAAAACAAGTGGCTTAAAGGGTTTAATTCACTTATGGCCATTCATACTCCTAGCTGTCTTAACACTAGTATTCAACATACCATTATACCTAGCACTCATACTAGTTACAGCGCTAACGATAATACTGTATAAAGCCAGCAAGGAAACCTTAATTAAGTCACTTAAACACGCCTTAGACCCCTCACTAATAATCCTCATAACGGTTTCACTAATGTACGGTAAATCCATTGAAGAAACCGGGCTCGCTAAGACTCTAGCTGATATATTGAAGACGCGTGAACTACTAGCAGTAATACTCATACCTTTCTCAATAACGCTTGCAACAGGCTTCGAATTCACTTTCGTAGCACTCGGGTTCCCAGTACTACGTGAAATAATGCTAACTCACCCAGACTACGTCGCTCTAGGCTTCCTTGGAGGATACATTGGAACAATGCTCTCACCAGCACACGCATGCTTAGTGCTATCAGCGAAGTACTTCCAGGCGGAGTTACCTCGAGTATACAAGTATATTCTACCAGCAAGCATACTCGCGTTCACAGTAACTACTCTCCTCGTACTAACTTGAAGACCAGAGGGTTGAGGCTATTAATCCTCCGCCTACTCAACGTAATAGGGGTAACGGTGATGCCTAAGTATAAAAGTAGTATGAACCATATGTATACATGCCCGTGTGCGAGAGAATACCATGAATAAGTACATTCTTGTCCCAAGCATACTCGCGTTAATGGTAGTGTTAGCAACCGCCTCAATGAACACGGTGAACACTGCTAGTTCCCAGGGAACCGTGGTCAAATGCATGGATATAACTACCCCGGGTTACTACTACCTCTCATCAAATATCACGGGCGTAGAGGAGGGTAAAGAGAGATGCATAGGTATCTTCGCTAACAACGTGGTTTTAGATGGTAAAGGTTTTAGTTTAAACGGTGAAGGGGGATTCGGTTTACTCATTAAAGCTGTTAACGTAACAGTTGGAAACATCACGATAAGTGGATATGATATAGGAGTAAGGTTGAATGGAGGATCAAGCGATAACACATTAGTAAGTGTCAACGTGTTAAACAACATGATCGGGATTCAGCTCGTAGAATCAAACCACAATACCTTAGCATACATCACAGCTAGCAACAATGAGTACGGAGTACAGCTCAATAGCTCGAAAAACAACACGATCACTAATAGTTTAATAATCAACAATGAAGCAGACGGCATACAACTTGGTCTCACGAGCTATAACGTTTACTCAAGCTACAACACCATAGTAAACACCACTGTAAGCAATAATAAAAACGCTGGAATAAACTTACTTGACTCCACGTACTACCTTAACGTAGTGAACACAACGCTGAGCAATAATAACTATGGATTATACATTAAGAACTCAGGCTACAATACAGTGGTGGACAGTATTATTGTAAGCAACAACTATGGAGTAGTACTCGACGCCGCGACCAAGAACACATTCTACAATAACTTCTTCAACAACACGTATAGTAATGTCATAATCTATGGGGGAAGCAACACTTGGAGCATGGCTAAAACACCTGGAAGAAACATCATTGGAGGAGGCTACATTGGTGGAAACTACTGGACTAACCCTAAAGGAGGAGACTTCAGTGATACCTGCAGAGACAACAATAATGATGGATTATGCGATGAACCATATGTTATTGATGAAAACAACGTAGACTACTATCCATTAAAAATCATCCATGAAGTAAGCACGCAGACTACGAGTCCAACACCTAAACCTACCGTGACGCAAACCACAACCAGCTCAGCAACTACAGAGGGAACTCGCACAACGCCAACAACTCATACCACTACTCAGACACCAATTACTTCACCGTCAACAACACTGGAAACAACTACGCAGGGACAAGACTCCACTATTAGACTAGTGATTGGAGTAATCTTCGTGATAGGTGGTTTAATTCTACTACTATTCCCACGGCTGAGGAGAAAATAGATCTCGAGCAACCATAAAGAATAGTAAACCACGTTTTTTAACTATATTCCTCAACTTTTCACACCTAGTTAATTAAACCCCTAACACACTAGTGTACACGGGGCCTGCTTTTGAGCACTAGTAGTAAAAGCAGAGTACTCAACCCCAAGCCAAGTATACTGGTTAAATTAATTCTATACATTGGTTTAGCAGTATTCTACGCTTATGGTTTAACCTGGTGTCTACTCAGAAAGAATAGTGTTAAGAGCACTGAGGACGTATTGAGGATCTTCTACTATGATTTCCTGAGGCTACGCAGAGAGCACGTCATAGTTGAGGAGTTAACGAGTAGTGAGCTCGTAACAGTGTCAATTAACCCGTGCCCAATACTCAAACTATCACTCCTACTCAGAGTAGATACAAGGTACTCCTGTAAACTAATATCTGAAACAGTGTGTAGAAGAGTTTTAAAGTGCTTGAACCAAGACCTCGTCTTCACAAGAGACTACAATCACATTAGACCATATAGTAATGGATGCAGAGAGACAATATACTTTGCGAGAACAAGGGGCGTTAAGACTAATTGAGGCCCCTATGAGCGTCAACCATTTGTTCACTAAGCGCTCACTTATCTCAAACCAACTTCAATGAGTCTTCACGAGATACTGATTACATATTTTTTACTAGGAATACGTATTATACTACATGGAAACCATGTAATGATTGGTGTTTTCATGAGTGTTAGATTTATTCTAGATAAGATACATGGTTCACTTGGACTTAATAGTTGTCTACTCTGCTTGTCACCAATATCTAAGCACGTTGTTTCAGCCTACGTGAAAACAGCTAAAGAACTCAATGCACCCCTATATTTTAACGCGTCACTGAATCAAGTAGATAGGGATGGTGGGTATACTGGTTGGACCCCCTCTAGTTTTAAAACACATGTTCTACAAGTTGCCGGTGAACATGGTTTCAAGGGCCCCATTATCCTGCAACTCGACCACGGGGGCCCATGGTTAAAAGATGAACACATTGCTAGAAACTACTCTTATAGTCAAGCACTTGATGATTTCTTGAAGTCCCTGGAAGCATTCATAGAAGCAGGTTTCAACGTGATACACATTGATACCACTGTGGACATGGAGAACGAGAACGGGTACGCTGACCTCGATAAAGCAGTGAGAAGAACAATAGATTTAATACTGTACTCCGAGGAACTCGCATCGAAGTACGGGGTTAGATTAGAGTACGAGATTGGAAGCGATAGATGGGGTTATAAACCAGTTGAATTACTCAACGAGTTCGCTGGGAGAACATTATCTGGTCTCAGAGCCCGTGGATTCGATACAACGAGGATCGTATTCGGAGTAGCGAATGTAGGAACAGTTGTTAAACCCGGCAACATCGTTGACCCAGTCGTACTTAAGAAATACTCGGATCTAATGTTAAAACACAACTTGTACTTAAAAATACACTCCGGAGATTACCTCGAGAACACAGTTGAGTTAACCAAGCACAATGTAGGCGGATTAAATATTGGCCCAATGTTCGCTCACGTAATGTACTCCGCTGTCAAAGACGTTATTAGAGAAAAAATTGAGGAAAAACAAGCATTGGAGTTCTTACAGGAACTAAATAACCTCATCGCGGTGAGCGATAAGTTATCCAAGTATGTTGGGAGAAAAGTATCTGAAGTAGAGGAGTATAAACTAGGCTTAGCTTCCAGGTACATATGGTCCAGTACTAGAGCAGGAGATTTCCTGAATAAAATCTCAGCAAATACTGGTGTAAACATTGAGCAATACTTAATTAGTAGACTATGTGACGTTATTAGGAAATACATAGCGGATTTAGGGTTAATTAATTTAAACACGTACATTGCTGATTAGTTTTAATAACGCATAGTATGTTTTATTCGTGTAATTGAATTACCTCACGTATGTTTTTAACTATGTAATCTACATAGCTCCTAGGTAAACTAGTTTTCTCAACTAGTATCGCTACGAGTCCCTTCACCGGCATGTATCTTACCAGTGGTTCAACTAATCTAGCGCTTGGAATATAGTTTCTCACATTATCCATGAAGCTCTCCCTCAGGGTTCTCGACGAGAACACGCTGCCAACGCCTCCGACGATGAATTCTTCATTGTTGACACGTAGTTTCTCATAAACAGCTTTCGCCATTAAGGCGAGTTCTCTGCCACCACCTCGAAGTATCTCAGTAGCCAGCTGGTCTCCCTCCTCAGCTGCTTCATCAACCAGCACAGCTAATTTACCTAGTTCACCTATATCCTCTTTAATCAATGAGTAAACAACGTCAATTAATTGGAGAGGATCTTTTACTTTAAAGAAATCGAGTATTTTCTGAGCAATCAAGGTATATGGTCCTCTACCATCGAAAAACCTACCAGATGCATCTATGGCTCTCATCGCGATCCATATTGCGCTGCCCTCATCGTCGCCGAACCACCCCCAGCCACCAGCTCTAGCGTCAACTCTCCTTGAGTTTCTACCATAAGCAATTGAGCCAGTGCCAGCTATTACAGCTACACCTGGATCACCCAAAGTAACCGCGTAGTATGCTGTCACGAAGTCAGGTATAATAAGCGGTTCAACTCTGAAAACACCCCACTCCTTAAACCTCCCGGCGAAGTACATCTTAGCGTTCTCTGTATCCATGTCCGGTAAACCAAGTATAGCAACATCTATGTCACGCGTTGTTAAACCAGCTTTTCTTATAGCGCTCATTATTGATGACGATAGATTTGAGAACGCTTTATCGAACCCTACAGTAGTCCAGCCAGATGAGCCCCCAATTGAGTAACCCAGTAGATTACCCTCATCGTCAACCAACATGCTGAGAGTCTTTGTTTTACCACCCTCCACGAGTAAGGCTCTCATTAAATTCCCCCAATTAATTATCTCCCAATGGTTTCGTATTTAAAAGTTTTAAAGTAACGCGTGAAGAATATACATGGGGGATTTCAATGGTTAAAGTCCTCGTGGAAAACGTTTCGAAGAAGTACGGTGACACCTATGCACTTAGAGAAGTAAATATGGTTGCAGAAGACGGGGCCCTAGTATGTATCCTAGGTCCCAGTGGCTCAGGGAAGTCTACTCTTCTGAGAATAATAGCTGGGCTTCTACCACCAGACCAGGGAAGAGTGTACTTTGATGACGTCGATGTAACGGATCTCCCGGCCTGGAGGAGAAATGTTGGAATGGTTTTCCAGAGCATATCACTGTTCCCGCATCTCTCTGTGTACGATAACATAGCGTTCGGGGCGAAACTGAGGAAAATGCCTAAAGACGAAATCGATAGAAAAGTCAAAGATCTCCTTAGATTAGTGAGACTAGATGGCTATGAGAAGAGGAAACCACGAGAGTTAAGCGGTGGAGAAGCACAACGAGTAGCCATAGCTAGAGCGCTGATCATCGATCCCTCCGTCTTATTATTTGATGAACCACTAGGACACTTAGATGCTAAGCTCAGGGAATCACTTAAGTTCGAGATAAGACGAATTGTTAAGGAAACGGGAAAAACCGCTCTATATGTCACTCATGATCAAAGCGAGGCCTTCGCGATAGCTGACTACATATATGTCATAAATAAAGGCGTCATAGAACAAGGAGGAACACCAGTTGAGCTCTACGAGAACCCCAAGTCGCCTTTTATCGCTGAGTTCGTTGGAAACACTAATTTCCTGAAGGGGAAAGTAATTGAGATAAATAGAGATGAACACGTTGCCAAAGTACTCGCTGGCGATGTAGAATTATTTGTTCCCATGAGAGGAGACATAAATATCGGAGACAATGTATTCATTGGAATAAAACCCGAAGACATTAAGGTTAGTAAACAAGTAGATGAAAACATTGTTAAAAAAGAGAACCGCTATGTAAACGTTCTCGAGGGAAAACTACTAAAGAAGATCTTCATAGGACCATATCTCAGGCTTGAAATAGTTATTGATAACTTAGAAGAACCAGTGAAAGCAGATGTTTACGGAGAAGATAGATATAAATACTTGAGCATGAATGAAGGCGATAAAGTCTACGTGTTGATCCATAAATCAGTGGCCTTTAAGCACTCATGACCTCACTGCTCCTTTAAACTCTAATTGCAGCTCATAAGAGCTTAAAACAGCTTCCTCGCTTCTTGCAACGTAGCACTTGAATCCCCGAGGAGCGTATATGCAGTTAGATAAATTCAACTCCTCCCCGTGGACCTTTAACGATGTTAGATCATACTTATCGGGTATGATTATATAGAAGTACGGCTTATTGTTGAAACCCATGTATAGCTTAATGATGCAGGAACTCTGAATGCATTGTGTAGATTTAACGCCACCATTATATGCTATTGTAACACCATTTGCTTCATCTGGAATAGTGGTCACATTCACTAAAACAACATCGTTCTCTGCTCTAATATTAATGATGTCGCTTAAAGTCCTATTGATTACCCAGGCTCCAAACCCTCTGAGAGGCCACCATGCACCATCACGATACATCACTTTACCAACGTAGACTTCGTACTCCAAATAACTGCTAAGTAACGTGAAGTTAGTTAATGCCGGTGCAATGAACAATTTACTATTAGTTTTATACGGTATACCAATCTCCCAGTGCCATACAAGCACAGTATCGTTCTCGTAGACCCTGATGATCATTCCCTCCGTCTCTATTACTGGTTCATCCCTGGTTAAAATAAAGTAGAAAGGCTTCGAGTATATTGTGGAGCCTCTACGAGTTAATGCTACTTTCCCTTCAAAAAACCCACTCAGGTTCCCGGAGTTCTCTACAAGTGCTTTTACTTCGACATTGTTGTTAAAGGATATCACATCCACTACCTTGAAGATCTCTAATGGCTCAATAACAATGTTTAGATCACTTAGTTCCTCTACGTTAATTACTCTTATGGTAACGTAGTCTCCGTTCTTGAGGCAAGTAGAGTTAGATAATACTAAAACCTCGAGAGCGCCTTTACCAATGGAGTTGTTGAACAGTACGTAAATAAATAATAAAATCAACGTAAGCACTGTTACAATAGCTAGTGCTCTCCCCCCTGTTAAACCATTGCTCATAGAGCGAAACCGCCTTTGTACCTTTCACCAATGCTCTTCAAGTATAGTAAGACCACTATGAACGTAAATATTTGAAGTATGCTTGCCTCCGCAGCCACTCTTCCAAGTAATCCCCACCAGCGAATATCCGAGTACAATTTAACTGCGAGGAGATCTATGGCGCCACCCGTTATGAACAGTGGTAGTAGGTAATTGTTTAGACACCATACAAAAGTCAATACAAAACCACTGAAAATACCGGGACCGATGAGGGGGAGAACAACTCTTGTTACAACCTGGTAGGGTTTAGCTCCAAGCGTTCTCGCGACATCCTCGTATATTGGGTCAAGTGTTCTGAGAGAAGCGAATAAGGGAAGTAGCATCATTGGGTAACTTGTTGAAGCTAATCCAAGCAATGTCCCTACGAATGAACCATATAGCTTATAGTACCTGATGTATATAGTAGCTAATCCCACTCCAGCTACCACGTCGGGCGTAAACATTGGTGCAACTAAGAGTGCTGTAAGTATCCTCTTATACTTGAATTCATACCTCGCAAGTATGAACGCCGCTGGGAACGCAATGGTGAAATCTATTAGTGAAACCAGTAGGCCCACTATGAGGCTGTTAACGAGCGCTCTCCAGTAAGCTGACGGGATCTCGCTGTAGAACTTTAACCCCACGAACTCTATGCCCCAGTATGTTCTATAAGTGAACGACCTATAGAGTATGAATATGAATGGAGATAGAATAAAGAATACTACTAGAACAATGTAAAGGTACTTTATCAGCATCTGAACATAGTTACGATGCACACTATCACCCCGCAACTCTAGTAATCTTAAACGTGAGGTAGGTTGAAACTATGGTCATCAACATCAACACTGTAGCTAGAGTTGCCGCTAACCCATAATTGTGAAGCTGCAGAGTTAAGTAAACTATTTTCACAGTCATAACATCACTTGCTTCCACGCCTCCTAGAAGGAGGGGTATTAGGAAACCCCCGAGATTCCATCCAAAGCACGCGATGAACCCTGCTACAGCGCCGGGAGCTGAAAGTGGTAATATGACTTGGTAGAAAGCTCTAAGCGGACTAGCCCCAAGAGTGTATGCTGCTTCCTCCATCGCGGGGTCTATCTCGCTCAGAGATGAAGCTGTATAGAGAACCATGAATGGGAGCGTGAATATGGAGAAACCAAGTATAACCGCGTAAGGCGTGTACAATACTTGCCTATATGATAAACCAGTAATGTTGAAGAATAAATCAAATGGGCCTCCAGGTAGAAACATGTTCCATAATCCATACGACACGTATATGTCACCGAAATATGGGAATATCAATGAAGCTCTCAGAATATTTCGGAACAGTACTTTTCTTCGAACCAGCAGGTAAGCTAAAGGATAACCCAAGATGAAATCCAAGACTGCTGCTGATAGTGGAAATATAATGGTGTTCCTAATAGTTGACGCATAGTCCCTTACAACAACAATGTAGTTTTGAGGACCCACGTATTCTGGTTGCCCAAGTATGAATGATTCTCCACGAGTAAAACTCATCAATATAATGTTTACTAAGGGTATAAGCCAGAAAAGTACTAGGTAAACAATAGTTGGTATTATCAGCAGTATATATGAAGTCTTCAAAAGTTTCTCCAAAACAAAACCACCACTCCCTAGGGCGTTAATTTATTCTAGAAAAAAAATGTAAAAAATAGTTTTCATCACTACCCGATTCCAGCTAGGCGATTATATTCACTAGACCACTCCTCTGTGTGGGCCTCAATGTAGCTGTAGTCAGGTATAATGTACCATTCCTTCATTTTGTCTAGTGGGTACGGGTATATGCTCGCATACATTGGTTTTATCCAATCAGGTAGTAGTTCGAAGTTAGTGTCATTTAACAAGTTCTGGTGCAACATTAAGAAGTCCTCCTTGGACTCTCTATATTGCGGGTAATCTAGAGCAAACCAGAAATCAACGCTCATAAGGAAATCAATGAATATTTGTGCGAGAACTGGGTGTTGAGCATTCTTAGGTATCCACGCAATCCCAGGCGTGAACACGCTTCCCTGTGGTTGAGCTACTCTGGAAATCGGGTAGCCTTTAACAGCTTCCACAGGGGCTAAATACCACCACCACGCAACAACCCATGCTTCACCTCTCTCAAGTAGCTCCATGATCTCTGCTTCAGATACAGTGTATCTCAACGTGTTCTGGTGTATTTTCTCAGCAGCGAACTTTATTACCTCCTCCATATCACTGGGATTCTTATAGTCTTTACCCATTGCTAGAGCAAGGTTCACTAAGAAGTTCGCGAAGTGAACAGTCCCCGGTGTAGGTAGTAATACATGCCCCTTCAATCTCGGGTCAGCTAGGTCCCTATAATCCTTTACCCAGCCTGCTTTCTCAGTATTCACTAATAGGCCCGCGGTATCGATAGCTTGAAATATTACACCGTAGGGTTGATACTGGAGGAAGAATGAGTTAATGTACTCCAAGTTCCTCATGAGCGGGTTACCTAAATATACGGCTGGCGCAATTGCACCCGCTTTCAACGCCCTAAAGAAATACGGGGCCTCAATAGCTACTACATCGTATGGTGATGCTGCCCCAGTTGAAATAGACATTAATACCGTTGAAGCTATTACTTCGGGCTCCTGGGTTCCAACCCATGAAACCTCTATCTCTACACCATACTTCTTCTTAACGTAGTCCTTAAACGCTGGTACATGATAGGTCTCAACGAGTCCTCCATACGTCCAGTCAGCTATTGTTATTTTTCCTTCTTTCCTTATCTCATTAACTAGCTCACTATAGGTCATCCACTTATTAAGTATTGGGACATAGTACAATTTTTCTGCTTCAGTAGGTGTAGGAGTAGTCGGCGCACTCGGAGTAGGCTTTATCCACCCATACACAGCTATAATACTCACAACAACTAATAGTACGATTAGGATAGCTTCTATTCTCGAAAGAGCCTTCATAATCTCCCCGGTTTTAAATTCTCTGGGATAGCTAAAAAACTTTAGTCGCTGAGTTAATTAGAGATGATATATTACACTTAGAGCTAAGGAAAAAGCTGTTAAATATATCATGCTTCGCTTCGTCACAATCTATATGGTCCTTATTACTTTACTTATATGTCTTGGATAATCTGGGTTAAATCCAAGTATTAGCGCTCTATATATTGAGAAATAGTAGAATGGTAGAATGAAAGCTGAGCTTAGTATATGAGTCTTCTTCTTTAAGTCTAACTTGTAATCAGCATTATCAATACTTGAGAAATGTAGTACATTGAATCCTTGATCACTTAGTTCGTTGACCAACTTGGTAACATATGGGAATGAAGCGTCATTCGGAGATGAGAGCACTATTACTTGTACTCTATCCCTTTTTTCGAGGAGCGCGATGGGGCCATGCCTAAACTCCAGTGCATGCATCGCGTAGGAGTAAGTGTAAGATATCTCTGTGAACTTTAACGCAGCCTCGAGTGCAATGGGGTATAAATCACGCGGAGCGAGTATAACGAATAGTTCTCTGTTGATCGTTGATTCAGCTAGTGAACGGATTTTATCCTTATTTCTAACTACGCTCTCAGTAGCTGCAACTAGTTCCCTCAGCTCCTCTTTAATATTAGTGCCTCTATATACACCGATCCTGTCCAGTATTACCAATGAACTTATGATACCCATTAGAGTTAACGCTATAAAAGACTTAGTCATATAAGTGCTTTTCTCGTAGCAATCCCTAAACACTACTGCGTAATCAACGTTCTTCTCGAGAAAACTCCCCTCACTACAAGTAAACCCCATTGTTTTGAGATGCAGTTTCCTAGCTTTTTCAACGATTGACACGATTTCCCCGGTTTCACCAGACCTTGAGAATAATACAATTAACCCTTTTCGCCTGGAACTCTGCTTAAATCCCCCATTTTCCATTAAGAACAATGCCTCCGATCCAGGCAAAGCCAATGCTTTAATAGTACTCAACTCTGTTAGAAACGGGTAAACGCTCTTAAGGGCCGCATAGTAGCTACTCCCACAGCCGACATACAGTATGCTATCAGGCATGTTCTCTGATAACGCGTTCTCAGCGACTTTCTCGATTTCATCGTATTTGTGAATTAATGATGTAATGATTCTCGGTATTTCTTCGACTTCTCTCATTTGAGTTGAGTTGGAATATTCAATGATACTGTTATCCATTATATCACGCTCTTAACCCTTACTCTGTAATGTTTCTTTTTACTCCATTAAAGTATTTTCTTATGATCTCTTTTATTTCAAACGAGTACCTAACACTTGTTAATTCTTCTATGAAGCTCGGTATACTTAGTAAGCTTGCTAATTCTTTTAACATCTTTAAATGACTTGGTTTATCTACAGCTGCAAACCCTATTACAACGTTAACCAGGTCATTCGGTGAACCAAAATTCACTTCTTTCTTTATTACTAGAGTACTGAGACCTACACTGTGTGCACTATCCTCAGGTCTAGCATGGGGCATTGCAATTCTAGGAGCTATTACGGCGTAAGGATCCAATTCACGTGTCACGTTAACCATGGCTTCGATATATTTATCTTCAACTACACGATCTATCGCAAGTAAACCACCAGCTAATCTAATGGCTTCAATCCAATCCTTCACAGACCCTGTCACGAGAGTCCTATTGTCCAGTGCTTCGAGTAAATTCAGTTCCTCGTTTTCCATGTACTTTACCTTTTCTTTATTTTAACTGTACATTATAGAGGCTTAATTATATCAATGTATTTCCTAACGTATTCTTGGTTTTTCTCTATCCCGCCGGGGATGTTAGCGCTGATCCATATTTCGGGTTTTAATCCTTTCTCAAGTAATTTCTCAACTGTTCTAATATTGAGAAGCTGCAGTATAAAGGAATTAATGATCGTTGATACTGGAGCTATCTTTATTCCAAGGGATCTCAACTCGTATATGGCATCTCCTTCCGGAACCTTGTTATCGATCAATACATCAACGACCTCGTAGAGTTTTTTACCCATAGGATTCTCTGGTGGCACTTTTTTCGAGAACTCGAGTGATGTTAACCCTATAACGCTTAATCCAATTTTTCTCGCAGTTATAGCCATCTCCACAGGAACAGCGTTCTTTCCCGAATTAGATACTATTATTATGGTGGAACCTTGTTTAGGTTGCAGAGACTTAAGCAAGGCGTCAGCATAACCAGACACGCGTTCAAGCATTGTACTTTTCAGAGCCCCGTTAAAACCTGAAATAGACAAGTCTAATATAGGGTAGACGCGGACAAGTCCTCCTGCTCTATAAAACATTTCAAGAGCCATCATCATCGAATGCCCTGTTCCGAAAACATATATGAAGCAATCATTTTCAATTGTTTTAGCCATGAGATCGGATGCTTTCTCAATATTATCGCGTTCTTCATTAACCACTCTATTTAATATATTTAGAACGTTGCTAGTGAAGTATTCATATGCTTTTGAATTCATGAACCCACCAATTTAACAGTTATGAACCGAAAAAATTAAAAACTTTGCAGATCAATCATTCTTACTCAGTAGCATATAAATCCTTCAAGAACCATGCAGAAGAAATGTTCTCTATATGGCATCTTACTTTTCGAATACTATATCACCATTTATCATCGTTTTTACAACAGTCATATCGTCGTCAACTAAAACAAAGTCAGCTTGATACCCAACTCTAATATCTCCAAGGTTATATAGCCTTATGCTTTCAGCGGGTGCTTTAGAAGCCATCAATACTATGTCTTTGAATTCGTAACCAAGTCTACTTATGTTTTTAACGGCTTTATCCATGGTTAAAGTACTGCCCGCTAATCCACCAGTGTCCGCGAGTCTGCAGATACCTTGCTTAACAATGACTTTTAATCCACCTAATTCATATTCACCATCCGGCATATCTGTTGCTGCTATTGAATCCGTTATCAATACTACTCTTCTCGGTGAAGCATAGTCAATAACCATTTTCACAACCGCTGGGTGAAGGTGAACGAAGTCCACTATAATCTCCAAGTAAACACTAGGTGATTGTAACAGAGCCAGTACTATGCCTGGTTCTCTGTGCTGAAATCTCGTCATACCATTAAACAAGTGAGTAGCCTTAGATACACCTATTTCAATGCTTCTTAAACCTTCTTCATATGAGGCATGTGTATGCCCAGCACTAACAACTATACCCATGCTTCTAGCGAAAGTGATAAATTCACCTGCACCTTCCAATTCGGGAGCAATAGTCACTTGTTTAATGGTGTTACCTGAAGCTTCCACTAGTTTTTTAAACTCCTCTATGTTCGGAGGATGAATGTAAGCCTTATTTTGAGCTCCAGCTGCTTCAGGATTCAGGTAGGGGCCTTCGAGGTGTATTCCTAGTATTCTCGCACCATTATCGCTCCTCCATTCACTCATAGCTTCTCTAACGGCTCCACATGCTTCAGCTAGCTCTTCAAATGGAGCAGTAACCGTGGTAGGTAAAAACCCTGTGACCCCGTGCCGGGAGTAATGTTTCGCCATTTCAAGGATTTTACCGGGTTCTCTATTAACAGTTGCATCTAAGCCTTTGATACCATGTGTATGTGTATCTATGAAACCAGGCATAACTATGAGGCCCTCAGCGTTTATCACCGTGCTTGAGAGCCCCGTGAAAGGTTCTCTGTCAACTTCTACTATTACGCCGTTCTCAATTAGAATGTAAGCGTCCTCAATAACTCTGGTTGAGGAAACGACTCTACCATGTCTTATAACTAAGCTCATTAAAGTCTCCTCCAGCACTTAATATGTCCCATGGGTGAAATATTAATGTTTTCAATTAATAATGCACTGTAGCTTTTCGCTAAGCATTTACAACGGGTGAGGTCTTTGATAGATTATTGAATACTTGAACTAAGAGATGCTCTTACCGTGTACTACGATCTACATAACTATACAATAGTGAATGTCACTAGTGCACCATCATCTTTCTCTTCTATCTCCGTAATCCTTGTTCTTAAACCCTTGTTCTCCAGTATTATTCTTAAATCGTCGAAGTAGTCGTAGAAACCACATGTTCTGCAAAAAGACCCAGTGAAATCTACTTGGAAACAATGCTTCTCTATTCTTACTATTTTAGCGTTAGCTTCAGGTGATCTATACTTATTATACTCTTCCACCGCATCCTCAATTAATTCCTTTAACCTATCGGTGATCTCAGTATTCACTCCGCTCACGTAGCAACCCCTATTTTCAC
This sequence comes from Desulfurococcaceae archaeon, assembly GCA_023269825.1. Taxonomy (GTDB): domain Archaea; phylum Thermoproteota; class Thermoprotei_A; order Sulfolobales; family Desulfurococcaceae; genus UBA285. The sequence goes on from JAGDWI010000001.1 coordinate 449,148, forward strand.
ATAGCATATGTTGTTCTTTAATCTTAATTAATGCATTATCTCAAGCTTCGCTCCACATGATTCAATCCTATGTTCACTGTACACGATTTTTCTAATAATCGTGGTCAACTCTCCCAGTTATTATTGAGCTTGTTCAAAGGAGTGAAGAGTGAACTTGGTATCTGGAGAAGAAAAATTATTGATTATGCTATGGGGATTATATTACTCTACTCTATCTTTAACATCGAACTTTATTCTACCATACTCCTTAGTGACCCCCGTTATGAGTAGCTTATGTTCGCCTTGATCTAGTCTTTTCCCATCAATTCTCACTGTTACCGTGGTGTTCAGTGAGAACTCCACAGGGTTCGACTCAGAGACATCTTTATTTGAAATAGTTTTAGAATCAGTGATCAAAACTACTTTATCTACTGGTATAGGGTTATCGTCAACACTTATCTCCAATGGTTTAACGATTGTTGCATCTGCGAGAATGTTCTTCAACGCGAATTCGAAGCCGTTATCAGTGTTCTTCAAGCTTTTCTTAACATATAGTCTCCTTAGAATCATGGGTGGTACGGACAATTTTATACACCACTTATTTCTTATTCAAGCAATTAATATATAGATTTAACATTACAAATTTTTATTAAATCTCCTGATTAAATAATTCTCGGTGGTAACTTGAAGCCTCCTAGAATAGATTATGAAGACCTCCTAGACGTCCTCTATGAGACAATAGATGTTGACAAGTACCTTATAGCACACTACATTGTTGAAGTACCCGCTGGGTTCCCACCGGACATGGTTGCAAGAGCCTTCGCCGCCGAGCAAACCACGGGTACATGGATTAGGACACCCGCTGAGACAACTGAGATGAGGAAAAAGCTTGGAGGAAAAGTCCTTGGTTTATATGAGATGCCGGATTATGAGACTGAAACACCTAAAGAGGGTTTTAGAAGATTCTTCATATCTATAGGTTTCCCATGGGTTAACTTCGAGAATGATTTATCCACAATGTTCTCAGCTATTACAGGCAACATAATGGCTTTTGGGAGAATAAAACTCGTAGATATATGGATGCCTCCCAGTTTCCTCAAGATGTTTAAGGGTCCAAAATTCGGAGTAGACGGGTTGAGGAGTTTAATGAGTATCCCTGATAGACCACTAATTGTTGCAATGATTAAACCATGTATATACTACCCAGCTGATACGGGAGCTAAGTTAGCTTACGAAGCCTGGGTTGGAGGCGTAGACGTGATTAAAGACGATGAGTTACTGGCAAATCAAAGCTTCAACAGTGTTGAGGAGAGAGTTGTTAAATTCATGGAAATGCTTGATAAAGCCGCACAGGAAACCGGTGAGAGGAAACTATACACTGTTAACATAACTAGTGATCCCCCGAAATTGTTTGAACTAGCTGAGAGAGTTAAACAACTCGGAGGAAACGCTTTAATGGTCAACGCTTACTCAGTTGGTTTAGGGGCATTTAAACAACTAGCAGAAGACCCGAGCATAAATCTACCCATATTAGCTCACACACCGGACTACGTAGCCATGTCATATGTATCACCTATCTCAGGTATTTCATCAATCCTAGTCTGCGGTAAACTCGTTAGATTAGCTGGAGCAGACATGGTCATATATCCTGGACCCTATGGGAAAGTCCCAACATTCACTAAGGAGAAGTATATTAGGGTTGCAAAGTACTTGAGGGCCCCTATGAGCGGGTTGAAGCAGACTCTTCCATGCCCATCAGGTGGTAACACTGTGCTCGAGGTACCAAAGCTCATAAGTGATTTAGGAGTAGACATAGGAATAGCTGCTGGTGGAGCAGTACACGCGCATCCATTGGGAAGTAGAGCTGGAGCTAAAGCATTGAGACAAGCAATAGAAGCGGCATTGAAGAATATTCCCATCGAAGAGTACGCTAAGGAAGCAGCTGAGCTAAGAGCTGCTTTAGAAGCATATAAGAAAGGTGCTCTCGCAGTAATGCTTGGATTATAGTGTTTTTTATTTACTCGTTGCGAGACCCCCATGGTGTCTTCAATTGACTTTTCTAATAGCTTTAGATATTGGAACAAGCTCGGTTAAAAGCATTCTACTAAGAGTCGAGAATGCTGAGATAGTGGGTAAATTCATTCAGCCTCTGAGAGTAATTTACCCTAAGACGGGTTGGGCTGAACAAGACCCGTATGAGCTCTTCGAGAGAATCACAGTCACCATAAATAACCTACTTAATTCAACGAGAGTTAACCCGAGCGAGGTTATTGGTGTCTCAATGGATGCCCAAATGCTAGGAGTAGTTCCAGTTAGCAGAGATGGAGAAGCACTATATAATATATTGACATGGCTCGATGTTAGATCAGCTGGTGAACCACGCGAACTATTCACAGGTTTCCCGAAGGTCAGCGGGTATAATTTACTCAAGCTCATTAAATTCCTGAGAATCACTGGTGGAGCACCGAGTAGGACGGGGAAAGATCCTTTATCTAAAATCATCTGGTTAAAGAAGAATATGCCGGAAATTTATGAGAAAACCTGGAAATTCCTGAACGTTAATGGCTTCATCGCCTACAAGTTAACTGGTAACCCCGTTATAAACGCTGATGAGGCTCATTTAACGTGGCTAGCTGATATCAGGAGAGGTAAACTAGAGTGGAGTAACCCCATACTAAAGGACTTAGGGTTAAATATTGAGAAACTACCAGTTATTAAAGCACCAGCTGAGGTAGCTGGGAACATTAGAGGAGATATAGCAAAAGAGCTAGGGTTAAGTGAAAACGTTAAAGTAGTGGTTGGATCCGGTGATGTAGCTGCTACAGCCATTGGATCAGGTGCAGTTGAGGACTATGAGACACACTTGTACCTGGGTACTAGTGACTGGTTAGCGTCACATCTACCATTCAGAAAACTAGATATATTTCACGCTATTGGAACAATTGTTAGCGCTATACCGGGCAAATACCTTTTGATCGCTGAACAAGAGTGCGGTTGCGTAGCATTAGATTACATCATAAACTTACTCTACGGTGAGAGGGATAAGAAAATCTACGATGAAGTAGACAGAAACATAGGGGGCGTTGACCCTGCCTCCAATAAGGTTTTCTTCCTCCCATGGATGTTCGGGGAGAGAGTACCTATAGATGACCCCTACGTGAGGGGTGTTCTATACAATGTAAGCTTAAGTGACACAAGGTACCAGATACTTGAAGCCATAATGGAGGGGATAGCTTTAAACATTAAGTGGGCTCAAGTATTCTTCGAGAAACTACTGGGGAGAAGTATTCAGAGAATAAACATCGTTGGTGGAGGAGCACTGTGGAACTCTCTATGCCAAATCATAGCTGATGCAACAGGAGCAGAGGTCTGGAGAATGAATACTCTGCAGGAGGCATCAGCAGTGGGAGCGGCTGTAATTGGCGTTAAAGCATTGAATCTAGGGGGATTCGAGTACGTGAAGAGAATAGCTAAACCATTGACAGTGTTTAAACCAAGAGAGAACCTAATAGGAGTTTTCGACAAGAAACTTAAGTTAATCATAGAGCTATATAAAGCCAACAAAAAACACTTTAGAAAATTAAATAAGCCGAGTGAAGAACACTAACTGGGCTTAGAGAACCTCTTGAGGAAAAGCTTTTTCTGAAACTCAACTACTTCCTCTGGGAGACTGTGAACTCTACCCATTAATTTAGCGAGAACATATATCTGTGCAGATCGCTCGACTACCGTTAAGACTTCTAAAGCTTCATCGATGCTTCTCCCACACGCTACAACTCCGTGGTTAGCGAGTATAACAGCTGCTCTATTCTCTAATGCTTTAACAGCGTTCTCAGCTAACTCCTCGCTTCCGAATGGAGCGTAATCAGCCACTCTTACTTCGCCCCCAGTGTACATTATCATTTCCTCTGTGACAGGAGGTAACGGCTCTCTCGTCACGGCTAGAACACTAGTGTATAAAGCGTGTGCGTGAATAACGGCTCCAATGTGTCTATAACTCCTATATATAGCTAAGTGTAAAGGCATCTCAACCGTGGGGTTACGTTCACCCTCAATAATATCTCCATCAATGGAGACAACGAGGATGTCATCTGGGCTCATCTCGGATTTAACTACTCCGCTTGGAGTAATTAGAACATGGTTCTCCTCGACTCTTATGCTGGCATTACCCGATCTACCGTAATTAAGGCCTCTTTCCTCCATGTACTTCATTACTTCAACTATTTTCTTCTTTAAATCCTCATACAAATAGACAACCCTTAATAATTTAATGCGGTAATAATATTTAAATTGATATGTACGTGGTCCCCTATGGGTTACTTATCTAGTTTCCAACAGAGAATACTTGAATGCATCATCTCCTTGAGTAAAGAGTGCGAGAGACCCGTTAAAAGCAATGAGGTTGCATCCTTGCTTAAAGTTCATCCCGGGAGCGTGAGGAACGCTGTGTCAACTCTGAGAATACTTGGTTTAGTTGAATCAAAGAAGGGTCCTTTTGGTGGCTATGTGCCAACTGGGAAAGCTTTGAGAGTTTACAGTGCGAGAGATGCTCTTAGTACCGCACTTGTAACTAGTGATGGGAGCCCTTCTAGGATTTCGTCCACGATCACCGTTTGTTTAACCGATAGGAGCATTACTCTCGAGATAAGAGACTTCAGGAATAAACTCTTCTTGAAGAAAGGTAGGAAAGTAGTAGTTCAACTAGGTAAGTACATTGTGGAAGGCGTTATCACGGATTCCGATAGAGTTGGAAGAAGAGTTGTGGTTTTAGTGAAGAGAATTGTGAGAGCTAGACCCCCAATCAGGGCCTCATCTAAAACGAAGATAAGTGATTTACTGTCATTAATGCTCGAGAAGAAAGCTGAGTGCGCTCTTGTACTGGAAAATAAGAGAGCAGTAGGGTATGTGAATATGCGTCGTTTATTGAGAGCGATAATGGAAACATGGAATCCCGATCTACCAGTAAAATCCATTGCGAGTAAACTGCCTTCATCGATGAAAGCGTTGAGGTTCCTGAGAATGGGGTATTGTCATTTCAAATAATTATATACCTTGCAAGGTAAGCTTTATTAATGGTGGTAAATTGGATTTAAAACCCTCTGTTCTAACCGAGGATGAAATCAAGAGTCTACTGACAACTATTGATGAATCCTTAATTAGAGAAGCAAAGAAGACTTGTTTAACTGGTCTCGAGGATACTGTTCTAGTTAGAGGGGAACCAGGGGGCTCAATTGTATATGATTTAAATGGACGTAGAATAATAGATATGACTTCTCAAGCATGGACTCTAAACGTGGGGTACTCGCACCCAGACGTAGTGTACGCGGCTGCATTACAATCAAGTATGCTCAACCACGTGAGATACGGTTTCCCAACTATACCTAGATTAAAGTTAATGCTGAAGCTAAAGGAGATCTATGGTTATGAGAGAGTTGCTTTAAACACTCAGGGAGGAGGCTGGGCTATTGAAGTAGCTTTAAAGCTCGCGATGATCAATAAGCCAGGCGCTGATACTTTTCTCGTAGCCTGGAGGAGTTATCATGGAAACAGCTTAGCTTTAACAGCTGCATCTCACCCTCTACCAGGTTTAATAAGGTACAAAGGATTCGGCGAAGAGAGATTCATCAGGTATCCTTACCCCTACTGTTATAGATGCCCATTCAAAATGAAGTACCCTGAGTGTAGTTTAGATCCCTGTTTAACCTTCGTTGAGAAAACAATTAAATACGCTACGAGAGGCGTCAACTCGGTTGCAGCCATCCTCATTGAACCCATTCAAGGACCCGGAGGAGTTGTACCAGCTCCAAGAGACTACCTTAAAGAGCTAATAGAGCTCGGTGAGAAGTACAATATATTCATCGTATTCGATGAAGCTCAAACAGCTAATGGAAGAGTTGGAGCATGGAGCGTCGCTCATTTATATGGCTTGAAACCACACATGATGACTCTAACTAAGGGTTTAGGAGGAGGCTTCCCAATTGGAGCTACTCTCGCTAAAGGCGAATTCAAGGGACTAAGTTACCCTGAAGAACACACCACGTTCGGCGGGAACCCGGTACCATACGCTGCCGCTCTCATTAACCTCATTGTAATAGAGAAACTGAACCTCGTTGAGAGAGCTAGGATCATGGGAGAATACGCGTTAAAGAGATTAAATGAGATGAAGGAGAAATTCGAGATCATCGGTGACGTAAGAGGCTACGGGTTATACTTGGGCTTAGACCTAGTGAAAAACAGGGAAACCAAGGAACCAGCACTCGAAGAAGCCGAGGAAGTAGTTAAGAGAGCCCTCGACAAAGGAGCACTATATGCTTTAGACATGCCAGACATAATGGGAGAAGAAGTATCAATGAGGAACGTTATCAAGATCAGACCACCCCTAGTAATAAAGAAAGAAGAACTAGATGAAGCACTCAATATCCTGGAAGAATCACTCATGGAGATCAGTAGAGAGTACGATTACAAGTTCTCGAAAGCGTAACACGATAGACCTTAGATCAGTGAAACTCATTCAAAGTCAATGCTCTTTTTCCTCGTTAACTAACTCCATGCGCTAAAACTACTTAAATAAAAAATATTTTAATTAAGGTTTACCTCTCCTGACTACTACTATTATTAATGCAATTATAATTAATGATGCCGCTAATAATATTACCGTGGTTTGAGATAAAGCAGTGGATGCCGTGCTCTGCGTAGTTGATAATGAAGGAATTACTGTAGTTGAAGGTGAACTCGCTGGAGTAGTATTCACCGTGATTGGTAATTGAGTAGTAGTTGATGAAGCAGTGGAACCAATCGTTGTGGATTCCACATGAGTTACAGGTATCGATGTTGAGGTGGATGCAGTTGATGTAGTAAACATAGTCCCTGTGATCGTCGTCGGTACGGGTTCTCCTCTCAGCGCTCTCTCAAGTAAACTGAGCACACTCCTATATCTATCTCTAGCTCCACTACTCCAAGCCGTCATTAGTGCTTGATATGTTGATGCTTCTTCTGCTAGTTTTTTGTTTATGTATACTGCGTATTCTTGTGTGAATTCTACGTTGCTTCCTGTTACTGGGTCTTTGAATCTCAGTGGTTTAGATAACTCGAGAGTCAAGTAGTCAAACCAATCCCTAGAAATCCTCCCATCCAAGTAAGCCCCAGCAACCCGGGCCCAAACAGCCTGCAAATCATCATGCGCGTCAACCAGAGTTGCCTTGAAGTAGTATACCACAGCGTTCACCCACATTGTTGACAGTGTTTCATTGAACTCTATGCCTCTAAATGTCTTCAGCTGGTCATAGGATTGCTTTAGATCAGGCCTCTGCTGACCCTCCGGTGTATTGAACGTATTCGGGTTTACTGGTATTCTATTAATGTCTTTATCTAACCATACTTGTTGACCGCCGAACTCGCTTAAAGCCCACGCTATGAAAGCAGCTGCGTGAACAGGGTGCTTAGTTGTGTTTAATATAGCGACAGCATCAGCGTTAACCATTGTTTCTCCCTCTGGTGCAATGTACTCGCAATCCGGGTTAACGTTCATCGCCATATACCCATAGAAATCTATAGTAGTTGCAACTGCGACATCTCCGCGTATAACGGCGTCTCTAGCATCACCGCTACCTGGGTATATCCTCGCGTTAGCAGCCATGAGTGTTAATATGCGCCAACCCTCACTCCAACCCTTAGCCTGAAGAATTATCTCGAAGATCCTCGTGTTAGATGTACTCATAGTCGGATCAGCTGTTCCAATTAGCGGAGTATCAGGTAAGTAGCGTGCATATACTGGGCTAGCTAGATCCTCCCATGTTTTGGGCTTAGGTAACCCGTACTTGCTGAGAGTATCGTAGTTTACAGTGAACCCGAAGCCGCTTAATCCTTCTCCAATCCACTTAATGTTACCCTCAGAATCTTTCTTGTAAGTGTCTGCACCCGCTATTTTTGCTGGCAGCTTGTTTAACTCGTAGATTATTGCATAGTGCTCCGGCCTCTTCGCGGGATTAATTGGCATTAAGTAGCCTAGTTCATCGAGGTAGTTAGCTAGCGTGGGACCTGCACCGTACACCAGATCGATTGATACGCCTTGTTTACTAGCTTTCTCAATGTAGCTTGGCCACAGCTCAGCTGGAACATATAGGAACCTTATATTTGTTATGCCCAGTTTCCTCGCTACTTCACTGTTTAGGAATAGTGTTCTCGCCAAGCTCTGAATAGATTGCTCATGCCTAGTCAACGCGATTAACTCAACGTTTCTCTCACTTGTTAAGTTCGCGAGGTAATCCAACCATGGGAATTTCTCGCTACTCGGTGAACTCCACGGATACTGTGACTCCAGTTGATTGCATGACGCGAGAAGTAGAGTAGCTATTAGTAGGATTGGAGTAAAGTACTTGAGTTTAAACATCAATGATTCTCACTCACAATATTATGTAGTAGTTAAAATTAATCCGAGATATATATTTTTCACGAATACGTGTTCAAGTGGAAAACCCCGCCGTGATCTCATACTTACTCGCTTGAAGCAGTCACCATGCCTCTTCAATACATAGTTGACCTGGTTAACTAATGCACTGTTAAAACAGTGTTTCAGGTGGTTTCCTCTTAAACCATTTACAGTGCTCTTTGATTGGGCAAATATTACACCGCGGAATATCCACGCATACTTTGCTCGCTAAATCCATGATCCCCAGGTTGAACTCGTATGCTTCCTCAGGATCCATCGGCACTAGTTTCACAGCGAGATCCCTTATCACCGGGTCCCTGTATGGATTAAACTTAATCGGCTTCACACCGAATACTCTCCCATAGACTTTAACAGTGTTTCTATCTAAGAGAGGCTCTGGTTTACCACAAGCTCTTAGAAGTATCACTGAGGCAGCGTAGTCACCTACACCCGGGAGCTCCAGCAACTTCTCTCTATCACATGGAATCCTCCCATTATAAACCGAGACGATTATTCTAGCTGCATCAATTAACTCCCTGGATCTCTCGTTGTAGAGTCCAAGTGGCTTAATGAGTTTCCTAACGTCTTCTAACTTACTAGATGCTAATCTACGTGGATCCGAGTAATTCTCCAAGAACTCCCCGTAAACTCTAGCTACGAGTTCTCTCCTAGTGGATCTTAGTAGTGCAACAGCCACGAATACTTCCCACTCCCCCCTACGCTTCCTCCACGGTAAATCCCTGTCACCGTGTACTCTGTACCAATAAATAATCTTCCTCCTGAAATCCTCGATTTCTTCTCTACTAAGGTTAAGGGATCTTGTTTCAATCAATACATTCACATAAATATTATCTCTATGAATTACGTAAAATATATTGCATGCATATATTCCCACAGCGTTTTGACCGATATTGTTTCAACTATGTAAGGTTTATTAATGGTGCACCTTTTTAATATCAATGGTGCATCATGATGATTAAGATAGGTTTAAGCATAGCAGTTGCTGCCCTATTAATCTACTTGGCTCTACCAATTACTATGATTAATGTTCACGCTGAAAAACCAATAGTGGTGTCGTCAACAACAGTGCTTGCATCAATAGTTAGAGATCTAGCCGGTGACCAAGTTGTTTCAGAGCATATTTCTCTACCATCTGTTTGCCCAGCTCACTACGATGTTAAACCAAGTGACGTCGAGAAATTCAAGTACGCTTCAATAGTGTTATCTCACGGTATTGAACCATGGGTGGATAAATTGGTTAACGCTAGTGGCACAAGAGCAGTGATCTTCAAGAATGTCTGCAGATCTTGGAGTACTCCAGATGAGTTGAAGAACTGTTATATACAGGTCGCAGATATACTTGAAGAATACTTGAATATAAGTGTACGTGAACAATTGAGTAAATCACTGCAAACCATTGATGAAGTATCCTCGTGGTTGAAGAATTACTCGAAGGAGAATGGTTTCGAGAACACACCGGTAGTTGTAATGAAGTGGCAGCAACCCTTCGCCTTGTTCATGGGTTTCAAGGTCGTTGCATCATATGGGCCTCCGGAAACAGTTACGCTTAAAGAATACAGTGAGGTACTTGAAAACGCGACTAAGGCACGCGCACTTCTTGTAATAGATAACTTACCCAGCGGCGTGGATTTAGGCATAAAGATCGCTGGGGAAATAGGCGCTATTGAAGTAGCTATCCACAATTTCCCTGGAGCAGCCCCAGAGGTCTCCAATGTGACTGATATGTGGATTTATAACGCTAAGCTACTTGCAAACGCTCTTAAAGCCGTAAGCAACTCCTCGAGCATTGAATCACTGAGAGACCAGGTTCTAAAACTCAGTAGAGACATTAATACACTGACCATGTACCTGAGTATCTCAGCCGCACTAAACATAGTATTAGCTACAGCGCTAATAATAGCTTTCGCGAAATTGAGGTGCGCGAAGATATGAGCTGGGGTTTAAGGATCGATGAAGCAGCTAGGTTCCACGGTCACTTAGGACCATGGCTCATTATTGGCTATAGAGCAGGCTCAATAGCTAGAACTATGCTGAAACCCAGAGATATACACGACCTATACTGCGTTGTCAGAGTACCCAGTAAAACACCGTACTCCTGCAGCGTTGACGGCGTACAAGCATCAGCTTCCTGTACGCTAGGTAAAGGAAACATCGTTATTGAGAATAGAGATGACTTCGAGTTCGTATTCACTAATAATTCAACGAAGAAATCAATAAGAATCAAGTTGAGGAGAGAAGTGTTAAATAAGCTAAAAGAATTCGAATCCATAGATGAAGCATCAAGATACGTTATGGGGCTTAAAGATTGGGAGTTATTCGAGTTGAGCTGAGAAACGTTTATGTAACATACCAGGATGTTGATAGACCGTCATTGAAGAACATTAATTTAATGATAGGTGAATGCAAGTTAATCATTATAACTGGGCCAAATGGTTCAGGTAAAACCACGCTACTTGAAACATGCTTGGGCCTCATCAAACCATTCAAGGGAATAGTTAAACTACTGGGTACCCCTACGAATAGTAGGAGAATATATGATGCCAGGAGAAAATGCAGCTATCTCCCCCAGAACTTCATGAGGAGCCCCTATGAATCCTACACTGTTAAACAAGTAATAGAGATGGGTTTACTCTCAATTAAAGGTTCAATGAGTGCTTTAACCATTGAAGATTCACGTAGAATCAGGGAATTAGCGGGGCAACTAGGTATCGATGACCTACTCGATCAACCCGTTGGTAGACTCAGCGGTGGGCAACAGCAGAAAGTCTTCCTAACGCGAGCACTTGTAAGGGAACCACTAGTACTGTTCCTCGATGAGCCGTTCTCAAGCCTAGATCCCGCGAGTAGAGAACACGTTGCCCTGCTTCTATATAAGTATGTACGCGAGAAAAAGGCTACAGCTCTAATAGTATCCCATGTTATAAACAGAGAGTTAAGTGAAGTAGCTGACGCAGTGATAACGATGTCTAGCGGTGAATTAGCGAGCATTACGGGTTACACTATTTGAGGTGATCCCCATGATAGAGATAATTATAATTTCATCCATTATTGGTAGCTTGATACTGGCTCTAATAGGATACTATGTTTCGAGACTAGGTTTAAGCACGGTCGCGTTCTCAGCAGCCCACGCAGCACTAGCGGGTGCAGCTATTTCAAGTATACTGAACAGTGATCCATACACGTTGCCCACTGTTTTCACGCTTTGCTTAGGGTTAATTCTTGGATTAGCGCTACCTAGGACTAGTTCACTCGTATTGAATAACATATCTATGATGATGTTCTCTTTCTTCAACAGCATAGCTCTTCTCGCAATATATGTGAGTAACATCTCTGTGCTCTCAACGACTAGGATAGGTGGATTACTCTGGGGTAGCTTACTCGCAGTCACAGTTGATAGGTTCATGTACATCACAGTGCTTGCAGGTGTTTTCCTATCCTTCCTGATACTATACAAGCCTAAACTAGACGCCATAGTGTTCGATAAGAAACTCGCGGAAGCTGAAGGAATAAACACTCAGTTTATCTCCATGGTAATCATAACGTTCATGTGTATCGCTGTAGTATTAATGCTTGAAGTAGTTGGAGGATTCCTCGTCTTCTCGCTCATATATGTACCATACATGGTTTCATTAATTTTATCGCAGAAAGCCGACCTCCAATTGGTGATCACAGGATTATTCGGTATAACTATTACACCCCTCGGCGCATATTTAAGCTTAGTACTCGACACACCGATAGGTTCAACAATAGCCTTAACTATATCAATATCAGCCATAGTAATCTACATTGTTAAAAAATCAATAGAATTAACCAGGAATAACTTAAATAAACGCTAGAAACCGTTTACTCTGATTATCCACTGATTTAACATCGCTGAAGACATTTAAGTGAACACGCTTTGTTGAAATAATTTATCTAAGTTCTCAATAGAGTTTACTGAGTTTCAATCAGGGATGTATTCTTAGGAGACTCTATGAACTGAGTTCAAGAGCTTTTCATCGAGAAAGGTGAATTGTTCCTTCAGATTACTGAATAAAATGTTGGTTAAAGCACGTGAAGAAGGCCTAAACGTGAAGAAATACTAGGTGAAACAGGTTTTGACGCTATTTCACTGTACTGGTCCACTATTATAGGATACTGTGGTGATGAAGCATATGACGCAGAGATCTTGAGGAGAATTCGTAGAATCACGCGTAGTGATTGGTTACTTGCTGGCATTGAATCCTTCGAGCTATGATTCAACTACTCTGAGAGCAAGGCTTCTTGGAATATGTGGAAGCTGATTCAACGATGTCGATGAGTAATCAGTGCTCGTTGAGACACCTGTGTTCGACCCGTTGAAAGCGGGATAAATACTACTCGTGTATTTTACGGGAACAACGGTGGGAACCTCGCATCCTTGCGTAAAATATCCTTTAAGCTTACAGTATGTGCATTACACGAATTTGTAATAATAGCTGAAGGAAACGAGTGGAGATACGTGAATGCCTAAGAGACCTTTTACATTAACACCATACAGACCACTACTAAGTAGTTTAAACGTTGTGCTTAAAGCAGTTTGATCCATTTCACATGGAGGCAAGATCTATTTCTAGGAAATATATTTGACTCGTTTTCAAAGTATTAGACGAGAGTAATAGTTGTTTAGAGTATGGGTGTTAATGTGAGAAACTTCTATAAGTATTTATGTACAATACTAATACTGTTACTTTACTCTGCGACGTTAATGGCTAGCACTACTCAAATACCAAGAATCCACGTGTATAGTGATGGCAGTGTAACCGTGGAGTTATCGTATAGTAGTGTAATAAGAAACACCATTGCTAAGAAGGCTTTATTGCAAGGAGAGCTAAATATTGAAGATAGCTACTATGATGTACTAGTCAATGGTAGTTTAGGAACAGATATAAACTGTGAGCAGGGTTTTAATTGTACCTACGTGGAATTCTCATCCAACGCGTCTAGTAGCGTTAACGTAGATTACTACGAGTTAAACACTGAGCTGAATCTACGCATCTGGGATGATAAAGGAAACGCGTTAAACACCAGTATCACTTCAATGAAATACAGGTTAAACACCAGTAGCTTAGTGGGGTCATTGAGAGGGGCCATAGAGTTTTACGCTACTGGTGAATCTAAGCAATTACTAGGCTTCCTCATCGCAGTGAATAAACCACTAATAGATCAATATCTTGCAATGCATAATGTTACGTGGATTAAAGTTAACTCATTGACTACAACAATTAGCGATAACAAGGCAAGAGTAGAATTCGAGGTTGAGTTAAATAACGTGAAACTATTTGAGAGAGCCGGGTTGAATGCTACTTTAATCAAGCAGTATTATGAGAAAACCCCATCATTTAGTAGTAGAGTTCTCATTTACTACGATACATTGAACATGTTTTTTGAAGCCTTCATCAGGATACATGGCGATGTCAACGAGCACATCAAGTATGCAATAGATGCCTATAATTTGACTCATATGCAGCTACGCGAGTTAATGCATGCAGCTTCAGAATTAATGAATACTCGGATAATGGAGAGTTTACCTGGAGCTGTTAATGTGGGTTCCATACTTGGCCTAATTAAGGAATTCACTGATAATTTCAATATCTTAAAATCCCGTGGAGTATTAGTGCTTGAACTAAGCGATGAATTTTTAACACTCAATGTGTCAACCCCTAGGTTGATCAAGAGAGACTCTAGATCACCGGGAGACACTTTACTCGCACTCTATGATATTGCTGCGAAAGCTCAAAGAGAACTAAAAGCAGAGACGCTACTGGACACTGTTGTTGAACTTGTCCCAGAGAAAGGAGTTAAAATCGCACTTAATGGAACCGAGGTTCAACAGGTAAAAATAAGAGATATACCTGATTTAGAAGTAACCTCCACACAGGATTTAGGGTCTCAGTTACTGCAATTAATCATAGTGGTTAGTGTGTTATTTGTTTTAGTGACAGCGATCCTAATTGCTTATAAGCATAAGCGAATATAGCCACAAATCTATACGTGGTATTAGTTGAAACATTTTTTATTATTCCTCATTGAAAAATTAGGAAACTTTATAAGGGGTTTGAAACATGTTTCAATAATTGGTGAGTAATTTGGAATGGCATGGTATGCATTCATGGAACCCATACCCTGGTAGAGGGCCCTGGAGCCATCTCCCACCATGGGAAAGACCTGGTTGGTGGTATGGTAAAGGAAGATGCTGGTACTGGCTAGCTCCATATTGGCGTGCTCCAGTACCATACCCACCTATCAGTAAGGAGGATGAAATAAGGTACTTAGAGGACTTGAAGAGATACATAACCGACGTAGTGTTAAAGGACATTGATAAGAGGCTTGAAGAACTGAGAGGCAAGTAGGTTGCACCTCTATGTCTAGTATTGAATCCAGGGAGCAAGCACTCATAGTGGGAGCACCAGTTATAAGAGCCCGTGGAGAATACTACTTGAGCCCGCACTTTGGGAGAGCGCCATTCTTCGCCTTCATAGAGGTCAAGGGAGACAAGTACAGAGTACTCGAAGTAGTAGAGAACACTCATTCGAGACATGAACATGGGAGAGGTAGAGGAGTAATAGATTTAATGCTAGCTCGCGGTGTAAATGCCGTTATAGCGCTTGGCATAGGTTACGGTGCATTCTACAAATTAAGGGATAGCGGTGTGAAAGTCTACTATCCTCCTGTAAGTGGAGACCTATTGCCGTTGAATAAAGCAATTGAAATGCTAATAAATAAGCAAGTAGTGGAAGCAGTGGAACCAAGGGAAATCGAATAAGATATTCTTGTCCCAGTATTCTTCTACATGTAGGATTTACCACCCTGTTTTTCCCACACTAATCAACACTATGACCTGAAAAGAGGAGCTTCTTATTGTTTATTCCTTGAATGCTCTATTCTTCTCACAACTCTTATATCATTGTTAACGTATGAGGTTATTTTGACCCGATTACTCGATTAAGCTCGAATTCAATTAAGAAGCATCTGAGAATACCGGGACTCTTCGAAGTAGTTAATCAGAGTAAGACATCTTAAATGGGTATCAAGTTTTTAGTCAACGTGTTGTTAATTATTCACGGTGTATTTCGATTGAAAACCGCAATATTGTACTATAGTAGAACTGGGAACACTGAGTTGCTCGTGAAACTACTAGTTGGTGCTTTGAGTAAACAAGGTGTTGCTGTTGATGTTTTCAAGGTGAAACCGTTAAAAGATTACTCGCCGCCACTCCACTTAAATCCAAGACTCGTATTTGATACATTGGTGAGGAAAGGCACTAGTGTTAAATTAGAACCCGCGGATTTCAACCCATTGGAGTACAATGTAATTGTAGTTGCTTCACCAATATGGATTGGTAATTTATCGCCACCAATCCAGCAGGTACTGAGAGACTATGCTGGTAAGTTGAAGAACTACATTATCTTAACCACGAGTGGGTTAAAGACGAAGTCTGAAAGTCTCTCAAGGAAAACTGAGAGCATTCTAAGAGAGAAACCTGTGTTTTGCTTGAACATAACGGTGCCTGAGATAAGGAATGAGGCTTTGCTGACGAGCATTATTCAAAACCTAGCTAGTAGAATACTGAGTTATTTAATGGCTAAGCAGTGATTGATTCATACATAACTTTTCTGAGGCCAAGCGATCACCAACAAAGTATAAGCTCTGAATAAAACCATGGAATATCAATGTATCGCAATAAAGTATTCCCTCTGTTAAAATATTTTCCAGTTTAGTTTCCTTACTTAACTCTACTTTATAAAGCTAGATATTGAGCGTTGAAAAAGTTATAACCAGTATCTATACTATATTATTATTAGTGGTGATAGTATGAATGAAGAAATCCTTAAGGCATTGAATAAGCAGCTCAACCAAGAGCTCCAAAACGCATACCTTTATCTCTCAATGGCCGCCTTCTTCGACGAGAGATCTCTAACCGGGTTCTCACACTACTTCAAAGTTCAAGCGAAGGAGGAGCTAGGTCACGCTATGAAATTCTATGAGTACATTGTTGATAGAGGCGGCGCAGTAGAATTATACGATGTACCAGCTCCCTCCAAGAAATGGAGCAGTATAATGGATGCTATTCGGGAATTCTACGATGCAGAGGTAAGTAACACTAAGAGGATATGGGAGCTAGTCAACATAGCTAGAAAACACGAAGATAAAGCCACAGAGGCGTTCCTCCAGTGGTTTATTAATGAACAAGTGGAGGAAGAGAAGAACGCGAGCGAGCTCCTAGCAAAAGTCAAACTTATCGGAGACAACGTAGCTGCTATCCTCACACTAGACAGAGCACTTGCTGAGAGAAAATAGTGGGGAATACTATTGCTGGATCCAAGGGTAAGCAAGCAAGCCAAGATCATAGTGGATTACTCTCTCAACCTTAAACCAGGTGAGGAAGTAGTCATCAATGCCACAGTTGAAGCCATACCATTGGTCAGAGAGATAGTTAGAGAAATAGTTGAGAGAGAAGCGTACCCACTCCTAATAAGACTCGATGAGGAATCAATAACTGAAGCCTTCTACAAGCATGCCCCTCGAAGCGTGTTAACACATGTAAGCACTGTAGAAAAAGAAATCATTGAGAAAGCCAATGCCTCAGTGAGCATTATTGCTCCATCACACACTAAGCCACTAGTAGACATTGATCCAGAGAAATTAAAGATAAGAGCGCAAGCTAGGCAGGAGTTAAACAAGATCTTCCTGGAGAGAAGCGCTAGGGGAGAATTAAAATGGGTTGTCACAATCTACCCGACCAAAGCACTTGCCCAGGAAGCGGGAATGAGTATCTTAGAGTACGAGGACTTCGTGTTCCACGCTCTCTACGCGGATAGCCCTAACCCCGTGGAGGAGTGGATTCGGATTGGACGAGAACTCTCCAAGATAGCTGAGTTCCTGAATAAAACTAGGGAATTAAGGTTCCAGGGCCCCGGCATAGATCTCTCACTAAGCGTTGACGGGCGGAGATGGATAAGTGATGATGGAAGAAACAATATGCCTGGTGGAGAAGTATTCACTGGCCCAGTAGAGGACTCAGTAGAAGGATTCGTGGAGTTCGAGTACCCCGCAATATGGAGAGGAGTTGAAGTTGAAGGGGTTAAATTAGTCTTCAGGAACGGTAGAGTAGTTGAAGCCTCCGCGAGGCGTGGAGAAGAGTTCTTGAAGAAGATGATAAACACAGATGAAGGTGCATCGAGACTAGGCGAAATAGCATTCGGGTTAAACTACAATATAACAAGACACTCCAAGGAGATATTGTTTGATGAGAAAATAGGTGGAACAATCCACATGGCTCTCGGGGCCTCCTACCCTGAGACAGGCGGTAGAAACATTTCATCGATCCACTGGGACCTAATAAAGGATATGAGGAATGGCAGAGTATATGCTGATGGAACACTTATATATGGGAATGGAAGATTCCTAATATCTTAATTTTTTTAACTCCCCGTATTTTCATGCGTATCTTTAATTAGAGAAATATATTCTCTCTACGGGGAGATCTGTTTTCCCAGAAGCTACCGGAATCAAACATAGAAGTATGGGAGAAGAGCAAAAGCTTCCCTATTGCTCCTCTATTACATGATTCTGATCTAATGAACTCGCATCACCTTATATAAAGTTAGCATCAAGCAACTTATTTAGAGGGCTTTGTTGTCTTATTTGTGACGTAAACTGCATCAATAGAGGTTTTATCAACGTAAACCATGATCTGCTTATAAGATTTAAATGTTTAACTGTGACTCATATTTATCCGGGTTGAAAATTGAGGTTCATCA
The DNA here is from genome assembly GCA_023269825.1 of Desulfurococcaceae archaeon. Classification (GTDB taxonomy): domain Archaea; phylum Thermoproteota; class Thermoprotei_A; order Sulfolobales; family Desulfurococcaceae; genus UBA285. The sequence continues at coordinate 467,358 of JAGDWI010000001.1, forward strand.
AAGACTTTGTATCTAGGTTTTCCGTGGAGGATTTCGCGAAGTTAATAGATCACACGTTGCTTAAAGTTGATGCAGATAGGAAAGCTCTCCAGAAAGCCGTTGAAGAGACTTTGAAGTATGGGTTTAGGTGTCTCGCAATATCACCTTACCACATATACGTGTTGAGCAAGGAGGGATTATTGAAGAAAGATGAACTATGCGTTGTTGCACCAGTTGGTTTCCCGAACGGTTACACTGTTACAGAGGCTAAAGTCGCTGAGGCGAGAAGGCTCCTCGAACTAGGTGCTAGGGAGATTGACATGGTTTCAAATATACAGGCATTGAAGACGGGTGATCTACAGCTCTTCGAGAGCGATATAGCGGCTGTTGTTGAAGTAGCGAGAGAGTATGGTAGAGTAGTTAAAGTAATACTGGAAACGGGTCTTTTAAACGATAATGAGAAAGCAGTAGCCACCGAGATCGTTGCTCGTGCTGGAGCACACTTCGTTAAAACATCCACGGGTTTCGTGACACCTGGTGCAACTGTGCACGATGTAGCTTTACTTAAGAAGGCATCTAAGGGAAGAGTAAGAGTGAAAGCAGCTGGTGGAATAAGGCATGCGCTGGACGCAATAGCGTTAGTTGAAGCTGGAGCAGACGTTATTGGAACAAGTTCCTCTGTGCAAATAATAGAAGAGTATAAAGCTTTGAGAAAAGAATTCATAGTGATATAGCCAGTTAAACTACACTGATTTTTCTACTCTCCCATGTGTTTCCTTGTTGTTTTTCAATGAAATTAAACGTACACGTAAGTCTATACTAGGCGAGATGATGAGTTCACAGTAACCTATTAACAACGAGTACCCGCACCTAACATGTCTCTATATAAGGTTGAATAAAAACAGTATCTTCTGAGGATGGTATTTTGCATCGTGGTGTAGTACTTGAAGCTCGAGTCTCCTAAGAAAGTATTAGTTTTTCATCGAAATGACAATGTAGCCGTTGCGTTAACGGACTTGAAGAGAGGCCAGGAAGTTGAAGTCGAAGTTAACGGTGAGAAGCTTAAGATTACTTTACTTAACGATATTCCATTCGGCCACAAGTTCGCCATCAGAGATATACCTGAAGGCAGAGAAGTGATCAAGTACGGAGAGGTCATTGGGATTTCTTCAAAGTTCATTAAGACTGGTGAACATGTCCACGTGCACAACGTTAAAAGCGTTAAGGTGTAAGGTGGGAGCATATGAGTATCCGGGTTCAAGGTTATGTTAGACCAAATGGAAAAGTAGGTGTTAGAAACCATGTCCTAGTAATACCCACAGTCGTCTGCTCAGCTGAGACAGCTATGAGAATAGCGGACAGCGTTGAAGGAGCTGTCACCATCTATAATCAACATGGTTGCTGTCAATTACCATACGACGTAGAGTTAGTTGAGAGAGCGTTGATAGGGTATGGTAAGAACCCGAACGTGGCTGCAGTACTCGTAGTTGGATTAGGTTGCGAAAGCGTGAACATACATAGAGTTGCAGATAGAATTGCTAGCACTGGTAAACCAGTTGAAACAGTGATAATACAGGAGGCTGGAGGAACACTGAAAACCATTGAGAGAGGTGTAAGCATAGTTAAAGAATTTGTTCAAGAAGCCGCTAAAATCAAGAGGGAGGAAGTGGATATATCTGAGATCATTGCTTCAGCTGAGTGCGGTGGCTCCGACGCTACATCAGGACTAGTAGCTAACCCGGTCGTGGGCTACGCGATTGATAAACTAATAGATCTAGGTGGAACAGTGATATTCTCGGAGACAACTGAAGTCATAGGTGCAGAGCACTTGCTTGCTAGGAGAGCTGCTTCAAAGGAGGTTGCAGATAAACTACTAGCTGTCATAAGGAGACTTGAAGACTTCCTTAAATCCCAGGGAATGGATATACGTGGTAGTCAACCAACACCTGGGAACATAGCTGGCGGCATAACAACGCTTGAAGAGAAATCACTTGGAGCAATCATTAAAGCTGGCACCAGAGTCCTCCAGGGAGTACTAGAGTATGGGGAAGAGCCAACGGGTAAGGGATTATACTTCATGGATACACCTGGACAAGACATTGAGTCAATAACAGGCATGGTTGCAGGTGGCGCAGTACTAGTATTATTCACAACGGGTAGAGGAACGCCAACAGGTTGCCCAATAGCTCCTGTAATCAAGGTAACAGGTAACCCGTATACATATGAGAAAATGAAAGACAACATAGACTTCTACGCGGCGGTTATAGAGGGCAAAGAAACAGTTAAAGAAGCTGGTGAAAGACTATTCAATGAAATGATAGAGGTAATAAATGGAAAACCAACTAAATCAGAGGCACTTAAGCACAGAGAATTCGGAATATATAAGACGCTGCCAACGATTTGATTACAGAACAGTGAACAGTGGAGCATTATTAAAGTAACTCGTTAACATATGTTAATTCAATTATTTTTTTTATTTTTATTGTACATTTCCTTAACACAAACTTCCATAAACAGTATTCATAATGCATTCTGTGTTGAAATCAGGAAAAATAAGTATCATGTTTTAATTATAAGTTATTCACCACGCGTAGGGCTAATCAAATGCTTTTAACTTAGAAAACCACAATTAGGTTTTTATACCCCATATTTCAATTATTTACATGTGGGACTATGCCTAAGTACAGAGTCATAGTGAATAGAGAAACCTGCATAGGCTGCGGAGCTGCACCCGTTACTTGCCCTGATGTATTTGAACTAGGATCAGATAACGGTAAAAACAAGGTAGTAGATAAGTACAGTGTTCACCTCGATGAAAAACTATCAATTGGTGAAATACCCGGGGAACTATATGAATGCGCTAAGGCAGGCGCAGATGTGTGTCCAGTAGGAGCAATTAGAATAGAGGAGATAAAGGAGTGAATTAGTTTGAACAATGAACCATGCATTCACTGCATCTACTTCAAGCCCAGTATGTTTAAACCTTACATTGGTCAATGCTTGAGACTAGGTATCACAGTGGTTAGTAAAACAGAGGTACCGTGCACTAATTTCAAGGAAGTATCAATAGAAGAACTCAAGAACATGCTACGTCGAGGAGAGTGGTTGTACTGTATGAACTGCAATGTAATGATAACAGATGAAGATGAGTTAGAGAAACACGTAGGGAAACACCTCGTAACATCGATTCCTGAGACTGATGAATTCATTCAGGAAGAAGCCTTGCCTGGAGACTAGGTGTCATCCGTGAAAGAAGTAGGAGTGATCCTGGGGGGACCCCAGGGATCCGGTTTAGAGACATCAATGAACGTGTTGGCTAGAGCTCTAGCTTCACGAGGCTACTGGCTAATAGCGGATAGAGAATACTACTCGAATATAACTGGAAGACACAGCTATATTCACATGTTAGTATCTTCAGATAAACAACCTAGATCTCTACGTTATCCCGTAGAAGTAATCGCGGCAATGGATGCTGAAACCATCTTTACACACTTCCTAGATATCTCGGAGAGAGGAGTCTTACTATACGATACATACGTGTCAAGTAAAACATTGAGCGAAGTTGCAAGCATGGAGGAGCACGTTAAGAGTAGAATCGAGAAAAATATTCAAAGATTAGGGTTAGAACCCGATGTGAAGAGCATTCTAAAGCACTTATCGGAAGATAAACACATATCAGCGATCGGCATTGATTACTCCAAGGTTTTAAAGAATTTAAGTGAAAAATACAACATTAACGCGAGATTTTTATCAAGGTATCTAAGTGGATTAATCGTCTCAGCTGTTGCTCTAATACTGGGGATTGAAGATGAATCCGTGAAAGAAGCGTTTCAACAGTACTTTAAAGAGAAAACCATTATAGCTGAGCAGAACTTCGCGATCTACGAAATGCTGAGGAAACAACTTGAAGAATACATTGGTTTAGTAAAACTAGATCCACCTGCGCCAAGACACAGTAAGATCATGGTTGCATCAGGAAACGATGTAGTTGCAATGGGTAAAATAGTTGCTGGAGTGAGGTACCAAAGCTATTACCCGATTACACCAGCTGCTGATGAAAGCTTTCTCCTAGAGAAACACAGTGACATATTGTCTAAGTATAAGCAACCAATCGGCTCACTTATTGTGCTTCAAACCGAGGATGAAATATCAGCCATAACATCAGCTATTGGAGCATCCTTGACAGGCGTTAGAAGCTCGACTTCCACAAGTGGCCCAGGATTCGATTTAATGATTGAAGGAATCTCATGGGCCGGCATGAATGAAACCCCAGTAGTTATAACGTATTATCAAAGAGGCGGGCCCAGCACAGGGCAACCCACGAGGGGTGCTCAATCAGATTTATTTAACGCGGTTTTCGCTGGACACGGAGAGTTCTCTAGGATTGTTTTATCATCGGGAGATCATATTGAAGCTTTCTATGATACAATCATGTCATTTAACCTAGCTGAGAAATTCCAAGTACCCGTTATACATCTATTGGACAAGTTTCTCGCTAATAGTTTAGCAACGATGGATATACCTAGTTTGAAAGATGTACTAGTTGAAAGAGGGTATATTAGTAAAGGAGGAACAGGGTACAAGCGGTTCAGCCTTAATTCACTGATTTCACCGAGAGCACCACTGGGAAGCGAAGAAACCGTCATGTGGTATACAGGAGACGAACACGATGAATACGGGCATATTTGCGAGGACCCAGAGATACGTGTAAAAATGTATTCCAAGAGAATAGAGAAAGATAAAATTATCCTTGAATCCATACCTCTCGACTACAAGTTCACGTTGTATGGAGGAAGCGATTTCGAGTACTTATTACTAGGATGGGGCTCAGTGAAGGGAGTAGCATTAGACGCCGTTGACAAACTCAGAGAGAAGGGTTTAAAGGTAAGTTATTTGAACATAAAGTTGCTGTGGCCGTTCCCAACCCTGGAATTTAGAGACATTGTTAAATCTATTCCAGAAGACCGCTTGATCGCCGTTGAACATAGTTATGGTGTAAACATAGCAAGCTTAATTAGGCAAACAACAGGTATAAACATCAACAAGAAGATCAGCAAATATACTGGTAGACCTATAACTCTCAGCGAATTACTCATCTCACTAGATAAGATCATTAGTAAAGAGACGAATAGAGTGGTGTTTACTTATGGTGAGTAAGTGGAACTACAAGTCGGATCTATGGATAGACTGGTGCCCTGGCTGCGGCAACTTCGGTATACACAGTGCTTTAATTAAAGCACTAGAAGACCTTGGACTTAATCCATCCAAAACAGTTATTGTCTCAGGAATAGGTTGCTCGGGTAAAATAGCACACTTCGTTAACGTCAACGGAGTACATACATTGCATGGTAGAGCTATCCCCTTCGCAATGGGCATAAAAATAGCTAATCCTGAACTCGAAGTAATAGTACACGGGGGAGACGGTGATTTACTGGGGATAGGGGCCGGCCACTTTGTTGCGCTAGGAAGAAGAAACATAGATATAACTGTAATACTCCACAATAACAATGTTTACGGATTAACAAAGGGTCAAGCTTCGCCGACTTTACCGCTTGGAGTCAAAACAAAAGCCCTTTACTGGCCGAATATTCACGAGAGAGTTAACCCAGTACTGCTTGCCCTGGCTTCAGGGTACACCTTCGTGGCAAGGGGTTACGCGATGGATACTAATCATTTAAGAGAATTAATTAAAAAAGCAATTATGCATAAAGGAGCAGCTTTCATAGATGTTCTTCAACCCTGTGTAACTTTCAATGACATATATACCATGGAATTCTATAAGAAGAGAATATATAAACTTGAAGATGATCCAAACTTTGATCCTATTGTTAGAAAAGACGAGGAAACTTTACCAAAATACCTTAAAGCAGTAGAGAAAAGCCTAGAGTGGGGTGATAGAATACCCATTGGAATATTCTACATCAATGAAAACGTTTCAACTTTCGAAGAAAGATTATCTGAGAGAAGCACTGGTTATAAAGAAATCCCACCAGCGAAATCCATTATAGAAGAAGGTAAACCAATCATTGATCAAGAGACATTTGAGTCAATGTTCAAAGAGTTCATCGTGAATGTGAAGAAACACCAGATCAATAAATAAATTATTTGAGGATTCTTCATCAATTAGACTATTCGCCCATGTAATTGAATGCTCCTTTTTCAAACATTATTCCTTGAATCCTCATTCATTAATTCGCTAACTGTATCCCATACCCCTAGTTTAGTAGAAAGCTCCTTTATCTCAGCGTATGTACTTTCCAAAACATCATTTACTCTGTAACCAATTTTCGCGTATTCCATACCTTTAATGTAGGTGGCTACATAGTTGCAGAGTTTTGCAAGTAATGCCTCTTTATTCTTGCTCTCCGCGTACTCCCTGTACAACTGTTTAACAATATCATTATCGATTTCTCTCTCTACGACTTCTAACTCTATTTGAGTTTTAATGCCTCCTAGTCTGATGCTTGCTGTTTTAGCAACGTCTCCTATGTAGGCTTCCCCAATGTCATGTATGATCGCGTATAAAACTGTTTTTTCTAAATTAATATTTGGATCATTAAGTCTCGAAATCAGATCCATGCAGACATATGCTGTTAAGAACGAATGATCGGCCACAGTCTCAGACAAGTTGCTGGGTATACCGCGAATCATCCAACCAGTTCTAGCAACAGAGATTAAAGCCATGGCGGCTTTTATTAGACGACTTTCACTCATCTTAATCCCCATTAATTGCAAGTTACTTATTCAAAAATAATTTTTACTTATATCTCATCAAAACCATGGCGTTCAAAACAACACTTATATCGCTGAGAACCATTGCAACTGCCGCTAACTCAGGGTAAATGATTAGTTTGGGGTACAGTGAACCCATAGCTATTGGAATCAAAGACGCATTATATATGAAGGCCCATAAAAGATTTTGAATCATTTTCCTCTTAACGATTCTACTAAACTTCATTAAGTAGACTAAATCACCTAAGTTATTACTGATTAATATAGCATCACCTGCTTCCTTAGATAGATCTGATCCATGTCCCATCGCGACCCCTACATTAGCGACGGATAAAGCGGGAGCGTCGTTGACGCCGTCACCGACAAATATGATTTTAAATCCCTTAGATTGAAGCTCTTTTATTAACAAGGCTTTATCACTAGGTTTCATACCCCAATAAGCGAAATCCAAACCCAGTAAATCCTTATAGTATTTCACACTTGCTTCAGAATCCCCACTAGCTAAACCGATATAGTACCCTTTCTTTTTAAGTTCCTTAATTACATGAGAAACATCTTCTCTGAGTTTATCCCCTATTTCCAGCAACGCTGATACTTCATTATCTATAATTACTAAAACCGTTGTATTTCCTCTTAAACCAATTTCATTTATAGCTTTAACTACTTCGTCGTCAATTTTTACTCCTAATCTATTTGCGAATTCAAGATTACCTATTCCAACACTATGACCGCCTACTACTCCGTAAACTCCTTCCCCGGGAATATGTATGAATTCCTCTGGTTCCACGGTATTGATGCCTAAGGAGTTGCAGTACTTAAGCATAGATTTACCTACTGGGTGCTCGCTTCTTTTTTCGACTGTGCAAGCAAGTTCCATTAACTCTTTATCATCGATTTGCTTTAATTTACGAATACTTATAATACTTGGTTCCCCCATAGTTAATGTTCCAGTTTTATCGAAAATAACGGTGTTTGTTAATAGTATTCTCTCGAATAAATCACCTGTTCTTGTAACTATGCCTTTTCTCGATAATTTTAAAACAGCAATTGATACTACTAGTGGAATCGCTATTCCCAATGCACATGGACAAGCAATGACGAGAACAGAAGCTGTGAATAATACTCCTAGGTCTAATCTGCTATGAATAAAGACCCAATATAGGAATGTGAATACGGCGATTGCAATAACGATCCATGTGAAGTAACCAACTATTCTATCCGCTAATCTCGCTAATCGCGGTTTCAATGATTCTGCTTCCCTTACGGTTTCAACTATTTGAGCAATAATGGTGTCTTCACCGATTCTAGTTGCTTTAACACGTATGTAACCCGATGTTAAAATATTTCCGGCTAACACTGTGTCCCTAGAAGAGCTTTTCTTTAACTTTGGCATAGGTTCCCCTGTGAAACTCGACTCATCAACGTATCCTTCACCCTCAATTATTACTCCATCCACAGGGATCATTTCCCCGGCTTTGATTTCCAGAACATCTCCTGGTTTAATTTCCGATATGGATTTTTCGACCACCACGTTGTTTTCTAATACATGGGCCTTACTTTTAATTGATAATAGCGTTTTCTCCAGCGATTTGAAGCTTCTTCTCCGAATTCTTTCTTCAAGGTATCTACCTAAACCAACAAAGCCTACGACGCCTGCTGATGCTTCATAGAATGTTGAGGTGTGAAGGCCTTCATGTAGACTCAGAACGTTAAGTAGAAGCAGGGTTCCAAAGATAAATGTTGATATAGAGGAAAAAGATATCAGTGAATCCATTGTAGGAGTAAGCGCTAGAAGCGACTTTACTCCTTTTACGATAATGTCGTGATTGAATACTAAGACAGTTAAAGCCATTAGAAGCAGGGAATAGTCGTTGAAGAAAATAGAATGTTCAAAGACGTATCCTGTGAACATTGATAACATAGATATCGTTACAGAGCTTAAACCTATTAAGAAAGATGCAACTCGCCTAAACAGAACAGTTTTCTCGAGTAAACCTGGCCCTTTCTCCATGTAAACAGCGATGGGTTTAACTTCTTTATCTCTTAAAAAATCCTCAATGTACATCGCACTGGTTTCTAGTGGATTATAAATCACGATCATAGTGTTCGTTGTAAGGGAGATCTTAACATCGAATACTCCTTTAAGTTTAAGTAGCTTCCTTTCGAGGATAGGCGCTTCCTCCGGTTTAATTCTCGATATATCAAAATATTGTTTTTCCTTATCGACTCCGTAACCAGCATCAATTATTGCAGTATATATATCCTTGAGAACGCATGCGTTATCCTCATATTCTACTATAGCTTCCCCCTTGTTAACATCTATACTAATTGAACTAGCACACTTTGTTTTTTCAACACTCCTCTTGATAGCGTAAACACAAGTGGGGCAGTCAACTCCTATTATTCTAATCTTTGCTTTTACTAGCATAGTAGATCACAAGCAACGTATCAGCTCGAGGTCTACTTAGAAATAAAATCATTTTATTCATGCATACCTACGGGTCCATGTTCTAAGTAGTACTCTGGGTTTTCCTCAAATTTTCGTAGACAGATCTTACTGCAGAAATAATATATTTTCCCCTTGAATACTGTTTTATAAGGTGTTCTCTTGGGGTCAACATGCATTCCGCAAACCGGGTCTATTTCACTCAATTTCATTCACCATTCACTCTGAATTCAATATATAGGTTTCAATACTAAATGATATTTTTTATATGTGTCTCAGGTGCTAACTATGTTTCGAAATATGAGTGGACATATGTTGCATGTAGATGGATTAACGTCTCGAGTGGCTAAATAGTGTATTCCACACGCGTACTTCTTGTATAGCACATATATTGTTAATTTAACTATTTCCGCGTATACTTCCGCTCCACATATTTCCTCGTTAACTATCTTGTCAGCTAGGTCTTCGAGTATTGAATTGACCTCACTTATAGCCGCTATGTCGTGGAGTCCTCGTTCTCCCTTAGCGTACCTTGTTATTAGGGATGGTGATACGTTTAGGCATTTTGCAATATGGGATCTATCCATGTTCCTAGCAAGTAGCTTCAATATGAGGGATTTCTTCAATGATGGCTCAACATGTCTCGCAGCGAACTCGAGTATGCTTTTCAACTCTATAGCACCACTATTTTCCTCTTGATCTCCTCGGGATTATTGACTACTTCAGTTAAATCCTCCACTATTTCGAGAACCCCAAGTAGTTTTCCATCTCTACTTTTCACTGGGGCTATTAATACTCTTATTATTCTATCTCCCATCCTAGTCCAGAATTCACGGTATTTGAATTGCCCTTTCTTAATGGCTTCAACGTTGACCATCACGTAGTTCTCTAATCTTGGCGGGTGGCAGAACGGTATTCGTCTACCCAGAATAGTCTTAGTTCTAACAAATCCACCGGTAATCTCGCTCTCCGAGAAGAACCTGACGTGGTCACTTGTATCAGCGTACGTTAATTCCAGTGGAAGAGACCTGAATATACCTTCAATTTCCACGGGTGTTAGATAACCTGTTTCGAGTTCTATATCGCCTTCTCTCCTTATTTGATATGATTCAGGTTGAATTCCTCTCTGCTCAATTGCATTTCTAAACTCAGGTGGCAATTTATCTAGTTGTTCTCGAGTTACAGTGACTTCAAGCTCATATGGGTAAACTGGTTTACTACTCGGCTTCCACTCTTTTTCTCCGGGTTCAACAATGTAGCCTATTTCATCAGCGATCTCAGCTATAGCTGCCCATTCTCCTTCACTGAATAAGGCATATACTGCGGGATACAGTATTTTATTCTCCCTGAATACTAATTCAGCTATCTCACTAGATACCTCCATTAATCGAGGCACGATCTGTTGTACTAAGTTTCGATCTACATTATCCCCTTGTTTCTCAAGATCAAGAGCTACTTGCCTAAGTTTCGTTATTACCTGGTCTTCGCGGCCCCATAAAACTCTCGGTACAGCAATAATCCCACGTCTCTCGAGATACGGAAATATCAACATTTGCACCTTCCTATAGTGGACTCTGATTTTCCTCAGTTCTCTTAGTATTAGCTGAATTGATCTCATGTACTGCTTCAATTCATCCAAACTACTTGAATTCAGCAATGCTTGCGCATAAACACCTAGGGCTTCTGCTTGTTTAAGTATCCACTCGTTTTCTCTCATTAATAAATCTACTGGATGACCCCTTGGAACGCCTTGAAGCTCTCTGGAAGCAAGATACTCCCTGAATAACTCAACATGTAAATCACAGAGTTTCAATATATCGTTTACTGAGACACCTTCTTTAACTAGTTCCTGCTCAATCAAAGGTATCTCAATGGGAGAAACATTAGCTAATACATCTCTAAACTTAGCTTTCAACTCACTTGGACTAATACCGCTATGAATAGCTCTTAATACATCCTTTAAAATCTCTTTTTTACTTTCATTTATATTTGACACGAGTCAACCACCAATCAACATAAATCTTAAAGCCCCTTATATATTTTGCCTCGAGTCAAAAATTAATAAACAAGAGATTATGCATTTAAAACTGCTTAATTTAATTAATTGACACGCGTCAAAATATTTCCTCTCGGATCAACTGGAACGTTGCTAAGAACCCAGAACTCATGAATGTATTAGTTTAAGATATCGAAGTGATTAATGGAGTCTAAAAAGCGTGTAAAGTTATACATAGGTTAGATTGGTTTACGGCTTGGGTCGCTTAGTAAATTAATGCTATATAAGCTTAGACTACTTATCATGAAATACTTGGCTAAAAGCAATGAAGGTGTTTTAAACGCAGAAGAGCATTGCGTTAACGTATCGCGAGGAAATATTGAATGGGCCAATAATAAAGACGTTTCTAAAGCTAGGTTTACCCTTGCTACTCGTTAGGTTGGTTCAAGATGTTTACTTACTCGTAGACATGTTTTGGTTGAGTAGGTATAATCAGTACGTTATGGCTGTTCCTAGGCAAGTTATGCCGACATACATGTTGTTCATGGTGTTCATTAATAGTTTTAGCTCAGCTAATCTAGCAATACTCTCACAGTATGTTGGTGCTAAAATGTATGGCGAATTCTCGAGGACTTTTAGAAAAATGCTCTATGTTTCACTACTGGGGGGATTAGCTTCTGGTTCTTTATTCTATGTTTCAGCACCATATATATTCACGTATTTTGTTCAAACACCGAGTGAAATACTATCAGATGTAATAAATTACGCTCAAGTATTAGCATTTGATGTAATCGTGCAGGGTTTTAACATAGCTCTTGTAACGTTGATTCAATCAATGGGCGATACAAGGACAACTGCAACTGCGCAGATATCTGGCGGTTTAGCAAACGTTGTCTTAGACCCAATATTCATCAATGGCCTTGGATCGCTTCCAGCAATGGGAGCTACTGGAGCAGCACTAGCTACAATGCTGAGTAAGTTTGTGAGCATAGGAATAATGATTCGCAAGTTGAATAAGCAGTATCAATGGATTAAAATAGGAGTAGATCCCCGAGTGGATGTATCCTACGTTTCTCTAACCATGAAGATTGCTTCGCCACTACTCATAATGGGTATATCTAATTCCCTTGCATTCAATCTCCAAAACAGGCTCATAAATACATTTGGAGTAATAGCGGCGACAGCTGTATCCTTAGGGTTCACGTTATTCGACTTAGCGAACACAGCACTTTGGGGTTTAACAGATGGAGTCGCAATAATGATTGGTCAAACACTTGGAGCAGAGAATATCAAGAGAGCTAAAGCAGTAGCTAGGAACACCACTTTATTCATATTTACTGCTGTTGCAGCTTCATCCGTGGCCATTTACCTCGCAAGATACTACATTGCATCTGCTTTCATAACGGGGCAGGGAGCAACCCCGGATGATATCTCAAAAATCTACTTAGAGTTCAATAAGTTCATTGATACAACCATATGGACTCTAGCGTTCTTTGCTTTAACTTTCTCGGGAATGTCCGTTGGGAGAGGGTCAGGGCACACCTTGACGCCTACAATAATAAACATGCTTAGACTCTGGGGGTTTAGAATAGCGTTGGGTTACTTCATGGCTTTAATCATTGGACTCGGTACCATGGGGGTATACGTAGCGTTCGCGCTAAGCAATATAGTGGGAGGCATTGTATCAGTGCTATGGGTTATCATGGGGAACTGGGCGAAACCGGTCATTAAGAACAGTGCTCCATCATCTTAGATCCGTTTGTCCCTAGATGGTCATTTCCTTTATTTTAAAGATTTTAGATACTTTATTCAATATAAGTTACTGGTGTTAAAACTTGGCGAAGAAGGTTTTAATGCTAGTTGGCCCCGAGTTCGAGGATTTAGAGGTATTCGCTCCACTGTACAGGTTGATTGAAGAAGGCTATGAGGTGGTAGTTGCTTCACCTAAAGGAGGAGTAGTTGAGGGAAAACATGGATACACTATTCAAACAGTTAAAATATCCGAAGTAAACCCCAATGAATTCATTGCACTGGTTCTCCCCGGTGGAAGAGGCCCTGAGAGAATAAGAGCATTCGCGAGAGATGAAGCTGTTAGAGTAGTGAGAGAAATAATTGATGCAGGTAAACCTGTAGCCGCTATTTGTCACGGTCCACAATTACTAATATCCGCAGATAGAGTTAGAGGAAAGAAGCTGACAAGCTATCCGGGTATTGCGGATGATGTAATTAATGCTGGTGGAACATGGATCAATGAACCAGTCGTAGTAGACGGAAACATAGTTACATCTAGGGTACCAGACGATATACCCTACATGATGAGGGAATTCATGAAGTTATTAAAGAAAACGCAGTAGCGTGAATAGTGATCTCTTTTAATTCATGTTACCTATATTGGTTTTTAGTAACTTAAACTCCATTTAACCTATATTTCTCATTTACTTCTACCGGTGTTGTAGCCAAAGGATAAGTTAATAACCGGTATCAGTATTCATCGCGACCTAATGCATAATGAGACACGATAAAGGATTGCTTGGCGATAATTTATGAGAATGAAGGGAAAAATCGAGTTAACATTTATACTAGTGCTCTTACCATCAGCCCTCTCTATGTTTAGTATTCGAATGGAGAAAAATGACGTCAGCTTAATGATCGCTGAAGGATAGTGCAGTGAGAGAGACTGATTTAATGCAACGTCGTTAACCTGTTTGATTGACTTGAACTCAATTAACTTAACGATATAACAGGTATTTAGTTTATCATTAATCTTACTCGTTATAGCTTAGACTGTTATAAACATGGAGTGGCGTACTGGAGCAGCAATGCTTGCCATGATGCCACTAGTCGTCTTCGGTGTTGTTCCGTTTCAACATCTATTGAATGCTGTTTCATGGGAACTAATATTGTTCTTGATGGGATCAATGATTTAGATGTTTAATAGTATGAAGGTTGGCGAGTGAATCAACATACTCTGCGTTACTCTACGGGAGAGTATTCATCGGTGACTGCACCCCGGCGGGATCAACAGCTAACATAGTTGCAATATCATTACCTGAGAAAAGAAAAATAATAAAACTCGTGGAGTAAGTGGTCAAGGATCTCTACTATAACCACCCCTATTCGACTTGTAATAGCGTTAATGTGGCTATATTTCAACATGTAGGAGTATATGCGACGTGATATTTCTTTCCTCAAGAGCTTTTAATGAGGCATTATTATGCATTAAACTAGCGATTATTCTCTTTTTCAAGAAGCTATACAGTGGAAAGAGGAAAAATCCATAATACCATAGTGCTCTTAGCTGCTCGCTTAGAACAGTTACATAGCTATAAACTAGTGAAATCTACTAGTACTTAGGGGTTTAATAATGAGGTTCAAAGTCATTGAATCACTGTTTTACATAGTATTAATTGTATTATTCATTGCGGAAACTACTGTTTTACATGCTTCAATTTACAGTGTGGAGAGAAATCGACACATGATTATTGTTGCAGTTAACCGTGCCGAGAATGGAACTTATGGAGGTGTATCCGCGGATCTCTACGTGAATGTAGCTTGTCCAGGTAATGGGCACGTTTACGTTGAGACAGCTCCATTAAGTGAACTTGACACGCAGGCTTCAGCTAGAGTAGCAGCCATGGTTGCTAGTACAGTTGCTAATACGTCTTTCAATGCATGTGATTACTTTGTATCCATTAAAGCGAATACATCGATTATTGGAGGACCTAGTGCAAGCGCTGCTGTTGCTGTAGCGTTCACAGCTAGTTTACTCGATATTCCATTAGATGAAAGCGTTGTAATAACAGGCATGATAATGCCTGATGGTAGCATTGGGCCTGTTGGTGGTTTACCGGAAAAACTTGAAGCCGCTGCTGGTCGGAGGGCAAAAGTATTCCTCATCCCGTATGGTCAAGAAATCGCAGTTGACTACGTGGTTGAGGAGGAACAAGGAACAGGCTACAGTGGACAAGTTGTTAAACAAGTGCAAGTTAACTTAACGGAGCTAGGTAGTAAACTAGGTGTTCGAGTCATACCTGTTTCAACAATATATGAAGCCTTAGAAGTAGCTACGAATAGAGTTTTCAGATCTCCATTGATCATTAATATCACAGATATTCTGGGCAAGTATATGGATTACATTAAACCAGTTCTAAATAAGTGGATAACGGATGAAGTCTCAGATATCAATAATACTATGAGAGAAACCGAGTACAAACTCGGTAAAACGAGTTTACCTATTGATCTACGTGATTTCGTGGATGAAGCAAAAAACGAGATAAATTCAACTATTAGTACTGCTGAGAAGTACGAGAACCAGGGTCTTCTATACGCTGCTTCAAGCAAGTATTTCCAAGCACTCATATACTCAAAGTGGTTAAAGTACGTAGTTGAACTATACGTTAACGAGAGCTCATTCAACCATATTCTCCGCGGATTAAATGACTCCGCGCAATTACTGCTTGAACTCATAGGAATACATGCAAGTGTTGAATCAATGGATATCAATAATCTGAGTGTTCTAGTGGGTTCAACGAGCAGAGTCTTCGAAGCCTTAATGTATTTAGATAACGCTGTTTCTAGTTGGAGAAACAATGACCTCATCACCACGGCCTACTACCTGGGGTACGCTGAAGCCAGTTGAAGACAGCCCATATGTGGATGAGTTTAAGAGATTACCTCAAAAACACCATGAACTACAGTATAACCCTGGAGGAATTAAAACAAGTTGCATTATCAATCGCTACATTAGCTAGAGACACAGTTAACTATGTTTACACTTTGACGACGAGTTCACAACAAGATCTCCACGAAGCCATGATATGGGTTGATAAAGCGATGATGGAGGAAAACACCATAAGTAAACTCGCTCTAGCCATAGAAGCGTATGGAACCGCGTACAACGTGTTAATATACTCCCTTACCGGAAACTACTTAAACGCTGTGGCTAAGAGCTTGCTGAAATCAAGCGACTACTTGATCACTAGTTTATACAGTGCAAACGTTCTCCCAGTAAGCGTGATCTTATATCGTGAGCTTGCACAAGCTTACATGGATTCCCCCGAGTCCCTATGTTACGCGTTAGCAAGATTGAACACAGAAATGTTTACATACTTATTCATTTTAAGACTGGTCTCAACTCAACCCTCGACCACGCCTTCACCCTTAACTCAAACAAGTACACCAGTCATTAATCAAACACACCAATCAACGACAACAGTAGTAACAACCATAACTGTGACCATGACGCTTCAACCACATAACATAATGGTAATTCTCTTAGTCACCGTAATTATTACTGGATTAATTGCAGTACTGTTAGCTCTCGTAATGTTATCGCTGAGAAAACGCGCAACACAGAGCGTGACGTGAAGTAAAAGAGGCTAGGATTCATACAACTCGGCGCAACATTGTACATTCAATTAATCAAATGTAGTCTTGAACCCAGGGTTCCCATACAATCACTTTGATGATACCAAATAGTCCACTTAATCAACTAAACCATGTTTCCTCTCTTGATAACAGAAATAAAGTGAATTGAGCACTGTTCTCAACCATTACATTGTTCTCCTAGCTCAATTTATCAACTATTATTTTGCTTCACGGTGATTTAATCAATGTTGATAATCAGCGAGTATAATGAGTTAAGAATAATTATTTATGGCTTCAATAACAATAAGCTCTTGATCCGGTAATGATATCTTACTGCTAAATTTTCTCAAGTATTTTCTTCTTTTTCTCACTGTATTCCTCTTCGCTTATTATTCCCATATCTCTCAGTTCTTTCAGTTTTTTAAGCAACGTGAAAGGATCTTCTTTAACTGCTTGTTCCCCTTCTCTTTGAAGGATCTGAGTGTATACTGCTGAGGATCTAACTATGAATTCCTTTGGTTTCAGTAGAATCCATTCCTCGCTCAATACGTTTTTCTTCTTTTCAAGCGTTGGAGGTTCTATGGCTATGTTTTTAATTGCATTGTATAGAGCCGTGATCGCTTTCTTGGATTCTTCTTTATCCATCCACGATAACTCTATTTTGGATCCGTCCTCTATGTGAATAGTGAACTGCGAGCTCGTGATACCTCCATGGTAAACTACTTTCTCTATTTTCTCAAAAGGAGTAGCTTTCATGGAGTATCTTCCCATTATTTTCTCATCGAAGTATATGACTCTCCGGTTCGTTACAATTAACCACTTGGGTTTCTCGAGTGCAAATCTCTTTTTAACAGCGTAAAGGACTTCTTCACCAGGATCAAGGTTTTCTATTAGTCCCTTGGGTAAACTCTTCTCAGTCAAGGATTAAACCTCCATATGCAAATTACTATTAAAATTATATGTTATAGAGGTTTTTAACAGTGAATTAATTAACACGGAGAATTTTAACCATAAAACTGGTTGATAGGTATCCATTGAGTTCTATGTTAATAGTAGCATAGCAGAGACCCGTTTCTCCCTGGATCTCAATGGTTAATTTCAACCATATTCTACTCGCCGAAAAAAGGTGAAAAATAATTAGAACCGTGACATGTATTAGAGCTGAAAGAATATCTATTCTAAATACCAAGGAGGATTATGTGACCCCTTAATTGTTTTACCTAAGCAAGCACTCATTCGTCTCCATAACCCTTTTTGATGGCCTCGTACCCAGTTGTCCTTGTAATTGTAGGATATAACCTAGTTAATGCTCTCATGATTAAGATCGAGTTTTACTAAGTTATGTTTATTTCCTCAATTGATTTATGTTAATTTAAAGCCTAATCCCTAGTTGAATAGTCATGGAGGATCCATATCAGTGGCTTGAAAACATTGAGGATGAAAAGGTTTTAGAATTCATTAATATGAAGAATTATGAGTTCAAGAAGCGTTTCCACGAGATGTCTAGTAGATTATACCCTCGCGTAATGAAATATTATGAAACACCAGTTGTTCAACAAGTGAAATGTTTTAACAATGGGTTATACGCGCTTGCGAGAATGAAAGATCGGTACCATATATACAGGTACTATGGATCCAGCAAAGAATTAATCCTGGATTCTAAAAACCTTGGTGAGGACATAGTTATCCAGTGGATTAATTCAACGAGGGATGGTAAGGTGATTGCATATGCTTATTCCCATGGAACAGACGTAGCGAGAATAAACATTGTCGACGTTGAAAACAACGAAACACTGGATTCACTGGAGGGATCTATTTGGGACATTGCTTGGGTGAATCGAGATAAATACTACTACGTGAGATTCTACAGGGACAGTAAAACACCTGATGGCGTTGAAGCACCAGCTTCAAGGATCTTCCTCAAGGAGGTCGGCGGCAAAGAGGAAATAGTATTCGGCCTAGGTTTAAGATCTCAGTACATGGTTAGCATCCATGAGAGTGCAAACAGTAACGTTGTTTACATCGTGATTTCATATGGTTGGGTTAAAAACTCCCTATACTCGGGTTATATTGAGAACCCATCTACTTGGCAACTACTTTACGACCCAGGTGACACTATTGTTAACCCTGTAGATTACGTCAACGGTAAACACTACGTAGTTACATATGATCAGCACGGACTTGGTAGAATCTTGGCGTTGACGAGTAACGGTGAATTAAGGGAAGTAGTTAAAGAGGATTCAAGGTATCCTTTGGAGGAAGCCGTAATCTACGGTGATAAAATTGTTGCGAACTATTTAGTTAATGCGTCTTCGCGTTTGAGAATATTTGATCTAAGTGGGAAACTATTGAGAGAGCTCTCATTCAGTAAACCAGGGACTATTACTCAGTTGCAGAGTTGCAGCGGGAAATGCGTATTCAGGTACATATCCTTCAATACACCTTACAGAATATATGTTTTGGAGAACGATGAACCAAGAGTCATTGATGAGAAAACAGTTGGCAACATATGCGTGGACGAATACTTCGTTAAATCAATTGATGAAACACCACTACATGTATTTCACATATATAATTGCAATGAAAGGTCAGGTAGAGCACTATTGACTGGTTACGGTGGATTCGGTTTATCCATGACTCCCAGGTACCTAGAAAACTTATTAGTATTCATTGAGGATGGTGGAGAATTCTTCCTTGCTAATATACGAGGCGGCGGGGAATACGGGAGAAAATGGCATGAAGCAGCTAGAAGAGAGAAAAGAGTTCTCGCGTACAGTGACTTCGCTGCTGTGTTGAAGTGGCTGAAGAGCATGAACTATAAAGTAGTCATTGAGGGGAGGAGTAATGGAGGGTTGCTTTGCGGAGTTATGTATGCTTGGTACCCTGAGTTACTGGATGGCGCTGTAATAGGTTACCCTCTACTAGATATGCTTAGATACCATAGGCTCTACATAGGGAAACTTTGGGTACCAGAATACGGTGACCCAGATAACCCTAATGACAGAGAATACTTGCTGGGAATATCTCCATATCATAATATAGTGAGAGGGAAGAATTATCCCCCATGCTTGATCTACACTGGGTTAAACGACGACAGAGTACACCCAGGTCACGCACTCAAATTCTCAGCTAAACTCAACAAGCTGGGGGTAGAGAGCTACCTCAGAGTCGAAACAACGAGCGGGCACATAGGTGCAAACCCTGAGATAATGGTGAAAGAAAAAGCAGACATACTAGCATTCATATATACTGTTCTAGGTTTAAAAGAAGACAAGCTATAAATGAGCGTCGTAGAATCGAGAAATCATTAATCTATGTAGTAACATTAAAGTATATATGGTTTTGTCTCCGAGTAATCAGTGGAGTATGGGTTCATTACGAATCGCCTCGTTAACTAATTATGTGGGAAAAATTTATAAATAATGCAACGGATACAAATATATTAATAAGAGTGTGTGCCTCAATGTATAAATACATTAAGTTAATTTCAATTATAGCAGTAGCGTTAATGTTGTCTAGCTCGATTATAACAATCCAAGTAGTTTCAGCTAATAGTAATAACGGGAATACGTGGACTTTCATGGTCTATATTGTCGCCGACAATAATTTGGATCCATACGCTGAACTAGATCTACGGGAAATGGAATCCGTTGGTTCAACAAGTAGTGTTAACATCGTTGCCCTTGTGGATTTACTAAATGTAAATGGATCAGTATTGTACTACATTGGTAAAGGAAGTAGAAGCATCATATGGGGGAACTGGAGTAGTGAATACGAATTAAACATGGGTGATCCAGAAGCATTAGCTTGGTTCGTTAACGAGACTGTGAGAAATTATCCAGCCGATCACTACGTCTTAGTGCTATGGGATCACGGTGATGGCTGGAACGGGTTTGGCTGGGATGATACAAATAATGATCACTTGACAATAGAGGAGATTAAAGAAGCATTAAGCAATATACCCGTGAAAATTGATATCCTGGGTTTCGATGCTTGCTTAATGTCCAACTTAGAGGTCATCTATACACTTAGTTTAACTAGTAAAGTAGAAGTAGTCATTGCATCAGAGGAGTTTATTCCGAACTATGGTTGGCCCTACGATAAGATCCTTGAAAAACTCGTCGAGAACCCAGATATATCGATTCCTGACTTCGCCAAAGTAATTGTAGAAGAATACGTTAAATCATATAGCAGGGATTCACAGGGATTCGCGCCCTACGCTACTCTAAGTGCTGTTGACGCGAGTGTAGTTGGTGTAACAGTTTCACAGTTAAAGAACTTAACGAGTATTCTAATTAAAGATATCAATAAATACAAGTCATCAGTTAAAGCTTCATCAGAGGACGCGGAGAGATTTTGGTTCGGTATGTGGCGGCAAGGACCATACATTGACTTAAAGGATTTCCTGTTAAATCTATTAACGTTAGAGAAGAACCTTAAACCATACATAGAACCCATACTAAGTAACTGGGATAACCTAGTAATAGCTTGCAATAGTACACGTGGACCACACGCAGACACCACGTATGGGTTAACAATATATTTCCCCAGGAACAGGAATCAATTCTACTATCCTGAACCATACTATTCCAGCGTCCCAGAGTTCGCGAATGAAACAGGTTGGTATCAACTATTAAACCTTATTCTAAAATAAAATCCGTTAACTACACTACTCGGAATTACTCTAAACATTTTTTAACTCTTCTCCATGATTTCGTCTTCTTAGCGATATTTTCAAAGTTATTTCGTGAGTCATCTTTTAAATAATTCATCTACCTGTATTAGAAGACTGGGAGGGGTGCACTGTTTGAAAATTAAGGATGTTAAACCAGGTATGAGTAATATTACTTTAACAGTCAGAGTTGTCAGTGTTAGTGAGCCTAGGAGAGTTGAAACAAAGTACGGTGAAGCATTAGTTGCACGCGCCACTGTTGCTGATGAAACTGGTGAAATAATACTCAACTTGTGGAGAAGCCAGGTTGAACAAGTTAAACCAGGCTACGTTATAAGAATCGAAAATGCTTTCGCGAAAGAGTATCGGGGTAAAGTGGAATTAAATGTGGGGAAACAAGGTAAAATAGTTGTTATTGAAAAACATGGTTAAAGGTAACCAAGTAAAAACAACGAATACACGTTATCCAGCTATAGTTCACGCCGCCTAGTTGATTTCATAGCCTGTGTTTAACTTGGTTATAGTATCCTAGTGTGAAAATAACTCCGCATATAATGATTGCGAGCAATATGTTTAATCCCAGTGTTGTTAACCCCTTAAACACCATCATTGAACCAGTTAAAGCGAATAGTAGAGATAGTATGTGCTTGCTTAGAACATACATTATTACTGTGAACAATATGAATAGTATGATGAATAGAGCTGTTTCTCTTCCCGGAGTAATTAAACCAGCTACTATGTAAGCAAATATCATTGATACAGCTAATCTAAACACGAGGAACCCCGTGAATAAACCAATAATCATTGCCACAAGCATGAATGCCGTGGATAAAGCAACGCTTCTCCATAAGCTATAAGTATAGAACCATGTAACGTAAGCTAGAAATGCTCCAAACGCAATGGAAGATAGTATCCTCGCTAATTGCTTACCCCAGAAACTTATCGCTAATCCAAGGATCGTTAATAATATGTATGCTGGTACATCTATTACCTCATGCGGCATCATCTTCAACCACGTCTTAATCACAGTTCTTCACAATTATAAACTTAACTATCTCCAAGACCCGTTGATTCACACTATCAATCCAGCATTAAGGAATAAAACCGAGGTCACGGATAATATAGTTATAGGGCCACGTACAGGTGCTCAGTGTGATTGAAAAACAACTGGGTGGATTATTATTCGTTGCAGGCATTGCTTTATTATTGTTATTCTTCCTACTAGCACCACGTAGCCCCATTAGATCATATCTAACCAACTACATTGGAGCAGATAGTGTTGATGCCCTCATGATCTACTCCGGTGTCTTAAGTATAGTTTTACTTGTTCCGGGTTACATCATATTGGAGTCCACTAGTAAACCCGGATACCTAGTCACCATGTATATCGTCGCTTGGTTAGTCTCCGTGCTTTTATTTAATACTGTTAACTACTTTATCAATATCGGCTCGCCAGCGTTGATAGGGGTATCTCTCGCTTTAACATTTACACTTACATTCTTAGCATTGTATAAATTAGTATTCAGACAACTGGGTACGAGTTACCAGGTATTCATCAATGATGTGATGAAGAAATATTATAGGTTAAATGAAAACGGGGAATTATTTGAAGTTAACAGAGAGGAGTTACCTAGCGAACTAGTTGAGAAACTGGATTCATTGCAGAATGCTCTAATTAAAGAGACTTGGAAGCTGTCTTTGAAGACAAGGCCTGAAACAAGGATTCAATGGCACAATCTCCTAGTTTTACTTACTCTGCTGTTTCTAATATTATACGCGTTAATTATAAGTCAATTATAATTATTAATATCAAACCATTAAACCCGTGAAGCATTAATGAGGACTCGTTCGAGATGCTATAAAATTGGAACTATTGTTTAAGCTCACTTGAACTTACATTCATTAACATTAAGGTGCAAATAAAAACCTTGATGTTGTAATGTTATAGTAATGCTTAAACGGTGTCCAAAGTGTTCATTAGAACAAGCCATGTGGGGAGTTTTCCTCTATCTTTTACCTTTGAGAACGTGCAGCGTGTTATGAGAGATATGTGGATGATAGGTTTAGATGCACCAACTTACCCGCAGTTGAGGAGTTTCATTGAAATATACTTAGACCCACTTGTTGATCAAGGTGCCCTATATAAGGTGAAAGATGTCTTCGTTGCATCAAAGGAGCTACATGAGTTCTTGGAATCTAAATCATTCAGAGTACTCGAAGCAGAGATCGCGGTTAAAGCTGTTAAATCCTGGAAACTTGGATTCAAGTGGCTTAGAGCACCGGTCACAGGCCCCTTTACTCTGGCTTCAAGGATTTACCTCCGGGAGGATTTATCAGGGGGAGTTTCATCAACAGCTTTATCTAGAAAAGAACTCGTCAAAGGCTTCTTCGCGGATTACGTTGGGAAAGCAGTTGAATACATGTCTAATCTAGGATATAACATCGTGTTTCTCGATGAGCCATCTTTAACATTCATTATTGGCGGAAGAGGCTTATTATTCAACTATAGGGAAGAAGACATTGTTGATGCATTGGAGTATGCAGTGAGGAGTGCTAAGGGAGAAGTAGGCATACATGTATGTGGGCGTCTCCACCATAGATTACTCGAAGTAATTATGGAGGTACCAAGAATAAAGTACATTAGTGTTGAATTACATGATACGCCTCAAAACCTAGAGGTTATAGATAAATCCCTACTGGAAAAACACGATAAAATACTATCACCTGGAGTAGTGAGCGCTAAGAATCCGAGCGTAGAAGACTCCGAGAAAGTGCATAGTCTACTTAAAGCAGTATATGAGAGAACGAGTGGGAGAATAGACCTTGTCTCCGGTGACTGCGGTTTCAGGGGGTTAAAGGGATCAATTGGAGACGAGGAACGCGAGTACTCAATTGCTTTAAGTAAACTTGAAACCATAGTGAGAACCGTTAGAAAATTCACTTGGAGTAGAGGTAGCTGACTTGCCAATAGTTGAGATAAACCCGGGGAACCTGAGGGTTAGCGTTGAAAAAGGATCAACGATCCTGCAAGCTGTTCAAAAAGCGGGAGTACCCTTATTGAGTATTTGCGGAGGATTAGGAGCATGCGGTAAATGCCGCGTAGTTGTTGCAAGTGGTTTAGAAAACGTTAGTTCCTTAACTAAAGCTGAGTTAAAGCTACTGAGCCCCCAGGACATTGAGAAAAGAGTGCGTTTAGCTTGCCAAGCTAGAATTACTGGTGACTATGTATCCATCCATATACCAGAGGAGTCACTAATAGTATTCCGTGGGAGAGCCATAGCCGCTGTTATCCTAAGAGATGATGTTTACCCACTGAGCCCTACTGTTAGAAAAATCCACGTCAATTTGCCTAAGCCGACTCTTGAGGATAATAGGCCGGATTACGAGAGGCTTCACGACGCTTTAGTTGAAGTAGGATACATTGATGAGAAAGAGGATCTAGTGGTTCCTCTGGGGGTTCTTCAAGAACTACCATCAATACTGAGATCAAGTGACTGGGATTTAACTGTTGTTTTATATGGAAGAGAGTTGATATCAATTGAGCCAGGTGACACTACAAACCTACTCTACGGAGTCGCCGTTGATATCGGCTCATCTAAAATCATCGTTCAATTAGT
Source organism: Desulfurococcaceae archaeon (assembly GCA_023269825.1). Classification (GTDB taxonomy): domain Archaea; phylum Thermoproteota; class Thermoprotei_A; order Sulfolobales; family Desulfurococcaceae; genus UBA285. The sequence continues at coordinate 492,167 of JAGDWI010000001.1, forward strand.
CGACTTAAACACTGGTGAAACCATTGCAGAGGAATCCGTTGAGAACCCTCAGTTAACTTTCGGTGCAGACATAGTTTCCAGAGTCATGTATGCTGAGAAATCACGCAGTAATCTCATTAAGCTACAGCAACTCGTTGTCTCAACAGTTAATAGTATCATTGAACGCCTCGCTGAGAAAAGTGGTGTTAACCACGAGTACATCTACGAGGTAGTTATTGTTGGGAACACTGTAATGCACCACTTGTTTTTAGGCATTCAACCAGGCTACATTGCTCGCTCACCATATGTTCCAGCTATTTCAAGGTCTCTGAGATATAAAGCAAGCGAACTAGGTTTAACTGTACAAAAGCAAGGGTACATTTACTCTCTACCAGTAATCCGGGGTTTTGTTGGAGCCGACGCTGTAGCTAATATTCTCGCAACTCAAATGCATAAAAGAAGAGACTTAGTTCTCGTCATCGACATAGGCACTAATACAGAGGTACTCTTAGGTAACTCGGAGGTCATACTAGCGGCTTCCGCACCATCAGGGCCAGCGTTTGAGGGCGCTCACATTACACACGGAATGAGAGCAGTAACTGGAGCTATTGGATCAGTTAAAGTAAATGATTCAACTGTGGAATATGAAACCATAGGTGGAGTTAAACCACGTGGAATATGTGGAACAGGTTTGATTGACACTGTCGCCGAATTATACAGGAACAAGGTCATAGATAATCTAGGTAAATTCACCAATGTTAAACACCCGAGACTACGCAGAGAACAAGGTAAACAAAGATTCATTATAGTTCCAGCTGAGGAAAGCACTAATGGCGTTGAAATATATGTAACACCAAGAGACATCGAGTCAGTTCTACTAGCTAAAGCCGCTGTTAAAGCAGCTTGGACTATTCTATCGAGGAAACTAAGAGTGAATCCCTCGGAGATAAACCGCGTATATGTAGCTGGCTCATTTGGTGCTCAATTAAATGTCGATAACGCGATTCAAATAGGTCTACTGCCACCCGTGGGCAGAGAGAAAGTTACCTTCATAGGTGAAAGCGCTATCGTTGGAGCTAAAATAGCGTTGAAATCAATTGAAGCTAGAAGAGAGATAGAGGAAGCTGTAGGAACAATAGTTAAATACGTGGAATTATCCGTTGACCCCGAGTTCCGCGAAGTTTATTTCGAGTCCATGAAAATACATGGTTAATTTTTAATTAAAGGATTTATTAATGAAGCCCGTTAAATATACACTGAGGGTGAATTATTTGAAGGACCTCGTGAATTCGATCGTCGAACTCGATGAGCAGAAATCCTTTGAGCTCGCTAAGAGGATTCTCGAGGAGACACGTGATCCTAAAGTAGTTTTTGAAGCAGTGAGACAAGCAGCTGAGATAATTGGAGAAAAATACGAGAAAGGGGAATTCTTCGTAGCAGATCTCATAATGGCTGGCGAGATAATGAAAACTATCTCAGGTCTTGCAAGGCAGAAGCTTAAAGAACTCGGAGAAGCAAGAAAGATCATTGGGAAACTATTAATAGGTACCGTTGAAGGAGACGTACACGATATTGGTAAAAACATCGTTGTCTCAATGGCGGAAGCAGTTGGATTCGAAGTAATAGACCTCGGCGTAGATGTACCACCGAGTAAATTCGTTGAAGCAGTGAAGGAACATAACCCGGATATATTGGGTTTATCTGGATTACTAACCACTGCTATAGACTCCATGAAGAAAACAGTTGATGAGTTGAAGAAAGCAGGATTAAGGAGTAAAGTCAAAGTAATTATTGGTGGAGGCAGAGTAGACCAATACGCCTGCGAGTACGTTGGAGCTGATGCATGGTCAAATGACGCAGCGGAAGGCGTAAAAATAATGTTGAAGTGGATGGAGGAGAAGGCGAAGTAAGATCGTGGTGGATATGAGCTCCACTTCATTCGATCACCTATCTAAGTGGATTGAGAGACATGAGAGAGAACCTGAACTCGTCGCCAAAGAGAAACTAGATAGAATTATAAGGATAACTGAGCTAAAAACCCCTGACAGAGTACCGCTCTTAGCACCCAGCGGGGACTTCATGTTAAATCAAACTGGTTTAACGTGGTATGATTTATCATATGAATTAACTGATAAAGTTAAGAAAGCTGTATCAAAGTTCGCTCTAGAATACCCGGGCGATTTCGCAATATTCTTTGTGCCATACCTACTGGAGGGCTTTATACTAGCAGCAGCCTTCTCGGATTTCCCGGATTTCTCTAACTCTATAAGGTTTATATCGGGCCTACTTCACGATGTACTGAGAGATAAGTGGAGTAGGTGGCCGGGTAGAGAGCTAAGAGTAGACCAGCACCCACAGTTCATTGGAGGAGAATTCATGAAACCCGAGGAGTACAGTAAACTCGTGGAGGACCCCGTGGGATTCATACATGGTACAATTCTCCCGAGAGCGTGCTCTGGTCTAGGTTCACCCGGTACACCTCAATGGAATGGAGCGTGGATTAGAGCAGGGTTCGCTGTTCAGAGAGCAATGGGCTTCATGATGGAGACCTTAATGCAACTCAAGGGGTATCCAGCTACGCCTTTAACCAACGCATATGTCCCAGCTGACATCATAGGTGACTTCCTCAGGCACCCGACGGGAGCCATACTGGATATTAGGAGACACCCTGATGAATTCAAAGCAGCTTGCGACGCGTTATTGGAACCCGTTTTAAAGGTTGCTACAGCTATTCCCCCGATTCCTCCGTTAACAATGTTCTTCATACCACTGCACTTAAATGAAATGCTTCCCCCGAAACTATACAATGAGTTCTACTGGCCGTACTTGAAGAAAATAATAGAAACACTTGTAGGTAAAGGTTATAAGGGATTCGTCTTCTTCGAGGGAGATCACACGCCACACGTGGACACATTACTTGAGTTACCTAAAGGCTGGGGCATAGCGTGGTTTGAGAGACCAAGGGATTTCGTTAAAAGTGTATGGGGTAAACTAAAAGGCCACACCACTGTTGCAGGAGGTATTTCACCAATGCTTTTCTACCAATCTCCTGAGAAAGTAGAAGAGTACGTTAAAAACCTGCTACAGGAAATTAAACCTGAAGGAGGATTCATGATTGCACCTGGGGTATCAGAGTTACCGAAGGATGCTAACCCAGCTAGTGTTAAAGCATTCATAAACGCTGTTCTAAAGTACGGTGTATACTAGTTCTTCAACGTAGAATTAATGATTCTTTTTTTATTTAACTTATCCTCCTCATAGATATTGGAGTTTGAGATGGTGAATAAGGAGAAATACCTGGTTTTCCTTGTTGCTTACTCACATATTGATAGCGAGTGGTTGTGGAGTCTCAGCGAGACAATTATTGTTTGCGGGAACACTTTAAGGAAAGTACTGGAGTTGATGAGAAATAATCCCCTCCTAGTTTACATGCAGGGAGGTACATTATGCTTAGATCTCCTGGAAGAGAAAAATAGAGGAGTCGTCAGCGCTGTTCGCGAGAAGATCAGTGAAGGGAGATGGGAGATCGCTGGAACATACTTAGAATTCGATGCGTACATGTCGTCTGGTGAATCAATCATAAGGCAAGTACTTCAAGGTGTCAATCAAGCAAATGAATACGGATTAGAGCCACAGGTGCTTTACCTTCCGGATTCATTCGGGTTTCCAAATACTTTACCTAAATTAATGAAGGGATCAGGAGTCAAGTACTTTGCCACGCATAAACTAGGGTGGAATGATTCCAATGATTTCCCATATCACTTATTCAAGTGGAGGAGCGATGACGGGAGCACTGTACTAGCGTATATTGCTCCAGGTGGTTACAACGACTACTTGTCAAGCGCTAAGCGTGTACTGTGGAATATCCATGTTCAAACACTTAAGCAAAGTATACCAATTATTCTACAAGTATATGGACGCGGAGATCACGGGGGAGGACCAGACGAAGACGAATTAATGAATATTGTCAACTGGGTTAAACGCTATAAACCCTTAATACTACTTATTCCAGCGAGAATGACTGAGTTCTTCAAGTACATTGAAGCAACTATTGCTTCAAATCTACCTGTATACGATGGTGAATTATACTTAGAGTTCCATAGGGGAATTTACACAACAGGAGTTCTAGCTAAGAAACTAAATAGATTCAATGAATCACTAGTTACTCAGGTTGAAAAACTATACTCTATTCTACACGCTCAATATAGTTCAAAGTACCCTAAAAGCGAGTTAAAGAAGATCTGGAAGAAGATATTGTTGAATCAAGGCCATGATTCTCTACCAGCAACTGTTCCAATAAATGTATATGAGGAAATAGTCGCCAGGGGCTTCACCGCCTTCCAAGAACTCTTGAAACTAACAAAGCAGGGTTTAATAGATACACTTAAATTAAATAATGGAAAATACATTGTATTCAACCCTAACAACTGGTCAACATCTACATATATTACCGTTAAGGAAAGAACGCTTGAAGGCCGCTACCAACCTCTCAGCGATGGATCAGCTCTAGTTTACTTGAAGAACTTGCCGCCAATGGGTTTTAAGATAATGAGTAGTTTAAGAGATCTCCCAGAGGATGAAACCAGTATCAATGAGCTCGAAAAATACTTCATCCTCGAGAACAAGTATTTGAGAGTAGTTTTATCTAAGAATTCGGGCTGGATACTGAGAATATATGATAAACAACATGGAAGACAAGTACTCTCAGGCCCCGTGAGGCTGAGGCTCCTATGGGATCAACCTTTGACTCTACGAGGTAGAACAACGCTAGCAGCAATGTTTGATGCATGGGAAGTCTTCTACTCAGATGGCTTGAACAAGTACCTGTGGAAAGACCTCAAAGCATTAGGCTACGAAGTACGTGGAAGAGGCCCGCTATATGCCTCAGTTTCATTCAAGTACAGGATTAAGCAAGTATTTCACGGTGAGTCAATACTTGAGCTGGAAGTAGGTGTATACGCTGATAAACCCTTCGTTGAGTTAAGGTTTAATACCCATTGGAGAGCACTGAATAGGTTAATTAAGTTAATAATACCACTAAACGTTAAAACAGAGGAAGCATTGTTCGAAGCACCATACGGTGTTGTGAGACGCGTGGATTCATGTAGGTCAAGTAACCCGATTGATAGAGCTAAATACGAAGTCCCCGGAGGAAGATGGGTTGATGTATCAAGTGGTGATTATGGTGTCGCGGTAATCACTGATTCAAGGTATGGTTTTAGTTGGTGGAATGGATCCATAGGCGTCAGTTTACTGAGAGCTCCACTACAACCCTTAAAGCAGTTAATAATGAAAAGCATGGAGGAATACGTGAAAATACAAAAGGACTTAAAAGATACTGGTTTCTCCTATGCGGGTAAGTTTAAAAAGTACAGTGTATGGATAGCCTTCTTATTACTCATAACTCTAGTAAAATTACTGAGTTTGAGGAAACTCCAACCAATTGACCACGGTTACCACTCCACCAGGATATGGATATATCCCCATATAGGTGACTATGTTGAGGGAAAAGTAACTAATGTAGCATCAGAGTTGAACACGCATTACATAGTTGTTAGAAGTAGTAGTGGATTACACGAGGAAAACCTCAGTTTCATCACAGTTGAACCAAGCGATAAAGTACAGGTAACCGCTCTAAAAACATGTGAAATCGAAGACAACTGCTTGGTAATGAGGTTGCATAACGTTTCACCAGTAAACGTAGAAGCAAGACTAGCATTAAGTTTCAACGTGGTAAAAGCGTTTAAAGCAACTCACTTAGAGAAACCAGTCCAGGAACTTGAAATCAAGAGAGGAAGAGAGTTAAATATAGTAATGTCTCCTATGTCGGTTGAAACAATTCTGTTGAAACTGCCTAGAGGAAACCCATATTGATAGATGAGCATTAATATATGATGCTTTCAACCATTTTTAAACCACTTATTTATAATAAGGGTTTGTATTCGAAGATGGTTGAACGCTCACATCTTTGCGGGTGCAGGTATTTGACCACATGTAACTCAATCAAGAGAATAGGTATTATTGGTGCTGGCAAAATCGGGTCAGCTATGATCAGGGCTTTCAAGGAGTGCTTCACTGACGTTGAAATAATAGCAACTGGGAGAAGGGATGTAACCTTGAGAAATGCTGAGCTCCTCGGAGCCCGCGTTACGAGAGACAATGATGAAGCAGTTAGATCCTCGGATCTCATCATCCTCAGTGTTAAACCATACCATTTCCCCGACGTAGTGAGACAAGTGAATAAAGACAGTTGGAGAGGCAAAATCGTAGTGTCAGTAATGGCTGGAGTTAAGTTGAAGACACTTAAACTCATCCTCGGCGAAGCAGAAATATATAGAGCTATGCCGAACATTAACACCTACGTTAAGAAATCATCTACAGCTATCACGCACTTAGGTGACCCCCAGCACAGAGAGCTTGTTGAGAAAACATTTCGTTGCATAGGTTCAGTATACTGGGTTCCTGAGGAAGTAATAGATGCTTGGACAGCGATGGCTGGTAGCGGGCCCGCTTACATCGTGGAGATCATTGATGCACTAGTACTGGGAGGAATAGCTGTGGGAATGCCCAGGGATTTAGCCTATATGGCGATACTGGATGTACTCGAGGGAACAGCCTCACTACTTAGAAACAATAGTAACGTGCACCCGCTTGAAATAAGGGACGAAGTAACAACGCCAGCTGGGACAACTATAAGGGGGTTAATGGTGTTTGAATCCCACGGTGTAAAAGCTGCTTTAATGAAGACTGTTGAAGCAGCGTACAAGAGATCTCTGAGTATAGGGGGCGAAATAGATGATTACGTAAGGGAGCAACTAGGATTAAATAACGCCGAGAAACAAGGTACAAAGTGATCCAACCCGTAAACCCTCGACTTTAAAGAAAACAATATTTTAGTGCTTAAACAAGGTATTCTATTAATCAATAGAGGCTCAAAGGTATGAATGCAAATCATTACTCTTATCCCGATGAAGTTAGAACACACACAGCGCTACACATACTCAAAGGCGCGGTAGTGAAAATTCTAGGTAAAGAAGCAATGTGGACGGCTTCAACGTACGTTAATGGGAAACACGGAAGATTAACAGTTCAATTCAACAGGAAACCAACCGTTGATGAAGTAAAATCCATTGAAGAATTAGCCAATGTGAAGATAAGAGAAGACTTGAAGATTGAGGTAATTAAAATGAGTAGAGATGAAGCGGAGAATACATATGGTGAAGTAATATATGATTTATTCAGAGTACCTGAAAACGTTAGAGAACTCTACATAGTAATCATTAGAGACAGCGATGGGAGCATATGGAACATTAATGCATGTAACAAACAACACCTACCATCTTCGAAATCAATCGGTAGAATAAAGCTAGATAATCCCAGGTTCCGTGCATCGAAAAACCTGCTGGAAATACCGTTCGACATAGAACCGTGATTAAACTAATACATTAATGCATAAACCGGAAACTCGATCACCCTTTAAGATTACTTTAAACAGTGAAACAGATTAAATGAATCTTTTAAACTCTCAATAAAATATGAAAGCCCTGAAACCGCAATAATTGCAAGAGATAAATGGAAATGGCATACGTTAATAAAGTTCCATTTTTATGTTCTAAAAGTTTTTAAAAATAAAAGACGAATAATCTAACGAGAGGTGGGTTTCTTGAGTAGAGCTCTAACTAGAATTCAAGCTGTAATCATCATCCTAGTTGTTGCTATTGCAGTTATAGCTGGTGCATTGTTAATAATGCAGCAAGGAGCACCAACTACTACTCCCACAACTCCAGTGACTACGCCTACAACGAGTCCAACTACTCCTACTACTCCAACAACTATTACTCCTACTACATCTGGAACTACTCCCACAACCACTCCCACGACAACACCGGCCACAGCGCCGACAACTACACCATTGACAACAACACCTACCACTCTACCCCCCGCTAATATCATTATGATTGGTGGTCTCGAAATAGCTGTTCCAAAGGAGTTTAAAGCTTTCGTAGACGCTGTTAAAAACGGTTCTATTCCAGCTAAGTCCGTGAAGATATACTTCGGTCACGCAATGACCCCCGATGAATTCGCTGCATTCCAGAAGATAATTAACATGTTCATGGAGGAGTTCCCGGGCATCGAGGTAATTCCACTATCTTATGCTTCAATGGATCAATTGAAAACCCAGATCTCAGCTATAGCTGCTCTACCTCCAGAGCAAAGAGTAAGCTTCATAGGTAATGCACCAGACGTCTTCACTTGGGCTCATGATTGGATCGGGTCTTTCGCTGATAAGGGTTGGATAATTGACCTCGAGACGTACCTTGGAACCGAAACAATTACCAAATACATAGTGCCAGCTATTCAGCCATTAGCCATGTCAGCTGTAACATATAAGCTGAAAACTTACGGTTTACCCTACGCTGGAGAAGCCATAGCGTTAATCGTTAACAAACAACTAGTTCCCAACCCACCTACGCGTTTCAATGAAATGAAATCTATTATGCAACAATTCTACAATCCATCCAAGGGAACTTATGGATTATCGTATCAATTCGACCCCTATCACTTATACCCATTTGTTACAGCGTTCGGAGGCTACTACTTCGACGAGGTTACTGGTTCCATAGGTGTAAACTCCACAGGTACAAAGGAAGGAGTTAAATTCTACATCAGTAATATACTCCCATACCTAGATTACTCGGATCTTGGTTACACCGCGCAAGTAAACTTATTCCTAACGGGAAAAACACCGTTCATAATTACGGGTCCATGGGCTCTACCCTCCATAAAGAGCAGCATTGGACTCGAAAACATTCAAATAGTCCCCATACCTGAGATCGATGGTAAGATACCGAGACCATTCAGTGGTTTCAGGAACATGTACATTGCGGTAACCGCTACAGCGGGGGGTATTGCGAGAACATATGCAAGCATACTCTTCACACTATACGTTGCACTCAACGATAACGCGTTGAAAATCCTCGTCGAGGAAAACGGATACGTGCCCGTTAAGCAGACAATAATACAGTACGTTGTAGAGAATAAATCAAAATACCCCGTGGTATATGGATTCCTGCAGCAAGTACTGAGAAGTACGCCTATGCCAAAAGATCCAAAGATGGATAAAGTTTGGGGGATTGGAACTAACTTAAACGCTATTATAGGTGAATTCACTAAAGCTATTAGTGAAGGAAAAAGCATTGATGAAGCAATACAAGCAACTCAACCAGTAGTTGATCGAGAGCTAGATGCAGCTTATGCTACAATAATGGAAAGCCTGGGTAAATAGTATATTATTTTTTAATTTAAAATAATTCATGTTTAAAGGGGAAGGATTTTAAATGAGCACCAGGAAAATCCTTTACCCATCTAAGGTTGCCGCAGGACTAGCATTAACTAGCATTATTCTCTACATGTTCTTCAATATATGGCCCCTCTTCTTCTCAATAGGTTTAGCTTTCACTGATGCCTCTGAGGCAAACCTATTACCTAACCCTGAGGTATTAAAGGAAATAGATAACACGCTTGCATGCATTAAGAATATTACAACACAGGAGAACCTCGTCGAGAACGCTAGAGAAACAGTTATTGAGGTAGTGGAGGTACTTAAGCGGCTTGAAGACGAGGTTACCTTACTTAAATCCTCTGTGGAAACCTCAGAGGATCACACAGTTGATCCAAGCGTAATGCTTCATGTAAACAGCGTCTACATAACTGCTCAAAACCTTAGATTAATACCTGAAACACTGCAGAGAACATTCAACTGCACCACGCTAGGGTTCCAGCAGGCAAGGCCCCTAATATCATCTGAAGCCGTGAACAATTTAACTGTGATTCTCACAGCTATTTCACAGCTGACCACTCAGTACGTTGTCATGAGTAAAGCAGATCTACTGGATAGAATAGATACAGTGTTATTGAATATACGTCTAGTTGAATCATATTTCGAGGAGTTGAGTAGCGATTTCCAAGGATACTTCAACAAACTAAACAATAGCTTAGTGGAGGAGAGAGAGAAATTAACTATGAAGTTTACAGGTCTCGACAACTTCGTGAAACTCTTTAATGACCCGAGATTCTATTACTCCTTGTATAAAACACTTTTATTCGTAGCTACAAGTGTCCCCCTTAAATTACTAGTAGGAGTCTCCCTGGCATTCCTTTATTCCTCGCCTAGCATTATGGGTCGAAGAGTTCTAAGGGGCCTGATACTTGCACCATGGGCTATCCCAATTCTTCTCTCGGGTTTAACTTGGAGATTCCTATTTAACCCTAATGGGCAACTAGGTAGATTATTCAACCTGCAAATATTCAGTAATGAGTGGGATGCATTCCTAGTTTATAACTTGTTTGAAGCATGGTTAGCGTACCCCTTCATCATGACTGTAACCATGGGTGCTTTAACAGGTGTTTCAAAAGACATTATAGAAGCATCCTACATTGATGGAGCGTCAACGCTTACAAGAATGCGGAGAATAGTTCTACCACTCATATCAAGGCCATTGATGTTCGCAACCATACTTACAACGGGTGCATCTCTACAAGCATTCATGGTTCCACTGCTTTTAAACGGTGGAGGCCCCACTAGACCAATAGAGATACCGGGTCTCGGCGTGAAATCGGGTAATGTAAACGAGTTTCTAATACTATTCGCTTACAATAGAGTATCCATAGATAAAGAGTATGGCTATGCGGCTGCAACATATCTCGTAATAGTAATAATTCTCTTAGTCTACGTAACCATATGGTTCATAGCTTCAAGGAAACTGCGAGGTGGTAGGTGAATGGGGTTTAGTCTAAGTAGGTTGACTCTGAGAATACTTGCAACAGCGTTAGGGTTCACTATATTGTTCGTAATGCTTTACCCAATAATATTTATTATCCTGCAGTCACTGATACCTGAGAGAGGCGTCATACTGACTGATCTAGCACAAGTCTTCAACTATGGATTAACGCTCGAAAACTACATGAAGGCTTTCCAAGACCCGACCTTCTACAGGGCATTCATAAATAGCACAACTATGTCCATACTAAGCATTATTATATCAGTAGTAGTGATTACGCCTGCAGCTTACGCGTTCTCAAGGTTCAAGTTCTTTGGGAGAGATACTCTACTATACGTATACTTAATTCTCAGCCAAGTTGGGGGAGGATTCGGGATCATTGCTGTAATAGCTCTCTTCATGTTCCTCGTGATACTTAACTCGTGGGGTATACCCATATTCAGCATGTGGGTGCTCCCATTTATCTACGCCTCCGGCGCAATCCCCTTCCAAACATGGCTGATAAAAACATATTTCGACAGCCTCCCGAAGGAGCTAGATGAAGCTGCCTTCATAGATGGTGCTAGTTGGAGCCAAATAGTTTTCAAGATAATTCTCCCAGCTTCCAGGAGCGCCATGATTATAATTACACTATTTGCTTTCATGGGTGCATGGAGCGAGTTCTTCGTAGCGAACCTACTGAGAGTGCAAACCCTCGGAGCATACATGTTTCAGACCGCGATAGGTCAAAGAGGTGAGCAAGCTCCATCCACGTTCGCAGCACTAGCTTTAATATATGCTTTACCCGTAATAGTTGTCTACGTATTCGCGCAGAGATACATTGGTGAAGCCTATAGAATGAGTGCAGTGAAAGGATAACCTAAAATGTTTTTAAGCTAGAAGCCTACCACTCCTCCTACTAAAGAGCAGTGCTTTTCTCAAGTTAAACTCAAGGTAAACCAATTCGCCTGGTTGAAACAGCGCACCCGGAGGTTGTTTAACTTTCAATAATTCATCTCCGATTTTAATGTTAAGGATTGTCTCGGATCCAAGGGGCTCTACTACTTCAACTCTACTTTTAATTGATCCAATAGATGCTTTAAGCTCCTTTGAGACCACTGTATCCTCAGGTCTCACTCCAAGGTATACTTCTAATTCACCTTCACTAGTTAACTTACCCCCTATAATGGGGTCCAGTGGAATACTTAATCCCTCACTGCACTCAAGTACATACCTGGTTTTAATTCTACCGGAACCTAGAATACCGCCCTCATAGTTCTCGGGTACAGTGTACTCTACGACATCTTTCTCAACTACTGTGCACGGAATAAGGTTCATAGGTGGTGAACCAATAAATGTTGCCACGAAGGTATCAGATGGTTTACTATATAGTTCATCGGGAGTACCAACCTGCACTACTCTCCCCTTATTCATAACAGCTATTCTATCAGCCATACTCATTGCTTCAACTTGATCGTGTGTAACATATATGGTTGTTATCCCAAGTATCCTCTGAACTCTCTTTAACTCGCTTCTCATTAAAACTCTTAGTTTAGCATCTAGGTTACTGAGTGGTTCATCGAGTAACCAAACCTTCGGTTTCCTCACAAGAGCCCTAGCAAGAGCAACTCTCTGTTGCTGTCCTCCACTAAGTTGAGATGGATACCTATCAAGTAGTTCCTCAATTCCCAGGAACCTAGCAGTCTCCAAAACAACTTTCCTAATATCTTCCTTAGTCAACCCTAACGTTTTCCTCCTAGTTTCAAGCGGAAAAGCTATGTTCTCGTAGACGGTCAAATGAGGATAGAGAGCATAGTTTTGGAACACCATGGCAACGTCTCTATCCTTTGGGTGAACATCGTTTACTACTCTATCATCAATGTAAATGAATCCTTCATCCGGGAATTCTAAGCCAGCAATTAATCTTAACGTGGTAGTTTTACCGCAACCAGATGGACCTAGAAGCGTGAAGAACTCCTTATCCCTTATATCGAGGTCAACGTGGTCAACAGCTAACACTCTACCATATCTTTTCACGACTTTTTCAAGTCTAACGCGAGCCAATTGAGACTCCTCAAGGTAATCTATTAATGTAGCTCCAAGATAATTTTTGTAACATGAGGGGTAAAAATAGTTGGGGATTAGGAGGATCTCTTCCTCCTCATTGCCGTGAAAACCAGTACTATCATCAAAGCAACTACTACACCAGCGAGCAAATAGTTGTAACCCGGTTGCGGAGCCTCAGTTAACGTCGCTGAACTTGGTGCCGGTGTTGAAGTAGGAGAAGTCTTCGTTATCTCTGTTTCTGTGAATTGAGTAGTGGGAGCAGTTGGAGTTGTAACCAGTGTAGTAGTGGTTGGTGTTGTCGCGGGAGTGGTTGTGGGAGTAGTTCCAGATGTAGTAGGAGTAGTTGTCATAGAAGTTGTTGAAGTAGATACCGGCGTTGTCGTAGGTGTCTCAGGTGCTTCAACATATGCTCCAACACCCTTCAGAGTTGCAAGCTCCTTGGTTTCAACTTTGAAGCTCTTCAACATCGCGTACTGTTCATCAGGCGTCTTAGCTAATACATCAAAGACGTAGGGGATAACGTTATTCAATACTGCGACAGCGTATTCCTGGGGTACATTTACACTCCATTCTCCTCCACCTATTGTGAATGATCTTATTTTTAACGGTGCATAACCATCGTGACTAGTTACTGCAACCACGTATATCCATTTATCAATATCCTCTACATCGTAGAGAATTGATTTAGGTAACTCCGCAACGATTCTATTGTTACCGGTGTCAGCGTATACTCTGAATTCCCCTCCCTGAACGATTGGTTTATCTTTATCATAGTAGCATAAACCTGTTTTTTCTCCAGCTGGAATAGGGTCGGTTCCCCATCCAGGAGCTATCAGTAAAGCCATGTGCCAAGCGTGTTGTTCATGTATCATGACGTTTAATCCAAATGTTTCAGTTTTACCTCCTGGGAGAGTGGTGTGAATATAGATATGTACCTGCTGCATACTCCACCCGTTTGGCCCATTCCACGGGTTACCTCCAAGGTTTCTGAATGTAACCGTGAACACTACTTTATCGCCTGCATCTAGTACCTGGAACTTAGTTAAGTCGAAGACTCCTGGAGAGAAAACCGTGTTGGATGGGTACTTGTATCCTCCTGGTCCATCATCGTCGCCGACAGGGTCGCTCATTTCGAATACTACTTTGCCGGCAACAGCCTCCAGTGGAACCTGTAATTGATGAACTAGTCCAAGCCTACTAGACCACTCTACTAGTCTATTATCATAGTAAACTACTGCTACTATGTACGTGTACCCGCCTCTAGGGATCCCTAGTGACTCCCATGATACTGATGCCTCGATCACCGTTGAATTCAATGAGGTGGTTGAAGCAAATACTCCTTTAGCTACATTAATCCACAGATTATTTCCAGCAGCATAGTTTACTTCAGTTATTGATTTCGCTGGGTTTATTAATACCTCTCTAACCAAGTATACTCCAAGATCATGGGGGGTATACATCGGGTAAACATTATAACCTGGTTTGAACGGTGATAGCGATGTATTAGGGGACGTGAAGTAAACAGCGACACTTAATTTGCTGGTGTCTACTTGGCTTGAAACATTGAAGCCAATGTATATTTTCTCTGTGTCAAATAGCAAGTAAATATTTCTCATGTAGGTTGCTCCAACCATTATATTTAATCCCTCGCCTCGAGAAACACTGTTAATCCATGCGTCTTCTAGTACGCCGTCTACTACTATATGACTAGTAATTGGTTTAGGTAACTCGGCGTTAATAGAGCCTATTGGTCTACCGTCAGGGTAAGCTTTAACACTGAGATAATCCGGGGGTTTAAGACCAGCCAGTTCATATGAGGCCCTCAAGTACGCTTTGAAAATAGGGTCAAATGTCTCAGGTGATCCTCCCCCGTCACCGCCATACCACCACCACCAATCACTAGCTTCAGCTCTCATCAGGTTACGTGCTATATCCGGGTACTGCACGTATAATTGCCTGAAGCTCTGGAGACCCAGTTTACTCAGTATGTCGTTTCTCGCTTTAACCATCCACATCCAAGCAACGTTCTCCTGTCTATCACCTATCCATACTGTTAACTCGCCTCCAGCCCATGAACCCTCCGGTAAGTAGGTCTCAACTGTTCTCCTCGGTAGATCACCGTAAGCTTCCCCATAAGTGTTTGCAGGGATATCGGCTATGTCTTTTCCAGCTAAGTCAAGGTATTGATATTTCTTCAAAGGCAACTGCTCAGCTACATCGGGGAATCTCTGTATGAATTCATGGGGTGTTATGGTTTCTATTACTCCCTGTTTCTGTAAACTACTTAATCTACTGTAAAGCTCGTTTAGGAATAAATCACCGAACTCCCCGTAGTTCTCCCAGGGATTCTCACCATCAAGAGCTACTACGATTAGTCTCGGCCCTGTGGCCTGGTTTCTAAGAGCAAGTATTCTGTTAACTAAGTCTGTTACAGCGGACACGTGATCCCAGCTACTATATTGGAAACTTATGAGATTACTGATTTCAGTGTGTCTAAATACGATGTATATTCTACCCGAGGAGTAATCTATGTACCATGGAACACCTAGATTATTGATATCACTAGTTGAAACCCCCGTTTTACCCAGAATAGATTCATCTGTTATAGTCCACTCTATCCCAGCTTTCCTAAAAGCTTCGACAACGAAAGCGTTAACTGCTTGCTCAGCAGGCCACACACCTATAGGCGTGTAGTTGAAGTACTTCTTGAAAAGCTTCAAGCTCTCCTCGACATGTACTTCAATATCCTCCATCCAACCGAAATCAACTATTATGGGTGCTAATGGGTGACTATATGGAACCGGGATCAACTCGACTTGACCAATAGAAACTAGTTTCCTATACAGTGGAATAATTTTCGACATTATATCCTCGTGAACAAGGAGAACTTCCCGTAGATCACTGGTGTTAAAACCCGGCTGAGGGCTCTGTTTCGCACGATTCATTAATTCATATATCTCCGGGTACTCTTCCCTAGCGATCTCCGGGTCTATCCAGAACAAGTTGAATAACACAGCTAAATCAATAACTGTTTGGTTAAGTAAGTTTCCGCCCGTGAAATACTTTACCACGCAGTCAACCATTTCTTCATCCGTTGTTGTAATCCTGGAGCAAGCTGAGAAAGCTGATTGAGCCAAGTTCCTTAATTCACTATATCTCGGTATGACGTTCACAACTCTATTCCAGTTAACGTCGAAGAAGCCTCCGGGGATTTTAAGCATTGAGAAAACATCTGTTTCATTAACTGTTCCATTCACAATCCTCCATGAAATCAACTGCCTTAAATCCATTTTACCACTGTAAACATAGTCAACAAGCATTTCTAGAAGTGACCCTGAAAAAGTAAACGTTGCTTTAACATCAGGGTACTTACTTAGAATATAAGCCATCTTATAGTAGTTACCTACACTGTGCATTCTAACCCATGGTAAAACAAAGTATGATTCATCGACACTATAGTACCATGGTTGATGATAATGCCACACGAACGCTATATAGATTTTTGAATTAGCTGAATCAACTCTTGGAGCAACTATGAACAAGCTGAATAACATTGAAACCAGTAGAATAACTGAGAAAACTCTCACGTACATGCAGTCACCTTACCTGTTTAAATATTAGAGTAGAAGATATATATACTCGCCTCAATTAAATAGTTTAAATCATTGATTAAATAGATACCATGAATAAACACATGCCGATCCGGAGCTGATATAGGCTTTTTCCTTCAACGTGTCACCATAATAGCGGTTGAAACAAAAAGCTTAGCACATAGATCCGTGAGCATTCTTCTTAAACATTATTACATTAAATAATCGGCCAATACATCTAAATGAAGATATAGGGCAGGGTGCAATAATGGAAAACTATTTAATTTACTTTAATCCATGCGGTTCTCCATTTCTGTTTTAGTTAGTGAAATTTTCAATTACGAGGTCTGCTTGTATTAATCCGCTCCCAGTAGCGTTATCTCCCCAAGTTAGAGTTGTTGTTGAACCATCGGGGTTTCTCACGGTTGCACTATGCCAATATATTTTAAGCGTTGAATTCTCCAATAGTTCCTCGGCCAGCGTCTGATTCAAGTCTATTTTACCATCCATCATGTCCTTCTGCAACACGAGTGCTAGTACTCCGCTTACATGTGGAGTAGCCATTGATGTTCCACCAAGGTAATAGTACTGGCCCGGTTTACCTTCAGACCAGTATGGTGGGTGAGCTGCTCCATACGCAGTGTATGGACCAACTATCCAGCTCCCGGGTGCTAGTACATCTAAGTCTTGCCCAGGCAAAGCTCTACTACTGAAATCTGTTACGTATACTTGGTTCGTTAGATTTTCTGGTACATCTGCATTCCTCCACCAGGCAGCTCCATTCCATTCACCCACCCAACCCGCTGCGCCTACTGATATAACTGGCGGATATGCTCCAGGGTAAACCATTCCATTTTCGCCTTCATTACCTGCTGCTGCAACTATGAATACTCCTTGATTAATAGCGTAATCCACAGCGTATTTCACCAGTATCGAGAGAGCTCTTCCACCCAGACTCATTGAAATCACGACTGGGTTAACTACACCAGCTGGTGGTAGGATATTGCCCCCTGACTCCTTCTCTGCTTTGAAGAGATTAGCAATGTACATTATGCCTGCAGCTACATCCGTGGAGAACCCTGTTCCAGAGTTCCCTAGTACTTTCACAGGGATAATCTTCACGCCTGGAGCTACTCCGTCAACTACGTAGAAACCGTAAACTTTGAACCCTATGATAGTGCTTACTACGTGCATTCCGTGGCCATTAGTATCTGCTTCCCATGCATTCTTATTCAATACTTCTCCTGTAGACCAGTAAGCTGTCGCCATAGCACCCAAGAAAGCTGCTGCGAAATCTGAAGCTATTTTATCCTCCGGGAAGTAGTTCCTCCACTGGGGTTCTAAACCAGTATCAAGTACAGCTACGTATACTCCCGACCCATCTAGTCCGTAAACTTCGTGAACAGTCGGCACATTTATTAAATCCAGGTTCCACGTTAAAACCGTGCCGTGTGCTTCGCAATTAGATGGTAGAGTCTCACCTAGAGCTTTAACTTCAACGGGTTCACCAATAATGACACCTGGGATTCTAGATAACTTATCGACAGCGGTCTTAGACAACGATGCTGCAAAACCCTTAATTTCAGGGTAAACATATATGATTCTACCTTGCGACTGAGCAATACTCAGTGCTTTATTGAATGCCTCATCGCTACTTGCAACGACTTCAACTATTTTAGAATTCCCAGAGGTCACTATAGGGGGGAATAATGGCAGTACCGCTAGAATAAATAATATTACTCCTAGATAAATTATCCTCAATGCATTCACCTAGGATAATTAAAATAAAGCAAACATTAATAAACTTAAAGAACATCAATCAACGTTAAACCAAGTGGTTACAGTAACTTCCTAACGTGCAGTTAACGTTCTCAACGAGTACTGTGAAAATTATTGGAGAACATGATTTGATTCAATGACAAATATGCTTAATTAGAGAGTTTTAATTTATTGATTTTGATGTAATGGTGTCAACATGTTGTTCGGCGAATACCAATTACTCGATAAGTTGGAGTTTGAGATACCTGGAGGCATGCTGGTGCTCGAGAGAACAAGCGGTAATAATGTGAGAATCTCCAAGATTGCGGGTGAATTAAAATCATCTAAACTAACTTCACTCACACATGATTCCTCTGTTGTATTAAAAGCTGTTCCACACCTTGGAGGCCCTGTTAGTTCTCAATGCGTCTACGTGGTTCTACCCGAACCAATCGTATTACCTGAGGGAGCTAGGTTACAGTATGAGTTGAAGATACCAGTGGATTTAGGTGTGTTCCTTGGAGGAGTATTAGTGGATGTTATTCCATTGGGGAAAGTCAAGTATGCTCTGTATGGTCCATCTGATCTAGGTGACATATGCAGGTACACTGATGCCAGAGTATTAGAGTCCTATGGCGTACATGTTGCTAGAGCAAGAGTTACCCTTAGATCTCAAAGCAACAATAGGATGGAGATAACTAAGCTCATAATACCAGTTAAAGATGCTACAGTGTACTTAACTGAGGAGAATGAATTATACTTTAGTGATATCGATGTAAACGCGCTTAGCCCCATGCACGTTGAAGTCAGAGTTGGGGCAGAAACATCATATATTGTTCTAGGTAGATTAATCTCTCTCCTTAAAGGTTCAGGAGCTTTATACGTTATGAAGCATGGTGTCTAACATGGTCTCACTGTTTACTCTAGACTTAGAGCTCATAGCGAGGATCATTGCAGCCATAGCCGCTATCGTTGTCGCATACTTAATTGGTAAACTAGCTGAGTCACAAATAAGAAAAGCGAGAATTGAAGCTCCTCCCGAGATAGTCTACAATATTGCCCGATCAATTAAATTATTAATCATAGTTATAGGTGTTTTCGCGGCATTATCCATACTTAAAGTGGATTTAACGGGTTTACTCATAGCGGCTGGTTTCGCGGGTATAGTTGTTGGTTTAGCTGCACAGCAAACTCTTGGTCAACTCTTCGCCGGCGTAGCCCTCATAGTTGAGGGGAGACTCAGAGTAGGTGATTCTATTAGAATAGGCGATGACTGGGGCCTCGTTACATCAATTGGCTTACTTTCAACTAGGATAAGACTGTGGAGCGGTGAAGTACTTACAATCCCAAACAGTGATGTTATGTCATCGAAGATATACAATTACTCTAAATCCATTGCTAGACGCTCCAATATTACGATAGGAATATCATATGATTCCAATATCTCCAAAGCAATAGATGTAATAAAGAGAGTCCTCGAGGATAAAGAACTAGTTTTAGCTGTCCCCGAGCCCACGGTCATTGTGGATAGTCTCGGCGACAGCGCAGTATTACTGAGAATACTGTTCTGGGTTCCAACTCAGGGGTACTGGACTGTTATCAGAGAGATAATAAGGGAGATAAAAGAGGAATTAGAGAAGGAGGGCATTGAGATACCGTACCCCCAGAGAGTTCTATGGCTTAAAACACCTGTGAAAATAGAATCAAGTGACTCCAGCAGTAACCATGAATCAGGGTAAGATTACGCTAACCACGTAGTTTACAGTAGTTTCTCGCGCCACCTTTAAAACTGTAAGCTCTGAAACCTTCTTCTCTTAGAGTTTTAGCTAAAAGATAGCTTTTACCGCCTGTTTCACATATAAATATCAACACTTTATCCCTGGGAAGATTCTTTACATTTACTTCTTCTATTGGAATAGCTTTCTCTATTGGGTTATTTCTTCTCTCAGACTCGCTTCTAGCATCAATTATGACTGCGTCTTCTGGGATAAAGTCTATTTCCACATCGCTGCGCGGTATAGCTTCATCAGGTGAAGCCTCGAGAACACTGACCACCTTGTAATCTGAGAGAGCTTTATCAATTATAGTTAAATCTATTTTACTCAATTCTTCTCTCACTTCATCCAGTGAAGCCCCTGTTTCAACTCTTAAAGGAGCTATTGCACATGTTTCAGTGACTTTTGACGAGTAATCATATAAACCAATTTTCCTAGATAACGCAATTATTTCATCCTTATCGTAGCCTAGTAGAGGCCTTAGAATCATCATTGAGGCCCCCGCTGCTCTCTCAATAGCAGATAAATTCCTCAATGTCTGACTCGATGCTTGACCAATTGCTTCCCCTGTGACAACTGCATCGTACCCTAGTTTACTAGCTAATCTCGTAGACGCTATGTACATGAGTGCTCTGAGTACAACCTGCCTGAAACTCCATTTAGTTCTCCTCGATATCTCGGCGATTACGTCGCGGAAATCAACTAGTATAAATCTTGGTTTGTAACCGTAAAGCCAGTTAGAGGCAAGGGCTTTAGCAACTTGGAAAGCGTAATACGTGGACTGAGTAGAACCCATTATGAAGTGCAAGAAGTCCACTTTGACCCCTCTTTTAGCAATCAACCATGCAGCTACAGGGCTATCGAATCCCCCTGAGAAAAGAACTAGTGCGGAGCCTTCAACACCTATAGGTATGCCTCCAGGCCCCATCCTTGAATCCAAGTAGAGGAATGCTTTATCACCCCTCACTTCTAAATCCACTACTACATCGGGGTTCTCTAAGTCTACTCCAGCCGAGTACGGTTTCAAGACAGCACCTACTTCTCTAGCTACATCGAGTGATGTGAAGGAGTGTTCACCGCTTCTTTTAACTCTGACCGCGAATTTCCTGCCTTTAACGCTTTCCCTAGCATGTTCCTGCACCCAGTTAGCTAGATCAGGTAGATCCCTGAACACATATTCCAGTACTCTACCAACTTTATGTACTCCGAAGACTCTGGCGATCGCTTCCTCCACATCTACATCTGTTTCAAGCAGGATTTTCGCTTCTAGTACTTTACTCTCAAGGAGTCTACCACCATTTCTCTCAACAGCATCCCTAATGTTCTCGACGAGAACCCTGTAAAACCTAGGCCTTGTCCTAGGCGACCTTAATGGTATTTCACCCGAGACGGTTACAAGGTACTTAGGCAAATCAACCACTTCTCACAGGGTTAAATAATCCATAAATATTTATAACGAGAGGCCAACATAAGTATTCACATGACGGCCCATAGTTCATATATTAAAGAAAAACGCAAAGTATTTATGATTATTGACCTGAGCGGTAGGCAACATCATGCCTTAGCTAGAACCATCCGTGAACTAGGAGTATTCTCGGTTATAAAGTCTATTCAGAGAATTACGAGCATGGATATCACAGATAACTACGTATTGCTGTTCTCTGCTCCATGCGGGTTCACGACGAATGATCAACGATTACTCAAGAATATTGAGGAAACCGTGTTTAAATCACCTGCCTCCATAGTGAGCATTGGAGGCAGTTACTCAATAATAGCGAGTATTCTAGGAGGCTCATTTAACTCTAATAAACAATCCGCAGGGAGAATGGTTAAGTTTACCAGTGATGACCCATTGTTCCTAAACATAGACATAAATGAACTTCAAGTTGATCACCGCGATGTGTGCTTAGAACAACCTCCTAAGGGAGCTAGAGTTCTCGCAGCGACAAGTGAAGGCTGCATTGCATCATTCAAGATCAGCCAAGGCGAAAAAGTAATTTACGGTATCCAAGTGAATCCTGAATCACTCGTTGAAAATACTGGAATAAAAATACTCGATAATGTGCTCAAAGCAATGAGTGTTGATAGATATTGGAATATCGATTACTACTATGAACTAGCATTAGGTGAAGTATTGAAATATACAAGTGGAAACGAGTATGCCTTAGCTGCTGTGAGCGGTGGAGTCGACTCACTTGTCTCAGCTTTAATTGCTAAGCGTGTTTTAGGAGATAGGTTAATCCCTGTTTTCATAGACCACGGGTTGTTTAGAGAAGGAGAACCATTAGAGGTTATGGAGAAACTGAGGGAAACTGGTTTAGAACCATTATTCATTGATGCTAAGGAGAGATTTCTAAGTAGACTGGAAGGAGTAGAGGATTGCGAGAAAAGGAGGCTCATAATAGGTGAGGTATTCGCTGAATTATTCGATGAATTAATTACAAAGCACAATGCGAGAATACTCATCCAGGGAACAATTTACCCCGACATAGTTGAAAGCGGTTTAAGTGAAACAGATAGAGTTAAATCTCATCATAATGTTGCTGGTTTACCCGGGTGGTTTAGAGACAAGTATATTGTTATAGAACCAGTTAAGTACTTGTATAAGGATGAAGTCAGAGCTCTCGCTAGAAAACTCAATGTCCCAGAGTACTTCATTAAGAGACACCCGTTTCCAGGACCTGGTTTAGCTGCCAGGGTAATTGGGCCATTCACGAGAAAAAAGCTCGAAGTATGTAGGAGAGCTTCGAGAATAGTTGAAGATGTATTGAGGAAGCGTGGATTATACAGTGAAGCGTTTCAAGCTTTCGCTGTAGTTGGAGACGATAAATGGGTTGGAGTTAAACATGGTTTGAGACGTGAAGGATTCATTGTCACTGTGAGAATTGTGAGAAGCATTGACGCCGTTACAGCTGATTACGCGAGAATATCTTACGATGTCCTAGAGGAGATTTCCTCGGAGATCAGGAGTAGTATTGATGAAGTAACAATGGTAACTTACGCTATCACACCGAAGCCTCCCAGCACCATTGAACCATGTTGATGAATCCGGGTGAACATGCGTGGAGATCATATATGTTCCCTGGAGTAAAGCCATTGAGTACTGTTACAGATTAGCCTCAATGATACTCGATGATGGAGTAGAGTTCGACAGCATCATAGCTGTTTCGAGAGGCGGACTCATCCCAGCGCGAATAGTTAGCGATGTACTGGGCGTAGATGAACTAATCGTCATAAGATCCAGGCTCTGGGGAACTGGTACACGAGTAAGCAATGAGCCGGAGACATTTTTCCACGAGGAAATCAACCTTGGAAACAAGAGAGTACTCATAGTGGATGAAGTCGTTGATACCGGTGCAACTTTAACTAAGTTAACTAGAATAGTGAATGACCTCGGTGCTTTAAGCATTAAAACCGCTGTGTTACACTACAAGAAAACTAGTTCCATTATACCTGACTACTACGTTGAGAAAGTGGAGAACTGGGCTTGGATATATTATCCATGGTCTCTGAGTGAAACACTCTATGCTTTAGCGAAAAATAGAGGGGGAGATCTCTTCGGTAACGCTGTGAGTATTCTCAAAGAAGTCAACGCTGTAGAATTATACTTGGATCCCTTGAGAATTCTTGAATCAATTAAACGCTACTCGAAAACAGGTGATCGTGCTCGTTGAATACAATTATAGTTTGAAGCAGAATCAACCCTAGATGCCGCTATGTTTAAGCAATGAAATCGGAGAACAAGGTAAAGTTTTACACACATTACATAGAATCGTGATGGTCCCCTAGGGGTGGAGTATCCGCATCAATCGGTATTGGAGTCTTCGGTCATCCCAAGGATTAATTTTATTAAAAACGATTTAACTTTTACGGTTACGTGGTAAGCGTGATCAGTAAGCTACGAGCCCGGCTTTTTTCATTTCGTCGAGCACTATTAGAAGGGGCTCCACGACTTGATCATACTCTACTTTAGCGTTCTCTGATATATCGTTAACCATGTCTTCAACCGTGTGTTCGCCATCGCATAGAGCCCATACATAGTATGCTAGTGGAGATAGCTCGTAGACTTCTTCCTCGCTGACTGCAACATAGAATTTGTCTTGCTCAGCGCCTAGGAACTCTCCTTTTCTAGATGGTTTTAAACCATGTATTTCAACGTACTTGTCTACGATCGATTTCTCCAGTTTCTCTAGTTTTTTACGTATTTCCTCCTCGCTACTCATATGATTCGCCTCTTCTCCTTCTTGGGAAACTCCTTCTACCGGGTCTCCCGAAGGATCTCGCTCCTCCACCTGTTGCACGTGGCTGTGTTTCAGGTATTTCCTCTGGTACACTATCGCTTGGTAGCTGAGTTACATCAGTGTTTTTACCAATATTTAATTGTACTTTTCCCCTGTACTCAGTTATCCATGCACCCTTTATTTCAACGACTTCTCCTTCTTTGAGAGATGTTGTTTTTTCACCCCACATAACGGCTTCTACTCTGCCAGTGGAGTCTCCTACAACTGCGTTACTTATGGTTCTTGAACCCTTTTTAGTCTCAATGGTTCTAGGCGGTGTTACGCTTAGGACTCTTACTCTTACTGTTACGTTTTCCATCCCTGGTTTTAGTTCATTTACATTTATATTTTTAGGAGCTGTTGAGCCCCCTGATTCACTACTATCTGAACTCATTTAACCCAACTCGAATTCGATACGTCGAGTGAGAAAACATAGTTAAGGGTTAATAAATCTTCCCGATCAAGATTGAACAATAAGCTACTATGATTCCTCGCCATTAATCACGTCCATGAGCTTCAGGAAACTCTCATAGGATTTCATCTTCCTGGTCTTTTTCACGTAAACCATGTACTCTGGACAATGATCCATGATTAACCTAGAAATTATTTTTAAAGCCTTCATTCCCTCACTATTCAAGTAGCCGTTGCTGAAGTAGTATTCACGGTTTTCTATTATTCTCCTAGTTAGATGTAATGCTTCAACGCACTTCCTTTGATTCTTCTCCTGATCCAAGGTTCCTTAAACCCTTCACAATGCTTCTCATGATTCATTTTTTCCAAGTATTATCGCTTAATTAGTAGTTTTATGAGTTGAGGTATTTAACGCTGATTCAAGTAGAGGCATATGTTGCTTCAACTAAACACTGATCGTTTTCAATTATCATGTATACTCGGTGTAAGCAAACCTCTAGTTCACTAATGCATTTAAATAAGTGAGATTTATCCCGTGGTTTATCAGTGGAACCAAAACCCTCAACGTAATCCATGTAGTTAATTAGGCCCTGAGATATACTGGATTCACAATCACATAAACCTGATCTAACTAGGTAGAATCCCTTGATTTCCACGTGTTTATTGCTCGTCAATTGATCAATGTGCCAGTGCATCTGCTTGTCTCCAGATAAGTGCCTGATTAATCTAGCTAATGCTCCACCAGCTCCTTTACCTGATCCAACGTAAAAGTACATGCCAGGGTTTAAAGTGATCTTCAATCCACGTAGATGTACCTCTATAAGCCTATTTACCTGTAAAACTAAAATGTAGCAGTCCCAGTTACTCTGCATCTTCCAGGTCTCCTTTAAAATTATTATAGGTGTTTCTCAATATTTATTAATGCGTGATGAAACCTGGTTTCAGCGGAGCCGGTGTGAAGAAGAGTTACCTCGCTGAGGTGCATTGTACTTGAGTAAATTTAACGAGGAAGTCTTGAGTAAATACGTTTCAAGCATTAATAAGTTCAAGTTCGAGTTGGAGAAGCCTTTCATAGGTAGAGATGAAGAAGCACTCGTTATGACACTGGCCTTAATGACATCTGAGCACGTTGTACTCGTAGGTGAGCCGGGAACCGCTAAATCCGCTCTAGCTAGAAGAGCGGCTGACTTACTGAGAGCCAGGTTCTTTAAGTATCTTTTAACCAGGTATACGGAGCCAGATGAGCTACTTGGTTCACTCGACATATTCGCGTTTAAAGAAGGCAAATACGTTAGAATAACTAGGAACAAGTTGCCTGAAGCTGAAATAGCTTTCCTCGATGAAATATTCAACGCGAGCTCCGCAATACTCAACACGTTGTTAACGCTTCTCAATGAGAGAGTAATATATGATGGATATAACGAGGTGAACGTGCCTCTATGGACTCTGATCTCAGCTAGCAACAATATACCGGAGGAGCAAGAGTACCAGGCCCTTTACGATAGGTTCCTGCTCAGGCACTTCGTTAAACCGGTTAGCGAGGATAAATGGCTGCAACTACTTGATGCTTCATGGAGAATCGAAGTAGAGGGGTATAGGGCACCTCAACCTGTTCTAACAATAGATGACTTGAAGGTCCTCAACTCCATTGTTTTAAGAGTTGACGTCTCAAAGTTAAAGCATACCCTGGTTAAATTATATGCTATTTTCGAGGATCAAGGAGTGCACTTAACGGATAGAAGGAAGGGTAAAGCGATGAAGGTAATAGCGGCTCACGCCTTACTGAATGGTCGGACAACGGCTAGTGAAGAAGACCTCGTGGTTTTAAAGTACGTGGCCCCCAGTACAAGGGATGAAGCTGAAAGAGTACACGTCATCCTACTTGAAGAAATCGGTACAAGGGAGAGATTGCTAAGCGACCTCCGGGAAATAGAGGATAACGTTAGGGAAGTAAAAGCTCTTCTAATAAAAACCAGTGACTTCGACCCACGGCTCGTAGAGTACCTGAGGGGATTAGAGAAAGCACGCGAGAAAGTCAGGAAAATAGCTGAAACCATAACAGATGATAGTGTTAGAAAGAAATCCCAGGACATATTATCTGAGATCAACGAGGTTATTGATGAAATACGTAAAAGGTTACTGTTATGAGCACGTATGAGAAAGGCTGCTTGAAAGGCATTGATTACAATAGTCCACTAGTGAAGTACAGGGGAGAAAAAGTATCAAGGCTAGTTAGCTTAATATCAGGTAAAACTATTAAAAAACCAAGTGAAACTCTTGCAGCGGATATTTACTACGCTCTATATCTACCTGCACCAGTAGTCAACGAGAGTTCTGAACCTAGTTTAAACAAGGAAATTGTAGAATCACTTGTTCAAACTAACACGGGTTTAAAGTTAAGGTCTAAAACAACCCTGGATAAAGTAGTAAGCACTATAGCGGCTTCAATATACATTATTAAACTCCATGAAAACATCCCGCAGCCAAGTGATCCCAGCCATGGACAAGGGTTAAACAACATTGTTGACAAAAACAAGTTCGAAGACATAATCAATGAAACACTAACAGACGTGGAGAAAATCTCTGAGATCAGGTTAACTCTTGAGGGATATGAACCCGGCTCATTGAGTGTTTACTCGGTAGAGGACTACAGCTTGGAATTAATAAAGCTAGCGAGAGAAGCTGATGTAAAGCGGATACTTGAAATCCTTGAGGGAGTTAAGGGTAAAGGGTTATCTAAGACGAGGAAATATCAACCATTCAGGAGAGGAGAGAAATTAGGCTTCGAGCTCGGTTCAGACGTTGAAAGAGCTGTTCCAAGAGAGTTATTCGTTGATGATGAATTATTATACTATAAGCTAGCTCAGGGGAAACTATTACTGTACAGTAAAGTGATTGAGGAATCAACTGGGCCAATATACGTACTAGTTGATAAAAGCGGGAGCATGGAGGGAGATAAGATTCGCTGGGCTAAAGCCCTCGCTCTCTCACTGTACATGAAGTCCATTAAGCATCGAAGAGAATTCTACTTAAGGTTCTTCGATAGTCAACCACATGGATTACTTAAACTCAGCAAGAACCCTGATTCTAGGGATGCCGTGAAAATATTCGAGTACATTGCAACAATGAAAAGTGCTGGTGGAACAGATATTACTCGCGCAGTTGTCACTGCACTACTTGACATTCATCGAGACGGGTTAAAGTACGCTACTCTAGTATTGATAACTGATGGTGTTGACAGAGTCTCCGAGCGGCCGATACGTGAGGAGCTCGCGAAGACTCAGTCATCGCTTATAACAGTGATGATTAAGGGTGACAATAAAAACCTGAGGACTATTTCAAAAGAATACCTTAAAGCAGTAAAGTTGAATGGAGATGAAATACTGAGAGTTATAGAAGCAGTAGATTAAGTAACTATGGTTTCAAACCCTTGATCAAGGAAGATATAATAGCTGAAATCCACGTATAGTTCACGTAGTTGAGCAATGGGTTGAGTACAGTGAGTTTCAACATCATTATAACACATGAGCCGGGTTTAGATAACTACAGGTTCATAGTTAGCAGACTCAGGAGAACTGGTTTAGAGCACGTGGTTGTCGATAAAGGGCCCTCCGTTATATTGATCAGAGTAAGCGATCCGTATCAAGCCATAGAAACACTTCGCGAACCCCTCAAAGATATACCAGTAATATATAGGGTTATACCAGTTGACACCGTAGTAGATCCATACGTTGAGTTAGTTGCGTCGAAAGCCAGAGAACTAGCTGAATCTAAAATACCGCAAGATAAGACTTTCAGGGTAACTCTACACGGTAGACTATACTGGGCTGAGACAAGGTTACCTGCACACACGATTGATGCCGTCCGCGTGATCGCTAATGGAATAAATAGAGCGGTTTCACTCACTAATCCAGACTACGTTGTATACGTTAGGAGCGTGAAATTATACCACAGGAGGAGATACGCTGCGATCACCGTTACTACTCCTGAGAAAATAATTACTTTGAAGTCAAGTAAACCATGAATGCTTCAACCAACTCTAACTTAGCCTCAATTCAGTACGGTGTACCAATGGGGAAAACATATAGTACCAGGTATTCTTCACCAAGTCCTATTAAATCAGCTACCTCCTCGTCTTTGAATGCTCCAACCGCTACTGTTCCAAGCCCTGCTTCAACAGCCATTAAGTATATGTTTTGACCTATGTGCCCAGCCTCCATGTAAATGTATCTAAACCCTCTATCACCATACCACTCAGTTGTTCTCGAGTGAACAGCCGTTATAACTATGTTGACGGGGGCCTCACGCACCCAGTTTTGATCCAAGCAGGCTCTAGCAAGCTCCCTTGAGTAATCTCCATCTTTCACTAATATTAGCGAGTGCTCGCGTTCATTGTATTTGTATATCCCTGGATTTAATCCTTCAACGTTCTTCACGAACACGTATACTTCAACTGGGTACGTGGCTCCAGCTGATGGAACTACTCTGCGGTTTCTCTCAGTGATCCCATATGTCGCCCACAGGATCCTCGATAATGCCTCTAGTTTTAATGACTCCTTCTTGAACTTTCTGACACTCCTCCTCTTAACCAGGAGCTGGGATAAAGGACTTGTTTTATCTGGTTCAGGTAATTTATGAGTGCTCATTACTTACACCTTAATCATAATAATGAATCACTATATATAAGTTTTAGGAGATCCATGTTAAATGGTGATTCAGTGAAGCTGCTGCTTTCAGATATCTTATCGAGGGAATCTATGTCTAAGCTGGAGAAGTACGTTGAATTAATAAATAGTGCATCTGTTAAATTCACTCAAGCAGTTAAATTCCTTAACGAAATCAAGATCAGCGAGGCGAGATCAGCTTTCACCGAGGTAGTTAAAATGCTGGATGAAAGCGGAAAATATAAAGCGATGCTGGAAGATGATGTTGCAAAAACAAGACTTGACCCTGGTTTCAAAGAGGAGATCCTTACATTGATAAACATGATTGATGATGTAGGAGACATGGTTAAAGAAGCTTCAAGGGAATTCACGATACTACCATTCCTGGAGATACCTATACAGTTGAGATCGGGCTTGGTTAATTTATCTAGAGTAGTGTCAAGCATTATAACTCACTTATCGGATGCAATAACGTCTTTTATCAATGGTAACTACAGTAAAGTAGAGGAAATACTAAACAAGGTACTAGTACTCGAGGAGGAAGCAGATCAATTGGAACTAGAGAACAGGGCTCTGTTATTAACGTTTAGTGAGAAACTTAAACCATATGCAATGCAGCTGTTAATTCATGACTTAAACGAGCTCCTGGAGAACACTGCTGATATTTGCGCGAGAACATCGAGGAGAATAAAGTTGATTATACTTGCATGGCTCAGCTAGCAGATGCTTAATAATAATCGATCTTGAAACTATTTAAGTTCAAGAACTATCTCCTCTGAGTATTTAACCATTCTATGATTATTTAAGCATCAATCTTTTTCTATATAATGGTGTTTTTACAATGGCTTACAGGTTACTGTACCCACTGAGAACATACCTAGTTGTGTCAGGTAAATTAGGAGAGGAAGTAGATGTAATGGCTGCTGATTGGGTAACCATAATATCTGCTCAACCATTCATATTAGCTGTTTCAATTGCTCCAACAAGATACACCTATAAATTAGTGAAGAAATACGGTGAATTCGTTATCAGTGTTCCAAGCTTAGAAATGCTGAGAGATGTCTGGATCACTGGATCCGAGCATGGGCCAAGCAAGTTAATGAAAACCAACCTTGAGTTAACCGAGGGAAAAATAGTGAAGACTCCAATAATTAAGAACGCTTTAGCGAACTTAGAGTGTAGAGTCATAGGTGAACACTCTTACGGTGACCACGTATTATTCGTAGGTGAAGTAGTAGCATTTAACTATGCACATGACGCGTTTAAAAACAATGAACCAGTACTGAGTAAAGGGTTCCTAGCGCACATAGCTTGGAACAAGTTCACAACGTTCAAAGACGAGGTTCATGTACCCAAGTGAGTTCCCTCCAAGTTTTTCACAGACAATATAGCTTAAACGAGTTCAGCCGACTGCTTGATCATCACTGGTCAGACACTGGCGGTTACATCACTGAATCCAAGTTGATGAATTCTGGGTTTATTAACGTTTATAATCTTCATGATCTACGTGGAGTATTTTTAATATTTGTTAACGCTATAGATGAGTAAGCGGGGATATTGTTTGAGTAAACCAGACTACATGAAGTTTTTGTCAAGTAAAATGAACTTCGTTGAACCAAGTCCTATACGTGAAATGGTTTCAAAAATAGCGAAGAAGTCCAAGGAAACAGCTGTAGTTAGTTTCGCTGCGGGTGACCCAGACCCCGACGTTATCCCCAGGAAACTATACGCTGAGCTCGCTAGAAAGATCTTCGAGGATGAAAGACGCTCAGTAATATATTCACCTACGGAGGGGTTACCCGAGCTCCGAGAGGAAATAGCTGGTTTCATGAGAAAATATGAACAAGTTGAAGCAGACCCGGACACAATAATAGTAACCGGTGGAGGTAGCCAAGCAATAGACTTAATCGGTAAATTAATGCTGGAGCCAGGAGACATCGTTATCGTTGAGAACCCATCATACGTTAACACCATCCTGGACTGGAGACAATACGGGATCAAGTTGATCGGGGTACCCATGGATGAACATGGTTTAAAAACAGATGTACTGGAGGAAACCATTAGGAGACTTAGAAGCGAGGGGAAATTCGCGAAGCTAATTTACACTATTCCAACTGGTCAAAACCCCTCTGGA
Organism: Desulfurococcaceae archaeon; assembly: GCA_023269825.1. Taxonomy (GTDB): domain Archaea; phylum Thermoproteota; class Thermoprotei_A; order Sulfolobales; family Desulfurococcaceae; genus UBA285. The sequence goes on from JAGDWI010000001.1 coordinate 523,585, forward strand.
TTAACAATGAGTATGGATAGACGCAGACACCTCATGGAATTAGCGAGCAAATACGACTTATTAATAGTTGAAGACGGAGCATACAACTACCTCGTATATGAACAATTGAACGTTAAACCACTGAAATCAATGGATGAAGAGAACAGAGTTATATTCGTTGGAAGCTTCAGCAAAGTCCTTGGAACAGGGCTAAGAGTGGGGTGGCTTAATCTACCAGGGGAATTAGTGAACTTATTTAAAGCTGTTAAAGGACCCTCAGATATGTGTCCACCTGTACCTTCACAGTTCATTGTCCTCGAGGTACTGAGAGCCGGTTTATTCGAGGAAATAAGGAGTAACGCTGTTAAATCATACAAGGAGAAGAGGGACATAATGCTTAATGCTATTGCAAAACACCTAACTGGATTAAAGCACACTAAACCAGTGGCAGGAATGTTTATATTTCTATGGTTACCAAACCACCTAGATGGATGGAGAATCGCGGAAGAGGCCTTAGAAAAATACTCAGTTGCAACAATACCGGGAGCACCATTCTTCACTGATGGCTCAGGCAAGAACACTTTGAGGTTAAACTTCTCAATGGCCCCACTGGATCAAATCGAGAAAGGCGTGGAGAAACTATCGAAACTCATTAAATAAAAACAATTTAAGGTTTACATCACTGAAAGCCTCGCCCATTAGGACGGGGAGGAGGTCAGAGGTAACTACATACAGGGCACTGGGGATTTCTTGAAACATTTACCTCGCTAAATGATAGTTCGTAACCATTATACACTATAAGTTTACCTAGTGCTGGTTTACCGTAACCTGTTAGTATTTTAATAGCTTCAGTGACCTGTAGGAGAGCCATAACTCCAGGCGTAGTGCCTATCACGGGTGGTGCACGAGTTTCACGTGGTTTCATGGGCATAATGCACTGTAAACAGGGTGTAACTCCGGGTACTACTACCAGTAATTGACCATAGAAGCCTAGAACACCTGCATGTATGAATGGTTTACGGTGTTTTACGCAGAGTTTATTTAGAGTGAACCTTGTTTCCCAGTTATCTAATCCATCTATCACTAGGTCTGTTTCCTCAACTAGTGCATCAAGTATTTTTTCATCGCCTTTAACAGGGTACGTTCTAATATTAACATTTGGGTTGAGTTCACGGAGTTTCTCAAAAGCTGCTTCAACCTTGATTCTCCCAACATCGCGAGTCCAGTACAATATTTGCCTATTTAGGTTGCTGAGTTCCACTCTCTCAAAGTCAACTAGTATTAATTCCCCAATCCCCGCAGCCGTTAAGTATAGAGCAGCTGGTGAACCTAAACCCCCAACACCTACGATTAATACTTTGGATTTCTTTAGTTTTTCCTGTGCTTCTACGCCGAGTAATTTTATCTGCCTATCGTATCGTTCCAATTCCTCCTCACTTAATTTCATAGGTTAATCTTCACCATTAAACCAACAGAATATATTAGTCACTGCGAGTAAATAATATTTCACGATGATGATGCCCTGCCGCAGGTGAAATGTGATCCTCCACGAACCCCTAGCTGAGATTAATCAATCAGCTTAATCGCCTATCTAGGATAATTCTCGTAGCCAAGTGTACTCTTAACTCTACTTAAAACCATGTACTAAATAACGATTGCCAGTTCACACAAACATAGTGAATACGTAAGTGGCTAATAATACTAGGATCACTGAGTACAGTAGAGTGTCCTTGAACTTGAAAACACTGAGCTTAAACTCCGAGTGAACTCCATATAGGTAGTAGGATTCCGCGAGGCTCCTAGCAGTGTACATAGATAATAAGACAAGTGGAACAACGACTTTATAAATCCTCTTATTACCGTATTTTAACCTGATCGTGGTGAAGGCCTCCGAAGCATAGTACATGCTAATCGGGATCTGCGTCACTACGAATGTAAATAACGTTGACAATTGCTTAAACCCAGCTACGTGCAGTAATCTCCTCCACTCACTGAGAGATATTAATTGAAAGTAGAGAGAGAAAGCCAGGAACAATGCAACTATCTGAATAGAACTCATAACTACGTCTTGAGGCCTAGGAGCAACCCAACCAGTAATATAGCTTAATAAGTGAATTATAGCACCAATTACGACGAAGATGGCGACTAGTTTCAGCGACTTCAACGTTGTACTCATGCCTTTGAAGCGACTTGTAATCAAGATCTCGATTAATAAAATTAATGTAAGTCTGACTACGACGTCTAAATCGTCCACAGTGAAGAACCTGACGATTATTGACGCAGCAACCATGAAAGATGCAAACATCAATCTAGCCAGTGTACTATACTCATCAAGCTTCTTAGAGTAAGCGAAAACATATGAGAAGTCTTTAATTGCTGACGCCATTTTTCAACTCCTCATATAACCATGCAGCTCGGTCTAATGAGAACAATTTATCGGGTTTAAACTCCACGAGTAAACCATTGTCTAGCCTATACGTCTTCGTCCAATATTCCTCTTGGTAAGCGTCGAGATTACTCACAGTTAATACAACTGTAATCCCCAATTCTCTGAGGTGCCCGAGTAGCTTGACTCTATCAACGTATGTTAAACCAGAGAATGGTTCATCCAGTAGAATCAACTTAGCTCTCGTCAACTGGGCTAAAGTAACTGCTAGTTTAACCATTTGACCATGGCTTAGATTAAAGGGAGACTGATGTACATCGAACCCCAGTTCTCCGAGAATCCTTAATCCCTCTCTAACACAGTTGTCTCCGAGATTCCTTGTTTTACATATTTCATTGACTTCTTTCTCAATGGTTTCCTCCGTGAAGAACAAGATAGTGTTTTGAGGTATATAGATGGTGTCACAGTGCTTCTTCACAGTACCTTTACTTGGCTTCAAGTACCCTGCGAGTATTTTTAGTAGAGTTGTTTTACCCGAACCATTCAAACCGTAGATTAATATGAAATCTCGTCTACGTATTTTCAAGTTTATCCCCCTCAGTACATTGTTGCCATTGTATACGTGGTGAATATCGTTGGCTTCAAGTATTACTTCTCTATTTTCATCACTTGATCGTTGTTGATTTGGATCAGTTCTCAGTGAGTATGGTTTTTTAGTGAGCCTCCAAGCATGCTCGGTTACATCGTGTAATCTCCCGTTACTCAACAAGTACACTTTATCAAATGATCTCATTATTGGGAGAAACCTGTGCTCAAACACTATTACGCTTTTACCTAGGTTTCTCATTAATCTTAAGAGATTTAGGAAATCGTTCACGCCTTTATCATCGAGCCACATTAATGGTTCATCAAATAATAGTAGCGCTGGATCCGAGATCAACGACTTAGCTACTTGTACCCTACGTGCTTCCCCCCCGGACAACTCGTAGAAGTATCTGTCAACTAGTTTATGTATACCTGTTGACTCTATTGCTTTCTTTACTGCTTTTTCAGCGTGTTCATGATTCCTATGTACTCTTAGCGCGTAATTGTACAGGTCTTCTCGAACAAGGGGTTCCACGAAGAATAAGTAAGGGTTCTGCCCTATGAGGAATATTTCTCTCCTTGGTTCATCACTATTTAACTCATCTAAGCGTTTACCCATGATTTTAATTAAGCCTTCTACGCGGCCTCCATATATAGTTAAGGCAGTATTCGTTAGGACCCTTGTCAATGTTGTTTTACCTGATCCCGTGTCACCTATTATTAGGACGTGTTCCCCTTTATCCACCACTAAGTTTAAACCACGTAGAACATAGTCCCCACTCTGATACCTGAAATATAGATTCTTTACTTCCAGTACTGGTGTATTACTTGTCACTGCAGAAACCCTGATCTCCTCAGTACACGGTATACCACGAGAGCTAACGCTGAAACTATCAGTGCAAGCGTTGCGTTAAATAAAGCAATGTGTGGTAGTATGGGTAGAGTCTTCATGTATGCATCCTGGAGATCAACAGCCCACTTCACCCAGAGTAGCCAGTATGGAGTTATCGCGTAGTTAGCTGCAACCATGACTACTGTCCTCGATATTACAGCGAATAGTACTGCTAGAGCTGACCCCACTCTCTCATCTTTTACCTTCTTATATATTAAGACAAGCGGTGTAAAAGTAGATAATTCCGCGAGACACTTCATAGCCATACCTATGGGGTCTGCTCCAATGGTGCCTGCTCCTATTGCTAAGTGAACAAGGTAATAAAGTAGCAGTGATCCTGGAACGTACTTGAAGGACATGAACGCTATGATGGCTAAGGGTACACCCGATAAGTCATACTTGAGGAAACTAGCTGGCGGGTAAGGTATTTCGAAGAACTTGAATTTAAGCACTATGGCTAGAGCTGTTAAACTAGATACATATATTAACGATATTCTTCTCCTCCATGCTTCATCGGCACCATAACCACTTAAAGGTGACGACAATTCTTTCACCGAGGAAATAGTTAATATGAGCGAGATTGTTTAAAAATATACGGATGCGATAAGTTTATAAACCCTCCGATAATATATTAGCTAATTCCCTACTGTTTCTATATGAGTGGAGTTAAGAGTGGTTAACTTGGATGAATACCTCGAGTTCCTGAAATCTAGGCGTAGTATAAGGAGATTTAAATCCGAACCGCCACCGAGAGAACTAATTTTGAGAGCAATTGATACTGCGAGGTATGCTCCAAGCGCTAAGAATAGTCAACCGTGGAGATTCATCATCGTCGATGACCCTGATCTAAAGAGTAAACTAGCGAATATTCATCTATCGGCTAGACCACTCTACGATGCACCCCTCGCAATCGTAGTAGTCTGCCAAATAGATGAATCGCCTACATCCTACATGCTGGATTGCGCTAACGCTACCTTATACTTATTGTTAGCTCTACACGCCCTTGGACTAGGCGCAGTCTGGATACAAGCCTTAAGGAACATTGAAGAAGTAAAACAAGCTCTCTCAATACCAAACAACGCTATTCCCGTAGCTATAATAGCCGTTGGTTACCCCGATGAAACACCTCAACCTAGGCCTAGAAAACCACTCAGCGAAATAGTTTACTTAAATAAGTATGGAAAAAGCTATATGTAAGGGAAGATCTCTGGGAACTCCGGCCGAGTGAAAATAGTTGCTTCCTCAGCTTTTAAGACAGCTGGAACAGCGAAAACCCCTATGGATGCAGCAGCGAAGCACAACACTGTGAAAACCGAGTATTCAACCTCGCTTCTGTCTAGAGTGAAATCTATTGTTATGTAATCACTTAGAACATATCTACCAGTCCTAGTATCGTATTGAACTACTCGGCTTTGAACAGTACCCGATGCATACACTACTAACCCTTCGTTATCATATTGGATCACTCCTTGAAACACAACGGGTACTTTAATGTTGTTTACAATAGTTGTATACTCAAGGGTTCTGTTTACCGAGTTCCCTGCATTAGATTTATCGTATAGTATGGGCGTTAACCTGTTGACTAGGATTCTAACATATGTGAGTTGACTAGTCGAAAAACTTAATTGTCCATCTTCAACAGTTAGAGCCACTTGATCCCTTTGTAGAACATTCTCCACGGTAGCATAAACATCTAGTACATGGAATGGTTGCACTTGTTGACTAGATGTTAAATACGCTCCATATATAAACCCCCCTGCCACCAAGATCAATAGTATCATTAGAATCACCTTAGTAGTCCTACCTATACCTCTCGGCCTAATGATCTGAATCCCGTATAATTCATTCAAATACCTGTAGAAGTTTTCGAGGAAACTAGGTTTACGGGACACACATCTAGCTAACCATGGAGCCAACAATATACCCATCACGAAGCCTCCAACGTGAGCGAAGTAAGCTACTCCTCCAAGCCTCATGTAGCCGTAGATTACTTGCTCAGCGAACCAGAGGATCAAGAAAGCAGCTGCTGATAACCTAAAGCAGAATGGTAGTAGGATGAAAAACATGCAAACAACAAGCCTCGTGTATGGTAGCATTAATAAGTATGCTCCGAGAACACCGCTTATGGCACCTGAAGCACCAACAGCTGGTACTAATAGAGAATCGTATCCTCCTACAGGTATAAATGCAACGTGGAATAGTACTGCTGATATACCTGATAATAAGTATAGAGCTAGATACCTCTTGTGCCCAATGAAGCCCTCTAGTCTGGATCCAAATAACCATAGGAAGTACATGTTGAAGAAAATGTGGAATATGTCAGCGTGAACAAACATACTCGTGAAAACTTTAATTAAGGCTTCAGCAGGGTTAGTGAAAATGTAGATCGGCTTGAAGCCCAGCTGCATAATGCTCTCATCAGAGCTTTCTAAAAGAGGTAGATTAGAGGAGAAACTCGTGTAAAGGTACACGGCTACATTTATCGCTATTAATATAATTGTAACTATTGGTTTAAGTTTTCCTCCTCTGAATTCTTCACCGGGGAATACAGCCAATAATATTACCCCTAACTTTAGTGTCACATCTATTAGAGTACAACAGGTTTAATAATATTTCATGAAAAAAGTCAATGTTTTATGATTTTGAGTTCTAAATGCATCTACATAGTTTTTTAGCCTCTATATAGTTTATCAGTAATTGGTGTAGCTTATTGAGATACATTAGGAGGATACAGTATACGGGGAAATCCACGTTTATTGTCTCCCTCCCTAAGAAGTGGGTTCTCGCTCAGGGTTTAACTCCAGGCAGTGAAGTAGTGGTTGAAGAAAATGGGCCATTCATTGTGATCAAGCCGTTCTCGCGAGCCGAGAACAAGCCTCAGAAGACAGCATCAATAGTCATTAAGGGAGACGAGGATCCTGAAGCAGTAGCCAGAAGAATTATTGGTGCATATATTATGAACTATGATAAAATAATCGTTAAATCATCTACATTCATATCCCCCGCTATAAGGAACACTGTCCGCAACACTATTCTCAATAAGTTACCAGGCACGGAAATAATTAATGAGGATAAACACGAAATCCATGTACAAGTAGTATTAAACTCGAGGAATATAACTATAGGAGATGCCCTTAAGAGGCTCTTCAAAGTAGTTTACTCAGTTATAGAGGATGCTTGCACAGTACTAGAGAAAAAAGACATGAGTATAGCACAAGAAGTCATAAAAGAAGATGAAAGCGTTGACAGAATATACTTCTACATTATAAGATTATTGAACTTAGCGGGAAGCGGTGTGCAAGAAGTCGAGGAAGGAGTAAGTTCAATGGATTTACTCATATATAGATCGCTCGCCAAGTTACTGGAGAGAATAGGAGATCACGCGGTCAATATCGCGAAAAATTCTTTGAACCTAGTGGGATCCAGCGTTTATACAGGGAACGTCTGCAATCTATGTAGGGAATCACTGGAAATATATAGGAATGCTGTGGAAGCAGTCGCGAGTAGAAATCCATTTGTAGTCGAAGACGTTGTTCTAAAAGTAAGCGCTCTAAGTAGAAGTGAAGAGCAGTTGTTTAGCTCCTACTTGAACACTCTTCAACCAGATCAACTTGTAGCACTGAGATTGATTTTAGAGAGCATTAGAAGAATAGCGGAATATTCTAGGGATATGAGTGAATTAGCACTAGACCTTGGATTAGAAAAAGTTTTAGAGAAACCTCAACAGTGATATCCATTATAAAGCTTTTTGCCTACGGTAACTCGGTGATGACGTGTTGGATTGTCTGCTGAGACCTGGGTATAAAGTTTTCGTGTTAGCTATAGGTGGAGGAGGCGATATAGCGTCCGCGGCTCTAATCGCTAAAGCGTTATCGAGAATTGGAGTAAAGTATGTTCTGGGTTCAATAGCGTGGGAGAGATACGTTTACGATGAGTCGCCAGGCCCAATAAGACTAAGCGAGATATTGAACGCAGTTCAACGAAGAAATAACTACGTTTTAATCGATGAAAACAGTTACGCTTTACGGAGAAGCAAAGTAGTTGTTTTCCAAGCAGCTAAAGCCGCTAAAGCACTGGGTGAACAAATATACGTCATCGATGTTTACGGAGGAGTAAAAGGATATGTTCAAGCATTGAGAAGCATTATTGAGGAGGAGAAAGTAGACCTAGTGATAGGAGTAGACGTGGGCGGAGACAGCATAGCTAAAGGATGCGAGCATAACTTGTGGAGTCCACTGGCTGACTGGATTGGTTTAGCGTCTCTCGCTTTAGTTAACGGTGTAATTGCAGTTCACTCTCCTGGTAGTGATGGAGAACTTGATCAAGAGTATGTTCTAGACCGCATAAACTACTTCGCTGTTAAGGGAGCATTACGTGGAGTGAGAGCAATGTGTAGTGTTGATGCCGAATTTCTAAGTAAGATCCTAGAATACGTTGACAGTGAAGCTTCATGGATTCCGCTTCTTGCATGCAAGGGAGTGAGAGGAGAAGTAAGCATTAGAAATGGAACCCGTAGCGTTAAAGTGAGTTTAATTAATACTCTCACGTTTTTCCTGGATGCAAGAGCTATAGCAGATGATATTGAACCAGTTAGAGCTCTATATGATACCACGTCGCTCGAAGAAGCTAGATCCATTATTAACGATCATGGAATATACACAGAGCTAGATCTAGAGGAGGATATAGATAGACAAGGATTAAAAGCATCTGAGTTAACACGAGAAATCCTCATCGATATCCGGAGTAAAGGAATAGTGAGAATCAGAAGTAAAGCTTCGAGGAATTACTGTGTTCAAGATGTACCCGGGAATCGTGAAACGGTTAACAATGACTGCAAAGAATCGAGGTCAACAGATCAGATCCTTTAATGTTTACAGCGTTGAGATTATTTATAGGATGTAATTGTTTTAACAAAAATGTGGTGATGACATCGGCGGGCACAGATGAGCGATGAATGGTGCGGTCGTAGCTGACCCATATTTTTATTATCGTATTTTACTTCGCAGATAAGTTGCATGCTCATAATCCTTATGCTTTAACACCTTGTCAGTGGGTAACCGCTTTCTCATCGGGTTTCCTCCAACTCCCCGAAGAACTCATCATCAATAAATCCACTGGAAATCAATCCTATTATTATTAACTAAGCGGGATCAATGCTTACTAATTAGCTTCTTTAAATAGAGGTTATTATCTAGTTCTCTTTTAAGAGTTGTTTCTTCACCGTGACCAGGTAATACAACGTAGTTTCTCGGCAGAGAAGCAATTTTTCTAAGCGATGAAACCAGCATTTCATTAGAGCCTCCTGGTAGATCTGTTCTACCCACTGCGCCTCTGAGTAATGTATCGCCTGTGAATAAGAGATTATCTATCATAGCACATATACTACCTGGACTATGTCCAGGGGTATGAATTACTTTTATCTTCGTGTTCTCGAAGCTTATTTCTTCAATGTCGCCTATTTTAACTAAGTTCTGTGGTTCTTTGAATGGTTCACCGTAAAGGTATTCTCCAAATGTAGCAGAGTACCTCATGATCTCTAGGTCTGCTTCATGCATGTAGACATCTACGTTGAGTTTTCCCGAGAGCTCCTGTGCGTAGTACACGTGGTCGAAGTGACCGTGAGTTATAATTATGAACTCTATGTTAACGTTTAATTCATCCATTGTCTTATAGATTTTTAATGGTTCAACTCCCGCATCCACTAAGAAACCCTCACTACCTCTGTAAACAATGTAGGAGTTAGAGTATAATGGTCCTCCCACTATTTTCCTATAATACAGCATATTTGATTCCTTAATTTAACTATGAGTCTATTGCTTTAAATACGCGGTGTTTCTTATTCCTCGATTTTCTCAACGTATAGTTTTAATCCCTCAACTTTTACTACTCTCACTTTGCTACCTATCGGTATTCTTCCTTTAACAGAGTAAGCTGTCCAATCTTCATTTAGGACATATACCGTGCCGGGGAATGTTTCGCTGATCTCGGTTTTAGCGTAACCGATTGATCCAATTAATTGCTCGCGTATACTTGCTCTCCTCATCTTCATCGCTTTAGCTGCTTTGTAACCTATGAAAACGAGTAAACCTGTGACCGAGCTTAAGCCGCCTACCACAACGTAGATTAAGCCTGTTAGAGTCTCTGATGGAATATTCATGAATGTTAACACGAAACCAATAATTGATAATATGATGCCGGATAAACCGAATACTCCGAATCCAGGTGTGAAAAGCTCAACTATTATTAAGACAGCGCCAGCTATTATTAGAGCTAAGTTAAGGATTTCAACAGGCAGCAATGTCAAACCGTATAAAGCGAACACTATCATTAATGCACCAGCTAAACCGTATCCTTGAAAACCCGTAGTGAATATTTCAACGAGTATTAGTAATACTCCAGCGAATAACAGTAACTCTGATACTAGCGGATGCGATATAACTGATAGTAATTTATCCCATAAACTAGGAGCTACTCGACTAGTTAGAGCCAAGTTCTCAGCTTCAAGAACACTGGATAAATCACTCGCACTCTTAGCTAACCCTATTGATGTAGCTTCATCGGATGAGTAAGACTTAGCCTTATCCACTAATTCATCTACAATCCACGTTAAGTTCTTCTTACCCTGCTTCTCCAGCATTGATCTAGCTCTGGCTTTAACGTATTCAATTGTCTTAGGATCCTCGGGTGAGGGCTTCATCCCCCCAATAACGGCCCCCTGAGCCATATATACTTCCTTACATGATAAAGCGATTAAAGCAGCTGCGGATACAGCGTATCCACTTGGAGGTATCCAGGCGACACAGTATGATCCAGAGTTTTCAATAGTGTATACTATTCTATCAGCTGCACTGAGATACCCGCCGTAACTATCGATCTCCAGTACGTAGACTCTGCCTGGATTTGATTTAACTATGCTCTCAACGAATGATACTGCGCCTCCATCAATGTTCAAATTGAGCTCCAACAATATAGCTTCTCTGACTACATTATTCTCCGCGGAAAACGTATCAATCGTAAAGAGAGATAACGCTACTTGAAACGATATTAGAGCAATTAATACAATGGTTTTCAGTGACGAAGTGTTCATCGCTCTCACTCAGCATGCTAATAGGTAACTTGCACTAAAACTTATAATTTATTGTAGACTAAAATAACATGTATTCGTTGAGGGGGTCATTAAATGTCTTTAGCTGAGATAATTGTGACAATAATATTTATTATTATCATCGCGTTGATATTGTTAACGCACATAAAGGTTATACCGGAATACAAGAGAATGGTGATATTTAGACTAGGGAAACTCATGGCGGTGAAAGGACCTGGTTTAGTCTTCCTTGTACCAATAATTGATCGCGGGATCGAAGTGGATTTACGTGAATTCGTTCTAGATATCCCACCGCAGACATGTATTACTAAGGATAATGCACCCGTCGACGTGGATTTACTAGTTTACATGAAGATATTCGATCCTCAACTCGCAGTCACAGCTGTTCAAAACTACATTGCCGCAGCAACAGGCATAGCTGTTACAACGCTGAGAGCAATAGTTGGAGACATGCCTCTAGATGATGTTTTAGCTAAAAGAGAGTACATAAACTCCTCTCTCAGAGCTAAATTAGATGAAGTAACCGATAGATGGGGCATTAAGGTAACAAGCGTTGAAATAAAGGAGATCAAGCCGCCTAGGGATGTTCAAGAAGCAATGATTAAACAAATGGCAGCTGAGAGAACTAAGAGAGCAATGATACTTGAAGCAGAGGGGAAGAGATCAGCCGCTATACTTGAAGCAGAGGGACAGAGGGAAGCAATGATAAAGAAAGGTGAGGGAGAGAAACAGTATGAGATCCTCGTAGCTGAAGGCAAGAAACGAGCACTTGAATTAATACAAGAAGCAGCGGAGAAACTGGGATCTAACGCACTACTATTACAGTACCTTGAATCACTGAAGACAATTGCTCAGAGTCCTTCAACTAAAATTGTTATACCATTAGAGCTGCTGGGAGCATTTAGTAGGATAATGGGGGGCGTTAGTGCGTCAAAAGAGAGAGAGGAATCAAAGTAATTAAACCAAAAACAACTATTAGTAAGCATTAAAACCACGAAGCAACATTGTTTTTATCTACCTCTTACTTAATGTAAGAGTGAGCAATGTTAATAAACCATGCAGTATGGAGAGTGAATTGAAAGCAGTCATCACAGGTGCAACCTCGGGAATAGGTTACGAGTTAACTAAGATATTGTGTAGAGAACACGGAGCAAGAATCGTGGGAGTAGGTAGAAACAGAGATAAATTGAACGAGGTTAAACGTGAACTCGGAGAGTGCTTTCAACCCATGGCACTAGATCTTTCTCGCTTTGAAAGCGTTAACGAATTATATAGAGAAGCGGAGGTATCACTGGGTGAAGTAGATTTACTTGTGAATAATGCAGGGTTCGGATTATATAAGAAGATTACCGAGCACACCGCGGAGGAACTGGCATCCCTTATCACCGTTAATTTCACTACGCCATTACTTTTAACGATCAAGATGCTTCCATTAATGAAGAAGAATTCAACAGTGGTCTTCGTTATTACAGCGGGTGTACATGTTTTAATGCAATCTCTACCAGTGTATGGTGCATCTAAAGCTGGTTTACACTACGCTGTTAAAGCGCTAAGGCGTGAACTAAGCGAACGCGGAGTAAATGTCCTTGCAGTATATCCTGGTGTTGTTAAAACGAGTTTTCATAGTAGAGCTGGGAGCGAAATTGGCGAGGGATTAGATCCAGGGAAAGTAGCTAGAGAAATAATCAGAGCCATTGAGGAAAAGAAGAAGGAGCTATATGTACCGAGGTATTTATCTCTCGCTAAAGTTCTAACACTTATTCTTCCACCGTTTAGAGGGCCTGCTAAGGAAACTGGTTCATAGGTCTTCTCTACATGGTAGTTCTCCACGTGCTTTCCCCAGTAGCCAAACATATTTATCTAAGTCTAGTCTCGCTGAAGCTTTCTCATTGAAAGGCGTTAACGCACCGTTAACGTACACTAATCTATATGGTGGAGTTGTTTTCGAGACATAAACTGGGGGTTTCCTGTAGGATCCCCTAACTCTGTTGAACCTGGATACTATTAATTCACGTGGATCAACGAGGCCTCTCCTCACTCTCTCAACGTAGTGATCTATTACTCTATGAGCTTCAGGAATACTAGACAACATCTCCACGGGGTTACGTGCTCTGAATAGTTTCCCTAGTGCTTCAAGCTGAGCTTTTTTAATGAGTAAAGGTGTATCTCCTCGAACAGCCATTACTCCTTTAACTTTGAATGAATTATCTGAGAGTAAACCATAGTACTTGTTTGCAACGCTGTTTTCCCTGCTTAAACTACGTGGAATATATAGCCACGTGTAGTGGGCTTCAATTTTTGCTTTGAACCCTGTTCTCTCCTCTATTCTCTCCTTTAAGCACTCGCACTCATCCATAGATTGAACACCAGCAATGAAAACACTGTCAACTATCGCGTGTATAACTTGGTAGCTTTCTCTCTCAGCAACTATTCTAGCTTGACGCATTACTTCCCTACTAGTACTGGTTACTACTTCATGAGCCATCACTGAACCAAACAAACTGTTCCTGTATCCAAGATACCCGAAGCTCGCTACGAGTATCCATTTAACAGCGTTTTTCCTGTGTTCGTAGACTCTTTCACCGGTTTTCCTGAATAATTCATCGTATAAGTCTTTGAGCTGGATCAATGCCTTAATACTAGCTGGTACTACTCCTTCTTCATCGACGCATACTCTGTGCATTGTCCAAGGTAGAGTTAATTCTTCACTGCAATTGTTTCTCTCAACGGTTTCGCCTGATACATTGTACTTGACCATGATGCTGGGGTATAAGCTCTTAAAGTCTACTTGGCAGACATTCCAGTAGAAACCTGGTTTAGGCTGGTAGACGACGCCTCCTCTATCGTTAACTATTAGTTGCCTCATTGTTCTCCATGGTTCACGTCTCCCATGTGTTTTATCCACTAGGAATCTCCTACTCCTCGCGTGGAGAGCTTCTATCGTTGTAAGTATTCTCCCTATAGTGATATTGTTCATTAAGCTCAAAGGAATATAGCTCAACCTACTCCACTCAAAGTACTCGGATGGGTTGAAAGCGCCTCCAGTAATCCATCTATATGCAATACTATTGATTCCTGGCTCTACTTCAATCAACTTAGCGTATACGTAGGGGTCAATGAAACCCACGTGGAATCTCCGCGTGGTAACATGGTTTACTAGTTCTTCTAGTTCCCAGAATAGTAGTTTCCCGCCACGTGTTTCAACTGTATAGTATCCGTTTTCAAATCCTACGACTACGTAGTTCAACTCTGGGTCTTTTTCAACTGGTATCCATTCTCGTTTCTCACTCTTGGAGACACTGATTTTCGTTAAGGGTTTAACTCCAGCTCTATATAATGCTTCAACTAGTGGGTGCGGAAAAGTATTAACTACTTTTAAGCCCTTGAGTGAACTAACTCTGAGGATCTTTCTTAGTAGACTATAACTCTTCGTTTTGAAAACCACCACGTTCACTGATGAATCGTAGAATGGGGGAGCTCTCCATTCTTCAACCCACGCGTCTTCTACGCCGTCGAGTTTTCTTAGCTCACTTGATATCATGGCAGGGTTTCCACCGGTTACATAGCCGTAAAAACACAGGTTTACTGGTTGCTCCTCAATTAAGCCTTTTTCCTCATCATAGAGAGAGAACAATACTTTATCGTCTCTAATGAAAGCATCTAGCAACCACTTATTACTCAAAACACTACCCTTCTCTAATATGGAAGCAATTTAAACCTGGGTTCCCCGAAACTATTCTCCGCTAGTTTTACCAGAGTACTTGCTTACTTTACGAATCAAGTGAACTAAGAAAACCTCCAAGGGGTCAGCTACCCCTGTATGCATGCATATTGACAACGTGGAATCCAAGTCCTCTAAGTAGTCTTCTAGAAAAGATCTCTCATCGGGGGGCAGTATTTCAGCTATTCTCCTCATTCTCTCAACGTACTCGTTCACTATTACTCTGAGTGAAGGCGTGTTCCTACCCATTGAAGACTCCAAAATGCAATTAGCTCATAGTGTGCTGTTAAATAAGAGGGGTCAAATAGCTTCAATCAATATTTTCGGGTATCTCTCTAGGATATTAGGTTTCCTCTTGTAACTTGGAGGAGTTAAATGAAAGTAACTGGTATTAAGCAACTAGACGAGCTTTTAAACCCTTTAGATAAACATTGGATCACGGAGTTCTACGGGGACTTTGACTTAGTTCTCAGAGTCATGCACTACACCATGGTCTATAAGAGCAGTGAGAACACTGTGTACGTTGTCTTCAATGTAGAGTTCGGGGGCATAGACACTCTGTACTTGGTTAAACTATGTAGGATTTTTGACTGTAAACTAGATAACATAGTTATCTCAAGAGCTTTCAGGCTAAATGATGCAGTGGAAATACTAGAGGATCTAGCTTCGAAGAATAATTCAATTGTACTCTTAGCGTTTCCCTATAATTACCTCCCATTTAACCCAGCTAAGTACACGGAGGCAACCAGAGTTACAGGCATTATCGCTAAGATAGCTGCTTTTAACCAGGTAATATTGTTCAACACTGTATCCAAGCACGGGAACCATATGCCTGAGGGGGGAAGTTTCCACCACCACGTAGTAAAAGTCATAGTTAAATTAAAGCAATCGAGAGGAGTAGTATACGCTGAGTTACTGAAACACCCAGTTAAACAGGGAGGTAGGAGGATTTTCACTGAGAAGACACTAGATTACCCCTTACACTCGCTGAAGCGGAGAACAATCCTTGAATGGTTCACGAGTACCCAGTATTCTCCGGGCCATGCATTAATGAGTATGCGTTAATGGATTCGAAGCTGGAACATTAATTAAAAATTAATCTATGAGAGTTTTTCCCATATGTACTTCACTACTTCCTCATGGGAGGGTACATTGTGGCTTCCAAGTCTCTGTATTTTCAGCGCTGCAACAGCGTTACCATACAGTAGTGCTTTCCGTGGATCATAACCTTTAATCAAACCCAGTAAGAGACCTGAAGCGAAAGCATCACCAGCTCCAGTTGTATCAACGGTTTTCTCCACTTTGAATGCAGGTATATCGTACTCTGTTTCATTCATTAATGCGTATACTCCTTCGCTTCCTCGCTTCACTATGACTACTCTTGGCCCATACTTAGATAATTGTCTAGCAGCTTCCTTATAGTCCTCTAAGCTAGTTAAGTTCTTTGCTTCTTTCCTATTAACTAAGACTATGTCAACGTGTTTTAGTAGCTCCTTGAAGTAATCTAATCCTTTCTCGGATAATCTCCTACCTGGATCCCATGAGACAATTGAACCATGTTTCTTAGCTATTGAAGCAGCGTGAACCGATGTATCAATTCTCAGGCTCGCTATGTGAACTGCTCTAGCTTTTCTAATTATGTTTACATCTACTTCCTCTGGTTCAAGCTCCTCGGCAGCTCCCTTGAAACCATACATTGCTATTTTTCCCTCATTATCGATTATCACTATACTGAACCCTGTGTCCTTGAATGAAACTCTCACACCTGATACATCGACGTTTTCCTTCATCAACTCCTCGATGGCTATTCTACCGAAACTATCTAGTCCTATCTTCGCTATGATAGCGCTTCTACCCCCCAGCCTTGATACACCGATTGCTACATTAGCCGCTGAACCACCCGTCCCCCTCGTCTGCGAAATAATTGCTGCTTCCTCATCGGGGCCTGCGAATCTGTTGACTATGAACCTTATGTCGACTAGGATATGGCCAACTGCTACTACATCGTAAATCTTCTCACTCAACACTGAACCCTCTTTGTAGCTGCTTAGGTGACTAGTTTAACTGCTTCCTCGGGTGTTTTATCCTCATGTACAATCGCATTTATGGCTCGAAGCATTCCCCTGGGATTACTGTGCTGGAAAACGTTTCTACCCACAACTACTCCTCTTCCACCTGCTTGAATCACATTGTATACGTCAACGAGGAACTCTAGGTCAGTGTTTCTTCTTGGTCCACCGCTCATTAACACAGGTACACCTGACGCTGCTTCAACTACTTGTCTAAATGTCTCAACGCTACCAGTGTAGTATGTTTTAATTAGATCAGCCCCTGACTCCGCGGCCGCTCTAGCACCGTACTTAACGATTTCGACATCATACATGTTTTTAATTGCTGGTCCACGGGGGTAGGCTAATTGGAGACACGGTAATCCATATGTTTCCGCAGTGTTCCTAATGTTAACCCATTGCTCGAGCATTTCATCCTCGTATTGACTCCCCCAGTACACGGTTGCCGCAACTCCATCAGCGCCAATAGCGATCGCTTCTTCAACGAGCCCGAACGGTGATTGGAGGAGTTTCTCTGTTTCCGGTCTAAGGTTGGTTTTACTTGTAACCTTGATTATTAATGCTGCGCGGTTACTCCATATATCCCACGTTAACCTCGCTACACCTGGAAGCATCATTATAGCGTCTAATCCACCAATCACTTTCTCGATTACTCTCCGGGGATTAATTGTCTCCGCGTTGAAATCCGAGGGGCCGTGCTCAACTCCGTGATCAAATGCGAATATGACTGCTCGGCCTCTACCAATTATGCGGTTGAGTCTAATTTTTTTACCAACCGCGTTATATGTTAAATCAATCATTACTATTCACCATTTAAGTCAACTCATCTACTCAAAACCTATTAAACACTAAAAACATGTCATCACAGGGATTGATTCCCGTAGATTTGTTTAATTGATTACCTAATGGGGATCAGCGTATGGTTGATTACAGTGAATTAATGAGTGAACTAGATGAATTATATAAGAATACGCCTAAACACGTTGATGGAGGCATCCTGGGTTCAATGACTACTTGGCCCCACAGAATCGGCGTGGAAGCATTCCTAAGGTTCATCCACGTTAATGGAAACGATCCTTTCACTTTCAGAGCAGTAGCTGAGTGTGAAAGTAAATTAGTGAGAGAAGTAGGAGCATTATTCAACGCTGAAGTGGGCTTACATACTTCGGGTGGAACAGAGTCAAATATACTAGCAGTATTCGCGGCTAGAAAAGCAGCCAAGGGCGAAACCGTTATTGCTCCCTCCACTGTTCATAAATCAGTGGATAAAGCATGTGATTTAATGAACTGTAAGTTACTGAAGATTCCAACACACCCATTGAAACCAGTTGACTTGAAAACACTTGAAGAATATGTTTTAAAGTATAAACCATTTCTCGTCATAATCACTGCGGGGACAACTGAGACAGGAGTCGTTGACCCCGTAGAAGAAGCATCGGAACTAGCTGAGAAACATGGATTCCTTCTACACGTGGACGCTGCGTATGGAGGCCTACTGATACCATTCCTGAGAAAACATGGATTAATAAAGACAGAGTTAAAGATGAGTAGCGGAGTAACCAGTATAACTGTAGATATGCATAAGAACGGAATGGCCCCCATACCTTCAAGTCTACTCTTCTTCAACAACGAGGAGTTAAAGGAGAAAGTCTGCTTCGACATGGATTACATGCCGAGCGGTAAATCATGCGGTCTACTTGGAACGAGGCCAGGTGGAGCAGTAGTAGCTGCATATTACACTTGGAGAGCCATTGGTTTAAATGGATACGAGGAAAATGCTTTGAGAATGATGAGGATCGCTCATTTACTACACAGTGAGCTGAAACAGATAACGGGGATTGAAGTATACCCCTTCAATCTACCAATAATCACGTTTAAATCTAGACGCTACAGTAGTGATTTATTATTGAATAAGTTGGCTGAGAGAAAGCTTTATTTGTATAAAGCACCATCATTGAACGCTCTAAGAGTAGTAATAATGCCTCATCACAGAGAAGAGCACCTCTACGCATTAATCAAGGCTCTGAGAGAACTACATCAGCTTTGATAGATATGATCTCAACGTAGAAGAATACTCCATGAATCATGGATTCCTTATTTAAACCTTAAGAGTAATGATTCGTCGAGATGGTGGTGGAAATGCCTAGAAGGAGCAAGCACAGTTTCTCCATGTTGTTATTAATCATCGTGTTCATGTTTGGAGTCATCGTTGGCTACATCGCGGCTCAGGAGATAATACCCGAGAAAAAAGTGGAACAAACCGGAATAATTCAGTTACCATCTAACAGTATAGTATTTCTGCCTGACAACGAGTATCTAGGTAAACTCCTCCATGTTCTCGATAACGCGAATAAGAGCGTTTACGTCGTCATGTACGTGGTTAAATATGATCCCAGAGAGGTTGACGACCCCGTGAACACTATTTTGGAGAAACTCGTTGAACTACGTGGAAAAGGATTAGATATCAAAATCGTGGTTGATGACGAGACATATGAGAGTTACCAAGATACAATAGAGTACTTGAAATACAACAATGTACCAGTGAAACTAGATGAAAGCGGATCGAGGACTACTCACGCTAAAATAGTGATAATAGATGGGGAAGTAGTTTTAATCGGTAGCCACAACTGGACTGAGAGTGCTTTATCCAATAACCATGAAACCACTTTAATGGTGTACTCGAAGGATTTAGCGAAACAGGTTGTAGACTACTTCTACAGAATATGGAGCAATGGTAGAACAATACCTTAACTATGCGTGTTTTCAGTGAAAGTGTATTCCGTGTGATTAAAAACAATAGATTACATTATTGTTTCTCAGCGCATTTTTCGAAGAAGGATAACATGTAGAATAATACTTCAGCAATTTTATTAGGGCTAGTTATAGCGTGACCTATGCCTGGAACCACGTGGAGTTGAAAGGTTTTACCATACTCCATTAACTTATATGCTAGGTTTAATACTGGTTTTAAAGGCGTCCTAGTATCGTTTTGTGGCTGAATTATCGCTATCGGTGACTTCAAGTTGATTACTTTAGTTGAAGGAGACCTCTCCTTCCAAAGCTCCCTCTTATTGTCGAACAATATGTTTATGAATTCCCTGAATACAGCGTCACTGAGCATATACATCTCCTCCCAATCAGCAACTGGTGCTCCCGCGACACCGCACTCAAATAACTCGGGTTTACTGAAAGTTGACCATAGTGTCATGTATCCACCGTAACTGTAACCCCAGATGAATGCTTCTTCACCTAGTTTATTTTCCAGAGCCCACTTAGTAGCTGCTTCAACATCCATTAAGTCTCCTCCACCAGGGTCACCTATATCTAGTAACCTGAACTTCTCACCGTACCCTGTTGAACCCCTGAAATTTGGAGCTACAACATTGTAACCCGATGCTGCTAGAACACTTATTAAAGGTGTCCATGAATCAGCTACTTCACTCCATGGGCCTCCATGCACATATACCACGAATTGTTTCTTTTTATCGTTTTTCCTTGTTTTAACCACGTACGTTGGGATATCTAAACCATCCAAGGACTTTATTTTCACGAATTCCACTTCTCCCAACGCGTTTTCTACTTCCTCCGGTAGCTTAGACCCTATGACCTCTATATTCGTTGAATCAGAGTAAACCATGATTCTAGTTGGTTTCACGAGGCTTGAGTAAGTGTAGTATAATCTTTGATCAATGAGGAACGCGTTAGATATGAAGCCGTCGAGTACCTCTACTTTTCTACCATCAATGAATACTCTTGATTTACCGTTTTTCTTACCGATAACTACGAGCTTGCCTTCAAACTCCCTGTAGTATAAGTATTCAACGGGATTATATTCCTCGAGGTCGCGCGAAGGTAATTTCAAGTTACTGAACTCACCTGACTCTGGATCTAGCAGCATGAGTGTACCTGTATCACCTGTCACGGCGTTTGTTTCAAATAATATTTTTCCACTTGATAACAAGTACGGGTTTTTATTAATGCTTCTTTCTCGCGGTGTATACACGTGGAATTCTCCACTATTGTAGTTGAAGACGAATATTTCCGTTGACCGAGGATCCTTCCTTAAGTTTCCTTCTCCTACTACAATACCCTTACGAGCACTCGTTACTCTCGCGTATGTATTTAATTTAAGGAGCTTTTGCACAGAGCGGTCTCTCTCACCCACGTATAATGCCACGTCTTCCTCAGAAGCACCTACGAAAAACGATTTTCCCTCATCGTCAACTATGCCGAGTACTCTCACAGGGGACATTTCCTCGTAAAGGATTTCATCGTCTTTAGTGAGATCCACGTATCCAACCACCTGGAGCTCCTTACCATGTGAAACATCTCGGGTAAAGAGAACTCTCGTGCGATCTAGGGATAATTCACCCGGCCAGTGAATAGTTACCCTAGATAACCTTTTCCTATTATCTGTCTCTTCGTCTAGAGCCCATATCGAGTTGAACCCGCCTTCCATGGTTTGATATATTACTCTATTCGCGTAGTCTACTCCGAGTAAAATATATGTTGGTGTATATACGATTGATTCAACAACTTGAGCTATATCACTAATCTTGGACATGAATACACCTCATATATGAGTGTGTAATATTTTTGGGTTGAGTTTATAAATCTTCCACTTTGTTCAGGATCATGTATGTAGAATACGTTTATACTTAGAAAAAACAAAGAGGTTTTTAATATGCTCTACGCCTCGGGTTCAAGTACCTTGTTAAAGCGTCTCCCAGAAAGTTCCAACCCAGCACGTTTATCGTTAAGAATAATCCTGGGAACAAGCTAATCCAGTACGCTCTGAATATCAGTTGCTGCCCCTCATATATCATTCTACCCCAACTCGGGTAATTCGGATCCCCTAAACCCAGGTAACTTAAACCAGCTTCGAGGAGCATCGCGTTACTCACTAATAGCACTGTGTACGATAATGTAAGTGGAACTATCGCGGGCATAATGTGTTTAACCATGATGAATCTCTTTGAAGCACCGAATGCCTGCGATACCTCAACATATAGTCTCTCCTTCAGTGATAAAACCTGTGCTCTAATAACTCTAGCTACTGTTGGCCAACTCGTCACTGCTACTACGAAAATCAAGTTGTAGACGTTGGGCCTCATTATTACTGCTATTAGTAGAGCTAGAAAGAATGTTGGTATCATCATGAATATCTCTATAATTCTGCTCACAACTGTATCAACTAAGCCTCCATACGTGCCAGCTATCATCCCTATGATTGTACCTATCAGGGATGCTGAGAAAGCAGCTGCTAAACCAACACTGATACTTACTCTAGCTCCCCATAGAACTCTGCTTAGTACATCTCTCCCATACCTATCCGTACCGAACAGGTGTTCACCGCCTGGAGACAGGAAGGGAGTATAATCCATTGCGTCAGGGTTCGGTAAAGGCCACATATGTATAGTTAACGCTATGACGCCCGTCGCGACAACAATTGTTAAACCAAATAACCCTGATTTATCTCTAACCAGGTAATTGATCGCGTTCAGTAAACTACTTATAATTCTCCCCACTCTCCTCGTGCCATTCATTAATACTTGTGTTTGCACGACTTTGGTAACTCTCGTTACTGTTTTCCCCATTGATCACCCCCTCCTAATCCTCGGGTCTAAGTAGCTGTAAACAATGTCAACCAATATGTTGGCAACTATGACCATGGTTGTAACGAATAAGAATATTCCCATGATTAATGGGTAATCTCTCGCACTAATGGCATTCAACATTAAGCCACCTATACCTGGCCACGCGAAAACATTCTCAATTATTGCGGCTCCAGCGAACGCGAAACCTAGCTGCAATCCCAGTAGCGTGATTGCAGGTAAGAGAGCGTTTCTCAAAACATGTTTGTAAAGTATCTTGAATTTAGGTAACCCCATTGCTTGTAGAGTTAGAACATAATCCTCCGTCAATTGATCCATTACCACGCTCTTAGTTAAGCGGAAGTACGCTGGAAACACGCCTAGTGTCAGCGTTGTGATTGGCAGTATAGCGTGTTTCACTATATCCAAGTAGTACTCGAAACTACCCGTTTTACCCATTAGTTGAGCGCTCACCATACCTGTAGCGGGCACTAGTTTCAAGTTCACGCTGAAAACGTTTATTAAGACTATGCCGAGCCAGAATAATGGCACAGAGTGAAATACCATTGCAAACGTTGATAGAAAAGAGTCAAGGATGCTTCCAGCTCTATTAGCGGATATCGTTGCAAGCAGAGTACCTATAATGAAGCCAAGTATAATGCTTGGCACAGTAATCATGAGGGTTGTGGGTATTCTCTCCAATATTAGCTTTGAAACAGGTTCAAGGTACCTATACGAGATACCGAGATCTCCTTGGAGCACATTGTACATATATAAGAGTAGTCTTTCATGCACTGGTTTATCGAGGCCCCATTTCTTCATCATGTAATCCATGTACTCCTTGCTCACGAGACCGGTTTCTCCTCCCATGAATATAACTGGGTTACCTGGAGCTAAGTTAACGACGAGGAAGTTTATTACGAGGACGGATATTAAGACTAAAAAAGAACCTAGGATTCTGTTCAGTAAATACGTTTTCATTTCTTACCCCTCTTCATTACGAAGAAGGCTGCAACTAATACGACAACTAACACTACTCCTATTGCGAGTCCCAATGTTGTTAAATCTAATCCTGGAGTACTTGTTGGAGTACTTGTTGTTGCTATGGTGGTAGCTTGAGTTGGACTCTGAGTTGGCGTAGTTGCGGTGGCTGTGGGTAATGTGGGTGAAGTCGTGGTGGTTGTGGGTGTAGTTGATGGAGTAGTGGTTGTTGCTGGTGCTTTACCGAACCATGCTCTTAGCCAGCTGTTTATGGGTTCTACGCCAACTAGGTCCCATGGCATGTTGTTCCAGCCTTCTCTATATATGAAGAACGCCGGGAGATCTAGTAGTGGCACATATACGAGATCCTTTGCGAAAATTTCCTGTGCTTTGAAGTATATTTCTCTCCGCTGAACTGGGTCAGCTGCTCTTGATCCCTCTATTACTAATCTATCGAATTCAGGGTTTGAGTAGTTAGCGAAGTTAATGTACGCGAACCCAGCGTACCTCATGTACATGTTGTGCGGGTCGGGTCCATGGAATCCATCACATAGTGCTATGTCAAAATCCCTGTTTTTGACTACTTTGGTTTCCCATGTAGCGATCTCATATACTTCCAGTGACACTTTTAACCCTACTCTACGTAATTGTTCCTTGAGGACTTGGCCTATGGCTTCAGATGTTGAACCCTGGAATACTAGTAGTCTGAGTTCTAGTGAAGTCCCGTTAGGCAGAGTCCTAAACCCATCCGGTCCTACTTTGAAGCCTAATTGGTCGAGTATCTGCTTAGCTTTCTCCGGGTCGTATGGTGGCAGGGTTGCGTTGGGGTTCCACCATGCAGCCATTCCAGGTAGCCACGCTGTTGTTGCTGGGAAAGCGTATCCATTGTATGCTTTCTGGTTTAACTCGTTTCTATCTATGCTCATAGCTATTGCAAGCCTGAAATTGTAGTCTTGGAACAATGGGTTCAACATGTTGAACCCTATGTAGTATCTGCTCAGAGTTGGCAGTGTTTTAACAATTATGCCCGGGGTTTTATTGAGCATTGGTATATCAGATATAGGCGGCGCGTTTTGCAGTACGTCTCCTTCACCAGCTAGGAATGTTTGCTCAGCGCTCGTGGGGTCGGGTACTATCTTGTACACGACCTTATCCACGCATGGTCTTCCCTTGAAGTACTTATCATTCGCTTCTAGAACTATGTGGCTTCCTTTAACGTACTCAACGAACTTGAATGGGCCTGTACCAATCGGGTTCTGCAATGCAGGGATCTTTGGATCCATCCAATCAGAGTACTCTGTTTTATTGTACACATGTTCAGGCAGTATCCATGTTCCATACCAAGCCAGGAAAGATATGAATGCAGGGAAAGACTCATTGTACACGAATTTAACGGTGTAGTCATCTAAGCAGACAACATCTTGTAAATTACTCATTTTCAAGTTATTGAATGCTATTCCTTTAAACTTCTTAATTGCGTCAAAAGTCCATTTCACATCTCGGCATGTAAATGGTTGACCATCATGCCATGTAACGTTTTTCCTCAAGTTAAACACGAACTCTGTTGCATTGGGGTTAGTAGACCAGCTCTCCGCTAGATCCGGGATCACGTTATATGCGTAGTCTAGTGCAACTAACCTATTAAATATGCTTGGGTTAATACCGTTTAAGGCATCATCCACTTGGCTATTGGGGTTAAAGCTCTTGGGTTCACCCCAGTAGATTACTACAAGTGTTCCCCCTTTAACTGGGCAAGTGTTTTGCTGAGTTGTCTGTGTCTGAGAGTATATTATTGGAGTCACTGCACTCATGGCTAGTAGGAGGGACAATACGATCACTACTATGGATGTGTTTTTCACGTATTTCATTATTTCACCCATAGATGCCATTTATATATCCAGCGAGGGGTTTATAAACTTAATATATAAATTTATGCACACATTTATACCACACTATGAGCGGGTGAAAGTTTTTGAGTAGTGTAATGAAAATTTGTGAAAAATATATGAGTCTTGTTCCACGCATCGATGAATTTCTAACAATTTCAGAGTTAAGGGAAAGCAGCTTGAAGTTTGTGAGAGAAAACAGTGATGTAGCGGAATTACTGGAGTTAGGGGTTTCAAGAAGCGGTGACCCGGTTGAAGCATTAGTTATTAGGGGTGGAGAAGATAAAACAGTCCTCGCATTCGGGTTCCCACACCCTAATGAACCAGTTGGCTCTATGACACTGGAGGCATTAACTAGGATCTTCGCGAGCAATAGAGACTTATTAAGAGAGACGAAAGCAACGTGGATCATCGTTAAAGCGGCAGATCTCTACGGTGCTAAGTTGAATGAGGGATGGTTTAAAGGAGGTTTCAACGTAGTCAAGTACGCGTTGAACTATTATCGTCCACCGGGATATAAGCAAATTGAGTGGAGTTTTCCATTCGAGTATAAAGAACTAAAGTTTAATAATCCCACTCCTGAAACACAAGCATTGATGAATCTCATTGATGAGTGGAAACCCACACATATCTATAGTTTACACAATGCAGGTTTCTCTGGAACATACTATTACTTAACGAGAGACCCGGGTAAACAAGTGCTAGAAGTACTTTACGAAGTACCTAAAGCACTGGGTGTACCAGTGCACCGTGGTGAACCTGAAGCACCATACATGAAGAAACTATATGAAGGAGTATTCTTGATGCCCAGTACTAGTGAAGTATATGATTGGCTTGAAAAATACCTGGGTAAACCACCCGTTGACGTCATTAGGCACGGTGGAAGCAGCTATGACTACGCTAAGAGAGTGAACCCAAGCGTATTCGAGCTTGTGAGCGAGGTACCCTACGTGTATGATGATAGATTAAACAACGATACACCAATAGGTATACCTAGAAGAGAAATCCTCAGGATTAGTATTAGGAGAGAAGAGGAATTATTGAAGGAGATCTCCGAGGAAGTAGAGAAAATAAAACCATATATGTCGCTCGATAATCCATTCTACGAGTCTCTAGTTAATTTCCTGGAAACAGGCGTTAAACACATTGAAGCAGAGAAGAAGTGGATAGAGGAAGACCCAGCATTAGAGGAGAGTGCAACTGTTGCACAAGCATTCGACGCTTACACAGTGCCAGTGTTCTACGGGGGTTTACTGAGATACGGGTTACTTTACCGCGCTATACTCTTCGAGAAAAACAGGTCTAATTTTACAATAAACTTACAAGTGGTTGGGGATAGAGCCTACTCGAAAATTATGGAGTTAGCGAGCATGTTCAAGAAGTACTCTAACTACTACGTTATAGAAGTAGATAAACTCGTTAAAATACAGTTAGCATCCATAGTGTCAACTGTTCTGATGATAAGTTAATGATTCCAAAAGCAGTGTTTTTAACGGAATTAATAGTTATAAACTATTCCTCCCTTATATTTCCATTGTAAAGCAGGAAAAGGTGACCGGGTGTTCTGAGAACACGTGACTCATATTATTTGGGAAGCGTGTATGACTTAGATAGATTAATTAGAATACTGAGAGAGAATTTGAATCTACAGTTGCAGGGATACCGGTACCATGCTGGGAGAGTCTCATGGGGTGAAATTAATGGTATCGCTGATTTACCGCTAAGTGTAGAAGACTACGTTGAACCAGGACTATATAGGTTAAAGGAGGGTTACAGGTTCAGACATAGCTCTGTATCACCCAAAGTATTCCTACTTCCCTCAGAGCAAGTATTTCTATATGAATCCGAGGACTACGCTCGCGTTAAAGCACCTGATACAAGTGAAATGAGGCAAACCGCTTTGTTTGGTATAAAGCCATGTGATCGCAGGGCAATAGAAGTACTCGATAATATCATAGGCTCCAAGAACCCTGTTTACGCGAGTAGGAGGAAATCTATAGCAGCAATAATTGTGGAAGAGTGCTTGGAACCCAATAATAATTGCTTCTGCGGAGCAGTGGGCAGTGGTCCATCTATAGAGGGGGGTTTCGACGTAGCGTATGCTAGGCTAGATGAGAAACGCGTATTCTTCAAATATGGAAGCGAACTAGGTAGAGATATCCTTGTCAAGCTAGATTTAAAACCAGCTGGTGAAAGAGAAGTCAACGAGTACCGTGAAAAAATAGAGTCAACAAGAGAATTAACTAGTAGAGCATTCAGTAGAGTCATGAGAGAAGTACAGGAGAACCTGTTGAGTAAAGCAAGAGATAAAGACTTATGGCTCAAGGTGTCAGAGGACTGTGTTGGCTGCGGAAACTGCAATTTCGTTTGCCCTACTTGTTTCTGCCTAGAATTCGAGTACAGTATTAACGAGCAGAACATGGGAGTAAAAACAGCTCAGTGGACTGGGTGCCTACTCTACACTTATGGGCAAGTCGCAGGCGGCCACTTTAGACCAGAACTATACACTAGGTACAGGCACTTCGTACTACACAAGTTCGTGTTTTACCCTAAGCAAATAGGTTTAATTGGATGTGTTGGATGCGGTAGATGTATAACGTGGTGCCCGATGGGCATAGATCTACGTGGATCCGTGAATAGTGTTGCTCAGGGTGGAGTTAATGCAGGTAAGTGATTCATTAAGAATCCTTAGATCAAGGAAAGCAATCGTAGTCAGAGTAGTCGATGAAGCACCTGCAGTTAAAACATTCACTCTGAGAATAGAGGGAGAACATGACATTAAACCGGGACAATTCAACATGATCTACTATTGGGGAATAGGTGAAGCACCAATATCTCTGGCTAATCTACCGGTGAGATCAGGGGGTTCAACAATAATTGAGCACACTGTGAGAAGCACAGGCATTGTGACGAACACTATAATCGAGAAAGCTAGAACTGGTTCAATTCTAGGCGTTAGAGGACCATACGGTAAAGGATGGCCACTTGACAAACACGAGAACATGAACATAGTTATCGTTGCAGGAGGAATAGGCCTCGCACCACTTAGACCCGTTATTAAATACATTGAGAAAAATAGAGGAAAATACCGTGATATCTACATACTATATGGTGCTAGAACCCCTACAGACATGCTCTACAAGTACGAGTTAGACAACTACTTCAAAATACCTGGTGTTAAAGTAATGTTATCATCAGATGTGAGAGTTGAAGGTTGGAGTCACTACGTTGGCTTCGTCACAGACCTAGTTAAAAACATCGAAGTTAAACCAGAGGAGACAGTGTCATACGTGTGTGGCCCAGAAGTCATGATGAGAGTTGCAGTAAGGAGACTACTCGAGAAGGGCTTCAGAAAAGAAAACATATACTTATCACTAGAACGCAGAATGAGATGCGGAATAGGTTTATGCGGAACCTGTCAATTCGGACACTACTTCGTATGCAAAGATGGACCAGTGTTCCCGTATAGTGAAGTAGAAGACTACTTATGGATTGAAGGGGTGTAACTAGTGTTACGCGTAGCCTTCCTCAAATTAACATCGTGCTCCGGCTGCTTGAACCAAGCACTCGTAGCACTGTTAGCAAGCGAGGATTTACTAAGTAAGTATGAAGTAGTCTACTTCACCGAGTTAGGGACTATTTCAAGCGATAATTATGATTTAGTGCTCGTAGAGGGGTCTGTTTCAAACACTAAGCAAGAGAGAGAACTAGAAGAATTCAGAGCTAGATCAAAAACCCTTGTAGCGCTGGGAACATGTGCTGTTCAAGGAGGAGTTCAATCACTACGCATCGGCGAAGACATCGAGGAAGTTAAGAAAACAGTGTATCCTTTCCCGGAGAAAATAGATGTTTATAGTGAACCAAAACCAGTAAGTGACATAGTGAAAGTCGATTTCTTCATTCAAGGTTGCCCAGTTAAAGGTGAAGCAGTCGTTAACTTACTTAGAAAATACGCTATCGGCGGATTACCCTTAATACTACCTGAAAGCGTGTGCAGTGAGTGTAAACGTAAGGGATTAACATGCGTAATGGTTTCTCAAGGTATTCCATGCATGGGCCCAATAACTGTTAGCGGTTGCGGTGCACTATGCCCATCATTCCAACGTGGATGCTATGGATGCTATGGTCTAAGAACATGGGATATCAACGTATTTAAACTAGAGAAATTCATTGATAAGGTAAATAAGCTCGGCGCGCCTGGATCAATGATTCAAACAGCCCTACGTGGATATGGATATAAATCATTCAAGTACGTGAAGGGGAGGTAAATGGATCAAGCCAAAATTGAACCACTTATAAGAGTTGAGGGCGAAGGAGAAATAACGGTGATCGTTAACGGAGAAAACCGCGTTAGAGGCGTAGAATACTATATCACGGAGGCACCGAGATTCTTCGAGTACATTGTTAGAAACAAACACTACACCACGGTACCAGACTTAGTTAGCAGAATATGTGGTTTATGCGGGTCATCATATATCCTCGGAGCAGCTAAAGCAATTGAAACAGGCCTAGGATTAAGTGTTCCACCGGAAGTCGAGCAGTACAGAGCCGTGGTTCACTTAGCTGAGAGAATAAAAAGCCACGTAATACATGTTGGCCTCCTAAATCTACCGGATCTAATTGGAGCCAGAACATTCATGGATCTCGCGAAGAGAAACCCCGAGTTATTCAAGGCAATAATTGAACTCGTTAAACTATCAGAGTTATTGATGAAGAGCATTGGTGGAAGAATACACAACGTCGTATCTATTCAAGTCGGTGGAGTAACCAAGTTTATTTCTAGAGAAGAAGCATTAAAGCTCAACAAGATTATGAGGAAGACTCTTACTCCACTGTTAGCGAAGTTCGCTGATTTCGTGTTGAGTCTAGAGACATACCCTGGTGAAAAACAAGACTTAATACTGTGCTCGGTCTACGAGGATGAATACCCACATATGAGTACCATGATAGAGTGCAATGATATGAGAATAAATGCATATGAATTCTACGAGAAAACAGTTGAAGTCCTACAACGCGAAAACAAAACAGCTCTACTCTACAAGATAAGTGGGAAACCATACGTTGTGGGACCTATTGCTAGATTCAACAAGCACATGGATAAATTAAAACCAGAAACCATAGACTTACTTAAACAATATGGTTGGTACAGGAAACTAGACAACGTGTTCCAAGGAGCTATTGCGAGAGTAGCTGAAACCCATGACGCTGTGATCAAGATCACTGATTTTCTAGAGGGCTACGAAGCAATGAGTTACATTAGTAAAACAGAGCCAATAAAGAAAAGTGAGACAAGTACATGCGTTTACGCGATTGAAGCACCTCGAGGAATACTATACCATAGATACACGGTGGATGAACAAGGCTTAGTCATAGATGCAAACTTAGTAACTCCCACAGCGCAGAACATTGCTGCAATGGAGGAAATTGGGCTCAGTAGAGTATTGAACAGTGTTCTAGGTGAAGACATCATAGAAACCCTTAGGAGAGTAGCCGTAGCGTTTGATCCATGTATTTCTTGCTCAGTGCACTCTATGCCTGTAAAAATAGTGAAGAACTAATAGTTGACTTTAAACTAGTAATAATTTTTTAACACACACTACTTTTTCACGTGGTTTAATCCTTGACTACTTTCCCTAATTCCTCGATAATCTCCCTAATGCAGACTGATACTTCACTTGAATTCAGTAATTGTGGTTTACCGAACCTTGCCCAAGCGTAAAGCTTGTAGTCAACGCAGTCCTTTCCGCACTTCGCTTTCAACACTACATCCGATATTGATGCATTGATTCTACTTAGCAGCGGATTTATTCTACTAGCATACCTAGCCATCATTACGCCTTTCTTCTTGAAATAGAATACCTGGTTTTGCAGCAAGTGCATGTAGTTCTCTATGTCTTTCGTGGAGCTCATTAATACTCCGACATCGTGGAATACAACTTGTGCTGGATCATATTGTTCAACGAGCTCGTTCTCAAAAGCATTTAACTCGGGTAAACTGTATGCATAAGGATTTATCGGTTTAACAACCAGGTTTCTCAACGCATTGTCCACTACTCTACTATTACTCGCATGTTGCTTAATGACTTCTTCGAATAGGGCTCTTATACTCTCCTCGGGATACTTGTAGGTTACGAATAGAACTGGTTTCTTGAACTCGCTGATAATCATGCCAAGTAAAGGGATCAGTACTCCGGGTTCTCCCACTCTATAGTGGGCAGGATACTCATAGTAAATAGTCATGGACTTCTTTAATTTCGGTAATGATATGCTGAGACTCCTACAGGGTGTTTCAATGAACTCGCGTACCTCGCTTATCTCAGACAATATTGGTGGAGGTAGAAGAACTATGCCGCGTTGAGGCTGAATCGAGAAAGGTATTTCAGCTAACGTTAACTGGTAGCCCCGGATTTTCCTTATCTCCATGTACCTAGCAATCAACCCTCTCATAACCCTGTGCTTGAGAACTAAGAATACGTCGCTAACGAATTCAATATCTCCCATTTCCAATTGCTCCTTACCGAAAGGTAGTTCAGCTATAAGTATCACCGGCCCCTTCACGATTTTCTGGAGCTCGTAGAAGAAGTTTTGGAGGTAACTCCTAGCTTTTATGCTTGATGACGTTATCTTCAGTAAAGGCGATATAGAGTCTACTACGAGAACTCTGGGCGTGAACTCAACTATTTCCTTAGTGATTGAGCTCAGCAACTGATCCAGCATCTCCTCGTCACTTATTAGAGGTAGCTTAATGAACTTGAAATACCCTTCCTTCTCGTACTTTTCGAGATTTAGACTTAAACCATATGTTTCCTCGTAGAATTTCTCCCTTGGTTCCTGGAAACTAATATATAAGCACTTATAACCCTGAGAAACCGCTGCAAGACTAATGGATGAAGCGAGAGTTGTTTTACCTGAACCAGGGTGACCAGCTATGACAATTAATTTCTCTTTTCCAAGGAATTCTCCAATGTATTTTTTGAGTTCACTAACTAAACTTATGGCATAGTTTTCCAAACAATAATTCCCCTCATTAACACCACTAAATTCTCTGTAACACTAGTTTTATAAATTTTATAGTAGGTTTAAGTATTGAGATATGTATAACCTGGAGTTCATTTACTTAACCTAGGAGTCAACATATTAATCCCGAGGAAAAACATAAGCTCATCTCTATGAATCTTGTTTAGCAATATCTCTACTTAGATTCAAGGATAATGAAGAACCATGTTTTCACTGGCTCCATGCACTTTGATGAGAAATCCTTCAATGTCTCCCAGCTATCTCGACTTCTCCATTACTCTAGTCTATTGTTTATAGTTGTTTACGTCATATTATCCACGCGCTCAGTGAACACTTGAATTTAGTGATTTTAATTCATTAACTCTATGCTTTAAACCTGGATCTCATTACCTTGTATTGTTTACGCTTGGATTATTACATGTTATTACATGCTATAACATAACGAATTAAGCTCATTCTCATCTGATTCCTTATTGAGGTGATTAGTGCTTATGAGTCAAATCGGAATCACAAGAGTTGAACAAGAAGTTCAAGTAGGTGTTGCAAGACTAGTTGACGCGGTAGTTAATAAGTATGGTCGGAGTAGAGGTAAATTGATTCCAATGCTACAGGAGATTCAGAGCGAGTTAAAGTATCTTCCGAGGCAAGCTCTCGAGTATATTTCCAGGAAACTGGGTGTTTCATTATCTGAAGTAATTAGTGTTGCTTCATTCTACCACCAATTCAGGTTAGAACCTGTTGGGGACTATGTTTTCCAAGTGTGCTTCGGCACAGCGTGCTATTTAAGAGGCGCTAGTGAAGTCTACGAGTCACTGAAATCAGCTACGAGAAACACTCGTATAGCCGTAGAGATGACTGTTGAAAAAGCCAGGTGCTTCGGTTGCTGTAGCCTTGCGCCAGTGGTAATGGTGATAAATACTAAGACGGGGGATAAGAGCATATATGGGAGATTAACTCCATCTGAAGCAAGGAAAATAGCGTTGAAGTATTCTACGTTAACACATGGAAAGTAAACAATATAGGTTAAAAATTTTCTTCCTTAATACAGCTAATCTGATGAGGTAGTAGAGATTGAATAGTGCCATGTATGATATAGTGTACGGGCGCAGAGACCTACGAGTACATGTCCCCTTATCTAGTTGCACCTTGGCTGCGGGTTCTCGAGAAGTATATAAAGCCGTGGAGGATTTCATTAATAGAAAAGGTATAAATGCGGAGGTACACCGAGTTGGTTGCACGGGTTTATGTTACCTTGATCCATGGATAATGGTTGCTGGGAGGGGTTTACCAGCAGCTATATATGTAAACGTTAGACACGTTGACGTCGAAAAGATCTTAGCAAGGTACTTGAACCGTGATTTCACTGGTGCTTATGCTCTTAGATTCAAAGAAGGCAACGTAGATTACGGTGTACCATTACTAGATGAGAAACCCGAGTGGAGGAACCAAGTGAGGTGGGTTTCAAGAAACTGCGGGTTAGTTGACCCTGAATCCATTGATGAATACATTATGACGGGTGGGTATGAAGGCCTTAGAAAAGCGCTGAGAATGAAACGCGAAGAAGTAATTGAGACAGTGAAGAAATCTGGTTTAAGAGGTAGGGGAGGAGCAGGTTTCCCTACTTGGTTAAAGTGGAAGATAACTTACGAGCAGAGAAGCGATGAGAAATACGTTATATGTAACGGAGACGAAGGAGACCCAGGAGCATTCATGAACAGACTTCTAGCTGAATCCGACCCACATAGAGTAATAGAGGGGTTGATAATAGCTGGTTACGCTGTGGGAGCAACTAAGGGCTATGTCTTCGTTAGAGCCGAGAAACCATTAATGGCTGATAGATTGGAGAAAGCTGTTATTGAAGCAAGAGAACGAGGATTCCTGGGAGAAAACATACTGGGTTCAGGGTTCAGCTTCGACATAGAGGTGTATAGGAGCGCTGGAGCATTCGTGTGCGGTGAGGAAACAGCGTTAATAGCCGCTATCGAGGGTAGAGCTAGGCCTCGTCAGCGACCACCATACCCTGCAACCAGTGGATTATGGGGTAAACCAACTGTTGTAAACAACGTTGAGACACTAGCACACGTAGCCACAATATTCCAGTTTGGAGTAGATGAGTTCACGAAGTATGGAACAGAGAAATCTAAGGGAACAAAAATGTTCTGCGTAACAGGTGCTGTGAAGAGAACAGGAGTCTACGAGGTACCAATAGGAACAACGATTAAGAAACTGGTATACGAGCTAGCTGGTGGCCCTGTTGAAGGAAAGAAAATAAAAGCAGTCCAAGTGGGAGGCCCGAGCGGTGGATGCATACCCTCCAACTTATTCGACTTAGAATTAGACTATGAGACTCTTCAATCATATGGAGCTATAATGGGGTCAGGTGGACTCGTAGTTATTGATGACTCAGGCTGCATGGTTAACGTTGCTAAATACTTCACCGACTTCACTCTAGCTGAATCCTGCGGGAAATGCTTACCTTGCAGAGTTGGAATGAAAATAATGAATGAGACATTGGAGAGAATAGTGAACGGTGAGGGTAGAGAAGAAGACCTTGAAATACTGCGAGACCTAGGTGTAACAGTTATCAAGACTAGTCTCTGCGGCCTAGGAGGCTCTGCACCAAACCCTGTTCTATCTACTCTCAGGTACTTTGAGAACGAGTATAGGGAACACGTTGAAAACAAGAAGTGCCCAGCTAAAGTATGCCCCAAGCTTGTTACATACGTGATAAATGAGGAGAAATGCCGTGGATGCGGTGTTTGCGCGAAATATTGTCCAGTCAACGCGATAACGGGTGTACCCGGTAAACCCTTCACGATTGACTCCTCAAAGTGCATAAAGTGTGGTTCATGCCTCGTTAATTGCCCGTTCGGCGCAGTTGAGAAAGCATAGGTGAATTACATGGTTAAAGTTAAAGTAAACAATGTTGAAGTAGAAGTACCACAGGAAGCATACATCATTGACGCAGTTGAGAAAGCTGGTTTCAGGGTTCCATTACTATGCTATCTACAAGGCTTATTCAATGAGGCAACATGCAGAGTATGCGTTGTTAAAGCCAATGGTAGAGTTGTACCAGCGTGCAGGTTCCCTGTTCAAGAAGGAATGAACATTGTTACAAGCGATGATGAACTAGAGAAAATGAGGAAGATAAACTTCGAGCTACTACTAGCTACTCATAACATACACTGCTGGGACTGCTATAGGAAAAGCACATGCACGTTGAGCACGCTCTCAAGAGAACTAGGAGTTGAAGGTATCCCAGTTTGCTCAGAGTGCCCACTATACGGTGAAGAATGCTTAGTCAAACAAGGTATTCCATGCCTCGGGCCCCTCACAGTTGCAGGCTGCGATGCTGAGTGCACGAGGCAGAGCGCTCCCTGCATTGGGTGCAGAGGATTTACATCTAGCATAGATGTCTGGAGAAACGCGATCAAATACTACAGAGATAACGGTATTAGTAGGGAGCACCTTGAATCAGCCCTATCTATTTTCTGGGTAGTAATCCCGGTTAAACTACGAGAAATAATCAACGAGGTGTATAAACAATGACTAATTCACGCCTAGAACTAGAACTAGATAGAGTAGCTGGTGAATCCAAAGTTAACGTGTACTTAATTAACGGTGAAGTACGCGTAGAGTACGCTAGTCAACTAAGTGAAAGAATGTTCGAGCGCTTAGTTACTGGACGAGACTACCGGTACGCACCATACATAGCTGCGAGAATCTGCGGTGTATGTAGTCATGCCCACTTCTGGGCATCTAACCTCGCCATTGAGAACGCTCTTGGAATAGAAGTAGATGAAGTAACAGCTATACTTAGAGATGTTTGTAATAAGCTGCAAATAGTTGAAAACCACTTAGTCTATTTAATATTCCTGGCTTTACCGGATTACCGTGAACTCGAAGCAGGCATTGTGACTAAAGCGATAAGAGCGAGAGAGAACATTAAAAACTCCTTGAACACGTTGTGCGGGAGGCTCTCTGGTCCACAACCATACATGCCCGGCGGATTCATCAAGGAGATATCGCTGCAACACGTTGAGAAAACAATTAAATTAATGGAGGAATCAGTGCCCTTAGTAGAGGAGATCCTGGAATACGTGTTGAGCAAGGTTAATTCACCGAGTATGAGCGACCCTTCACCAGTGTACTTAGCTCTCTCAACGTTCCCGGAGAGAAGTGTTCCCTCGAAGGGACCATATATACTGGTGAGTAGTGGAGAATACTTCACAATAAACGAGGATAATTACTTAAACTACTTCAATGAGGTTAAATCAAGTTACTCCAATAGTAAAGCCTGCACTTTCAACGGGAAAACATTCTTCGTTGGAGCGAGAGCCAGGCTCCTCGCAAACAAGTATGTGGAGTTAAACTCGGAGCTACTGGAGGTACTCCGCTGTAACCCCTACAGTAACATAGTTGCTAAAGCTATTGAGAGCCGCTACCTACTACGAGACATCGTATACAAGTTGAGGAGCATAAGTGGCAAGCAACCTAGGAGGACTCCACCGAGTAGGAAACAAGGTAAAGGATTATCAGTTATTGAGGCACCGAGAGGACTACTAATACACTTCTATGAGTTAGATGAGAATAGTAGAATTAAGTCAGCTAACATAATTACACCAACAGTCATGTTCACTAAGCACGTCGAGGCCTCCGCTGAAGCCTTGATAAAGCAACTATATAGTGAGAAAAACGAGGAGAATACTTTCACGAAGTATGTTGAAATGCTCGTTAGATCCTATGATCCCTGTATTCCATGCGCTGTTCACGTTGTGAAAGTACCTTAGGTGATCGAAATGAAAGTAGCATTCATATCTCTAACTGGTTGCGAAGGATGCTTGTACAATGTAATCAACGAGGATTTATTCAATCTACTTGAAAAGTATAACGCTGAGTTAGTTGATTGGCGCTTACTCGGAATTAGGAAAAGCAATGAATACGATGTAGCAGTAGTTGAGGGATCAGTTGTTAGTGATGAGAACGCTGAGCGACTCAAGTTGATCAGGGAGAAATCAAAGGTTTTAATTGCTTTAGGTGCATGTGCAACACTTGGCGGCGTACAAGCAGGTTTATACGGTGAAAACAATAAACCAAGGTCTACTCCGCTACACCAGCACGTTAAAGTAGACTACTTCGTTCGTGGATGCCCTGTTAAAACAAGCGAGTTCCTCAGCCTACTTGAGCTCGTTTTAAAGGGTGTTAAACCAAGAGTCTACGAGAGAAGGTTCAACCTTGTTGAGAGACCTGTATTCAAAATAAGTGACAGGGATAACTTCCTGCAACTAGATTCCTCTAAGTGCATTGTTTGCGGTAGATGCATAGAAGTATGCAAGACGATGAAAGCAAGTGTTTTAAACTACGTGAACAGAGGCATAACAACACTGGTTTCAACACCATACCAGGATCCATTCGATAAAACCAACTGCCACTACTGTGGACTCTGCGTTGCGTATTGTCCAGCTGGCGCAGTCACGTATAAACTTGAGCCTGAGAGATTGAGAAGAAATAAGGGTGCTGAGATTTACATTGAGCCAGAGGCATTAGCATCGTTAGCGGAAGCTGAGAACCTGGATGTAGGCCAAGTATTCGCTGCACTTCGTTTACTTGGATACAGTAGGATCATAGTTTACTCTAACACAACGCATGTTCAACCAGGTAGAATCTACGCTAAATCCCCAGTCGAGTACCAGATATTGAGGAGAACTTATCCAAACCTAAGCGTGGAGCTCTTAGTTCCGAGAATACCGATTAATGCTATTTATGTTACTCAGTGCACTGCTTGGAGGAAGCAGTTGGGGAACTCTGTTACAACAAGAGAGCTTCAACTACTGATCAGGAGTATTCCGCGGGATATACTCGAGGAGGAACGCGAAAACCAGTTATCAGTTAACCTAGATTCAAGTGTACACGTAGTCAGCGATTTACGTGAAGTAGAGAAAGCAATGAATAAAGAGCTGGATCACGCAGTAGTATACTCGGCTTGCCCAGGGGGATGCTTAATGGGTGGAGGTCAACCATTATCACTCGGAGACAACGCATTACACGCTGTATATGAGAGGAGGGCCGAGATCTTAAACAAGTATTTACGTAGTAGATAAATACGTGTTCTTTCCTTAAATACATAGTTTTTTTATTTCCCTGGTTTAATTCAGTGCTCCTAGGTGAATACTTCGGGAGCATTTAGAGGATTCAGGATTATTATTTATTATTAGATGCTACTACATAAGTATTTCTTGTGCGGTGGAGGATTTGAGCGTTGAAGTAAGGAAAGTTATAAGAGTTGGTAAGCAGTCAAGCGCGATCGTTGTGCCTTCAACGTGGATGAAGCAACTGGGGTTAAACCCAGGTGACCAAGTTAAATTAATCTATGATGGAAACAGAGTAATCATGACTCCTGTGAAGGAAAGCGAGTTGCTTAGAGGACAGATCATGGTGGAAGGCTCCGATAAAGTTGCTTTTACGAAGCTTAAAGCTGCTTTCATGGAGGGAATAGTTAACATTAAGCTGAAAGCTGAGTACGAGGAAGCAGTAAAATTACTCACCGAGTTGAAGAAAGAAGTCCCCTCTGTTTTATTCGTGACTAGGCCTGACGCTAAGTATCACACAGTTATTTTTCCAGATATTGGTGTAGAACACGGTGATCTCATTGCGAAATTGTGCGAAGTATTCAAGAAAATAGTTAGGCGAGATGGAGAACTAAGTGTCCTCTTATCTGATTTCAAGTACACGCAATTACTGTTGATGAGGCTACTTAAGATCAAGTACTACGAGGATACCATAAATGTCCCAGAAGCACTAGACTTAGTGCTCTTCACTAACACTCTAAGCGAAATAGTGGATTCCATAGTTAACGGAGGCTTAGAGATAACTGAGGAAATAGAGGATGCTTTGTCAATACTGGTTGAACAGTATTGTAGCAGCGACTTAGATACAGCTGTTAAAATAGGAAGCAACACTATTGTTAAAGTAGATAAGTTCCCGCATGAAATACAGAAACATGTCTTAAACCTAGTTGAATTAATATTTAGACGCTGTATAAGAGATAAAGCGTGTAGATGCAGACACTTCTTCCCAAAGATCTGATTTCTCTATTCTAGAAACCACGTTACTGTAAGAAGCACACCTGTTTCACGGTAACCATAACTAGTGTTCCTGCGCGGACTGAATTAAGTTTTTAGACTACTAAGCTAATATAGTTAGTTGAGGCCGTGGTTCATGAATATACTTGTTTTAATTAAACCTACTCCTGACATAACTAAAGTAAGATTTGATGTTGAGAAAGGAGTTGTTGACAGGGGTTCAGCTTCACTCGAGATAAATCCCTTCGACTTATACGCTATTGAGGTTGCTAAGAGAATTAAGAGAGTATTCGGGGGATTCATTACATCATTATCCATGGCTCCTCCACACGCTGAACCAGCTTTAAGAGACGCTATAGCGAGAGGTGTTGATAGAGCCATACTGCTTAGTGATAGGAGGTTTGCTGGTGCAGATACTTGGGCTACATCTTACACGTTAGCTTCAGCTATAAGGAAACTAGGGTCATTTAACATTATACTATGCGGTGAGAAATCAGTTGACGGTGATACCGCACACGTTGGCCCAGAGGTTGCTGAGTTCCTTGGGATACCTCACGTATCCTTCGTAACTAGGATCATTGATGTCTCAGTGGATAAAGTAATCGTTGAATCCGATTTCGGTGAAGCATACTATGAAGTCGAATTAAAACTACCCGCTCTAATAGCTCTCTCAAGACCCGTTATATTCAGAGACGAGTTCATTGAACCATCTATGCCTAAGGTAAGCGATGTCTTGAGAGCTAAGAAAGCGAAGATCGATGTCTGGAGCGCTGATCAACTCGCAGACGTAGCCGATGTAAGTAAGTTTGGTTTAAATGGTTCCCCAACGAGAGTTGTGAGAGCATACTATGCTCTCGAGAAAGGCAGAGAAACCAGGGTCGTTAAGGGAGAGGAAGGAGTAAACATGATACTGAGTGTTCTGAGAGAAACAGGTGTTATTTCATGAATTGGCGAGGAGTACTCGTCTACGCTGAAAACTACAGCGGGAGAATACACAGAGCATCCTTCGAGCTACTGGGTAAAGCAAGAGAACTACTACCCAGGATAAGCGGGGAATTATTCGCAGTAACTGTTACTAGTGAAAATAAAGCTGAAGAGTATTCAAGGGAGTTAATAGCATATGGAGCTGATAAAGTAGTTGAATACGTTGTTGAGGAAAATCATTTAACCAACCCATTAATACATAGAAATGCTTTAATCGACGCCATTAAGTACATTAAACCTAAACTAGTCCTTGTCCCAGCAACCCCGTGGGGTAGAAGTATTGCTCCACGAGTAGCTGCAAGTATTGGTACCGGTATCACAGCTGATTGCTTAGATGTATATGTTGACGATGAAGGAAACATTGTTCAAGTGAGGCCCGCTTTCACGGGGAACATCATCGCGCACATAAAGACATTAACTAACCCGGTGATAACTACTGTTAGACCAGGTGTTTTCCAAGTACCCTCCCCGGATTATGGGAGAAAAGGAGAAGCGTTGATTAGATCAATTGAAGCAAGCGGCGCTGATAAACTGAGAGTTCTAAGAGTTGCCAGGGTGAAAACAGTTAAGCTCTCTGAAGCAGATGTAATTGTCTCAATAGGTAAAGGAGTGAGAAGCAGAGAGGACATTAAGTTATTCGAGGAACTCGCTAGGGAGATAGGGGCTCAATTAGCGTGCAGTAAACCCCTAGTCGACATGGGTTGGATGGAGAGAGATAGACAAGTAGGGTTCAGCGGTAACATCGTTAAACCAAGACTATACATAGCCTTGGGGATTTCAGGTGCACCACAACACATTGCTGGAATGAGGGACTCCAAGTACGTTGTCTCAGTGAACATTGATCCATCCGCGCCCATAGCGAAGTACAGTGATTTATTCGTGGTAGGAGACATCTACGATGTTGCTAAAAAAATATTACAAGCTTTAAGAAACTTAAAATAGGTGGAATACTTGGCTCTACCCATTTCTCTAATCAATGAACTCAAATCCACTGTGGGAGATCAATGGGTTATCATAGAGGAGAAAGCTGTTGAGAGATACTTATACGATGAAACAGCCTACGGAGTTAGACCACAACCAGTTAGAGACATTGTCGTAGTGAAACCTGGTTCAACCGAGGAAGTATCCGAGGTACTAAAACTAGCAAATAAGTACAAGGCAAAAGTCTACATTAGAGGCGGTGGAACAGGGTTAGTTGGCGGAGCTATACCAACAAAACCAGGGATTGTTCTATCACTGGAGAGAATGGATAAAGTACACGTGGATTCAGAGAACATGGTTGCAGAAGCCGAAGCAGGAGCAACTCTCGGGAAACTCATAGAAGAAGCTGAGAAACACAACTTAATGTTCCCAGCACACCCAGGCGATGAAGGCGCATTCATTGGGGGGTTAATAGCATGTAACGCCGGGGGCTCTAGAGCCGTTAAAACAGGAGTTATGAGGAACTATGTTCTAGGCTTAGAAGTAGTCCTCCCTACTGGTGAAGTACTGAAACTCGGTGCTAAAACAATAAAGAACAACTTCGGATACAACTTAGCCCACTTATTCGTAGGTAGTGAAGGAGTCCTAGGAGTAGTAACAAAAGCGTACTTGAGGCTATACCCGAAGTGGAGTTACACAGCAACAATCGTAGTGCCATTCGATAGTAGAGTCAAAGCATTCAAGACAGCTAAGAAACTCTTGTTCTCTGGTTTAATACCACTAGCACTAGAATACTTTGATAGAAGAGTCATAGAAGCATCCGCGAAACACCTCGGGCTCCAATGGCCAATCATGGAGGGAGACTACTTCCTAATGGTGATACTAGCTGAGGCCTTAGAGGACGTTTTATTCTTGGAGTTAGAGTACGTGGATAAAGCAGCGAGAGAAGAGGGATCACTTGAACCCTTCGCCACTCAGAGAACAGATGAACAGAAAACACTGCTCAAAATTAGAAGTGAGATATTCACAGCTTTGAAGAAGGATACCTTCGACATCCTCGACACCACGGTTCCCTTAGGCAGCGTGGATAAATTCATTGAAGCAGTTATGGATATCGAGAGAAAGCATGGAGTATGGCTACCCGTCTACGGTCACGTAGGTGACGGAAACATCCATATACATGTATTAAATTACCAGGGTTACACAAGGGAGCAGCTCATTGGAGTATCTGAGGAAATCTATGAAGCAGCCCTCAAGCTTGGAGGAGTAATAACAGGTGAACACGGCATTGGTTACATTAGGAGAAAGTACGTGAGGAGG
This sequence comes from Desulfurococcaceae archaeon, assembly GCA_023269825.1. Taxonomy (GTDB): domain Archaea; phylum Thermoproteota; class Thermoprotei_A; order Sulfolobales; family Desulfurococcaceae; genus UBA285. The sequence continues at coordinate 566,107 of JAGDWI010000001.1, forward strand.
CTTCTAGGCGATGTATGGGTAGAAACCATGAGGAAACTAAAGGGGATCTTAGACCCTAATAAAGTACTTAACCCGGATAAAGTAATACCAGAAGAGTGAATTAAATGAGAGTGCTCTTCCCATATGGGAGAAAATTCCTGGAGCTAGATTTACCTAGTGAAACCACTGTACTATACTCAGCAATCCCGAGAGGAAGAAGTGGAGCCGAAGCAGTGACCATGGCTGAGGAGAGCTTGAAGCAACCCATTGACTCTCCATCACTACGTGAATTAGCCATGGGTAAGCAGAGAGTAGTAGTATTAATCACTGATAAAACAAGAGCTACACCTAATAAGCTACTCCTCGAGGCTCTACTAAGCGAGCTGAGAGAAGCCGGCGTGAGGAGAGACAACGTTGAGATCGTTGTTGCAACAGGGCTCCATAAACCACACACTAGGAGGGAGATCGAGGAACTCGTAGGCGTTGAAATCGCTGATGAGTACAGTGTCTACAGCCATAACTCAGATGAATACGATTCAATGGTTTACCTGGGTAGAACAAGTCATGGTACAGAGATCTACGTTAATAAATCAGTTGTAAACGCTGACTTAGTCATAGGCGTAGGCCTCATAGAACCACACTTATTCGCAGGGTATAGTGGTGGGAGAAAACTCATTTTACCAGGTGTTTCAGCTACTAAGACTGTATACCAAAACCATGGCTACAAAATGCTCACACACCCGAAGGCAGACTACGGTTACCTCGAAGGCAACCCTGTACACGAAGACATGGTTGAAGCATCTAAACTAGTTAAAAACTACAAGTTCATAATCCATGTACTGCTAGATAAGGAGAAGAAAGTGTTCTCAGTTGTATCCGGGGACCCGTACAGTGCACATGAGCAAGGCGTAAGAATACTAGATAAGTACGTGAAGGTGAGTGCACCCTTCGAAGCTGATTTAACAATAGTTACTAACGGTGGATACCCACTGGATAGAGATCTATATCAAGCTGTTAAAGGAATGGTTACAGCTTCTAGAGTTACGAGGAGAAACGGCTACATAATAATGCTCTCAGAGTGCATTGACGGAGTTGGACACGAGTCCTTCAGAGAACTAGCATCAATAAGTAAAAACCCGGAGGAGATACTACGCTACATACGGGAAAACGAGCCTATTAGAGACCAGTGGGAAGCCCAGAAACTCGCTCAAGTATTATTGAAGAACAGAGTCATAGTTGTCACTAGGAACATTAAGCATGAAACACTCGAAGAAATGAACCTCACGCCTGCATCAACATTCGAGGAAGCATTTGAAACAGCTTGTAGGAGTATTTCATGTAGACACATAATAGCAATACCTGAAGGACCATACGTTATACCTGTTCCACCATGAACAATTATCACTCTTAAATAAGGTTTAAATAGTAAGTAGTACTAAGTATACGGTGAACTCTTTGCTAATCAATAATAGGTCTCTATAATTAACACTGCGTATATTAATGGGGCTCGCTCTACAACTACCTCCACGGGGTTAGGACTGCACCGGACAGCGTGGTCTACAAGGCACTCCAGTACCTGGAGGAACACGAGTTCAACGAGGTGGTGAAGGGCCTCGTCGCTTAGGGCGCTAACATCCACTCTATCATGCAAGGAGCTAGCGGACATGATTTCACCCAGTAAATCACATAGTAGTTGACACCCCCGCCACGGGAGCTTGAACTATGGGAAACAACTCTATAGAATTTATATGGGTATTTAAAGGAGGTGTGCGGCGGCCGGGATTTGAACCCGGGATCTCCGGCTTGGGGGGCCGGCGTCCTAGTCCAGGCTGGACGACCGCCGCTTCGTTTTTATTGTTTTATTGGGAGGGGTTTATTTAGTTTTCTCGTGTATAGTTATGATGGTTTACTGTGAGCGGGTATAAATGTTGGTGCTCTTCTTCCTCCACTGTATGGTTTCAATATGTTTTGCTTCACTGCTTCTTTGAGTAATCTCTTAGCATCGCTTACTTTGATACTGTATGCTGCTGCGAGCGAGTATGGTGTATAGTACTTAGTGTTTCCTTTCTCAACTTCGCTTTTGAGTTTCCTGAGTAGTTCACTTAGTTCCACGGTTGTACGTAGTTGCACTTCCTGTGGAACCTCTATTTTCTCATGTCTCCTGGATTTGGGTGCAGACACTTTAAGCACCTCTTAGCGTAGAATCATGTTATATTATTATATCACGAGGTTTAAAAATCACCCAGTTAAGTTCCGGATGTAGACTTTGTACGTGAACAATACTGCGAGAGTAGACCACACTATGAGACCAGTTAAATTGAAGAATACGTCGATTGATGAAACATAGTTGAAGCCATACCTGTATATATTCACCGTCATACTCATAGGAGAGTAGTAAGCGAAGGGAGCTGCTGAACCAAGTCTAACTGCTAGAGCTTTCTCAGGGTAAAACACGTTTGAAACAAAGAAGAAGACGAAGTACACTAGGGACCTAATCGCTGCTTGTAAGTTGAAATCCCTCGTCAGCGTGGACACTGTAATCGATAAACCAGACATCGTTACAGCTAGTAGTAGAGACGCTGTTAAAATCAACAACCATTTATCAACACTAGGTAAACCCATCAATACTACAGCCAGTATAATGAACCCTGCTTGATACATAAACCCTCTTAAAACACCACCCAGTATTCTACCTGCAACTAGTTGTCCACGAGTAACAGGTAGAGACACTAAGTAGTGCGTCACCTCACGCCTCAACTCGATGCCAACTTCTCTACCAATACTGAACGCTGATATGAAGATCGATAAGCACAATATGCCTGGAGTAATGAATCTAATGTAGTCAGGTATGTAAGCAGGATTCACTAACCCTCTGAAAATAACTGCGAATATCACTAAATCCGCAATGTTCATTGCTAGTTGCCCAGCAAGCCAGTATATGTTCCGCCAGAACCTCGCGAGATCTCTTTGAGCAACTAGTAGTAGTCCTCTAAGCCAATCCATCACTTCCAGCCACCTGCTTCAAGTTTTCTCTCATAGTACTCTACTGCGAGAACAAGTAAACCCATGGAGAACGCAACCATGTAGACAACTATTGGTGCAACACCATACTTGAAAACCATGTAGTACTCTGGGAAAACAAGTATTCTCAGGAAATCAGCTAGATTAGATATTGGGTTCATTAAGGCAATAACATAGTAGGGTGCTATACCAGATGCTTCAATAACGGGTAATGGGTAAAACACAGTACTCAACCTAACTAGTAATGCATCTATTGCACCTACAAGTATGTCCGTTAAATCAGTTGATTTAACGGAGAAAACAAGTAGTAGCACGAAGCTAACTACACCAATGGAGAACACGAGTGCTGAGATCAAAGATACAATTATGGAGAACAAGTTACTCACACCTAGAATAACATACACTACTATCATCATGGGTAATGTGAAGATAATAGTTGACAAACTACTCCCCAGGACTCGGCCAACAGCGAAAACCCCTCTCTTAATCGGTAGAGATAAATGGTACTCAACTATTCCATCGTCGAATTCATCTGCGATAACGTAACCTCTCGAAATACTCGTAGAGTATATCAGAGATGTATATATTCCAAGCAAGTAGAAGTAATAGTAGTCTACCCCACCAGTGTACTCTAGGATGCTTTGACTAACAATGAATGAGATTGCTCTAGCGAATACTAGTACTTGTAGAGTAAACCAAGCTACACGCATAGCTAAGAACACTTTCTGGTTCTTGAGCTTCATTAAATCCCATGATGCCACTAGAAGAATGCTCCTAATATTGCTCGTGAAACTAGGATTCCTCACGTAGCTTCGCCCCCGTTATATACGTGAAAACATCATCCAGTGTTGGTTCTTTAACCATGATTCTCAGTATTTTAACGTTGTATCTTCTAAATAACTCAATGATATCTATCACTTTCTCCTCTCCTTTCTCCACGTATACTTTGAGCACACTTGAACGAGCTTCAACTCTCCCAATATCCCTTAGAGCTCTTAGGAGACCCTCGGGGATTCCACCACCCTCGAACTGAACCTCTACTAAGTCACCACTGGGTATGGAGTCCTTTAACTCACTTATTGTTCCAAGAGCGCGTAGTTTACCCTTATATATGATAGCTATTCTCTCGCAGACTTTCTCGGCTTCGAACATGTCGTTTGTCGCTATGATAACAGTTGTACCTTCATCTCTGAGTTTCTTGATTACGTCCCACAGCGCATGCTTCGATAAAACATCGACTTGAGCTGTTGGTTCATCGAGTATTGCTACTCTGGGTTTCTGGATCAGTACTTTCGCTAACTCAACTTTCTTCCTAGTACCCCCGCTCAACTGGTAGAATTGCTTGTTCCTATGCTCCCATAATCCAAGTAGCTCCATTACGTCTTGAACCACTTTCTTCGCTTCACTAGACGAGTACCCTACTATCCTCGCATGCCATGTCAACAACTCATATGGCTTATCAATCCACATCGCCTTAGGATCCTGGAAAGCTATTCCAACGAGTTTTCTCACCACGTAGTCTTCTCTTGTAACACTGTGCCCGTATACGTAGATATCTCCACTCGTAGGTTTGTAAACAGTGGCGATTGTCAGTAGAGTCGTTGTTTTACCTGAGCCATTTGGACCAAGTAAACCGAATACCTCGTTCTCATATATATCTAGGTTCAAGTTATCTACAGCTGTGAAGTCACCGAATTTCTTCGTGAAGTTCTCTATTTCAACAGCCTTCGACTTCACTCTGTAATCACCATGTTAAGCTACTTATTTTTAAATTTTTACGTGCTAATTACTTAAATTTGGTTGAGAAATTGAATGAGTACTTAGAGTTAGTTATGCTTATTGGAGCCCCTCTATACATTGCTGCAGTTATATTGTACTCAGTTAGATTACTTAAGGGTCCAACAATACCAGATATTATTCTAGCAGTTGACTGTCTCTCATATGACCTCGCTGTTTTCTTAATGGCTCTCACATTATACTATAAGACACCGTTCCTGGTTGCACCCTCAATTATGCTAGCTCTATGGGTTTACCTACTGGATGTATATGTATCAAAGTACCTTGTGACACGAGAGGTGGGAAAATGATTGAACTCATATTATTCTGGACTGGAGCATGCTTATTCATTGTGGGCGGTGTATTCGACTTATTGGCAGCTATTGGAATGATCAGGTTCCCGAACTTCTACGTTAGATTACACGCTGCAACCATTGGAGCAATATATGGAGCCGTAGTACCACTCATAGGCATATCATTAATGGCCCTGGGCTCACCAGACATCCCGAGTAGATATGCTGTAGCTGGTGCATCGCTTGTAACTGCTCTTATACTACTAGTGGTTTCACCTGTTGGAAGCCATGTTTTAGCTTACGCTGCACATAAATCTCGTAGTGTACCATGGAGCCCTGTGGTTGATGCACTAGAGGAGGATGAAGAGAAATGATTATAACACTGATTCTACTAATAGCTTCCTTAATCCTTAGTATTGTATTCGTTTACATGGCTATTACTGAGCGGGATTTATTGAAAGCAACAGCGTTCTCAGCTGGTCAAAGCATTTGCTACGCTACAATACTTCAAGCAATGGGAGCTGCTGACATCGCCATGACCTACGTAGCCGTCTCCGCTGGATTATACTCCGCTATACTTGTTTTCGTTATAAGTAAAACGGAGAGATTCGAAGAGGTGAGCTCAGAGTGAAGAGAGTTATTGTGCTTGTTGTTTTAGTTTTAATCGCAGTGGTTTCCTCAGTGATTACTCCACTAGTGATCAGCATTGAAGTACCCCGGTATCTGAAAGACCTAAGCAGGTACTATATTATTAACACAATCAAGGACACAGCGAGCCCGGAAGCTGTTGCAGCCATAGTATGGGATTACAGGGGATTAGATACTGTTTATGAAACACTGGTATTATACCTAGCTATCGTGGGTGGATTAACCATATTCATGTATACGGGTGAGCTCGCGAGAAAAACACCTGTGGGTTTAACGCTGCTGTCTAGAACCGCTACGAAGATCATCACGGTACTCATATCCACGGTGTCAGCGGCAATAGCTTTCCACGGTCATTTAACACCTGGCGGCGGATTCCCCGGTGGATCAGCTCTAGCTGTTGCAACAATGCTCATTATACCAGTATTCTCAATTAACACTCTACTAGAGAAGGGTGTGACGTCAACTAAGCTCGTGGCGATAAGAGGAGTCTCTCTAACAGGGTTGGGGTTAGTTGCTTTACTACCAGTAATTAGAGGCTTAGAGATTGTTACTAATCAGAGATTCTACCCTGGCTACCTAGATGGATTTATTCTAAGTGGTAGTATATCACTATATAATCTCCTAGAATTCTTAGCTGTCGCATCAGGTTTCACAGCTGTAGCACTCTACTTATCTATACCCGAGGAATACTATAAAGGTGGAGACAATGCTTGAAGAATTCACTTTCACTCTACTAATCAGTGTCTTAGCAATAAACTTCCTGATATCTATATACGGCATAGTATATAGAAGGAGTTTAACCAAGAAATTAATATCTCTCACGATTCTCTCAGACACAGTATTCGTTGCAATAATCCTCGCGGGGCTCATATACACATACCCTATTGTTCCACCAGTATACAGTGACATGCAGGGTGGAGAAGCAGAGTTCCTGGCAACTCACGCATCTGATCCACTGCCACAGGCACTTGTCTTAACTGGTATAGTGATAGGTTTAGCTACTAATTCATTAATAGCTTTCGGGATAATTCAAACCTATCGGTTGACAGGGACCATTGATGCGAGAAAAGCCGTTAAAACGCTTCTAGAGGAGGGTGCGGAGTATTGATCAAGTACATAGTAGTTGGTTTACTAGTATTCCTGGTTTACATGGTGTTCGTGGGTTCTCTCTCACTATACACTGTTTTAACAGGTTTACTCGTATCATTTATCTTAAGCGCTGTCTCAGCGAAGTACCTTGTAGTGGATGAGAAGAAGCTACTTGATGCTGGGAGACTATTATATATGGTATACTATTTCTTCAAGTACATAACCATCATAGAGATCAAAGCACACATGGATGTGGTTAAGAGAATCATAAACATGGATATTAATCCAGGAATAGTCAAAGTACCCGTGAACGTTAAATCAAGGTACGCGAGACTATTAGTAATGGGCTCTATAACTAATACACCTGGAACAGTGGTAGTTGATGAGAGAAACGACTACTTCTACGTTAACTGGATAAGTGTAACCACGAAGGAACCAGTTAAAGCGAGAAAGGAGATCAGCGAGGAGTTCGAGTACTATGCTTACAAGATATTTGAGTAAGTGGTGTATGAGATGATCGAGATCATAGCTGGCCTTATCCCATTCCTCCCAGCATTCGCTGGCTTCACTATCCCAGTAGTATACTTAGTTTCCAGGAAGAGATTAGTTGTCATGGGTTACGCTGCGCTCGTAATGACCATTGTAGCGGCTTTATCCGCAATTGTTGCAGTGGAAGCCTACAGCGTGGACCACCCCCTCGTGTTCAAAGCAGGTGGTTGGCCTGCACCAGTTGGGATAACCTACATTGTAGATAGATTCTGTGCAGTAGTGGGTTTACTGACTTCTCTCATCGTGCTCGCCATAATGCTTTATAGTTTAAGCTACATTGTTGATGAAGCATACCCCTGGTACACGATATTACTACTAGGCAACGAGGCTGGATTACTCGGTGTAACTTACACTGGTGACTTATTTAATTTATTCGTGATGCTTGAAGTCACAGGTGTATCATCTTACGCGCTGGTAATGTATTATAGGAGGAGACCTATATCCCTTATCTCGGGTTTAAAGTATGCTTTCATTGGTTCACTGGGTACATCACTCTACCTCCTAGCAATGGGGTTAACATATAGTTTCTACGGCACATTGAACCTAGTGGATTTCTCCTACAAAGCAATAAGTAGTAGTGAATTACAAGTATTCGCTTATGGTTTAATACTTGTACTCGCTTCTTGGACTTTCAGCATTAAAAGCGGGGTTTTCCCAAACCACTTCTGGTTACCGGATGCACACCCAGCTGCTCCAACCCCTATATCTGCACTGCTAAGTGGGCTCGTCGTTAACACGGGGGTAATTGGTTTATACAAGTTCTTTTACATTGCTTCATGGAGTACTACTAAACCCCCATTAAACACAATAACGCACTTAGTGTCTCTTGTAACAATCACGATGGGTGCATTATCAGGTGTTTTCGGAGCACTATTAATGAATATTCAGAGAGATATTAAGAGATTGATAGCGTACTCAACGGTTATGAATCTAGGTTTCTTATTCATGGGTGTTAGTTGCTTAACACTGAAGGGTTTACAGGCCACATTATACTACGTTATAACTCACTCACTCGCTAAATCAACATTATTCCTGAGTACTGGTGTATTCATTAAAGCAGCGGAGTCAAGGAACCTAAGTGACTTATCTGGTGCAGGAATGAAGTTTAAAGTTGCTGGCGTAGCTTTCGCTGCTTCAACTCTAACGCTAGCCGGGATACCTCCTCTACCAGGGTTCCTTGCTAAACTACTGCTATATGAGGCCCTCTTCGAGTACAACGTGGTATTAGCTGTACTGATGATTATTGCAAGCGCTATTGGTTTACTAGCTTACATGAAAATGCTGTACATCATAGTGTTCGGGACAACTGTGACTCAGCTCAGAGGAGTAGACATGAAGCTGGCTCAAACAACACTAGTAGTTCTCACAGCTCTCATAGTGTTAGTGGGAGTAGTCTTCCTATTCAACCCTGATTTAACGCAGAGCATAGTGGGTTCAGCTGCAATGCAATCAACCGTTAACATTGAGGAGTACATTGAGTACGTGAAAAACACTTTTATTCAACCATAGTCAGCAAGCTACATAACACTACTCGCTTAGCTCTATTTCGACTACGTCTCCATCACTTAAACCAAGTACCTCCCTTAGTTTAACTCCCGACACGACTTCCAGTACTCTGCAGTCATGCCTAGTTAAAGCAGGTTTAACAACGAGTACGCGTATGCCTCTTAAGAAACCGCGGTAAGCATAGACTACTCCAAGACCTGGTTTAGGTGGAGGAATAATGAGCGGCTTGAAGCCCCCTATGATTTCCTCCAGGCATTTATCGAGTTTAATGTTCAATGTCCCTGGGTATGGTTTAACACCGAGTAATTTCTCGAACTCTAAACCATACTCCTCCACGTACCTAGATGCTTCACGAGTACCAGATACAATTACTCCACGTATATTGAGCGTCAAATAATAACTCCCTCTTTAAGATTCATCGACTATACTTGCATAGAAGACACTGTAATTATAGGTGAAATAAGAGTAAAAACTACTTTAATTCAATTATTTTCTCGAGGACAGGTATCACGTACTCTAATTCGAGTTTTCTAAGTGCATCCCTCCTGGGTACTCCTCTCTCATCCCATCCACGTAGATCATAGTACATGTCGAGCATTTCATTATACTTCTGGAAATCTAATTTGTGCCCAGCATAAGGCCCCTTAGTTAACGGGTACTTAAACCACTTCAATGGAGCATAATCCATTTCTCTACTCCAATACCCGTGTTCACGTATCCAGTAGGCTCTAATCAATGAGTATATTCTACTACCAATCACTCTGATTTCATCCAAGCTCCACGCTAACCCAGTTACAGCTGTCAATAGCCTAGGGTAGTACTCTAAGTCTAATCCTACTTCAACCCATGGTAGCCTACAAGTAGTCAGTGACTCGAACATTCCGCCCCTGATATCCTGTAGGAACACGAGTCTCTCGGTTTTATCCCTAGTGTATCCAAGTCTATCCGTTTTAACCTCGTAACTTATAATCCACGCATCCTTATGGTGTGCTCCTATAGGTGATGTACCGTAAGCTAGAGCCATTCCTGGTGCAACGTGGCAGTCATACGCTGAAACCTCTAATCCTTTAACGTGTACTGCGAAGCCCTCTGCTTCTCTACCGAGGCTTCTAGCCATTCTCGCAACTCCCTCAGCGATGAATGCTCCCAACCCTCTCCTGTAAGCTACATCCAGCGTTAACCTCTTGATCTCCCTGTAGTCCCCCCAGTCGAGTTTCTCATGCACTAATCCCCGCTCACTTGCCTCCATGTAGAATCCCAGTGAGTTACCTAGACTGATTGTGTCTACACCTAGTTTATCAGCTAGTTTATTTACTTCTCCAACTCTGCGTAAGTCACTTAGGAGTATGTTACTACCGAGCATTGCAACATTCTCGTAGTCTAATTCGCTCTCCTCGCCCGTATCATCAAGGATCACGTTTCCGCACGCCATATTGCAGAATGGGCACCCACGCCTATTGACTTTGAGTTTCTCCATTAAATCTCCGCTTATTGATTCATACTCATCCCATACTCCCTCCCTGAAATTCATTGTGGGTAGACAACTGTTCTGATTACTCCAAACTATTGTCCCCATTGTACCCTGCCTGATCCAGAACTCGTAGTTATCGCTCCTCAGTATCCTATTGTATGCTTCCTCAGTTAACCTCCTGAATTCCTCTTTATTCGCTACTGATGGTTCAAGAGAGCCCTTAACAACAATTGCCTTAAGCTTCTTACTACCCATGACTGCTCCAATACCGGGTCTACCTCCACTTCTACCCTTCTGCGAGATGATGGTAGCATATCTAACGAGGTTTTCGCCTGCTGGACCAATCAACAGTATACCTGTATTTCTATCGTGTTCCCTAACTAGCTTCTCCTCCGCTGTAAACGCATCTAAACCCCACAAGTCCTCGGCATCCCTGAACTCGACTCTATTATTCTCAACGTAGAGGTAGCCCGGTTTCCTGAATGCTCCTGTTACAATTATTGCGTCAAAACCTGTTCTCTTCAAGTGGAAACTAGCCATGGATCCAAGGTTTCCGTCACCGTAACCGAGTGTCAGCGGGCTCTTAGATGCGACTTGCACTTTCCCACTGCTGGGTAGAGGCAGCGATGAAAGCGGCCCCGTGGCGACGACGAGGTGGTTATAGGGTGAAAACGGGTCTACTCCAATAGGGTTTAAATCCCACAGGAGCCTCGCTGCTAATCCTCTACCACCCAGGTAATCAGTGTAGTAGGATGGATCAAGAGTTACTTCCTTGACTTGTTTAACAGTGAGATCCACGTATAGTACTTTACCCCACCAACCATGCAAGAATATACACCATGATTAAATAAGAGTAGCTTATAAAAATACTTTAAACACGGCAACTAGGTTTAAAAATCTCGGTTAAATAATACATGGATTAGGGGCCCGTAGCTCAGCTTGGTGGAGCGCCCGGCTGATAACCGGGAGGACCGGGGTTCAAATCCCCGCGGGCCCACTACACATACATTTAGTCAACTACTTGTCCCTACGGATCAAGAATCTCTATTAGCTCTAAGCATGATGGGATAATCCAATGCTTTACTCTACATTATCACGTGCTGACCTCCTCCCCGCCATGAATGGCGAGGGTTCTTGCTATTGCGGGGAGGTTTGGGATTACATTCCCTCTTCCTGAGGCTTCAATCCCGGGCTGGGTCTCCAGCCCATTACCCCTATCCCAGGCGGGACTCGGGGTTATGCGTAGGCTATTTATCATCGCTAATTGCTCAAAGAATTTAATGCTCATCACCAAGAACAATTAAACAAAGAGAATTTATAAGCTTTCCCTCTCATCCCCGCCTTAAAAGGCGAGGCTTTCAGTTGTCAGCTATTATTGATAAGTCGTAGATGCTCCAAGGTTTAAAGTCTCCTCTAGCCCTGGAACCAAATGAAAATACTGCTACTGAATTATGCTTCTCCACCAGTAATTCAACAATTATCCAGATCTCTTGACCAAACAACTTGCTACGCGTAGTTAACCGCATCCCTGCACACTCACTTGCTGTATTTGATGCTCTTTGACGCTTCCCCATCGTAAGCTTCATGAGGCGATCCAGCTGAGTGTTGGGACACATTGAGGGAATATAGCAACGGTCGAGCTCCCCAGCGCACACTAATTCATTAATGGTTGACCCCGAAGCAGTGAAATATCGTTGAAGCAGTTGCAGAACACTATGCCACCAGGATACTTCTTTAATGCGGTGTAAGAGTGCTTTAGCGGCCTTTGCAGCTGCTTGAAGCAAGTAGAATGCTGCAATGTTTAATCTTTTCCCCCATGCAATACTTTAACTGTATCGAGGCCCTTTAATGCTTCTTCAAGCCACCTAATTGACTCGCTCCTCGATATTCACCCCTAACAATGTTGATTACTACCTGGTTCAACATTACTTTTTACTGTGCATAGCTATAATTCCATGTGAAACATGGAATTAAAGTTTGGTTCTCGCTTGATAACCGACTTGTTCTCCTCCAGTTTTCTTTTTTAAGATCTCATTGATTTTAACTACTGGTATAGCTAGGTTTTCCCCGTGCTCGTAGAATACGTCTCCCCCAATGAATACTATGTCTGGTTGCTGGGATCTAGCGAGTAGTTTGTAGGAGTGGTCTCCATTAATTAACGGCATGGATTTCAATGGGTTTTTCAAATCATATATTATTAGGTCGGATGCTGAATCTTTCTCAACGAAGCCGTTATCTATTCCAGTTGCTCTGTATAGGTTTGTCAGTAGTTTAAAGGATAAACTTGGGTCACCGGTAGCCATGTATACTTCCTCAATAGCTGTCGTAGTGTTCCCGTATCCTCTAGCATCTACTAGTACGCAGTTGTCTCTTATTTCACTTGGTTTACAGATCGCTGATGAATAGTGACTTATCTTCTTGTCCTCGTAGTAAATGTACTCACCGTCTTGTTCAAGTAGTACAGTGAAGGGGTTCCCTGAAACAGTTCCCCTCTCAGCTATGATCCCTAATCGCAGACTATTCTCTCTAGCTATATCTACAACGACCTCCGGGTGACTCGTTGAAGCCACGGGCAACGTTACACCACTCATATACGCGTTCACTACTCCGGCTTTAGCTAATTTCCTCAACTCCTCTCTAGTGAAGACGCTTAAGTCGAAGCCTCTTATTCCTCTTACAACGTACTCAACTATGTCTACTAGTAGACTGTAGCCATGAGCTATAACTGCGTCTCCATTGAAATCGTAAACTAGCTCCGATAACTCGTACTCTGGTTCGGGTTCGCCTTCACCAGTGTCTCTTATCCTAGTTCCATAAATGAACACGTAGCCTTGCTTGAAACCAGTACTGGAGAGATACCAAGCGTTCTTAAACAAACACCTAGTGGTTAAACCAGTGGACAAACCCCTCTCCCTTGTTAACCATGGATTCACCAATATGAAATGAAATAGAACACTTTAAAACCTCATTTAGAGCTGGTACATCACGCACCTCAGATTATCCGCTGTTAATCATCGGAAACATGGCCGGGTTGAATGCGTCAACAATCATCACGAGTCAGGCCGCCCGTCGACTCCATCCCCGGCTACTATACTAGTATTAAATCGAGATTATTATAAATTAGCATGGAGGAACCAGCTATGAGGAGAATGATTGTACTTTTAACTGATTACGGTTACAGAGACCCGTATGTGGGGGTAGTTAAAGGAGTCATTAAATCAATTAACCCCGAAGTAGAAGTCATTGATTTAACTCATGGAGTCGAGAGACACAATGTACTAGAAGCAGCTGTAATACTAGCTGTTTCAGCGAGGTATTTCCCAAAGAACACTATTTTCATGGTAGTAGTGGATCCCGGGGTGGGTGGCTCCAGGAGAGCAATCCTATTGGAGACAAGTAACTATATCCTCCTCGGACCCGACAATGGTTGCTTAACGCTACTAGCGGAACTAGATGGAGTTAAACGAGTAATAGATATATCTAACTCCAAGTACAAGTTACCTGAGGTCTCACATACCTTCCATGGTAGAGATATATTTGCACCCGTGGCCGCATGGATTAGTCGAGGAGTACCAGTTGAGGAAACAGGCGTAGAGATAGACTACAGTGAAATAGTTAAATTAAAGATCGAGAGACCATTAGTGAACCCTGAGAACAAGGCCATTAAGGCTTCAATTCTGTACATAGATGTATTCGGGAACATTATGACTAATGCTAGCAGCATCGATGTATCGAAATTGAATCCATCACATGGTTCAAGAATACTAGTTGAAGCGAACTCATCTAAACACATATGCGTCTTTGAAGCAAGCTTCAGCAGAGTACCAGAATATGAACTAGCATGCTACATTAACTCCTGGGGTTACCTAGAAGTAGCTGTTAATAAGGGCAACGCTGCGGAATTACTTAGAGTTAAGCAAGGAGATACTTTAACCATGAAAATACTGAGTTAACTAATGGGTGAAAGCTACGTGCTCGTAAACATTGATAAAACAATCCACGCTCCAATGGCGATCATAACTAGTGCCGCGTACTTCTTCACTTTAACCCACTCTAATCTACTACTCGCAACTTTAGCTATTGTTAAACCAACAGTGTTCGCTAAAGCGTAACCAATGACTCCCCCTATTAGAACAACTAATGGGTAACCGTAGAGAATAGTTGATGAAAAAACAGCTAACTGCGTTTTATCACCCATCTCCGATAATAAAACCGCTAGGAAGCAAGCAGTTAACCCTACTCTTCTAACTCCAGTGTCTTCTCCGTTGCTACTGATGAGCATCCATATACCTATAACAATGAATAACGCAGCGGCCAGTAACTGGATAATGCTTAGATCAACTATTTGTCTAACAGCGTAACCAACTCCAACCGCTAAAACATTAGCTAGTGTAAAACCACAAATTGAAGCCACAAACACCGCTATAAACCGCTGAGTTTGAACAGCAAATATAGCTGTGGATAGCATTGTCTTATCTCCGAGTTCAGCTATGAAAACCAGTGCTATCGTTGTAACCAAAGTGTAAATAACATTATTCAACCCTAGACCCCGCTCACATGATGCCCTCTCAATTCAGGTAACCATGTTTAGTTAACTCTCCTAACCTTTATATAACAATTGATCCTCTGGCTCTCATGCACGAGGAAAAGAAGTGAAGTATGGTGAATGCTTTGAGGTAATTGATGCTGGTCAATACGGGAAATAATCAATACTGTTTAATCTCTCATACATCATCTCTCATACTATTAGTATGTAACTACATATATATCCCTGTTAAGGAATCTATCAAATCAATAATGGGTTTTAACCGGTGATCTGATTGAAAATAGGTATTTATGGTTTTGGATCAATTGGTAGACTCCTAGCTAAGGTTTCAATGCGGAGAGGACATGAATTATTATCCGTTGTAGATGTCGATGAGAGTATTTTAGGGAAAGATGCTGGTGAATTAATTGGTGTAGGGAAACTCGGTGTCCCCGTGACGAAGAATGTTGAATCACTCGCTGAAGCAGATGTAGTTTTACACGCTACTAGCTCATACTTAGATAAAGTTTACTCGCAGTTAACCTCAATCATTGAACTAGGAGTCAACGTTGTTTCAACTTGTGAAACACTCGCATACCCTTACTACAGGTACCCTGTTTTAGCTAGGAGAATAAGTGAACTAGCTGAATCCATGGGAGTAGTTGTCGTGGGAACAGGCATTAACCCGGGTTTCATATTTGATGCTTTACTAGTAGCATTATCCTCAACTGTTCCAAGAGTCAAGAGAATAAGGGCCACTAGGAGCCTCGATGCAGCTAAGAGGAGAGAGTCTTTTAGGAGGAAAATAGGCGTTGGCGAAAACCCTGAACTAGTTAGAGAGAAACTAGCTCGAGGAGAGATAACTGGGCACGTTGGCTACGCTGAATCAGTTTACTTAGTTGGTTATGCAGGAGACCTCGAGTTCACGCGCGTAGTTGAGAAACAGGATCCTTTACCAGCCGAGGAAACCGCTGAATCATCAGGTGTTCGAGTAAGTAGAGGATTAAATAGGGGGATCACTGGTTACGGTGCAGGATACGTTGATGATAGAGAAGTCATCAGAGTAGAGTTCCACGCGTACGTGGGAGCACCAGAGTACGAGGAAGTAGTTGTTGAGGGAGAAGACTATACTGTTATGTGGAGAAGCACTGGAACACCCGGAGACCTTGGAACAGCTTCAGTAGTTCTAAGCGTAGCTGAGAAAACAATGCACATGGCTCCTGGTTTAAGATTAATGACTGAGCTACTACCATTCAAGTTAAAGTTCGCGGTGTAGATTTTGCTCAGCGTGGACGCTAAGCTAGTAGATTACAGTAAGAAACTGGAATCAGAGTATAGAGCTAAAACTAGGAGGAGCATGGAGTTATATGAGAAATCCGTAAACCTACTCCCAGCTGGTGTAACCTACTCCCTAAGGTACTTTCACCCATACCCATTATACATTGTGAGAGCTAAGGGTACGAGAGTATGGGATATAGATGGAAATGAGTACATTGACTTATGGATGGGCCACGGAGCACACTTACTTGGACACATACCCGAGGTCGTGTTGAAAGCTGTTAGAGAAGCATTAGAGTATGGGACACACTTCGGGTTCGAGCACCCATATGTAGTAGAGTACGTTGACCTCTTAACTAGAATAATCCCTGGTCTCGAAGAACTAAGGTTCACTAACAGTGGGACAGAAGCAAACATGTACGCTGTTAGACTCGCTAGAGCATATACGCGTAGAAAATACATCCTGAAAATAGAGGGTGGTTGGCATGGTAGCTATGACTCATTACACATAGCAGTGAAAAACTTCAACGGTAAACCAGAATCCGCGGGCATACCTGATGATTACGCTAAGTACACTCTCACAGCTCCATTCAACGACGTTAACGCAGTGGATGAAAAACTCAGGAAACACGATGTAGCGGCAGTAATCATTGAACCAGTCATGGGCGCCGCGGGATGCATTGAGCCAGATAAAAACTACTTAAGCGAAATCAGGAGAATCGTTGATGAACACGGGTCACTACTAGTATTCGATGAAGTCATAACCGGGTTCAGGCTCTCGCCTGGAGGCGCGCAAGAATATTATGGCGTGAAAGCAGACATAGTTGTACTAGGCAAAGCACTGAGTGGGGGAGTGGGAAGTATAGGAGGGTTCGGAGGTAGAAGAGATATCATGGAGTTATTGAATCACCTTAAACAAAGCGAAGCAGTATTCCATGGTGGAACATACACTGGTAACCTACTAGCTGTTTCAGCTGGATACGCTCTAGTAAAATACCTTGCATCAAATAGAGGCCTCTACACTGAGTCGAACAGTAACTGGGATTACTTCAGGAGGAGAATAGGGGAAACATGCAGTGAGCTACTCATTAACTGCTGGCCAACTGGTGCAGGCACATTAACAGGAGTACACTTCACTAGGAGGAAGCCGAGAAATGCTAGAGAAGCAGAAGAGTACAAGTGGAGTAAACTAGTCGAGAAAACGCTTCACTTATATAGTAGAGTAAACGGTATACTATACATGTCTGAGACCCATGTCCACTATCTACCATCACTAGTACATAGTAAACGGGAAATAATGCAACTCCTTGAAACACTCACTGCTTTCCTAGAGGATCTACAGAGGATCACGCGTTGAAAAACTTATTTACTCATCAACTCGTTTTAATCAATTTTCTTCACCCATTTGAATAAGCCATGTGCTTTAGGTTTCCCATGTTCCCTCACGCGCTCTTTCTCCTTAACCTCTGGTTTCTTATCTTCACCAGCTTCCTCATCAGCCAGCTGCTCAACTAGTTCCTTAAATCTATCTCTAACTGGTTCATACACTTTCTCGTAGAATAACCTTTGATCCCTCAACGTGGTCTCAGGGAATCTCGCGAGATACTTTAACGCTGCCTCCCATGCAACCTCGTATGGTATAACTTGGTTTATCTTGGATGCAATGTTCCTATCGTAGTCTCCAGGTGATTGTTCTCTATCACCAATCATGAAGAATCCTCTCGGTGAAACATATGCTTCCTCTCCCGCTACTTCAACCAGCTTCCTCTCATTCTCCGGTATTGGTGGCCCCGTCGAGTACAGGGTGATCTTCTTTGGGACGTATCCTTTACCGTAGTGTTTAGCCCACGCGTAGAAAATAGCTCTATTTAACCCGAATGATTTAGCTTTCTCCATATCCCCTGTTAACAAGTAGTATCTTGCAGCTTGAAGCAAGCCCATGACTTGGAATCTCCCAATTAGTTGAGGTTTCTCATTCCCTTGTTTAGCCTCAATACTCTTGGACATAGCTTGAACAACTACTCTCCCAGCGGATCCACCCTTAGATAATAACCTTGATTTCCTCTCACTCACAGTTTTGAGTGCTTTCAAAGCGAGTTCATCTGCTTCACCCTCCTTGAATCTCCTCCAATTACTCCTATGCCTAGGATTACTTGGATCAGCCCATGAAGGGTTAAATGAAGCAACATCATCTAGGTCAAAGAACACTACTACTAAATCTCTTCTCCTATGGAGAGATAGCGGGGCCGTGAAAACTCTCTTAGGGTCAACGAGGTTCTCTACTTTTAAGACGCCGCCTGATTCCCTCGTTAACTGCTCTAATTTATCAGCTGTATTTCTGAGAACATAGTCTGCAACCGCGTAAGCCACGTCTAACGGGTGGTTCCGGGACAGTAGCTCCTGTGAGAAAGCTCTCTCATGTAATCTAACGTGTGCTCCTTCACCGCTCCAAGCAATGTAGGTGCTCTCCGAGACTCCTTCGCTCTCCAAGTACTCTGCTATTACCTCAGCAGCTCTCAACGCGTACTCCCATTTCTCGAACACTGTGTCTATATCCCAGAACACAGTAGTGTAAACTACGTTGTCTGCTTTATCAACCAGACTGGAATCCGAGAGATCTCTGTATAAGTTGATCGTAGCGTAGATTGTTCTAGCATTCAACCTCCCATATCTCCTAAAAACACTAGCTACATCTCTCTCAGTATTGAAGACAAGGGGTTTGCCTCCAGTATACCTAATAAACACTCTTTTATCCCCGTAGGATCCTTCAACAGCTATCCACCTACTCTTACAGTACTCGGCGATCTCTTGTCTAACTTGTAGCTTCGAGTAGTGATCCTCAATAATCCCCGTAGATACCCCTGCAACGTAATCAAACATGGTAGGCATTAAAACGCTGAGTCCGCTGATCAAATATGCTAGTGATCAGTGGAACCACTTCACTGGGTTAGATCAAGTGCCACCAGTATAATATATTATGAATATAAACCAAGACCAATCAACAATAAAACAGTAGAGGGTAATTAAACCAGTTAAACACATTGAATCAGCTGGTTTAATATGAAGGGGTTAATTATAGCTGGTTACGGTGGTCACGCAGGGTACTCATACGCTGTAGCATACGAGTTAGCGAGGAAAGGAGTTAAACTAGATGTCTTATTGCCGAAGGGGTACGATTACCTAGCTAAGAGATTCGAGAAGCTGGGAGAAGTACAATACATGACTCTACCGCGTAAACCACTTGAGCCGCTCCATAAGGGTTTACACAGGTGGCTTAAAGCATTTATTGAGTCACTTAGACTACTGAGTAGAGAATACGATTTCGTTTTCAGCGGGGGCTCGAATTTCTCAGTGCCAGCTAGTTACACGTTGAAGCTACTTAAGCATATTAAACTATACACTGTTGAAGCAGCGGATCACGTCTACACGAAGAGCAAAGCCGTGAACGCACTAAGCAAAATACGTGCAGTAGTCTTCCTTCAATGGGAGGAACAGAGGAAAATGTACCCTGAAGGAATCTTAGTGGGCCCAGTATATGAACCAGCAATATATGAACCATGGGATGGAGGCTACGTCCTAGTTACAACTGGTACAACGGGGGCCAAGGAACTATTCGATGCATTTATCGAGTTAGACGTTGAGAAAGCAGTGGTGAAAACAAGCAACGTGAACCCTGAACCATATATTAAGAGGAAGCCAAACTGGGTTTTCTACAAGTACGTGGAGGACATGGATAAACTCATAGCTGGAGCATCAGTAGTAGTGACTCACCCTGGGGTAACAGCGTTAACAGCTAGGTTAGCCTACGGTAAACCAGTTGTAGTAGTATACACTGAGACGCACGCCAAGCAGTTCACATTAAGCGAAGTCAAAGTCTTCGCTGAGAAAATAAACGCTGTTTTCCTCGAGAAAGTAAACCCGAGGAAACTAGAAGACAGCATATTGAAAGCCAGGAAACTAAGTAAACCAGTTTACCCAAATGGCGCAGTTGAAATAGCGAGAATACTTGCATCCCAATAAAAACCAATATTCTCCCAGGACTAATTCCACGCCTAAAACAGTACTTACGAGTTGCAGAATCACACCACTAACTACAAGAACCATTAAGGGTTCATAAAAACAAATAGAAGACATGGTTTTTATTTACTTAGCGTAATTAATTCTTTAAGGAAAACATAATAACAGTATTCCACCACATTATGAATCAACAGTAATTATCCAGTGAAGTGATTTAAATGAGCCAAGAGGCCCCCACTGCACGGTTTAAAGAGTTGTTTTTCAAGATGAAAAACAACGTGAGACGTCTACGGCTTACTTCGAGTTACTTGGTTGGTATTATTTTATGCGTGTACTTAACCACTGCTACTCTCTACATCTCTGCTCAAACCAGATTGGGTTTCTATCTCGTTGTTAGAAGAGTGTCAGTGTACACTATTGTACCTTTCGACGAGTTTTATATCATTGTTTTAGCAGCGTCATCTATGATTCTAGCTTTGAATACCCTGATTAAATGGAGATCTCTTAGCTGGAAAATGCGTGCACTATCTTTAGTGATCCTTCTCTCGTTCACCATGATGCTTGCGTCTTCAATCATCGCAAAGATAGCCTTATATTCTATTGGTTTAATCGCTGGAATATTACTTCTCTACACATACGGTGATGTATATAAAGGGTTTACGTTTACATGGCTTGCTTTAATCATCCTATCATCGTCTTCACTAATCCTCGGAGTTATCGGGGTTAAATCAACTACATTATTCAATACCCCTATTTACATCATCAGTGTTCTTCAACCTGTTTCAGTTTACTTATTACTCATTTCCCTATGTTTCTCAGCGATTACCTTGTTTCTTTCACTATTGAGAGCGAAGAGCGCATCGTTTGAAGCAGGAAATCCTAGAAGCGAGTATTACTACTTAATTATGGCTATGATTCTATCCATTATTCTATATGCTACACCTTACATTGTAGCCGTTAACCCTAGGGGGATGATTGCTACGACGGATATACTCGTCTATGTTGATTTACTGAATGAAATGATTAAGAGCAGTAACCCCCTCGAAGCAGCTTTAACGCTTAGATCAGGCGATAGGTTTCTCTACATGTTACTCATATATTACCTAATGAAATTCACGGGCCTTGACCCGTGGACTATATCAACTATTAGTGGCTGGATGTGGGCGCCGTTTTTAACTTTCTCAACATGGTATATGACTAGACAACTATATGGATACAATGTGGCACGCCACGTTGCTTTTCTAACACCATTATCTACGCAGGCTTTCGGATTCATTTATGGCGGGTTTCAAGCTAATCACTTTAATTTAGCATTAATTTTTCTAGCAGTAGGGTTATTGAAGAGTGAAAAGTTTACTCGTCAGGTACTTGGTTCAATGTTGATTCTAGTATCTATTGGGGTTCACGCGTGGAGCTGGATACACATTGTTCCAGCTATTCTCTTATGGACTATAATGGAACTAGTTAAGAAAAAGAGCAGAGCGAATGCTCTCAGATTTCTAACATTGTCAACCGCGATCGCAGCTGCGTTACTCTTTGTTTCAAGCACAGTGAAGTCTTACGAGTTCATAGTTGAACAAGCATTACTATTGGTATCAAAGTATACTTTGAATAAACCGTTAATGGAGAAGATTAATGGAATATCTCTAGCACTTTCCATATATGTGTGGGGAGCACTATGTAATCCATTAATAAAGATAATGAGTATTGCTGGGCAAACACTTCGATTAAGCATACGTGATCATAACCCATTAGATTACTTGTTTATAGCTACACTGATAGGGCTTTACGCTTTCTCACCGCAAATAGATATGATTTCAAGGTTGATCTTGGATATACCGTTACACGTATTCGTGGGCCTCTTCCTGTCAAACTCCTCGAGAGAAACAAGAATCCTAGTTTACTCAACTCTAATATATAACAGTATATACCTGGCTATAAATGCTCCACCTTAGCGTGATTGTTATCGTATCGTTCAACTAGGGGACCAGTGTTTTAAATGGAGAAAATATTTATATATATCCTTGAACATATAGTTAACGCGGTGTGTTCGATTGAAAAACACACGCAGAACAACACTGTTATTGACACTGGTGCTGTTGATTGCTATACTAATGATGGTAAAAATACCCACATTAAGTATGAGTAATGGCTACTACTACTACTACACATACACTTACTATACATACTACACATATGCCACTGTAACTGAGACCACGACTAAAACTGTGACGACAACATTCACGTCTCCTGTTACACTCACTAAAACCGTAACTGTGCCAACCACGGTGACGACCACTATTGTTAGCAACGTAACGCAAACTATTCCAACAACTTTAACAAGCGTGTTAACAACTACTTATACGACTACGCAGCCTACAACTATTACGTACACATCCCCTGTTACAACCACTTATACAACATCAGTACCCACAACTATTACTGAAACCAGGACTACAACGATACCCACTACGATTACAACTACACAGCCAACAACTATAACAACTACGACTGTAGTTCCCACAACAAAGGAAGTAACGACGACGTCATTTATTACAACTACTTCTTCAACGGTAATAACATCCACAATCGAGAAAACAATTGAGGTTATTCCATGGTGGGTGTGGTTAGTGATAGGAGTACTAGTAGTATTAGCAGTAATAGCCATGATAATGGGAAGATCGAGACCCCCTGCTCCCCGCTAATTAAATTTTTAATTTTTGACTCAAATATATTTTTATTCATAGTATGCAACGTGTTTAATACGTTGTCGCCCCTAGCAGTAACTGAAGCTTGTATTCAATAAGTTTTTAAGTTCTTGTACTCATCAACTATACTTCGAGCATATTTTTCAACGGTGTAAACTCGTGGATTTTGATAGGGCATGCGAGATTACAAATGATATATTGAAATCTGTTTCCAGGGTCATAATTGGTAAAACTCTACTATTAAAACATGTTCTCGCCGCACTCATAGCAGGTGGACATGTACTAATTGAGGGTCCACCAGGGGCTGCCAAGACTTTGACTGCGAAAGCTATCGCTAAAGCCATTGGAGGAGAATTCAGCCGTGTGCAGGGAAACCCCGATATATTGCCAACGGATTTAACTGGTTACTATATTTATAGTATTGATGGATCCAAAAGGTTTGTAAAAGGCCCCGTTTTCGCGAATATATTGATGTTCGACGAGCTTAATAGGACTCCTACGCGTGTACAATCCGCTTTATTACAAGCAATGGCTGAGTACCAAGTAGTCATAGATGGCACTATATATCAGCTTCCAAAACCATTCCACGTTATCGCAACGGAGATCCCCGAGGAAAGCGAGGTAGGGGTCTACCCATTAACGTTGAATCTCAGAGATAGATTCTGGTTAAAGTGTACATTTACCTATAACCCTGTGGATGAAGAAATCGAGATCATTAAGAGAGCTGATAAACTATACTTAAATGATGTATCTGATGTAGAGAAAGTAGTTGATGTAAACGAGTACTTAGAGCTACAAGACTTCATCTCCAATGGAATATATGTTGATGAAAGAATAGTAAAGTACATTGTAGACATAATTAACTATGTTAGAAACCATAGGTATGTTAAGCAAGGCATGAGCCACAGAGGCTCCATACACCTCTATAGAGTATCGAAAGTAATAGCGCTAATGGATAAAAGAGACTACGTGATACCCGATGACGTTAAGGAAGTAGCATTAGAGATCTTAGCGCATAGAATAGACTTAAAAGATGAAGCCCTAGCAGAGGGTTTGAAGCCTGGAGATATAATCAAGGAAGCACTAGATAAAGTGGAGGTACCTAAAGAGTGAAGCCCCATTATCATGGCGGGTAAACCAACATGGAGTCAAAGTACGTTATCGCTGGTTTAGCGATAAACACTATTGCAGCAGTATTCGCTATCTACGGGGTTCTAACCAGTAGTTACAGCGTCATTGGATCAGCATTATCGGCCATAGTCCTCGGCGTCGTCATAACAGTTATTGGAGTAACACACGTTGAACCAGTAGAAGAATTGTTGAGACACTATGTCAGCGACATAGATCTCTTCTCTACGAGGATCCTGGAAGACATGGGAATAATGAGTGAACACAGGGTGAAAACTTGCTCAGAGAAAAAACTATTAGTGTTCTTCGAGAAAAACATATCATGCGACAACGTATCATCAGGCATTGGTGTTTTAAACAACACTCCGTACATTGCTATACCCATAGTACATGTCATGGAATACGTTTCAAATAACACCGAGGAGTTGAGAAATCTCATTGATAAATTGAAGTTGATATTTGTAGATATATCCAGTATTTGTAAAGGCGTGTCAGTAAATTGGGAGAATGATACATTAGTCGTGGAACTAGTAAAGGTATTAGATAGAGGACAAAACTACGTAAATACACCTGTAAATCTCGTTAGATTATACGTCTTAGCTATTATATCGAGTCATTTCAAGAAAGACGCAGAGATCTTGGAAGAGACCAGGACTCAGGATGGTTACAGAATAAGGATAAAAACAGGTGATTAATGTGCATAGAACAGACGTGGGGTTGATTCTGCTTACTTCACTAGTATCTTTGTTTACCGGTTTCCTCGCAGTCATTGGAGAACAAAGACCTGACGCTTACGTTGCTGTATCTATTTTAATCTACTTCGTATACACTGCAATAGATTCATCTATTAGGAAGCGATCTAGAACAATACTTCTCGACTTAATTTTAATATCGATCTTCGCGTTAATAACAACTTATAGAGTACTCTCCGTGCTAGGGGTGACATAGAATACGGGGAAGAGGCAGTGAAACCAGTAAGAATAAGTTGAAACGGTGAATTACTCATTGTATAAGGTGCGCTTTAAATACATAACAGCTATTACCCTATTATTCTTCCTAGCTCAATCAGTATTTTGCGCATTACCTTTAAGTGGACAATCATGGAGTTCGAGTATAGATGCCGCTCCACTACTTAAACTACTACAAGATACATTGATGGCTGTGATCAGTGGAGAATATGATACAGCATTAACCATGTGTAAGTTTGCTTTAAACATTTCTCTACCAAGTGAAGTCAGTTACATCCATACAAAACTATACTTTAAATTGAATGATACGATTAATTTACTTATTCGCACGGAAAACTTGTTGAGCAATGAAACCATTAACGCGGGAGCCTATGGAGACTATATTCTCCACACCATATATGATCTTTACTTGACGAAAATAGACCTCACAGAAATCATGAATAATTACGTTAACGAACTAGCCCGCTTTATTCCGGATCAGGGAACAAGGTATTACATGACGAGTAGCTTCGAGGAATATGTTATCAATCTGCAAATAAGATTCGACTACTTTTTAAGTAAACTCACTCAACTATACCTCGGCAACCTGTACGGTGGTGAAATACATATACATTTATCACACCCTGAAACAATTAGTGGAGGTGAAAACTATCAAATAAACGTAACTACAACTTCTAGTACTTCATTGAAATACGTTAATTTAACGTTAATCATAATATATGGCGGTGTAATTATAGACCGGTTTTCCATCAATGGATCATTAAATAAGACGATAACCGTGAACACTAGAGCACCGAGCGCCGAGAAAATAGCGTCAATAATCAACCTGGGTTTAAACCCGTCTCTAATAAATAGTGCGAAAATAATTGCAGTAGCGGGATCAAATGTTGGAAACACTACTTTAACTGGTTATGCTTTATCCAATATGACACTGATTTACGTAACGCCTACTGTGAATTTCACAGCACCTGATTATATTTATCCCAGTCAATCAATCGACATTAAGATTAAGGCGTCTCTGGATTATCCTCTAAACATAAAGTTGTACTTGGATAAAGTATCCAACAGTAGCATGCTACTAAATACAAGTATCCGAAGCGGAGAAAACGTTTTCTCCTTGAAACCACTGAATTTGTCGCAGGGACTACATAAAATCATTTTAGTAACTGAGCCCAAGGGTAAGTATTTACCGTTAACCTACACTCATATTATTGAATTAAAACTACGCGAGATCTATGTTGCAGCAGGAGTTGAGGCCCTCGCATTAGTGCCATTAAGGAAACCCAGCGTCAACTTGTACGTGGACTCAAATACATCATATGACGTAAACATCTACGTAGAGAACTCTAAAACTAACACTTATAGAGGTTTAACAAGTAAATTCGAGTATACTTTACCGATAGATCTTCCTTTTACTCTACTCATGTGGAGGTATAGAGTAGTAGTAGTAGAGGTCAAGCCCCATGACCCTAATTATGTGACCAGACGCGTTGAAAGCTACATTAGCGTCATCAATATCCCTATCCTCGCTGTTTTAACTTGTTTCCTAGTCATTGCGTTTACAACTCCGACTAAAACCAGGTACGTGATTCACTCATTAGTATCTATAGTCAATACTGTGAAATATCGCCTAGTTAGAGCAATGGGGAGGAAAAACAAGAGCGAACTATCGGCAAAACCAGCTAAGTATTATTTTAGAACACCGAGGTTGATTCACTTATATAGGAGACTCATAGCTGTGATCTCCAAGTACATAAATCCACCGGGAAACTCTGAGACACTGAGAGAATTCTACCGTAGAGTTGATAGAACAATCAATGAATCGATGAAAAAGTTGGTTAAAGGTTTTCTAGATATCTATGAGAAAGACCTATACTCAAACCATGACGTAAACACCTCTGAGGCCGAGAAATACTTGGATGAGTTGATGAAAATTGAGAGTAAATAAATTACTATTAGTAACATTGATATTCACTATTTTAGTTGCTTCGTTATCCATAGTTGCAAATATGCCTTCATCGACTCCGTATAGTCCATTTAACAACGGTGATAAAGGATACTCGGAGGTATTATCCATATTGAATAATGCTATTCTCACGCGGGATCTAGGCAACATCGAGCCGGGATCAACCGTTATAGTTCCAGTATTACGGGAAATTAATGAATCAGAATATAAGTCACTTGTTGAAATACTAGATAAAGGATCCACGCTTATATTTCTGGATGAAAACGGTTTCGTAAACGGTTTCTTAGAGTACATTGGTCTTAAGGCTAGAATTATGCACGTTAAAGTGCTAGATGAAGTCTCTAAAGTCAAATCCAGGGAATACCCCTTGTTAACACTACGTATTAATGGAGAAAACTACGAAGTAGTCGCACATGAACCCTCATACATTGCGATCAACGATTTCGATAACTTGATCGCTTATGGGAATACTTCGAACTATGCTTACGCCGATGTAGATGGAAATAAGTATTATTCGATAGGGGAAGAAATGAAGAGTTACACTATAATAGCCTTATTTAGAATTAAGGAAGGATCTCTTTGGCTAATATCCGACTTAGATCTCTTCACGAACAATGTTGTTGAACTCGGAGATAATATTAAACTTTTAAAGCAAATCAGTGAGTCAAATAAAACCTTCTTCGTTTTAAACTACGTTGATTTAAACTCTCTGGATGAAGCTAAATTCTGGTATATTTCAGCTCTCTCTACACACATACTTGGGAACACTTTGGTAAACGGATTACTGGTCTATGTTTTATTGCTTACAGTAACGGTGATCATAAAGTATGCTGAGGAGGGAATTTGAGAGATTTATAGATAACGCGGCATTCTTGTACACGCTTATTGCTCTATTATTTGTCTCATACTCTACACGCTCATACCTTGTCTTTCTTCCATTATTATTCCTACTTGCACCATTAACAATTAAGAGGCTTAAGTTTCTACAGCCACTCGCAATATATTCTACGATACCTTTTCTAGTAGTAGTTATTCCCGAGGGATCTTTCCTCTCAGTACCATTAGCAATAATGACCCCTCTCATACTTAGGAAAAGAATTTTCAGAGCGAATAGCATTGAACCAAGTTTCCTTGGGCCTTCTTCTTCGGCCGTCGTCAGATACTTAGTTATTACATCTCTACTAATACTAGTGGATCCTCGTTTATCTCTTCCCATCGCTATTATGTTTTTCTCAACTCTACTTTACTCTTCTATTAGCTACTCGAAGTTATCGAGAATACATATAGAGGTAGTCAATGTACCTAGTACAATACTACTTGGTCAAAAAGCAACCGCTACGATAGCTATATATTCTCCTGTTGAAGCACAAGTAGTCTTCGAATATGGGTTTAACAAGGTTTTACTCAGTGTTGATGACAAATTAATCACATCCCTAGATCTCCCTGTCGATCACATTGGGAGGCACTTAATCGATGTCTACGTTTACGCTTTCGACAACTATGGTTTCTCCGGTAGGCAGTTAGCTAAGTTCACCGTCGAATACAGGGTTGTACCAATGACGCAGCGAATAATTGAAATAACTGAAAGCTATTTAAGAGAACTACGTGATTTGAGATCACTTATTTCAGCTGTGGATTTAGCTGTTGCTGAGCTAGGTCCAATGAATATAACAACCTTTAGTGGAGTTGAAGCTGCGAGAATAATGCGTAAAATTGTTCACAGAGGCTACATGCACCCCAACTTAGCCTGGTTAATTGAGAGATTTGCTGCAACCTTCGAGGAAATTACTCGAGAAACACGTGAAAACAAATACATATCTAGAAAAAGCAGGCGTGGAGAATATGATGGAGTCAGGCAGTACGTGCCTGGAGATAGCATAAAGCAAGTGCACTGGAAGAAGTCTCTGAGCAAGGGTTTTTTAGTCGTCAAAGAACTTAGCGAAGATGGATCGAGGTATGCTTTGAATACTAGTGAAGTAGAATTAGAGCCCATCATATTGGTTGATTTATATGCACCTAATATATATGAATTCGACTCGATCTCATTCACGCTATTAAAGCTGTGCCTCGAGTTGTCAAGGAGATCTCTGACAACTAGAATCAACGTATTACTGGTTATTGGGGAAATAGCGTTAATTCTCAGCGGTAAATCCATAGATGTACTGTATCAACTATACAAAGTATTCAAAGACATGAAGACACAAGTACTATTCAATTATAAGCATATCGATGAATTAAGTGAAGAAGCAGTCGAGAAGTTATTGAGACTCCCGAGGAAACCAAGACCGGTTTCAATCATGGTTTTTAGCAATAACCTATACGCCGAGAAATTAACTGAGTTCATGCTGAAGAACAATATCACACCCTCTAAACCATTCACAATCATTTATAGTGAATCCCTGAGATTCAAGTACACCATTGTGAAACGAGTTCTCGCTAATAATGGATTTATTTATGTAGAGGCAAATGCTCTACCAAACCTAATTAAACGGGGAACAAGCGGTGGACCCTGATGATTAATAATGAACCATGTAAGATAACGAAGCCAAAACCATTCACGGTTTCCATTACTTCACTTAATTACAGGTTCCACACTGGTATAAAGTACATTTACGTGGAAACAGTGAAAACAAATAACTATAATTACTTCTTAGTTGACTACGCGGATGATGCAACTATCCCCCTAAAACCTCGTTAGTGGGGATTTATATGTATCTGCGAGAATACTTAACAAGGAATTCGTTGAGGGAGGTTGAAAAACATTATTGTTGAATACATGGGATCTTTTTTACCTGAAGTAGTCTTCAAGGGCTTCATCGAATTAGATAGTTAAAGAGAGGTCAGTGAGCTATGAATAATGCTTCAATACGCAAAGAAATCGCCGCGTTAACCCTTACTTTCCTACTGGTATTTATGGTTCTCATTCATGCTGATAATACTATGGCACAAATCGAGGAAGATGCTTACGGCGAGTTCATTAAAGTATACATTGACGTAGTCAAGCTTGCGGAGAAAGGACTAGATGTTACACACCTAGTGGAAGAACTCAAAAAAGCTCATTATCTACTGTTAAACAATGAAACAAGTGAAGCAGCATTACTGTTATCTAGTATTAAGGATGAAGTGAAGAAACTGGAGAATAATGCTCCCTCATTAATACTGTACATGAATGCTTCCAAAGCCTTACTGGTTGCCCTGCTGGCATCAATGCCTTTACTTGTATACATCCTGCTACCAAGACTCTATCTATACTTATGGTTCAAAACTAGGAGAAAGTGGGTGATTAAACATGAACCTACTAGATGAAGAAGTATTCGCTGTAATAATGGCGGTTACAATAATTGGTTCAACTCTTGGAATAGCACTAGTCCTGAAACCAGAGATAACCGAGCCGTTTACTAGTTTAGGTCTCTTAAACCAAGAATGCAAAATAGGGGATTACCCAAACAGGGTATATCCCGGTCAAAGCCTAGTGCTATGTGTATTTATTTACAATCATAGAGATTACCCAGCACTCGTTCAAGTAAGATACAAGATTGGTGATAAAACCACTCTCCCCACGAACACTACTCCCAGCCCCCATTATGCGATAAAAATCTACGAGTTCCTTGTAGGTGTCGGAGAAAACATCACTGAGAAGATATCTGTACCCATATTATTAAGTGACACTAATGTCGATGAAGTAGCTTTGATCTTCGAGCTTTGGATCTATGATGTGAACTCTAATGAATGGATATATACGGGTATATGGAACCACTTGTACGTAAATGTTATAAAGGTGCCATACCTTGAAGTCAAATAAACCAGTTAAGAAAGAGGTAAAAACACTCGAAGAATACATGAGAACAAGCAAAAACAAAGAAGCAAAAACCTATGATTTTTTAAAGAAAACATACGAAGACATAGTATCAGGTAAAATAGTTCTGATCGATCCAAGTCCTCCCAAGGATTTCCTAGAGTACTTGCTTAGACTAGATTACTCTCTCTGGTTATGGACTATAATAGTGCTTACTGCATTAACCGTGCTCACTGTTGCGTTAACAAGCATTATCCCCTGGGTAATTTACTTTAGGTATGTTGTGGGTTCAATAGCTGTTCTTTTCATGCCTGGATATGTGACTGTGAAAGCCCTGTATCCCGGTGAACAAGACTTAACGCAATTAGAGAGATTGGCTTTATCTATTGGCTTATCTCTCGCAATAGTTCCATTATTGGGATTAATATTGAATTATATGCCTTGGGGAATAAGGCTAGAACCTGTGCTCATATCGCTGTCCCTATATACCGTTATAGTAGCTCTAATTGCTAGCTATAGAAAATACCATGAGCTAAGCGAAAAACAAGCCGCCGGCCGCTCTTACATGTTAGAAGAACTTACAAGGAAACAGGTACTATAAATAGATGATGTAACTTAACTCTGTGAGAGCAGTATTTACAGTAATAGAAACGGTGTACGTTTTATTCAATTAGCTTAATACATGGTTTCACAACTATGCTGTAAATTAATTAGGCTACAGTAACATTACCATTGTCTACATTGACCTGTTTTAATAAATATAGGTTTCAATGATGTCCTGATAGTTCCCACTATGATATTATCCATGGTGTTATAGTAGTGGGGCCGCGGGGATTTGAACCCCGGGTCACGGGGGCCCAAGCCCCGCATCCTAGCCAGGCTAGACGACGGCCCCTTCTCAATATTGATTAATTAATAGTGAAGGGGTTTTAATATTATTTATGAAATATTTTGCTTGCTTCTTGCTTGTAGAGAGTTATGTTTTTTGTCTCCGCGGGGTTTAATCCCCTTAGCTCTGCTAGCATAACACTGGATAATCCCAGTACTAGGCTTCCATACATTAGTTTCTCGAGTATGTTTCCTCCTCTCAGTGTTAACTTATATGCTACTGCATCGTGTTGACTGTAGATTTTCTCCATGAATTCCACGAGTTTAAATCCTGCTTCATCCTCCGGGTCAACTATTTCCAGCGTGAAGAATCTCCTTGTGACAGGGTGTTCATACCCCACGATACTGTTGTGCATCCACTCGGGCGCAATGTCAACGTTGACTATTAACTTACTGTTCTCATTGAACTCGTTTTTACCCCTCAAAGCCAGGGAGTCTAGTGGAGTATGTGTTGCTATCACGAATAATCTTTCTTCTCCAATCACTTTCTCATACACCCATTTCGCTATCTCTCCGGCTACGAGTTCAGCGTGCTCAGTGTTAGCTTCAAGGAACTTTAAGCTCTCGTAGGCCTCTTTTCCCGTCACTAAGCTATAACCACTGGAGTCAAGTAATCCCAGTATACTGTAAAGCATTGCTGGTAGTGATGCTCTCGGCTGTAAACCACTTGGTACAGGGATATGTAGTAGTTTATGTTTTAATGCCTCATTCTCCAAGATTCCTCCACTCGACACAGTTACCACTTTAGCTCTACTGGCAATCGCTTTCCTGAGAGCACTCAGTGTTTCATGAGTATTACCACTATAACTCACAGCTAGGATCAACGTGTTTTCATCCACGAAGCTGGGTAAAATATGTGATTTAACCGTGTAAACAGGTATGCTCCCACGAGTCAACGATAAAACCTGCAGGTAGTCACCCACTATTCCGCTTCCACCCATACCAACGACGAGTACTTCGTTGAATAATCCTTCAACTCTATACTTACCCCAGGATTCAAGAGCCCCTTTGATTTGCTTAGGCCAATTCAAGTAGGCTTCCAGCACACTCTACACCCAGACACTTTGAATAAAGTGATTTAAAGCATTATTAACATCAACAATAAAAACCATGGATTAAATACTTAAGTATTAGAGTAAGTGACTGACATGGAGTTAAGTGATGTTCTACGTGAATTGTCTCACGGTAGAAACATCGTTATCTCACACTACACTAACGTCATGCTTAAGTTATTGTTCCTCACAGTGCTTGAAGCTGTTGAAGATAAACGTAGAGTAATAGTTGTCGATGAGCATGACTACGTGGCACGCTTCATTCCACTAGAACTCGCTGAGAGAATTCAGATCACTCACAGCGTTGAGGAAGCATGCGGTGAAAGAGAGGTATTCGTAGTAGTGTTTATGCCTAAGTATCTACGTAGAATACTCCACTGCAGAGCAGTAGATGCCCTAGTGTTCACTAAGCCCACGCGAATGATTCAACCAGGTGAGTACGTTAAATACTACGTTGGCAAAGTAGCTGAGGAAGAGTATGTTCTGAAATCGCCTTTAAAAGGCATAGCGATCAGGCTTAAAGTTAGAGGAGATGGCGTAAAAGTATTTGAGAAACCCCCAGGTATCTTAGCTCAGGTCCTCGAAATCCTTAAAAACATTGCGTCAACATATGGAGATGTAACAGTTAAAGATGCAGTGGTCATAATAGCGAAGGAAACAGGAGTTGATAGGAGACAAGCTAGAAGCATATTAATTAAACTCGCAAGAAAAGGCTATATACGTGTTCAAAAAGGTAAAATACAGCTCGCTTAAATACGTGCAAGTGATTCATCAAAATATATCTTCATTAAACCGAGTTTCTTTAGAACAAGGTTCACGAAGTCGTCTACTACTTGCCTCTGAACACCCATTTTCTCAGCTCTAGATAAAACAATGTTCTCCACTATCGCGTACTTTTGATACTTCTCATTGAGCTCTTTCCACGGAATACCAGTCATAGCTCTTAACACTTCACCATCAACTGGTAAAATATCTTTAACCATCATGAATGCTATAATCGGGTAACCAATGTAGCCTCGATGAATTGTGCCATTATCACTACTATAAGCTCTATAAACCTGGTTCCCCTCGCTCACTAGAACAACCTTGTACTCTCTATCACCCATACTAGATTTCACAGAGGCCTTTACATCCGTCATCAAAGTTACTCTCTTATCGCCGACTGCTCCAATAGCTTCTAGAACCTTTATCCTGGGTGGCTTAGTGAGAACCTTCATTTAACTCAGACACCTTCTCATAGCTAAGTGATTAATGCTTTACTTGACATATACGTGTTTAATTATTAGCTTAAAGCAACTATATATTTTTACAAATCTAGTTTTTATAAGTAAAAGTCAATAATTATATATGATGTTAACGGTGAAACACATGGAGCAAGCTCCTCTAGAGAGAGAGCTCAGCAGTGGTTTAATTATAGCTGGAGCTTACGCTGATAAAATAAGGAGAACTCTCTTCGCGCAGCTCAGAGACCTCGTTAAACAAGATAAAAATGTTTCGAGAGAAATAGCTCGAGCTACAGCTGAGTTAAACATTGTCTTATACCGTATCCTAGTGGATGAGCTCAAAGTTGATAAAGGCGATGTCGTAAGAGTTAGAATCAACTATACATACGACGCTGGAAGCAAGAGGATCAACTGGAACTATAAGTCACTGAAACTTGAAGCCTTTAAGAGGATACCTGATGAACAAGTAACGAGAACAGTGAACGATGTCATCACGAATAAACTAAGTAAAATACTTGAGGAATTCAAGTTGGCTCCTAGTAAAGCTGAGGAGGCCGTTAAATCATTTGAAGTATCAGAGGAGAAAACCGAGGAGAAACCTACACCTCCAACAACTCCGACTCCGATTACTCTAAGCGATATAGTGGCCTCAGTGGACTTACTCGGGGAGACCATTGACGGGGGATTACTAGTAAAATTCACGAGTAGAGAAGGCCAATCAATTGGTTTAGCCACTATATCACCAAGTGGAGACGAATTAGTGCTAGATTCCGTTATAATACATGCTGGTTCATCTAGAAGATATCTTGGAAGAGTGAAGGGCAAAATAGACGTGTATAGAGAGAACCCGGATAAAATACTGGTCGAACTCGAGAAAGCTACACAAACAGAGATAACTAAGGAGCAAGCCGAGAAACTCATTAGGGAGAAAATGCAGTCCTTACTCTAGTGAAAACAAATTTGTTTTTCATCAACTTTGACTCCCTCTATTTTAAAGCAGTATCCTTCAGCATATTTATCCCGGGGAGGAGTTGCCTAAGCTTGATCTAGGTGATGCACCCGAGGAAATACTCGAGCTCAGCAATGAGGAAATAGTTAAGGAGTTTGAAGCAATACTTCAAGCTGCTGGAGCCTCAAAGGAGACGATTAAATCCTACATGGCCGCTATACGCGACTTCATATCATTCATAGGTGATAAACCACTTCGAGAAGTAACATTAAGAGATGTAATAAACTGGAGAAATGATAGACTCGCGAAAGGGTTTCCAGGAGCTAAAACAATTGATAAGAACAAGTGGCAGATAACTCTACACTACTACACTATACTTTTAAGGAGATTCTTCAAATGGCTTGGATTAAGAGTTAAAATACCTGGAGTAAAGAAGCTCCCAGCGAGAATAGAGGCTTTACGCGAGGAGGAAGTAGATGCTTTAATTAGAGCAGCTAAGAAACCAGTTGACAAGCTAATACTTCAATTAATGTTAACCACTGGTTTACGAAGCAGAGAGCTGCTGGAGTTGAGGGTTGGAGATATCGACTTCAATAGGAGGATCATAAGGGTTAGATCAGCTAAGTACGGTAAAGAGAGACTTGTAACAGCTCCTCAAGAAGTCTTCGATACTCTTGAAGCATGGATAAAACTAAACGGCCTAAGAGACAAGGATAAATTATTCAACATTACGTACACTGGTCTATACAAGAAGCTGAAAAGACTAGCTGTTAAAGCAGGAGTAGACCCGTTGAAGGTTAGACCACATGTTCTCAGGCATACTTTCGCCACAACAGCTATTAGACGGGGCTTAAGTCTCCCGAGTCTACAGAGGTTGCTTGGACACAGCGATATCAGAACTACTCAGGTTTACCTCCACATAACCATTGATGACATTAAGGAAGAGTACGATGAGAAAATGAATAACGCGTTGAATAGAATAAAGCAGTGTCCCACATGCGGTAGAGTTGTTCCACTAGATGCAGTGTTTTGCCCTTACTGCGGTACGAGGCTAGCAAGTGAAACAGGTGAATTATCAACTTAGCTCTCTCTTACTACTCAATGATCCTAGCAACAGCAATCCTCGGTATACTTTTATAGTGCGGATTCCTACTCTTATATTCTTTCACGAGGTTTTCACCGTCTTCAACTGGGTACGCGTCATCGTAGCTGTTTAAAATACTCAGGAATTCCTCATCGAAAACAACAATGTACAGCGGGTTAACCGGTATACTCCACTTCTCACTGGAGTGCTTTAATTCAAGTAATTTATTCATGAAGCTTCGATCATCCGAGTAACTATTATCTAGGACTGCTCTATAGTATTGAGTTATGTAGTGTGCAATAATGTACGCTACGAACTTTTCATCTCTAAATACTTTAATAGCTGATAACTCGCTGTGATCCTCTAGAACAACGTGAGGCCCGTGCTCAACGAAATAACCTGATTCGCTTAGTTTACTAATAAATTTATCGAGGTTTTTCACCTCCTCAAACTCAATGATCCTAGGCATTTAAACACCTCTTTCACCTGCTTGATTAATAGAATAATTATTGTCATCTAATATACCGTGTCATGTATTAGTCATTAGTGTATGTGAAAAATAACGTGGAGGAGAATTCTGTTGAGAATCGAGGGCATTACACCCGGTAGCATTGAGGAGAGGAAAACAGTTAGTTTTCTTAGGAGTGCTTTAAGGGAATTACTGGATCAAGTGTACTACGTAGATGTACCGGTTTACGCGTGGAGTTGGAGCTGCTTAGTGGAGATTAATGGTTCTACGAGGCCCTGCGTTCTTCTACCTTATAGTCTAGGAGTAGATTTAACAGTTAACCCCAGTGGAATAGTGAGAATCGAGGACATTGCGTTGCTCGATGAAGTTAACGTTGAGGATAAAGTAGTATTATTGAGTTATCCTAGAAACCACGTTGAGTTAAGGTTGATCACGAACATTGTTGCCGAGAAAAATCCTAGACTAATACTATTGAATACAGGGATTACGGGTTTATTGAAAGCAGATGTAGTTCTCGGTTCAACTGGTTTCACTTACACCCCCACTTCTCCTCTGAAAACACCGGTTGTATGCTTAGATGAAGCATCAACCAGAGAAATGCTCTCACATGGTGGGAGAGTATTAGCTAAATCTTCAATGGAGAAAACTACTGGTAACATCATAGCTGGTTACTTGAATGGAAGCGGAGAAGACGAAGTACACGTCACTGCACACCACGACAACATTATAGGAGCCCCTGATTCAACTCCATCACAATACCTAATTAAAATCGCTGAGAACCTGGGGAAAGCTAATCTCCCCGTCAACATTGTATTCGTATCATACACATCTCGTGAAATAGGGGACTTAGAGTTCACTGAGTACCACTACAACTGGGGTGAAAGATACTTGTTGAGCATACTTGAAAACAAGGGTGAATTAGAGAAAACACTGTACGCTGTTTCAATAGGCCCGCTCAACATGGGTGGCGAACTCTTGGCTATGGGG
The DNA here is from genome assembly GCA_023269825.1 of Desulfurococcaceae archaeon. Taxonomy (GTDB): domain Archaea; phylum Thermoproteota; class Thermoprotei_A; order Sulfolobales; family Desulfurococcaceae; genus UBA285. The sequence goes on from JAGDWI010000001.1 coordinate 603,477, forward strand.
CACCCAGTTCTCAGAGAATACTTACCTAGTAATCAAGTAATCTTCTCGGAGAACACGTTTCACACGGAGTCTCACTCGTACATGGAGCATGGTGTTCCATCAGTAACGTTCACTACGCTGAATTCCTTGAAGTACAGGAACACTAACATAGTTGGCTCCGCTGGGGATAGCGGAGTCCTGGTTGGAGAACTAGTTGATTTACTGAAGAGATTGTTAAGTAACGTTAAACCACGCGATGAGTGGATTAGAGTTCTCAGAGAGCATTCTATCAGCGTCTTAGGTGACGCGGTGCTAAGTGCGAGAATTGAGGCAACTAGGTTAATGGATTTAATGCATCAATTACCCTTAATTAAAGGCGTGAAAACATTAACAAAGACTGCTTACACGACTTTCTACTATTATTGCCTGCAACCATTTAAAGCACACGTTGAATCAGCTTTATGGTGTAATCTAGCTAGGAGAAACCTCGATGCGTTGAGTCAAGTGCTGGGAACTTGTAGGAAACACTTAGTTATAGGTGATGAATACAAGTCACTGAAGCTGAATATGCACAGCGTATTCGGCGATCAATACCTTGACTTAATTCTTGAAAACACTGTTAAAAACTTAAGGAGCATTATAAATAATGAGTTATTTAAAACCACGTGTATTAAGCTAATGAGGTGTTATAAGAGTGTCGAGGAAAACCATAGGGATCGATAAGTACGCTGATTTCGATGACTGGTATCAAGCTGTTTTAAGGGAAGCAGATGTCGTCGATATAAGGTACCCAGTGAAAGGAATGATCGTTTGGCGCCCATATGGTCTCAAAGCATTAAGGCTCGCTCAGAGAATACTAATGGATTTACTCGAGAGAACAGGCCACCAGGAAGCGTATTTCCCATCACTTATCCCTGAATCAATTTTCGCGAAGGAGAAGGATTTCCTCGAGGGCTTTGGAGGCGAAACATTCGTCATAGAGGGAACTGGGACGAAGAAGTTTAATGAGAAGTTCTACTTGAGGCCAACTAGTGAAACCGTTATGTACTATATGTGGAGTCTCTGGGTTAAGGGACGCAGGGACCTACCGTTGAAAATGTACCAAGCAGTCAACGTGTTTAGATATGAGACGAAGATGACTCACCCAATACTCAGAGTGAGGGAGATAATGGGTTTCATTGAAGCACACACAGCTCACGCTACTTTCGAGGAATCAGAGGTTCAAATAAGAGAAGCTGTTGGATTATACAAGGAGTTCTTTGATAGGCTTCAATTACCTTACTTCATAGTTAAGACTCCGCCATGGGATACATTCGCGGGAGCTGAGTACAACTATGACTTCATAACAGTAATGCCTGATGGAAAGGGATTAGAGCTAGGTAGCGTTATTAATCTAGGTCAAAGATTCGCCAGAGCATTCGACATAAAGTTCATGGACACAGATGGAAACGTGAAACACGTTTACCAAACATGCTACGGTGTAAGTGAGAGAGTTCTAGGAGCTGTTATAGGAGTACACGGTGACGAGAAAGGATTATTCCTACCACCCGAGATCGCTCCTATACAAGTAGTCATAGTACCGATAGCTAAACCAGATGAAAAAGAAATCCACGAGTACGCTAGAAGAGTGAAAGAATACCTTGAATCAAACAGTGTTAGAGTATACTTAGATGAAGACTCAGAGCATACGCCTGGATGGAAGTACTATTTCTGGGAAATGAAGGGTGTTCCAACACGCTTAGAGATAGGCCCCAGGGAAGCAGAGCTTAAAACAGTCACTATAGCTAGAAGAGATAACGCGCCTAAGACCACGGTGAAACTAGAGGAGTTAATGAGCTCCCTTAACCAAGCATGGAGAGAAGTGAACAAGTATCTTAGAGAAAGAGCTCTAGAGCACTTGAAGAAACTAACCACCATAGTAACAGATTGCTCAACCCCCGGAGAGAGAACTAAGGGACTAATAGTAGCACCATGGGATGGCAGTAAGAGAGATGCTGAGGAATTAGAGAAAGTGTTCAATAGAGGAGTGCTGGGAGAAATAACGGAGTCCCCCATAGATTTACCACCGGCTAGCAACTACTCTACTTGTAGCGGTGGAAAAGCGGATCGATGGGCTCTCCTAGGAGTAACATATTGATTTTTCATAGAAATAATGCTCATTCATTGATCTAACAGTCTAAGTAAGAAATTTAAGGGGTGTTCTAGCTTATTTAAATCAAACTGATTAAAAGTTGATAGAAATGAGCGAGTACTTAAAGCAACTAAAGATCCAAGTAGCTGGAAAAGTGCAGGGAATAAGGTTCCAAGACATCTCTCCACTCGAAATCTCTGTTTTCAAGGAAGGATACCCGGAGATTAGAATAAAAGATGAGAAAGACTACGTTACAGTGAAGTACGGGGATCAATCAATCAAGTACGATAAATGGTATACTAAGCCAGAGCACCTCGCCGAGATGATAAAAGTCTACTATGCAAAGGAGCCATCCAAGTAGGAAACCTAAACTACGTGGTTTTTTTAACTAGTTTCACTCTACTTATTTCGTAGTATCCCTCGTAATCGGAGACAATGATTGTTCTACCAGTTAAGATCAACTTATACTTGAATAATGGTGCATTAGTGACGAATGTTTCAGCTTCGCCTCCCTCAAAGGATAAGTTAAATCCATACTTCTTAGATAACTTCACTAGTTTATCCAGGTCTCTCCACGTGAAGACTTTTCCCAGTAGCTCGTGGGGTATACCCATTGATGTAATAGATATCAACGAGAACTCTATGTTTCCCCTGAGAATGCTCTCCATGTACTCCTCCTCGTTAACCCCCCAGTTAGGCGCATATAGTTCTAATCCAACCCCTCTGGATATTTCTCTGAATGCTTTGTACTGAAACACGCTTTTCACAGCACCTGTTACAACCATGTTTACTCCATACTTGCTTTTCGCTCTTTGAAGTAGCGTAGTTAAGGCTTCTCTCTCCCTGCTTGGATCCAGTAGGCCCATTGATTCAAGAGGTATTGAGAGTGATTGAGCTTGAGCAACTAACCCCGTGAAGATGGGTTGATGGTATAGCAGTGAGTACTTGTATAATGGTATAATTGAAACTAGTACCTTGACTTCTACTCCGTTCTCTATAGCTTTATGTAAAGCGTAAACTGAGTCTTTTCCACCCGTGAATAAAACTGCTGCAGCATCCAATGTTTTCGCACCCACGTGTTAAAAACCATGCACTAATTTATTTTAAAGGGGGAGTTATGAAGATAGTTGTTTTATCTGATGATAAAGCGGGAAGAGGGGATCTTTTAGCTAAGCACTCTCTCTCACTATATATTGAGAGATACGGTGAATACATTCTATTCGATCTAGGAGTTGACTCAACTATTTTAGAGCATAATTCAAGTGTACTCGATGTAAGTATCGACTTAGTGGACTATGCCGTAATATCTCACGAGCACACTCCACACTACGGTGGATTCAAGTACTTATCTAGCCAAGCACCATACACAGATGTATACATACCTTTCACTACATTGGAATCCCTTGGTAGAGCCCTGAAACTGCATGGACTTAAACCCATTGAAGTAACAAAGTGGATGAAGCTGAGTGATGGAGTATATGTATCTAAACCATACTATGGTCCACCATACGAGCACATACTGGTACTAGATGAACCTGGGGGCCTAGTAGTGCTTACAGGCTGCCTTCACCCAGGTTCAAACGCTCTATTGGATATAGCTAGGACTTTCAATAGGAGGATACATGGATTGATCGGGGGTTTCCACTTGCACAATGCACCGGAGGACTCAATAAGGGTATTTGCCTCTAGGATTATTGATGAAGTAAAACCAGAGTTTATTGTGCCGCTTCACTGTAGTGGAAGTAGGATTATTGAAATACTGAAAAACACTGGCGGAGTCGACGTTATTGAGGCTGGAACAGGTGTTACATTAACTATATAATAGTTTTAATGATTAAGTAACACTAAAACTACTTGTTTCCTTCTCTAGACTCATTGTTTTCAATGTATACATATGCTACGTCTCCGAGAACAATGTAGTATTTGCCAACATTCTCCGAGTATATGATGGGGATATTGAATCTCTTAGATACACTCTCGAAGTCTCTGTAGTTACTTATTTGAATCAATTTTAGGTTTGACTCATCCACCAAACCTTTTAGTACATTTCTACGTGGCTTTGTCTTACCAGTAATGTTCTTGGGTTTATATGTATTAATGGTAATGAATATGAGTGCTATTGACATCGCACCTAGTGTAAGTGTAGAGTATAGTGTTATCCTCCTAGAATCAGCAATACTGATCTTTAGGCCCATTGGTAGGTTCAACGTGTTTTCCACGCTTATTTGAGTATTATTTGTAAAGGTCTCTGAAGACTCGTTTATTGTTATTATTAATATATTGTTTAGCTCATTCACACTCAGTAGCATGGATGGATTTAGATCAAATCTTTTACGCTCCCCATTCATATATAGTACGTTAATCTCGAAATTCATAGTGATATTGACGTCGTATCTCCTAGAGCTTACAAGTACTTCTGAGTCTATTGCTCTCACGAGGTTGTATAGATCACTCATATTTAACTCTCCCTGAATCAATACATGTTTATCTCCACTAACCGCATCGGCTTTGAGAGGGAATTTTTTACTCCAAGTGGGTGTGCTTATAGTCATTGCAGGGGTCACGGTGTAGTTTATATTAGATGCTACTCCACTATATGTATCATTGTAGACCTCCCATGTAATGTCAAATAAATACTGGATTCTATGCACTAGTGATAGGTAGATCATGGGGTAATTCACGATTGTGGCGTAATCATATATCATTGAGGGCTTTACACTTACATTGTATAATATATCTGTGTTTATCTGGGCTAATTTATACGTGTTTTTATAAATAGCTATGGGTTCTACTCTAAAGCTTTCTGCAAAGTAGTAACAGCTAATGGAGAATAAAGCCATTGATAGAATAGTTAGAGCTAGAAGCAGTCTTCTAGCAATTGAGCTGGAGAAAGTAAATTTTAAACCAATATTCTTCAATATAAAACAACCTCTTTAGCTATGTAGTAGACGTAAATTAGGGATATTAAACTAAGCACTAGAGACACCATGTTTATGAAACTACCCGTAGCCTCTAGAAGGAGTGCTGCGGGATACCCTACTAGTGGAATAATGAGAAATACCTTTCCCACAACACTATCTCCACAGGCCCATAATGGGTCATTATTCTCATTTGCATCACCCCTAGTTATAAAGCAATTGTCCCGACTGAATCCAACTACTCTGTGAACGACGAGGTTTGAGTCTCCCTTGAAGACTATTATATCCCCTGTTTTTACATCACTTACTGAAACAGGGATCGAGACAACCACGTCTCCAATATTGATTTCTGGGGTCATACTACCGCTTGTAATAGCGAGGAATCTTACTCCACAAAGGAATGAAATGAGAAACCCCAGTGAAATAGCTAAGCTCGTAGTAGAAATAATCTTGGAGTACTTACTTGAATTAACGTGTTGGTAAATTACCGCGTTGTGCGGATTAATTGGTTTTGCTATAATATATAGTACTACTGCGATGAAAATACTTTGAATTATTAATGGGAACACATAGCTCATTAAATTAGTGTTCAATGGAAGAATCGGTGAAACCTTGTAGAATCCAGTGAAAGCCACCATATGCGTGATCAGGGTTCTTAAATCATAGATCCACGCAATAACGGACAACAACGCGTTGTATGAAAGTAGAGCTGTGTATTTAATAAACCAGTTGATCCCTGTGGGAGATCCCTCAAATACATAAATATATAATGTGGTTGATACAATAGTTGCAATAATTAATCCAATTAATGGATTCTTATAGAATACACGGTTTTTTACTAGGAGAGTTCTCGTTGATTCAATGAACAATATAGAGGATGCGAGGAGAGTAATCTTTAGTATCAGGGTTAAGGGTGAGAGAATTAAGGTGTTTAATCCGATTCCAAAAATTAGTCCTGAAAATATAAAAGATGCAGTATAGGTGATCAAGGATAAAACTATGAACTCTACTTGAGAGTCACCGTGCTCTTCCATGAACCTTATATTGATTGTGAAGCCCATTAACATTATGATTGATGGGATCAAGTAGTAGGCTAATCCATAGATAACCTTGAAGGACAAGAAGTAAACTATAATCGTGAAGATAGATACAATGTTGACAAATGGAATGATACGGGTTAAAAAAAGATTCAATTAAACCTTCCTCGCACGCTACATTAACCTCCGGATGGGACGTAGTATTCATTCCATGCAACTGCATCTAGCGATATTGTGAACGACAATGTTGCACCCTGTGGTGCTGTTTGTAGTATTGTCAAGTCTAAGCTGATATCGGCTGATTGACATGGGTGGAGTTGAACACCGAAGTTGTCCCCCCACCACACAAGTATATCTGGTTCTCCATCTTTATCTATATCTACTTCTACTCCTTGTTGGAGTACGTGTCTGTTTATTTCGTAGTATTCACTTCCATCGAATACGACTCTCCATATTTTTAATGGTATTGTACCGTCATTGTGTACTTTGAATGCAACGTGGTTGTAATACCATGGGTATACATTATACATTGTAATGTTCAATGTGTCCTTGTCTCCATCTCCATCAGAGTCTATTAGGGTAACGGTTGTGCATCCAACGTCTTTGTCGAGCTGTAATGCACCCGGCCCCGGTAGATATGTTGCGTTCCAATCATTTCCTGCAAAGTCACCATATCCTGGTGGTAGTCCACATGCATCTTTATATAATACTGTACCAGGCATGAATTCCCAGTCGAGTTCACCACTAGCTACGTATACATTGGCTCTTATACTTGTTAGCCACATTGCTATTCCAACCAACACCATTACACCTACGAATCCAGCTATTAACGCATTTCGAGTGCTTTTATTCAAATACATACACCTACCCGATTCATTATGGATGAGTGCCCGCTATGCACAGGCACTATTTACGCATTTAAAAAACTATGGTACCTCGTTCCACTGTGCGAACGTGTATTCTACTTCAAACGTGTACGTTGTTAGCTCCTCCGCGCCTTGCTCTACTGCGATCTCAATGCCCAGATCGAGTGTACCATTTGGGTGTATCTGTGTATTCTGCGGTATAGTTAAGTCTACTGATAGTGCTGTTGTATTCACGCCTGTTATAGTGTAGTTTAGTAGTTTAACTGGGATTGTTCCAATATTCTTCACTGTTAGAGTTACTACTGGTGCGTATCCTGGATACGCATTTACGAGAGTTATATTAACTTTAACTACGTTTCCCTCCTCATCATATACCTCTGGTCCCACTATGCACTGAGCTACGTTTTTGTCCTCTGAATTATGGTATGAATCTCCAGACTGAGGGTCTGGACCTGTATCTGAGCAAGCCCAATTGACCCATGCTACTTTGACTTCACCAGTGTGTACGTATGTGTTTACTCTTAGTGTCTCCATCCACATTGCTGACGCTACGCCTATTGCTAGGAGGATTAATCCTACGAGGGTTATTCCCTTTATGTTTGTTATTCCTATCATGTTTTACACCTTTTTGCGAGTTAGATTTATTTCTTTAATTATTTTAAAAATATACCGTATTGGTTATATATACAAACCATACATATAAATAATACATTTATGAGTTAAATTATAATGAATTTTGGTTTAACTTTTGGTTCCGATGTTGATAACAGATTCGTAATCGCGTTGATTATTCCTTTATTTCTCGCAACAATCAATAATGGTAACTCAGTGTCATTAGATACTAGGATGGAATAAGCAAGACTACGTAGTAAATACTGAGAAACATTTTTCTCGTTGATAAATAGGATCAAATATTCTCTGTCTCTATAGCTTATTGATAAATGCACATGTCTTAAGCCTGATTTCCCATTGAGAAATCTATATGTTAAAGATTGGTCATCTACGTTGAGTGCTCTTCTCAACACGTCCTTTAGTAAAGTCAACTCGTTCTCATGAAACCTATCATTGTTTCTTAATGCTTCATTTATGCTTTTTAATTTCTCGAGGATCTCGAAACCTTTAGGGGTCAGAATGTACACTATATTTCTGCCTTCCTTAAACATGTAAATTAAGCCTGCTTGAGTCATAAGACGTAAATATTTCTCGAGGCTAATTGTATTGAGGTTCACTGAGTAGAGAATATGTGTTTTAAATGCTTTTTCCCTCATTGCAAGATAATCCATTATTTTTTCAATAATGTCGATTCTGCTTCTATAAATCAAACAATAAAATCCTCTAAGCCTATCCTAGTAGCTTGGTATAAAGATTAAGTTCCCTATAAATCTTATGTATTTTTTATACATTATATAAAATTTCAAAATATTTTTATTATCCTTGGTTAAAAAGGATCTTTAATAACCTAATTTTTATTGATCATGCGAAATTATTTTCACTGTTATTTCAGTGTTGCTTAAACCTAGCTCCAAGTAGATCCAGGCAACCATTTTGTAGCCTGATTTAAGTGATAGAGGGAACACTGTTGAATAACCATCCACAGGGAGATCACCGCATTTCACGCCATCCCAGTATGGTTGATTACCTATACCAGTCTTAATAGGTTCATATAAGTAGAATAAAGGAGTAACATTGTATTCGCCTAGGGAATCGTTTAAAACTACACTGATCCCGTTGAGATCGTAAATTACTCCCTTATTGTTCTCTATAACTAAACCTATCCACATGTAGTTCACAACGTTATTTCCAATTAAAACATGTAGGGTATCATTATATTGAGATAAATAAATGTCATTAAATCCTCTACACTTATTATCTGGATATATCGCAAAGACTTTCCAAGAACCAATCTCTAGCTTCGTCTGCAACATGTAGACGTAAACATTGGCTTTAAGAGAACTACTCCATAATCCATAACCAACGCCTAATAGTAGAATTACTAGGAATATAAGCATTATTGTATATGGATTATTCAATTTCGACACCTACTGTTCACAGAGAACTTTGCAACTAATATACTAAATGTAGTTTTCATATGTAAAAAGGATATTTTTCAAAAACTAATTGTGAATTTAAGACATTGCAGTAAATATTAGAGAAGATTGATGAGAAGTAGATAATTATAAGCTTCGAACCAATGAAACGATGGGAATTACACCATCATCTACTGTGAAACAGAGTACTACAAGCTCTCCGTATTTAAACTGCTTTTTGCAGAGAGTATTTAGTGCTGTAGATCCTACTCTTAATTAAAATCATTGAGGAAATGATACGGTGTCGTAAACCAATATATTTATTACATTGTTTTAAATTTCTATCTCATAGTTGTATATAGGTTGACTGAGGTGTGTTTCTACGAGTAGTATCGTGAAGGATATTGAGTCAGAGGCCGCTAGGATTATTGAGGATGCTAGGAGGAAAGCTGATGAGATATTGAGAGAAGCTAGGAGGAAAGCCATGGAGATTCTTGAAGATAAATCATACCTCGTGGATTTAATGAATGAGAGAAAGAGCCTCGAGGATAAAACCGAGAGTGAAGCTAGGCGAATAATTGATGAAGCACATAAGAAAGCCCGTGATTTAAAAGAGTCTATGAAAACTAGAATTGATAGCATAGCTAAGCGAATAGCCTCAATGGTTGCCGGTGTCGAGGTCTGATAACGCTTGTCTCTTCTCTCAAAGATCTCCTTAAACAAGCCGGATATAGCTTTAAGAGCATACGTTATTACGCCGAGAGAAAGCACTGAAACCCTCGTTGAGGAGCTAGTAAGAAAAGGGCTCTTCGAACCACTACCACCACAAGAAGCTGGTAAAGCACTGGAGATTGCTAAGAAAAGGTATGAGTTATCCGAGAAAGCGCTCGGGTTATTTAGAGAACTGAGCTCACTGGTTAAGAAGAAAGTTGAAGTAGAAGTTAAGGAGTTACCGTGGGATACTGATAAAGCACTCGAGAAACTCGTAGCTGATTTCGAGGAGTTAATGGATGCTGCAGCACGCTTAATCAGTGAATCCGAGAAGCTTAAAGGGAAACTGGAGAAGCTTAAAGCATTAAGAGTAGTTGTCACAGAACTTTCGAGAGAGGGACTTCTCGACAAGTCGTTATTAGACTATGAAGGAGTATACTTGGCATCAAAAACACTTTATGGAAGCGTTAAGGATCTAGAGTATATTGCATCGAGGTCTCTGAAAACGATTTTCCATAGTGTTCTAAGCGAGGAGAGAGCGGTTGCTGTAGTTCTACTTGAAAAGAAAGTATATGAGAGCAATAAGCCCCATATCGAGAAACTCGAGATCCCGGTAAGAGACCTTGTGAGAGACGAGGAACCGCTAACTCCTCAAAGTGTGGATAACCTTATTAGAGAAGTTGAAGCAGAGCTGAGTGCAACTGAGAGTAAGCTCGAGGAATTATTGGAGAGCAGGCTATACGAGCTAGCACTACTCAAAGTCCTAGCTGAAATCATTAACTCAGAGCTAGGGGTTCTCGGTAAGGCTCTGAGCTCAAAGTACATGGCTGTTGTAGCAGGTTGGACTCTTAAATCCCGAGTTAGCGAGTTAGAGAAAATAGTGAGTGCATGTAGTGGCTACGTAGTCTACGAAGCTGATCCAAATCCACCCGTGGACTTCAATAACCTCAAGCCATTCAAGCCATTCGAGTTGCTTACGGAGGTCATGGGTTTACCATCCCCGAGTGAGTGGGATCCTACACCGTTACTCACATACTTCTACTTGATATTCTTCTCGCTAATGTTCCCGGATGTCGGGTACTCCATTGGTTTAATTATTGGAGCAAGACTCGTACTACCTTACTTCGTTGATAACAAGGAGACCCTCAAGAAGTTAATAAACATAGCAACGTACGCAGGTATAGTTGGATGTATAACTGGGCTCCTCGCTAACAGCTTCTTCGGCTCATTGCTTGGATCCTACATAGGGTTAATAGTTCCAAAATTATTGCCAAGTATACCAGCTGGTCTATCTGACCCCATCGCTATGAAGTCGGCTGTAATAGGTTATATAGCGCTTGCACTAATTCTTGGATACTATGTGGTATTATTTGCCCATATATTGGGTGCCCTGAAAAACGCTATAGCTAGGAACAAGTTTGGATTCCTCTTTGAGCTATTGACGATGCTTATCATGGTGTTTGGACCAGCATCTATACAAGCTAGTATTGGGCTTAGTACTGATGTGTGGGGATTACTGAGATTTATGAGTGGAAAAGATGTAATTTACTCCACGATCCTGCTCATAGTAATCTACTCGATACTGAGAAGCGTTTTCGATAAACCGTTTGGCGCTATCTTGTGGCTTTTCGATGTTATAGGAATACTAGCAGATGTTCTCTCATTTGTGAGAATAGCTGGTATAGCTTTAGGCAGCGCCATGCTAGCGGAGATCTTCAACGGATTAATACTTAACGTATACTCATCTCTAAGTTCACTCAGCTTCATCGTGGGCGTTCTAGCAGGTGCATTGATCACAGTAATACTCCACATCGTAAACCTCGGCTTCTCGTCACTAAGCCCCTTCATTCACTCACTAAGACTAGTGATGTATGAGCTCTCTTCGAAATTCTACGAAGGCTCTGGTAGAAGAATATCGCCTGCGGCTACACCATTACTTAGAGTAAAAATAGGGACAATGAGTTGAACTATGACTGAAAGAAGCGAAGTTGCTTAAACTTATATTCATTCCACGTTGACCTTAGAAGACGTTGCTTTCAGTAATGAGCAGTAGTGATCTATGAGCTATAGGTAACGGATAATTAATCATTAACTCTGAGTTTAGAGAAGGATGAGATCAACTGGTCGAATACTGGCTCGAGATTAAACTCTCATAAAGTGAGCGTGAACTCAACTCATCTCGCTACCTCAAGGAGTGGAGGGGTTTTATAATGAGGCAGTGTTTTTTAACCCAGTACTTCATAGTAACGATGGGTGATATTCCATGACTGACGTATATACTCTTATAGCGGCACTAGGGCCTGCGTTAGCGGAGGGTTTAGCTGCAGCTGGAACTACTTTGGGAATAGCATCGGCAACTGCCTCAGGTGTCCCCACGCTAGCTGAAGAACCCGGTATGAGAGGTAAAATATTTATCTTAGCGTTTCTGCCAATGACGCAGACTCTTGTCTATGGGTTTGCATACATGTTTATCTCCTACTTCGTGGTATTGCCAAGTCTACTCGCTAAGTATGGTGGCGCTATACCACCATTCGCAGCTGGAGCTATTCTCGGTGTAAGCATTCTAGTAGGCCTCGCAGAGATGGTTTCAGCGTGGCAGCAAGGCGTAATCTGCGGCCAGGTGGGAGCACAGCTCATTAAAACGCGTGGAGGCATTTTTGGTGTTGGTGTAATACTGGCGATCTTTGAAGAATTGTTCGGTATACTAGGCTTAGTGTTTGGGCTATTAGTGTTATTCGTGGTTGTAGTGTAGTAACAAATAGGTGTTATCTCTTTGAGCCTAGAGGAATTAAAAAGAACAGTGTTGAACAAGGCTAAGTTAGAGGCTGAGGAGATAATAAGAGATGCCTATGAGAAAGCAAAAAGCATTATTAGAGAAGCTGAGGAGAAAAAGAAGGCGATTATTGAGGAGGAGCGTAGAAAGAGCATAAGTGAGATCGGGTTAGAGGCTAAACTAGCTGAAGCTAGGAGAGAGGCAAGACTTATTGTTGCTAAGGCTAAACAGGAGATAGTGGAGGAGATTAGGAGGAGAGTTAAAGAAATACTTGAAAACATGAGTCTAGAGAGTAGGAGGGATTCACTGAGAAAGCTCCTCTACGAGTCCCTAGAGGAGATGAAGAAGTGTGGTTTCAGAGTTGAAGGCCTCATAGTGCATGTATCACCTAGGGATAAGAGTACCATGGCGGATCTTCTCAGGGAACTAGGAGTTAATGCGAAAATAGTTGAGGATCGAGGGATTAGCGGTGGGTTATTACTGTCGACACCCAATGGCGAGATCTCCATTGACAATACATATGAGGCTAGAGTAGAGAAAGTACTTCGCTCAGTCCTCACAGAAGTCTTCAGGGGTGCTTAGTATCGGTGATAAAGAGACTGCTAAGGCTACACTATACATAGAGTTGTCGAAGCCTCCGCTCGTACAGGATCTAATAAAGTTTGTTGAAGAAAAAGCACCGCCGAGTAGAGTACCCGCTCTCGAATCCTATAAGAGCATACAAGTCAAACTCACTGCTGTTAAGAACCTCGAAGACCTAGATACAGCTCTACTTGATTTACTCACACTGGATTTAAAGAATGCATTCTGGTATCTGCCTGAAAAATATGCCCGGATTCTCAGCTCCTTAGCGGAGGCCTATGAACTAGAGATCTTGTACTCGAAGATCGCGTCTAAAGTACTAGATGAGAAACCACTGCGATATGCAAAGCTCATGGATTACATCAATTGCACTAATAGGTTTAGCTGCATAATTTCAAAGCACCTATCCAAGATCAAGTCAATATACAGCGAGATCGACGAGTACTACTATAGTGCTCTAGGAGTAGCTGGGTTGCTTGACGCACTCCTATATGCTAGACACCTAAATAACTTAAAATCCCTCAAGCTAGGAGAGGATGCAGCCATGAGGGATCTAATTATCGACTGCTACTACTTTGAGCCTGAAGTTGCAAGGCTTTTAGAGGCATTAAAGAGCGAGGGAGACCCATTAAAGGCTTGGGTAAACGGTGTTCAAATACTCTACGACTCAGCTAAGAACGCTCTTTACTACACTAATAGACTCGTAGATCTCGTTACACTGTATGGCGTTGATCGAGTGTTAAGATTTAAGTTACTAAGAGTAATTTACTCAAGGTGGTTAAAGCCTTGGTGAACGAGCTTAAGAAAGCAGTGGTTATAGCTAACAAGGAGACAGTGAGTTTCTACAAACTACTGGGATTCAGCATAGTTCACGGTGTAAGTGACCCGAGCGAGGCCCTTAAACTAATAACTGAATACAAATCCAGGATGGATGTTGGAGTAGTCGTGATCGAGGAGTCCATAATGCATAAACTGGGATTAGATCACATGAGTTTCAACGATAAAGCCTTAACACCACTAATAACCACTATACCGGATACAAGGGAGTTTTTAACACGTAACCCTAGTTTATACTACAAGAAGCATGCTTTGAGAATAATCGGTTACGAGGTGTCGATATAAATTGTCTTCTAGACTGGGCAGGATCTATAGGATCGCTGGGCCACTAGTAGTTGCAGAAGGTTTAGAGTCCCCGAGAATGTATGAGGTTGTATACGTTGGCGGAGAAGGGTTGATCGGGGAGATTATAGCCATTAGGGGTGAAAAAGTATACATACAAGTCTACGAAGAGACAACGGGGCTCACTGTTGGAGAGAGAGTTGAAGCAACTGGTAGACTCCTCTCAGCTGAGCTGGGTCCAGGCCTCATAGGCACAATATACGATGGCCTGCAGAGACCAGAAATAGAGATTGGGAAGCTAACAGGCGATATATTCATTAAAAGAGGTGTGAGAGTAAACTCCCTCGATAGGAGTAGGAAGTGGGTTTTCAATAGGAGTAGTGGAGTCAAGATCGGAGAGAAAGTTTCTGAAGGAGATGTTCTCGGATCTATCCAGGAAACCCCTATACTAGAACACAAGGTAATGGTGCCGCCAGGTGTTAAAGGCGTAATTGAGTGGATTGCTGACAGCGGAGAATACACTGTTGAAGAAACAGTGGCTGTTATCTCCACGGGAGAAGCAAAGATTGAGGTTAAGCTACATCAAGTGTGGCCTGTGAGAGTTCCAAGACCATACAGGGAGAAACTAACACCCAGCGAGCCCCTTATCACGGGTAAGCGGGTAATAGACCTTGTTTTCCCAATAGCGAAAGGCGGTAAAGCAGCGATACCCGGAGGCTTCGGAACAGGTAAAACAGTTCTCCTGCAATCTCTAACTAGGTGGGGTCACGCGGATGTAGCGATATTCGTTGGTTGCGGAGAGAGAGGTAATGAGATGGCTGATGCACTGAAGAGTTTCAGAGAACTCTTCGATGTTAGGCGTGGTAGACCCATGATGGAGAGATCGGTGTTTATAGCGAACACTAGCAATATGCCTGTTGCAGCTAGAGAAACAAGTGTATTGCTTGGTGCTACTATAGGTGAGTACTTCAGAGATATGGGTTACAATGTCCTCCTAGTAGCGGATTCCACGAGTAGGTGGGCTGAAGCCATGAGGGAGATTAGCGGTAGAATGGAGGAAATGCCTGGTGAGGAAGGGTTCCCCGCATACCTCGCAAGTAGATTAGCGGACTTCTACGAGAGAGCTGGAAGAGTCACCGCGCTCGGTGACCCTCAGAGAACGGGTAGTTTGACTATTTTCGGCTCTGTCTCACCACCAGGTGGAGACTTCAGTGAGCCTGTTACAAGAAATACTCTGAGGTATATACAGGCCCTTTACGCACTAGACTACGATTTAGCTACTAGAAGGCATTTTCCCGCTATAAGCTGGCTCATGAGTTACAGTCTATACGTAGACTTCGTGAAAGAGTACCTTAACGAAGTTTCAGGAGGCAAGTGGTATGAGTACAGAAACCTCTTTTTGAAAATACTGCAGAGGGAAGCAGAGCTACTGGATATAGTTAGACTCGTTGGTCCCGAGACTTTGCCTGAGGAAGATAAGTTGCTACTGGAGGTTGCCAAGATGATCAAGGAGGGCTTCCTCCAGCAATCCGAGTATGATCTCAATGATGCTTACTCATCACTCGAGAAAGGGTTCCTGATAATGGAGGCTATCTTAGAGTTCTACAACACCTCCCTCAAGCTGGTTAGAAGCGGTGTTCCAGTATTTAAGATCAGGGAATTGAAATCCCCGTACCTAATATATAGGTTTAAGCTTTACCCGCTGGATGAAGCGAGGAATCTCTACAACATGTTCAGGGAGACTTTTAAGAAGGAGGTTGAAGAATTAATGGGTGGGACTCATGGAGAATAGGCTCTACACTAGGATCACGAGGCAAGTATACAGTGCACGTGGTTCACTCGTATTTGTGAAATCCATACCCGGTATAAGCTACGGTGAACTCGTAGAACTAGATGTTGACGGTGAAGTAAGGCTTGGACAAGTCGTAGACGTATCACAGGATGTAACCATTATACAGATATTCGGTTCATCCCTGGGAATTACCCCGGGTAAAACAGCTATAAGAGTACGAGGCGAGAGGCTCAGTATACCCGTCTCAGTCGATATGCTGGGTAGAGTATTCAATGGACTAGCGCAACCCCTGGATGGTGGGCCACCAGTAGTACCCGAGGAATACGCTGATATACATGGAGAGCCCTTGAACCCTGCTCTACGTGAGCCTCCATCAGAGTTCATTGAAACAGGTGTATCCGTTATAGATGCCATGTTCACACTTGTGAGAGGCCAGAAACTACCTATATTTTCGGGCAGCGGGCTTCCACACAACAAGATCGCTATGCAGATCGTGAGGCAGGCGAGAGTGAGAGGTAAAGAGGAGAGTTTCGCTGTGGTTTTTGGAGCAGTTGGTGTAACATTCGAGGAGGCAATGTACTTCCTAGATGAATTAAGGAAGATGGGTGCTATTGATAGAACAGCAGCGTTCTTGGCGCCAGCAGCGTCTCCAACTGTTGAAAAACTCGCGCTCCCGCGGACTGCTCTAACAGTAGCCGAGTACTTGGCTTGGAAGCAAGGTATGCATGTCCTAGTGATCCTAACGGATATGACTAATTACTGTGAGAGCCTTAGAGAGATATCTGCTGCTAGAGAAGAAGTCCCGGGTAGAAGAGGGTATCCAGGCTACATGTACACGGATCTCGCAACAATGTATGAGAGAGCTGGAAGAGTGCAGGGGAGGAGGGGTAGTGTAACAATTATGCCAATACTCACTATGCCTGACGATGATATAACTCACCCAATACCAGATTTAACTGGGTACATTACAGAGGGCCAAATAGTTCTCTCGAGAGACCTATGGCGTAAAGGCGTGTATCCACCCGTGGATGTATTTCTATCTTTGTCTAGAATGATGAAAGAGGGTATTGGTCCAGGTAAGACCAGGGAGGATCATTCAGCGGTTTTCGGCCAAATATATAGAGCCTACGCTGAGGGGCAGAGACTACGCGAAATAATAGCTATTGTTGGAACAGAGTCCCTTACTGATAGAGATAGAAAATACCTGGAGTTCACGGATGCCTTTGAGACGAAGTTCATAAATCAGAGTGAATACGAGAGGAGAAGCATTGAGAGAACACTAGACTTAGCCTGGGAGCTTCTGAGCATTCTCCCCGAGGAGGAACTAGCGATTAGAGAGGAGTTGATCAAGAAGTACCACCCCAAGTATAGGTCGTAAACATGAGCATGGAGATCATCAGAGTATCGAGGCCAACTAGAATAGAGCTCCTAAAGCTCAGGAAGAGGCTTTACCTCGCAAGACGCTTCTACAACTTACTGAGAGATAGAGAAATATACCTCCTAGAGACTTTTAGAGAAACATTGAAAGCAGTTGTTGAAGCTAGACGGAGGCTAAATGAATTACTAATGACTGCTTTTTCAAACTATTATAGTTCACTATACCTGCACGGATTGCAAGCAGTTGAAGCATACTCTGCCACTGTGCCCCCAACACTGAAGCTACAAGTGGGGTATAAGAACGTCATGGGTGTGTGGTGCTACACATACGAGTTCATTGATATCCCGGAACCTCTACCATATCTACCCGTAGAGTTCTCAAACCTGCAGTCCACTAGGAGAGAGATACTTGAGTTAATAGCGAGGATCTCTGAGTATGAGAAAACCTTAGTGAACATAGGGGCCGAGATCAGGAGATTGAGGAGAATCGTCAACACACTCGAGAAAATCTACATACCTAAACTCGAGAAGACCATAAAGTACCTTACAATGAAGTTCGATGAGTTAAGCCGCGAAGAAGTAATCAGAGCTATTAAAATAAAGAGAAAACTCGAGGTACGCGAAAAAAGTTAATCCCCCCTGAACGCTGAGTAGATTGACTTCCGTGTCCGAGCTGTTTTCTGTTTCATGGTTTAAAATAATTGCTAAATTTGCTCCCCTGTGAGTGCGTCAATGATCTTAACTAATCTTAGTTCAAATAAGTTTTCACCGCGTGAAACCATGTAACCAGCGTAAACGAATGGTTCATCGGACTCTTTCTCGTAGACTCCAACCACCATGATGTCCTCGCAATGCTTCACGCCTGGGAAAACATCGCATCCCTTCTTGTTCAAAACAGATGCTTCTAAACCATATGGTTCAACAGCTTCATTTAATAGTAGAGGCAATCTCTCCTCTAGTATCTCGAGAACATAGTCCACGAGTTCCCTGAAAGCCCAACTATTATTACCCTCAATTATTATCCTCAAGTTGAGTAAGCGTTTGAGTACACCTGGATCAATGCTCAATCTCTTACACCTCTTAAACCAGCGTAGAGGAGTATTAGTAGCGCTGTCTTCGCGTCTCTAATCTCGTTTCTCAAAACCATGTCGTAAGCCTCTCTGAACCCTACTCTAAATGGTTCTATGACCTCGTATTTCTCCGGTCTCGCGCCAACGTACTCTAGTTCCTCAGCATAGTAGAAGTGCAGGATCTCGGAACTATATCCAGGAGCAGGCGTGAAGGAACCTATCTTGACTAGTCTCCTGGGGTAGTATCCTATTTCCTCAACCAGCTCCCTCCTAGCTGTTTCATCCGGTGTTTCACCTTCATCTATGACTCCTGCAGGGGCTTCAATCACGTAGTCATCTAGCGGGGCCCTATACTGCTTAATCAAGACTATTTCCTCTCCACTAATGAATGGTAGTACTACAACAGCTTGAGGGAAAACAACTATATCTCTCTCGAATGATCCACCCTGCTTAAGATACTTTCTCCTAACAACACTGAACCTTAAACCCCTGAATAACTCCTTCTCCTCAACGACTACTGGTTTATCCAAGGTTAATCGCCACGGATTATTAAGTGTAAAACATGACTATAAATATCTAGGGGTTTAAATGCCTAGATACTGGTTCGGCCCAGCTGGTAAACCCATAACCATGAAATCAGCTGATATACTGAAAGCACCATCATTCCTCAAGGAAATGGGGTTAAACGCGATGGAGTACGAGGCTGTTAGAGGAGTAAACATCAAGGAGGAGAAGGCGAGAGCCCTAGGCGCTGAAGCTAGAGCTAACGGCGTGAAGCTGAGTCTACACGCACCCTACTTCGTGAACCTAGCTGGTAAAAAAGACGTGGTTGAAGCAAGCATCAGGAGATTAAATGAATCCGTTGAAGCAGCTTACTGGATGAATGCTTACGTAGTGGTCTTCCACCCTGGTTACTACAAGGATGCTTCATCTAAGAAAGATGCTTTACGGAGAGTAATCGAGAACCTTAAACACGTTGCAGAGTACAGGGATCAAATAGGAGCAAGGAGCGTTTGGCTAGGACCTGAAACCACGGGTAAAACAAGTCAGGTAGGAGATTTAAGGGAAGTCATAGAGATATCCCGTAGCTTGGAGGGAGTGAGACCAGTAGTAGACTTCGCGCACATATACGCTAGGAGCAACGGTAAACAAGTTAAATCAATGGATCAAGTGGTTGAGATACTTGAAGCAATAGAGAAAGAGCTGGGAGACTGGGCTCTTAAACCACTACACGTACACTTCTCGAAGATAGAGTATGGTAAAGGAGGAGAAAGAGAACACCATACCTTAGAGGAAGAAGAGTATGGCCCGGAGTTCACATACGTGTGTAGAGCACTATGCGAGGTTGGAGTAGACGCAGTAGTAATAAGTGAAAGCCCTGTATTAGAGCAGGATGCACTAGTAATGCTCAAGGTATGTAGGGAAACGTGTGGTGAGAAATGCATTGTTGAACAAACTTCGGAGTAAAATAGAGGGTTCTATCAGTGTAATCGCGCGCTCATTGACTAGAACCAGGGTTACACCCAATGAGTTAACTACGTTATCACTTTTAGTAGCTGCATTAGGGTACTTACTTGTCATCATCTATAAATCCAGCGCAGTATTGTTCGCAACAATTCTAGTATCAGGGTTCATTGACGTTGTTGACGGTGCACTAGCTAGAGCAACGGGTAGAACCACGAGGAGAGGAGCATTCCTAGACTCCTTCTTCGACAGGTTGTGTGAAACCTTCTACGCATTATCCCTCATAGAACTAGGCTTCAACCCTAGGATCGTGTTAGTTTACTTAGCTTTAGCTATGCTTGTAAGCTACGCGAGAGCACGCGGAGAGAGCCTTGGAGTAAGCTTATCTGGCGTAGGGTTAATGGAGAGAGCTGAGAGACTCATCGCTCTACTACTAGTATCATTGATTATGGGGTATAATTTCACTGTTTCACTGTACTTGTTCATCGCGTTAACGTGTTTAACAGCTTTAACTGTTGCGCAGAGATTCATGCATGTTTGGAGAAACCTCTGATAAACTATGTTAAAACAGAGAGATCGTAGTGTCCTATTAGTGGTAGAGGAGTCTTAAACGTAGTGTAACCCAGTCTTAGAACATGGCTTTTAATCACTCCCACTCTATCACTAGACCTTGTGACGAAGTCACGGTATTCATCCGGTAGATCAAGCGCCGACAAGTGACTCTTATCTGTTCTAAGCACGATCTTAGTGTTAGTTAACTGGAGAACAATATCGTGAACATCCTTCGGGCTATGAGTACTGAAAACCAACCCTAGTTTCCTAGCGCGGCCTAATCTAGCGATTCTATCAATCATACCGGACACGTTCTCAATGTATTCCTCGACGCTTCCCCTGCTCGGGAAGAAGCGGTGTGCTTCATCAATGAATATTAGTACTGGTTGAGACTCCAACTTAAACCTGCTCTGCACCAGCTTCCACTCGAATATCTTGTTCAGTATTCTGAACGCGACTATGCTTATTGTTTTCTCGGGGTCAGCCATTGAGTGTAGTTGAAGATACTCTAAATCAACTACTATGGGGTAACCGTTGAAAACATCGAAGTGCTTGCTCAGAACACTCTCTAATGGTGGTTCATGCAGGTACTTGTCTTCACCTGTTCCTTTAACGTATACGTCGAATATTCCAGTATCAATTATAGCAGCTATTTGCCTAATCATGTTTTCAATAGTGCTTTTATGTATAGCTAGGTCTCTGACGACTTCAACAACGTACTCTTTGTTTGGATCTAGGATAATGCTTCTAGGCTTATACTGCTTCTCCTCTACTCTGAACCTTGACTCCTTCAATGCCTCGTATAGATCGTAAATTGTCTCCAAGTAAGCGTTCTTCGAGCTGAATGCTAGTAGAATTCTCTGTAAAGCATCCTTAGCTTGACGAGTGAAGTAGGGGTTAAGTGAGATTAATTCGCGTGGAGTTAAATCAGGGAATCTCAGAGCGTATGGTATGATATAATAGTATACTTCGCTGACTTCACCTCCATAGTTAACTCTTATTCTCGACTTAACATATCTAAGCTTCCCCCTGGGAGACGGCTCCTCAGCTACCTCGAGTTCTTCAACTTCATAGCTCCAGCTGAATTTACTCATGATTGGTTTAAGCAAAGTGTTCAAGTAGTCTTCGGCAATCGCTTTCAGTACCCGTGCCCAGGTCTCATATATTTCAACATATTCTTCGACAACGCTTCTAGTGATTGGTAGCAGTATGATTACTCCGTTTAAACCATTAATTTTCTCCATTGCTTTACTCGCGAGGACTAATTCGTTCTCAGGCATTTGCTTCATCAGTCTCCACAGTGGTTGCAAAGGTATTGTAACATAGTCTTTATTAGGGTCAAACACCACGATGCTCGCTTTCTCGTTGTTTAAATTGTACCCTGAGATTATTGATGCAATAATGTTTTTGAGTAGAGTTGTTTTACCACTACCCGTTGTACCCAATACTAGTACATGCTGATAGAATGCCTTAAGTGGTAGGAATAAGTAAGCGTGGCCTCCGAAAGCAGGTGTATCACCAACTGTAGCGTAGCCTAGGAATACTCCTTCTGATGGTAAACCCATTATCTTCTGTATGACATGCGGGTTCCTCAATAACAATACAGGGCTCTGTGGTTCAATAACATAGTTAGCTGTTGTTACTTCACCTGTTTTCACATCGTATGCTAGTAGTGGTCTCGCTTTAATCCTAGTCTTCGTCAGTAAACCAGTTGCCTCCGCTTGAGGTATGGGGAAATACATGTCGGGTAAATCTAGTTCCGCGAGGACATCTCTTCTCTCAACGCTTAGGACTTTTAAGCTTATAACATTCAGTGTCTTAATATCTATTACTCCGAGAATGCTACCGGATTGAGCTATTGATGAGAAGTTCTGGAAATAGATAACTGGGTCCACGTCGAAGACAACGTACCCGCCTTCTTCATCGATCATCGATGGACTAGTCCGAGACACGTATCCAACTATTTCACCTAGACTACTCGCTACTTCAATAGCTGCCTTCAACTTGTCTTCAATGGATTTCACGATATCGCTAGTAGCCAAGAATAATACCTCTAAGCATTCATTATTGACTACAAGACGCTTATATATTGACTAGTTGACTCCTCTGTTAAACCCGTCATGTATAGTAAGTATGTGACAATAGAGCTCGTGATCTTCTTGACTCTCTTATCGACGACCAGTAGACTCAATGGTAGAAGCGAACCAGTGTAGATGCTATCATAGAATACGTGACCGAGCACTTCATCCTCGTTAATTGAACTATTCTCCAGTACTTCAACTCTGTATACAACGTAGTTACCCATACTGCTCGTTAAAGGGCAAAGCCTTCTAGGCGTAATAATGTACCACATCAACTTACTCGCGCTGAGCGTCTCATGCTTCACTCTTATAGGCCCTATGATTAAAGGTTTCTCAATAGCAGTGTTCAACCTGAGGAGAAGCGTTGAAACATATGCTTCATCATTTATTCTACCAACAGATAAACCCGCGGGGTCAACGCTTGATAAGTAGTAGCTTTTAACGAGCCTTTTAACTATACCTATTGTTAACACTTTTCTAGCTAGGAGATCTCTCACAATGCTTACTCTCTCCGAGTTAAGGTACTCTAAGGCCTCACTGTAAGATTTGACCTTGTCTCTACTCCAAGTGAAAGAAGCTTCAGCGGGTATGTGAAATGGGTGTATTAGTGGGCCATCCACCATTAAGACAGTGCCGGGGGCCGCGTAGTTTGAACCCTGAAACAACTTCATCAAACAAGATTCAATCATGAGTCTTAACTCAACTAGCGCGATGTGCTTATTGTACTTACTCGTGTACAGTGCACCTTTGGGATTACACGTTAATACTCCTGGGATGAGCTTAACATTGTTTAAGTAATCCTGCTCTAACTCCACCTCGGGTATGACAACCATGTGCTTGCAGAGTGGTTCCTCTAAACCCAGAATAGATGATGCGTGAGGAGCATCAATGCTTCTCCCAGTTAACCTACTGTAAACACTCCCCGCGCCTACACCTATGAAGACGTATGGTGTTTCAATAACGCGTGAACTCGAGTCCAGCGCGAAGATCTCCCCTCTTACTCCAGCTGGTTTCACTTCGACTTGTTTCACAACGGGTTCATCTAATACTTCTATTTGCTTAGATGAAGCTTCATCAATTAACTCAACTGGTTTAATGGAGGAGTCCTCGCGTGTAACTCTTAAACCCTCTGTAACTCTTTTCCTGAGTTCATCAATGATTAAGGCAATGTACTTCAAGTCTTTAACCCTTATTAATTAAATGGGTTTTAAAGCATTTTCAATCTATAAGTTTAATGGTTGATTGAGGTGCTTATATGTGGAGGAGAAAAAGCAAAAGGTCCTCATTCTAGGGGATTGGGACGCTGACGGAGTCGTAGCAACCGCTTTACTAACTTATAGTCAGGAGTACGCGAAGAAATACCCTATTCAGGGAAACGTTGAACTAGTGAAAATGCCCATAGATCCTGATAGAATAAAGTACCTTTTATCTCAGGTGAAAGACAGCTTCAACCTAGTATACTTCCTCGACATACCGTACAGTGAAATACTCGGGAATATTACTAAAATGATGAAGAATCACTTCGGAGTAGAGAAAGCTGTTTTCGCGGACCACCACATAGCTAGCGTTCAGAGAATAAGTGATCTAAGGGATGTCTTCGACGAGGTCATAGTTGACTATAGGAGACCAACATCTGTTTTAATATATGAGGAGTTATTGAAGCACAATGTACCAGTACACCCTAAGTTAAGGGAGTTCGTGGAAGTCATAAAGTACATGGATGCAGGCAAGAGGATACCGGATAGATTAATGAAGTTGTTTGAGATAGCTAAGATGATCTCCAAGGCTTTAACAGCTGTTAGAAGCGAAGAGTTATGGTTGAAAACCATAAACTGGTTAGCTGACCCCACGCCCACGCCGATGCCTTTAAATGAAGCAACCTGGAGCACTGTTAAGAAAATAATTGAGGATAGAGATAGAGAAGTAAGAGATGTAGCTATGAGGCTCGCAGTAGCAGCTGTTAAAGTAGGAGACTTCAGGTTTATTGACGCGAGGCATGTTTGGAAGAAGAGGGGTGCAACAGCTTTAGCCTCCAAGTTATCTCTTGTTCTCAAAGCACCTGTTGCAATGCTAGCTGGAACCAATAGAGGTTACTCGCTTCTAATAATTAAAGCACCTGGTGGTAGAGCATACAGAGTAGCTAAGTACTTGTTAGCAGAGGGAATAGCTCTAGATATAGCTGGACACCCGAATCTCGCAATAGTTAGGGTTCCAAAGGAGCTTGATAAGAAGAACTTGATTGATGCACTATACAATGCTTTATACTATGCTTCCTGAGGTGCAATTATTGGAGGTTATTTTTGTTAGAGAAGCAACATTCATGCATAAACCAATATCAGATCATCCTGAGAACCCCTACAGAGTGGTTAAAGCGAGATCATCGCTCAACACTAGTGGCTTAAAATACAGGGATGTAAGCATAGAGAAAATCGACAGAGAGGAGGCAATCAGAGTATGCTTCAAAGTACATAGTAGAAGATACGTTGAATACTTATTAGAGTTATCTAGGAAAACCCCTGTGCTCATAGATGAAGACACTTACATGAGTGAAAACAGCTTGGATTTAGCTCTCGCAACCATGTACTTATCATATGTTCACGCTTCAAACCAGGGGAAAGTGTTCCTTGTCTCACGTCCACCTGGACACCACGCTGGTGTAAACGGGAGAGCTATGAGTGCACCTACCCAGGGCTTCTGCTTACTGAACAACGCTGCAGCAGCTGTCCACGGCTTCATGGAGACTGGTTTAAAGAGAATACTTGTACTTGATTTCGACGCTCACCACGGTAATGGAACAATGGAGATATTTTACAGAGATAGAATTCTACAAGTAGATCTCCACCAAGACCCTGACACATTATACCCGCACACTGGTTACCCCGATGAAGTAGGTGAAGGAGAAGGCTACGGTTACAAAGCAAACATTGTTCTGCCACCAGGCAGCGGTGACGACGTATTCGTTGAAGTACTAGGCCTTATCTCTGATCTCGCTGAGAAATACTCTCCTGAAGCCGTAGTAGTATCAGCTGGTTTCGATGGATTCGAGAACGATGGTTTAGCTGACCTCAATTTAACCGAGAAATCCTACTATACTCTTGGCCTCCTAGTTAGAGGACTAAACGCGCCAACGCTCGTAGTCTTGGAGGGGGGATATGGTGTGGGTTTACAGCGAGGACTAGTAGCTTTCACTAGGGGGCTACTGGGATTAAGAGAAGAGTACCCTGTGTTAAATGAGACACCTATTACTCAGTACAGGAGAACAATTGAATCAACTAGGAGAGTAATCGACAAGGTATCCAGTAGGGTGTTTCCCAGTGGTGGGAAACAGTAAGGAAATCGAAGTTAAGTTACTAATAAAGAACCCTGAACAAGCTGGGAGACTACTATTAAACCTTGGATTATTGAAAACAGATACATGCATAGAGGATGATTACTACTTCAACCACCCCTGCAGAAACTTCGCTGAATCAGATGAAGCCCTTAGACTCAGGAGTAGAAATTGTGGTTCATCGAGAACCCACGTGTTAACCTACAAGGGCCCAAGGGAAATTGCTTTAAGCCGAGTTAAAGTGAGAGAGGAACTAGAAGTATACTTAGATGAAAGAGGGTTCACTGAGATAAAAGCAATCTTAAGTAGACTCGGGTTTAAACAAGTCACGTGTTTCACTAAGAAGAGGGAAATTTACTCTGGGAGAGGAGTAAAAGCATCAATTGATTTACTCTACGGCGTAGGCTACTTCCTCGAATTAGAGCTCGAACCCCACGCTGATGAAGCCTACTTCAAGCAATTGGTTGACGAAGTATTAAGGGGACTCGAGGCAACAATAGTTGAGAAAACATACCTTGAAATATGCATTGAAACAGGGAAATGCGTGAAATCGTAGTTTTCAACTTAAACAAAGTAATTATTATTTGAGGGTAGGGGACTCGGAGTGTATAAGTCAAGTAGCTTCATCACCGAGATCATTTACAGCAAGATCATGGGGGAGCAGTTGAGGAGACTAAGTGAGTTGAAGAGCCCTAACACCATCTACGTTACCGACTTAGTCTCCTGCACTCATAAATACCATTTGAGGAGGAGATTCCCAGAGTTAACAATAGTGTTCGAACCTTCAGCTGTTCTAGGTGATTTAGCTCACTGGGGACTCGAGAAAATACTGAGTGAGAGAGGCGTAAAGACCGAGGTAGATGTCTTAAAGTATGTTCAATTAGGGAATGAAATATACCTTGTTAAAGGCAGAGTAGATGCTTTAGATGAATCAAGAGGAGTAATAATAGAGGTGAAAACAAGTAAGAGTGCTTTAAACCTACCTAGAGAACACCACGTTAGACAATTAAACTTCTACCTGGAAATCACGGGTTTCAGGGAAGGAGTACTAGTCTACATTACACCGGAGAAAATACTTGAATACGAGGTACTTAAACAACCATTAAACATAGAGAACGAGGTAATAGAGCTCTTAAATAACGAACATCACCCACGTTACAGCTGGGAGTGCGGTTACTGCACATATAGGAAAATATGCCCATATTTCTCTCAGCAAAAAGAAACCTAATCAGTGCTTTTGAAGCAATAAGATTAAATAAGCCCATGAGGGAAGAATTTATCGATGATGAAGGCTCGGGTTGAACTGGGTTAAGTGATGATGGTCTTGAGTACTGATCCAATTTACACGCGCTTATAAATTAACCTGTGATAAGTGAAAAGCAAGATTTTTAAATCCTTAGGTGTCATTTTAGTAGATTGAAGCATAAATTTATTTTTAGATTAATATATGGTTTCGACTCATAAATCAATATAGGGATCGTGAATACTTACCGTGGGCGCTTCAAAATGCCGGAACAGTATACTACGGGTGTACGTGAGCTAGATGAGTTACTGGGCGGTTTGCAACCTCACACTATGCTACTTATTGCTGGTCACCCTGGCGCAGGTAAAACGACTTTAGCTGCTCATATTTGTTACTCTAATTCATTGAATGGAGAGAAGTGCTTATACATAACGTTCTATGAGGATAAGGAGAAATTATATAGAAACATGAGTGCGATTGGATTAGATTTGCGGAGCATTGAAGAGAAAGGGTTTCTTCACTTCATTAAATTACCTGTTGCATCAACGGATGAAATATTGAACGCTATTATGAGTTTAATTACGAGGGATCAATATGATGTAGTAGTATTAGATTCATTAAACCCTGTTTTAGAGATGACTCAGCAACAGGAAGCAAGTAGAGCTATTCTACTCAACTTCTTCTACCAGTTAACGAGTTTAATTAAAGGAGTATTAGTTACAGTTGCTGAGATACCCTTAGGTAAGAGTGATCTTGACCTTGGAGCAGTAGAGTTCGTTGTTGACGCAATCATTTACTTAAAGCACAGAGTGGAGCATGGTTTATTGTCGAGGATCATGGAGGTGAGGAAAGTGCGTGGAGCACCTTTAACTTTTGTCGAGGCACCATTCCTAATTATTGAGGGTGAAGGAGTAAAAGTATATGTTCCACCTAAACCAGCTAGAGTATTATCTGGGAAGGAGAGAGAATTAAAGACAACCATAGAGTTAATCACGGAAATGCTTGGAGAACTGAGAAAGGGCGATATTCTACATGTTAGTTACCCACCGCATGGAAGATCACCAATAGTGATAGCTCCCTTAATAGATTTAGCTGTCTCAAATGATGCAAGAGTATTATTTGTTTCCTTCACATATGCCCCGGATGAACTAAGAGAGTTGTTTATAAGTATATGCAAGAATTACTTTGAATTAGAACCCGAAACAACTATTAGAGTTCTAAACAAGCAATTCTACCTTGTATCATATAATCCAGCAGCATACTCATTAACGCATTTAAATAGTTTACTAGTGGAGTTGATAAAAGACCTTAACCCAGATATTGTTGTACTACATGGAGGAGAAGAACTCAGCACGTTTGCGAGAGATCCAGGGGAGTTCTGGGCTCTGTTTAAGAACTTTTTAATATGGCTTAAAAACAGTGGTAAACTGGTAATAGTTTACTCTGCTAGAGTGAGATCATTCTGCACGAAAATGACTGATTCACTATCAGACGCTGTTGCTAGATTGCACTATAGATATGTGAATGGTGAGCCTAAATTCGTGTTCCACATATGGATGAGAGGCTCTAACCCCAGAGTCCTCGAGTTAACTGAGAAAGATTTCGATAAGTATTCGCATCAAGCCAGGAAGCTCTCTGATTTAGTACGGTTGAAGACAACTAGTGGTTGAAGCAGGTTTACTTGATCCATATTTTAGTGTTTGCAATGAGTTCTTTAATTATTTTCTCTAATGCTTGTTTACCACAGATATGCTCGCTCTCCCCCTCTACCTCGATGTTTAAACTATTGGTTTGAGCACTGTATATTATCCTTATTAATGTTCCCCCAACTTCTCCACTTACATACACGTACACCGGCTTCATTGTCTCCGCTGTGCTCCTTATTTTTCGAGCTACTTCCCGTATAGTGATTGGTTCACGGTGAATCTCCAGTAGTTTAGATGACTTAATTATAGAGTATAGTGTAACCGGGTCTAAGCACTCATCTGAGACAGGTATATCAATGGTTTCCCTGAGCCCACGTGTTGCCGGTACCTCTGGTGCAAGTGGTTTAACTGCTTCCAACTGTAGCCTTGTTCTTAGTTCCTGGTTCTCTTTCAGCATTGAGAGCGGGTAGAGCAATATGTCTCTTGAGACTAAATCAGGGTTTGATTCATAGATTTCTATTACTCCTTTTCCCGCATCTAGATACTTTGAAGCTGTTTCAACGCATTTGAAACCCTCTTGAATACTGTTTTTAAAGAGGGATCTACAAGCAGATATTTTACCGTTAATAATGGCTATGTAAACACTGGCTTCCTCTAATTCATTAATGTATGCAATGTAGCCTGTGAACCCGCGTGGTAAAACCTCTTTAAGAATAGTGCTCAGAGACTTGTTCTCAGCGTTGACTGTTTCAACTGGTGAAACAGCGCCTGTGAACAACTACCCTCTCCCCTGAACCAGAATGAAGCATTGTCTAAAATACCTAATTATCTCTCACAGTAATATTTTTATAGGTAATACTGTTAATTAGTAATCATGAGTAGTTAGTTTCAGGTGAATTGAATTGTCAACTATGACTAAAGAGTATGTTAATGTAGGAGAGTTCTTGAAGAGCCTTGACGACACTATAGCTGAGTACAGGAAGACCCTGGGTGAACTACTCAGGAGGATGGAGGAGTTGAGAATTAAGAGTGAGCAAGAGAATAAGTTGAAGAGTATTCTGAGTAAACTCGGGGTTTCACATGGGGCTCCATCTAATGAGATTAACTTGAAGAATGTGAAGATACTGGTTAATCCTCTCCCACAGCAGGAACTAACATCCCTGGAAGCAGCTGTGGAAGCTCTCAACAACAAGATAACTTTGTTAACTAGTATTAGGAAAGATCTCGATGCATTAACTGGCCTGGGAGATGCTGGATTAAAAATAATTGTAGTCTATGTGGATGACATACCGAGAAACATTATACTGAAGTTCGCCTAGGTTAAAGTAATTCGAGTTCTTGAATTAAAAACCGTGTTTTAGTGTTTTTAGCAAATACTAGAATGACTCCTCCGTCACTAATCTCTTAGCAATAATGGCTCTTATTTTCATGGCTACGTATAATGCTATTCCAACACCTATTAGTGCACCTATTATCGGCATGAATCTCCACAGTAGGGTTAAAGGTGTTGGAGTCATTGATACGACTTCACTTATTTCTCTATTTAAGGGGATAACTCTTACTTCCTTACTGTACTGATCGTGCGTCATCTCCAACCTGTATATCCCGTATGGTAGACTCAATTGTGCAGCACCGTTTTGATCAGTCGTCATCGCTGTAATCAACTCACCTGTCTCAACGCTGTACACGTGTATCGCTACGTTAACTATTGGT
Organism: Desulfurococcaceae archaeon; assembly: GCA_023269825.1. GTDB lineage: Archaea > Thermoproteota > Thermoprotei_A > Sulfolobales > Desulfurococcaceae > UBA285. Next base: position 633,886 of record JAGDWI010000001.1, read on the forward strand.
CTACCCTGCTCTAATGTAACTACTTTCAACGCGTAAGTCTTCCTGTTCACGGGTATTGATACAGAGGTATCAGATGTTACTGATAAGCTGATTAATCCAGATGGTTCATATACATCCTCGTAACCGGCGGCTGGTACAAGTCTCAAGGTGTATAATCCATACGGTAACTCTACTACAGCTTGTTTCTCAATATTGCTAGCTACTTTTGTTCCATTAGCATATAAGTCGAATTTACCAATTATACCTAGTTTACTTGATACACTTACTTCGACTTTGTACTTAACTCGTTGAATAACTATGTTGAGTGTCTGGGGAGATTTCACTGTTAGAGTTGCCTCGTATGGTATGTATATTGATGTATTGGTTGGAGTAATTGTTAAAGTGTAGTCACCGTAGGGTAGTAGTGTGGTCACCGTGCCCGGTTGCTCAATTGTCTTGTTGATCTTAACTAAGCCCAATATATTTAACTCTACTGGAGATATTATTGTTCCATAATTATCCATTACTCTAATAGATACAGGGTGTTTAACACGCTCCATTATTGCAATTACATCAGTGTCCTTGTTGATGGTTAAAGTAGTTGCATATGATTGATAAGCGTTCTCGAACCCGCTTGATGGTTGAATTATTACCGAGTGATCGCCGTAAACTAGTTTTACAGTGTACTCGTTTGCTCTGCTTTCAGTAGCTATTGTTTTATTGTCGATGTATATGTCTAATGGTGCAACTAGGTTTAAACCCGTGTACTCGTCTTGAACTCTTATTCTAAGCTCGTATGCTCTGTAAGTAGTGTTCACGATTATCCTACTGTAAGCATTATCAATTGATACTGTAGCGTAGCTGGATTCCAGTATTTCGAGTGATAAATCCTCTCTAATAGTGAATTTTATGGTTGCATTGTAAATATATGTCTTCGCTGGGTAAATGTTCACAGTGTAGTTTCCACTTGGCAGCATGTTTCTCAAAGTAATACTATTACCTTTCAGCGTGTAGTTCGATGACCCATCAGGGTAACTGAGTACAATTATTGTTCCATAAGCTTCCTCGCCTCCAGGCATGTTAACTACTAGTTCCACGTTTCTAGCCATCACCTTATCAGCAGTTAACGCTAGCTTATTTGCTACTGCTATATCAGTGTTCCTAATGATTGTTAATCCCTGTGCATCTATTAGCACTATTGTTGATAAATCAGCTAAAGCATCTCCATGCAGGAAACCAGGAGTAGACAAGTATAGTGAAGCAAGGTTTCTGTAAACAGGCATCGGGTATGGTTCCACTCTGAGCACCTGGACACCGCTGGATGAAACAGCTACATACGTGTATCCCTCAACACTCGGAATCATTAGTAAATCATATAGTGGTGAACCCATAGTGTAAATATCTTTTAGCTTGTAGCTCTCGCTCTGAGCAACGTACATTCTGAGTCTACCATCAGATAAACCCGTGATCAAGTATCCTCCATCACTAAACGTCCCGCTAGCGGCGATCACAGCGTTAACTCCCACGTAGTCTGTTACGCGAGTAATTTGCTCAATTCTCGTTCCATTTATTGTTGCAACAGTAACTGTGAGGAATCCTTCATCCGGCTCCGTGTAAACTATCTTCAGCCTCGAGTCTTCTTCACCCTGCATTATGGCTAAGTCTCTGACTGATGGTTTCACGTAGAATGACGCTACTGCTTTCCTATCACACTTGTTCGGAGCAAGCGTTAAATCAACTAAATCCAGTGCAACGTTGAGAAACGGTGGAACACCGTATATCTTAGTAGCAGGCCTGGAATCAACGCTCATTGTTGATAAAACAGCTGCTGGGAGAAGAATTTCATCAGGCATCTCAGTGAGGTTTCTAGGGTCGAAGACGTAGCGGTACTTCCAGATCTCCATGCCACTTATATCTCTTATAGTTAAGTTTACTAGTAGTACACTCGTTTTCTCGAAAGGTATTGGTACTCGTGCTAATCCATCAGCGTCAACGTTTACACCGTAAACAAGCATGCTACCCGTCTCATTATACATCAGTGAAACTTCCACGAGGGCCCCGCGTAGAGGCGTGAATTCCCCTGTTGTGATGTTAGCGTATGTAACGTTGAATACTAGTTTAACAACGGGTGGAATATATGTTACAGCTACGTTTGACGAATCCCAGTAGTATCCACTGGAGCCATATATTGCTAGTGGAACAACATCCTGCACGTTAACTCTCTCTAATCCAGGACAAGTCGTCGAAGCGTTTCCAACTCTTGGGCCTATTCTAAGTACTCCCTTTGATTCCTCATCTAACACGTAAACGTGGCAGTTCATGCATGGGTATCCGCGAGGGCCTCCCTCCGACACTAAGCTTATTACTTTTACTCCAAAAACATCTTTAGCTAAAACCAGTTTGTTAACGTAGAAGTCTGCGCCTAGAACAACGTATAAGTGCCTAGTTATCCTCCCAGCGTTTATCCTGAGTAAGAGTATTTCTCCTTTATCGCTTCCAACAGCTAACCTTGTAGCAGGATAACCATCTGTAGCCACGTATGTTGGAGCACCTGTCAAAGGGTACATGTCTTCTACTACTGGGTCCTCGTAGGGGTTTAACACATTTAGAACTATTACACCGTATACTTTACCGAGTGAACCAACAATGACTACTCTTGATCTATCTATTACGTTCACATATTTCGGCGTAATACCTATCCCAGTGAGGTTTACTCTGAAACCATACACTGTTGATGGGTAACTCACCTCTTCAGCTAATGCTTCACGGTTAATTGTTGAAGCAAGCAGTGTAATCAATAATAGTATTATTAACGAGTTAATGAATAGTTTCCTAAGATTCAATGATAACACCTTGAATATACACGTTGATTTATTTATCAATCAACGCATATATATATTTTTACAGTCAACTTAGGATTCTTTAACTGTAAAATATGGGTATTTATATGGGTTTATACATAGTATTCCTCAAGGTGCATGATGTCGATGCATTCAAGATTACTCAGAATATTCTCATTGATTCAAGTACCAGGTTACTTAGTGATTCTTTGGAGGTGTTCGAGGATTGAGTAAAGAATCCAGGAAGCCCAGTTTATTCAGTAGGCTCTTCAGGAAAAGCAAGAAGACTGTTCAAGAAGAAGCTGAAGCAAGCGTCGAGGTGACACTCGAGGATTTCAAAACTGCTCTAGCAGCTCGTAAAGAGGGTAGATTCACTCATAGACTATACAGTATGAACCCTGGTTACACTATTATTGAAAGCTACCCTGTTTACGAACCATTCGCATACATTAACATCGTTGAAGACCCTAATGGTAAACTATACTACGAGGTCCAGGAGATCTCGCTTACACCCGACGAGGAGAGAATTTACAGGGATATAAGAGAGCACTTGGTTTGGGAGCTGAAGCCTATTACGAGTTTAGATGTAGATGTAGCTAATGAGATAAGGAAAACCGCTAGGAGGATAATCAGGGAGTTCCAAATAAGGTTCACTAGGACACCTGGTTTATCCTGGAGTAAAATAATGTACTATGTTGAGAGAGATGTTATAGGCTTCGGCATAATTGACCCTATCTTCAGGGACAGATTCATTGAGGATATATCTTGCAATGGGCCACGTAAGCCAGTCTACGTTTGGCACAGGAGATATGAGTCCATGCCCTCTAACATAGAGTTCCCTACTGAGGAGGATTTAGACGAGTATATTTTGAAGCTAGCACACATGGCTGGTAAACACATATCTGTTGCATACCCTATACTAGACACTATTCTACCCGGTGGCCACAGGCTCGCAGCGACATTCAAGAAGGAGGTTTCAACTTCTGGTTCAACTTTCACTATCAGAAAGTTCAGTGAGTCACCTATAACAATAGTGGACATGATACTGTTTAAGACTATATCCCCGGATATTGCAGCGTACTTCTGGTTGGCAATGGATTACAAGATGACAACATTAATACTTGGAGTAACTGGTGCAGGTAAAACAACTACATTAAACGCTTTAGCAACACTGCTGAGGCCAACATACAAGATCGTCACTATTGAGGATACACCCGAGGTTAGATTACCTCACGATAACTGGGTTCAACTGGTTTCAAGGCCATCATACGTTGGCAGCGGCGTTGGTGAAATATCATTATTCCACCTTGTTAAAATGGCTTTAAGGTATAGACCAGACGTGATAATAGTCGGCGAGGTTAGAGGAGAGGAAGCATACGTGTTGTTCCAGGCTATAGCTACTGGTCACAGCGGTATGACTACTCTCCACGCTGAGAACATTGATGCAGCTGTTAAAAGACTAACATCGCCTCCAATGAACATACCTCCATCATATATACCATTAGTTAACATAGCGATGGTTATTCGGAGAGTACACGTGAGAGATGAGAAGGGCAGGTTGAGGCCTGCTAGGAGAATAACTAATGTCTGGGAGATCAGGGGCCACGAGGACTACGTTGAAATAGCTGAGTGGAATCCTCTTGAAGACGTGTTCACAATTGACTTAAACAAAAGCATTGTACTAGATAAGATAAGTGAGTTAACTGGTTTAACGAAGGATCACTTGATTAAGGAAGTTGAGAGACGTAAGAGAGTGCTTGAGTGGCTTGCATCCAAGAAGTTGAGTGACTATAAGTCAGTGGCTTTAAACGTTTACTCATACTACCTTGACCCCGAGGGCATGATGAGGAAGATTGAGGGATTAGCGTAATGCCTGTTTTCCCGAGGAGAAAAAAGAAGGAGGATAAACCAGTTGAATCGAAACCATTGAAACCAGCACCTAGGATAACCACTAGAGATGCATTCACAGCTTTCTCTCTCGCTTTATTCGAGCCGCTTGGCAGAAGGTTCGCTAGAGCATTCGAGCTCGACAGAGTCTTCGCGAGAGCTGGTTTAAACATTCACCCAGTTAAATACGGTGCAGAAACAATAGCTATGACTATGATAGCAGCATTGTTCACTGTAGTCGGGTTCATTGTTTTCAAACTTGTTTTCCCAATAGGCCTCGTTGAAACAGTGATAGGCTTAGTCATAGTTATAGTTATACCCGTACTAGTTTTCACGCTCAGGCTCTCATACCCTTACGCAGTAGCATCAGCTAGGAGAGTTGAAACAGAGAACGAGTTGCCTTTCTTCATGGCTTACGTTGCAACAATGATTAGAGGCGGTTATAGCCTCGAGAAAGTCATGGAGAGAGTTTCACAGTTAAAAGTATTCAGAGCAATTAGAAGTGAAGCAAGGAGAGTTATAACGAGAATAAAGATGCTTGGAGACGACCCCATAACAGCACTCGAACACGTTGCAACAGGTCACCCTAGCACTAAGTTCAGAGATATAATGCTTGGTTACACGACGACTCTTAGAAGCGGTGGAGACGTAACACACTACCTTGAAATCAGGACAAGGGAGATATTTGAAGCGAGAACAGTTGAAGTAAAGAACATTATTGGTAGGTTAATGTCCTTCCTCGAAGTATACACGATATTCGGTGTAATAGTTTCAATAACTTTGTTCGTTTTCTTCGCAGTTAACGCGGCGATCTCCGCTGCGGAGGCAACTAGGAGTCCTGGGGGACCTACATCTATAAGCATTGATGTCGCTTTCCCAGCAATATATAATTTCCTTGTCCTACCACTACTTGGATTCACAATAGCTCTAGCCATTCACTTCAATCAACCTAGAACACCCGTTGGTTACAGTGAAGCATACTTGACTCTTGTAACCTGGCTACCTGTCTCAGTAGCTGTTTTCCTAATTGTCTTAATTGCTACTGGTGGATTAAACATACTGTATGGTTCAATGGAGTTAAAGGAGGTTAAATCACTCATATATGCTTCATCAGCAGGGCTCATAGCTGCTTCAATACCACCAGCTCTCAAGTATCGTTCACTAGTTAAGAAGGAGAAGGGTTTAATTAAGGCAGCAGCTGATTTCCTGAGAGATGTTAGTGAAGTTAGGAAAACTGGTTTAAGCCCTGAGAGATGCATTATACTTGTTTCAAGCAGGAATTATAGGGCTTTAACACCTGTTGTTGAGAGAGCTGCTTCAGCTCTATCTCTTGGTTTAAGCCTCGAGGAGTCTCTTAGGAAAGCCTTGAAGGGCGTGAAGGAGTGGTTTGTGATCGCCGCTTTCAGGTTTCTAACTGATTCAATAATCGTTGGTGGTGGTTCACCGGAGGTAGTTGACACGTTGGCTAGGTTCACTCAGGTTCTAAGTGAACTCGAGGAGGAGACTAGGAAGAGAATGAGGACACAGGTAATACTACCATACATGGGCGCTATTCTACTAGCATCAATGCCGGTTATAATACTTTACATGTTGCTCGCATTAGCCAAGATACCTATATCCGCTGTGACCCCGATGGTTCTAGTGCTAGCGCTGGGGAGCCTTGTTAACTCCTACATCATGGGGATCATTGCTGGCAAAGCATCACAGACAACTATTGCTGCCGGGTTCAAGCACGCAATAATATTAACAGCTGTGACAGTTGCAACACTAGCAGCTACATTCATTTACATAGGTGCATAGCTACGCACAGGTACTTCGCAGTAATAATACTAGTAGCCGTAACAATAACTATTGGAGTAGCAGCTGTAGCCTGGATTATTGCTAATCAAAACATTAACACGTACGTTGAAGCACTGAGAGTAAGATACGCGAGCATATACTACAATGAATCAGATAACTCGTGGCGGCTTAAATTCACGGTTTTCAACGAGGGCTCTAAACCAGTTGAAATCACGTGGGTTGAAGTAAAGGAGTCAGAGTTACTGAAAATGGACCCACCTAGAGTGATTCAACCAGGTGAAGAAATAGAGGTAAGCGTTAAACTCGCGAAGACATATATTAGGGGTGCAGCGTACAGCGTGGTAGTACGCACTGAGACAGGTGCACTCTACCAAGTGATCACTAATGCAAGCTAAGTAATTCGGGAATCAGAAGCTAACGATAAAAGTCAAAGTTGTAAATTGAAGGTATTACCATGTTTGACTATAAGGTTTAAATACTAATCAAACAATATATTAAAACAAGGGGATAAAACATGAAGAACAAGTTGAAGGGAATAGAGCCAATAATAGCAGTAGTAATCCTAGTAGCAGTAACACTAGTAATAGCGATAGCAGTAGTAGGATGGATAATGGGGTGGTGGAGCGCAGTAGGGAAACCACCAGAAAGCCTCAAAATAACTCCCGTAAAATTAAACAACAATACGTTGGAGCTATACGTGTGCAATGATGGTAGCGCGGCTGTAACTATTAAGGGGATAAGTATAACGGGGGTAGGAATTATAGAAGATAATCTTGGTAAACAAATAAACCCTGGAGTGTGTGATAAAATCACAGCTCCAACAAGCAGTGTTAGTGTTGCACCTGGTGTAGTGTACGAAGTTCAAGTTACAACTGCTGCCGGCAATGTGTATAAGACTGTGATTAGAGCTGAGTAGAAGAGTTTATTCCAACGCGGATTATAAAAGTAGTAATTTACAATTTTTCTACGTTTTCATCTTTTTATCCCGTAGAAGGGAGTAATTGTTCTTTCACTGTAAGTAAAGCTAATTACGTGCTTACTCTATTTTCCCTATTGTTCTCTGCTCGTGTTACTGTTTTAATTATTCCTTGCTGTTTATTATAGTGATTAGGGTTCCGCGTGTTTAGTAGTGTGGGTGGTGTGTTTGAGTGTTGCTTGGAGCAGGGTTTCCAGTCCCAGTGGTTTTAGGAATGTTGTTTTCAGTGTCTGCGTATCTAGTGGTAGAGTCTTCGCTGTCGGCTTCGATGAGTCACTTGGCTACGGTGTTGGGAGGTTTAGAGTTGAATCTTATAGTTCCCGTGACGGTAAGCTTCTTGCCTCATGGGTTGATGAGAAGGGTTATCCATTGGCAGCCTTAACAACCTGTACCTCCATGGGTGGCTTCATTTACGCTGTGGGCTACACGAGTAGGTTTTGGAGCATAATTGTTTTCGACAGGGACTTAAAGATCCATAGGAGAACTGACTTTAAAGAACCATGCTTAGCACCATTCTCAGCTGTGATCGTGGGCAAGGACTTGTACGTAGCTGGCTCCAATATCAACCCGGGTGGTTCAACAGCTCTCTCAGTGGTTAAAGTGCCTCTGGATGAGCTGGTTGTTGAGAAAGCTTTCACGGAGAGTGCTGGTGGTGCTGGTGCGGGAGCGTACGCTGTAGTCTACAATAGCAAAGTGAACCAGCTAGCTGTTGGTGGCTTCATTAATTCCGAGGAAGAGTTGAAGTGGTTACTAGTACTACTCGACAAGGATCTGGAGAACGCTGAAACCATTAAACCAGGAGTTGAGGGAAGCGTGCTGGGATTAGCAGTGGATACTGAGGGCTCATACTACGCTGTTGACGGGCATAGGCTAGCTAAGCTCGCTGCGAGTGGTGAACTATTGAAAACGATTGAAGTACCAGGCGTGAAAGTGCACGCGTCGCGAGACGAGAAATCACCACTAGGCAGGTACGTTACCGTAATAGCTGGTAGCGAAGTCTACGTGTTGAGAAACGACTTAACATCCACAGTTGATTCAGCTAAGCTCATGAAAGAACCCGGCTCACTTGCCGCAGTCCCAGGCTCCATGGACTCTGACGACGGGAACATCTACTTCGCACTAACACGAGTAGTTTCAAGAGATAAATGGGACTGGGCCGTGTACGCGCTGAGAGTAAAGATTGGTGGAAAACGCTGGAAAATCCTATTTGGTCCAAGGAGTTGAGAAGACTACGCCATTACCCACTACTGCTATGTACTCTAACCTAATGCTGTTGATTTTTATGCTTTGACCAGACATTGTGAACTCTAGTATTAGGTCATAAGTGCCTGTGGTTAAATTCAACCCGAAGGCTTTAACCGGGATCACTGTTGAGCCAAAGATGTTTACTAAGTCTTGCCTAGCTCCAACCGCTGTAGTAGTTGCAGGTGAAGATATCACTATTGTTCCATTTAACGTGATAACTGGGTATACAGATAACTGTTGCGACTCACCACCTTTTTCAGTTGTTACTATTAATTTGAAATATATTGTCAAAGTATCTGTCTCATTTGTGGTCACATCTATAACGTTCTTTAAAACAAGCTTTAAAACAAGCTTTACTGTAGCATTTTTAAAATTATTATCATTATTATCCCCCCATGGCCCAGTACCACTATTAACACTTGAACATTTGTTAGCGTTGACTACTACTAGCTCGTTTACTGAGTTATCATCGGCGTCCGAGTCCGCTATACTGGGTGTTACATTAAGTGGAATTGCTTTATCTACTAGGCTACTGCAATACCATTTATTCGTGTAGTTGTAGACAACAGCATATGTGCTCGACGAGATGTTTGCATATACATACTGGTTCTCTAGTCCGTTCTTTATCCTAGTGCTATTTAATACTTGCTCACTGGTGAATGGTCCTGTTGCATTTATGTTTATTGTTTGCTGCTGCGTTGTGCATGGGAAAACGTTTCCTCTAGATGTCACAATGAAGTCCACTAAGGGAATACTCTGTGATTCACCTGGGTTAAGCGTGATCTTGGATAAGTTTATTGGTTGCGAGTTACTCCAGGCTCTAATAATTGTTACTGGTGTGTTTCCAGTGTTCTTTACGCTGCATTGCCCACTTGTTCTCGTTGCCTGTATTTTCTCGAATGATTTCTCTGTTTCAAAAGCTGCTCTCATAGATATCCCTGTTATCGAGGATGATGATAGTTTACCTAGATTCGTGAACACTAAACCCATTGCTATGATGAGTGCTGTTAAAACTATTACTCCACCTATTACCTCGGATTGACCTCTCATTCTCCTCCCACCATTAGGTTTACTCATTGATGTCAACTCTTCCAACTTCATATAGGTCACCTTTCGCAACAATGAATACTCTTAGTGAAGCCTCCCCTGTTAAAGCGCTCTTAGATATACATGTTAAACCAGGGTATCCTTTCGCAATGTAGTTGTCTAGTATATCGTATGGTACGTAGACGACTCTATTTATTCTCTCAACGCATGGGTAGTAGTCTCCGTTGATTAAGCAGTAGGTTTTCGTGTAGACTACTGAGTCACCTGGACTAGTTACACTTGATAATGGGAAGCTTATAGCTGAGTTATTGACCTGGCCTCCTACAACTAGTGCTAAAGCGTAAGCTACAAAACCAGGTTCAACTCTGAGAAACCCTATGCATACCTGTGTATCGTTCTCATACTCTCTATACAGTACGAGTAAACTCTGCTCATTGTAGAGTGTTGATCTAAGCTCGCTGCGGGATACGAGGTCCATTACACTAGGGTAGAGTAAACCAAGGAAACCCACACCAACAACTATAGTCGTAGCTATGAGAATCATAACTGATAATAAGTCAGCTTGACCAGTCAAAAACCCCTTTTTAACACGCATGATGACTAGGCACCTTGATTATAATATAACTTAATAGTGTTATAAATACGTTTCGAAGTTAATTCACCTTATCCAACTAGTTGGACAAGTTAAACCATTAACTATTGGCGAAGTAATCGAGTTCAACCAGCAGAGTGTTTATCCTCGATCTCTCTATAAGTGTTAACCTGGATCACGCTCAGTTACTGTGGTTGAATTAACGGTGTTGAAGCGTGTTTAAACAAGTGGAGTCGCCTTGCAGCGGGTGTATAGTTGACTATTTGACTCGTGATCAAGCTTGATGCTATTTATAAATATTAAACCTTGTTTAATATCCAGTGAGGAGGGTTCCTGAGTTGAGTGAGGGTAGTTGCAGTGATTACACTGTGATTATACCTGTTTTAAATGAAGCTGAGGCTCTACCAATTGTTCTAAGGGAGCTGGTGGAGAGCGGTGTTCCAAGGGAGAGGGTTTTAATTGTTGACGGGTACTCGAGTGATGGTAGTAGGGAGATTGCTGAGTCAATGGGTTTCAGAGTTATACTCCAGGAGGGTAGAGGTAAAGCAATGGCTGTTAAAACAGGTGTTGAGAACACTGGTAGCGAGTGCATTGTATTCATGGATGGCGACTACACTTACCCAGCGAGGCACATACATGACCTACTTAGGCAGCTTGAGAATGGGTATGATCTAGTTATTGGCTCGAGAGTGTACTTGGAGAAGGGTTCTCAGAGTGTATTGTTTAAGCTGGGTAATAAGGTTCTCTCACTGTTCTTCAAAATACTATTCGGCGTTAAGTTGAGTGATGTACTCAGTGGAATGTACTCAGCTAGGAGAAAGCTACTGAGGGAGATAGGCTTCGAGTTCACTGGTTTCAGCGTTGAATCAGAAATTATTGCACACGCTGCTTCAACAGGTTTCAGAGTCACCGAGGTACCCATAAGCTACAGGAAACGCGTTGGTAGAAAGAAACTCGGAGTTAGACATGGTTTCAAAATAGCATTAGACATGGTTAGATTAACTTGGAGGTATAGCCCAGTATTCCTGATATTTGCTCTTGGAGCACTAATGCTTATCCCGGGCTTATACCTAGACATATTCGTTCTATACAGGTGGCTATACTACGGTGTAGTACACCATGTCAGAGCACTAGCAGGCATAACGCTTAGTGGTTTAGGAGTACTGTGCTCACTGCTCGCAGTTCTAGCACTATACTTAAAGAGATTCGAGATCAGAGTGATGAAGACTATGAGGGAAATAAGGGAACTCGATGAAAACAAAGCAAGTAATTAGGTTCACATAGCACTGCATAATCCCCATTACTTCCTAGAACTAGTGTTTACGAGTATTACAGGTTTAGAGGTGCTTCAAATATTGGTTTACTCGAGTGAAATAATACTTGTACGTTGTTTCCTTATTTCTATAATCTGTATAAGTGGCATCTAACTCTGTGATCTTTTTCAACCTCTATGAGCTCTGGTGTTGATCTAAAGCACACGTCTCTTCTAAACATGCATCTATTAGCGTACTTGCATCCCTGCTCATTTCTTTTACCCGTGTTACCTGTGTCCTCAGGTAGCTCTGGTTGCCATGGTTTCAATGGGTCTGGTGAAGGGTATGCTGAGAGAAGGTTCCTCGTGTATGGGTGTAGTGGTTTAGTGAAGATCGCGTTTTTATCACCTATCTCCATGATTTGGCCAGCGAACATTATGGCTATAGTGTCCGATATGTATCTCGCTACAGCTAAGTTGTGTGTTATGAATAAGTATGTTATTTCTTTTTCCTCCTTAATGTTCTTCAGTAGTTCAAGTATTTGTGCCTGAGTAGAGACATCGAGCATTGATGTTGGTTCATCGAGAACAATGAACTCTGGTTCCGTTATCAGTGCTCTCGCTATTATTACTCGTTGCCTCTGGCCACCGCTCAACATGTGGGGGTATACTTCGAGGTGTTCCCTACTTAACCCTACGAGCTTCAAGTACTCGGAGGCTCTCTCCAGTGCTTCTCTATCATTATATTTAAGAGTCGTCAATGGTTCTATTAAACTATCCTTGATCTTCAGCCTGGGGTTTAGAGCTGAGTATGGGTCTTGGAAAACAACTCTTATTTTCCCTCTGAGAATCCGCGGCGAACTCCACGTTACATCCATTCCTTTGAAGAAGTATCTTCCACTCGTTGGCTCAATGAGTTTAGCTAGTAGGAGGCCCAAGGTGGATTTCCCTGAACCACTCTCCCCTACTAGTCCCAGTGCTTCACCCTTCCTCACATCTAAGTCCACTCCATCAACTGCTTTCACATAGCCTACTATTTTCTTCAGGAGCCTGCTTCTCACCTCGTAGTGTTTTCTAAGGGACTCTGTTTTCACCAGGATATCGCTATGCATAGAGATGACACCTCACTAATCCATTATCTACGGCTCTGAGGCCTGGTTCTTCAACTAGGCATTTGTCGAATACTTGTGGACACCTTGGATTAAACCTACAGCCCTTCGCGAAGACCCCTGGTAGTGGTGGTTCTCCTTTTATCGCCAGTAGTTCTCTAACCTCCACGTCAACTCTCGGCAATGAGTCTAATAGTGCACGAGTATATGGGTGCAGCGGCTTATTGAACAATGAGTACTTATCACGGTACTCTACTACTTGGCCAGCGTACATTATGGCTACTCTGTCAGCTACGTGGGCTACTAGAGCTAAGTCGTGAGTTATGTACACCATGGGGATACTCTGGTTTTTAACAATGCTCCTCAACATGTTCAGTACCTTGGCTTGAGTCGTCACATCTAGCGCTGTTGTTGGTTCATCAGCTACTATTAGCTCGGGTTTCAGAGCTATAGCCATCGCTATTAATGCTCTCTGTCTCTCTCCACCGCTGAGCTCGTGAGGGTACTTGTTCACATATGAATCAGGTAACCCCACCTCGCTCAGCTTCCTCTTTGCTTCCTCTAGTGCTTCACTCCTAGTCATGGAGAAGTGGTGGACATATATCTCAGCTATTTGCTCCCCAATGGTTAGAATAGGGTTTAAACTCGTTAATGCATCCTGGAATATCACTGCTACTCTAGATGACTCCGTGTTTTTACCATATATCTTAATGTATCCACTTGTTATCCTAGCGTTTGGTGGCAGTAAGCCAGCTATCGCTAACCCCAGCGTTGTTTTACCGCACCCTGATTCCCCAGCTACTGCTAGTATCTCCGTTTTATCATCGATGTCTAAGTCAACGTTGCTTACGACATCCACCCAGCCTCTATACGTTAAGTACTGTATTGTAAGGTTTCTTACTTCCAGCGGCTTCAACTCGTCTCCCTCACGCTTAGCTTCTTCCTTGGATCCAAGTAGTCTCTTAAACCATCACCTATGAGGTTGAAGGATAGCACTGTGAGGAACATTACTAGCCCCGGGAGCACTGCAGGCCACCATGCTTCCCTCACATATCTCCTCGCTGTACTTATCATTAACCCCCATTCTGGCACTGGCTCCTGTGCACCTAAACCAATGAAGCTTAGTGCAGCAATATAGATTATTGCGTTACTTAACTCCATTGTCAACTGAGTTATAAATATTGGTGTAACTTGAGGCAACACGTGTTTAACAATTATTCTCACCGTGCTTAACCCAGCTTCCTTAGCTGCGAGCACGAATAAGCTCTCCTTTACTGATAAAACCATTCCTCTCACAAGTCTCGCGTATATGGGTACTGTAACTATGACTACTGATATCACTGCGTTCACAATGCTTGACCCTAGTACAGCTGCTATCGCTATGGCGAGCATGAAGCCAGGTATACTTATCACTATATCCATGATCCTCATGAGAACTAAGTCAACTAATCCGCCTAGGTAACCTGATATTAATCCTATGATTAATCCTATTAAACCCGATAATGAGACTATTGCTAAGCCGCAGCCAGTGTCAAGTATGTAAGCGTAGAATGTCCTAGTGAATACGTCTCTACCCAGGTTATCTGTTCCCATTATGTATGGCCAGTTAACGCTACTGGGTGATAATGGGGGGTAATGCACGTTGTAGGATATTTGATCATACTGGAAAGGCGAGAAAAATACCACGATTAAACTAAGCGCTAGAAATGAGAGGAGAATGATTACACCGTACCTTACTCTCTTAACCATTAATACTTCGCGTAGAGTTCTACTAGTGGAGTCAATCATCTCTACCCCCTTATCCTGGGATCTATGTACACGTAGAGAGTGTCAACTATGAGGTTCACGGTTATATATATTATGGATACTAGGAGAACAGAGCCCTGTATAACCATGTAGTCCCTCAGTGTAACAGCTTCCCACACGAGTCTACCTAAACCAGGCCAAGCGAATATGGTTTCAACGACTACGTCTCCTGTTACTAGCACCGCGAAGTATAAGCCAGCAATAGTCACTATGGGTATAAGCGCGTTTCTCATCACGTGCTTATACATTATCACCTTCTCCGGGAGCTTCTTCATCTTAGCTGTTCTAACGTAGTCTTGATTCATTACCTCAAGCACGCTGTTTCTCGTGAGTTTAACTAGTAAACCACTGAGAGGTATTGCGAGAGTTAACGCTGGCGGTATAATCCTCATGAATGCATCTATGAACGCGTTAATGTTCCCATTTAGAAGAGTATCTATGAGCATTAAGCCCGTGTAAGTTTTCACAGTGAACCTAGCGTCGAGTCGGCCTCCCACGGGTAAACCAAGGTTTACTCCGAAGAGTATTAGCAGTATGACTCCTAGTAGTAGCGTGGGGAACGAGAAACCCATAACTGACAGCGATGTCAGAGCTAAATCTAGCTTCGTGTCGTGTTTCCTCGCGGCTAGTGCCCCCAGAGTAACCCCTATTACCAGTGAGAGCGCGAAAGCAAACACCACTAGTTCAAGTGATGCTGGAAGTCTCTCAGCTATGAGTCTGCTTACATTGTAGCCCATTATGTAGGAGTCCCCTAGGTCACCGCGTATTAGCCTCGAGAAGTAAACTATGAATTGCTCCAAGTAGCTCTTATCCAGGCCCCACTCCCTGGTTACTCTCGCAATGTTTTCAGGTGTTGCTTTAGGCCCAAGTATCGCTGCAGCTGGGTTACCTGGAAGCACTCTTGAGAGAATGAACACTATTACTACTGCGCCGAAAACAGAGAGAATTGATTGAAGCAACCGGTAAAAAACATATTGAAGTATGTTTCTAGCCATAGGGTTCCTCTTCACCCTTAAACCTTGTCAACTGGGTAGAAGTCAATGTAGTATGCTGGGTACAGTGTGAATCCCTCAACATTGCTCTGCATGAATGCGTATAGTTTAGGTACGTATAGGAAGACCCAGGGTGCATCATCCACGATGATCCTCTGCAACTGCTTATATATCTCCAGTCTCTCACCTGGATCCACCGTCTGCCTTGCTTTAAGAGCGAGTTGATCAACCAGCGTATTATTGTACCCGTCAATGTTTAACCCCTGGCTTGAAAACAGCGGTGTCACCCAGTCATCTGGGTCAACGTAGTCTGGGAACCAGTCAACCATGTACATGTCGAAATCGTGGTTGAATAATCTATCCAGGAAACTCGGCCAATCAAGGTCAACTATTCTAACGTTCACCCCTATTTCCTTGAGGCTCCTCTGTATTACTGCTGCAACGTCTTTTCTCTCAGCTCTCTCAGAGGAGCTTATAATTAACTCTAGTTCCCTCAATCCTTTTCCATCAGGGTACCCTGCTTCCGCGAGGAGTTTCCTAGCTTGCTCCACGTTGTACTTGTACCCGTACTTCTCCACGTCGGGGTCGTAGCCGAATACTGCTGGTGGCAGAGGCCCATATAGCCTTGAAGCTGTACCTCTTAGAACCACGTTCAATATGTAATCGTAGTCGATAGCGTAATTTATTGCTTTTCTGAGCAAGGTATTATTGAATGGCTCCCTCCTCTGGTTCATTCCAAGATACTCTATTACGAGTCCCTCTATTGAAGCCATTTTTATATTCGGGTTCTTTGAGAGAGCCTCAACGTCCTGTGGCTGTATTCCGAGAGCTAGGTCTACTTCTCCTTTCTCAAGAGCCACTCTCAATGTTGCTGGGTCAGGGTATATTTTAATTATTACTTTGTCTAGTTTCGGCGGGCCTCTCCAGTAATCCTTATTAGCTGTGAGAACTATTTGCTCACCTTTCTTCCATGACTCTAACTTAAATGGCCCTGTTCCAACAGGGTTTTCCTCGAGATTAGTTGCATTGGGTGGAACAGGGGAGAATATTGTGAATGTTGCTAGAGACGCGAATGGTGCAAACGAGTACTTGAGCACGAATCTAACAGTGTACTTGTCTACTACTTCAACTCTATCAACTACATCTAGTAGGAATGCTGGTGGACCCTGCAATTGTTTAGCTCTCTCAATACTGTACTTGACTATGTCAGCCGTTAATTCTGTTCCATCATGGAATCTCACGTTCCTCCTCAAGTAGAATGTCCAAACTGTAGCGTTTTCACTGCTTTCCCATCTCTCAGCTAACCTGGGAGCTAGATCCGTTGACCCCGGCTTGTAGCCTAGTAATTGGTCGTAAATGTTCTGTACAACCATTGCTGAAGCTATATCGTAGGCGAGTGCTGGATCCAGTGTCTTAGGGTCATATGTTGTCCCCACTACGAGTTTCTTCTCGGCTTGCTGAGGTGCAGGTGGCTTAACGAGGAATAATGCTGCTGCAACAACAGCTACTACTAGTATTACCACTACTGGTATTAGGGTTTTACGTGGGAACGACATATTATCCTCCTTTATACTGATTCCAGTATAGCGCGCGGAGTTTTTAAATTTTTCGTGTTCACTGCTCTAATCTCCACTGTGGATTAACTTATATGTTGTCCACGTATTGTTTACTTAAATATTTATAGTTTCATCCCACATTAGTAATATAAATGGTGATGTTATTGAGGAAACCGAGTAGGTACATGTTGGCAACATACTCGATTGTGGGCTTTGACCCTGAGAAAGGTGATCTAGGTGTCGCTGTTGCATCGAAGTTCATTGCATCAGGGGCCATTGTACCATGGGTTAAAGCGAGAGTGGGAGCTATTGCTAGTCAAGCACTAGCTAACCCTAGTTACGGGCCCAGAGGCTTAATGCTGCTGGAGAAAGGGATGAGTGCTAGGAGTGTTCTCGAAGCACTCTTAAGTGATGACCCTTTGAGAGAGCATAGGCAAGTGGGGATCGTTGACTCGAAGGGTGAAGCAGCAGCGTTTACGGGTAAAGAGTGTTATCCTTACGCAGGCCACATTGTAGGCAACTACTACAGTGTGCAGGGAAATATCTTGACGGGAGCAGATGTCCTTGAAGCCATGGCTAAAGCATTTGAATCAACGAGAGGAGAACTAGTTGATAAGCTACTGAGTGCTCTTGAAGCAGGTGATAGAGCAGGCGGCGATAAGAGGGGGAAGCAGTCCGCTGCGGTAATAGTGCTCAGAGAGAAAGGAGGCTACTTGGGTTTAACGGATAAGTATGTTGATCTAAGAGTTGATGATCACCCTGAGCCCGTTAAGGAGTTGAGGAGAATATTCGAGATATGGGATTTAACACTACTAAACAGAGAGAACCCCTCGGACGTTGTCAGAAAACAAGATGTAGCGAGAAGCGTTCAAACAGCCTTGAGGAGACTCGGGTTCTATAAGGGAGATGTAACAGGTGAATGGAATAAGGAAACAGAGAAAGCTTTCACGGACTGGGCTAACATGAATAACTTCGAGAACAAGCTACGCGTAGATGAATACATATGGGGTACACTCTACAGGTTTCTATTGAAGCAAGCCGGGATCAATGACTGACCTCCTCCCCGCCATGAATGGCAAGGGTTCTTGCTAGTGCGGGGAGGTTTGAGATTACATTCCCTCTTCCTGAGGCTTCAATCCCGGGCCGGGTCTCCGGCCCATTACCCCTATCCTTCTCGGGACTCGGGGTAAAGGCCACGTGTACGTATGCTGGAATAGTTAAGTAAGGTTTATTAACTCAGTGTTCATATGAATTCAACTAGGCGTGATTTGCTTGATGCTCATTACTAGTGCTTGGTGTCGAGCATTCGGCGAGAGTGTTGGAGGGGAAGCCGTTGATTTAGCTAAGAGAACTGTGTCCAGGTTCCTTGTACCCGTGAGAGTAACTGGTGAAACCGTGGATCACTATTTCAGGAAAGCTTTGAGGAGTAATGCCTGGTGGAAGCTTAGAAGAGAATCCAGAGCCTTACTCTACGCTTCCAGAGCTCTCCGAGTCGTTAAATCCCCTGTATTACTGAGTATTCTCCGCGAATTATTCCTTGAAATAGAGCTCTCCACTCTAAGGGGTAAAGCAGTATACTACGGTGTACTAGTAGCCCTCAGGCAGGGGTTAAGGGAAGCACTCGGAGACCTGAAGAAACTCATAACACTCGGCGTAGGCTACCTGAATCTACCATTAATGTGGAGAGTCCTCGGGTAGAGGATATTCTCAGAGGTAAAGGAGACTGTAGACCTCTAAACCTAGCAGTGTATTGTATGCATAGGAGGTTGAAGTATCAGTGGATCGATACACCTCCACCCGCGAGAGAGATCTCGTGCTGGGTATAGGCAGGTATGTTTCTTGACAGACGCCACTACATAGGGAAGCCGTGAAGAGGGCTCCCAAAGAATCATAGGAGAGTAGATCACCATTATGCCAGACTTGATAGCACACTACGCTCTAAGCTTCTTAGTCGCTAAGACCATGGTGAACGCTAAGTGGTCTCTCTTGTTGGGGTTTGATGTACATTATTACACTGAATGAGAACGCTAGAAAAGCGTTAGAGGTGAATCTAGAGTTGCAGAAGGGGTTTCCCGGGATCCCCATAATCGTTAAGTGGCTGGAAACATGGATCTATTCGAGGAAGAGCTTGTAGACTGCATAGTGAGGATTACAAGAGCTGAAGAGTTTAAGGCGAGAGCGCCACAGGCTTTAGTAGTGTTGAAGCAGTGAAAGAGGTTGGAGTGGTCTACGCGAATACTAATACTAGTGTAATAATCCGCTGCTTGATGAAGAACAGGTGGAAATAGCTGGAAGATATAGTGAGTTACCTTATATGCAGAGGGTTTTCACATTGAGTTTTTCAGCAACTTCGCACTGCCTCCTATCAGATGATGCTAATGTGGCTTGTTTAGCTATTGCTTGTGCAATGAATAGTGAGTCGTATACTGGGATCTCTTCTTTAATAGATATTTCAAGTGCTTGGCTTAGATACCAGTCTTGTGGCTCGACCACGAGTAGCTTCTTCTTTAACTCCAATAGATCACTCAATAGCACAAAAGCCTTCTCAACGCTTATGTCTTTAATTAGCGTGACTCTCTTCCACATAGCGTTAACTACTTCTTTAACTGCTAATTCGAGTGTATATGGCCTCTTAGATATAATGTCCTTTACTTTCTCCCAGCCACTCTCTCGCAGTATAAACTTCGCTAGAATAGAGGAGTCAATGACTATTTCTGTCAGCTCTAATCCACCTAGAGACGGTTCCCGCCGGGAGCTCAGGGACGTCTTCAAGATCTCTCTCAATCTTACTAAGCAACTCCTCAGCCTCCAAGCGAGAAACAGTCTCCTCGATGAAGCCCCTTATCAACTCACTCCAGTTGACACTGCTAAACTTCTTCATCTTCTCTCTCAATTCCCTGGGAACTCTAACACATATAACACTAGACACGTAGACCCCGTAAAACAATAATGTAATACAGGGATATAAATACATTGACTCGATACATGATACTGCACTGTATTCACGAGATCCCAGCAAGTAGCAGGAGTATATTTGTTGGAGAACAGTATTGGGATGTGCCAGTAGTCTGGGGCTTTAAGCCCGCGTTAAGTATACTCACCTCGTCTTACGCGTGGTTACAGCAATGAATAAGGGTCTTTGCATTAAGTGTTTAATGTACTCAAGTTTATTCAACGCTTTGTTATCAGTGCTGTCCCTTGTGTTAATGATTACTGGTCTACTACGCTACAATCCATTATTGACGGGTAAAGTGACTTATGACTACTTCGTCTGGGCTTCAACAATACTCTCCCTTATATCAGTGTACGGTGAGTTGAGGAGACTGCGGGATAAGCCACGAGGTCACAGGACTAGCTGGCTTCACTCTATCACTAGTGCTAATGTATCACGGGTTGAAGAAGAGGAGCAGGCACAGCGTGTTCACCGGGTTAACGGGGGCTGTGGTTAACGCTCTGCTGGAGACCTGGTATTGGCGTAAACCATACAGTTTCATTAAAGCAGTCGGTGTGCTACCACCTGGGTTAACAGTGAGCTTCGAGCACTCTCAGGTAGTCTCATACCTCGTGGCAGGCTATGGTGTAACACTACCACTAGTACTCATAGCTCTCGCTAAGCACTGGAAGCCGTATATTGCATCCACTGTAACAGTCCTACTTCTCGCTGGTTTATCACCACTCATAGCACCCTACTCATCCGTTGCCACCTGGTACAGGTTCTTGATTGGTGTTGCACCATTAGCGAGCACTCTGAGCATTATAGGGCTCGCTGACTCCATGAGAAACAAGCGGATTACACTATTATACCTGGTTACCGCTTCACTACCAGGCCTCGCCTTCACATACGGCTACAACTGGTCATTCGACTACACGCGTGCACTGAGAGAATTCCCCTCAACGCTGACTCCTGCACCAGCTGACGGCAAGCTGCTTGAGACAATGAGCTTCTTCAAGAACAATGATTTCACAGGAAGCACGGTTATAGTGGCGCATCCAGACTACGCTAGATACGTGCACTTAGCAATTAGAAACCCCGACCCGTCGAGGCTTATCTGGGTGAACTATGCTACAAACGAGACAGTATGCAGGATCGCAGAGTCCACAGGGGCCAAAGAGATAGTACTAGTAGCCGTGAAGACACCGGACACAAACACCACCATGTACAAGTGCTTATCAGACATAAAACCGGTTGACAAGGAGCACCCATGGATACTAGTGGCACAAGTAAAAGAGAACATGGAAACAAACACCGCGATACGAGAAACACTAAGTAATTAAAGCAATCAATACAATCATAGAATTACAGTGACAACCATGCCCATAGTCCACGTTTACATGTGGAGCGGGATATCAAAAGAAGCTAAGGAGAAAATAATCAAGGGCATAACAAAGGTATTCGAGGAGCTCGGAATACCTGAACAAGCAGTGGAGGTAGTAATACACGAAGTACCCAGGGAGAACTGGGGAGTAGGGGGAGAACAAGCAAGCGAGAAATTCAAGGAGGAAAGGCCACCATAGCCTAGACCCGCTATGCATCTCGATGCGTTGTTAATTGTAGCGATCGGGCTAGGACTACTACACTTTGGCTTTCCACTAGTATATTTCTACTACTTGAAGAAGCTGTGGCTGAACAAGCTCTGGGATGTGAGGAGTGATCCTGAGTATAAGCCTAGGGTGTCTATTATTGTACCGACATATAATGAGGCGAAGCTGGTCAGGCAGAAGCTGGATGATATTGCCTCTCAGGACTACCCGAAGAACCTCGCGGAGATCATTATTGTCGACTCTGCGAGTACTGATGGAACACTAGAAGTCGTTAAAGAGTGGATTGCTGATCATAGAGATATTAGGGCTAAGCTGATTCAAGAGAATGTTAGGAGGGGTAAGTCCTTTGCTATCAACAACGCCCTAAGGCTTGCTACAGGAGATATAATGTATGAAGGTGCTAATTGTTCCTCCGAATGATTTGCTGAGGCATCCTATACCTAACAGGCTCTACCATATAGCTATGAGGCTTGCTGAAAAATATGAGATTTTCCTCCTCTCATACATTAACCATCCATTAGCTGGAAATGTTAAGAGAAGCCTTAAAGCAGTTGAGGTGCCCATACCCAACGCGATACCTGTTAAAGATTTGAGCATGTATTACACCATAAACGCTACGCAAGTCTATAACGCTATCCATCGTGTGATTAAAGAAGAAGGAATAGATATCATTATACACGCAAACATACTACCCAGTCTAATAGCGACTAAACTAGCCAAAAAGTATGGTATTCCAGACATCTACGATTTCCTCGATTACTTCCCGCAATCAGCAACAGCATACTATAAACATGGAGCTATCGTCGAAGCAGTAGTAAAGGCAATAGTTGAGCAAGCCCTGTTAAATAGCAATGCTATTATAACTCATTCCCACACATTCAAGCTCCTAATACGTCAAATCATAGAATCGAGGTCTATACCTATCTACGTAATACCAAACGGTGTAGATGCAGATATTTTTAAGCCCATGGATCAAAAACTCGCGCGCAAAGCAATTGGATTAGAGGACAATTACTACTTAGCACTTTTGTACGGCTCACTAGATGCATGGGTCGATATCGTTACAATACTAAAGATAGTAAGTAAGATGAGAGCGCGTTTCGACATCAGGTTACTGATAGTGGGAATCTCACATGCAGGTCATAGTTACAAAGCACTATTGAATTACATAAGAAAGTTTGACCTAGATAAGTGTGCTTATCTCTATCCTCCACAACCATACAAAAAAATACCTATATTTATAAATGCAAGTGACGTAGTGATAGCTCCTTACGCAAAAATATTGAAAAACTATGTCACCCCACTCAAAATAGCAGAAGCACTAGCATGCGGAGTACCAGTAATAACAACAACCATAGCAGAATTTAAGCTATGGTACAAGCAAGGAGTATATTTTTATAATAACTCTGAAGAGCTAGAGAGACTACTATTTTTCATAATTGAAAATAAGGAAGGAGTAAGAAGAGTTCTAATCAATTATTCGCAGAGCTTTAGGCAATTGTTTAGCTGGGACAGTTTGGCGGAAAAATATCGTAAAGTGATAGAGTTTATCACTAAGCGTTGAATCATAAAAACACAATATATAACGTAGTTTACGAGGAGTTGAGGTAACTATGAGGATTCTTGCGTATACATATTATAATAGTTCTTGGGATACGAAGTCTGGAGATGATGTACGGATACATACGATACTTGCCAAGCTTGCGGAGAGCCACAAAGTTGTTGCGGTTAATCTTAGTGCTCTTGTAGATTCCTACTATGTACATAGACAAGATGGGGTTACTTACGTTGCTGTGCCTAGGAAGTTCTATAGGTCTATCTCAAGTTTGGTTAGATGGAGTAATCACTACGATTTGAATCCATTAATAAAATTAACGCATTACATAGATGAGTTCATCACGGCGTTAAAGTTCATTAACTTGTTTAGGAATACTGGGAGTGTACTCGTCTTTGGCTCTATGACACTATTCTCATTTATGCTTAGAGTTCTCGGGGTAAAGAATGCTACCGTTGTTTATGACCCCCTTGCAAACTATGCTCAGACTCTTCACTTAAGATCGAGAGAAAACTCTATAGAGTTGCTAAGGTATGGTCTCTACCTAGCATTGCATAAGTTACAGCTTAAATCATCAAATATCGTTGTGTATCCCTCACACGTAGATCTAGAAAACGCGAAAAGAATGTTTGGAATAACAAACACCGTTATTGTACCTAACCCTATACCCATATGTTACAATAGTGTAGAGGAGTACCTAAAGCTTAGAGAGAAGCGTAATGACTTCAGCAAACCCTACTTTATACTTTTAGCTGGTGGAAGAGGAAAAGCAAATGAGGAAGCAGTAAAAATAACGATAGAGGTCTTCAACAAGCTCCCGCCAGAGAAGTTCAAGCTTATAATTACAGGTGCTTGGCAAGACATGAAGGAATATGTGAGAAATCCGAGCATAGAACTGGTAGGGGTAGTACCAAATAAGAAGTTAAAGGAATTACTAGCAATAGCTGATTATGGTCTTGCACCGATATTTAGTCATGTGGCAGGCACATTCATTAAGACATTATCATATATTACAGCAGGTCTGGATATAATTGCTTCTCCCTCAAGTATAGCTGGGTTAAATCCGGAACATATCGAGAGGGTGAAGGTATATCTAGTTAGGAATGAGCAAGAATATGCTAAGATGATAGCTAAGATCATTTATGAAAACAAGTTACCGAATCACCTAAAAACACGAAACGCTATGTTATGTAAAGATGCTGTTCTAAATATGGTGAATTTGCTTAGAGAGATCCTAAATTGTGATGTGCTTTCGACATAAGGCGCATCAACAATGGCTTCAATACTCGTTGTTAGCGAGCTTTTTTGGCCTGAAGGTGGCGGAGCTGAACTAGCAACTTACCTCATTCTAGATATACTTGCCAAACATAACTTTGGTATTACTGTAGTTACGGGAACAAAAAATCCTGTGAAGATACGCGGTGCAAGGTATTGTGTAGCTCCTTATCTAAGAGGATCGAATAGGATCGTCAAATGGGTTAAGATGGAGATGCTTGGACTAGATAAGAGTTTCAAGGAAATGTTGAATAATCACGATATACTCTACATACCTTTAGCAGCATACCCATTAATACCATTAGTAAAAAGGAATGGGTTAAAAGTGGTAGTGCACCTCCACAACTACGCACCAATCAGATACAGTTCCATTAAATACTACCTCGAACCAGAGGCCATAGACACAATAAAAGAATTTAGATACGCTATCTTTCACGAATTCCACATTCAAAAAAGCATTCTAAGAACATTACTCTGTCCCCTATCATACACATTGTATCTACAGAGCAGAAAATGGGTTTCACAAGCAGACAAAGTAATCTGCGTCTCTAAGAGGCAAGCAGAGATAATAGCTAATCGAGCACCAGAGCTTAGAGACAAGATAGAGGTTGTATACAATCCACTACCACCAGAAATAATCAATGCTGAGCCAAGGAAAGAGCTTGACGATACACCTACATTTCTATATGTTGGGGGAGACAGCTACGTAAAAGGCTTCCACATACTCTTAAAGGCTATAAAGGAGTTGGGTAGGCAAGGGATCAAGGCAAGGTTTATACTAACAAATAAATATAGCCGTAAAAGCATAAAGATTCTAAACACATTGAACAACAAATATGAGAAGCTAAGGATTGAACTTGTTGGAAGAGTGGGGTATCATGAGCTTCTAAAGCTTCATGAGAGGGCATGGGCCTTGATATTTCCATCGATATGGGAGGAACCACTACCTTATGCGGTTGTTGAGGCGATGGCTTTGGGTACAATACCTGTAGCTTCTAAAGTTGGGGGTGTACCAGAGTTATTAGATGACACTATGCTCGAGTCATTTATGTTTACACCACAAAATAGTAGAGAATTAATCGAAATCATCAAAAAACTAAGTGCATTTGATTCTAATGAAGTGCTGTCCTTAAGTCATAAACTTAGAAGTATTACATTGAAAAAGTTTGATACAAATAACATAGGCAGGAAGATAGTTCAGATATTCTCCTCTCACTAGAGTACGAAGTAGGGGAAGGATGAGTTAAAAATTGGGGCATCCTAATGATGCGCATTGTCGAGCTGTGTACAGATAGACTGCCTTGCCCACCACACAAAGGTGGTGCTATTGAAACTTATGTTTACGGCATTTCAAAAGCTATGGCTATGCAGGGTGCAGAGGTTCACCTAGTAACCGTTGAGAAAAGCCGTGATGTAGACTACGGCAAGTTACACATACATGTAATAAACCTATCAACGCCAATTGCAAGTAAGCTACGCAAGTTCTTTGCCGCTATCAGTCCTTCAAACAGTAATATCCCATACTTATCTATGAAGCTGTTTGAATTATTTAATGAAATCGAGGATGCCTACGGTAAAATAGATATTATACATAGCCATTATTTCACAACATCATTTGCGCCTCTAATCTATAAATACATTAAGAAAGGAGATATTGCTATTGTAGGACACCTCCATAATGAGCCCAAGCCCAATAAAATAAATAAAATGCTCATAGAGCTATACGACCTTCACCTAGCTGTAAGCAAACACGTTAAACATCGTACAATCGAACTTCTAAGAGTTAGCCCAAATAAGATAGGCGTAGTTTACAACGCTATCGATACCGAGTTCTTTAAGCCATGCAAACCTTCTGAGAAAACG
Source organism: Desulfurococcaceae archaeon (assembly GCA_023269825.1). Lineage (GTDB taxonomy): Archaea > Thermoproteota > Thermoprotei_A > Sulfolobales > Desulfurococcaceae > UBA285. Next base: position 660,202 of record JAGDWI010000001.1, read on the forward strand.
GAGAAGAGAAAGATATTTGGGGTAGAAGATGAATTCACGATAGTATTTGTTGGGCGAATAGTCCCTGAGAAAGGGCTTCACCACCTGATATTAGCGTCTAAGATCTTGAAACAGAAGAGATACAGGTTCAAATTACTCATTGCAGGCCCTCTGGGACACTTTGACATAGAAAAATTAGAGGGTTATCCTAGGTTTTGCTTTGAATCGATAAACAAGCTAGAGTTATCTAAAGATGTTAAATATCTTGGGCATTTAGACAAGATTGCTACTAGAGATCTCTACTGCGTGGCAGACCTTGTTGCAGTTCCTTCAATAGATCCTGACGCATGCCCTACCGTAGTCTTGGAGGCTATGGCTATGGGCAGACCTGTGGTGGCGTATGCTAGTGGTGGTATACCTGAGTTAATACCCTCCTACGGTGGCATAGTTATTGAAAGAAAGAGCCCTAAGTATCTTGCAGAAGGTATTGAGATGGTGATGCAAGGAGCATTTTCGTTTAATGAACTTGCTACTGTAGAGTATGTGAGGGAGGGATTCTCTTATACAGCTGTTGCCTGGAGATTGCTTAAGATGTTTGAGAAGTTGAGGAACAGGGGTTAGTAGAGATGCGAAGAGCATTCATAGTAGCACCAAATATTGGCCTATCGTTTGGTGGTGGAGGAGGTGTAAAGGTAGCTCTATACATGGCTCAAACACTCTTAGAGCATGGTTTGAAGGTTCATCTAATTGCTCTTAGTGGTCGGCGTATCGAGGAGCTGGATAGGGTTCACGGGACTAATTTACGAAGGTTCTATAGAGAGGGTAGAATAGTCTTAAATTACCTATTTGGTTTTGGAGAGAGTCCGAGAATTCCATTTCCAATAGCTGTAGGTCTCATAGCATCATACATAAGGAGGTTAGTTAGAGAGAACCTGCCTGATTTATTGATAATCCACGATGATGTACCAAAACTTGGCGAGGAGGTATTTAAGAGTGTTTTAAAGATTGTTCTATACTCTCACTTTCCATATGTTGCCCGAGTACGCTTTAACACTGTTGACGCTGTTGAGGTTGGGTTGGAGAAGTACCAGGGTTACAAGACGAGGCTCTACTATGCAACTCTCAAGAGGGTAATATACTACAAAGACACGCCCAAGGAGGTAGAGCTCGTAGCCAACTCCACAATAACTAAGGCCTTCATGGAGCTTCTATGGAGAAGAAACGTAAAGGTGCTATACCCTCCTATTACGTTTCAACCCAAACTCATAGAGAAACCTAAAAATGACTCTGTAATCATAGTTGGTGGACAGCCAAATAAGAGAATCGGTGAAGCTATAAAGGTCCTTGCCGAGTTAAAGAAGAGGAATAAGCCGGTGCCCAGACTATACGTTGTAGCACACCATTTTGTACCATGGTATAGAGACTGGCTTATAAGCCTAGCCCACGAGCTCGAGCTACGGCGATACGTCCACTTCATGGAGCACATTCCAGAAGACGAGCTTATCAATATCTACACCTCCGCCAAAATCATCCTCAGCACTGCACACTTCGAGCCATTCGGAATGAGCATTGCAGAGGGAATGCTATTCCGCGATGTACCAATAGTATATAGAGGCGCTCTAAGCGGCCCATGGATAGACATAGTAGATAGGGGCAAATACGGAATAGGCTTTAGAACATTAGAAGAGCTCGCAGAAGCCATAGAACATGTGATAAACAACGAGGGAGAACTATTCGAGTTGCAAGATAAGGCTCTTGAGCGCTCGCATATATTTCTATTGAGTGCTTTCAAGAAAAAATTCATGGAGCTAATAGAAGGTGTAATATAGCATGCGCAGAAGCATAGAGAGAGCTGTTTCGAGGATAAGGGTGCCATTACTAACTATTCTAGATGTTTTACTGCTTTCTATCCTAGGCTTTAACATTGTGTACGATTTCTCAAAGTTACATAGCACCGTATACTATGATATTTTATCCTATGCGTCGGTTCTAGCCATCCCCATGTTGCTACTCGTCGTCTTTTTCAATATCACGATCGCTGTACTCAATGTTGATGAAGGGAGGCTGACGCTCACCTGGGTTCTACTCATACCATTCATATATGTCATGGAAGCGCTGGTTAACTATCCCAATACATGGGCACGCGATGTCTACCTGCATGGGCAGATATGGGAGCTAGACGTCTATGGTGAGCTTTACTCGATTCACTATCCGTATCCAAAGGAATACCCAGGCTTCTTCTTGATGCTATATGAGATATATAATGTCCTAGGCATAAGAGACACACGCGTTGCCAACCTCTTTGTATTTTACCCAACATTAATGCTCGTTCTAATGATATTAATATATCTAGCTTCCCAAAGGATGTTTAGAAATAAAGTATACGCACTTATAACGTCAATTATGGCCTTCAACTTACTACAGTTCAACAGGAATGAACTCACATTTATTCATGCTAACACTAGGCTCTACGCACTAATACAGATGCTCTTGATATTCTATGCTTTGCTCTTACTACGTGGAAACAAGCACCAACTTGTTGCTCTCTTCATACCGGCGACTACGCTCGCGATTTCACATCCGCTATTTCAACTAGTGCCACTATCAATGTTGCTGTTCTTGGTCGTCCTAAGGATCCTCCCACGGCTTCGAGGAGGCAGGTATGAGTTTGAATCAAAATACCTTCCAACGTATCTTCTCCTCGTGGCATTAATATTGTTAGCATGGAATACTTATAATTACTACAATTATACCGTTAGAACAGGAATAGCATCGTTCTTTAATTACCTTTACCATGTAATGGGCTGGGAATTAATATCAACTTCTATAACCATTAGAGAGGCTCTTCCACTTATGGGTATTTTCTTAAGAAACTACTATAAAGTCACGATTGCAGCAATAACGCTGATAGCATTGATATATGTGTTTAGGAGAATGCTGGATAATAAATTAAGTTACGAGGAAGCCGTCACATCCTCGTTAGCTGGTGCCATAGGAATCGTATTCCTTTCAACAGTATTTACTGCAAGCTTAGGTAACTCTATTGACAGAATGCTGATCTCGCTACCCATACCAATAACAATACTGTTCATAAAGGCTATTTCATCGTTAAACAGCTTAAAAATAAAATTGAATAACGCATGGAAACCTGTGGTAGTCGCAGCACTTGTTTTTACAACGCTTGCCGGGTACCTACTAGTCCACGAAGGACCTGTTCTTCAAGCGGCAACAATACCTCTCGACAGCGCATCCCTATATATGAGAAACTATATGGACTCTGTAAATGACGTGACTGTTACATCGCCTTTCGATATATACTATCGGTACTTTGATTCATCAGCCCCTATTAGAACAATCCGAATAGACCTTGTTAATAACCTTAGTGATGTAACCTCGGGTTTGCTTAGTAATCAAGGCGTCAAAGTAGTAGACTTACGCTCAGTAATAATATGGGGGTTGAGATATGACGATCTACATCGTGCTCTAGGGGAATTTGATGCATTTATTCTCACTCCTCTCAATAATCACTGTAGCTTGGTTTACAACAATGGAGTTTACGAGCGAGTATATATTGGGTGATGCAATGAAAATATTCAACTTGTTCCACGGTTTCGGCAACGTCGGCGATTTCACTGTTTTTAAGGGTACGATCAGGGTTTTTACGAAGGGTTGCTTCAGGTGTGGATGTTTCCATGATAGACCCTCGAGCTGTTCCAAACACCTGCTGGGTGCTACTATATAATACCTTAATATTTAGAGTTGGATGTATATGAGAATTCTAGCACTGGCTCATGGTCTAGGGTTTGGTGGGGCTCAAATATCTACATCGGAGTTTCTGGAGTGCCTCAGGGGAAGGCTCGACTTGAAACTCCTAGTTTGTAGCGGGGCCGACGAAAACTTCGCCTCTAATGCTACTTCCATGGGGATAGGAGTATATCATGCTCCCTGCAGGGTTAGTAGTGGCTACCCCGTAATGGACGTGAACAGCGCCAAGGATCTCATTAAATGGGCTGACATCGCTTGGATCACTGATGTGGAGTATTTGTCCGCGCTACTCATCAAGCAAATTAGGAACATTCCCGTAATCGCACATGTTCGCTCCTATGCACTGATTTGTCCGTGGTGGGGTGCACTATATGGCTTTAGAGAGCCTTGCCTTGAGAAGTGTTCTACTTGGAGGATTACTAGGTGTAAGCAGGGGATAAACCTCGAGCTAGCAAAAATAGGTTTGCTTAGTAGTGCTAGGGCTAGGCTCTACTGGTTACTAGACTTCGTTAAGGGTCCTCTCGATTTCTTTAGGCGGTCTAGGCTAATGAATAGCGTTGCAGAGTCTATTGATGGATTTATAAGCGTTTCTAAAGCCTTGTGGGAAATTCACGTACGTCATTTACCCAGCCTTAGTAGCAAGCCGTTTAGCATCGTCTATAATCCTGTTACCGAGCCTCTAAAGTATGTTAAGCCAGACCCTCACGAACCTTATGGTGACTATGTCCTATATGCTTCTGGGTCTAACCCTGATAAAGGCCCCCACCTATTGTTGGAGGCTTGGCAGGAGGTTCCTAGGGAGTTTGGAAATCTGAAGCTTTATATGGTTGGGTGTGGGGGTTCTTGGGTTGAGAGGCTGGCTAAGAGGATGGGTTTGAGAAATGTTATTTTCTTTGGTAAGCTTCCTCCGGATGAGTATTATAGGCTTATGTATAGGGCTAGAGCGGTTGTTATGCCTTCTATTTGGCCTGAGCCTTTTGGTAGAATACCTGTTGAGGCTAATAGGCTTGGGGTTCCAGCTGTTGTTAGCTCTGCAGGTGGCTTACCCGAGACTATTGTTGATCGTGTTACAGGCTACATCTTTAAGGCTGGCGATGTTGATGATCTTGCTGAGAAGGTTGCGAGGGTTTTAAAGAGGAATTTCGATAAAGAGGAGATTATTAGACATAGCTATGAGAAAATTAATCCGCAGAGAGAGGTGGAGAAACTAGTCGGGTTCTTTGAGAATGTGATTAGTTATGGTGAATAGGTATAGGAAACACCTTCTCGAAGGCTTAATGTATTACATGAAATCTATCCTATTTACAAGGCCTGTGAGGAGAATCATTATTCGCTTCATTAGAAGGGTTTTAATGCGTAAATATCACGAGTTTAAGCCATGGAGCGTGTTTATGATCCTTAACCGTGAAGTAGGAGCGATGCTGGTACATGGTTCGGGGTATTACATATATGCTTACAGGTATGAAGAAAAACCTTCAAGCCTATTTAAGTGTTTGTTGAAGGCGTTGAGTCGCGGTGTTTTTGTCGATGTTGGGGCTCATATTGGTTTCTACACCGTTTTGGCTGCTAGACATGGTTGGAAAGTTGTCGCTTTCGAGCCTAACCCTATAAACGTGATCCTTTTGAGGTATAACATTGCTCTTCATGGTGTTGGGGATAGAGTTGTAATTGTTGGTAAGGCTGTGGGTGATGTTCATGGCCAGGCAAGCTTCTCAATATCCTCTAGCCCTTCTGAAAGCTCTTTCACGAAGTATTTGAGGAGCGAGTTAAAGTTGCTTGATATTGTTGTTGAGGTTACGACTATAGACAAGGGAGAAAGGGTGCTTGTGCTATGAGTAGGCGTGAACGGGTTATTGGAGTAGTGGGGCTGGGTTATGTGGGCTTGGCTTATGCACTTGGTTTTTCCATGTATGGATTCAGGGTTAGGGGTGTCGATATAGATGGCGAGAGGGTTAAGAGTATAGAGAACGGTCTAGTTAATGGTTTCGGTGGAGAGGCGTTATTGAAGGTTATTCAGAATGGCTCACTAAAAGTGTCAACGAGCTACGAGGTTCTCGAGGACGCTGATGTAGTGTTCATAGTGACTAATACTCCTACAAAGCCTGATGGTTTGCAGGACTTGTCGCAAGTAGTATCCGCATTGGAGAGCCTGGCCGGGGTTTGGCGGAAGACACACTTCAATTATAGGGTCATAGTATTAAAGTCCACTGTGCTACCTGGAACCACGAGGGCCCTAGCTGAATACGCTAGGCGTGAACTAGGCCTACCAATACCCGACCGAGTAGGCTTCGCCCATAACCCAGAGTTCCTCAGAGCTGACAGGGCTCTAGAGGACGTGCTTAGACCATCTAGAGTCGTCGTTGGAGGGATTGATGAGAGATCTTCCATTTACATAGTTGATTTGTTCAGGGAGTTTTACCGAAGGGTTGGCTATGAGCCACCGATATATACTGTGTCTCCCGAAGAGGCCGAGCTAGTAAAGTACGCGTCCAATGTCTTCCTAGCACTGAAGACGGTTTACGGCAATCTGATTGGGCTGCTCTGCAGGCAAATAGATAACTGTGACGCGTGGAGGGTGATGAGTATTGTTGGATTAGACCCTAGGATAGGTAGAAGCCATATACTACCTGGGATGCCGTATGGAGGCCCCTGCTTAGTAAAAGACACCCTCGCCTTTGGAAGATTCATGTTGGAGAAGACGGGCTTAGACTTCGTTAAGCACATACACGACTATAACGAGCTATTAATAGAAAAGGTTGTCGAGCACTTGGACAGCGAGCTAAACGGATTACAAGGGAGGAAAATAGCAGTGCTCGGTGTCTCATACAAGCCTAACTCACCAGATGTCAAGGACTCGCCAGCTATAAAACTATGCGAGAAGTTGCTGTCCAAGAACGCGATAGTGTATATACACGATGTGAACAGGGAAGCCGTTGAAAAAGCCAAGGCCATTCTAAGCGGAGTCAAAGCCCTTGAGACCATGGAGAAGCTGAAAGAAGTCGATGCAGTTATAGTAACCCTAGGCTACAATGAATATAGGCTAATCCCACCAGATGTATACGATAATGCATTAGTAATCGATATGACAGGCGTGGTAACATATGAGAAAGCGCGTAGATTCTACACAAGCAATACTAGATAACATGACAATATAAAAACTAGAAGTTGTTTGAGCTAATTCTTTCTACTCTTCAATCCTCCACACGTGTAGAGTTTTCCCGGGTCTTGGCATTGAGCATAGCCTAAATCATCTTGCTCACCTATACCGAGAATTTTTGCTGATACCCCTTTGAGGAGTGGCGATAACAGTGTTAGCATTGAGCTTAGTGCGTGTATACATATACCCTTCCCCGCATCAGATACGTAGAACCTCTCTACAGTGAAGCAGTCGCCTAGTTTATAGCCCATAGTGCAGTTCACCTTAACCTCCTTAACACATACTCTAACCCTGTACAGAGGGCTCATAGACCACCCCTTCTCCAATAACTCTCTAAACTTGCTTATTTTTCTCATGTTGCATCCAGGGATTTAGAGCCATATACCTCTCCTCTACCAGGCCCTACTCCTACTTGAAGCCTTGTTTGCTACCGGGGTTTTCCTAGGGCTTCTAGTCTCACTCGTAGATTGACTTGCACCCTGCGAGCATGGCTTCTAGTCCATGTTTAACCCCTGCTTCATAGTGAACTTGATGATGGACTTTGCACGCCTGGCATTGTGTAGAGCACTGAGTTGGGTTTGCACATGTGTAACATGGTGAAATGAGGAAAAGGGGGTTTGTGTATAGCGTGGTTGAGTCACGCGACTTGTTAATGTGCGTCAATGCCTGGTCTGTGGTGGAGAGCTGGTTTCCGAGTGTTTTGGAGTGGATGGTACATGTGTTAAACTAGTATTAAACAAGTGTGAAGAAAGCATGGGACAGTCTCCCGTGGTGAAGTATGATGGGGGTGTGTTTCTTCGGGAACCATGTGTAAGCCTTAGACAAGTCTGAAACACGCTTGAAACATGCCTGTGACAGCCATGGGTAGGCGCAGTCATTGTATTAGCTGTTCTCTCGTCGTGGAGTATACTACTCTGGAGAGCACATTAACAAGTCGAATCCGCCAATTATAGTTTCAACGACGAGCCCGCATGCTTAGCCTATGTATGGTCTATATAGGAGCACGTTAAACCTAACATTGTTCAACAAGTGAAATGAGTTAGAATGCTGCGTGGCTAAATCATGCAACTTGCTAATGCATACCAATACACATCCTATGGTGGACAACCAGTCTCCAAGTGTTTTAGGTTGTCTCACTATGGAAAATGGAAAGTGTTAAAAATGTATTATACATGTATTATAAAAGCCTGAAACACTCCCCCGTAGTGTTGATCAAGCGGGTGTAGTGATCGAGTTGTCCCTGTCCATGACTTGTTTCATGACTTGTTTCATTATGTTTTTCATGACCTTTTCGACTACTTGTCTCATGACTTGTTTGATTACGTGTTTCATGTGCTTTTTGATAGGCTTTTTCATGAATTTTTCGCTTACTAGTTACTAAGGCTTAAAAAGAGCTCAGTCTAAGCTACAACTAGAACCCATCACAAATCAGAAAAGAGAAGATGTAACATGGAGCTTACAACTGAAAGCCTCGCCTTTTAAGGCGGGGATGAGTAGAAAGGCTTATAAGCTCTCTTATTTTGATTATTCCTTGGTGATGAGTTTATTGGTGGTCGTGGTTGCCCCTAAGCCCATGTGGGATGCGGGGAGTGCAACCACTAGGCAAATACACTATATGGGGGGATCTCTGGCCACCCCGACTGCCCCGCAGATGACAGATGTAGACCCGAATAGATGCGGGGAACCAGTGAACCCCCTAAAGGGAACTCTCGCCCTTTAGGGCGGGGAAGAGGTCAGATCAAGCGTAGATAATAGTGTCGAGGATTATAAATGCTTTGATAAAGGGCTGAATAGTGTAAACTTTCCTCCAGCGGACTATATAGTGTCAATGGGTGGTATAAACCGCAGTAAACAACCTATAGTAGCAGTACATATACCGTTACCGTGGGAGCCCCGAGGAAAAAGTAGCGTTTCTATAGCACACTACTCAACATACTCAGTTACCTGGCTGGAAGGGATTTGGGTTTAAGGATCTCGACTAGGTTAACTAAGAGAAGCTACTGGGAGAGCCGCTGTAAACTTAGACTCAGAGCCCCTTGTAGCTAAAACAGTAGCGTACCCAACCCTGGCAGCGTGGTGTCATTTAACAAAGCTAGAAGCATCTGACGAGGCTTCATCTTGGAACATCTTCTACTCGAACTCGGCACGGCTACTAGGCTAAAACGTGACTTTGGGGACCAACATTATCTCAGCCATGAATATTACCCACGCTGGGCTCTCACATCCCCTTTCATGCATATTCTCGCACTATAATTCAACTACTCTACCCACTACACAATACGGCCTCCTCTACACTCGTGCTCCAGACGTCTACTTTAATACCCATGCACAGCTGGGAATGCAACTACATACCACACGCTAGATATAGACACCTATACGTGCCTAGTCAAGAGTCCACTATTGGTACACTGGGGTGATATTGTGGTAGCAGTACGTAGTCAAAATTAAAAGGGCTGTATTGCAGAAACTTCGCTTACACTATGCCCCCTAAAGGCTTAGCTCCTGGAAGCATTAAGGCCGTTATGGAAGAGGACAAGATCTATTATTATATCAATGTGGAGAGTAATAGGCTGATCTGCACAGTATGTCCCCACTACACACCGCAGGCTGTAATTCAGTAAATCGAACACGGCACTAGAAGTTAAGTTTAAAAGAGCCCTACTAGTAAGCTTTATATCAAGCTAGAAGCGTCATTAATTTAAAGCAACGGAGATCCTTGAGGTCGAAGACCTCTCATAATAAAATCTTAGAGACTATTGCAGTGGGATTTAGATCTATTACGAAGCAGCCTATATATTAAGTAGAGGGGTTGATGTCTCCATAACCCTGATTTACACGAGATATATGAACAAAGAAATTTCTACTTAGAGTTTTAAAAGTTCTTTATTTATAAGAACTTTGTTACTATTTGAGGGATTGTGCTTGGAGAATATTCGGCAACATGTATTTGTAAGTATTATTTCGAGGTTTAGAGTTCTTTTAGTGTCTTTTTCAATAGCAATATGTTTACTTGTCTTTAATTATGCTAATCTCAATTATACCCCTTACTCTCTCGGTTGGTTTAGACTCATTGATATATCTTTCTGGGTGCTCTTTCTCGGCTCTCTTACTGGTGGTCTCCTAGATCTCTCATTATACTGGAGGAAAACACCAATATTATCAACAATCTTACAAACAGTTATAGGTGTAAGTATAATTATTACTGCTAGAATATCCTCAATGATTTATAGTCTCTTAAAATTAAGCTTCTACACGCAGGTTATTGGAGGCTCTATAATGGATGAGGTATCCTATAAATTAACCACTATAAGTATCCTAGGGTCATTTATGATACTAGCATCTACAGCTATAAGTACCTGGTATAAAAAGCCCATAGTATTCCATGAAAGCCCAACACTCCACGCTATACTAATACAAGTAGCTAAACATCTTGGCAATATTAAACCGAGAACACTCTACATATTACTATTTCTCATAGGCTTCACGGTAAGACTATACCCAGAACTAAAATACCCAAGTCTACCAGTAGGCTGGGACACTCTTGAATATATATCTAATGCAAGAGACTTCGCCTACGAGTCGAAGCTCTTAACAAGATACATATGGCTAGGGGGTTGGAGAAACCTACCTCCACTACTAACATGGATTCCAGGATCTTTAGCAGTCCTCGGCATAGATCCACAGCTCTTCTTCAAGGTATATCCATCAATCATGGTTGGCTTGTTATCAATGTTATCAGCAATGATCACACATAGACTTACAAAGTCTAAGGTAATAGCCATTACAGCGGCTTTGCTAACCGTTTTCAACCCCTATGTGCTTGGGCAGAGTCAGCAGTGGCATAGGCATGTGCTTGGGTTAGTGCTTCTCATGGCTTATCTCTACTTCTGCGAGTCTAAGGCGAAACACCTGCATAGAGCCTTTATACTCGTCTTAGGGGCATTAGCATATGAACCAGTAGCTGTTCTAGCATTGTTCCTATCTATAGCTGAGACCCTGCTTGCCAAGGGTATGAGGAAGTTGCTGTTCTCGGCTACACTCATATTTACACTACTAGTGTTACTGTGGTATGTACGGTTCCCACAGACACCTGTAATGGCGTTGACTCCTAGTGGGGTTTATGTTGCTGGAAATATAGAGTATAACCCTGCTACAGCACTCAACTATACAATCACTTGTCTACTCCTCCTATCACCATCAATAACTATAGCCACTATATGGAGGTCTATAGATGTGAGGACTAAGCTAACAATAGCACTTCTATTCCTAGCATTCATTGCACCAGCGCTATGTGTTATAGCCCCAACTGATCAGCACAGGTGGTTTACAATACTCTTATCCATTATAACCCCCTATATAGTAGCAGGTTTGACTAGAATAAACAAAAATCTCCTAGCAATAGCAACTATTTTAATCGTTCTCCTAGGTTCTGCATACCCATTCACAGAAAACGGATTTGAACACTTCAGGATATGGGCAAAGACACCACTAGCTTCAGCATCTGGGTACCCGTGGAAACTAGAGCCAGCTCTAAAGAACTTAAGTGATGTGGAGAAGATTGCAGAGATTATAGCTTTACAGAAAGGGGTGGTACTAGTTAGCTTAGGCTTGTATCCACAGATCCACCTATACATAAGGAACCCTACAAACATTGTACCATTAAGCAGAGAACCTACATTGATAACGGCTATAGCTTACATAGCTAAAAATAACTTATCGAAAATAATCACAGTAACCTCTACCAATATGAGTAGAGATCTGGAGACGTTTAGAGAGAAACCAGATCTCTATAATGCAACACTAGCTCTACAACTAGGAGAGGAATACGAACAATTGTATATAGGTGTAGAGAGTGTGAGGGTAGATCTTCTCTATAGAGGAGCAACATCGAATATATACATAGTAGAGATAAATAAGACAAGGTAAGAAGATAGCTATAGCTAAAACCCCCACACAACTTTTTATATTACTGCACATTTGTCTAGTTTTGAGGATTTGATGATATATGGCTTACCCAAAAATCTCCATCATCTGGCTTAACTACAATTCCATGAAGATACTACCACTAGTGCTACAATCCCTCGAATCCATTGCAAGCATTGACTATCCTAGTGATAGGTATGAGCTTATAGTTGTTGATAATGGTTCTACTGATGGTAGCTTTGAGGAGATCAAGGGATTTCTCGAGAGGAAAAGTAGTCTTAGGAGAAAGATTGTTAAATTAGACTATAACCTTGGCTTCGCTGGTGGGAATAATATTGGCTTTATAGCTAGGGATAGGGAGAGTAAATATGTGCTTTTATTGAATAATGATGCGGTGTTATTTCAGGAGGGTCTTAGAGTTCTAGTTGAATACGCTGAGAAACATAGTGGTGTTGCTGGATTACAGGGTGTTGTATTGAAGTATGGGTCTAAGCTCATAGATACTGCTGGAGACTATATTGATGAATTACTACTAACACATGTTCTTGGAAGTAATCAGGAGTATCCGTGGATTTTACGTAAGCCGATCTACGTGACGTATGTTGATGGTTGTTGTTCACTCTATAGAGTTGAAAGCCTATTGAAGTGTACTGGTGGCAAGCTATTTATTAATGAGTTTTTCGGCTATGGTGATGACAATGTACTTGGATTAATGTTGTGGAGTTGTGACTGCAGATTAATAGCTATACCGGAGATTATAGCCAGTCATGCAAGGGGACTAACTTTTGGTAGGGGGAGGAAAAGCACTACTTCAACTTACTTAAGTGAGAGGAATAGAGTAGCTTTAACACAGATCACTAATACTAGGTATAAACACATATTGCTCCTACACGCATTAAGAAACCTCATAACTTCAACTCTACCTAGAACAGGGTTTAGCAACCTCGCGAAGAATAGGGCGAGAGTAATTATTGATGGAGTAAAGTTAGGGAGGAGGTTAAAGAATCAAGGGGTATTTCTAGACATCTATAAAGCCCCACTAGTTAAAATACCACTAAGAGATCTTAGAGTATTCTTCACAGCTAGACGCCTCATTAAGAAGTACTTTGAGAACTGGGCTTATAAGAACTTAAACCTCTTAACTATAGAGGATTAATAATTGCCCCTCAACATTTAGATACTAATTAGGCTTTTTCCGGGTTTAAAATTTGAAAAGAGTGCGGCATGTTAACTTTGCTGCAATATAAGAGGTGGCGGTGTTTTGCACATGTTTAAATATTTCTCCTTTTCATTAAGTACTTTGAGGTGCTTATATGGATTTAAAGGGCCTTGTTCTCGCTGCTGGTGAGGGTTCTAGGCTTAGACCATTCACTTTTTCTAGGCCTAAGCACCTTATTCCGCTGCTTGGTAAGCCTATGATCCAATACACTATTGACGACCTCGTGAACTCTGGTGTTAGTGACATAGGGATCATTGTTGGTTATTTTGGTGACTTAATTAGAGATGTTCTTAGTGATGGCTCTAAGTTTGGAGCTAAATTAACCTATATTACTCAGGAGAAGAGGCTTGGAATAGCACACGCGATACACTTAGCGATTGATCATGGGTTTATAGATAAATCCTTCATTGTATACCTCGGGGATAATATACTATCTAGTGGTGTGAGAAAACACTTAGAGAAATTTCGGGAGCGTGGGAGTGAAGTCTACATACTCCTCTCCAAGGTTAAAGACCCATCAAAATTTGGTGTTGCAGTCTTAAAGAACGGTAGAATTGAGAGACTCGTTGAGAAGCCTAAAGAATTCATATCCGACTTAGCAGTTGTAGGCGTTTATTTCTTTAGAGACCCAGACCTAGTTGAAAAAGCCTTTAAAACGTTAAAGCCTTCATGGAGGGGTGAGTATGAGATCACAGAGCTCATTCAGTGGTTTATAGATAACAATTACCAAGTAGATTACGATGTGATAACAGGTTGGTGGAAAGATGTGGGTACATATGATGGGCTCCTCGAGGCACTATATATGCTACTAGATAATGTAAATGAGAGATTTGAAGGCGATATCAGAGGGGAAGTTATTGGTAGAGCAATAGTTGAGAAGGAGGCTGTAGTAGAGGGCAGAGTCTATGGGCCAGCATACATAGGTAGAAACGTAGTCGTAGAGAAAGACACTATTATCGAGCACTACACGTCTATTGAGCGGGAGGCCAAGATATTGTCTGGTTCTCTCTCCAGGAGCCTAGTGCTCGAGGAGGCCAGTTTGGACATCGGGGGTCTCAGGCTAAGGGATAGCATTATAGGAGCTAGATCCATTGTTAAATCTCGAATGGGGAACCATGGAGAAGCCAGGCTGGTTATATCTGATTATAGTATTGTAGAGTTCTAGGTGGTTGACTTGAGAATAGCTGTCTTGGGTGGTGCTGGATTCATAGGGAGCAACTTTGTGAGATACCTAGTGAGCAACCATGAAGACGTACATGTCCTCGTATACGATAAACTAACATATGCTGGTAGACTGGAAAACCTTCACGGCCTCCTGGAAAACAAGCGATTAAAGTTTATACGGGGAGACATATGCAACGAGGAACTCCTCGAACACGCGTTAAGGGAGTTCCAAGCCGATGCAATAGTTAACTTCGCGGCGGAGACACACGTGGATAGATCAATCAACAACCCAGCCCCATTCCTCCACACAAATATATACGGAGTATTCACAATCCTCGAGGTCTCCAGGAGACTAGACATTAATAGACTCCTACACATGTCCACGGATGAAGTATATGGAGACCTATACGGAGTCGAGGGAGAAGCAGACGAGAAATGGCCGCTAAACCCATCCAGCCCATACTCGGCCTCCAAGGCTTCCGGCGACTTATTGATTAAATCCTATGGCAGGACATATGGGTTAAAGTACATACTAGCCAGGCCCTCCAATAACTACGGCCCCTACCAACACCCCGAGAAGCTGATACCGAGGACTATTATTAGGCTACTACACGGGAAACCAGCCACCATCTACGGGGATGGATCACAAGTTAGAGACTGGCTCTACGTTGAAGACACTGCGAGAGCACTATACACAATACTCACCAGGGGGGGATACCAAGAAGTGTATAACGTATGCGCCAGCGAGTCAGCCACAGTGAGGGAAATAGTCTATAGGGTGGTAGAGTCCATGGGAAGAGACCCAGCGAGAGACATAGTCTACGTGAAGGGGAGGCCAGGCGAGGACAGGAGGTACGCAATGAAGTGCAATAAAATACTCGGGCTAGGCTGGAAGCCGCTCGTTAAGCTAGGGGAGGGACTAGCAAAGACCATCGAGTGGTATACCCATAATGAATGGTGGTGGAGGCCGCTCGTAGACGAAGTCTATGTATTAAGCGATACCCCATGGAGGCATTGAATTCCCCTAATGGATCAGTTTAATGGTGAAACCATGAGAGTCCTAGTAACAGGTGGCACAGGCCTCCTAGGATACTGGGTTGTTGAGACCTATTCATCCAAGGGGTTCAAGGTTTACGCCACATACAATGAGAAGAATCCGCCGGGACTAGATGCCACTTGGATCAAGTTAAACCTAGAGAACCCTGAAAGTATAATAAGTGTTGTCGGGGAGACTAGGCCTGACATAATAGTGCACTCCGCGGCATACACCGACGTGGATGGATGCGAGGTCAACAAGGAGAAGGCATATAGAGTCAACTATCTCGGCACAGAGGCCCTTGCAAGAGCGGGCCGAGACACGGGCTACTTCATATATGTGTCCACCGACTACGTGTTCAATGGTGAAAAAGGACTCTACAGAGAGGAGGATACACCTGCACCAGTTAATTATTATGGGCTGAGCAAGCTCCTGGGAGAAGTAGCTGTTAGAGCAATCCTACCCAAGAACAGCGTCATAGTCAGGGTTAGCGGCCTCTATGGTTATAGCCCAACTGGTAAGAAGAACTTCGGAGTGATAGTACTAGAGAGACTGCTTAGAGGAGAGAACGTTGAAGCATTCATTGATCAATGGCTTTCGCCAACATATACGAGGTTCCTCAGTGAGATCCTGGCTAAACTAGTGGATACAAAGCCCACGGGGATCTTACACATTGCTGGAGAGCGCTTGTCGAGATACGAGTTCGCTAGACTATTCGCCGAGGTGTTGGGGGTAGACGAGAACCTCGTGAAGCCGAGGCCCCTTGAATCGGTTAATCTCCCAGCTAGGAGGCCGAGGGATTCAAGCCTCAACACGGCGAAGGCCAGAGAGCTGGGTTTGTCTCTCCCACCTGTGCCTGATTGCCTAAAAGACATGGTCTCGATATATAAGAGGTTTATAGAGGGGTTGTGAATGCCTTTTAAGTCATTTAAGAAGCTAGATATACCGGGCATTGTTCTCGTCGAGTACACTAGGTTCCCGGATGAACGTGGCTTCTTCGCAGAGCTCTATAAGAGAACGGATTTTCTCGCCAATGACATACCATACGACTTCGTGCAGACCAACCTTAGTTTCTCTAGGAGAGGCGTTATCAGGGGCCTTCACTACCAATTGAAGCCAATGGAGCAGGGCAAACTAGTCTACGTTGTGAGTGGCCGGGTCTACGATGTAGCAGTGGATATCAGAAAAGGATCTCCATGGTTCGGCAAGTACGTTGGAGTTTTTCTAGAACCCGGTTATGCTCTATGGATACCACCCGGCTTTGCACACGGATTCCAAGCCCTCGAAGACGCGTACTTCCTATACCTAGTAACAAAGGAGTACTCACCACAGCACGAGAAGTGCATTAAGTGGGATGATCCAGAAATAGGGGTTCAATGGCCGGTGAAAGAGAATGTGATATTAAGTGAGAGAGATAAGAAGTGCCCACCACTAAGAAGAGCGGAAATAAACTTCGAGTACTGAAAACCACGTGTAGTATTTCAAGTTTCCTCGGAGTCAACTGGGTTTTACGCGGCTTTATCTCTGCCTCGAGCACTATATAACTAGAAGCATGGGTTAGCAATTTCCACACTCCAATCTTCCACACATCTCTAGGTTTTACGCACTCAAGATCTTGGTTTCTGAGATACTTCCACAAGTCCTCTATATTTTCAACCAGACTACTGGGATCCCCAGCTGGCAAACTAGATCCCCGGGCAATTAAACAAATCCTCTAGGGTCTAGAGCTTCTAGGACTCTTTGCTAACAAGAGTTTTGCTATTAGTGTTGTTACTGTAGCTATTAATGTGATAGCAAGTATGATTATGATCGTGAGTGCTGGTTTTTGCGTAAAAGTGTTTGGGAGTGTGGAGTATAGTGCGAGTAGTGTTATCGATGCTGTCTCGAGGTTTAAGTCTCCCTCACCCGTGTTGTCTGTGTAGAGTGTTGTGTATGGGTTTATAGACATCAGCTTTGATGCGTACTTGTCTACGTTGCCTTGAAGCCCTAGTGCTCTATAGGTGTATACTGCTAGTGCTAGCTTGTATGCCTCGTACTTCCCAGTCTCCTGGTGGTATGCATCCGCGAAGCCTACTCCATCCCATAGCTCTTCTAGTTTCTCTAGTTCTCTCAGTGCACTCTCTCTATCCCCCTGGTGTAGACTGAGTAGCGCCTTGTACACGATCAGGTTTGAGTATCTATAGTAATCAGTGATCTCATTTGTCGTTCTCTTAACGTGAACTATCCTAACATTGTTCACAACGTCTACCACGACGTGCTCAATGCTCGTGAAGGGCTGGGGTATTGGCTTACCCACGAGTACCTGGTGGTAATCGTAGAAGTCTGTGAGATAAGACTCCAGGAACCGCTTGACCCCATCTGCTAACTCTTGGTAGCCGCAGACATAGCGTAGTGCATAGTATGCGAGGTGGTTAGAGGAAGTATAGCAGACACTATTCTCCACCACTGGTGATTCAACGAGGCACTTGCCCCTATCCCCGAGGTCGACCACGAGGGATGAGAGGAGCTCACAGAGCTTCTCCCTAGTAAGTGGTTGCTGGACGCCAGTCTCCCCCGCCACCACTACCACGGGGAAAACCAGTAAGCTAGATGTAATCCCAGCTAGTAAAACCAGCGACATAAGCCACCCTAGCCACGCGTCGAACCCACTATTAAGCCCCTGGCTCACGTTAAACCCCCATCGAAAATACTAGCATGGAAACCCTGAATTAACCTCTATGAATAGACCAAAATATTATAGCACTGGCCTCTCGCTCACATCTAAGGAGTAGGGTCTTTAGGTGTAACTACTACTATGCCTAATTCCTCTCTGATCTTCTCGGATTTGTTAATGATGTATGCGTCGAGGGTGATGAATACTCTACAGCCTAGTATACTACATGTGACTACGTGTAGTAGGTCTAGTGTTCTGAGCTTTAATTCCTCAGCGTATAATACTGCTTTCTCTAAGATCTCGTTGAAGTCTACTCCGGCAGTGCTGGCTCCAGCTTTCTCGACTGAGTATATGGCTAGTGCTACTGGGTCTTCGAGGCCTGCCCTAGAGTAAACTGAGACTAACTCGGCCAGTGTAAGCTTGGATACGAGTCTTTTACTACTGATGCTGTCCAGGAGTTTCACTACTCCATTGTGGTGTGGATCTCTCTCATCGATATTGGCTACAACTATGTTCGTATCGAGGTATACACAGGCGTCACGGGTCACCGCTGGCGGTCCCTCGCTAGCAACTCGTTTAAGCCACCATGACTAAGCTTAACCCCCTTCCTCTTCAACTCCCCGACCCTCCTATACACGTTCTCCCAGTATTCAACCTCCCTCTTGACCTCTGAGAGACCCCTCTCTATCAGTATGTTAAACGCGTGGTTCCTGCTCCTCGCAAGCCCATACCTAACCATTTTATCAGCTAACTCAACGATCTCCCTGCGAACCTTAATAGACACTGGAACACTCATAAGGGTACACCATGGAACACCAAAGCACACCATAATAACTATTAAAATACAACCTTAAAAACAATGCCTATCCATCCAGGCCTGGAGTCCCCGGATGAAATATATAGAGACAGATTCAGAGTAAGTGTTGAATACTACTCGAAGAAAATCAGCGAGCACTACCTATGCATAGTTGTCGTAGCTGGTGATGCCGTAACCGCATACCTTATAAACCAGGAGAAATACTAGGAGTACCGAGTGAAAAGGTGGATCGTGAAGGAGTGATCATTTATGGGTGTTGCTTCACTACTCGACCTCGACCTCAAGGCCCTCCTCGACCGCCTCGAATCAAGAACAGGTGTGAGACTACCGTGGAGAGTGGTAGAGATATACCTAGATGAAGAACACGACCTGCTATTCATCAGGTTCAAAGAGCCCCGGAAAACAGAGGTAGGAGAACCACTGGAATTAAAATCCATTGTAACGCTCTTCACAGACGAGGAATCAGGTGAGGTAACTGCTATAGAAGTCATAGGACTAAGCAAGCTACTCGAAGAACTAGGATTCCATGGGACAACTACTCGTGACTACTTATAAATACCCATGAATATTCCCACGGTGTACTCCAGAGTAGACACCTGCGAAACCCAAGGGTCGAGCTGACAGAGTTACGGTGGAAGGAAAGTAAGCTTGCTTTAGCAATAAAATAGAAGATAAAGAGCTCGCATGCTTCATCGACGCTATCATGGGTTTAGGGTATGTAGACTACTTTTACTTCGAATTCCTCGGCTATACTTGCTTGTTTCTTATCGCTTGTTGCCAGCGGCGACTACGTGCACCTCTTCGACTACGATAACATCATGCCGCCAAATAGGATCTCAAAAGTCGTAGAATACGTAGAGAAAACGGGCGCAGAGTTTCTTTTCTCAAACGCCAAGATTATTGATTCAAGCGGCCACATAAGGGGAACAATGTTCAACATAGAAGACCCTTATAACATCTTGAAGCTTATAAAGGGTAATTTCATAGACACTAATACTATCGTGATCTTTAGTTCATGTGCTGAGAGGCTATTGGAGCTTTTAGCAGGGTTGAAACATAGGTACTTTGATCAAGTTTATGAAGACTGGTTAATTGCTCTACTAGCCATGAAGCACTGCAAAGTACACTACATGAATGACACGTATATTTTGTACAGGGTTCACGGTGAAAATATTACTGCGAGCCAGGATATCTATACACAGCTCTTCAATAAAGAGGGAACATTTAAGACGCTTTTAGCATTCTACCTTCTAGACTACGAGAATTTAAACAAAACCGAAAGAGAAGAACTTCAGAAAGCAATCATCAACCATTCTAATTTACTGAATAGGGAGATAATAAAGCGCATGAACTCGAAACGCGCCGAAATATTCTACTACATTGAAAGAATACTATGCAGAATTTTCCTTAAACTATAACTATGATAAAAAGAAGAAAACCATGCTTGTAGTCGCTAATCCCCCTCACCTTTACCGTGAAGTTGTTCTTCGCGCTATGAGCTCGTTGAAGGAATATACAAAGTTCTTAGATACTTGTCTTTTACTTCCAGGGGGGGTTATGGAGTGATAAAAGATTACTATGGAAGTTCCTTGATTTTTAGAGAGCTAAGGAATATTAGTATAAAGCTTCAAGGGATACCCAGGTCTACCTTAAGTATTGTACAATTAAGTAAGGTTACTAATTTAAAAAGTAATTCTAGAAAATTTTGCAATAATGTTCCAAGCTTAGCCCGTATAAATGTAAACGCTACGCGTTATGAAGTCGTGATTTATCTTCACGAAATTTATGATACTATTCATGCTGGAGGAATTTAGGCAGCATAGTTCTTCTTCGCTTCGGCCATTCTATTGTTCCGGGAGAATAGCTACGTTGGAGTTCATGAAGGACTTCAGAGGAAAACTTGACTTAAAGCTCTTAGTGGTCTCTGCAATTTGAATTACTTAATCATGTTCTACGAGGACGTTTCGCGATTAGTCAATAATGCGTGAATAGATTTATACACGTAGGTTCTATTGATAATCGTGGTGCTTGCTCGTGGAACCAAGGAGACCAAGTATACTTGTGGTTGCTTCGCCTTCACCAGTAATGGGTGGTGGTGGGCTTCGAGCACTACGCTCTTTGAGAGAATACGTTAAACACTTCGAGACGAGCCTTGTCATTCCATGGGATTTATGGAGCAATAAGAACACGCTTCGAGACTCAGCCACATATTTAAGAGAGCTTAGAGAGCTCGGTGTTAGATTCTCTGGGTTCTCACAATTGCCAGACATGATCTATAGATTGCGTAGAGTACCTGGTTCTCGAGCATTTGACCAGTTGATGCCACTACTCATACCTGGAACAGTGGGTATCCATGTGTCGCCTGGGAACTACGATGCCATCATAGCACTACATGAAGAGTGGGGTGCTATTTACACTGGATGCAAACTCGCAGAGCACTTCAATGCTCCAAGCATGGTTCTACTACAGAACCCGTCTTTCTACGGCTCCAAGGAGAGGTTTCTAAACATCGTAAAATCCATATTATTGTGGAGGGAGCTGAGAAGCGACTCGCCTATAGAGGAGGCACTCTTCAAGGCAGAAGCATTGATCCGTGAACTCTCCATAGAACACATGAGGAAACACCACTGTAGCAAGGCACTGAGAAAATATACTCTCATCGTTAGCGTTTCAAAAGCTATACCCATTGAGATGGGTGATGAATGGGTTAACAGAATTATATCACTCGATCCAGGGGTTTCCCTCGACTACGAAGACTTACTCCTAATAAAGCGGGTTAGGGAGAGAGTTAGGAGCAAAGAAAACTACATAGTATTCGGTGGTACACCAGTCGCCACGAAGGGCTTAGCGGAGGCTCTAATAGTATTTAAACAGATCTTGAGACGATCAAATGGATTAAAGCTCGTTGTAACAGGCAGGTTGACGAAAACCATGTCGATGATTCTCGGAAAAATGTGTAGAAAACTCGGCATAGCGGAAAAGGTTGTCTTCACAGGGTTTATACCGAGAGCGGAGAGGTTTGAAGTTATTGCTAAGGCAAAGGTAATGCTCAATCCGAGCCACAAAGATGCATTTCCTTACACAGTCCTGGAATCCCTCCACCTTGGAACACCCGTTGTCGGCTACAAAATACCAGCACTCGAGATCAACTATGGCGGATTACCAGGCGTTGTACTGGTCGATGAGTGGGATCTCGAAGCATTGGCCGTGAAGACCATGGAAATCTTAGAGAAAATGGTCGATGCAGTGGAACCACCCAAGATCAAGCCTTGGGAGGAAATAATGTCCGAGGAGGTTGGATTAATTCACAAGCTATTAGAGATTGCCCCATAAAGTAACTGGCTCTCCAACTCATTATAAAGGCTGTAAGTACATGATACACGTATAGATCACTTCTAGGCCTCCACTCGATCTTTCGCTATGGTGGATCTTGTCTCTCATTTATTGTAAGCATTATTTTTCTCCACCTGCATACTCTCTCAAAAGGTGCTTAAAATGATGTTCAACGTAGCAGTGCTTGGCTGCGGATGGGCAGGCGTACTCGCTTCCCATGCCTTGTCTAAAACGGGTTATTCAGTTGTATGCATAGAGAAGAGTGAGAATCCTGGTGGCCTCCTTAGAACAGAGTTTATTAATGGATTCACAGTGGATGTAGGAGGATCTCACATAATATTCTCTAAGGACAAGACAATCCTCGATAAGCTACTAGTTGAATTTCTAAGGGGAAACCACATTACCCACAATAGACAAACATTCGTATTACTCGGTAAAACACTGGTTCCATATCCACTTGAAAACGGGTTATTTGTTCTACCAGCAGAGGAGCGGGCAGAAGCGTTGATTTCCTTCATGGAAGCACTCTTATCACTCGGGAAGGAGTGGAAGCCAAGGAACCTGAAGGAGTGGATTTACGGCTTCTTCGGCAAGTGGATTGCTGAGAAATACCTGGCCCCCTATAATGAGAAATTGTGGAAGAGGCCGCTGGAGGAGATCGATGTAGACTGGGTTTACACACCTGGAAGACTACCAGTGCCTGACTGGCGAGAGGTCGTCAAATCCGCGGTGGGTATTCCAACCGCGGGGTATCTAGAGCAAGCTAAATTCTACTACCCGCTCCGAGGCGGTATACAAGCATTATTTAATACGGTCTACGAGGAAACAATAAAGCAAGGGGGAGTAATATTAAGCAACTCCACGGTAGAAGAGGTAAAAAGAGGGGAGAGAGGATTCGAGGTCAAGGTACCCGGTAAGGTGATCAAAGCCAGGAAAATAGTAAACACTATTCCACTTCCAGAATTCATCGAAGTCCTCAAAGATCCAGAGCTCGAGGAGTATACTGGAGAATTCGACTACAATAAAGTCCTAGTAGTTGCAGTAGCACTAAACAAGCCGGCCCCTAGTCAACACTGGATCTACACTCCAAGCGAGAATACGGTATTCCACAGGTACATATGGATGTCCAACTACAGCCCCTATAACGCGCCACCTGGGAAATCATTATTAATAACAGAGACAACAATACCAGGGCACGCCAAGGTAGCAAGCGAAGACATAGAAAAGTATACTAGTAGGACTCTCGAAAACCTGGAGAAAATAGACGTAGTAAAACCAGGCGAAGTACTATTCGTGAAGGCATGGCTGCAAGAATACGGCTACCCGATTCATAGAGTCGGCTTATCAGAAATCCGCGAGAAGGTTATAGTGGAGTTGAAAAAATACAGCATTATAACCGTTGGTAGATGGGGTAAGTGGAAATACTTGAACATGGACATGGTGTTGAAAGACGTCATGCTAGAGCTAAATCAAATCCACGGGTAAGGAGCCATGGGCTTAACTAAATGGATTAAATCTCTCATCGAGAGTGAAGCAACACTCTGAGACTTTGAAATAATGATTACTAGAAATCTCTTCATTAAAGCACAGAGAAATTATAATTTCAAAGAGCTTCTCACTATTTAACCCTTGTATACTGCGTGTTTCAAGGGTGAGGACTTTTTGTTTCCCGCTAGAAGCTCTTGTTTTCCCGTGATAATGTATAGTAGTAGCCTCACTATATTCGCGTTATCTGTTCCCTTATAAGTGAAATAATCTAAGAAATCTCTTCTAGGTGGTTCACGAAGGTATTTTCTAAACCATTTGTCAATAGACCTCTCTACTTTTTTACGTAATAGTAGGCCGTGAATAAACCCCGCCACTGCGTGCTTAGTAATGCTGGATGGTGCATATCCGCCTAGAGCGTAGTATTTCATCTTAATATACTTCTTTAATTCAACGAGGCTTAGCGGCGCCCATATGAATAGCTCATATGCCGAGGTAACTGTGTAGAATAAATATTTGTTTCCACCAGTTGAAAAGTAGCTCAATACGAGGTTTCTAAGGGAGTAATATGCCCTCCTTGGTGAAGAGGTTTTCCTAGTGGATTCGATGTAGTGAATGCCCAGAACTCCTGGGACTACGAATGAGTAGTAGCCTCTAAGTGCATGGTGTATGGCCGTTATCTGGTCATCGCCCCATATGTATAGGAGTGGAAATAGTGGAGCTACTTGTGAGGGATGCAGTGAGAAAGTACTTGGGACGAATGGTGATATAATGAACTCTCTCCTTATTTCCGCGTTGTCTTTGCACTCCAATAAATTGCAGTCAAAGGGGCGGGTTATTCTACCCAGGATGTCTACATATGCTATATTTGTTACAAGGATCTTCCTGCTGGCGTTGACCTCTATATCTGTTTTCATGGATTCAACAGCGCTACGAGGGTCAATATTGGATCTCGCTATCTTCAGGCCTCTCTCCCTATTATCAAGTATAAACATTGGGGCTACAGCGTAGTATCTTATACCTGCTCTTGATAGTTTTTCAGCTAGTTTCTGCATTCTCAGTAGTGTCTCCGGGTTTGTTATTATGAAGTCATTGTCCATGTATATAATGTAGTCTGCCCCCTTGCTGCGCGAGTAGAGGAAGCCGTATGCATATGCGAAGGAGTTGCCGAGGTCTTTCCTCAACTGTATTGCTTCGAATGCTATGCTTGTCTCCCTGGATAGTTCTTCTCCTAGTTCGCGGAGTTCTTCGAATGACCCATCCGTCGAAGCACTGTCCACTAGGAGTATTTTGTACTCGTTTTGCTTGTTTATTTCTAATACTGCCTTGAAGACGCTGTAAAGGCTGAGTCTTGCTATTGGTAGGTATGGTTTAGAGTTATAGTTCGTAGTTACCACGTAAATCAGCGCCGTTCCTCAACACCGTTATTTTAGTTGTGAGAGTAGAGAGTGGTATAAGTGCAGGATCCTCATTCTACCGTAGTCTCTGTGGAACCAGTATTTTTCCTCTCTGTTTATAGATGCATGTATATAGCCTACTAGGTTCCACATGTATGCTTTGAGCTCCTTCCTCTGTGTTTTCTTCATTTTACCCGTTGCCTTCAAGTAGATCCTGGTAAGTGGGTGTAGTATTAGGAGTGGCAGTGGCATACCCCACTTATAGTATTCCACCCCATAGAGGTATTCTCGTTGTGGTAGCGTCGGGGCTTTGGGCGTATCTATATCTTTGTAGGGTAGTATTGGCCAAATCCCTCTAGCTATAGCCGCCGCCATTATGTAGCTGTCGTCGCAGTAGTTCATGGGGTATACTCCCTTCAGCACTACTCTGAAGAACTTTGTTGATATAAGCATTGCCTGCCAATAGCCTGCTAGTAATGGGTTGAGGGATATAATGCTTTTCAAGTAGTCTCGGGGTAAAACAACATCTCCATCTACTTTGAACAAGTACTCGTATCTACTTACCTCTTCTCCTGTAAGCCTTAAAGCCATGTTGAATGAAAAACCAACCCTTACAGGGACAGGCCAAGACTGCTTCACTGGAATAACTATATTTGACGTCTCAAATCCATACCTCCCCAGGTCTATTGGAGAAGCGGATACAACGTATATTTTCTGAACTACCCCTACTTGGTTAATAACGCTCTCTAGGCTACGTGGATTAAATGTAGATTCATCCTTTGTAAAGTATAGCGTTAGAATCATTAGATTAAACCCCAATTAACCACTATCCTATTTTATTACACACATGGTAACTGTATACTATATAACGCGGCCTGGTTTTTATTCCTGCCCTTTACTTAACTTAATTATTGTTGAATCCCGAGCACTCGAGCTAACCCTCCTCTGCCTTAAAAAGTGGGGCTTTCGTTTGGACAACGGGGTTAACATATACTCAGCCGCCTGGCAGAGTACTAGATGCTGTGAAGCTAGGTGCTAGAGTGATCCTGCCTCACTTTAGGTTAGCAACCGGGAGAACACTCGGCCTCGCACACAGGTATGGATTGAAGGTGGTTGCTTGGACTGTTAACAGTACCGAGGATGCATTGAGGCTAGTTGAAGCAGGTGTTGATGCATTAGCGAGCGATATACCAGATGAACTAGTTAAACTTAGAAAAGAGCTTCAATCACCAAGTAAGAGATCCAAGTACAACATCACGTAGAACCCCAGGAAGAACCCTGCCGCAGAGATCTTGCGGTATGTAGAGGACTCATGAAGCACCTCCGGCAATATCTCCTCGACAACAATGTACATCATTGCACCAGCTGAGAAACCCATACCGAGGCCGAGTAAACCCCCGGCAACCGTGAATACTAGTGCACCAATTAAAGCCATAACTGTTTCAACCAACCCGCTGAGAACACCCGTGGTGAAACCCTTCAACCGGCTACTCCACAGTATTGCTAGCGGTAGTGCAACAGCTGCACCCTCCGGTATATCCTGCAACCCGATCGCTAATGCTGTCGCGAACCCGAGTCTCTCACTGTAAACAGTTGACACGCCAACGGCCAGTCCCTCGGGCACGTTGTGTATTGCAACTGCGAGTGCTAGTAGGATTGCTTTTCTGAGTTTTCTCCTCATGTACTCTGGCCCCTCATACCCAGTTGCCAAGTGCTCGTGTGGAATAACGAGATCCATTGAAACCATAACTATTACACCTACAGCGATTCCCACACCTACATCAAAGTAGAATCCCCTCTCAAAACCAGGTATAATGAGGCTAGTGAAGCAGGCGACAAGCATGACTCCAGCCGCGAAGCTCATTGAGAAGTCAAGACCCCATTTCGGCAGCTTGAAGCCAGCGAAAGCTACCATTGAACCAAGGCCCGTGAAACCAGCAATTATCAACCCGTTGACTAATGCACTATACAATGTGCTCATAGTGTGACACATGTACACTGTGCTATAATTATATAGTTATAGTGTAAGGTTTTAATTAAACGTGTTCATTCAACGTTTCTCCAATGAGAGAAGATAAATCAATTAATGAAGAGGGCATTGCTGCATCCTGAAAGAATCTTTAAGTGTCTAGTGCCTAAATTAACTTTAAGGAAATAATGGTATGAGTCCATGAAGATCCTAGTATCAGAGTATGTTTTAAGCTTATTTGACTCAAGTAGGAGACACTACTTTGACTTACTGCCTGAAGCATACGCGATGACTACTACAATAGCTCAATCACTGATTGCAGCTGGGTGCGAAGTATACTTAACAGTTAGCAGTAAAACACCCGGGATACCCTGGGGTAACACGATAACCATAAACAATGAAAACGAGTACTATTACTGGCTGAAACATGCAAAGAAGTACTTCGACTGGGTAATACTTATAGCTCCCCCCGTGGAGCTCACCATGTTATCTGAGATCCTGGGTGAGAAGCTCCTGGGACCCCCCTTTAACCTAGTTAAGATTTTCTCGGATAAATCAAGCACAATTAATGCACTAGAAGAATGCAGTGTGAAAACACCGAGAACAATGCTCGTGGAAGATACAACCTCAATTAGTGGAAAATTAAGTGAGTTAAACCCCCCATACGTTGTGAAACCAACACTCCTAGCCGGCTCAGAGTGCGTGTACTTCGCTGAAAACGAGAGAAATGCTCAACGATTAGTGCGTGAAGCAATTAGATGCGATCCCAGCGGGAGAGCTCTGATCCAGGAGTATATTAACGGAGTGCATGGAAGCATATCAGTTATATATGGTGAAAACAATTACCTACTCTACTCACTGAATCTACAACTCATTCTTCTAAGTGGAAGCAGGCTTAGATACATTGGAGGAGTACTGCCCACTAGAATAACTACTTTAAAGGAGAAAGCGGAAATAGTCCTCAACAAGCTCTCCAAATGCTACCCCATGCTGAGAGGCTACATAGGATTAGATATCGTGTGGACGGGGGAAGACATCTACGTGGTTGAAGTAAACCCCAGGCCTACGACCTCCATTATAGGAATATATGAGTTGTTCCCGAGACTAGGTGAATGCTTAGTTGAATCCACGTTGAAACATAGTAGTAAAAGCGAACAATTATTCCTAGGAGACATGGTTAGAGACTACGCCTATTACATTATACTAAGTGAACCCACCCAAATACTTGGAAACGAAAAAATCGTAAGCATAGAGGGCTCTCGGAAAAGTATCCTGGTAGGTAGATCTAGCTCTAAAAACAGTGTTTTAAATAGAGTCTCAGAGCTCCTGCCAATCAATAATTTAACATATGACCTCGCTCATAGCTTGCAGTGACTCCTACTCCACTTTGAAAAAGGGATCCCATTGGTTAATAACCTGCACTAAGATGCAGCTGTATTCATGAGTAAAAATTATTCTAATCCCCAACCAATAGGCATTAGTCTCCGAGCATAATTCAGCCAAGATAATGCATGGGCCCGCGGGGATTTGAACCCCGGGCCTCCGCCGTGTGAGGGCGGCGTCCTAACCAGGCTAGACGACGGGCCCCGTTTTATCTTTGAGTATTATTTTGGATTAATAAATGTTAATTGAGACCACATTAATCTAATTGTTTTTCGTGAACAAGGTGCGAGTTAATGGTAGAAGTAAGTACAGTGCAATGGCTACTGCCCCCATTATTACAGTGTACGACGAGTATGCATTATATGCTCTAACCTTATCGTTTACAGTGACGCAATTGAGGTTCACACCGTACCCCTTGAGAACTCTAGCTTCACTAGGCTCCGGGTTTTCCAGTGGGAGTAAATATATTTCTTGCCTTGTTCTTATTTTCTCGTATCCTTCAAAAAATCCCTTCAAAACACTGTATTGTATCTCGCACTCTCTGCTAGTATAAGTCAGCGCTGTGTTCTCATAGAGGGAGTATTTACCTATAGTTAAAACAGTAAAATACAGTGTTAACGTAGCAGCAACTAGCACCATTCCTACTCCGAAAACTCTATTAATAGTCTCTCTCGGTAAAGTCTTCCCGTAGAATACAAGTGTTGAGTAACCAATAGCGAAACCCGGTATTAAACCAATAACTGGTGTAGAAGTATTGGAGTTAACTATGAATAATTCAGTGAATGCGTGGATTAATGCATATGAAGTGAAGAGAAACAAGGAGTTTAAATCACAGCTCTTGACAAATCCTCCAACTTTAATATACACGCGTTTCTTAAACCCAGTAGCACATAATGCTCCCCCGATCGCGGCTATACCCGCTGATGATCCAACAATAAACACCTTTACGTCTCCTGAATAGATTCTCCACAGTGACTCAAAGAAATACGATGCAATTGAACCAATTAATAGTAGAAGTACTAGTGTCCTCCGCTTAAGAACACTAAGTGAATCCCTAGTAAACAAGTATAAGAACAATGCGTCAACTACGAGCACTACTGGGGAACTAGTAATTAGAAGCGAAGTGAAGACCTCCAAGTAGCAATCAAGGGAAAACAAGCAGAAGGGAGTGTATAAGTAAGAGTAATAATTACCTGTTCCAACCGCGATGAATCCCAGGAGACCAGTAGCTGCGAGGAGCAATGTTAACGCTAGTGGAAACAAGCTTTCACTATGTGTGCTCAAGATTATACCCTGTGTTATATTTACGAAGTGGACCTTAAATTCAGTAATCCATATACTCAGCACTAAACCTAGAAGCTGCGCACTGTTAGAAACCCCAATGATACAGCTCAAAGATACCTTGAAACATTAAACTACTCTATACCATGGGTTTTCGTCCCAGTGATAACTCTAATTAGGAGAATAATGCATTTATTTAAGCGACCACTAGAGGGTTTCACCATTAATGAGTAGCTTCGAGGTACACGGAGACTTAGTCGTAGTAAGAGAGGAGAATACTAATCATATTAAGTCAAGGTTCTTCATTAAAACCACTACTGGTGAGAAACCAGTACACCTCTCCGCTCTCCGCGGGAATATTGTTCGAGAAATAACTTTCAATAAGGGTAGAGTAGAGTACGTTCTCAATAAGTCTCTTGTAACAGGCCCAGTTGAATTATACGAAGCAGTATTACTCGGCAACAACTCATATACTTCAACTTATAAGCTGCAAGGTGATAGAGTAGAGTACCTTGGGAGAAACAGTAATCCTCCACAAGTATCCTCAGGTTACCTGAAGGTTGATGAACTTGTAGATGAAATAGTATCTTATAGGAGGATTTGGAGCAGCGTGATCTGCAGTGAAATAGACTCAAGCATTGAGTACTACAGAGTCTTCCTCACAGCTGATCTAGGTTTAAACTACGCACTTTTTCGTAGACTCAAGGAAGCATGGCTCGAGTTATCCAGTGAATACATTGGCTTCATGTTCTCCCTTATTCACAGCTTACTGAGAGATTCAGGGTTTAAAGTAGTAGACGAGAGGCCTTTACTCAATAAATGCAGTATGGTTCATGGATCTCTGAGTGTTACTTGGAGAAACACCATCGTAAACTACGCTAATCAATCAAGCAACTACAAGGTTGCCGCTGAAAGAATGATCAACGGTGTTACGCCGGATCTAGTTATATCAAGTAGCAGCATGAAAATAGTTATTGAGTGCAAGCAAGGACCCCCCAAGACCTGGCTCCTTAAAGCAATTAAGCAAGCTAAAAAATACCGTGAATTAGCTCAGCGCTTAATTCTAGTTACTAATAAGAAACTGAACTCAGATGAGCACATTGAGCTATCCAAATACTATGATGGCGTAATAGATGAGTGCAACGGGGAAAAATACTATGAATGCATGAATATGCTTAAAGAAATCATCTCCCCGCATCCACCTATTTAAACTTGTAATCAATTAAATCATTGTTCATGTTTATTAGGGTTTTTATAGTATAATTGGTTTGAAACCAATGGTTGAGAACTAGGGGTGTTTTCAACGACTACCACCGAGAAGAAAAGCGTGAAGAAAACCACTCCTAGTAGTCAAC
Source organism: Desulfurococcaceae archaeon (assembly GCA_023269825.1). Lineage (GTDB taxonomy): Archaea > Thermoproteota > Thermoprotei_A > Sulfolobales > Desulfurococcaceae > UBA285. The sequence goes on from JAGDWI010000001.1 coordinate 691,118, forward strand.
TAAATCTTTTCCACTGGAGCACTGAGAGAAAAGAGCTTCCCCGGAGAAAAATCATAGAGTACTTGGAGAAAATTCTCTCAGAATCTCCTTAAAACTACCACTAATCCTCTATCGTTGTTTTCTCGAATGCTTTAGCAGCTAGTAAAACAAGAACACCAGCTGTCGCAGTTAGAATCAGTAGGTCTGTTACTGAATCCATGTAGTCGAATCCTACGCTAGCACCCGCTAACCAGTATCTTGAAGCGTGCACAGCGTATGTTAATGGATTAATCATTGCGAATACTTGCATCCAGTCAGGCATCGAGGTTACAGGGTAGAATACGCCGCTAGCGAACATCAAGGGCATTGTTAAAATGTTCACTATTACTTGGAAACCCTCCACGCTTTGAAACTTAAGCGAAATCACTGTTCCAAGACTAGTGAAACCAAGAGACATTATGAAAATGTATAATAGCGCTATCGGTATCCCGGATAATTTTATCCCGGTTGTAAATAGTAATGCTAGTGTTATAATGATGATTGATTGAATAGTGTTAACAATAGCGTCTCCAACTATTCTACCCAGTATTATGACTCCTCGAGGTGCAGGTGCAACGAGTGTTTCCTTCAGGAACCCGAATTGCTTATCCCATATGACGCTGATACCGGATATAAAGCTCCCTATGAATGCAGTCATGGCAACCATTCCGCTCACCAGGTACGTGACGTAGTCTACTCCTCCGAACACGCTATTGAAGTATCTCGATATAATGTTTCCAGCTAAAGGCAGCGTAGCGTTTATTCCTAGTTTAGATAAATCTATGTTCTCAGGGTTGAATACGCCGCCGAAACCTAACCCTAGGAAAATTAACCAGAGTAATGGCTGTATCACTGTTGATATCAGCCTCGACCTAGACCCCATCCATCTTTTAATCTGCCTGTAAACCATGGAGGCAAATGCATGCATCATTCCGCATCACCTGAAGCGATGTGCTCTAGGCACTGGTTTCTGGTTGACTTCAATACTGTCCCTTAACTCTCTGCCAGTTAAATGCAGAAAGACCTCGTTCAATGAGGGCCTCCTATAGTTTATTTCAATGATCTCTACGCCTATCTCAGTCGCTTTCCTCACGATCTCGGGTAGGTATCTTGGCGCGTTCTCGACGAGTATTTCAACTCTATTTGCTCCCAGTGATTTACATTCTTTCACGTCATCTAGGTCGCTGCATAATCTACTTGCTTCACCCTTAGTGGATACTAGTATAACGTCTTGTCCAATTATGTTCTTTAACTCGTCAACAGTGCCTTGAGCTATTATTTTCCCGTGATCCATTATTGCTATGCGAGAAGATAACTCCTCTGCTTCATCCATGTAGTGCGTTGTGAGAAGTATCGTCATATCATACTGTTTCTTCAAGTACCTGATGTAATCCCATATTTTAGCGCGTGACTGGGGATCCAACCCTATTGTTGGTTCATCGAGTATTAGGAGTTCTGGCTCGTGGAGTAATCCTCTCGCTATTTCAAGTCTACGCTTCATTCCGCCGCTGAAGTATCTTACTTGTTTATTAGCGAATTCCTTTAATTCCACGAACTCGAGGAGCTCCATGATCTTCCTGTGCAACTCCTCCCCTCTCAAACCATATAGTTTGCCGTGAATGTACATGTTATCGTATGCTGTTAGATTCTGATCTAAACTTGGTTCTTGGAAAACGATGCCTATTTTCTTCCTGACTTTATCTGGTTCTCTTATCGCATCATATCCATTAACGTAAACTTTACCCGACGTAGGTTTAAGAATTGTCGCTATAATGTGTATCGTAGTGGTTTTACCAGCACCATTTGGACCAAGCAGGGAGAATACTTCGCCTCTATTTATCTTAAACGATATACCATTAACTGCTACAACATCTCTGAATCTTTTAACCAGGTTCTCAACTAACACCATTTCATTCACAGTAATCACCTTATACTAAGTAAGTTACACATGTATAATAGTTACTTATATACTTAACTATCCGATCAATTGTGGGGCCTAGATACCTCGCTAAGTACGTAATCTATGCTAGGTGCCTTGAGTTCCCTAATCTCCCATTCCTCTACGTGGATATTTGATTCCCCGGGTTTAACATATCTAAGAGGCCCCAGTGTTTCTAGCTCTATTATTTTATCGTCAGCGTATACTTCGACTGTGACACCGTAATCTGGGTATTTACCGTTCTCCACTCTAATGTGCTTTAAGAACAAGTATTCATTAAGCCAATAAGCTACTACTGGTGGATTAGCTCTTGCACCTATTTTCAAGGGTTGAGTTATGCTCGGGTCATGTCTCATCATTAAGTTATCCTCAGCCAGCATCAACCTCGAGTCATTGAGTCTCGTGTAAGGCCAAATGGATATAACTCTATCTGGTAGGAGCCCGTGTTTATCCACGGGCTTAGGCTTAAGGGGGATTATGGCTAATCCACTCGGTTTCATCACTGAGAGAGCCCAGCAAGCATACTCTAATGGCCACCTACCAATATTTACAACTTCATGCGTGACCTTCAAAGAGTGCTCTTTATCGCCTGGTTCAATGCGTATTCTCTTAAGCACATTGTTCTCGGCTTCAGGGTTACCTGTTATAGTAATAGTGTTTCCACGTAAATCGATGTCAATGGGTTTATCATCCAGTGAGTATGTTCTAGGAAAATCCTCTGGTGCTGTCCATAATCGGTGTCCACCATATATTCTCCATACACCATCCGGAGTTTCCCGTTGAATATCTGGAACAATGTTAAATAAGTTGAAGTCTTCATCCATTAACCCAAGGTAAAGGATCCTGGGCCCAATATCTAATGCTACCCCCAATTTTAAGCCATTAATGTGGAACAACCTTACTCTGAATCCATCTAAGTATGTGTCTTTGAACATCAATTAAATCTACCCATATATTATTAGACTCTAACACTGCGTGATTAAGACTCATGGTTATAATAAAGTTTAATTCATGAGAACACTGTTCAACTTGACATATAAGCAGCCATTAATAACTCATGGCTTAAACTACACGCCGCGAGTTAATTGAAACCACATACTTTACAATACTTTTTTTAAACAATGCGGGAGTAAAATGAGATTTCAGCTGGAAAAGCTATGAGAAAGTAACCATGATGACCCACGTATTGCTTACAATAAAGTGCTCTTTTCATAGCAGGTCAAGATCTATTATTGGAGCATGACGACCAGGGAAATTATACATAATACTTTAAATATGTTTAAGTATGAGTAGACTCAGTAACAATGATTCGTGGCAACCCATGGATTTCGAATTCGTTTCAACAATACTAGCGAATACTCTATACAATGTTAAAAACAAGAAAATACCGACTAGAAAAGCGTTCGCGTTAACCTGTGAGCAAAACACTTGTAGTAACCGTGAAATACAGCGCGAGGAACTCTACCATTTAGCACGGGCCTTCATCTCGGATTTCTATAAATTGAAATACATTGCCGAGAAATTCGGGAAGAAAAACCCCAGTAACCGGCTTCTAGCCAGGTTATTCCTCTACTTATACTTCATGGATCGAGGATTAAGCGCTTCACCTAGATTAATGAAGACTATTAAACGCGATTTCCCCTACCTCGAGGAAGAAACCGTGGAGATGGAGAATTGGGCTAAATTATCTTACCCGGAATGGTTCTACGAGAAGCTGGCTTCACTACTATCGATTGAAGACGCGGAAAAACTCCTCAATGCTCTAAATAAACGAGTACTATGGATTAGAGTAAACACTCTCAAAGTAGACTTAGATAAAGCAATTAGAAAACTGGAAGATGAATCCGTGGAATTCGAGGTGTGCAAAGATATACCTTTCCTACTCAAAGTACTCAAATACCGTAAACCCATTAGGTCTTCAACGTTATTTAGAGAAGGCGCTATCATACCTCAAGATAAAGCAAGTGTTCTCGTCGTTCTCGCTCTCTTACCGGAGCCAGGTATGACCATATACGATTTCGCTGCTGCACCCGGAATAAAGACATCTTTGATAATGCAGTTAACGGAGAACAAAGCACGCGTAATCGCGTTGGATTCGTCTCGGAGAAGATTAGACGCCATGAGGAACCTACTGAAACTTTACGGTGTCAATAACTCCAGAGTAGACCTAGTGTTGACTGATAGTAGAACAGTTAGTTTAAATAGAATAGCGGACTCAGCGTTAATTGATGCTCCTTGTAGCAGTAGTGGTGCTATTTCAAGAGACCCCGCCATCAAGATCTTCCTTGAGAAAAACGACGTAGTATACAGAATGAAGGAGTTACAAGTAAGTATTCTCCATAATGCGCTACAACACGTTGACAACGCCGTATATGCAACGTGTTCATTAATGCCTGAGGAAGGAGAAGAAGTCGTGTTAGAAGTCCAGAAACGCGGAGTTGAACACAGGGTTGTTGAACCAGCGATTAATGCTTCGAGAGGTTATCGTAAATACGATATCTGGCTAAAAGTTCGCAGAACACTTCCACATGTAGATGAATCAGAGGGATTCTTCATAGCGAGATTAGAGAGATAAAACCACTACGCTGTTTGCTCAACTGCTTTCCCCTCGCTTCTATTATCTGGTAATGGAATATTAAGTGCTCTCAGTTTCTCTATAACTAAATCGTGTAGTCTAGCGAGCAGTTTCCTCATGTCCTCCATTAATACTACATCGGTGTAACCGTGAACTACTATGCTGTGAGCGAACGGCGATGGCACCTCGAGTGGACCTATACTTTTCACTTCTATTTCCCCTTTTCTCACACCCTCTAATACTCTGATTGCTTCATCTACGTGCATGTAATCCATGAGTATTTCCCTATAAGTCTCCTTCATAACTGGGAAATCCCTTATTTCTTCAACTGCTTTCAATAATTCCTCAGCGTTTAACTGTAATTTATGAACAGATTTCTCTGACTCCTTATATCTCCTCAGCAACATGAAGCTACGTACTGCAACATGCCTAAATCTCCTTTTCAGTAGATCTGTTCTCCTCACGACTTTTGTCAGCGTATTCCACGCTTCCTCAACCGGGAGGCTCTTAAATAACTCAACGTAGTCAGCGCTTAGGTGACCCGGTATAGTTAACATAAACCCGTTATCCGTCACAGTTATTTTAACGTTGACGCCTAGTTTTGAGCCCACGACGTATGCATATAGTCTGGCAAGCGCGTCGTTCGCTCTTCGTCCAAATATTGAGTGAACTATGATGTTTCTGCGGTTTTCCTCATCATATATCTCGATTAATATGAGTTTATCTGATGGAACAATGTTACCTGTATATAGTTTTTGCTCCATGATGTAACTACATATAGATCTCGCGGCGTGCACCTGTAACTTGTACTCTCTTACAAGGTGATCAACTACTTCGTCGATGCTTTTCTCATCAAGCATCTCGGACACTGTTCTCCTAAATCTACCTATCTCTAAGGCTGAATCAAAAGATAAAGGCAGCATTTCACTAAACCATGTTGGAACAGTTGGCCTCTGACCATCCGCTCTTCTAACAACGGCTACTACTCCTCTGCTTTGAATGAACTCGTATACTCTTCCCCCTAGAATGAAGAGGTCTCCTGGAGCTAGGTACTCCACGAACCCCTCCTCGAGGTCTCCAACGTATTTACCATCAGATGTGAAGACTTTGATCTTGCTTTCATCAGGTATTACTCCCAGGTTTAAGTAGTAGATCATTCTAGTCGTCTTCTTTCTACCAAATACACCTTTCTCCTCATCTAACCATATCTTGGAGTATATTCTCTGGTACTCGTAGAAATCGCCTAGTTTACCAGCTAAGTAGTATACTACGTTTAGGAAATCCTGGTAGCTTAAATCGCGGAAACTATATGTTCTTTTAACTAACCTATAAGCATCATCAATTCTCCAATCTCCTTCAAGTGCTAACCCCACAATGTGCTGTGCTAGTACATCAAGCGGGTTTCTAGGTATCCTAATTTTATCTATTTTTCTCTCGGATGCGAGTTTTGCGTGAACAGTGCACTCCACTAAGTCATCTCTATCTACAACTATTATTCTCCCTTTACTCATTTCCCTTATATGGTGACCGGATCTTCCAACTCTCTGTAAGAGTCTTGTAGCGCTCTTGGGGCTACTCAGTAATACCACTAAGTCTATGTAACCTATATCTATTCCTAACTCAAGCGAGGTTGAACTAACAACAACTCTCAATTCACCTTTCTTCAATTTTTCCTCTACTTCGAGTCTAACATCTCTGCTGAGACTACTGTGATGAGCTTCTATTTCATCGATATCCAGTATCTTCTCTTTCTCCATTAATTTACGTAGTTTAAATACAACTTTCTCAGTTGCACTCCTAGTGTTAGTGAATATTAGAGTTGTTCTATGTTTCTTAATTAACTCAACTATTTTCCTGTAAATAGCTTCATTTATAATATCTGCCGGCGTGTGCACGAGGTCTTCAACGGGCGCTATTACTCTAATATCTACTTTTTTATCGAATCGAGCGTCAACAATATAGCAATCCCTGGGTTCACCGTTATCATTGAACCCCGCTAGAAATAGTGCGACATCTTCCAGTGGAGCAATAGTTGCACTTAAACCAATTCTTTGTAAGGGTCTATTTACAATGTTCTCCAGTCTCTCAATACTCAGTGCTAGGTGACTACCTCTTTTACTTGAAGCCAAGTCATGGATCTCGTCGACCACTAGGATTCTAGTGTTTCTAAGTAGTTCCCTGAATCTAGGTGCATTAAGCGATAAAGCCAGACTCTCAGGGGTTGTAATCAATATGTGGGGAGGGTTACGCATCATTTTTTGTTTCTCATAGGGACTAGTATCACTTGTTCTTACAGCTATTCTTATCTCCGGTAGATCAAGGTTCATTTCTTTAGCGACTTCGAGTATTCCCTGCACGGGTTCATATAGGTTTCTCCTCATATCGTTGTTTAAGGCTCTCAAAGGACTAACGTAGACAACGTGGATTCCATCCGGGAGCCTCCCATTTTTCTCGTAGTAGTCATACATGTTATCTATTACTCCGAGGAAAACAGCTAGTGTTTTACCGGTACCAGTGGGACTGGAGACGAGGACGCTTGCACCTTGTTTCACTAATGGAATTGTTTTCCTTTGTACGGGTGTTAGTTCACTGTATTTTCTTTTGAACCATGTGACTACGTATGGCTTAAGTGAACTCAATACCTCGCTTTCTTCGGGGTCATTATCAGCGTATTTAAGCACGACTACTACACCTATTAATTTGATGTTATTACAAAAATCCTCTTAAAGTGAAACACTTTATTGCGGGTTGAATAAAGGATTTCTACTTATAGAACACATCGTAAGGAAACCTAATAACCACGTATAGGTAACCCATGGATGTAGTGAAGAGCCATAGTGGTATTAATTTCAAGCCGTGAATAGCAGCGCATACTCCTCCAATAACGAGATATATTCCTATCAGTAACTCCCATGGAATCCTTAGATTCGTGTGGAGTTTCTGGTAAGTTCCCTTAGGAGTCCTCTTGTATGCTTCTCTAATTCTAAATAAAGCTTTCAAAGTGCTAAATGCTACGTAAGGTGACACCGCCACGGATACTGCTGATAAGCGGCCAGCTAACACCATGAACTCCCACCTAGTTTTCACCCAGTCGCTCTCAGCACGCATTAGGAAAGCGTATATCACCAGCATCATTAACAAAATCAACGTTAAACTTAGAATCAATGCTAAAGGTTCAAACCAATTTAGAAAAGATAGAGTTGTTAGAGCAATTGTTCCAATGAATACAAGTGTTTGAGAAACATACTGCAACAAGTACATTAAAGCATCAGTTTTAACTATTAATGAGTAATTGGAGCTAAATATATGCTTAAACCTAGTTATAGCGGCATCCATGGCTCCATAAGCCCATCGTGCCTGCTGAATCCTGAAGCTTTTATATGTACCCGGGTTCTCGACATATACTGGGCATTCATCAAGGTAAAGAACTCTGTACCCGCTACGCATTATCCTAGCTCCAAGCTCCATATCATCCTGTATCCTGTTCTCATCCCATCCATTGAAATATTCTTTGAGAATTTTAGAGCGATATAATGTCCCTGTCCCTAATGGATACGTGAATAACCCGTTTATGCTTCTAGCTCTATAAAGAATCCTAGTTAGAAAACGTAAACCAAGAGCTAAAGCTTGACTCAACCTAGTGTTCATATTTAATGGCTCCCACCTACCTACAACCGCTACTACGCTGGGATCTGATCTAAGCACGCGTGGAGCTCTCTCAAAGAAACACTTACTGGGCCTAGTGTCAACGTCTAGAACATATACGTACTCGCCTTTCGATGCATATAATCCATCATTCAACGCTCCTGTTCTATAACCCCTCGGGTATCTCCTCCACATCAACCAGACATTTACTCCCTCCTCACGTAACTTGTGCACTAAGTTGAAGAGCTCTTTCTTATACTCTTCATCGTCATCTGATACAATTATTAACTCGTAGCTACTTAACCCTAGTGAATGCACGTATCTCGCTGCTTCCACAACGTAATCTATTGGCTCTTTTCTAATAGGCATTATAAATGATATATCAGAGTATTCCTCGTCTGCGGGAAACACATGTGTAATAGTCTTATTTCTTGAATTCAGCAGTAGAATCGTGTGAGTAATGTACACCAGTATTTGAGGTAGAAATACTAGTGCAATCGCAACTAATACAATGTATTCAATGACAACCAAGCTGTTTACCCCTTTAGCACTAAATTGAACTCTCTAATTAGATAAAACATATTTTACTCAAAAACAAATTATAACCGAGGTGGAAATATATGCTCGTATCCTGGCATGGACACGCATGCGTCTCCATCGAATTCGACTCATACATTATCGTTATAGATCCCCATGATGGAGGAAGCATTGGTTTAAAGAAGCCTGCTGTGAAAGGAGATTTAATTCTCATTACCCATGATCATTTCGACCACAACGCCGTGAACACGGTTGCGAAAGAGAAATCACGTGTCCTTAAAATGCACTATGGTGAGACATTAATCGACAATGTAAAAGTAACTGGCCTTAGAACATTTCACGATAAATTCAAGGGTAAAAGGAGAGGTGAAAACACTGTTTACTTAGTGGAAGTAAGAGGCTTCAAGTTAGCTCATTTAGGTGACCTCGGGGAAATACCGAGCGAAGATGTACTCGGAAAAATAAAGGAAGCGGATTTACTGGTAATCCCTGTAGGTGGAACATTCACTATCGAACCAAGTGAAGCATGGAGTCTCGTTGAGAAAACTAAACCAATCAACGTGATGCCCATACACTACTGGATACCTGGAACTACTCTACCACTTAAACCCGTGGATGAGTTCATTAAACACGTTAAAGATTACAAGGTAGTTAAACTAGATACAAATACCTTTGACCCAACACTTTACAGGAACAGCGTGATAATTCCAAGACCCCCATAAAACTCACTCAGTAAGCGCAGGGATCGGTGTGGGAGTTGAAGTTAACGAGGAACAATATTGTAGTAGATATTGAAGTAGGAGATATCACTGAGTTCGATGGAGACGCCATAGTGAACCCGGCTAATACACTGATGATCATGGGTGGAGGAGTAGCGGGAGCAATAAAGAGGAAGGGTGGAGAAATAATCGAATCAGAAGCGAAAAAGCACGCCCCCACGCCTATTGGAGAAGCCGTTGTGACAACCGCTGGTGAATTAAAATGCAGACACGTGATCCACGCACCCACCGTTAAGTATCCCGGCTCTCGATCAAGCTTTGAGCAAGTTTATAAAGCAACTAAAGCCGCACTACTGAAAGCGAAACAGCATGGTTTGAAATCAGTGGCTTTTCCATTGATGGGTGCAGGTGTTGGAGGATTAAAAATAGAGGAATCAGTAGATGCGATGATTAAAGCATTTGAAGAAGAAGGCAAAGGCCTTGACTTAAAGATAATTGTTCGAGATGAGGGAGTGTATAGTGAGCTCTTGAAATACCTGGAGTCTAAGGGGTGGGTGAAGATTTGAAACCGAGGTTTAACAACGATTAAACACTAGTGTACATTGATTTTTCCTGTTGAGGCTCGTAATTGATTAGTTTTTAACCTACTAATCAAGTAAGTTTTACTATGTGATGAGGCTTTTAGGCCACTGAATAGTGAGGAGGGATCAACCGGCTGATTCACATGGCTTATACATGGGAGCCTAAATGGGAGGTTTTCGAAGTAAACCTCGACGGAATAAAGTTTAAAACCTGTAGAGACAAAATAACTGGTTTAATAGCATGTCCTATATGTATACATGCTGCATCTAGGTGCCTAGGGGAGCCAGAACCCCGAAACTATGTTTACGAAAACTCGTTTTTCTACTCCGCAGAAGATCTAATTAATCACATTAAAAACTACCATATCGGTGAATTGAGGAAAAAACTAGAAAAACTACTCACGAAAACAAGTGAGGAAGAAGCTTGAAGTACTGCATATATGGTAATCCAACAATAGATATAGTTACTGAAAACAACCACTCCATGTACGTTGCTTACGGCGGGGGATCATACTACTCCTCTCTACCTTTGATCAAGAGGGGTATCAGTGTTGAAGTATATGCATCATATAACACTATGCTCGAGGAACACCCCATCAGCAAGTACATAGTTAAACAACAGTTTGCTACAAGCGTAAATATTTTCGAATTAGAGTACCGTGGGTTTGAAAGAAAACTAAAAGTACGCGATGTTGCACCCAAAATATACGAGTGGAACACTCATATTGATTTATGCAACGTAATCGTGAACCCTGTTTTAGGCGAAGTAAGCGTTAACTTATTGAGGAACATTAAATCTAAGTCAACAATACTAGCTGTAGATCTACAGGGATATCTCAGGAGACTCGTAGATGGTAATATTACGTTAACTTATAATCCAGAAGTAGAAGCCGTGCTTGAAATAGCTGATGTTGTACACGCTGACTTAGATGAGTACATTGCTTTAACGAGATCTCGTTCTTCAAGCATCACATCGTTCACTAATCCTAGGAATCTACGAGGAGTACTCGTTGTTACTGTTCGTCCAAGCAAGATTCTCATTTTCACAAGGAGCCTCTTTAAAGTCATTGAGTTCAAAGAAGACTACTATGCTCCCATTAAAACTGGTGCAGGAGACTACTTCTTAGCAACATACACCCACTCCTATTATGAAACCGGTGACGCTGAGGAATCAGCATTCCTAGCACATGAGGAAACTACTTATTGGTTAAAGGAACGAAGCATTGCGGGGCTTCATCGCGCCCCAACCACTCAGTTCGATTATTTCACCTGCAACCTCAAAAACACCTCTCTGTAATACTCATATGCTCGTAATACTGATAATCGTGAAATCACTGTTTGGCAGGATTAACTTACGTACCATTGAATACCACTGATTTTACTCGTATACTGAGTGATTGGGGCGCTCAGCCGATTCTTATTTTATTATTGCCCCTTATATTCTTAAATCAATGGTACTCCGATGCTAGTACAGCATCAGGCAGGCCTCCATCGAAATCAGCACGCACGTAGTTAAATCCCGTGGACTCCGATGTCTTGGGTGGTAAACCAGCGTGCTCTAATATGGCTTTTGTTGCTTCTCTTTTGCTTGGTGCTTTACCTATGAAGCGTAGTTTACCGTTTATAAATATCTTAGGTAAATCTGAGAGCTCTGCTTCCAGGGGATCCGTGAACCATAAGTGAACTGGTATTATCTCAACCCAGAGATTGTACTTATCTAGGAGTTCTTCAGCTACATTAAATAATACTTTGAGTGCTTTATCGCTCTCCTCGCTGAAATCCAGTTGAACCTCAACGATAACCTTGCTGATTTCCAATTGAATCCCTGTAAAAATATGAGGCAGGTTTCTTAGTTTAAAAGAGATTGGCCAAGTAATACTAATTTATCTCTAAGGTGATTTCTCTTTTTTAACTGGGTGAATGTAATCTCTTGGTGCTTTATTAAATGCTTCCAAGTACTTTCTCAGTGCTCTAGGTACCGTTATAGTGCCATCCTCATTTTGGAGGTTTTCAAGTATAGCTGTTATGGTCCTCGTGCTAGCAACAGCTGTACTATTCAATGTGTGAACGTATTCTTTGATCATACCTTTTCTTCTAATTAATCGTATTTTGAGCCTGTAGCTTTGCCAATCCGTTGTATTACTACAGCTAACCATTTCCCTATATAATCCCTGAGCAGGCATCCATACTTCTAAATCATATTTTTTAGCTGCGGGAGCGCCGAGATCCCCGCTCGCAATATTCACTATTCTGTATGGTAACTCCAGACCCCTGAAAAGATCCTCAGCGTTACTTATTAATTCCTCCATTAGACTCCAACTATCCTCTGGTTTAGCGTACACGTATTGTTCAACTTTATGGAACTGGTGTACTCTGAAAATACCTTTCAAATCCCTTGACCCAGCTCCAGCTTCTTTCCTGAAACATGGAGATACACCAACGTATTTTAACGGTAAATCATCCTCGGGTATATCTTCGAAGGCATGCAATGCTGCTAGAGAATGCTCAGCAGTAGCTATCAAGTATAGATCTTCTCCCTCGATCTTATAAATAGCGTCTTCAAACGCCTTTAGATCAATAACGCCCATCATAACTTTGTGCCTCAACATATATGGGGGGAGCACTAGACGATACCCTTTACTAGTTAGTGAATCAATAGCATACATTAGTAGCGCCATATCGAGGAAAACTAAGTCGTCAAATAAGTAGTAGAATCTACTACCCGCTACTTCGCTTGCTTTAAGAGTGTTACCAAGTCCGAGAACGTTTTCAAGTACATCTGCGTGGCCAACGGGTTTCCAATTAATGATCTCGTGCTCTACTTTAAACCCGTATTTCTCTGTCTGCTGCTTAAACTGTTCAAGGTATCCCTCCCAAACCCTGGGTTTACCCCAGAACCTCACTGGGACATTGTAGGAGTCATCGGGCCCTATTGGAACACTCTCGTGTACTACATTCGGTAGATCGAGTAGTGCTTGCTCTCTCTCATCCTCAACGCGCTTCAACTCTGATTCAAGTCTACTTAGTTCCTCCAAAAGTTTCTTTGCTTCCTCGATCTTCCTCTGTTTCTCGGGTTCAGGAACCTTGGATATCTCGCGGCTAATAACGTTGTGTCTATGCCTAACTTCTTGCACTAAAGTCAGAAGCTTCCTCCACTCTTGGTCTAATCTATGAGCTTTATCGACAATGCTTGGATCCATGTATCTCTTTTTAACGTGTTCCTTTAGTAAATCAGGGTTTTCCCTAAGCATTGTTAAAATACTCCAACTCATGGAGTAGCGCCTCCTACTCTTTGTCTACTTGAGTAGTCTGCTTATACATCTCCACGATATCGTATCCAAATCTCTCCTTAAACATGGCTCTCCCTTTCTCAGTCATTCTTAGAGGTGTCCATGGAGGATCATAAACGATGTCAACATCGACATCTACGTTTAGTTTCTCCTTCAACTGATCAATAATCATCAAGGGAATAGTTGCCGCGAGAGGACAAAACATCGTGGTTAAACCCATCGAGATCTTGGCTTTATTATCGTCAATGATTTGAATATCATATATTAAACCTAGATTGTAAACATCTATACCTATTTCGGGATCCATGATTGTTTCAAGTACTTCGATAATTTTATTTTTCAATTCATCTTTGCTCGCCAAGCTTGAACACCGAGTTAATGAGAATTACTCTGATAAGAGTTAATATAGTTGAATTATTTAGGCATAAATAACTCTCTATACTTTGCCCACAATTCCTCCGGTCTCATACTGGTGATTTTTCTAGCTAAATGATATAAAACTTGGACTTCTTCAGCGGTAGCGTAATCTATGGGTTCCCCCCGGTTACCTGCATTACTCCATCTTTCAGTTAAATTGTCCAGTATTCTTTGTACCTCTGGTTGCGAGTAGAAGACTATTTTATATACATTATCCTTGTTTTCATCTATTAACCTAACGACTTCCTTCTTCATTTCATCAATCGTGAGCTTATGCTTCTTGGAAAATAACCCCATCAACATCCTACTCAATAATTTTCTCCAAATTCCCCAATATATTATCAGAGTATTTTATACTGTCCAGTGTCCAACCCAGTTTATCAACCAGTATCAATATGGCGGCTTGAGGAGGTAGCACTCCGTACTCTGTAATTATAGCGTCAATGTACTCTGGAGGCGTTACATCGAACACTGGGTTTAATACTTTAACGCCTGGGTGTCTCTCAAGCCATTCATGTGGAACAACCTCCTCTGGATCCCTGAACTCTATTTTCACTAATTCCCCTATGAGAGTTAGAGGCGAAAACTTGTAGGATTCAGCTGCTACATATACTCTTACTCTGGATTCACGCGCAGCGAGTGCAACTTGACTAGTACCTATTTTATTAACAACTGCTCCATTGCTCGTCACAGTGTCTGCTCCTACCACCACGTAGTCGACTTCATCCATTATGTATCTAACAGCGCTATCAGGTATTTGGACAACTGGTACACCGTATTTACGTAAGTGCGCAAAAGTGATCCTACCCTGTAGGAACGGCCTCGTCTCAGTATTATATACTTTTAGTACTCTGCCCTCTCTGTATGCTTTAGCAATTACTTCAACAGCTGCTGTGCTGTGACAATGAGTTAGAACAATTGATCCCTCCTTTATCCTCTTAGCACCCATCTCGCTTATTTTCTTAACAGCTTCCTCGGAGTTTTTAATGAATTCTTCAGCGTATGATATAACAGCTTTTCTCGCATCCTCGAAGCTTCCCCGACCTTTGAGTGATCTTAAAACATATATGACAGCGTTTGGTAAACTAACAGCAGTTGGCCTAGTTGAGATAAGTAACTTCGCTACGTTAACCATGTACTCCTTGAATTCTCCGAGATAAGGGTTACCATTATATTCTACTGCAGCATGTTTCATTGCTTCAGCCGCAGATCTCGCTATTCTGCCTGCACCTCTTATCTTCATAGTCTTTATATCATCCGCTATTTGTAGTACTTTTTGCGGGTAACCCATAGCGCTCACCTCAATCCATGTTTTTCCCTCAACTTAGTGAATAACTCATGTAGTGAAGGAATAACTGGTGGATATGCTCCATAAATACTCCTTAAAAGCAGTGGAATCGCTTGAGGAGCTATTAATCCATGCTCTGTCGCAATAGCATCAATGTACTCTGAAGGCGTAACATCATATAGTGGTATCCTCGCAGTAAATCCCTCTGGGAGCTCTTCGTCTCTACCTGGCTCAAGGATCAACTCTACTCCGCCCTCTGGAACCTTCATTAACTCACCATATATAGTCTCATAACTGAACTTCAAACTAGGTGCAACAGTAAATACGCGTTTACGCGCTTCATGAGCTATTAGAGATATTAAACTAGTACCGATTTTAGATACAACTGCGCCATTTGAAGCTATTGCTTCAGCTCCCACGAATACTTTATCAACATTCTTCATGAAGAATCTTACCGCGGAATCAACCATTAAGTACACCTTGAATCCAAGGCTCTCAGCGTACTCAGCTAATAGTAAGCCCTCTTTCCCAGGCTTAGACTCCGTTACATATACTTCCACGTCTTTACCATGATCCCTTATCAGCTTCAATAACCTCCGTATAGCTAAACTATTACTATTCGTTAGTATTCTCTCACCACTATTTACTCTACGAGATGCTACATCAGCAGACTTCCACAACATAGAATCGTATTCTGATCTCAGCTTCGAACAGTATTCAATTAAACCATTAAAACCGTGTTCAAGGTAGTAATTGGCAATGTATCTAAGAATATTTAATGCAGCCATAGATGCTGGTCTCTCATACATTATTTTCTCGTATTTTTCAATGAGTTTCCTGGGAAACAACTCGGGGTCATTAGATTTTGCGACTCCGACCAGTTGATCAATAAGCTCGAAGACTAGTTCAGAGCCAGTATACCTCCTAAAACTGATTTCCATGAAGTTCCCTCCTTTTAATAGAGTATTTTAATTTTACTGGTTTTATATACATTAATGCATTAAGATTCAACTAAAAGGGTTGATTAATATGGAGTCTAGGACTCAAGTTATTAGTGTACTGTGCTTAACACTACTCGCGATTTCAATACTTCAACTAAGTGTTACGCATAGTCAGCAGGGATACGATGCCATCTTCGTCCTCTACATACCTTACGGAAAAACAGAAATCTTGGTGAATGCGACGAGTACCATGTGGAATACTTCAATAATGAATTTAAAACTAGATTTATCGTCAAACCCCGATTTCTACTTATACTGGTTGATAACGGGTGAAATACCCTCAAGTAATAATATATCACTTTTAAACACGCAGGCGGATCAAGACAGAATATTGCTCCTCTGGAGTAACGCTACATTAATAGATATACCTCTAGTAGACCCTAGGAGTCATTCTTCATGCATTAACCCAGTTATGAACATATCAATTAACCATATCCCGCCAGCAGTACTAGAGGTGCCAATTAATGGGTCAACGTATTGGGATCTATTGCAAACCCAGGTATCAGTGGAAATAAATAATACAAGGCTGAGAGTAGAACTAACCGAATATAATGCCACCTTTGAAACAGTTAACTTTGAAGCAACTAGATCGCTTGGACCTAGATTAATCAATATAACGAGGCCTTACTCTATTGCCGGTGAATACTATATATCACTATATATTGATGAAGTAAATAATGAAACAAGCACCGTTAAGATATTCTTCCCTGGATCAATTAAGTCCTCTTACTATGCATCAAGGGGATTAGGCAATATACAAGCTTCTACACACTGGTATCTACTGGAGGTTTACAGGAACATCACTAAGAGCATTTCACCCATTGCTCTCGAATGGTGGATTAACAACACAATTAACTCAACAACGCAGTTCATTAATAACGCTGTCATTAATTCAAAGAACTCTATATATATAGTTTACATACCGCACCTATTAATAGCTAGAGACCTGCTCAGTGAACAATCATTTAATCAGACTCAAAAATACTTATTCGAACAACTGGTCAAGTCTTTAACAAGCACAGCAACTTATACTTGGACAAATTACCTCACTATCTTCCTACTTATAGGCGGAGAAGAAGGATACGCTGTTTTCGCAGGTAAGACTTTGAACGTAAGAGGCTTAGTGAGTATTGATTATACGATGACGCAACTGGTTGGCGTATTACTATCTTACAGTAACGCCACTCCCTTCAACAATAGTATGCTGCTAGCTCTCACTGTGAAAACAAGGCTGCTGGAAAACGAGAATAGTCAATTGAGATCAAGCATAGATGATCTAAATGCGACTTTAACTAGTACTAGGAACGAGTTGTCTCAATGCGAAAGCGAGAGAGAGTTACTGAGAGTTAAGACCTTGGATATAGATGCAACGAAAAAAGAAGCTGAAGAATTAATGAATACTGCTAAATTATACATTATGAGCGGGTTAATTGCTGTAATAGCATTTACAACTTTAATGGGGTTCTTAGCTTTCAGGATATCAGTTAAAAAGAAGCATTCTACGCGATAAAAGTCACTATGCGGTAGGTTACAACTAGCAGGGATATAGTGATGAACAAAGCGTTTACTACTAAACTATCACTATTAAATAATTTCAACCCATAAAACCTACCTGAGAAAGGGTATAATAGTGCAACTCCTTTTTTAGTTAAAGAGTCGAGAAATACGTGGCTGAGCCAACCAGTAATAACTGATAATGCGAGATAGTGGCCTCTGAGACCTAAATATGTTGAAACTAGTTGACTAATTATGATTAACGGTAGAAGCATGAATATGTTGTGGAGTAATTTCCTATGATACCTACCTAGATCTAAATCTGGAGCAATTGAGAATACTATTACTGTGAACGTATATAGTACTCCTTGATCTAGAAACCATAGGTTTAAGACGGCGGTTAACGCCAACGCGAAGAAAACATGTGTTACTCTCTTCAAAAAGCATCTACCATTATGAGCGGTAACTATTTCCTGTGAAATATTGTTGCTTTACCTGGATAACCCACTATTACAGTATCAACTAGTTCCTCCGATGGGAACAAGCCTGTTTCAATAACTCCATGTAATGATTTCAACTCATAGTGTACTTCACGGGGGTTTAATAGTGGTTTCAACGGTTTTAAATCTATAATGTAGTTTCCATTATCCGTTATAACGGGGCCATCTTTCCCTCCCCCTGTTCTTATAATTGGTTCAAATAAACCTATTCTTTCTATTGCGCGTAAGACATAGTTTAATGTCATTGGGGCAATCTCCACTGGAATCGGCTTAGCGTAGAGGTATTCTTTACCAGTGTATTTCGTGTAGTCAACGATGTATATTCTATTGCGTGACATGTATGCTAGAGTTTTCTCTCTTAGTAATGCTCCACCTCTACCTTTCACCATATCTAGCTTTGAACTAACTTCATCTGCTCCATCAACATATGCGTCTAATTCATCTACAGTTAAAGGATCCAGGACGTGTATTCCATGTTCCTTAGCAAAAATAACGGTATCAGGTGAAGATGCAACAGCTTTATGTTTCTTCAAGAAATGTAGGCATGTCTCAATAAACTTCTTCACAGTTGAACCTGTCCCGATTCCAATGACTTTGAGTTCACTAATACTGGTTAATAGTTCACAAGCTTTCTCACCAGCTATAACTTTACTTAATTCTACGTCGTCTTCAACCATGTTAGACACCATTGATCTTTTATTAACCTAGATGCTTTAAACTTAAATCTAGGATATTGAATCAAGATGAATGGTGATATATTGAGAGCATATATATCGGTTGATTTAGAGGGGTTACCTGGAGTAGTGTCAACCACTATGCTGAGTCCTTGGAGTAGTCAGTTTTCATTAGCATCTAAAATTGCGACAAGACTCGTAAACACAGTCGTAGACGAACTATATGGAAACGGGTTCACGGAAATCCTAGTTGCTGATAGTCACGGCTTAATGACGAACATTAACTACCTTGAATTAGATAGTAGAGTCGATGTTATTCAAGGTTACCCGAGACCTTTCAGCATGGTATCAGGGCTTACGAGAGAGTACTCCGCTGTTTTCTTCATAGGTTACCATTCAGCTGCTGGAACAATGCATGGAGTACTCGAACACACGTATAGTGGCAGAGTTTTCTCAGAGATAAGGGTTAACGATATACGTGCTAGCGAATTTCTGATCAACTCTCTTTACGCGGGTGAACTCGGAGTACCCGTCGCTATGTTAGCGGGAGATGAGTACTTGAGGAAAGAAGTGGAAATGTACTTACCGTGGACTGTTTTCATTCCATTGAAGAAAGGCGTTTCAAGGTTCGCAGCGTATTACCCGAGCTTAGAGAAAGCTGAGAGAGCTTTAAGAGAAGGCGTAAAAGAGGCCTGCAGTAAACATAGAAACGGGGGTCTACGGGTTTTCCAATTAGAGAAACCATACAGAGTAGAACTAGTTTTCAGGGAATCCCTAGTAGCAGATGTACTTGAAGCATGGGATATAATGGAGAGAGTTAACGCTTATACTGTTAGATTTAGTGCAGAGTCCGCTAGGAAAATGCTGGGAGTTATAGAGTTAGCGGCTTTCGTGGGCTCAGCTATTGATTACTTCAGGGCAAACATTAAGTAAAAATTGTAATCAAGTAAGCCTTGATCCAGGCCAGGGACTAGAACACAGCCTTTGAAAACGATTCACTATAAATCAGTCCAGGTCAGCTTCCTCACCGATCAGTCGAGGTGCATTACATCATCTATAGTAATTTTTGTGGAAAACCCTAATATCCCAGTATGTCATCCCAGATATCTCGCTCTCTTTGTTTTGTAACAGGTGCTTTCAACTTGGATTTAAAGAATTCCTGTGCTACATCTGGGAAGAGGCAGTACGTTAACACATCTTCCTCTTTACTGTAAAACCCTTTCTCCAATACTTCTTTCTTGCATTTCTCATACATTGGCTCTAATAGGTCTGCTGGCCTGACACTTATTGGTTTATCACCCTTGAGAACCATGTCTACTACTTCCTGCTTGATAGGTGCTGGAGGCTGACCATATAATCCCTTAACATAGTTTACAGTCTCTTTTGCAATAACCTGGTATCTACCATATAACACGTTTAACACAGCTTGTGCACCCACTATCTGCGAGGCCGGTGTTACAAGAGGGGGCCAACCTAAATCTTCTCTCACTCTTCTAACTTCCTCCAATACTTCTTTCAATTTGTCTTCTACACCTATTTGCTTGAGTTGCGCCATGAAGTTTGATATCATTCCACCTGGTATTTGGTGCTCTAGCACGTTTGGATCAGGCATGAAGACCCTTATATCAAGTAGCTCCTTGTATTTATTGAACAATACTTTGCCAAGGTACTCGCTGATCTCCTTCACCGCGTTCATATCTATGCTTGGCCTACGCTCAGGTGGCAGTGAATAATACATTGTCTGTATACTCGGGTGGCTTGTACCAAATGCCAGTGGGCTTATAGCTGTATCTATGAAGTCTGCACCAGCTTCTACTACCTTAACGTATGTTGCTACTGCGAGGCCGCCTGTGAAGTGACTGTGCACGTCAACAGGTACTTTGAAATGCTCTTTTAATGCTTTCACCAAGTTGTAACCTGTGTACGGGTCAAGTATACCAGACATATCTTTTATCGTAATATGGTCTACTTCGAGGGCAACTAGTTCCTCTGCAACCTTCAAGTAGTGCTCTACTGTGTGAACTGGGCTAATAGTATATACGAGCGTGCCCTGAACAATGGCGCCAAGGCTCTTCGCCTTCTTAATGGACACCTTCATGTTTCTAACATCGTTCAGCGCGTCGAATACTCTGAATATATCTATTCCATTCCTATACGCGGCTTCAACAAACTTCTCAACAACGTCGTCTGGGTAGTGTCTATATCCAACGAGGTTTTGGCCCCGTAGGAGCATCATGAGCTTCGGCTTCTTAACTCTCTCCCTTATGAGCCTCAGTCTCTCCCATGGGTCCTCCTTCAAATACCTTATCATTACGTCGAACGTAGCGCCTCCCCACATCTCTATAGCGTAGAACCCTGCTCTATCAATCTTGTCTAGAATTGGGATCATGTCATCGGTTTTAAGCCTAGTGGCTATTAGTGATTGATGCGCATCACGTAGCGTTAAATCAACAATGTTTACCAAGATCACACACCCATATGGATTACTTACCAAGATTTATTATCCACTGGGGTAATATAGTTGAGTTTAAGAAGTAGAAGGGGCTACTCGATTGACTATACAAATCGATCACGTGTCAAAGTCTTTTGGTAAAATACAAGCACTTAGAGATGTATCCTTCACTGTGAGAAACGGAGTATTGGTTGGCTACGTTGGCTTGAATGGTGCCGGTAAAACAACCACTATAAGGATTGCGACTGGTGTTCTGCCGCCGGACTCAGGTGATGTATTGATTGATGGATACTCAGTTGTAAAGGAGAAGAAGAAGGCTTCTTGGAGAATAGGCTGGGTTCCCGAGTTACCGATATTTGAATCAGACTTCAAAGCCTTAGATTACTTCGTTTACTTAGCGGGGTATTATGGTTACTCAACTACTGAAGCCAAGAGACTGGGAGAAGAATTACTTGAAAAACTGGGACTTGGAAACGCTTTAAATCAGAAGCTAGCTACTTTCTCGCAGGGTATGAAAAAGAGATTCGCGCTAGCAGTGTCCCTTATAAACGACCCGCCTAACTTCATATTAGACGAGGTATTAAACGGCTTAGACCCTCAGGGAATAGTCTTCTTCAGAGATCTCGCATTAGAATTCCGGAGGAAGGGTAAAGCTGTATTATTCTCATCGCATATATTAAGCGAAGTTGAGGGTATAGCGGATGAAGTAGTATTCCTACACAAGGGTAGAGTAATAGGTGTATACTCAATGGAGGAGGTTAAATCAAAGGCTAAGCCAGCCCTAGAGATCACGGTGAACAAAGCGGAGGGTGAAGTCTTGAAAGTACTTGAGAAGTACGGGGAACCCTCAATAGTAAACGAGAGAAAAATAGTATTGAGAAACCCGAGAACTGATCCAAGCACTATTGTAGCAGAACTCGTGAACAAGGGAATAAGCGTATTAGAGTTCAAGAAGGAGGAGAAGAACCTCGAAGACTTCTTCTTCGAGTTAATAAAGAAGGCAGAGAGTGATGTGTGATGCCGAACCCAGTATTCTACGACTTTAAACGAGGTATTCTAAGACTATCCGTCCTACTAACACTACTCTTATTCACAGTAACAGGTGTTGGAGTAGCATACTTAGCAACATCGCTACTTGCAACAATGCCAACACCTCAGTACTACATTTACTACTCAACCATTGACACTTCAACAAGGGAGTTCAAACTAGAAATAATCTTATTGAACCCAGAGATACGGAGAGTAGAGGGTGAAGTATCGTATAAACTAGGTTGCATGAATCAAACAGGGATAGTGAATCTAAGCCAAGATCTCGCGAGAGGCGTAATCATTCAAGAAGAATTCAACGAGAAAAGAAAGGAATTAATAATGATAGTAGATGAGGGCGTTGCGAGAAGCAGCAGTGGAAAAATAACCATTGAGAAAACAATTGGAAAACAGGTACCCGAGAACTATACGTGTAGACTATACTTGAACATTACAACTCCCTTTGGCTCGCAGACTATGCCCATAGAAGTGTTTAATGGGCTTGAATATGTACCATTAGAAATAGGGAATAGGACTATATACATCCTAACTGGTTCACAGCCGAGTTCAGCCACATACCCATTATACTCATCCACCAGTGACTTCATCACATATCCAGTTTTCAATAGTAGTGTTGCTGGTAGCGCATCAGCATCGATATACTATAATAGACGCTCCGGCGAAGCCTACCTACTTCTATCAATACACAGCGTCTACGATGGAGAATTCGAAGTGTATTTAGGGAAACCGGGATTAATTAATACCTTGATAGAACCTGGCAAGCCTAGTGCTATGATTTTAAACTCTAGTCTCGTAGACGAGTACTTCAACAAGATAAATATGAAAATCAAGAACGGGATTAGCATAGTTGAGTTTGATACAAGTCTATTCAATAATACGCTTGGACGTCAATCAGTGTACGCTGTTCTACTCCTATCACGAGACAATGGTACCATGTATAGCATTATAAGGGCGCCAAGTAGCAGTATTCAGAGTGGTCAATCAGCGAGGATGATCTATAATCAACTACTGGGTATAGCTGGAATCGGGTTGTTTGCTTTGTTTTTCCCAGTCGTTGTTCTCTACCTCATCTATGTATACGTGGCGAAGCCGAGGTCTCAGGGAGCACTGGAATTCGTGTTGGCGAGGCCTATTACAAGGCTCCAGTTGTTTGCTACTAGGTACACTGCAGGTGTCCTCGTAGTACTCGTTGCAACTGGGTTATTCTACATTGCTCTAAGTGCTGCAATATACTTCTTAACCGGGGTTTCAACAAGCCCTACTGGTACACTATTATTATTCGCTGGCTTAGCATCGTCCTTAATAGCGTTTTACTCACTGTGCTATCTACTAGCATCTCTGACTGGTGGAACGAGGTATATTGTCGCCTCTGTACTAGCCTATATATTATTCGCTATGCTATGGAGCCTAGTAGCCCTGGCCTTAACACTCATTACTACTGGGGGCTTTACAACCAACTTCTTCGAGCAGTACGTGAGAGTACAGTACATCTCATACTACTTCAACCCATTGAGAATAATGGATTTCACACAATACTACTTCATGGTAAACGAGTTCGGGGAATACAGTTTGATCCCGGGAATTGACCAGGTTATAAGCGAGGTGGTTTATCCATGGGCTGTAGCATTAAGTACAATAGCATGGATAATCATACCTGTTGTCCTCGCCTGGTTAAAGTTCAAGAAGGCAAGTTTATACGCGTAGAGTTCTCCACGTGCTCTTTTTACTCCACGATTCCTTGTTAAAAATCACAGCGGAGAAAAAAATGGAAAAACATTGTTTTCATTGGGGAAAGGTTTATAGTGCTTTGTTCTCCTCGAGGAATTCTCTGAGGAGTTTGAATCCTTCTAATAACTCGTTTTCCTTCATTGTCACAAATGTTATTCTTAAGTGGTTTTTACCTGCTTCCCCGAATATTGAGCCCGGTAGCATAACTACGCCTTTTGACTCTGCTAGCTTCAATGCGAGTTCTACATCGCTTAACTCCATCTTTGATATATAAGTGGTCAT
Organism: Desulfurococcaceae archaeon; assembly: GCA_023269825.1. Taxonomy (GTDB): domain Archaea; phylum Thermoproteota; class Thermoprotei_A; order Sulfolobales; family Desulfurococcaceae; genus UBA285. Next base: position 715,305 of record JAGDWI010000001.1, read on the forward strand.
GTCGGGGAACAAGTACATACCAGCCGTTGGCTTATGTAGTCTTGCCTCTGGAACTAGTTGTTTAAAGCCCTCGTATGCGGCTTCACGCCTCTTCCTGTAGACTGGTAATACCTCTGCTAGGTATTTCTCCTTGAAACCCATTGCTAAGTAATAATATGCAAGCCACTGCATAGGAACAGGTGCAACTATGCCTAGCACCCCTTTCAATTTGACTAGTTCTGGTACTATGTCTCTCGGCCCATATATGTATCCTAGTCTACCACCCGGTATTGCTAAGTCTTTACTGAAGGAACCGCACACTATTGTATTCTCTAAGCTTGGATCATATCTCTCGATCCAGACGTGTTCTCCTTCAAATATTATGTGCTTGTATGCAACGTCGTAAATAACCCAGGCTTTTCTCTCGCGTGCTACTTCTACGATTGTTTTAGCTGCTTCTTCACTAATGATCCTCGATGATGGATTATCGGGACTAGCAAATATTATTGCTTTAGCTCTTGCACCTAGTTTTTCCTTTATGCACTCGGGATCAGGGTTAAAACCTGTTTCAAAACTCTGTACGCACGTCTCTATTCTTAAACCCAGTATTTTGGCGAGATCCCAGTAGACACTATAAGATGGATCTAAAAGCAAGACGCTGTCTCCCTCATTCAGTAGAGATAGTGCTGATAAGTAGAGTGCTTCAGCTCCACCAGCTGTTACCAGTATCTGGCTCGGTGAAACATCTATTCCACCATACTTCTTGAGATCCTGAGCTATTGCATCCCTGAGCTCCTGTAACCCCTGTGTAGGCATATACCTGAAATGCTTGAATGGATCTCTCTTAATCATATCCATGAAGTATTCGAGTGCTTCCCTGGATGGAGGTAACCCTGGTTGCCCAGCAGTATAATCATATACCTTGATCCCTTTTCTAGACAGCTCGTGTGCTTTAGCAACCAGTATTCTATGAGGGTTTGTGGGCAGAGACCTTGCTCTCATAGATGCTCTGGACATGTAAAACACACCTATACAGATATGTAGAGGCCGTAGTTATTTAATAATATTACTTTAAATTAACTTGGTTACGAAGTCTTCTAATGAGACTCCAGGGAACACCGTCTTCTCGCGCCCAATTCTCTCCAATGGTTTCATCAAGTGTTTAAACGCGCTCTTAGGAGGCTGGTATAAGCCGGGCTTAATGCTTCTTTCCCTTAATACAGCTATTTTCTTAGCGTATGGATCCCTGTACCCGCATTTCCTGCACCTAAATCCTTTCCCTTTACCCATGCTCTCCATAGTGGATCCGCATAATGGACATTTAGGGTTAACGTAGTCATATATCTCAGTTAACTTCAATACTCTGATTTTCTCCAAGTTAATTGTTTTTCCATGGGAACTACTCGGTGGCCTCACACATCCCATTACCTCCACGTAATCCCCTATCTCTAGTTTTTCAACGATTTCTCTAAACGACTTAGTGGGCTCATATGCAGCTACATCTATACAGCACTCGTTGTCACATAGCTCGAACACTACGTGGCCTCCAATTATGCGTCGAGGTTTAACTTTAACGAATCCTCTGACCTTTACACACATGTAGGGTCTTACATCGCATATAGATTTAACTTCAAGTAAGTGTGCATCCGTATGTTGATTGGTTCTAAACACCGCTATGTATTCAACTGGTTCATTGATTCTAAGGACACTATAAGCTTCGAAGAGAACCCTTGGATCCTCGCCTCTTAATCCAAGTAAAACAGGGTCTGGTCCGTGAGGAGTAATCAGTGGCCTATTCGATTCGTAATCGTAATTCAACAACATTTCTTTACCGTAGAGTTCATCCATGGTTTTAATGCTTGTAGAGTCAACTAATCTTGGTTTACCCCAGTATTCGCGGACTCTGTAGGCTACTAACTCATATGTGTAATCCGTGTTCAACATCGTGTAACCAATAGCTGCGAGTGCTCCTATGATTCCCCTCCTACCTCTCACACTGTAGTACCTGGTCTCAGAATGTTTACTGAGTATTCGTGAAGCTAGATCTATTGGAACTAAGTCGTGTAGAGCTTTATTCGCAAACCACTCGTAATCCCACGGTATTTCCCCCACGTGTAAAACAACGCTGGGTTGATTCTTAGAGTCCTTGAACTCACCAGCGTACTCTTCGAGTTTACTTATAATTAACTCCCATATGTCACCTACTGTTTCCTCGGGTGATGCTTGAAGCCTTATTGATACAGCTCCATTCCCCCTTGTTTTCCATGGAACAGCTGGATTTAATCTTATAAGGTTTAAGTAATCAATGAATCTAATGTTTTTCTTCTTGAGCTCCCATGCTAGTTGAACAGCGAAGTGAGTTGTACAACCCCCATTTATGGAGTCTACGTCATCTAATCCAATATGTACATTAACCAACTAAGTTCTCCTTGAATAGCATTTAGCTCCAGCAACAATGAGGGGTAGTATTACTGTGGCGTCACCATATACCACAATGCTCTTGGAGCCGGGTTTTATTTTACCCCAGCTGATTGCTTCTCGTGGATGAGCACCACTTAGACTACCATCATACTCGACAGCTGTAGTAACGTATACTGCGTAATCTAATCCTTCTTTGAGCTGAGCCCACCAAATAGTGTGGTGTTTACTTATGCCGCCTCCTATTATCAAGGCACCTAGTTTCCTAGATGAAACAACTAATTCTATTATTTTCTTTTCATCCGATATTAAATCCAGCTCTAATCCGAGAGCGTGGTGATTAAATACAACCTGTGATCCAAATGCTCCATCATAAATCCCTGGCACGAAAATAGGTGTATTGCTCTCATATGCTGACCTAATGATACTGTGTTTATCGTTTATTCTTCTACCGGCTTCGTGCAGAATCTCGCTGACACTCCACCTGCTCTTAGTTTTCACTAGTTCCTCGAACAGTCTCCGCGCGAATTTTTCAACGGCTAAACCATAGTTCTCTAAGGGTATAAGCACGTTGCCTAATCTATGTATACCAATAGTATGTAGCATCGTGTCATCGTAAAACCAGTCTCCTCTATAGTATTTGTAACCAGTGCTTCTAGCTATGTCGTGGTCTATTGCTCCACAAGTTGTAATAACAGCGTTAAACCATCCTTCACGGATTAACTGTGATAAAACCCCTCTAAGCCCCGTGGATACTATGTTACCTGTAAATGACAGTATTCTCGTTGCATCGTGATCTCTTATCATTTCAGCTAATATGATGCTTGCTCTGTAGACGTGTCCAGCCATGAAACCATGAGATTTACCATAGTTCTCCAGTAGTTCACAAATACTCGTCTCCGAGCTTACTTCATAGTCCACTATTTCCTCCTTTAAAACCTCGTTTCTAAGAGACTCAACCATCTCCTCAGGCATCGAGTACACCATTGATCCATTACTAATAAATACACCTTGTCTTAATGTAGATTTAGGGGTTTAATTATACATGAGTATGGATGCTAAGACACTGTTAACAACGTTGAAGTATAGGAGAATACTCATAGGTGAATTATCAAGTCTAACAGGTTACCCTGAGAACACTGTTCGAGCAACTATTCTGAGAAACCTAGACGTCGTTAAGATTAGCGGTGAGGAAATAGTAGTTGTAAACCCTGTTCAATTAGCTTTAAAACTAGTGTATACTGGAGTTGATTTAAGGAAAATAAGCGAGTACCTTGACTGGAGAGACTTCGAAGTGCTCTCAACTCATATTTTACAAGAATATGGTTACGATGTATTGCATGAAGTTAAGTTAACTACTCCAGTTAGATTAGAGATAGACGTGTTCGGCGTTGAATCCTCAACAGGTTTCAGCATCGCAGTGGACTGTAAACACTGGTCCACTGTGTCTAGTAGTAGACTTACGCAAGCTGCAGAATCCCATATTGAGAGATTAAATAAATTCTCCAAGTATTACTCGTACGCGAAATCAAAGTATAAAGTACTCGAGAAAGCTAAGCACGTGGCCCCAGTAATAGTGACACTTTTAACACCGAAAATAAGAACTCATCGAGGAGTCTTACTTATATCCATAAGCGAGTTTCCGCAGTTTCTACGAGATAGGTACAATGTACTAGATTACTTTGAGGTAGCTCTTATAGATTTAACCCGGAAATGATTAATAGTTCGACATGGTTTTAAGTTTACGAAGCAAATATGTATAAGGGTGAGTACTTGCCCCGCATAGTTTTACCAGAGGCTAAGTTATTCCGAGACATTATTGACACTATTGGAAATATAGCTGATGAAGTATCATTAATATTGACAACAGATGGTTTAAGCATAAAAGCTCTAGATGTTGATCAAACGTCTCTAATAGATGTCCTAATACCGAGAGAGATGTTTTTAGAGTACGAGCTTGAAGAAACAGCGAACATCGGCGTATCAATAAATAATTTGAAAAAAGTTCTCAAGCACCTTAAGAAAGGCGAAAACCTCTCGATAGAACCAGAGGGAGACTACGTTAAATTCACAATAGCTGCTGGAGGAGTAGTTAGTAGAATGTTTAAATTCAGGAACCTCGACGTCCCTGTACCAGAATTACCAGATTTAAACTTGAACTTCACGGCGACAGCTAAAATCCTTGCTCAATCCGTGAAAAAAGTAGTAGAGGACATTGAGGCTATTGGTGGAAGCACCCAGATAAACGTAACACCGGACGCAGTTATATTTAGATCTGTTGGTGCCGGTAAACTAGAGGTAAAATTCTCGCAGGGGTCACTGGCTCTCGTGTCATTAGAGGTACAGGAACCCGCTGAATCAGTATACGATACAACGAAACTAGTTAACATACTGGGTATTGCCAGAGTATCAGACGTGGTCACAATTCAATTAGCTAGTAAAATGCCGTTAAAAGCGGATTTCTCAGTTGGACCTGGGAGAATAACGTACTTGCTAGCACCTTTTGAGACAGGTTGATATCCCCTAAATATAGTTATTTAACCCGTAAGGCGTGAACAGTACTTAACGCTTATAAAAACCTTAAATTATTTGACTATTGGTGCATACTCAACAAACCCAATAAAACACAGGGGTGGAAAACATGAGTTCAGAGAGCATTTTCGCTAAAATTCAACCGCAGTCACCTGGACAAGAAGAAGTCGTGAAAACCATATCGGATAAAAAAGTGGAGATCATTGGTTTATTTGGTCCAACCGGGTGCGGTAAAAGTTTATTCAGTATACTCTACGGAATCGACGCGGTTTTATCGGGTAAATTTAGGAGATTCATTATTACGAGGCCTTTAATCGACGTAGTGTCGGGAAAAGAGCTGACTGCCGCCGAGTTCGGTGAAATGTTCTACAAAGTGATTTCATCGTATGTAGAGGACCTTGTATCAGGTTTCATAGATGCAAGTAAACTACATGAGTTAAATGATAAAGGCTTAATAGTGTTCGCTGACTCCCACTACTTGAAGGGTAGAACATTCGATGACTCAATAATATTCATAGATGATTCACAAAATCTCCCCGTTGAGAGCGCTATTGAAGTCATCACTAGAATGGGGCGGAATAGTAGATTAATAGTTGCAGGCGACCCAGTATTTCAGCGGAGTATTGGCAGCAAGGATTCAGCATCACTACTAAGGGAGCTACTGCTCGGCGAGGAGAACGCGAGAGTCGTAGACCTTGGGTTAAAAGACATAGTTAGACCGGGTGCTAGGAGAGGCATTAAGCTACTATTAGAGTCGAAAATGAGGAATAGATCCCTCGATGAAACAGAGAAACATATATTATCAACGGTTAGAGTACATGCACCAGACGCTGATGTAGTCACCGTAGTCAACTTAATTGATTTAAAGAAGACGTATAATGTAGCAGGTGAACACGCGCCGGATGCACTAATTATCGCTAAAGAAGGCAACCAGGGTAGATTGATTGGTAAAGGCGGTGAAAGAATAAACGCCATGGAGAAAGATCTTGAAATGAAACTAAGAGCCGTTGAACTATCGCTAGATTTTAAACCCTTGGTTAGAGCAGTACACCCAGTTAGCTGGGTATACAAACACATAGTTGACGTTGACTTCGCAGGCCCTAACTTAGCTGTGAAAATAGAGAGCGATGCCTATGGTCCATTCGTGGGGCAGAAAGGCAACTACGTGAGATTCCTGGAAAGCGTTTTCAGGAAACTACTCGACGTTGGTGTAAGAGTATACGAAGTAGAAGTAGCCGAGGAGAAGAAGAAAAGCAGGGAAAGCAAGTACTCTAAAAAGTAATTTTTACTGGGGTAACAATTATATTTCTCTAGGCATATAGTTCTCTACAATATACTCTGGTTTTTCGCGGAGAATCCTCATAGCTTTAGGCAAGTACTCGATAACTAACTCTGGTGTTACACCATCTTCTCCTACATCAATTGCGACGAGGTCGCCAGCTAGCCCATGTACAAGAACACCCATTCTAGTAGCTGATCCAGGGTCTCTGAGTCCAATACCATACATTGCTGCAATTGCACCATTTAAGACATCGCCCATTCCAGCTTTAGCCATACCTGGGTTACCAGTCATATTAATGTACACGTAGCCATCTGGGTAACCAATTAGAGAGTGCGCTCCCTTCAAAACCATATAGGAATTAAACTCTGTTGACGCTTTACGTAGGCAACCTACTGGATCCTCCTGTACATCAGATGTATTTACTCCAGTTAACCTAGAGAACTCCAGTAAGTGTGGCGTTAGAACTGTGGCGGAACTCCTCTTCTTCAATAAATCAGGGTTCTTCGATAATGCAGTTATTCCATCACCATCAACTATAATTGGTTTATCAACGGATTCCACTAACATTCTAATTAACTCCTGTGTCTCGTTATTCAGTGATAACCCAGGTCCAATGATAACGATGTCTACTCCATGTTCCTCGATGATCTTGATTATTTTACTGTGGCTGGATAAAGAAAGAGTGCCCTCCGTTGTTTCATCCATTGGGTGATACACTACTTCACTACACTTTGACGCTAATACATGCACAATACTTGCAGGAGTAGCGAGCCTAGCGTACCCTCCTCCAGCTTTGAGAAAAGAGTAAACCGTGTAGTATGGGGCCCCATAGTAATATCTAGCTCCTGAAACAGCTAGTAGTTTACCAAAAGTACCTTTATGCCCCCACTTAGTTCTCTCCGGTAAAGGTAATGGGAGATTTAGTTCCGTCTTCAAGTTTTCAAATATACTAGGTGGATATGATAACTTGGAGACATATAGTTTACCGCAGTAGTAGTGGCCCGGGTACAGTATATTCCCGTATTTAGGTGAACCAAACGTAATAGTGTAGTGTGATCTCACGGCGACTCCTCTTACCTTACCATTACTTGCATCAATGCCGGAAGGTATGTCAACGCTAACAATGATCCCTTGGTGTCTGTTAATTAAATCTATGACTTCTCTATATAGGCCCGTAACATCACCCTTCAACCCTATACCTATTAAGCCAACGACTACTACCTCACTACCATTAATGGATTTCTCCAAGTACGAGAGCTCCTCCTTACTCTTAACTACTTGAGTCTTAATACCCATTTTGACTACTGCTTCATACATGGTTTTAGCTGGTTCCCTGTATTTACCCGGATCCCCGATTATGAAGACTTCGACTAATCCCCCTGCAGCGTGTAATCTTCTAGCTGCAACTAGGGCGTCGCCACCATTATTTCCAGTACCAGCGATAACCGTGAATTTTCTACCCTTTACTCCAATTTGGGAAACTATGACATCGTAAACCGCTGTCCCCGCTTCCTCCATTAACATTAAGTGACTAACACCATATTTCACTGCTTCCTCATCAATTATCCGCATCTCTTCAACACTACATACCTTGAAGCAATGATTCGACAAGAAACTCCCCATTAGAGATTCAATCCTCCTAGACTAATACATTTTTATTCTCGACGTGTTTATTTAATGTATGGTGTAATGTAATGGTGTTTGAAAACCCCTTGGTTAAGGAAATCCTTGAGAAGTACAGAGTCTTATGGGCTATCGAGCACGCTATGTCTCTCATGAGCTGGGATAGTGAAACATATATGCCCAGAGAAGGCTACAGAGATCGTGCAGTAGCAAGAGCCGAACTCTCACTACTACAGCAACAATTACTACTTAGACCCGAGTTCGTTGAGCTCGTTGAAAAAGCTGATAAATACGAGGATTTAAACGACTATGAAAGAGGCGTTGTTAGAGTACTAAAGAGATCTATTAGAATAGCGAGAGCTCTCCCACCGTGGCTTGTCGCAGAGAGAGCTAAAGTCACACAGGAAGCAATGGTTGTCTGGAGAGAGGCAAGAGTCAGAAACGACTTCGACTTATTTAAACCTTATCTTGAGAAAATATTCGATTTATCTAGAAAAACAGCTGATTTCCTAGGTTGGGATAAACACCCATATGATGCCTTGCTAGATCTTTACGAAGAAGGATTAAAGACAGAGGATGTTGACAGAATACTTGGAGTATTGAAAACAAATCTAAAACAAATAATTGACGGTGTTTTATCCAAGGGCATGTATCCAAGAGAGCACCCACTTGAGAAAATACCCTACGAGACAGGGAAAATGGAAGCAGTTAACAAGAAAATCCTCGAGATATTGAACTACCCAATAGGGGTACGAAGCAGATTAGATACCTCCGCTCATCCCTTCACAATTGACATGGGAATAAATGACGTGAGAATAACTACTAGATATGAGGGAGTGGACTTCAAGAGAACAATGTTCTCAGTTATACATGAATTCGGCCACGCCCTCTACCAGCTCCAAATAGATCCAGCACTATCATATACACCGATAGGTGGAGGAGTCAGCCTCGGCGTTCATGAAGGTCAAAGCAGGTTCTGGGAGAACATTATTGGGAGAAGCCGTGAATTCGTTGAATTCGTTTACCCAATTCTGAGAGAAAACCTGGATTTCATTAAAGATTATACTCCCAGCGACATATACTACTACTTCAACACAGTTAAACCCAGCTTCATCAGAGTTGATGCAGACGAAGTAACATATAACATGCACATATTACTGAGAACTGAACTTGAAAAACTAGCAATCACTGGGGAGATTAAAGTATCTGATCTACCGGAATTCTGGAATGATTACATGGAAAAACTACTGGGTATTAGGCCTCGAACATATGGTGAGGGAGTATTACAAGACATACATTGGAGTATGGGAAGCGTAGGTTACTTCCCAACATATACTCTTGGAAACATGGTTGCAGCTTCAATGCGATACGCTATGGAAAAAGAAATTAAATTAAGGGAAAGAGTAGCTAGTGGCGAATTCGAAACTATACAAAATTGGCAGAAAGATAGAATACATAAATACGGTGCAACTTACCCACCCAAAGAATTATTGAGGAAGGCTATTGGAGTAGACTATGAGCCAGAACACTTGATCAGATACCTCGCTGAGAAATACCTTAAGTAACATTGATTCGATTTCATAGAAACTTATACAATTTGTTTTAATAACTCCTACTATATAGATAAGTCAGGTATAGGAACCAAATATGGGTATCTCGCAACCATACCTTGCAATATTATCAACCATGACTTTTATCGCAGTTGTTATCAGTGTATCCTTCTTCTACTTATATGTATTAGACCAATTGAATAAAACACCAGTTCTAGGAGTATACGCTGACTCCTACGTTGACTCTTACACCAATGAAACAGTATTATACATAGTTATACGCCACGAGAGGGGGAGACTGGTAGAAGTCCAGAAAATACTTTTATTCAACGAGTCTTCAACGATTACTATTGATGATTTCGACGAGTTAACTATGCTGGGTTGTAGAAACCGGGAGATCCCTGCTGGAGGAAAATGCGTTATTACTATAAGATTCCCTCCAGGATATTTCTACGAGAATAAAACATATCAGGGTATTGTATACTTCAATGAAGGAACATATCCCATCGCGTTTACTCCTTCAAAGATACTTAATTAAAAACCTTTTTATAGGTAAAACCGTAATTATAATTAATAGTCTATGTATTTAAACAAGGTACGCTGATAAATGTCGATCAAATTCGATGTTAAAATAAAACTCCTCTGGAAACCGGTTAACACCGATAATTGTGAAGAAGAATACTTTATTCCATCAAAGAATAAGCCATTATACATCGTCTGCATTAATAACGGTAACTACATTGTATACGATGCTGTAGTTAGAGACCCTCAGGCAATGGAAGAAATTAGGAAACTCGAGGAGAAACTATATGATTTCATAGTTGGCGAGAAATCACTCGTGGATTTACTGGATAGCATTCAGGATACGAGGTTGAAACACATTATTGAAAGACAATTCATAGGTTACGGTGTACTAGAAGCTTTTCTACTTGACCCCAATATTATAAATGCTCACATAATGGCGAATAAACCTATACAAGTAATTCACAGAGTACATGGTAAAATGGAGACAAACATCACGTTATCACTAGAGGACGTTAAAGAACTCGCATTGAGATTAGCTGCGAGAGCTGGTAAACCGTTATCTGAAGCTTTACCTTTAGCGAGTTTCATTGAGCCAAGATATGAAGCTAGAGTAACAGTAATATATTCATCAGATATAACAATGAGACGTGACATCGTTGTTGACGTGAGAAAACAACCCGAAAAACCATGGACGATACTAAAACTGATACATTACGGGTCGCTGAGTATTGAAGAAGCTGCTTTTCTCTGGCTAATGGTAAAGTACAAAGTCCCAGTCATAATTGTAGGGGAAATAATGACAGGTAAGACGACGCTTGCAACAGCACTAGCTTCACTCATACCCCCTGATGCGAGAGTTTTAACAGCTGAAGATGCCCCGGAGTTCAGGATACCTACATTGTATTGGACTAGAACCATGACTCGCGAGTTCGGTGAACATAAAGTAACATTCTTCGACTTAATTAAAAGCGGGGTTAGATTATCAGTGGATTACATAATAGTTGGCGAGATACGTGGCGAGGAGGCCAGAGAGTGGGCTCACTCAATTCTACTCGGTCACGGTGCAATTACAACGTTTCACGCTGAAAGCCCTGAATCCGCGTTACTCAGATTGCTGTCACCCCCGATATCCGTTGACCCACAGGTTATAGCATTATTAAATGTCTTCGTGAAAACAAACGTTATTGAAAGAACCCCGGGCAAAAAGGTTTTCAGGCACGAAGTCTACACCATAGAGGGAGGAAGAACTACTCCTCTCTACATATACGACCCCTTAACTGATAAAATAATTCAAAACCCTGATGTAAAGAACCCTATATATGATTTAAGATTCATCGAGCGCATCGTGTTGGCACATAGAGTATCGAGAGAAATGCTGCACGTTGAGTACCAAGCGATGAGAAAAGCCCTAGAAGAAGCCTACATGGAGGCATTAAGCAAAGACCCCTTGCTTGAAACCCCAGATTACATGGAGATACCGGTGATATTATATAGTAAGCTAAGCAAGTACATTACTTTAATGCATTCAACTACGTCTCAAAAGTAGAAGTATCCATGTTTTGATCCTAAGATCCCACTTGTTTAAAGTAACTTATCTTCATAAATTAAAGCGTTGAATAACTTATTCACATATTTAACTTTGAAGAAGTATATAATGTAACTTGAAATCAAGAGATGGGGACTACTTACTAATTGGGGATATAATTGGGTATCTCTCTGCTGAATCCGCTAAAAGACTTTAAAACATTGATCGCGGCAATTTGCCTAGTAGTGTTATTTACATTGATGGTCACTTTATCGGGATTTAATCACTTCTCACTATATATAATTCTCGTAACTTCACTTATACCACTATTATTTAACTTTAACTTCTTCGCATCGTATGAAATTAAAACAAGGGAATTAATGACTATTAACTTACTAGTAGCGGGGAAGGGCCTGAGTTCGGAGGGCGTAAAACTGTTAAGGGTAATGTTTCAATTATTTATCTCATCGACGTTTTTAACCGCAGGTTTCACTTTAACGTATTGTTTACTTAGAGGAGTGAATTTACTGTACATTGCAATTACATTAATATGCTTTGCAGCAACAGTAGTGTTGTACAATGCTCCTAGAATCCTCGTTAAATACTGGGCTGCTCAGAGAAAAACAGCATCCGAGGTTGAATTACCTTACCTGATTATATTGTTCCGGGTTTTATCCTCGCTTCGATTACCAATATATGATATATTCTCAGTCATCGAGGACAGCGTTGCGTTAAAAGAATGGTCGATGGAAGTATCACTAGCCAAGAAGATCTCGACTCTATCACACGTATCCTTCATCTCTGCAATGGATACTCTGTGTGCTAATCACCCATCTGATAAGGTGAGAACGCTTTTCAGAAGAATCATTATAGCAGCTATGACTGTGAGTGATGTGAAGGATATTGCGGAAAGAGTATATGACACGATATATTCCTGGTTTGAATCAAGGATCTCTAGTCTAACTGAGAACTTCACTATCATTGTTGGCTCAAGTATGCTTGCTTACTTCCTCATACCCTTAGTCGTCTTCGCGGTTGCACCTGTTTTATTTGGCAATATCTCACTAGTTCTAATTATAACTCTTAGTTTTCAAATCTTCGTGTTCTTCTTTCTGTATGCTTCAATAGCGAATTCGTATCCCACTAGCTTGGTGATTCAAGGGAGAGGAAAATACTCATATATATGCTTAGCTATGCTCATAACATCGATTGCTTTACTCTTTTACAATGTTTTCTCAAGACTTATTCTTCGTAGCAACTTCCATGTTATAGATGATTACTTATTTGTAGCTGTGATCGTGTTTGCTATGACTCCTCCTCTAATTCTCTCCGAGCTTCAAATGAGAAACGTAGCTTTATACGATGCTTTCATCAGGATGACATCGGATTCATTGGCTCTAGCTGCAGTAACAGGTGAGAATGCAGCGCAAATCCTTGAATACGAGTCAAGGAGATATGGTAAAAACATTGTTAAAATGACTAGAAGCATACTACTCGGCTACACGAATAGAGCACTCGTGAAAACCATGATTTCTCGGGCACCAAGTATTTACCATGCTTCATTCTTGGAAACCCTTGTGAATATTTTAACGCTGGGTTCTACACCTGAGATGCTGAAGGCTTTTACAGCGAGCTATGAGAGATTACAGGTAATAGCATCAAATATGAGGAGATTAGCGACTAGGTTAGAGGGATTTATAATTGGTTTAGCCGCATTAATTGGGGGGTTTCTAGCCTACCTGGATAAAACATATAACTACATGTTCAACCTGGCACGTGGTATTCAATTGCCTGGATATACTTTAATTTTTAACTATGATCCCAGCATATACGGCTTACTGAATGCTATAACACTATTATCAATATTCTTTGTATCCTTATTAGTGGGCTTAGTGAGAAGTGGCTCCGTACACTTCAGTTTCAGAACTATTATTGCGTCATTAATTGCTTACAGTGCCACAAGATACTTATTCACTTATATTTTAGTTTCTTGAATAAAGTTCAACCGCTTTAACTCTAATGAAGTTCAAGCATTCCCTCAAGCAGTCATCTAATTCACTGCTTGTAATTGCTTCTGGTTCAACAAATCTCCTATAAGCATATATAAGCGTAGTAATTTTATCCTCCTTAATTACCCGTGTTATCTTGATCGTTGCATCTGCTATAGATGAGTGCAGATTACACGATGAGTCGTTGATGCAACTTCCTATTCTAATAACTATTTTATTCCTCGTCTTATAGTACAACATTTGCCTATATAGTTCTTTGAAGTAGAGGTCAATGTTATTAGTACCCATGGGAACGTGGACGCCGTGGAAGACTACAATATCGGGATCAATGGAGTTAACTATTTCATCCTCTTTCATCGCTAACTCGACGAGACTATACGCAAATGGATTTACCGCTCTGAAAACAACATACTCATCAACTATTTTCTCCGCAAGCTCCTTTGTTAACCCCATTTTTGCCACAGAAGACACCAGGCTGTCGCGTAGAACATTAGGTGACGTAATATAACTCAATAAGAGCATCTTAAGATCATGCTTCACTGCGAGAGCGAGGACAAAGACCAAAGTGTCACTACCGTAGACAGCGTCAGGAGGATATAATATATTAACTAGGAAACCTCTATGCAAGTGCCTTAGTTTTTCACGTAGAACTTTACAAGGTAAATCTATTTCCTCCAGGCTCTCATGTATTTCCTCCAGTTTAGGTTGAACTCGCAGTAGAATTCCCTTATCCTCCACAATAGTGAAAGGTATCTCCGCCACGTGTATTGGTGCGCCGCGAATTTTTCTTATTTCAAGTAACCTCACAAGGTACTTATCTTCTATTCTATGCTTAAGTATGAATATAGCGTCAGCCATGAACTCGGCGGATGATAAACTTGATCGTTCTTCACCGTATGGAAGCTCCGAGATCAATACTATTAAACCATTCACAAGACTAGATAACTGGTAAAAATAGTTTAGCAACCATGCTCTTTTCTCCACGTTCTCTTTCAACGACTCTAAAATAATTGTTATAGAGTCTATGACTACTACTTGAAACCCTTCCAGTATTACTTTATTCAAGGAATCAATAATACTATCAATATCCATTGATACGGGTAACTTAAGGAATCTCAGTAAACCCTTAGACTCTGCTTCAGTTAGTCTTATTCCTAGTTTATCCATGTACGAGTATAGTTTATCTTTATCCTCGTAGAACGATACATAGAGGCATTTTTTGCCGCGTAGAGCATTATGGTAACATATGCTTGATCCGAGAGTGGTTTTACCGGCACCCGGGTGGCCTTCTATGAGAATAGTATATGGGGATACAATTTCCCCTATTAATGCATCCAACTCATCTACACCCATAGTAAAACCACGCGTACGCTCATGAATCATAAATACCACGCGAACTAATACCTGGCAGCATTAATCACCTTTTCTTATATTAATCTATACCAAATTTTTAAATACCAGCGGAAACGTGAACACAATTCACATTACCCATTGAGTATTAACTAAGAGTGAGTTATTAGCTCTAAAAACTCAGCATCTCTACTTGTTTTAACTAGTTCCAGTAACCTCTGAGTTAACTCGGGTTTCTTCAAGTAGGAAATTATGGGGTTTAAAAAAGCGAGAGTAAACGCGTAGTCAGCTGATAACATGTCTCCTCTGTGGTGATTCAACAGCGTTATATATAGTTTACTAGGTGATGTTAACAGTAGAGTTACACAGTCTAAACCATGGTTCATCACGCACAGAGTGTTAAGGAAGCTCAGCATGCCGGGCATGTTCTTCAGTAAGTACACTTGAACACTACGCTTCAAATCACTTAAATCCCTCATCTCACACGGCACCTTAATTCATTAAAACCATTCCATTCGAACACGCGGTCTAAGCATTTCAGCTACTGATTACTATGTTCGCCCCCTAGGTTAAAAAATGAATAATTACACTCTAATCGAAACTATCATTAAATCAAGGTATTACCTAGGATTCAAGTGGATCAAGCTGTTATTCAATTACTTTCACGCATGCTTTAATACCCTATAATTAGAGTTAACAATAAATACTTTGTCTAACCATATTAATACATGGTGAAGATCGTGAGTAAAATGAGAGGAGACCTTAGTGCACCTGTTTTAGCCATAATTGTAACCATCGGATTAATCTCCGCTGGATTAATACTCTTAGCGTGGTTCTGGTGGTTTGCACCACAGGCAGGTAAAAGCGGAGTATTAGTTGTTACAGGTCAACCTACAATTATATGCACTACTGGCAGTGCAAAAGAATCACATGTATATATATCGGTTAAAAACATCGGTAATTCACCAGCTACAATAGAACAAGTGGTTATCGCCGGCTATGCTCAAGTGACTAGTAACGTTGTTAATGCTGGAGAATCCACGTTCATAGAAGTTGCAATGCCAAAAAAACTTTGCAGTAGCATTATGGATAACCGCACTGTTGAAGGCGTGTTGGTAACTAACTCCGGTATATACTCAGCGACTTTTCTAGTAATTAGATAGAATTTCGTAAAACACTGCTGACTTAAACCCGTGAACCAGTTTGAGTTCATTTTCTATTATTTTCCCGTTTTAAACCTATTGAAGCATGATTATACTATTATTGAGATACACTTATAACTATATTTCCCGTGAAGTAAGTAAGTATAAGACGTGGTAGTATGGGAGTAGAGTACGCTGTGTTAGCAATAATGACGAGTATAGCTCTAATCATTATAATTACTAGTTCGCTATTTCTTTACCTACACATGATAAGCGAATCAAGTAAAATCCCCGTTCTCGAAGGTTCAGTCGTTACCAGGGAATATAATGAGTCTCTTGAATTAATATTAACTATGAGGCATTTACGAGGCGAATCATCTGAGTTAAAGCAAATTGACATAACAACCGATCAGGGCATGGTGCAGTTAGTCCCCCCATTCCTTGAATTAAATAATTCAATTGAGGTGAAAACACTTGGTTTACTAAACAATAAAATCATTTTGCCTGGAAGTACTTCAAGAGTTATTGTAATCATGCCTAGAAGTTATTTCAGCACAGGAAAAGAATACGGTATACTGATCGTACTTGATAAATACACTCTTACATTGACACTAAGCATGTAGGAACACGTATTTAACTATGGATTAATCATGCCCGATCTCTCTTAAGAACAAAGGCCCGACAAGCAATGTTTAAGACTACACGTTCTCCTTATAAGGTAATTTACCTCGCTCTATGAGTTGATTAAAGCAATGAATTTCTAATTAAGACAAGTTTATTAACCCTTCGTTAATTTAATAAACAGCCAGGGCAGTAGGTTGGACAAAATGTCCAAGCTAATGAATATTGTGTTTTCAGCGTTGATTTCAATGATGCTACTTTATTCACTTAACAATGTCGTTGTCGTAATGAGTAATCAGCAAGCAGTTGTAACGGATGCTTTACAAAGATCAGTTAATATCACTGTTCCACCTGGAAAAATCGTTTCATTAGCACCATTTATAACGGAGACTCTGGCCTACCTCGGTGTCGATGACCACATTGTTGCCGCTGACAGTTTATCTTTTGATTCATGGTATATGAACATTGGTGTAAAGCTAAAAGAACGAGGTGTTAAATCAGTTGGAGGATACTGGTGGTCAACCGTAAACATTGATGAAATACTTGCTTTACAACCTGACCTCGTTCTCGCTGATGCAGGTGCTCATAAACCATTACTAAGTACACTTGAGTCATATAATTTAACCATGTTATTCCTATATGGGGGATCTGCTAAGAGTTTGAACGAGGCATATAGTGACATATACACGCTAGGTCTATTATTCAATAAGACAAACATAGCTGTAAACTTGATCAATGAAATTGAGTCGAGTTTTGCGGAGACAAGGAGAAGCATACAGGCTTCAGGGTTAAGTGACCTGAAAGTACTTATAGTTATCGACTTTTGGCAAGGTATATGGGTAGTGGGAAAAGCTACTTTCCTAGATGACGTTTTATCTAAGCTGGGTTTAGTGAACGCTGCATCAATTTATGGCTGGGGCGTAGTCAACATTGAGCAAATAATTAGTTGGAGCCCGGATCTTATCTTAGTAGCTAATATGACTAATGTTTCAAATGAAACAATTAAGGCCTCGGGATTATATGATCTTGGGAAACTAGTTATCGTGCTTAACTACACTGAAACAGACATGTTGATGCGCCCCGGGCCACTGCTAATATATGCGCCTAAAGTAATTAATGAAACTCTAATGAGAGCATTTAAGACAAGCAATACTGCACAGAGTACTACGCAGATTGAACACGTGAGTGAAAAAGATCTAGCCACTCTGGTAATTATTGTTGCCTTCACGGCTCTAGCATTTGGTTTAACAGGGTACTATATAGGGTATAGAAAAGGTGTTAAACACTGATTGCATCAAGGAAAAATATCATTGTTTTTTCAATCACTCCTTTCATTGTAATGTTTCTCATATACTCTTTGACTTATTTGACTAGCAAGAATTACCCAAGTTCCTCACAGGAGTACCGAGTGCTCAGAGCACTATATTCATCTATCGCGGGCGCTGTTCTAGCTATTACTGGTTGTATCCTTCAATCATCATTTAGAAACCCCCTAGTGGATCACCATATCCTGGGAATAGGTAGTGGAGCATTATTCTTCACATATGTTACAGTATTGATCTATGGTTATAACCCCTCCATGGTAACACTTATAGCTGCGTTAGGAGGTTTAACATCGTTAGCACTAACTGTTCTAATAGCTGAGAAAATATCTGGATCAGATATCGCCTACGTATTAGCAGGCATCAGTGTTACGTCACTATTCTCTGGTTTAGCAACGTTCACTATGTACTATGTTCAAGTTAAATACCCTTACGCCAGCGTGTTGATGACTGGTAGTTTCATATTGTCGCGTGAGGAACAATTACCTTACACATTGATACCGCTAGCACTTGTTTCTATTGGATACCCATTGCTTTCAAAAAGGTTAAATACATTAATGCTTGGTGATGAAAACGCCACCCAGCTAGGTGTTAACCCTAGGTTGACGAGACTATTATCCGCTGTCATAGCTGGTTTATCATCCAGCATAATAGTATCTCTTTTCGGGTTAATTGGATTCATTGGTTTAATTTCTCCACATATCGCTAGGTTCCTAGTAAAAACAAGTGATAATAGGCTCGTAATCCCTGTTTCAGCATCCATAGGAATGACGTTACTCTACGCTACGGATCTATTTTCAAGAACAGTGATGGCGCCTATGTGGGGCGAAGTTCCAGCTGGTTCAATTGTATCTCTGTTTGGTGCTCCATTCTTCATAGCACTATTGATCTCCAGGTTTATGGGTAGAAGAACATGATATCTATTAGATCGCTTCGAGTAGTATATAAGCCACAGGGTATAGAAGCACTTCGTGAAATAACACTTGAACTACCAGTCAACAATGTAACTTGTATAATAGGGCCCAATGCTTCGGGTAAAACAACGCTGTTGAAGGCTATAGCTGGAATGCTGAGTTACGAAGGAGCCATATACATTGACGGCAGAGAAGTACGGAGCAATATTAGGTACTTAAGGAAAATACTCTCATACGCAGGGAACATGGGATCATCTGTTGATTACCTAGGTGCAAGAGTCATAGACATATTATTGACATCTCGTTACCCTGTTGCAAAAGGGTTCTCTGATACCGAGGAAGACGTTGAAGAAGTCCACAGGGTTTCAAAGGCGCTGGGCATTGAACACCTACTATACAGGAAAATAAGTGAGTTGAGTTCAGGTGAACTCCAAAAAGTAGTTCTCGCATCAGCTCTCGTTAAAAATCCACGTATACTCCTCCTGGATGAACCAGATACTCACCTTGACGTTGCCGGGAAGTCTTGGCTTTCTAAATACCTTGAAGAACTCTCCAGATCACTAACTATTGTAATATCTACTCATGACGCAGTGTTCGCGTGTCATACATGTAACTACTTCGTTGTTTTATCATCTGGGAGAGTACTCTATAGTGGTTGGCGCGAAGAACTTATTCAGAACAAAGAATACGTGGAGAGAGCTTATGGAATATCGTTCATCAACGTTGAAGTCAACGGTAGACCAATCCTGGTACCTCTATATGAGAGCTAAGTATGAGTTAAACCGCAGAGATCTATGAGTGATGAAATGAATATCGCGTCATCAATGCATTCACTATAATTCCTCCAGCATACTAGTGCCCCCGTTAAACCTGAGACCAAGGAATTTAGTTTAGCGTACTGCTCCGCTATTTCTTCAGGTAATCCAGGTATGTTTAGAACTCCCTCCTTAACGACTCCGAGAACCTCCACTTTCTCGGGGTTACCGGAATATATCACTATGTAATCTCTTAAACTAATTATCTTCTGCTGAATAATAGAAAGCAGGTTATCAGCTAGGTTGAGGTATAGAGCGGGTTTACAGGTAAACCCCATATCATTTAATAATCTACGCTCTATCCCCCGTAAAACTCTCTGCATGAGAAGAGAGATTTCTTTTTCTCGCTTTAAGTAATCCACAATGTTCCTAGCTTGTCTCTCCGTGAAACCCAGTTTTTTAGCTATTGATACTCTACCATAATTCTCTAGAAGCAGTAATTTTACAGCGATTACTTCAAGTGGTTTCAATCCATGTTTACGAGTAATTCGAGCTAATTCAAGTAATTCACTACAACTTATCAATTACACCACGATGCTTACTTTAATGTTGTTCCAGTTAATTAAATAACTTCGTTATCCGTATTGATTTATTGATTAGTGCTTATATATTTTAAAAAGATAGTTTGTTATAGAGGTGTCGTTTGATTGTTCAATAAACCTGTTGATAAATATGCTGGTTTAACTCTCGTCGTAGTAGGTGCTGCACTCGTAGTTGTAGCTGCTTCAATAGCGTTTTCATCATTCTATGGTTACTCAGTGCAAATACCACGGGGGCAGAGTATAGAAGACACTATTACTTCACTCGTAAACGTCCTCGTGGAACTAGCTATTAAATTGGGTTTCCTCGGAGTAGTAGTATGGGCTGGATCAATTCTATTGAAGTACGGAGTTCAATCAATAAAATCTCAACCTATACCTAAGCAATCCTAAATGGGTAAAAAGCTTGTTCACGCCGCTTAAATACTCACTAGTTTTATCTGTTTTAACATTGCTGCTCCTTATAGCTTCTCCATTGATTATTTTCACGTATGAGTTCCTTCAGAACCCGGATTGTTTGAAAGTAGACGTGAAAAGCGTAGAGTATGTTAATAATGAGACGATTAAAGCTCAAGTCAATGTGTTCTACTGTTCAATTATACCATTGAAGGACTTTAAATTAGTGATAGGTGAAGATGAAATCATATTTGAAGAAATCTCACGGGGAAATACTACTAAAACCATTACTCTCAAAGTCTACGACAACGAAGTGAAAGGCATCGAGTTTAAAGTAGCTGGAATATATGGATTCAAGCTACATTATAGGTGAAATCGCGTTGATTACACGCATATTAAAGAACATTATCTCTGGAATCATTAATGGCGTATTATTCTATCTCATATTTATTGTGATTTTACCGCTTATAGTGTTCCGGTTAACAAACATGTCGATTACGCCCGTTAATCCCTTAGTAGCAGTTTATATTCTAGGCTTCTTCCTTGCACTAGGTGTTATTTCATCAAGTGTTAAACCATTCATTGGAATAGTTTTCGATGTTATTTTGTCGCTGATTGGATTACTCTTCACACTGAGTATAGTGAGTTCCGGTGAATATGGAACAGTTATCAATTTATATGGTTACAGTGTTGAAGTCGTGTTTGATTTTAAACCACTACTCCTAGTAATCATTGGTTTCGGAATACTATTCGTGATCTTGAATATGTTTAGTAGAATAGTGAAACCGGAGGATTAATTGTGAACTAATACTCATATGTGTGAAAATGAGCAAAGAACACTATAAATCAGTGCATATAGTAACTGGTTTAACGAGCATAATGCCCCTTAGTAGTCTAAGCTTCGAGATGAGGTCTTTTATCCTCGAACCATGACCCTTAACGGCTATTGAGAGTAAGCATTTCTCTTTGTCAACGTGCATGTGGCTTGAAGACATTATTACGTCTAGGTAATCATGCTGTATGTCCGTTAACTCTGCATCGATTTCACCTATTTCGTGATTGTATAATACATTCACGAATCCAGCGGCTTCACAATTGAGCTCTGTTTCCTCCGAGATGTATAGTCTTAATGCTTCTTGAATAATTTGGCTAATACTTCTAGTTCTCTTTTCTTGAATCATCTTCTCTAGTGATGCTTCAATATCGCTCGGTATATATACTCCGACTTTGCGTGGTTTCATTTATCTATCACCAGATCACGATACTTCAAGTACCCTAATATTTTACACTCGTTATCCATAAGCGATTCTAAGTAGGGATGATTAGATCACCTTGGAGTCGTTAAGCATGGTTTCAGGCGAATCATATCTTAGAGTATTAGGTAGAGTTTCAACAGAGTATTGCTTCTTAGACAAAATGAAACTTACATGATCAATAACTCGAATAGCATTGAAAACGCTATGACATGAAACTATCGAAGGAATCAACTGTAGGAGTGGCTACTCCATAGACACATAGAAGTTGGTATCCTTGAAAAATATTACTTAAATACAAGCAAAGGATTGTGCAGAGTTTTAACGGTACCTGGAAATCAATAAAAAGTTTTTGAACCGCGGTAATAGAGGACGATGAGAACTCACTCTAGGACCACGATTAAGCGGATTACGACTTATTTAAATCGCTACAGGTATAAGTATTTACGGTGAAAACCCATGGTTACGAGCCTGAAGGGGAGACACTGCCTTACTTTAACGGAGTTCACGCGTGAAGAACTAAACTTCATTATTGAAACATCTTTTCAACTAAAACAAAGATATCTCGCTGGAGAACGAGTTATACCTATACTTATAGGAAGGCACTTAGCGATGATATTTGAAAAACCAAGCACTAGGACACGTATTAGCTTTGAAACAGCTATGAGGGAGCTCGGTGGAAACGCAATATACCTGAGTTCACAGGAACTACAATTAGCGAGAGGTGAAACAATAGAGGACACTGCTAGAGTTATATCAAGGTATGTTGACGGAGTAATGGCACGGGTTTTCGAACACTGGAAAATCGAGAAACTAGCAATGTATAGCCGCGTCCCAGTAATAAATGGTTTAAGCGACCTCCATCACCCATGCCAAGCGTTGAGCGACGCCATGACTATTATGGAGAAGAAAGGTAGGAACATTGAAAAATTGAAAATAGTGTTCGTAGGTGATGGAGGAGACAATGTGTTGCATAGTTTAATGTTAGCTGTGGGAATACTAGGAGGAAAGTTGACGATATCGTCGCCTCCAGGCTATGATCCACACCCCAGTGTAATAAAGTTATTCAACGAGTACGCAACTGGAAATTATGAGATTGAAAGAGATCCATATAAAGCAGTGGAGAAAGCCGACGTCGTATATACAGATGTATGGGTCAGTATGGGTCAGGAAAAAGAGCGTGAAAGAAGAATACGTGACCTCGAACCATACAGGGTCACAGTAGACTTAATGAAGAACGCTAAACCAGATGCTATATTCATGCACTGTCTACCAGCCAAGAGAGGGGAGGAGGTAGTAGATGAAGTAATAGATGGTAAATGGAGCGTGGTGTGGGATCAAGCCGAGAATAGAAAACATGCTCAAAAAGCGCTTTTAGCACTTATTATCCCGTAAAAACCTCATAGCGTTCAATCCAATGCGATTTATTTACCCCTTGTTTCTTTATTCAACAACTAGGTCTCATTAATGGTGTACAATGAATGAACATTAATTCGTCGTTTAGATCCGTGGATGAAGAATTGCGGAAAACAGTTGGATTAATTACATCGAAACCTATACTATTAAAGATCGCTGTTGCAGTGCTCCTAGCACTAGCTGTTTTTATAGCTGTTTCAATTAGAGTAGCCCCATTCAGTATAAATAAGTACGAGTTCTTCGAGTTTGATAGTTTCATTGAGTTCTGGCAAGCGGAATACGTTTATAAAAACGGGCCTTTATCATGGTATACTTTAACGCGCGATAACCCTGATACTCACATTTTCTGGTACCCTTGGGGAAGAGACTTCGTGTACACGAGTTACCCTTTTCTACCTTTATGGATTGGGACAACGTACCATTTAGTTAAAAATCTCGGTTTAAGTTTAGCAGAGTGGGCTGCAATACAACCCGTTATATTTGCGGCCGTTGCAACAATCGTAGCTTACTTTGCAGCGAAAGAAGTATTTGGAAGCCGAGTAGCTGGATTAACAGCATCCTACTTATTCGCCGCATTGCCTTCAGCAATCGAGAGATCAGTTATAGGATATGTTGAAAAAGAAGGCGTTGCAGCTACATTCGTGTTTCTATTCATTTATTTCTACGCTAAAAGCCTCAAGAACATTGCAGCCAAGAAACCCGGTTGGTTAAAATACATTATTTTATCAGCATTATTCCTCGCTCTCATAGGGTGGTTATGGGGTGGATACATCTTTATAATGGGGACGATTGTATTGTTCTCAATACTATCTCCAATCGTACTGGGGAAGAATCTTTCAAAGAACATGGTGTTAGCTAACATACTTCTCCTCGCGCTCTCAATGGTCTTCGAAATCCCCTCAACCACTAGTGTATCAACGCTTGGAATATACCCGTTTTCACTCCGCGGAATTGGATGGTATCTTCTTGCCGCTACGTTCATACCTTTAGCATACTATTACGTGGCATTCGAGTATAGAAAACTTGGTTTGAGAAAACCACTACTAACGCCGAGTAGATACTTCATATTACTAATCATCCTGGTAATCGGGGGCGTAATTTCGAGCACTATGGGTATAATACCTCTTGGAGGTAGGTGGGCATGGGCTCTTGGATTAAAATTCGGTCAAATAGATCCACTAACTGAAAGCGTTGCGGAACACCAATCACCGCTATCCTCCACGTACACTGCTATTAGAATGCTGCGATCCTGGGGAGTGTTCTTTGAACCCTTGATATTTGCGTCTCCATTATTCCTAAGTATTATAGGTGCACTATATCTGATTTATAAAGGCCACCCTGAGAAAGTGTACGTGGCGCTAGCTTTTGCACTCGCGTTCTACTCTTACCTTAATGCTGTATATATGATTGGTATAGCATCATACTTTGGAGTCATCGTAGCTGCAGTAATGGCATCCGTGATATTAAACTATGCTTTCCCATATGTTTACGCTGAATCAAAAGCAGTGGAGAAGAAAAAGCAACCTAGGACGAGAACAAGACGCGTAAGTACTACTACGAGAATAGTGACATTGCTGCTATTTATCGCAGTGGTAATTAACACTGCTTACACAGGTTACACGGAGTACCAATCATACTCAAATATTGTGTACACTTTGAGAGCTGGTGTTTCAGATTTATCACTACGCTCTGATAGCTGGTACAAAGCTATTGAGGCTATACAATCTACTCCAGAGGACTCTGTTATCATAGCTTGGTGGGATTACGGTTATGGAATAAGCGTCGCAGGTCATAGAGCCTCAGTTGCAGATGGTTCAACATTTAATATTACTCAAATAGGGTTAATTGGTTTAATCCTCCTCTCGAATTCAACAGAGCAAGCTGCTAATTTAGCTAAATTATTCAATGTTAAAGCAAATAAAACTTACTTAATGGTGATTGAAGGAGTGTTTGTATCAGAGCAAAACGACACAGTTGTAATATGGCCCTTAGTGCTTGGAAGAGGTATGCCGGGTTTAGTTGATTGGCCTAAGAGCATTTGGATGATTAGAATAGGTAACTACGTTGCAGATAATTTACGTAAAAGGGGATTAAACATAGATTACATTAACACCGATAATTTCCTATACATCTATAATACCGGAGGAGGTGGAATAATTAGTCCTCGTTTAGATAAGCCTGATGAAATACCGTTAATATATCGGCTTGTCATAGATTCCTCACTATACTGGGCTGAAAGCAAAGGTAAGTCGGGGCAATTCTACTGGTATACTGGTAGCGTGCAAGCATTAGACTATAATACAATACAGAATATACGTGAACAACTCAAAATAAACATATCGAAGCAAATACAGCCAACAGATGTTGTCAGTGTGTCTGAGAGACCGTTGAAAAACGATAACATTCTTAAACCATACGCTGTTATAATGGAACCATTCAAAGACCCTCACACAGGTGAAACCGTTACCGCGACAATCATGAATTATAGTGGAGTATTATATAGTTTAATAACCATATATGAATTCACATACATACCTGGGAATTAAAAGTGTTTTTTTTTTAGTGCATCTCATCAACTACAGTTAATTTGTTTTTGAATCCTCCAGGTTTAATCCGAGATCGATTTTAGGGAGAGACCATTATTATGTTAAGAGTCATAGTTTATAAACAAACGACCTCGGTATTACCTTAAGGGGTTACACTTGTTTAAGCGAAAAAAAGACCCTTTGAGAAAAGGATTCGAGTTATTACGAGATGTCAGAATCCTAAAGGACAGAGTTAGTAAAATTCAGAGCAGAATCGATGAAAGAGCCGAGGAACTAAGTAAAAAACTAGTAGATTTACAAATGAAGGGCGAGAAATACCTAGCTGCACGTTACGCTGAGGAAATAGCTAGGTTGAAGGATCTCTCGCAAAGGTTTTCTTTAATCATGTTTATACTAGATAAAGTAGATTTAGCAATCCAACACTCAATCATGAGAAACGAATTCCAGGTTCTTGCAGAAGAGTTGAAAGACCTTGTAAAAGAAGTTGTTAAATTACCTGAGGCCCGTATTCCAGATGTAAGCGTACTATTCGCAGACTTAGAGGCTAGCGTAAGGGAGTTATCTGAGGTCTCTATGAGCGAGTACTCTTTATCATATAATCCCCCAAGCAATAGCGAGGTTAAAGCGATCTTAGAGGAAGCCAAAGAAGTACTGAGAAAGAAACTGGAACCTGCTTCTTAGATTTGAATAGTGTATCTCCGTTCTTCCTTTATGATGGCTAGTTTAGCGTTGAACTTATTTAATACATCTATTACTTCCTGCTGAATCCTCCTATATAGTTCACCTGGCACCAGTATAATATACTCTGAGTAGTTTTTGTTCAGTATACATGACCCAATTATGTAAGCTAAATACCTATACTGCGTTGAGAGCGGGGATGAAGGATCAATTATCCATATACCAATACTTCTCTCGTCGTCACCTTTCTCCGCTATCATGTCTGGTTCTAGTGGTTTATTGCTCCTCGAGGGAGTAACATCGAAACCCATTTCCTCAAGGGTTTTTACTACCTCTTCCACTAGTTTCTTCCTCGTTGTAATCAATCTCTGTGTACCAACGTATTTTTCTAATTCCCCGTGTTCTTCGGGATTATATAGTGTGTACTTTCCCCTCTCTATTCTATATAAGAATAGTTTTTCAGGGTCTCTATATTTATCTTTACTGCTACTGTTAACAGTCACTAAGTCTATTTCGAACTCCAAGCTCTCCTCGGATCGAGCTGGATCCCTCTTTTTTACCTCGGATATGAGCTCTTTACGAGTGAAGTATACTTTTCCGCTTCTATAAATGGACTCCGCTGCCTCCTTTAAAAGAACCCAATTTGGTTTTTTATCTAAGTCTCCAGTGCTCAAGGGAGCTCCCTTTATCCGGGTTTTTACTTGTTTTAAACTCATTATTGATTACTAGTATGTTCAACCAGGTTAATTACTTTATCGACGATTTCGAGAACCGCTTTCGAGGCCTCTGCTTCACGGTTATATAATATGTAGGGTTCACCTTTATCTAACGCCTCATTTATAGTTGGATCTAGGGGTATTCTACCTAGAAGATCAACCTTGTATTTTTTTGAAAAGTACTCACTACTCCATTTACCCATTATGTTCGTGGTTTTGCCGCAGTGCGGGCACTTGAAGTAACTCATGTTTTCAATAACTCCCAGTAGTTTTATTCCCATTGAAGCCGCGAAGTTCGCTGCTTTTGCTACAATTGTTTCAGTCAACGCGTTCGGTGAAGTAACAAGTATTGCACCAGTTATAGAGGGGAAAACCTGCGCGATTGTTAATGCTACATCTCCTGTTCCCGGAGGCATATCTACTACTAGGTAATCGCCTTCACCCCATGCAACTTTTGCAGCTAACTCCATTATCGCTTTCCCAACTAAGGGTCCTCGCCAAGCTATAGGGGTATCTGGGGAACTCAGCATTAAGTTGAAAGCAACTACTTTAATGTTCAATGGTCCATCCACGGGTAAGATTTCGCCCTCCTCATTAGCGTAGTGCCTATAGTTTTGTATTCCCAGAAATATTGGAATAGATGAACCATATACATCAGCATCTAACAAAGATACGCTCCTACCATGCATAGCTATTCCCAAGGCCAGCATTGAGGAAATAAAGGATTTACCTACGCCTCCTTTACCGCTCATTACGAGTATCTTATACTTGAACCTACTCAGCTTGTTCCTCGCTTCATTTAATAGGCTATCTATGGGTTGAAACCTTATTTTTTTCTCGCTCATTCAGATAACCTATCAATATTTAGCATTAAACCAAATATTGTTTAAAAGGTTTAAGAGGTTGTGTTCATGAATTGCAGTATTGCTCCAGGCAAGATCTTACTGTTCGGAGAACACTTCGTTGTCAAAGGGAAACCAGCATTGGGTTTAGCGGTGTCAATGTATGTTCATGTCTGCGTTGAACCAGGTTCCTGGGTTATTTATTCAAGACAACTAGGATTCATCAATCACGACTCCAAGCATAGATCATTGTTTAACACATTAATTGAGAAAATTATCTCAGAGTATAGTAGTGTTCAACCTCTAAACATTTATATAGACTCCGAGTTACCCATTGCTTCTGGCATGGGTTCCTCAGCTGCTGTAGCGGTTGCAACTACTCATGCAATACTATCATTTATGGGTGTAGAGTTCACGAAGGAAGAGGTATGGAAAATTGCTCATGAAGCCGAGAAAACTGTTCACTATAAGCCAAGCGGTGTTGATACAACCTTAGCAACCTATGGAGGATTCTTATACTACAGGCAAGGATCCTTCGAAAAACTAGACTTGAAACTCCCCGAGGGCACATCACTGATCATAGTTAATAGCCGCGTTGGGAGATCAACTGGAGAAGTAGTCAAAGATGTACTAAGTAGATATGAGCATTTAGGGGAAATCGGTGAACTCATATATAGTGCCGCTGAGAAAATAGTTGAGAAAGCCCTAGATGCCCTGAGAAAGAATGATGCTGAAACACTTGGTGAATTAATGCTCGTCAATCATGGATTACTTTGGGCAATGGGAGCTTCATCTGAAATTTGCGATAAAATAGTCTATGACTTACTTAAAGCTGGTGCTTTAGGAGGTAAAATTAGTGGAGCAGGTAGAGGCGGAGTCATCATAGGATTAATTAATAACCAGGAATTACCAAGAGCGCGCGAACTCTTATCTATGAAAAACCATGAATTCTACTTCGTGCACCCAGATTATCAAGGCGTTAGAAGCGTTGAGTAAATAAGACTACAATGCAAATTTAAATAATGGATGATGAAAATAGTGGTCTTTGAAGACGTGATATTACTCCCATGGGCTGACACACCATGTTACCTAGCGGAATGAAGCGTGGAAAAGTATCAATTAAGGAGTCAACGGATATATTGATTAAATTGAATTTAATTATAGGGCAAATACTGCCTGTTTTCTATGAGTACAATAATATGATTAAACAACAAGGCTTCTACCTCAAACCAGTACACATGGTTACACGTAGGCTTCAAGATGGAACAATTATAAAGTACTATTACTATGGAAGGTACTGGTATAAACTCGAGAAAACCCCTACTGGTAGATTAAAGTGGATTTATATAGGTAAAGAGAAACCTTTACCTGAGCTTCCAGATCCCCCGGAAAATCCATTAGAAGGAGTTGTAGTTAAAAGAGTCAATGAAACCATCGAAATAATATTTGGGAGCGAGGAATTATTTAGAACTATTTATAGTAGACTATCAAGTACTCTGAAGTGATATAACTATATTTGCTCCCGTGAAGTATTACTTTAATAAATATATTCATGTTGTATTTAGTGGTGCTTGGTGTAATTGATTGCAGGAGAATGAAGTAGTAAACAGTATACTTGGCTTAGCGTTGATTAGTATAATCGCGTACTCTGCATTGATTACACTTGGATTAACTAGTTATTTTGCGTATAAACCACGTAGAGATAGTAAACGCGCTAAGAACGTTGAATTAGTTGTAGTATCCAAAGCTGATCATAA
Organism: Desulfurococcaceae archaeon; assembly: GCA_023269825.1. GTDB lineage: Archaea > Thermoproteota > Thermoprotei_A > Sulfolobales > Desulfurococcaceae > UBA285. Next base: position 745,055 of record JAGDWI010000001.1, read on the forward strand.
GGTTAGAAACAGCTTGATGGAAACAGTGTCATACCATGTAAAAAAATATGGCAAAGTAACAGTGGTGGTGGATGAAGGAGCACCTTTAACAAGTATTCTAGCAAAGATGCGTGGAGTAAGAGTAATCGAGGTACCATTTAATTATAGGAGAGATTTAATTGGTAAAGGTAGAGCTCTACAATACTTTGTAGAATGCTGTGTTGAAGAAGATAAATGGTATGTTTTCATAGATGACGATAACTTAATACTCGACGATTCTTTTCTCTACGAGATACCTTTCTACGATAGCCAGGGATACGTAGCAGCTAACGGCGTACTCGTGCCTAGGCCTGGAAGAAGCAACATTGCATATGTTATGGATTGGATTAGATTCATGGACGATGTTTTAATCTACCGGTTTTTCACTGGTCTCCTCGGGAAACCTTTACTGGGTTTACATGGAGACCTGTTGATAGCTAAAGGAGTTGTTTTAAAGAGAATAGGGTTTAATAAGAGAACTCTCACCGAGGATTTCGAGTTCGCATCTGAACTCGTTAAACACGGGTACAAGACATGGCAATCCTCAACGAAGGTTTCAATTAAAAGCCCGAATAGCATTAAAGACTTAATTATGCAACGTGGAAGATGGTTTAAGGGATTAGTGTACGGTATAAAAAGATGCCCTCTGGGAATGAAGATCGTCGTCATATTGAGGAGTTTTACTTTCAGCGTTGGATTCCTGTTGTTAATGATTTTTCTACCATTAATCTCCTATGTTGGCTTAATATGGTTTATTCTACCTAGCGGTATCTACTATATGAGTACTTACACTTACGGAGTATATAAATCAAAGAAACCATACCTAATTATTCTTTTACCATTTTTTGGATTCATAGAGGCTGCATCTAGATTATGTGGATTTATAACTGTAAATGGGTATATAGTCATAGATAAGAATTAGCTGGGATAAAAATGTGGAGTAGTAAGTTCTCATTTAAATACGGAGACGTACAAGTATATTTTGGCCCAGGATCATTAGTTGAGAACTTCCCCAATGTAATCCGGGGATCTAGAAAAGCATTAATTGTTTCAAGTAAGAGTGCAGCAAGGATCTCAGGTGCTTTAAGTGACGTGGAAAAGAACCTCAAGGAGGCAGGTATCGAGTATCTCGAGTACAATAAAGTAACGCCTAATCCATCTACTAGCACCGTAGATGAAATTGTTGAATTAATTCAAAACCATGGAGTTGATACAATAATAGCGATAGGTGGAGGAAGCGTAATTGATGCTTCCAAAGCAGCTTCGGTTTTACCAGGGACAGGGGTTAAATCACGCGAACTAGTTCTAGGTTATAGACCCTCTACACGTGGGTTAAAACTCATCGCAGTGAACTTAACTCACGGCACGGGTACCGAGGTTGATAGATTCGCTGTATTAACAATTCATGGGACAATTGAGAAAAGAGGTTTTCTAATACGTTACACAGACTATAGTTTTGATGATCCAAAGTACACGACTACTCTCAACTATAAGCAAACACTGTATACTTCACTAGACGCATTTTACCATGCATACGAGTCCGCTACTGCTAAGAGAACTAATCTACTAGTGCAATCTCTCGCTGAAACCTCAGTGAGTAACATAACAAAATACCTGCCCAGAATCCTAGGAAACCTAGGGGACCTTGAAGCGAGAACAATGCTACTGTACTCCTCAATGCTCTCCGGAATATGCATTGATTTAACGAGTGGTACACACTTAATTCACGCACTAGAACACGGGTTTAGTGGGTTTAAGCCTGAATTACCTCATGGAGCGGGTCTCGCGATCCTGGGGCCTTTCGTAGTGTATTATACTCATAAAGCTGTCCCAGAAATATCTGCTAGAATTCTGAGACAACTAGATCCAAGTATTAAACCAGTAAGCGAAGACGCTGAAAAAGCAATGAAAGCTGTGGCTGAGTTTCAGCGAAGTCTGGGTTTCCAGGAGAAACTAAGTGATTATGGCGTAGGGGAGCCTGATTTGAAACCAATACTTGACTTCGTTGAGAGAACAGTGATTGAGAGATTTAGTGCAAATATACCGTTCCCTGTTAACCGAAGCATGCTGGAGGAGTTAGCTAGAAAAGCTCTCTAGTCTAGTTAAGAGTTTGAGTTTTAACTTTTGAAACGAAAGCCGCGAGATTCCTTAGCATTATTTCTTTTTCTCTATTTCCAGCTTTTACTTCATCGATTAATCTCGTGAAAAACTCTATTGTTTTATCCAATTCGCGTACTCTGATCCTATATGGAACTCCGTCTTTGCCTCCATGCGCGTAAGCATATAAAAATGGATCCATAGGGTGCGTAGTTGGATCTCTGAGAGAGGGTTCATAACCATATATTAAATCTGCTACAAGAGCAATCGCTCGAATTGATTCAGGGCCTATGCCTCTGATAAGCAATAAATCCTTAAAGTTTCTAGGGGCTTCATGTTTAATTATTTCTGCAGCCTGAGCAACTCTTTTAACATCAGTAATAGGCCTGTAGTAAATAGGACATTTCAATGCTTTCTCGCCGACATTTACCCAGCTACCTCTTTTTCCCTGAAAACTATTCGCCGCGTATACTGTTATATCCGGTAAATTCTTCAACAACCGGTTAACGCTATGTAAATCCCTCATTATGGATTCAATGGGTGTTGATTCTATGATCTCAATCAAGGCTCTTCTCGCCCTCTGGGATTCTTGGTCGACGAGGTTTAGAGCAGTAGTAATTACATGCGATGCAACACCAGAGTGCGGATCCTTTTCACATGAAAGTGTTTCATTTTTATCTACCAGTATATGGTATCTTCTAGCTGTCTTTGATTTCAAATTCATACCTTGCTGTATAATCAGTGTTTTCTCGTTATCTGTTACTGCTAAACCATGTATATACAGTGTATAACCGTCCTGTAATCCAACGGAATCTACTTTAGCTGATAATCTACTAGCTGAAACTATTTTAATAGCGTCGATATCACCCTTCAATTGCTCTGCTTCACGCGGAAGATTCCTTGCATCGCTCCCTTTTCCACCCAGTACTGCGATGTTGTTCTCTTTGAAACTAGATGGAGGGTAAACAGATTTAAGCACATATAAGACTACGGTTGTTGAACCACTACTATCCCAATCCATTCCAATGACATTATTAAAAGCCTGAAACCACAGTGGATCAGAGAACCTTCTTAAAATTTCGTCTGGACCATAAATTTCAGCCATGTACCTAACTATAATAGATCCGAGAAGCTTCATTCTTCTAAGCAAGTAATTCGGTACTCTGCCTTCATGTAAAGGTAGATCAGATATGCCTTCGATGAACAACCTCTAGTACCCTAAGCAATAAATTAGTATTAAATACTATTTAAAATTAAGTGAATGAAGCACTATTAATTATTTCTTAAAGCTTCTTTACTGCACGATGGTAGAATTAAGTTTGCCCCCTTCGATCTATACTCTTCGAGCAAGCTTTGATCTAAGTTAACTATTAATGATGGTTCAGAGATCGCGCCCACATACTTTCTCACGAGTTCCCTAATTTCCGATTCCCCGCTGCCCCCTGAATATAGTAATAAGGGAGACGTGAATTTCAAGTCGTCTAAGCAAGGTAGAACAAGTGTATTTAACCCAAGCGCTTGTCTTAAGGCTTTCTCAATGGCTCCAGGACTTAACCTGTAACCACTTGTTTTCAGCACTCCATCCGTTCTACCTAGAACATATAGATACCCTTCTCGTGAAAGGTATCCGTAATCACCTGTCCTATAATAGTTATCTTTCCACTTCTCCGCATATTCTGGTGGGTATTCAATGGGCATAGCTGGCCAAGGTTTCAATAATATTATTTCTCCGAATCCCTCATTCCCTATTTCTCCTTTTTCACTTAGGATCATTACGTGGAAGCCGGGTATGGGTGTACCGCTGGAACCCGGTGCAATGGGTGTAAAAGTGTAATTTACAAGGTTTCCGGAAATGAATGTTCCTACCTCGCTCTGAATATACATGTTCACAACTGGTATTCTCCCAGACAGCTGACTGGGTATAGATTCTATGAATGAAGTGTAACCAGTTCCCACGACTCTATACGTCCACCACCAAATATCAGCTTCCAAGGGTTCAGCTGTTACAATGATTGCTTTCAGTGTATCCATGTTATGTCTTCTAACGTTTTCATCGCCTTTTCTGGATAGTAGTCTCAGTGCTCCGCCTGTAGTTAAAAACAGTGTTACAGCGTAGTCTTCTATTAGACTCCACCATCTATCCCACGATGGGTAATCGGGTCCACCATCATATAGTAAAACAGTTGAACCAATCATTAGTGGCCCGAAAACCAAGTAGCTTACTCCCGTGATCCAGCCTGGCCAAACTGTGCAGAAATATGTATCCCGGGGTCTAATGCCAACCCAGCGACTAGTGGAGTAAACTTGAACTAGGAATCCTCCCGTGGAGTGTGTTATGGGTTCATAGTCATCCCTATACCCACTATGTAAACCAAATAATGGGTGCTCACTATTTGCGACGTATTCCTCAGTGCTCTCATTAGTTGAAGTGAAATCATCGAATAAAACTTCATTTTCCCTAAGAGATGGTGCACCTATCCTGCTGTAAACGACTACTTGACCCCTGTAATTAGCTTGTTCTACTGCTTTTCTAAGCGTGTTTAGAACATCTATTATTCTCCCTCTCCTATAGAAACCATCAGAGGTAAAAACAAGTTTAGGTTCTCTATGCTTTATTCTTCTAGCTAATTCCCAGAAACCAAACCCTGTAAACACTGGTTCAAATGGAACTCCTAGTTTAACTGCGGCTAGCATTGTTGCAATCGACTCTATTGTTGGAGATGAGTAAATAATAATCCATTCACCTGGTTTAAGTCCATTGTTTTTCATGGAATAAGCTATTTTGTCGACTAATGCGTCTAGTTCCCCATATGTTACTGCCCTCGCTACTCCTTCTTCTCCCTCCCATATTAATGCCGCTTTACTCCAAATCCATGTCTCCCGGTGTTTACCAATAACATTGTAGTATGCACTAAGTTTTCCGCCTTTAAACCATGTAGCACGAGGACTGCTACCATCGTAAACCTTGCTCCACGTTGAACACCATGTGAGGTTTCTTGCTTCTCGCTGCCAGAATGAGAAGACATCTTTAACGCTTTCCTCGTAAATGGCTTTATATTCCTCAAATTTAACTGTTTTCCACTTCATTGAGGGAGGTACTATTTTTTCATCTCTGTAGAGTTTCTCGAAAACTATTTTATATGGTTGTTCATTCATGTTCATCAACTCAGCTTAATTACCTGTGTATATGGTTGAGCAATATCTCGGAACCTGTAGTATTGCTCTACTTTATCGTAGTGTACTGGTATTGTTATCGCTGGCCTAAGGCTTTTAACTACCTCTAAAGCTTCCTCCGGGGTCATCACGTATCCTCCACCGATTGGTGGTATGAGGATTGTGATCTTTTCATTGATACGTAAGATTTCCTCAATGAAGCTTGTATCACCCATATAGTATATATTGAGGTTGTTTGGGAACCTTAGAATGTAACCTACACAGCAGCCTTTGGGATGTGGTGGAGCTTCAAAGTATAACTCAGGTTTACTATACGCAGGTACCACTAATATATTAGTGTCTCCAAGTTGAATGATTCCACCTGGTTCAACTCCTGCATGTGTACTTGGAACTAGAAGTTCCCCCTTAAAACTCGATAAATATTCATAACTACAGTGTTTTACGTGCATGTGCGTACATAGTACTATATAGCATTTCTCGATTTCACTGCCTGGATCTATGCAGTATGTTTTATCACCGTGCTGTATTTTCACTCCCACTAATCCTACTCTGCTAATAGTGATTCCTCGTAGAGAGAGTTCACGAGGCAAGTAAACACCTAGCAAATTCTTGGAACAATCTCTCCGCGTGGAGGCTCAACTAGTCTTAACCCACCTATACTGGTCTCAGCTGCAACATAGCCCTTAAACATATCTGTTTGCTTGACTTCACCTATAATCCTCGAGTTTCCGAATCCCAGTTTTTTCGCGTACTCCACTACTTCATCAGCACACTCTGGTTTAAGCGATAACACCGCTACACCCTCGCTCGCGAGATACAGGGGATCTATTCCAAGCATTTCAGAGTATCTCTTAACGGGTTCCCTGATTGGGACTTTATCCTCTGAGATATATATCAGCAACTCGTTTTTCTCAGCCCATTCATTGAGGACTCCGGCTAATCCGCCTCTCGTTGGGTCTCTTGCAGCGTTTACGCAGTACCGGTACTTAGATAGTAATGGCACCATTAGTTTAGTTAATGGTTTAACATCGCTTCTCAACATGCCTGTACTTATTTCCTCTATATCTCTACCTAAACCCATCTGCATTAGAAGAATAACTGCTCCATGGTCACCTACATAGTCGCTTACAAATATCTTGTCCCCTGGGGCCGGCTTATCTATAATAGGGTTATCTGATATGCCTATGGCTGTTGTCGATATAACTATTTTATCGACTTGTCCACGAGGCATTACTTTGAAGTCTCCTCCTATCAACGCTACGTTTTCTTCTCTGAGAACTTTAAGCATTGATTCAATAACGGCCTCAAGATCTTTTACTGGGAATCCTTCCTCAACTATTATCGTATCCAGCATCGCTATTGGTTTACCGCCGAGCATTAGTACATCGTTTATTGAACCAGAGGCCGCTAAAACACCGATATCACCGCCGGGGAAAAATATTGGGTTAACAGTGTACGAGTCAACTGATACAACAACGTATCTACCATCTGGTAATGGAATCGCTGCTGCATCATCTGCTATATCGATCCCTACGCCCCCCTCAACGCGTTTCAGTTTATCGTCGACGCGTTTAAATATGAGTTTCTCTAGTAATTCAAGCATTTCAACTCCTCCAGCACCATGCGCTAATGTAATGTAGTCCATGGTTTACACCTCTCCTTGTCTCAACAACTTGGATTTCTCCAGGAGTAACTCGTAGATAGAGGTGAAGCTAGGGGCATCTTGCCCCAGTACTTCCTCGAAGAACTTGACTTGCTCTAATACGTCTTCTTCACTCATCTTTGATACAATAACGCCCGCGTGAACTATCACTATATCGCCTTTATTCACTCTATCACTCGATATTCCTATTAAGACACTTCTTGGAACACCGTCCCCGTAGTCAACTTTAGCTGTCATTTTATCATAGTCTACTTCCAATATTACTGCAGGTGTACCTAGACACATTTTAAGCACCACCTATGTTTCCCTTTAATTCAATAGATAACTTTAAGAGTAAATCTCTTGAACCATACTTAGCCCATATAGCGCATGTTCCTTCTGCTGACACCATGCATGGCCCAATTGGTGATGAGGGGGTACACGCTCTTAAAAATAGTGGACACTGTGAGGGGTAAGCTTTTCCAAGTACTACCTCAGCGCACCTACACCCTGATGGCATATCATACCCCCAGTCAACTGGAGATAGTTCACGTATACCATACTCCTTGAAAGCATCTTGATCCGAGTAATCTTCCCTCATTCTCAACCCACTCTTAGGGAGAAATCCTATACCTCTCCAAGCATCGTCAACGGATTCGAAGACTCTCCAAATAGATGACTGTGCAGCTACATCTCCATGATATGATACAGCTCTAACATACTCGATGACTACACTTGGTTTCCCTCTAACTAGTTGCTCCATGATCTTCATTATTGAGACAAGTACATCTACTGGTTCAAAACCAGATATCACAACGGGTATTCCATAATTCTCCGCTACTGGTTCCCAGGCCTTCGCACCCGTTACAGTGGATACGTGTCCTGGAGCTATTACTCCCTTAACCGGTGGCTCCGTGGGTTTCTCCTGTGAAACCTCTAACGCGTAGAACATTGCTGGAGGAGTTAACTTAACTAAGCTTAACAGCTTCAAGTTACCTGGAATCAGCCTCTTGATCACTGCTTGAGCGTAACCAGGTGCAACTGTCTCGAAACCTATGCCCGCGAAAACAGATGGTTTACCGTGTAATTTAGCGTCCTTGATTGCAGCCAGGAGATCTGATACTACTTTCACGTTTCCCCCTGAAGCATGAGCCTCACTAAGAGAGTAAAAACCTTTCACGCTTCTATGAGATCTTAACTTGTAAACATCCCCATAAGTATAGACTGTTACACCATCTAAAGCTAACCTAATTAACTCCTCTACATAATAAGATGGAGTAACACAAACAGGGCACCCTGGACCAGCCACTAATTCTACACCCCGCGGTAAAAGGCTCCTAATACCATAGTGCGTAATAGTCCACTCATGTGTTCCACAGAAATCCATTATCTTTAAGTGATCTACACCTGTCTCCTTCATATATGAAAACCAGTAGTCATTAATCTTTCTCACGATAACTCTAACTAAATCCCTGTTTTTTCTAAGTATGTTTTCAAGCTCGCTCAGCAACTTCGACAATTAGTCATTCACCAATAACAAAGTTATAAAGATACCAGTTTTTAAGCTGGAGAAGCAAAAAAGCTCCAGATTTAGGGGAGCCAACCTCGGTTCACTCCGCCGCGGGACACGCGGCTGTCACCGAGGCCTTCGAATAATATTAACTCTTTGAATAACCTAATAACTCTTAACATAATTTACGCGAAGAGGAAAAATTAGACAATTTACGAGAAAAACACTACTTGCTTTTTCCACACTTTCTCGTCTTCTTTTCCTCCTTTTTCTCCTCTTTCTTAGTTGACATTTACATCCCCATAGATAATACTTAACGGCTGACTTAAAACAAGTGAGCCGTATAAGGACAGATTCTCCTCAAGAATTCTACATTGTTGCTACCTGTGAAGACTCCCCATGTATTCTCTTGTTCTTCTATTGATGTAAATCATTAGTGCAAACGCTATGATCATTAGTGTGAGCGTCAGTATTATAGCAATTATTGCCATGTGTAATGCGTATTCACCTGATCCAAAGCATATTGGAATAAACCCTATGAGTATGCATCCACCTGTTGAAATATGTACTCCTTCACTTACAGCGATAAATAGGGGTATTATGGCTGCAATAAACGCTATTAATACCCCGGTGAACAATAGTATTAAGCCCGTTTTAAACAATTTCAATCAGATCACCTCAATAGAAATATGTACGTTGCAACAACCACTATGAATAAAAGCATTGCCATTATTAATAAAACACGCGTCACTCTCTCACTAGTACCCACAACTATGGGTAAAGGCCCAATAATTATTACTCCTCCTCCCTCAACGCGTTTACCTTCGCTTTGACTATTTTCAATTTCTTTAAACATCGATATCATTATAAGCACTATACCTAGTAGAATCATTATAAACGCGACTATAAATAATACTAGTAAAACCAATCCGAGCATTTAAACCCCTTGTAATCTATACAAGTAGAGGTTTTTAGTCATTAGTTCCTCTTTCACTACGAGTAATGGTGGAATGATCGCCGTTTAAATATTTAAATACTTGTAAAAACGCTCCTTAAAGATTGAGCATTGGCGAATAAAACATGAGTAAACCCGCGTATAGATTGAGGTTCGTCGACTTCAAAAACATATGTAGTGAATGCACTGTAAACTGTTGCAAAAGACTCTACGCTGTTTTATTACCCGAGGAGGAGGAAGATTTCAAAGAAGCATCATTCGAGGTTAAAACAGATAAGGGAGTTGTAAAGTGCATAGGTTCATATGGAGGGAAGCCGTGCCCGTTTCTAAATGATCAAGGTTACTGCACAATATACGAGAAAAGACCATTTGATTGCCGACTATGGCCAGTAGTGATTTACATCGACTTCAAGACCCGAGATAAAGTAGTCTACTTAGATCTTGATTGCCCCGCCGTCAAAAACGGTAAAATATCAATTGACCTCATCAACAAGATAATTGACTCCATTAAAGACTATGAACTCGATGAAAAATGGCTTGAAAAGTATACTCTAGCACCGTGGGCGAACAATTTCATTGAGATTCATCGATTCAAACAAGTTAAATCAAGTTAAATACATGGGTTCACCCATAGATTAAATTAAAGGCTAGAGTATATGTTCTCGCTGAGTTTTCTCTTGGACTCCATTAAGATATTATCTACTTTTATTACACTATTAGTGCTCAGCATACAGGATTGGAGAACACGTGAACTAGATGCTCGAATAGTATACTTCTATCTCATTTTATCTATATTATTGTTTTTTGCTTCCACAATAATACTTGATACCCCTTTATACATGCGTTTATTCTACGCGGGTATCTCGCTGTTCACAACTGCAGGGTTATTTATACTACTATATAAAACAGGGCTTATAGGTGATGGAGACGTTTACATTGCGACAGCGCTAGGATTAATGTTTCCATACTCGGATACATATAAGCTTACTCTGCAAGCATATGGTTTACTTCCTCCATCGATGGTGATTATTTTCTACGCCAGTGTTTCAGCTTTGGTAATAATGTTAACTAATGTTCTACAAGTGATTATGAGGTATAGGGGTGCTTTAGAGAGGCTTCCCCAAGGATATAGGATCATAGTTCCTCTTTTAGGTAGACCAGTGAAAATACGTGACTACTTAAATGGAAAATTCAAGCACTATTATCCTTTACAATCCTTCGAGTTAGATGGAGAAAAATTAACTGTAAAATTCAGATTAGTTACTGGGGTTGATAACGCTGAAATCAATGATCTGCGTAATATTGTGGAACGCGGGTTATTAAACCCCGATGACTACATTTGGATTACTCCAGGTTTACCGTTCATTCTACATTTGTTAATAGGATTCATACTTGTACTGCTGGTTGGTGATAAACCATTATTGACATTAATTTCTAAAGTAATCTAATTGAAACAGATGTAAAAGCATATGATATCAAAATAGTTAAAGGTACTCCTATTATCCATAACATATTGATCTCCAATAGCGTTCTTGTGTTAACGTACTGTAATCCCCTCGCGTAACCTACACCAGCTATAGCTCCAAGTAACGCTAACGTGAGAGAACTAGGAATATTTAAACCCACGAGTAGAATAACAGTGAAAGCTGTGCTCAATTGAACGATGAAACTTGTAGCTGGAGTTAAAGGAGTTATTCTGCCACCAATAGTCTCAGCGATCCTATACCCCCACAATAATGCACCAAGTAGAAATGCTATCGAAGAATATGTAATAGCTATTGTTGACTTCAAGGATTCGTTAGAAGCCTCCTTATTAATTGTCTCCAAGAAGACTGTTAATGGCCCTGCTGCATTTCCAACATCGTGTGCACCATAGCTAAAAGCCAGCATGAAAGACGTTAAAGTCGTTGCGTAACTGTAAAACCAGTCGCCATTGATGGTGCCTACGCGTCGATGAATATTGAGCACAATCATATATGATACCAGTGTTAATATAAGTGATAATGAAGTAGCGAGGATCACCGCTATGATAGATGGAAAGATCCTTAAATAAATCAAGCACTGTACTGTAAACATCGCTGTGTATACATAGATGAACCCTATTTTTGAACTTAAGCTATGTCTACTGTGCTCTATTAGGATACTTAATCTATAGAGCATAATGGATAGTAGCATCGCTATTAACGGAGTCGTTATCCAAGATAGCGTGATAATGAAGACTCTATCCCAGAATACGCACTCATAACCACATGAAGCTAAACCAGATCCAAGTATTCCCCCTACAGCTAGTTGACTAATACTCACAGGAATTTTATACGTTACAGATAGCAACGCTAATAGGAGAGTTGAAGCCACTGCGGAAAGTAAGCTTATAATTATTCTTCGAGGATCAATCATTGACCCGAAGTCCACTATGCCTCTAGCATAGGTTCTAGAAACATACTCACCTATGAGAACTGCTCCAGTTGACATAGCGATCGCGTTTAATAAATACGCTCTCCTGGTATTCACTATCCTCGCACCCGATAATACTCCTACTAATTTACCAATGTCGTTTGCACCGTTGATCATAGCTAATAAGAACACCATTATGGCTCCCAAAGTAATGCTCTCTATGTACAATTATGTACACCTATTTAGACTATATAGATAATCCTAGTTGATGATAATTTAAAATACGGCATAGCTTATAAGCTTTAATCAAGGAGAGTAGCTGTAATTAAAAACAGTGTTTTCGTTCACTATGCTTGTTCTCTTTGATAAGGTGTACCAGTAAACGCTGGAGGCCTAGATTTACCTATTAACCCTGCTACTACTAGTAGTGTAGCAATGTAGGGGATCGTGTTTATTAGTGGTAATGGTATCAGTGCTTTAGCTGATTCAATGTTCTTTAAATACTCGGTTAACGTCCACAATGAACCAAACAAGAAGCTTCCGCCAAGAGCATATATGGGATTCCAGTTTGCGAAGTTCACTAAGGCGAGAGCAATGAATCCTCTTCCAGCAGGTAACTCTTTCGTAATGGTGGCTAACCAATCAATACTCAATACAGCACCTGCGAGACCAGTAACAGCTGCACCTATAATTGTCGCTATGAACTGTGTTTTCTCAACGGGTATCCCCACAACGTCGGCTGCCTCCGGGTTTTCACCGCATGCTCTGACCTTTAAACCATAATCTGTCCTATAGATAACAATGTAGAACAGTATGACTAGTAGCATTGACGCTAGGAATAGTGGTGAAATCCCTAATCCAGGCATTCTTGGTACTTTTGCCTCATATCTGGGATTATAGTATCCTCTTACTCCCCACACGACTTCTATTCCATAAGCAACGAATCCTGTAGCAAACATGTTTATTCCTATGCCACTTATAATGTGGTTTCCTTTCAAGTAAACAGTTATGAATGCGTGAATAGCACCTATGAATGCACCCATAGCTACTGCCGCTAATACTCCAAGCCACGGGTTCACTGTTTTATCTGCAATAGCTACTGCGGTGAAAGCCGATAGCAACATTATGCCTTCTAAACCAATATTTACTACCCCGCTCCTCTCAGCGAATATTTCACCTAGAGTAGCAAGCAGTATTGGAGTCATCGCCCACGTTGACTGAGTAACTATGTCTAGAATTAATCCCTGCTCAGGCACTGGTTTCACCTCGTAGAGCTCTTCTAATCCTCCATTTCCTCCACATGTACGTGAAACCTGGAACTGCGAGAGCAATAACTATTAATCCTTGAACAGCTTTAACCATTTCGAGAGGTACACCTGCTCTTATTTGCATTCCACGTGATCCAGCATTTAATGCACCTATAATGATTGCAGCCGGTATAATGAATATAGGGTGATTTAATCCAAGTAAAGACACGGAGATACCGCTGAACCCGAGGCCTGCTAAATTTGATGCACCCGTCGTTATAGCGTATGTTGGGGGGCGACCACATATTTCAAGTACACCGGCAAGTCCTGAAACCACTCCACCTAGGACAAATACGTTTAACATAGTAATCCATGGGTTTATCCCAGCGTATCTAGCTGTTTTTAACCCTATGCCAACTACTCTCATGCTGTACCCGAGGCGTGTACGCCACATTATCAAGTAGATTAGTATTGTTACAAGCAATGCTATTATGAAAGACGCAGTTAACTCGCTACCAGGCATAAGAACCGGTAAGACTCCAGAGCGCGGCATACTTATAGTTTTCTCCGGCCTATATGGATCATAGTAAACATATATTCTCGCGTACTCAACTATCCAGAATGCAATCCAGTTCAACATTATGGTTACAACAACTTCGTTTACTCCCCTTAGAACTTTAAATAAACCAGCTATGAACCCCCATAAAGCCCCCATCAAGATCCCCATTAGTAAAGCTAAAGGTAAGTAAAGTGCATCAGGTAGCTTCATGGAAGCTATTATTATTGCCCCTAATGCGCCCATGAAAACCTGGCCTTCGGCACCAATATTGAATACGCCGGCTCTAGCAGATATCGCGAACGTTAAAGCCGTTAACATCATTGGAGTAGCGTAACTGAGAGTCATAGCTAGATAGTATGGATCCGCTAAGTTAAGTGAGGTTTCAAATAAACCCCTATAAGCAGCTACAGGGTCGTAACCTCCCCAGCTAATGATAATAGCACCTAGAGCTAAACCCGCGATTAATGCTAGTACAACATTACCTAGGTATGTTAAGTACTCTAACTTACTTGAGGAACTCATTTCAATCACTCATACCATGCTTTATTTCTTCAATAGTGTATCCACCCATCATTAATCCAACTTCTTCTTCGGTGACTTTCCTGGGATCAACTATTCCAGTGAATCTTCCTTCATACATGATGGCCATTCTATCGCTTAAACTCATAGCTTCATCTAGATCGGATGAAATCAGTATAACGGCTTTACCCTCATCTCTCATTTTGACTAAGAGTTTTCTAATGTACTCGGTTGCACCCACATCTAGGCCCCGTGTTGGTTGAACAGCTAGTATAACGCTTGGTTCCCTACTCAGTTCTCTCCCTACTACTAGTTTCTGCTGGTTTCCACCGCTAAGAGTTCTAGCTGGAGATGATAACGCGGATACAACGATTTCGAAGTCCTTCACGAGTTTCCCAGCGTATTTCAAAATCTCGTTAAATCTCAGGAATCCTGCTTTATTCACTAAGTTTTTATCATATGTGATCCGAGTTAACACGGAATTCTCTGCTACGGACATATCCATGGCTAAACCAGTTCTCCTATCTTCAGGTATATATGATAACCCCATTGAATACCTCTCTTTTGTACTTGCATGTGTTATATCTCTACCTCCCAGTATTATTCTTCCTTTCAATATTCTCCTAATGCCTGCAATTGCTTCAGCTAATTCTATTTGACCATTTCCTTCAACTCCCCCTATTCCGAATATTTCACCGTATTTAACACTAAATGATACTCCTCTTACAGCGCTTACACCTGTGTCTCCAATCACGTGGAGATCCTCTACTTCTACTGCTACCTCGCCGGGAAGTCTAGGCGACTTCTCTATTTCGAATATTACTTCACGGCCTACCATTAGTTTAGCTAATTCCCTTGAATTAGTCTTAGTTGTTTCAACGGATCCTACAACTCTCCCTTTTCTTAAGACAGTTACTCTATCAGTGACTTCTAGAACCTCGCGTATTTTATGAGTGATTAAAACAATTGTTTTACCCTGCTCCTTTAAGTTTCGTAAACTCTTGAAGAGTTCTCTTGTTTCAATAGGGGAGAGATTCGTTGTTGGCTCATCGAGTATCAGTACATCAACGTTTCTCACCAGCATTTTTAGGATTTCCGCTCTTTGCCTCACTCCCAGCGATAAATTCTCGGTCACAGAGTCTAAGGGTACTTTTAGCCCCGTGGTGTTCATTAATTTCTCGATTTCCACTTTCGACGGTTTTGCTCCCTTCAAACCTAGCACGATGTTCTCGTATACAGTGAATACTGGTACAAGAGATAAGTGTTGGTGAACCATTCCAATACCCAAGCTTAGAGCGTGAGCCGGGTTTCTCAAGGAGATCCTTTTACCCTTAATGTATATTTCTCCACGCGTTGGCTTAATCAAACCAGATAAAATCTTCATTAATGTTGTTTTACCTGCACCATTCTCTCCCAGTAACCCATGTATCTCTCCTTTTCTCAGTTCGAGATCCACTCCTCTGAGTGCTAGTGTACCGTCAGGGTATATTTTCACTATGTTCTTCAATAATACTATGTTGCTGTCGTCTCCAGTATTCAATTATTTACACCTAACCACTACACACTGTATCCGAGCACGATTTAATTTAAGAAAGATAAGGAAAAAAATAAAAGTTCTTTAACCAACATTAAGTGTTGACCTTACTGCTTGTATTGACTCCGATGAATAAGGTACTTTCGCAGCTATGTCGGAGAATGTTAAACCATATACTTGTACTCCACCTGGGTTACTCTTGAGTTGCTCCTCTAGTTTCTTCACTTCATCCCATATCCATGAGGGTATAGATTCCCTTATTGCTTTAACCTTCGCGTAAACTTCATCTCTATTAATGTCTTTTCTACCAGCTTGTATAGCGATTGCTAGGAACGTGTCTAAGTCATCTAGAGTGCTAACTGCTATGCCACCTTCTTTGAGGCCTAGTTCTAGTACACCACCATATGTGCTCACTTTACCAGCATAGTAGTCTAGGGCTCTTTTAACCGCTTGATATACACCGACATCAACTCTTTTCATCATGGATGCTATTATGAATCCCGGCTTAATCCAGTCTTGGTCAGCGTCAACACCAATAGCGAATGGAGGTCCCTGAGTTTTGCCTCGGGATTTACAGTATTCTTCAACGGCTTCAAATATACCTAGACCCGTGGCCCCCGCAACATTATATACTACTCCCGCACCCATTCCAATCTGTGCTTGAGTAGCTGTTTTACCTCTAGCGGGGTCGTTGAATGCACCAGTATAAGTGTACAGTATTTTGAGAGGCGTCGATGCGCTGACTCCTGTTTTATCAGCGTATACTTTTTCTCCATACCTGATACCCCAGTAGTAGCCTGCTTCGAATTTATATAGCACCGGTATCTCCATTCCTAATACGACACCAACAGCTGAGTAATTATAATATCGTGCAACCATAGCTGCGAGTGCTCCAACTAACGCGCTTCCCTCGTGTTCCTTAAATAAAACACTTAGAACATTTGGTTTTTCAACGTAACCATCAATTATAGCGAATAATTGATTCGGGTACTCGTCTGCAACTTGAGCCACTGCATCAGTCATGAGGAACCCGACTGCAACTATGACTAAGTATTTTCCCTCTTTTGAAAGTGTTCTAAGGTTCGGTAAGTAATCCTGCTCAGTTGTACTTTGAACTTCTTTTAACTCTAAACCAAAATCTTTAGCAGCTCTACTCCCACCTAGATAAGCCATGTCGTTGAAGCTTAAGTCTCCTCTACCACCAATATCGTATACTACAGCTATTGCTGTTTTCCCAGGAGTAACAGTGGTAGTAGGCGTTATGATTGTTGGAGTCGTCGGAGTTGTTGTAGTTGTTGGTTGTGTTGACATTATATATGCTATTATTCCAATTGCAGCCACTACGACAACTATTACGAGGATTAATGCAGTTGTTTTAGTTAAACCTACATACTTCAAAGAATCCACCTTGACTTGATATAAATAACTCCAGTTGAATTTAAATATCTTTCCATGACAAAATCCTTTAATTGGTAAACAATTGGATTTCACCTAGTTGAGGTTGCAAGTAATGGGAGAACAATGCGATGTATTACTATACGGAGATCTCGTACTAGATATTATCTTTTACTTAAAGGATCAACTCGTAATAACGAGTGGATCCTATATTGTTGAGAACGCTTATGTATCACCTGGTGGAGCAGCGGCGAATACTGCTGTCGCATTATCTAGACTTGGAGTAAGCTCCTGCCTAATTTCCGCAGTGGGGTACGATGTAGTTGGTAAATACTTGCTCGAAGACCTTGTTAAAGAAAATGTCTCAATAAAATATGTCAAAGTGCTAGAAGATAAGAGCAGTGGCATAGTTGTTTCCATAGTTACCAGTAGGAGAGAGAAAACTCTTTTATCCTATAGAAATGCATGCAGAGAAAACATTGTTCCATTAATCGAGGTCTTAAATGAATTAAAACAAGCTAAAATAGTATATGCATCAGGCTACATGTTCGACAACGTTGATCAAGGATTATCCCTTGTGAAATTATTTAACACTACACGTGAATACGGCGTGAAAACTTTCCTCGAATTAGGTGGTTTACCATTTAATAAAGTAAAAGCGCTGAGTGAACTGAAGGGACTCGTAGATTTTATTACGTTAAACGAGTGGGAACTAGGAGCTTATTTCAAAGCACTCGATGCCTCACAAGCACTCATAAAACTACATGAAATGTTAAGACCTGAAATAGTATTCGTCAAGATGGGTGATAAGGGGAGCATCCTTTATGATGGCCATGAAACCGAAGTTGTTCCACCCTGTAACGTGAACGCGGTTGACCCAACGGGTTGCGGTGATGCTTATAATGCAGGAGTAATCTATGGGTTAATCCATGGATTAAACCCAGTTAAAGCTGCACAAGTAGGTAATGCCATGGGTGCATACAAGATCATGGGTCATGGAGCGAGGTTTTTCCCCATGAACATATCTGAACTCGAAGCATTCATGGAGAAAAATTGCCCATGGAACCTAGGCTAATTACTCGTCTCAGCCAGGTAATCCAGTATCTTCCTAATGGATTTTATGGCACTAACTTTTTCTTTAAGGTATTCAGCTCCTTCGCTTGTAATTGAGTATGTTTTAAGCGGGGAACCATCTTCACTTTTATCCCATTTCGAGTAAACTAGTCCTCTCCCCTCAAGATTCTTGAGTATAATGTATATAACCGCGCTTGGAACATCTAGTCCAAAAATTTCCTTAATACGCTTCTTCACGTCAATTCCACGCATTGAATTCTCACTTAGAATCTTCAATATTGTTAAATGTAGTAACCCCCTGAAAGGTAATGGGTACTTGCCTCCATGGTGTTTATATGGGTGAATTCCTTGATCATCATTGTGAAACTGCAAGAATAACACCTATTAATACCTATTTAATTTATTTAATTAAGTTACTTATATATTTTGCATAGATTGTAACCTTGGAGAGGACGAACACCGTTGATAACCACAAAGATATAAATCTAGTTAGATAATAATTTAACTCAGAGCCGCGACACTCCGCAGAGAGTCCCGTAGAGGACGCTGTGAAGCGGAGGCCCTACTCTACTTAAATTTTCTAGGTTACTTGAAGACTAGTAAACCTATCTTAATCCAAGGAGTTTATGCTCCACGGGAGTTCAGAAGCTGTATTCTCGATGGATTAATTCACGTGGAGGGAATTGAGAAAACCGTGACGGGTAACAATGCGAGTTGAAACATAGATAATTACTTAATTAAAGGCTTTTTCCTAAAAATCAACATGAAGGGGTTGAATTTGGAGAGTAATCGTAAGTTGAAGTGTCCTTTGTGCGGGTATGAGGGCTTCAAGGAGGAGTTCACATATATTTATGAAGTCACACTCTACTACATTGACTCAAGTATTGAGAGAGAGGGGCGTGAAAGACCGGTTTTAGTTATATGTCCTCGATGTAAACAGGGTTTCTTCTTAGAAGACCCATACCGTAGGTTCAAGGAGAGTGAACTTTATAAAGTAAATAAGCTATATAGGTGACTTGATCACTGTTAGAAGGATTCATGATGGAGGATGCACTTCACTCAGTACTAGGTGGAATAATGACCATGTCTCAGGAAAGTGAAAGCAGTCGAGCACTACTTATACCGTTCAATGGACAAGTTAGAGACCCGATCTACGGTTATATCGATTACATTAAGGAACTTGAAGGAGTACTAATGGATTCATGGTTTTTGCAGAGACTCAGATATATTTATCAACTACAAGCTGCTCACTTTGTTTATCCAGGTGCTACTCACACGAGGTTTTCTCACGCTATTGGAGTATTATTTGCTTCATACAAATACATGACTTTCCTGTTGAGATCAACTTATGCATCAAATCTACCCGATGAAGTATTAAGAGAAGCGAGTAATAAGAATAGGGAAATATTACTAGCTGCTAGAATATTGGGATTACTGCATGATATAGGCCATGGCCCCTTTAGCCACGCTTTCGACAAGTATGTGTATAAAACCAAGTTGTTCCTAAATTACAAAGTCGGCAACCATGAAGTAGTAGGTTATTTAATTTACAGAGACCACGTTAGAAGTTTAATCGAGAAAAGCGTCATGGAGAACAAGCATGACTTAAATATTGACGCTGAGTACTTATTAAACTTACTTGACGCTGGAATGAAGCCTCCTAAGGGTATGGAACCCTTCACGGATCTAATATCGAAGAGCCTACTTGGTAGAAACGAGTTCTATGATCAATCCTTTAGCGGCTTTGGAAGAATTGTTAGAATGATTGTTAGAGATTACCTATATACAAGTGACATCATGGATTACTTAAAGAGAGATAGTTACTTTACAGGTGTCCCCATCGGTCAAATAAACGACGACTGGATTGTTAGAAACTCGTTTATTTTAAGTAAGGATGGTAAATTAACACTAGCAATAGCATCTAAAGCCCTGGATGAAGTCGCTAGGTTATTTGACGCGAGGAAATTGATGTACAAGTATGTTTACTTACACCCAGTAAACGTAGCGTTCATTGAAACTATAGGTTCATTATTGACATGTATTAGAAGCCGGATAACTGATATCTTGGAAAAAATGTTTACTTCCACGGATAAGTTACCACACTACATTTCTCTAACAGATCACTCGATGTATGCAGCCTTACAAGAGTTATTAATTAAGGGCATGTCTGAATACGAATGCGAGGACAAAGAATTCGCGAAAACAGCTCTTGAAAGCCTCTTCTACCTGAGAAAGCCCGTATGGAAACTAGTTAAAAGGTTCACCTATGACCTAGAGGAAGCTAAAGTTCTATTCGGGGAGATAGGTGATCTAGTCCAAAAAGCTATGACTGAACGCGTTAAAGACGAGATCGCCCATAGATTAAATAATAAGGGGTTAACGGAGAGTGATGTAAATATCGTTATAGATAAAATAGACGTGTTTCCAACATCGGCTACTGAGATATTGGATAAAGTCGAAGTAGTTGATGTTAAAGATGGAAAAGTCATATATGAAGAATCAAAAACTTATAATGAATTCGCGTCTGAGTACGGGCTTAAATCAGAAGCTCTTATATCATTATACATTAATAGGAGAAAATACAGAAACCTCAGCGGAGGAGACCTAGAGAACATAATAGATATCGCTGAAGCAATAATAATGAACTCAATAAAAGGTAAGAGGAGAGAAGCACCTGAGACCAGTTAAACCTAGTGAAAGAGGGTAATAGATTCATTGATCTCTGAGAATATTTCATTTCATGTTCCATGGTTTATATACTTACAAGTGAAACCCATGCTTTTCAATGCGGGGATGGAGAGAAATGCTCATAAATCTATTTGTGTGCACGTTTGGTAATGTATCTGGTAAAGTTGAAGTGCTCTTCCTTTAGGGAGGAGGCCTGCCTCTCAGCAATAAATTAAAATAAACATTGATACTCATATTTGAATGGGTGAATCTATGAATAAAGCGGATTTCGCGATTGCCGTGTTACTAGCATTCATGCCTATTAGTGAAGTAAGGGGGGCTATACCCTTTGTTTTATATAAATCGAACAACACCGTGGCTGTAACTGCGGGCATAGTGTTATCCATTGTTTCAAATATGATAGTGCCGTTTGCAGCATACTTTGTCCTCGATTTACTGGATAAACTTGTTAAATCAAAGTATTCTCCTTTGTTACTGAAGAGAATTTACTCGAAAATATTGAATCTAGGTGTGAAACGCTCACTTAAAATGAAAAAGATAAGTTATTTTGCATTAGCATTATTCGTGGGGATACCTCTCCCAGCCACTGGTGCTTGGACAGGGACACTTGTAGCCTATGTTTTGGGATTAGATAGAAGGAAGTCAATTATAGCTATTGAAGTAGGAGTATTAATGGCGTCATTAATTGTTCTAATAGTTGCATACACTGGAATAGAGATATTGGCGAAGATATTTTTGTCTTAGCTTCAAGAATATGAATAACGTAAGTGAACACTATGATGAAACCCGGGGAAAACATAATTAAAACACACAGGGCCGAGTTTTCAGCAACCCACTGTTACCTCATCATTTCAGCTCCAAAAGTCTTCATCATTTAATCAATGCCCACTTTAGCGTTATCCACTTCGCTCATCAGTAACTCTATATCTTCAACTGTGTTATATAAGTGTGGTGACACTCTAATTCCTCCTAATCCTTTAGCTCCCCTATAAGACACCATTACCCTTTTACTCCTCAAAGTTTTAACGAGATCCATATCTTTTTTCAAACCACGACCCGTCGCGAACAATAATATTGGTGAAAATCTATTAGCATTCTCCAGTGAACTCATGATAGAAAACCCTTTCTCAAGAAGCCTCTCCACTAGGATGCTTCTAAGCTTTAACACATGGTTTTGAATACTCTTTACTTCTATATTATTAATTAACTCCACGGATTTCCAAAGTGCCGCTATTGGAATAAAGGGTGATCCACCACCCCACTCATATTTATCCGCGGTAATAGATACCTCTGGCAGATGCCACGGATCTTTACTTGGATCAGGCCAGTAATTACTCCACTTGTATTCCGGTTCTTTCCTATTCAGTATTCCATAGGGAGGTAGATCTAGTTTACTGATTAATTCTTCTTTAATATACATAAATCCTATCCCATAATATGGTGTTAAAATCCATTTTTCACCTCCACAGCATAGAACATCAGCGTCTTCTTTTCTAACATCGATGCTTAATGCTCCAACATGTTGTACTCCATCTACTATCAATATTCCTCCATGTTCATGAACTATTCTCGAGACTTCTTTGATGTCTAATTTAAACCCTGTTATCCAGTTTACTGAAGAAATGAGCACAATGTACTTGGAGAAGACACTATTTTTAATCGCTTCCTCTATTTCATCCTCAAGGTTTTCTTCGAAATTAGTGTTTAAGACTAATTGTTTACAGTTTCTGAATTCACATATTGATTCAATTGATGATGTAACAGTGGGAAACTCTATGTCAACTGATATAATCGCTGTTTTATTATCAGGATTAGACATCAGTAAAGCTTTCTTCACGCACTCAGTTGTTTGAACCATGAACGCTATCTCGCTGGGTTTAGCATTTATTAATTTAGAGATCTCGCGTTTAGCATTACTTTTGATTTCATTCAAGTACTCGTCGAGATCAGTGTTTATGCTTGCTTCAGACACTAATCTATGTATAAATTCAACGGTTGTTGATGGCATTAAACCCGTTGATGCAGTGTTTAAGTATGCTTTGTAATTGCCTAGCGCAGGAAAAAATAGTCTAATAGATTTATTCAATTCAAGCACCTGACTTAATATGTGTCAAATCTATGAAGTAGAGATAAAAAATCACTTTCTTTTAACTAGGATACCTATACTTAAACCAATGAGGAACACAGCTATCGCAGTGACAATTGTTATAATGAGCTCGAGCATCCTCTTCACAGCTCTCTCAGCAGCTATCGCAGTGACAATTGTTATATCGTACTTAATTGTTTCAACGGTGTTAGTCAAGGTGTGAGTAGAGGTAGCTATTTCTGTTAAGACTCTAGTTGATGTAGCTACGCTTGTCGTTACCGCTGTTGTTGTTTGAGTAACCGTGTGCGTGTGAGTAACCGGCATGGTAACTGTCTGCGTTAGAGTCTCCGTCATGGTTGTTTTTAATGTTATAGTAGTGGTGTTTGGTATGCTCGCCGTGTCAAGCCATATTGGGTTATTAATGGCCCTATTACCCATGGTATCATAAGCGATGAACACTACGTATCCATTCATTGTATTGTTCGTAACATCCAGTACTCGCAATTGTAACTCTATGTCTATGCTCTTAGTCTTATTCAGCAATATTGTTTTAAGGAGTTTCCCCGATTTAACATATATTTCTAGTTTATCTAAGCCGTAGACAGAGAATAATTTTACGTTTACATTAATTGTGTCATTTAAGCTCCTAGCTGAAACAGTTGATCCTGGCAACGGATCCGTGAAAATGAATGGGCCATAAGTAATGAAAGTACGTCCATATTTCTCAGCTTGAGCTAACGCCATTGGGTCAGCTCCTGCAGGCAAATAAGCAACTACTCTTGGTTTACCACTATAAGCCTGAGTAATCACATCGTGTACATCGCTGCCAGCAGTCAAGTATTTCCTGATGCCTACATCCCATAACATAAACATTTTACTCAGAGTTCTAGCATCATCGCTGCCCCATGGTCCATTTATTTCTGCATTATCCCAGTCCTCGTAGTAGCCTCCGGGGATGTTGTTTGATTCCTGCGCTATGAATAACCCTCCAATATAGGGGTGATTTGCTCTTATGACTATTGCTCCTGCGTTTCTCGCAGCGCTAATTATTTCTCTAAGTGTACCTCTATACTTGAGTTTCTCTGGATACAATATGGGGTAAGCGTTGAAATGCGCCCAGTCGGGTGAAATCTCGACTCCACAAATAAATGGAGTGTTTCTAATTTTAGCATAGTCCTCTATTACGGGGCAGTTACCCACGTAATCGTGGTCGCTCACAAAGATAAAGTCTAGTGCTGAAGCCAACTGTGATACGACCAGTAGATTCGGCGGGGTTTTCCCATCCATGTAGTCTGAGTGATGGTGTAAATCAGCCATGTACCATCCATAATTCTGTGGTTTAAATAATACTTCGATCGATACATTTACTTCAACTGTTTTCTCTGGTTCAATACTAACCGGTAATGAGACTGGTAAACTAATGAAACCCGCCCCATGATCAATTGTTACGTTGTAGTTCCCTGGCGCGAGATTTATCTCAGCTAATCCAACTTTAATTAAATCCGTGTATGCGGTTGAAACCACCATGTATTGAACTGGTGGAATGTATCCTCCACTAATCAATATCCTTGCATCAACTGGTCTACCTGTATCATTTCTATACACACTTAGTACGAGCTTACCGGGGGGAACAATGTCCTGGAAATCAACCGTAAATCTATCTCCCGGCATTAACGTAACATTAGACCAACCACTTGGCCCATGAGCTTTTGCAACAGCTCTCAGATTATAGTCTCCTGGTGCCGGAACCGGCATGAAGTATTCTCCTTTCATATTCGTTATACTCCAGCAGTATGGGTTACTGCCATTATACGCTATGACTGCTGATCCAGGTAATGCTTCTCCCCTAATATTACGTACTGTTCCATTGATGTAGGCTAGCGCTCCACCTCTCATTTGCTGAATGTACTCCACGACTTTACATGTATCTGGTTCACTTGATACAATGATATATGCTTCAAACAACCTACTCTCACCCGGCATCAAAGTAACCTGGTAGAATGGGTCTACGAAATATGTCGATAGTGATATATGCGAGTAACCTGGAACATACAATCCAATAACGTAATCCTCGTGGTAACCTAAAACCCAGTCTTCCGTTATACCAGCACTTGATTTCGGACTAGTTGGTATTCTACCTGTTCCATACCCAGGTACAAAAGTCCACCCTCTTTCGAATGTAATAGCGGGGCCCATGATGAGGTTGGAGTATGTGTTTGTATCGGTATTAGTGACGTTTACTATTACTTTGAGGTAGGGTTTACCTGATTCCAGGATATACGTGTACTCCACTTGAAGCCCTTTCCATGTGCCCAAAGCTTTAACAACACCCTTTTGAGTAGTATTTTCAATAATATCAAACTTATTGATTGTAGCCCAGTTACCCCAATCATTCAATGGAAAACTAAACTGAGCAACTACATCCGACATTTTTTCACTTACGGGTGCAATATCAATTATGTGACCAGTTGGTATTCCCCAGGGTGGCATTGTACTTATGCCAAAAGCAACTGCTAAATACTCGTTCATTAATGTAACATCGTTTGGACCTTTAGCTTCCCCCTCCATTATGGGCGTCGGACCCACTATGACTTTAACTCCTGTATTTGCTTGTTGAGCCGTCGACAACAGTGGTAGAATTATTGCAGCCGTTATCATTAGAGCTAATACTATGAAGTAGGAGTACTCATAGTGTTTCTTCATACTACTACTACACCTTGAATTATTATAAGAAACTTTAGTTTAAAAACAGCTTAGTGCGAGCTGGAGTAGTTTAAGTAACTAAATAGTGTTTTAAACGTAATTAATTCATGGTGGAAATATGCCTAAGGTTATCATTGGATCAGATGATTTATATGCTTGTGCAAAAGAAGCAGCCAATTATTTAGCGAAGAAAGGTTTCGAAGTGGAATTAGCGGGCTCTCTGAGAACCGGGAAACCTGAGCCATGGGTAGATGTAGCACACGAGGTCGCTGTAGCTGTGTCAAGAGGCAACGCTGATTTCGGAGTCTTAGTGTGCTACACTGGAACCGGTGTATCAATAGTTGCTAACAAAGTACCAGGAATTAGAGCGGCGCTGTGCAATGATCCCGAAACAGCTAAGGGAGCGAGACTTTGGAACGACGCTAACGTACTAGCTATGAGCGGTAGGTTAGTTACGGATATACTAGCACGAGAAATAATTGAAGCATGGTTATCAATTAAAGAACCAGATGCCTCCGAGAAGCAAAACATCGATAAACTTAAGGAAATAGATGAGAAATATAGAAAAATATAATCAGTTTTCTCCCCAACATTATTTACATCTGACCTCCTCTCCGCCCTAAAGGGCGAGGCTTTTGGTTGTGATCAATGTGTGGAGGTATCAAGGGCTCTCCTCCCGTTAAATTAACGTACTTTACGCCTGTTTTTCCCAATGTCTCTCGCAATTCCCAGTTTTTCCTGAGACTTAGCTCTTTCCGCCCCTGAACCTATATCTATAGCAATGCATGCAGTCAAGATTATACTCTCCTGTGAGGATCCAGATATTGGACTCAGGTTTCTTCAACTATATCGCTATAAAATATTTATACCAATATTGATTTAATGTATTTCCTGCTGTTAAATAAAACCTGGTGCTTCGCTGAATGCACAGTGGAGAACTATACATTGTCTTAGATTCACCAGTACATAGAACCGGTGACTTAGCGAAGATATATGTTCTCGCAAGCGGAAGTGAGCAAACCAGTGTTAATTTAGAGATTAGAGATTACAAAGGTGTTCTTGCACACGTTAACCTCAACGTGAAACCCGGTGAACATGTTGTACATAGCTTAGAGTTTCAGGTTCCAAAAATACCTGGTAAATACGAGTTACTACTGGTGAATAACGGGGAAGTATATGATAAAGTATCATATAGAGTAATCGAGGAGAACGAGTTCCCCGTGGAGAAATACGTTGTTTTCACGTGGCATAATCACCAAGCACCAAACTACTTACCGAGCGGAAAGTATTATTTTCCATGGGCATTTAAACATGTCTACGAAAAAGAACTAGCACCTTATGGTAGAGGGCCCTATCATTACCACGCTTTAATACTTGAAAAATTCCCAAATTACAAGTGCACATATAATCTCAGTCCAAGCCTCCTAGCGCAGTGGACCGAGTTAATTGATAAAGGAGTGGTGTTCGCTGATGGTGGATCAATTGATAAATCGAGCTCGGAGGCAAGTATTGTCAAAGAAACACTTGAACTCTATAGGAAATCTGCTTTAAGTGGACAAATAGATGTGTTAACAAGCATATATGCTCACACAATAGCTGGTTACATTATTGAATTCCTTGGAGCAGAGGACATTATCAGAGAGGAAGTAGAGTACGGAATTGAGATCACTAGGAGTGTAATAGGGTTGGAACCAAGGGGCATTTGGACCCCGGAAATGGCTTTCACCATGAAACTAGTGGATATATACAGTGACTTAGGGTTAACTTACACAATACTGGATCAAAAGTGTCACTTGGAAAAATCCACTGGAGATAAAAGTAATCACCTTGAACCATACTTAGTAAAAGGCTCTAAAGGCGAATTAATCATTTTCTTCAGAGACACTGACCTCAGCAACTACGTTAGTTTTAAGAATAACTTTAGAAGCGAGTTACACGCTTGGAAATCCGCATATGATTTAGCGTACAAGATAATTGAAAAACTTGACACAAGAGGAGTATTAACAATAGCTCTAGATGGCGAGAACTGGATGATATTTGCTAAGTCACCGCCTTTAACTGCATATTTCTACAGTAGACTCGTTGAGTACCTCGTTAAAATACAGGAAACAGGTTACTTGAAAACCACTAATCACAGAGAATTAATAGATAAGTGGACTCCTCGTAGAACCTTGAAACATGTACCAACAACAACATGGCTCTGTAGCTTCACTAAATGGCATGGAGAAGTCAAAGAACACCATGATTACTGGGAGAAAGCGAAACATGCTTATAGTTTAATTAAGGAATACGAGGAGAAATATGGTAAAAACGAAAAATCTAAACAAGCTAGACGGGCCCTATGGCATTTATTGGATAGTGATTACTGGTGGGCAGAGTTTTGGGAATCCAAGATAATTGACATATGGCTCTGCGAGGTATATAAGCAACTTGAAGTCGGAGAAACATACTGTAGAGTTGAAAAAACATGAATACATACTCACTCACATTTATTATAAGTAATGCAGATTGGTTAAGCCGCGATGAAAAATAACTTAGTTGACTCTACTTGCATAAATACTAGGGTAAAATGGAATCTCCATAAATATGTGCTCAGAATAGCTAGTTTACTTGGCGTTAAACAGCATAGAGTAGACTTAACTTTCGCTAATAGAAGACTTAGATTCGTTATTCCCTCACCTTATGTCGAAGAAGCATTCAACAACCTCGAACACATCGTAGTTGACTGTGATTACTACATTATACCGTATACCAGGCCTAACCGCGGTGACCGCATACTAGATGCAGGGGCCTTCCTAGGCTTCTACACTGTTACATCCTGGTTACTAGCAGAGCCGAGTGGACGTGTTTACTCCGTTGAACCAAATAAACTCGTGTTGCCTTTTCTACGCTATAACATTGAATTAAATAAAGTAAGAGGAGGCACGATTATTCCATTCGCAATATGCCCAAGTAGTGGAGTGAAGAGATTATTCATTGGAGATTACTCAGCAGTATCCTCTCTGATAAGGGAACACGTTGAACAACACAGTGCAGTAGTTTCCGAGCTGGAAGTTAAATGCGTGAGACTCAGCAGTATTCTCAAATACTTAGGGTACACTGAAATATTGAAACTAGACATTGAGGGATTAGAGTTAGAGGTTCTCAGAGAAGCCCTAGGAGAACTCTGGAGAGTTAAAAGCATCGTTGTAGAAGCACACACGGATATCGTTGATGTACGTGAGGTTGAGGCTGTTCTAGAAAAAACAGGGTTCACTAAAATGTTTATACTTGCTTCGAGTGAAATGCCTTATCAAGCAGTAATTCACGCTACGCACTCTTCACCACGATGAGTTTGTTAAAGCGTTCTTTATTATCTTTATTAACATGCAACTATTACTCAGTGATATGTTAGAATTATTGCTTTGCTTGGACACATTGATACGCAGGCTGGTTCTAATCCTCCTTTCCTCAGCTGTGAGCATAGATCGCAGTTAACTATATCGCCCCTACTTAGCTTTATGACTTTAACTGGGCAAGCTGTTAGGCAATCCAGGCATTTATTACACTTCTTGTAATCTATTACTATTTCTCCGAGTTCACCACGCGTTATAGCTTTCCTCTTGCATACTGATTGACAACTCGCATTCGTACAGTGAAGACATGCAGTTGGGTAAACTAATCCATCCTCTAATTTATTGATTTTAATCATTGATCTACCATCATGAACAAAACCGCAGACCGCGTTACATGTCTCGCAACCCATGCATTTCGAGTAATCGAACACCCTTGTGAAAGGAGATGCATTTAAGCATTTATCATAGTTAAACACATTGTAGGTATCTAAGTACTTGCATATTTCTTCGCCATAAACAGGCTTCCACTCAGTTCTCTTGATTACTGCTTGCTTGACTGGTTTCAACTTGCTGAGCAATGTGGAAACAGAGATTCTCTCGCCTGTTATGGATTGATCTATTACTCTAGCAGCTCTTAACGCGTGATCTACCGCTAACCCTATCTTAGATGGCCCTGTTACAACGTCTCCAACAGCATATATGTTTGTACCAGGTATCCTATAATTTGCATCTACGATTATTCTCCCCGAATTATCTAAGTACTTGATTAACTCACCGGAGTATATTGGGGGCGTAGATGTTTCTCCAACAGCGACTATTATGAGATCGGCTTCGAGAATGAACTCTGAGCCAGGGATTGGTTTAGGTCTAGGTCTCCCGGTTTCATCGGGTTCCCCTAACTCTACTCTAAGGAACTCTACTCCTCTAGCATATCCTCCATCCGTTAGTATTTTCTTTGGTTGAGCTAGCTCAATCCATTTAACACCGCTTTTAAAGAGTTCCCGAATCCTATGTGAACCTGCGGGTGCTTCCTTGATGCTTCTCCTATAAACCATGTATACTTCACTTACGCCCATGGAGACACATTCCTCCGCTGCATCTACAGCTGATAAACCAGCACCTATAACTACTACTTTACGGTAGTTAAGTGAAGTCCCTTCTTTAGCTAAACCTAGTTCACTTAATCTACGGTGATACAGGAAACTTAGAGCCGACACCACGTTACTAGCATTTTCTCCTTCAACCCCCAATCTCCTTGATCTCCAAGTGCCTGTAGCTAGTATTAAAGCATCATATTTCCCTGATAAATCCATGAGACTGATCTTTTTCTCAGCGAACTCGTCGCCTTCATCGCTACCTTCACCCAGTGAAACCTTAGTTCTCATATTGAATTTAACGTTGAAGTTTTGCTCGAGATCCCTCCACCCTTCAATTACCTCTTCTAAAGTTATCCTACTCCTAGGAATAGCGAACACCATGAGGCCTCCGGGTAGTGGTAGTTTATCGTAGACATCTACATTGTAGCCTCTGCAAACAAAGTAACCTGTTACTGTTAGCCCAGCTGGTCCAGCGCCTATTACCGCGATGTTTCTCCCTACATGCGAGAAAGGCTCCCTACAGATAAAACTAAATTTCATTAGAAACGTCCTCAATAGTTGTACCTACATGTAGATGAATCTATTAATAAAATATATAAATTTTACATAAATATACGATCACCAACCATCTTAACCCACGTGACGAGAACACCTAACTCCCAATAATTTAAAGAGAAATGGAGTCTGCGGAAACATCGATACGATATCCGAGTTTTTATGCAGGATACTCTACTGATCAAGCACTTCACAACTCTTTTTAAACCATTTGCACATAGTTCTCTATGTCACACATACATGGTAAAAATTTATATATGGTTAATACGTATATATAAATCTTTGAAGATGGGTGACACATTTGTCTTCTACGGGTTCAAGTAAATTCTATGGGTATAAGGGCAAGATCCTGAGACTAGACTTAACAAATAAGAAAGCTGTAAAAATGGAGCCTTCACCAGAGCTCGTTAGAAACTTCATTAGTGCTAGAGGGTTTGGTGCGAAAATCCTCTGGGATGAAATGAAACCCGGAACAGATCCGTTATCACCTGAGAGCAAGGTGGTTATATCTTGGAGCCCGTTGACCGGTACAACTGCTCAAAGCTTTCACAGGGTCTTTGTAGTATTCAAGTCTCCTCTCACAGGTGGATACTTTAGAAGCGTTGGAGGAGGGTTCTTCGCGGCCGAGATGAAGTTCGCTGGATACGATGGAATAATAATTGAGGGTAGAGCAGAGAAACCTACATATGTTTGGATTCACGATGACGAAGTTGAATTCAGAGATGCTACACATGTTTGGGGTATGACCATAGATGGAACCACAGAGTTCCTGAGAGATGAAACAGATAAGGAAGCTAGACTCCTTGGGATAGGGCCAGCAGGCGAAAGACTAGTTCGCTTTGCATGCTTAGTCACTGATGACTACAGGACACCTGGTAGAGGCGGCGGTGGTGCAGTCTGGGGTGCTAAGAACCTGAAAGCTATAATTGTTAAAGCTTCAAGTAGGGAAGTTGAATTATTTAACCCAGATGCATTCGATAAACTAGTTGAAGAACAAACAAACGTGTACATGAAGAGCCCATTATTCGAGAGCTTTAATAAGTTTGGTACAGGTGGAGTTACATATAACTTTTACACATTAGGTCATAATCCAACATATAACTTTAAGCAAATTGAACTAGAAAACATTGAAGTATTCAAAACAGAGGTACAGGAAAAATACATTGTTAAACACACAGGTTGCTATGGTTGCAAAATATCTTGCGGAAAGAAATGGAAGCTCACCAAAGGCCCATATGCGGGATATGTTTGGGACTTCCCCGAGTACGAGACACAGTGGAGCTTCGGCTCTACGTGCGGTGTAACAAACCTCGAAGCAATCTTAGTAGCTAACAATATATGCGATAGATACGGTGTTGATACCATATCAGCAGGTGCTGCTATAGCTTTCGCCATGGAGCTCTACGAAAAAGGCATTATAACCGAGAAGGAAACAGATGGTTTGAAGCTACGTTGGGGAGATGGAGACGTAGTTATAGAGCTAGTTAGAAAAATCGCTTTGAGAGAAGGCATTGGAAACATATTAGCTGAGGGCACGAAGAGAGCGGCTGAAATTATTGGAAGAGGCGCTGAGAAATACGCTATGCATGCTAAAGCACTTGAACTACCCGCGTATGATCCAAGGGCGGCTAAAGCCCATGGGTTAAGCTATGCTACATCAAATATTGGAGGAAGCCACATGATTGGCTGGAACCACTATGAGATACTGGGCGTACCTAAGAAAGTTGATCCATTCACCACGGAGGGTAAAGGTGAATTAGCTAAGAGAGTTCAAGACTTCATAGCTGGCTACGAGTCAGCGGGATTCTGCGCATTCGGTGGATTAGTGACTGTTGGATACTACAATGACGAAGACAAAATGTTTGAATTAATATCTGGGCTACTATACGCTGCAACAGGTATTGAAGAATTCAAGAACCCGAAGTACTTGTGGTTAGTGGGTGAAAGAATATACAACTTGGAGAGAGCATTCAACGCACGTGAAGGTTTCACGAGGAAAGATGACTGGGTACCAGAAAGAATTCAGAAAGTGCCCGTTCCAAGGCCTCCAGCAAAGGGACAAATATTCGAGCTAGATAAACTATTAGATGATTACTATAAAGCCAGAGGCTGGGACATTAAAACAGGTATACCGACGAGGAGAAAACTCGAAGAAATAGGATTAAAACAAGTTGCAGACGAGCTTGAAAAACTAGGTAAACTACCTTCCTAAAGCTAATCAAGTTAAATCTTTTTTACATATTTCCTCGCTCATCAATTAAACACATGGTGTTAAAATGAAAATATACATTGAGTTCCTGAGTTGGGCTTCGCTGAAGACGGGTCGTTCATGGATGTGGCTTGAAGTACCTGGGGGTATCAAAGTAAGAGACTTGTTACTGAAAGAGTTACCTAATGCTCTAGGGCAAGATGTCGCCAAAGTAATCATAGACTCTATTCTCAATGGAACACTAGTAGTACTAGTCAACGGTTACGCTATACCCAGCCTTGACTATGATCTAAACGATGGGGATAAAATATACCTACAGCCTCTAGCTGCTGGAGGATAAAGCAGAGTACAGTAGGATTACATCTAATAATTAGTCGTGACCATTAATTTTTGATTCAACCACGATCAGTTACCATTAGTAACCGTTAAGATACCTGATGTGT
The DNA here is from genome assembly GCA_023269825.1 of Desulfurococcaceae archaeon. Lineage (GTDB taxonomy): Archaea > Thermoproteota > Thermoprotei_A > Sulfolobales > Desulfurococcaceae > UBA285. The sequence continues at coordinate 778,289 of JAGDWI010000001.1, forward strand.
TTTCAAGGATAAGTTAAAAAAAGTTGATTCAAAGTATCTATTACTACTATTTACCTCTAGACATGGGTCGCGGCGGAGGATTTAGTTGTTGCATCACTCGTTCTCTCGCCTGCTCCTGTAATCTATTGGCTAACTCCGTAAGTACTTTCTTCGCTAAATCTATTCCCCTATATCCCTGCGCATAGTACTTTTCAACTAGTTTATCTAAGTCTTCATCGCTCACATTAATATTCCTGAATTCCTTCTTGAGGTTTCCAACCATGTTTTTAACAGCTATTTTCAAGTTTTCTTTCTCTCTTTCCCTTAATTGCTCGCGAATCTTCATCGCCTCATCTTTAATTACTTTGATGATCTCACCCATACTCTTCAACTCTCCTTTCTCAACTCTCTCTCTGATCATGTCTCTGATTTGAATAGGTAGCACGTTGAAGAGTTTTTTCGCTGGAGGTTCCTTGACTTCGATGAGTACCGCTGTTAACGGCTTCACTTGCTCTCTCATGAATTGCGCTATTACAGTTTTAACTAATACGGCGAAGGCTCTAACATATATTCTATAAGCTGAAACAGCTGATCTAAATGCACATGTTACATTGCCTTGGCTAAGTAACTCCTCTGCTTCACGTAGTTTTTCATCTCCATTTCCCAATAGTGATTCAGCAACAGTTGTATTGTAACCTAGTCCACGCGCATAGCTTACTGCATTAAGTAGGTGAACTCTTAATTCATACGCTGTCTCATTCACTGCCCTAACTGTTTCCTCCGTGATCGTGTTGTTCTCCCCCAAATTTTCATGTATTACTCTTCCTAGAACAGGGTTCGCTAGTGCTGGTGCATGACTGTAGTGTATGGCTGCTACGAACGCATATACAGCAGCTTCCCTAGGTGATTCACTGCTGACTACTAGTGATTTATTAAGGAACTTGTCTCCCTGTTTGAGCTGAACTTCTGCCGCACTTATATTGTATCCTATTTCCCACTCGAATAAATCATATGTTAAATTCCTGACAATGTATGATAGATTCAATGCTTCCTCGTAGCTAATATTGAATAAGAATCCTACTTTTAGTCTTCCCCAGCCACCGCTAACTACGAATATTGGCATATCTCTATCTGGTTCACTCGTTGGAGTCACTGTCTCCTGCTGTGCAATGGCTAATGTTGCTATTGGAGCCGTCAACGATAACAATAATACTCCCATTACGATTAAACCCGTATACTTCAACCACTTCACTTATATCACCCAACATTTCATTTGTGATTCGTTAAAAATAAGGGACAACGTGAAACAGTGGCTGAAACAGTCTTCACGTTATTTCCAGATCGCTCCAGATCGTTGCTTACAATTGAAACGATCTAGTGAACAATAAATTTAATAGAGCTTCCTAAGTTTCTCAACGAATTTCTCTCTCTCAACTATGAAACGTTCATGTAGTCCTTCGCCTATTAATTTATCCTTATAATATGCTTTAACCTCGAACAATAATCTTCTCCCATCTCTAGCTATAAGTTTAGATTCAACTATGACTACGCCGCTTGTTGGTGCTGGGTTTAAATGCTTAACGTTGATAACAGTGCCAACAGTCGTATACTCTGGTGGTAGATATTTTTGAACGCATTTCATCGACGTTCTCTCCATGAAAGCTATCATTGAGGGAGTAGATAGAACCTTTACATCCCCGCTTCCCAAGTGCTTTGCAGCATGTTCATCTCCTAAAACATGTTCCTCAACGCATGTTAAGTTAATAGGTATATTGAACATGTTGTTGCTACTCATTTGCTTCACACTCTTAGATTAAATAATCTCACGTTAATCTTATGGGGGAAAACACTTATTATTGCTGACTCTTAGTGGTATCTTCACGAGTAGGTGATGAAGCATCTTTCCTCGAGCTTAGAACTCTATCCAGTAACTTATCATTGATGTTAAATACTGATTTAGCTATTGCTCTCACGTAGTCATCGCTTGGAGTAGACTTGGGGAAACCCGTTCTAATCGCTAATGCTTTCTTCAAGGCTTCTTTCTCCTCTTTAGATTTAACTTCGCCTCTCCGAATAGCCTCAGAGAGTTTCAATCCCACGAAGAATCTAGCGTAATTACTCACCGTTTTCTCCTCCTCTGGGAATGCTTCTAGAACTCTATGTAGAACGTTCTTGAACTCTTCTTCTTGAATGAACCCTAGGATAAGTTTAGTTAGAGGTACTCTGAGAAGTCTCGCGATCACATTGCTGTCAATAGTTCCGGATGGTGATACGCTTTTCAGGATTTCACGGGCTTCCTCGTATTTGGATTCAAGTATCTTGTTAATTGCTTCCTCTAAATTCCTCTCTAAGTAAAATATCCTCTCAAATAATTCCGGGTAATCTTGATCTAGCTTTAAACCATACTTACCAATAACATATAGTGTCGCTAATTCCTTATCATAGATATCTGGTGGTTGCGCTTTACCACGTATTGGTTGCATTTTCTTTGCTTGATACGTCTTCTTCAGGATTTCAACTGCTTTAACTCTGTCGAGATCCTCAATAGACTTCGTGAACTCCCCTAGCAGTGCAACTGCTACTTGTATTCTGTTCTTGTGGGGTGTTTTCATGGATTATCAGCCATTCTACTTAGCTCTCGCTTAATAAACCTCTTGAGCCTGAGATCGAAGCTCGTTTTACCCGTGAAAACCCTTATTTTATCTTTGTTTTTGTTGATAATAATTTTAACCGTGGATAACTCTGCGATGTTTTTATCTAGTTTAAGGTACACCTCGAATTTGGATTTCTTCTCTCTCACTTCACACGAAGATACATTGATGTTTTCACGGCTCAGGTATCGAGCTAGTTTTTCCACGAGGGTATTTATTGTTTCATGCTTCAAGGCTTCCACGCGGATTTTAATTTAACATAACCAAGTGTTTCAAGTATCTCGACGTACCACCCAGTTAACTGAATTAACAACATTCTTCTTGCATCCTCGCAATCCGCTGCAATATTGAAAACTTGTTTAAAAGCCTCAACACATAGATCACAGTATACTTGATTCTCGTATTTTCCCTTGATGTAATCAAGTAATTGCTCGAAAGTAATAGCGCCTTTCTCTATTTTTTCCAGTAGCTCGTCCAATGTTTGAGAAGTAGGAATAATGTTTGAACAATCTAAACCTTTATTTTTGCATTTCTTCATGTACTCAAGTAGAAGTGAGTAGTCTTCAATAATGCTCCTAGAGGATAAAAAAGGTTTATTCTCCATCACTCCTATGACCCTAGTATTCTCGCGAGTTTTTCTCTTATTTCCTTTTTGTGTTTTTCGTCCACGGCATTATATAGTTTACTTATGGCTTCAGCGAGGTCCTCGATGATCAGGGATATTATTGCATCTCTCTCATATGCTTCTGCTCTTTGAATAGCAGTAGCCAAGATCTCGTCACTTGGATGAGATACTCTCTTAACATATTTTCGCACAGCAGTTGGTGAAACACCAAGTACTCTAGCTAGCTCCGTAATGCTTCTCGTTGAAAGCATTAACTCTATGACTCTATACCTAGCACTCTTACTGACCCAGTGAACGGGGAACTTGTTCTCATCTCCACTACTCATTCATCAACACCAGTAGAATACTCTGTTCGTAATTCTATCATGCTAATAAAGAGATATACTTATAAATATTATTTAAGGTGATTTACTGGTGAAAGAGAAAACACTGATATATAGCGGTGTCCTAGAAGTAATTGAGTACCCTGGTGTAATATTCAAGGAGAGTATTCTAGTGAAACCACTCTATGTATATATAGGCGACATCGAGAAAGAGATAGTTACAGGTCATCTACCAATCAATAAACCCATTAAGTTGGGTTCAATGGGTGTTGTCAGAGTAGTTGAAGTCCAGGGATCTAACACCGAGTACTCTGGTCAAACATATACTGTTTCACCTTTCGGGAGTAAGGGATTACTTGGCATTAGTGAAGACGGTATATTAGCAAACTTTTCATCAATTCACCCATCTTACCTCGATGAACCCCTACTTGAAGTTACACCAATGGATGCTTTGAGACCACTAATTAAACATGGATTTGAATTAGCTAAAAATAGCGTTGAACCAGTTTTAATTGAAGGATGCGGTTTAATTGGTTTAATTACAGGGTTAAGTCTACGCTCTCTTGGTATGGAACCCTTATTCTACTGCGAGGAGGGATCTAGAGTTGCTTCGAGCTACGGGTTCACATGTACATCTCACTTAGGTAATATCAGCAAGAAGTGGGGTAGCATCATATTAACAAGCAGTAACATGGCTTCAAAGCACCGTATCTTAGTTAATTTAGATTACAGCAGACTCGTGTTATCTAGGCTCTCGCACACAACATGGATACCGTTGAAAAATGATTTCTCAAGCGTGCAAATAGTGCTCGTAGGTAAAGGTGGAAACCTAGATCAAAGAATTTATAGACAAATAATGAACGATATTGGTAAAAGGATTAAAGTATATGAGGCAGTCGATTTAAATGATGCATTGGGTTTGTTTCCTCCCAGAGGCCTCGGTTTTATTCTATCAATTAAGTAGTCAAAGTTCTAATTTGTGCTTTCTAGTATCAATTTAGCTAGTCTTTGTACTCCTATATGTATTTGTTCGTGTGATGGGTAACTGTAGTTTAACCTCATACTGTTTTTACCATGTCCGTCAACGTGGAAACTTCCACCAGGTACATATGCTACTTTATATAAGTCTATAGCTTTCTTCAATAAAGCCCCCGAGTCGAAGCCCTCTCGATGTATGTATGCGAACACGAATAATCCTCCAATTGGTTTAGAATACCATACGTAGTCAGGGAAATTCTCTTTCATCGCTTTCAACATTGTATCACGCTTCGACTTATACATTGGTAGCGCTTTAGCTAGCACTTTATCTATTATCCCCTGTTTAATTGCCTCGGATAAAATAATCTGAGATAGTGATGGTGAATGCAAGTCAACATATTGCTTAACTAACTCTATTCTCCTAGCTATATCTGTGCTTGAAACCACCCATCCTATTCTTAAACCAGGTGACAGTATTTTGCTCGCTGTTCCAAGGTATATTACGCGGTTCTCTTTATCCATGCTCTTTAAATTCGTTTTATCAACTCCTTCCTCGAAAACAAGGTAGCTGTATGGATCATCCTCCACTATGAGTAAATTATACTCAGAAGCGATTTCCATTAAGTGTTTCTTCCTATCAAAACTCATTGATACTCCAGCTGGGTTCTGCGCGATTGGATTAGTGTATATGTATTTCACTCTTTCTATTTGCTCTTTGGGCATTTCCATTAGTTTCTTCTCCAGCAAATCTGTCCTCATGCCTTTATCATCTAGGGGGATACCGATAATTCTTGCTCCAGCATTTTTGAATGCTCCTATTGCCGCTAAGTACGTTGGATTCTCAGTTATAACGATGTCTCCTGGATCTATGAATACTCTTGCAATAAGGTCTAGTGCCGACTGACTACCTGTAGTGATCACTATTCCCTCGGGTTCACAATGTATATTCTTCTTCTTATGTAAGTAGTCACATAGTGTTTCTCTAACTTCGCGAATTCCCTTTGTCTCAGAGTACTGTAACGCTACGTCACCATATCTTAGAATCACGTCTCTCGCTATCTCGGCTAGTTCCTCTCTAGGTAATAGAGCTGGATCCGGTATTCCACCCGCGAAACTTATTACTTCCTTTCGTTGAGAGATTATTGCCAGTAACTCTCTGACTTCAGATGCTTTAATACCTGTTGCTAACTTACTATAATATTTAGAGTAATCAATCATACCCTCAACCAATTAATCTATACTTGTATGTAGGGTATATAAATGTTTAAACGAGATGAGTAACCGCATGGAGATCAATACGTATAGAAAAAACTTTTCCAGAATTAAGGCGAGGGTTGCTTACGTATATCCAAGTATATACAGAGTGATGATCTCAGGGCTCTCCGCTGACATAATATATGGATTACTTAACCGAGAGGATGAAGTCTTCGCGGAGAGATTCTGCTGCAGTAAGCTCTACGGGCAAGAAGGGGAACCCCGCAGCCTGGAGACAGGCAGCAAGTTAAAGGATTTCCCCTTAATTATAACCTCACTACATTACGAGCCCGACATAGTTAATTTAGCTAGATTATTGAATGCGAGTGGAATAGAGTTGTTATCCAAAAATAGAAAGAAGCATGTGATCATAGCTGGGGGGCCAGCGTGCATGGAGAACCCTATACCATATAGCGATATCGTTGACGCTTTTGTAATTGGAGAAGCAGAGGATACAATGCCCCATATTGTTAAATTATGGCTTGAATACGGTGACTCCAAGCAGCGTTTCCTAGAAGAATTAGCTAATTTGAAATACATGTATGTTCCAGGCTTAACTAACGGCAGTGTTATTAAGAATTACGCAACTGACTTAAACACGGCGTTCTACCCTATTAGACAAGTTGAAAACATGAATGTGGAACCAATATATGGTCGAGGGTACAAATTAGAGGCTTCAAGGGGGTGTTTATTCTGGTGTAGTTTCTGTATTGAAACACGTTTATTTAATCCATATAGGGAGCGTTCCCTTAGTGTTTTAAAGAGCATAATTGATAAAGGATTATCTTACTCTGTGAGCGGTAAGAGAGTAATTGTTTTCTCAATGGTTTTCCCTGTTAGTAAAACACACTATGATCTACTAGAGTACTTGAAACGTGAAGGATTTATTGCTTCACTGCCCTCACTCAGGATAACTTCCTACCTAGAGAAAGCTATTGAGATAATAAGAGAACTTGGCCAAGAAACACTTACACTTGCACCTGAGTCTTTTTCACCTCTAGTTCACTCAGTTATCGCGAAGTACCCGGGTATGCTTGATTACGCCAAGAACTTGATCGAGGAGTTGCTTAGATCAAAGTATAGTATCAAACTGTACTTAATATATGGTTTCAAGGGGTTGACTCATGTAGAAGTAGATGAAAACATTGCTCATTTAAATGAGCTCATTAAATTAGCTAAAAAACATAGAGGCAGAATATCCGTGAGTTTAAACCCACTCATACCTAAACCTCACACAATGTTCCAATGGGTAGGAATGCTGAGTAAAGAGAGATTGCAAAGCATATTGAGAATATACAGAGAGAAATTAAAGAGTTTCATAGATACAAGAACATATGATATAGACTGGGCCATTATTCAAGCGCAATTGGCTTTATCCTCTAAACCTATGGGTACCTTTATTTCCAAGTGGGCTACCTATGGTGGTGGATTATCTGGTTGGCGCAAAGCAGTTAAAGAACTTGGATTCAACTATAGCTACGTGTTCACAGGTTACAGTGAGAACAGTGATTTAACCTGGAGTTTCATAAGACTAGGCGAATACGTTGATAAAGTGAACTTATCGCAGTATGAATTATATAAAAAATTAACTAGTACTCTTAAGTAATGGTCTATAAGATACACCGTAATGTATTAAGCCATGGCCTCCTTCATTAATAATTCTCCTAAGCACGGGTTCCATCATTAACCCAACACGGAGTTCCTCGGGTGTTGTATCTGTGAGTGGCGCCATTACTCTAGCTTTAGTGTTAACTGTTTCAAGTATGCCGAGAACAACTGGTCTCTTTTCCTCGAAGCCCTCCATTGCGCTGTAAATTATTGTCCAAGTAATTAGTCTCGCTTTCTCATCTATTAAATCAATGAACTCTACTTCCCTGGATCCACAGTATCTACAAATATTGGAGGGCGGGTATGCTGCTCTACCACATTTTTTGCACTTTGTTGCTGTTAACCTATACCTATAAATCCTCGTTCTCCAACTAGGTGGGATACTGATTCTCACGCTTAATCACCTCAATCTATTCTATTAATTAATCTACGGTATTTAGCGTATAACGCGTAGCTAATTAACTGTTTTCTATTCAAGTAGTCTTCAACTTTTGGAGCTTTATCTCTCTTTTCCATCACTTTATCTGTGACAACTATGCTGAATGCATCAGAGCCTGCTCCACTCCCAAATGGTGCTAGTAGGATCCTCTGCCCTGGTGCGGCTTGATCCAGTATTTTCGATAACCCTATTAACGCTGATGAGTTGTAACTATTACCAATGAGTGGTGTTACAAGTCCTGGTAAAACTTTTTCCTTGGTAAATCCAAGTATTTCAGCTACTCTTATAGGGAAAGTTCCATTTGGTTGGTGAAATACTGCGTAGTCGAAATCGCTGGGTTTTAAACCTGTCTTTGCGAATAATGCTTTAACGGCTCCAATTATGTGTTTGAAGTAAGCGGGTTCACCGGTAAACGCTTCTCCATGCAAGGGATACCGTGAATTATCTCTTCTCCAGAAATCAGGTGTATCGGTGACATAGCTTGCACTTGCTTCGAAATAAGCTGCTGCCTCCTCTCTTCTACCAATAACTAACGCTGTGGCAGCTGATGAAGCTGTTAACTCTAATACGTCGCCTGGGTTAGCTTGAGCAGTATCACTACCAATAACTAAAGCATACTTTATCAACCCTGATGCAACGACGCCTATACTTGTCCTCAGTGCTTCACTAGCAGCTCTACATGCAAACTCCCAATCTGTTGCCATAGCGTTGGGCGTGATGCCTAGAGCCTCTGCTATGATTGTCGCGGAGGGTTTAACAGCGTATGGTTTGCTTTCTGTTCCAAACCAAACAGCCCCGATCTCCTTAGGGTTTACGCCTGCTCTAGCTAAAGCGTTTCTAGCAGCTTCCCAAGCCATTGTAACAGCGTCCTCATCTACTCCTGCAACGCTTTTCTCAACTACTCTTAGCTCCTTAGGTTGCTCCGGGTTAAAACCCCAGGTTTCAACGATCTCCTCTAAGGTTATTCTCCACCTTGGAACATATGAACCCCAACCCACTATACCAGTGTTTTCTTCTGGTAGCAATAGTAACACCTTGAATGAATTATTTAGGAGAGAGTAAATAAATCTCAATAATGGATAATCATCAATGTGATTCATGATGATCAAATTCTTAGGGGAGTACCGTGATGGCAGAGTAGTTTACTATATCGATGACGATTTACCTGTTTTTGGTTACATTGCTTTCGGAGTAATTGATCGAGGAACAAATGTTTTACAAGTAAGGCCTACAACTATTTGTCCCCAGAATTGCATATTTTGCAGCGTTGATGCTGGTTTAAAATCTGAACATAGGTGGGCTGAATACATAGTAAAACCTGACTTATTAATTAGAGGCGTTGAAGAAGCTATTGAGGAGAAAGGTTGCAGCGTTGAACTATTAATAGATACTATTGGAGACGCTTTAACTTACCCTTACTTAACCGAGTTAATATCAAGGTTGAAGAAGATAAGTGGAGTTAGAGCAGTCGCATTGGAGACACATGGACTACTATTATCGAGGAAATTAATTGATAAGTTAAACGAAGCAGGCCTTGATAGAATCAACTTAAGCTTGGAAACACTTAATCCCGAGAAAGCTAAATACCTTTATGGAAACACCGCGTACGATGTGAAAAAAGTAGTTGATTCAGCCGAGTACGCTGTCAAGGAGACACACATAGATCTACATGTAACACCCTTATGGTTACCCGGAGTAAATGATGATGATTTAGTAAATGTGATTAATTGGGCGTTGAAAATAGGTGCGGGTAAAAGATGGCCCCCGGTCACTGTTCAGAAATTCATTAAGCATAAGTATGGACGCGGAAAAAGCTTGAAAGAAGTTTCCTGGAGAGAATTCTGGGGTTTCATAGATAAACTCGAAGTTAAACTTGGAGTAAGATTAAGGTGGTCGATGGAGGAATGGGGTATGCACTATGCAAAACGCATACACCCCGTGTTGAGAAGAGGAGACTTCATAGAAGTAGAAGCATTAGCTCGTGGATGGCTTCGAGGAGAATACCTTGGTAAGTACGCGAATAAAGCATTAGTAACCTTGCTACCTAGACCCGGTTTAAAGATTTCCCCAGGTAGTACGTATTTAGTGAGAGTCTTAGACACCAAGGACAATTTATACATAGCGAGAGTTGAAAAACAATAATCAACTAGCTCTACGTTTACTTTGGTTTAGCGTAAAGCCAGCATGCAACGTAGCGCCCGCGCTCTACCTCAACGAGAGGTGGTTCCTTCTTTGTGCAGAGCTCTGCGAGTTCCGGCCTTTGATCAAGCACAACGCATCTAGGGTGGAATCTACATCCACTTGGAACATTAACGGGTGATGGAACTTCGCCCTTAATGGGTAGTTCTTTGATAACATGCCTTCTCTCAGGGTCAGGCTCCGGGATCGCTTCTACGAGTGCCTTAGTGTATGGGTGAAATGGGGTTTCAATTACCCTCCTAGCATCCCCCAGTTCAACTATTTTACCAAGATACATTATGGCGATTCTATTAGCAATGTATCTCGCAAGTGCTAAATCGTGAGTTATGAACACGTAGGTTAATCCCAGTTTCTTCTTTAAATCCATCATTAATTGAAGGATCTCAGCTCTTATAGAGACATCTAGCATTGAAACCGGTTCATCTGCTACTACTAGTGTTGGATTAAGTATTAATGCTCTAGCTATAACTATTCTCTGCCTTTGACCACCTGAAAGCATGTGAGGGTAACGATACATGAAATCCTCGGGAGGAGTTAACTTAACTGCCTCCAGCATTTTCGCTATCAAATCATATCTCTCTTCCCTAGTAGAGCCAACGTTGTGTATGTCTAGTGGTTCCTCCAAGATCTCGTATATCGTTCTCCTCGGATTTAAGCTACCGAATGGGTCTTGCCATATCATCTGTATCTCTGCTCTAAATGGCTTAAAGAATTTCTCTGGTATAGAGTTTAAGTCTACGTGTCCATCTTGAGTTAATTTATTGACTCCTGGGATGCTGTTTAATTCTTCAATTAATTTCTTGGACGGTAAGTAACCGATAACTCCACTCGTTATAGGCGTTAATCTCAGTATTGATTTACCTGTTGTAGTCTTCCCGCACCCTGATTCTCCCGCTAGTGCTAATACTTCTCCTTTCCTCACATCGAATGAGACTCCGTCAACTGCTTTAACGTTTAGTCTCGGTCTTCCCCTTAAAACATCCATTATCGATCTTCTAAGCGGGAAGTATACTTTTAAGTTCTCAACATACAATATTGTCTCACTTGTTTTCTGGGGTTCATAAGTGTATTGGAGTTCAGCCACATCTCCCACCTTTAAGCATATAGCCAACACGCAACATAGTGACCTCTCTCAATCTCGATCACCGGTGGTTCTCTATTACATTTTTCGCTTGCATACTTGCATCTTGGAGCAAACCTGCATCCTGGAGGAGGATTCGAGAGATCCGGGGGTACACCTGGTATCCACGTGAGGTCTCTTATTTCACCCTTCAACCTGGGAATACTACCCAGTAATCCCTGAGTATATGGGTGCTTGGGGTTTAAGTATATGTGTTCACTGAGGCCTAATTCAGCTATTTTACCCCCATACATTATAGCTACTTTATCAGCTATCTCAGCAATTAAGCTTAGGTCGTGCGATATAAGTATTATGGATATTCCTAGTTCATTCTTAAGTTTCTTCAGTAGGTTCATAATTTGAGCTTGAACTACGACATCTAGAGCTGTTGTCGGCTCATCAGCTATCACTAGTGGAGGCCTAAGTGCGAGAGCCATTGCGATCACCACTCTTTGCTTCATCCCACCACTGAGTTCATGTGGGTAACTCTTCACTCTCCTAGGATCTATTCCAACCATTTCGAGGAGTTTCTTTGCTTCTTCGAGCGCTTCTTTCTTAGTGTAATTTCTATGTATAATCATTATCTCGGAGATCTGATCACCAATTGTGTAAACTGGGTTTAAAGCATTCATCGCTCCCTGAAATATCATTGAAATACCTTTCCACCTTACATTCCTTCTGAAATCCTCTTCACTTAGATCTAGAACGTTTTTACCCATGAAGCTTATTTGTCCATCAACTATTCTACCGGGAGCGGGGACTAAGCGAATAATGCTGAACGCTAATGTGCTTTTACCACACCCAGATTCACCGGCTATTCCCAAACTTTCTCCCTTATTGAGTTCGAAGTCTACTCCATCAACTGCTTTAACTACTCCTTTCAAGGTGTAAAAGTATGTTTTAAGTCCCCTCACTTCGAGTAATTTCTCGCTCACAGCTCACTACCTTCTTTTACTGTCTTCTTAACTATTTACAAGATATTTAAAATCTTTTCCCATATTAATGGTTTATGAAAAACTCTTAGAGTTCAACTATGTTACTCGGTATTATTACAGAGTTCTTAGTCTTGGCTCAACTATTCTCTCTATCGCTAATCCTAGTAACACGAATGTCAATGATGTCAGTGAGAGCATTAATCCTGGTGGAATAATCCACCACCATATATCATACCGGTATTCTGCTCTAGCATCAGCTAGTAGTGAACCCCACGTGGGCCACCCATGTCTAAGTCCTAGAACACTTAGCCCTGCTTCCGTGAGGATCGCGTCTGGAACTCTAAACACTAACGCCGCAGTAGCGTACATCATTACCTGTGGGAATATGTGTCTAAATATTATTCTAGTATTTGAGGCCCCAAGTGCTCTAGCGGCTTCAACGTATGGTTCCTCTTTAATGCTTAAAGTCATAGCTCTCACGGTTATCGCTAAACCACCCCAACTAAAGATGATTAATATCACTAAGTACAGTAAGATAATATAAAGAGATCTTGCCTCTCCAGTAAAAGATTTCTGCGCAATACTACCTATGATTATCATCAACGGGAGAAACGGAATATTGCTAAGTATATCAACAGTTCTCTGTATAGCTTCGTCTACTAAACCTCCATAGTACCCGCTAACTATTCCAGCTACTACGCCGATCATAACTGATGCTACAGCAGCTACTAAACCTATTAGTAAAGCTATTGGAGTACCATATAATATGACTGACGCTATGTCGATTCCTTTAGCAGCTGTTCCAAGTATACCGTAGCAACCACCTTTCACAATGAACCCTATTCTCATATTCACTTGCTCCGGTTTAGTAGGTAACCCTGAATAAACTAAGTTCACTGTAACCTTGTAGTCTCCTTGCAGTGGTTTAAAAGTAACAACTGGATATATTAATTCCGTGGTGGAAGTTATGGTTTCAATGTACTTATTCAACTTTTCTCTAGCATCCTGCATTCTTGTCCTCAAATCACCTGGAACCCGAGCATCTGGATCCATCGACCACTTGATCGCTTGATCGAGCGAGTTCCTCGCATTAGTTAAATCATCAACGAAATCTGAGTATGTAGCTAATTGAATGCTACTTAGTAATACTGTGATATTATTAACAGCGTTATTGAGGTTCTCTAATACCACGCGCCTTGAGAACGTGTCTACATTATCTGATTTCAACGCTGCAAGTAACTCGGATAAAGTGATTTTAAAAGATGATAGAGTTGAATTTTGCTCAGTACTCCTTAATGTAACACTAACACGGTCTGGTGTAACAAATACTGAGGGCGTGGTCAAATACCTGTTCTCTAATTCAGACCTAATAGTAGTCCTCAATATGGCTGAAACAGTTGACGTGTGTGACTTATTATACCCAATTATATCCTCGGGTACAGTTATATTGTACTTGGTGAGCATTTCATTTATTAAAGAAGCTAAGTTGAAGCTTTCTTTACCGGTTTTATACGTTAGCAGTGACCCGCAAGTGATGTTCTCAGCGTATCTTAGTGTTACATGCCATGCTTCAAACACTATTCCATCTGGTCTCTCCACAACAACTCTTAATTCCGGTGTTACTCTGACTTCTTCACCGTACTGATTCTTATAACATAAGAGCGGTGCGTTTACTTTGATATAAATATCCTGCGGTAATTTATCGACATCTAGATTATAGTTGAAGGCTTGTTCAGCTGTTAATGCATTGCCTTCAAACAATACTTGATTAGGCTCACTAGTATATGCTTGAAGTGTTGCTGGTACCTTGTACCCGAAGGAGCTAACCCAGCATGGTGGTGCGACAACTGGATTATCCTCCCAGTATGTCGGAGACTCCCACTTCGTTATAAAATCAGCTGGTATTATCGTAACCGCTACTATTGACATTGCTATTAAAAATACTAGTAATACTATGGCTACTTTACCTGGAGTCATTCTCCATATTTCTCCGAAAATAGGTTTTAACGATTGAACTATTTTTATACTTTTTTGTGTTTTAGGATTCGAGCCCGGTGGAACACTCATGTTCTCACCTACTTTACTCTTACTCTTGGATCTATGATGATGTATAGTATTTCAAGTATGAACCTCGCTATCAAGTATACTCCAACATAGACAACGAATAATCCCATTATGGTTTGCGAATCAGCTGCGGTTATTGCATTGTAATATAGTGTACCCATACCCGGCCAGTCGAACACTGACTCCGTTATAATCATGCCTCCGAGCGAGGAAGCTAAAGCTAGTATTACGTTAGTTAGAACTGGTGCAAGCGATACTCTTAATACATACTTTCTCGTTATATCCTTCTCTGGTAAACCCTTAGCTTTAGCTACAGTAACATAGTCTTCTCTTACGACTCTCAATAGCATTGCCCGTAATCCATATAACCATGACCCTAGTGACCATATTACGAAAACTGTTATTGGGAGAGTTATATACTTTAATACCTCTATGAAGTTCAATAATGGATTATCCCAGAATTTATTGAGAACTGTTGCAACACCTCTGAGACTTGTGGGGAATAAACCTAGCTGATACCCGAAGATCTGAATAAATATCATTGCAAGCCACCATATTGGAATCGCTGTGAAAATAGCAGCGTAAGCAACTACTAGTCTATCTACTAGTGTACCATGCCTATATGCTATCCTTGGAGCTAGTAAAAGAGCAATAATTACTACTATTAATTCACCCACAGTAACAACTATAATTGTCCTAGGCAAAACAGTAGCAATTATCTCGAATACACTTGCAGGTGCTATTGTTGGAACAACATTCGCAACTTCGACTTTATCAGTTTTACCCAGGTCTAAAGTCAAAGCTCGTTTAACTAGATTCCACATTCTTACATATGGAGGTATCTCACGGCCCTGCTCATCAATTAATCCATACATTTTTCTATAATATATCGTGAGGTTTTCACGATACTCCCTAATAAAGGAGTCCGTAACATTCGGATTGCCTCTTCTCAAAGCCATTATTTCTGCATTAACGCTTTCTCTCACTAGAGCATCATATATATCCTTTGAGTAACCAGAACCTTCAATTATAGCTGATATAATTACAATAATTAATATGAATGAAAACAATAATATTAATCCACGCCTCGCAATTACTGTGCCTGCACCTGGCATTTTTCACCACTCCCTAGCTGTAATTTTATAGTAAATAACCTTAAGGTTACCGATTAAAAGGTGTTAGAGGGCTTTAAAAAACTTTTACTATGGAACTACCTAGAATTAATATGAATTATCTAGGTTAAAGGAAAAAAAGAAACGTTATTGTATATTTGTTATTTCTTCCTAAGCATTAGCACTACTGCAATTAGCACAACGACAACAATAACTGCAACCAAATATGGCATTATCGAAGGTGCAGGAGCCGGGGTAGTTACCGGAGTAGTTGGAGCCGGCGATGTAGTAGGCGGAGTAGTTGTAGTGGTTGGCGTCGTGGTTGTAGGTGTTGTAGGCAGAGTAGTTGGAGTCGCCTCGTATTTAGTTGCTACTAGCACTTGCCTCACCACACCGGGTTCTGCAACTTGCTCAGATACTCCTATAAGTATCAATGTGTATGGAGTATCTGGTTTCAGGTTCTTTGTTAAATCAGCGGTTAGTTTAACTACGAATGTATCCTCAGCTGCTTTTTCACCATATCCTGTTGCAATGATGTTGCCAGCAGGGTCTCTTAATATGTACTTTAATGATAGCGGTGGTAAACCACTCAGTTTCGCTGTGATAGTAGCATCGTAACCTATTGCTACTTTGTCTTTAACAGGTGACGATAACTGAACGCCCACTATTTCTGTTCTAACAGGGTATCCGAAATACCAGTCACCTTTCTTGAAAGGATATGTGGGGTCTCTGAACGCTGTTAACTCTAATATCTGCGCACTGGTATCTAGTTTCGTTAACATGAATGGCCCTTGACTAATCCACGCTAATCCATATGTGTTGATCCAGTTTACATCTGCATCTATTCTACTATTCCACTCACTCATACTCATTCTTCCATCAGTTAATTTGTTGACTTTACTCAGTATGTCATTGTTGTTCTTGTACTTTAGCAACGTGTCTTTCACTAGTGAAACATGTTTAGGTACCACCAAGCTTAAGGTTTCGTAACCAGACCTCCTGTAGAACACCATGTTTGTTTCGTTTCTCCTATCTAGTACTAGCTCGAAGCTTGCCACATGTACCTCCAGCGGGTTTATCGGTGTTACTACGGCCCATGCACCAATATAGTTTTCATCGAAGTGCCAGTAGTCAACGTAGACTGTCATCGTTTTCGCTTGATCATTGAACTCCCAGCCCTTAATAGTATCCATCCAAGGTTTGTTATTAGATGCTACTCTGGGCTCTAATGCACTGTAAGCAGGGTCATATGTTATCTCATACCATAATGCAATGTATCCAACAATGTCAGCCATCGTGATCCTCATTCCGTTGTGCCATTTTGCGTCAATAAACTTACTTAGATCTATAACGACTTTGCTTTTTGCTTTAACACCTGGTCCAACACTCACCCATTCATTCTTATTGACATCCCATACTTTAGCTGTGGGCGGTACATCTAGTTGACCATCTGGACCTGCAGTGAAAACAGCCCATTGCGCTCTAAATGGTATTGGTCTACCGTTAAACGGGTGGTTCCAAGACGATGGATCATATGTTACACGCTCCCAGTCAACACTGTATACATCTGTAAACCCTCCGAAAACGTTCCACTCGCTGGTAGCCGTCCACACGTATAGGTGTCCAACATTCAAAGTGTTTCTGCCTTCAACATACATTTCTCTCATGTTCCATATTCCTCTTAACCCAGCACCAACGTCTAGTGTTACGCCTTTCACTTCCTCTCTAACAGGCCAGGTATCGAGTCTAGCGGCAACCCATATTCTAATCGATTCCTGTATGCATAATTCTGTTGCATTTCTATATAGTGCATCTCTTTCCTCTTTACTCTTGAAGTCTCCAGCATATATTCTCTGAGTTAAATTATCTAAGACATCGTTCTTGTAGTTCCAGAACGAAGTCTCACCCCAGCCAGGCATGTAGCCAACCCATGGAGCACAGAATTGAGCAATAGTACCACTATCATATTTATCAATACCGCTTTTACCCCAACCAGCAGTATATACATGCCACTCGAAGTCCTTGGGATCAGTACCATAAATAGTGTCTATCGCTTGAGCGAAAGGTAATTCCCTAGGAGTAGTGTCAAAGCCGAGAAGCTTCAACTCCGCGTTAAACATGTAACCGAGATCTCTTCTCTCGTCTTCAGGCCTAATAATTAGTATAACGTTTACTGGTTTACCCTCATATTTCCATACTCCTCCCTCCATTGCTGCACCTATATCCTTCATAACTCCCTCTACTATTTGTTTTGCATACGTTGGGTTATACTCGAACTCGTACTTAGCCACTATATCTGCTACCAACGCGTAGTCTGGGTCATATGGGCTTAAGAACATGTACATTGGTACAGCGAAGCCTCTCATAACCGCGGAAGCGAAAGATGCTCTATCTACAATATAGTTCATCGCTAATCTAATTTCCCTGAATGCAAATGGGTTAACCCCCTTGCCTGGGAACGCTCCGAACTCTGCAACAGTGTATGTTGTAGCATTTTCCTCCTCATAGTACAAGTTCACGAGTGCTCTACGCGGTACATTTATGCCTCTCTGCTTCAACTGCGCAATTACATCATCTGCTGTTAATTTCCCAGGTAATCTTTCAATGTGAACGGGTGCATTGTTCAAAGTTAACTCAATGAGACCCGCGGCCGCGGAGATCAATTTTACTCCTGGAACACCTCTGAGTTGCTCAGCTTGAGCTGGTCTAAGAGAGAATAGGTACGCGTCGATTTCTCCTTTAGCCATGACTGTTGGAACATCCGCTATCGCATATCTTCTAGCAATAATTTTATCAACTGCGGGCCCTGGTTGAACTGCTTGAGCTTCACTTATAGGTAGTATGGCTAACATCGATAATATTACTCCGATCATTAGTATTAATGGAAATGTATATTTCTTATACCTATTCAAGACATTTCACCCACAATCGTTTAATTTTATATTCCACTGGTATATAAATGTTTTCCAAATAGATTATTCAAGGGAAGAACACTTGTCCAGTAAACTGTTATTAGCTGTAGCTGTGACATTAGTAACGCTATCTATCCCTCTAGCTTTCATAGCGAGCATACAAGTAGATGAAATCAATTATTTCACAGCGGAAACAACTCTTACACCAGGGGACTTTAAGTCACTGATACAGATATTTGAAACAGCTGAAATATACAATGGTAAAGTAGTAAACATCACGATAATTAATCTAAGTGGTGAAACCGCTCTAATTACTGTTTCATGCATGAACGAATCCACAGAGTACGCTATGAAGCCCGGCGACGCATACACTATTAACAGCCCTTATACTCCTTGCACATTGTCGTCTAAGAACACTTCATCCCGATTAAGAATAACACTAGTAAACACTGTGGAAACAATGCCGTATAAGTGGTTAACGGTGATCTCCCTAAGTTTCTTCATCGCTGGAACATCTCTAATGATGACATATGTCGCCTATAGAGTAAGCGAAAAAACAATGGAAAAGAATAGTGAATCAAATTAAACTCGATAAGTCTCGTATTTAGTTTCACATTCCCCCTGGCTTGTTTCCTTCGAGGCTTTCTCTTGTGCACTTGCTTCCTACCACATATCTTTACCGCTGAGAGTAAGAGCGAAATATCGATAACAGCGATAACTACGTATATTAAATTCGATAACCTCAAATACGCTTTACCGTTCTCAACTTTAATCTCGAATAACGGGTAAGCCATTTTCTCCTCCCTTATTAAAATCTTGGTAACTCCCGAGAACTCGATGCTCATGTTACTGTTTCGTTTGACAACGTATTCCTTGCTTGAAGCTTTTCCATCGACGTAGAGGGTTTCAAGCAGTGCCTTTAAGTCAGCTGGTTCGCTGTTAATTATGGTTAACACGGGATCAACATAATAGTAGCATAGCTGCACCGTGGTATTGAGCTGCTCTGCTAGATAGTAAAATAGTATGTAGCATCCATTATGATCCAAAGCGACAGCGTTTGCTGGTATTGGAACATATCCTTTTAAATCAACGTATAATTTAACCTCTGGAAAAACACTTACATTTAATTCCTCGCTTCTGAATTCCCTAGATGTATTGAATTCAAATAATACGGGAGTATTGTCACTAGTTAAATTGATCCAGGCAAGTTGCAGAGTAATGTTCCCAACAAGTAATTCAACTAGCGCGTGATCTACATTAATGAATAGAGGTGGTTTAAACCAACCCTCACCACTAATTACAACGTAGTAGTCGCTGCTGTGAACATCGTACTCTATCCGCGGTTCATGAACATGTATCACTGGATCCATTGCTAATGCAACGTAAATAACCAACAAGTTCACAACAACTATGAACACCGTGAACTTCGCAAAACATTTTCCACGAATTCCTAGTTTCAAGCACTGCACCTCTACACAGCTACCCGGGAAGCTAATACAGTATAAACTAATATATCATGGTACTCTAAAATGGTAATCAATGAGAAGAATTACGGGGATGCGGGGGGTGGGATTTGAACCCACGCAGGCCTACGCCATCGGGTCCTAAACCCGACCCCTTTGACCAAGCTCGGGCACCCCCGCACCATTAAATTCTATGATTCTTTAAAGGGTTAAAAACGTAATCACCTGGATTTAGTAGAATTCTTTGAGCAGTTCTCTCAGCGTACTCATATAGCTCCCTCGTAATAATGCCTTCTTCGTAGAATTCACGGAGTTCCTCAGTGTCAATAACTTTTACTTCACCGCTTGGATATATTACTACATCTAGGATTAAATCATGGTACTTAATCGTGTTTAGTGATATTTCTGGAGGCGTGTTCACGTTAACATATGATCCAATCCAGTTACCGTCTCTAAAGTAATTGTGTTGGAGAACGGGTTTACTTGAATCTACTACGAGGTAGTCAACATCTCCTGGTTTCTTCTCGACACTTAATCCATCGTAAATTCCCGGCGATTTAATAAAGCGCTCTAGTACGATGATCAACTTGTTGTCATCAACTTTTACATCTACAACTCTCCCTGGTTGAAGTTTTATTGTTTCCCCTGTTGGCTTCACGTGTAGAATCTCTATTCTAGGTGATCCCCTGAGTTTCTTAGCAAGGTAGTTTAAAACCCCTTTCTCAGTTCTCTCCCCTTTACCGTTAATAGTCGGCGGTAAAACCTCTTCGGCGAAATCAACCAAGTCGCTTAAACCCATGGATTTTAAGCTATGATGTTTACTAATAGTTGATACTACTAGTCTTCTATACTTATCTAATTCCTCTTTCGCGAGACTCGTTAAACTCATTATTCCTATGTATTCACCACTATGTAGTTTCCTCGGGGACAGGTTCTCTTGTAGGGTTTGATTAATCATTCTACATTCCTCGATTAGTTTCTCCAGCTCCCTGATCAACTCATCCTTATCCGCGTACTTGGAGCTGCTTCGAAAGTGAACTCCTAGCCCGGTACCCATTAATTTAGCGGCTGCGATCGCTGATAGTTTCGCCTTAATATCTGCACCGTGAATGTGCTCTGAGAACGTTATTTTGGGTTCTCCATATGTGAGAGCAACGTATTTACCAATTAACCTAAAGTTTTTCGTTAGAACAAGTCTATCACCTGGTTTAATTGGGGCTTGTTTAACTCCAACAATGATTCTTGCTCCAGTGTCTTCTCTACAGGGATATAGTGCTCCTTTAACTTCACCTAAGTCCAATAAGCAGTAATCCCCTTTCTTCTCCACCACGATACCTAAGTATATGGAGTGTAGCTCTATTCTTGACTCCCATTTAAACACATACTTTAACTTCTCCACTAATAGGTTGAAAACTCTTCTAGCTTCATCAGGGAAACCAATCACTAGTACTTCATCAGGGTTCTCTGTATCCTTAACCGTTACATCGCACGGTGTAGTATCAAAATCTACTCCTAGTCTTTCACGTATTTTATCGCTTACATCAACTAATTTGAACCCATTGTCAAGCAAGATCTTCGAGATAGCTGTCGAATATATTCCCCTAACTCTAACGGTTACCATGAAAAATCCTCTCGATTTAACTAGTGCTCGAAAAACAGTGTTTTACTTAAAAGTACGGAGGCTTAGTCTTTAATGGTTTCAAGAAGAGCAATAATTTGCCATATTCTTGTTCTAGCACTGAGAGGCATGTTTGGATCTTGACTAACCTGGTCTAATGCACTTACAGCGTTCGCAGCCCTCACACCTGGAGAATACCTTTCATCTCTTAGATGATTTAATGCTTCAGTCGCAGCTCTCCTAATATTCCTGGGAACAGCTGTATCGTTGATGATTGTTACGAGCATGTAAATAGCGTTCTTGATTTTTGCTTCATTATCTATGATCCTACTCATTTAGATCACCACACTCACTGTTTATAAACGGGGATTACTGTTTTCTTGTTTGAAAAAGTAATTATTTAACTTATATGTTTTTAAGCGGTGAAAAATTGATGGAACAAGCAGGTGACCCCGTTAAGATCATGGCCGAACTCCTGAAGTCAGGTGCAGTTATGCTAGCTGAGATTTGCCCCGTTGAAGGCTGTAATCTACCATTATTCAAGCTTAAAAGCGGAGAAATAGTTTGCCCAGTTCACGGAAAAGTACATGTTGTTAAAACTGATGAAGAAGCACGAGAAGTGTATTCTAGGACTTACGTGTCTTATGTTCTAGACCGCTTGGAATCACTCGCTTTAAAAACTATTGAGTCACTCAGTAATACCCCTGACGTTGATCCAACTGATCTAATTAAATGGCTTGAAGTAGTTGAAAGAATTCAGAGATTGAGATCTATGATCAAGAAATAGGTCTAGACGAGATCCTGCTCAATACAAAGTTTTCTACATCACGGTATACTTCATCAATATTCCTTGAAGCATCAACCATTACTAGTAGTCCTCGTTTAACCATGTCTAAATATATGCTTCTAACTTTCTCCATGAGCTCTATTCTCTCAAACTCCGGGAATCTCGATGAAACAGCAACTTTGCGTTTTAACGCTATTTCTGGCTCCACATCTAAGTATATAGCTAAGTCTGGTTTTAATGCCCACTTATTCAACTCAATTACCCAATCCATTGGGGCCCCTGATGCTGTTTGATATGCGACACTGCTGTAGAAGTATCTATCTGAGATAACTATGAAACCTTTATCTAGCAATGGCTTAATTCTCGTTTTAACGTGTATTAGTCTATCTAGAGCAAAAGTCAACGCATCTATATAAGGATCCCTGTACTCATTGTACTTTGCTTTAATAACTTCCACTATCTCGGAGTCCGTGGGTTCAAATGTATACATGGTCTTATAACCCATGGAATTCAGTTTTTCAATTAGTTTTTTAGCCATAGTTGTTTTCCCAGAGCCATCAATACCCTCAAGCACTATGAAAAACCCCTTACTCGAGGCTGCAGAGGTAGTGCTCATTTCCTTCAACCCTCACCTCGACTGTTTTCCCATTTAATTCATCGACAAGTACATTAAATGAATTAATCAAATATAAGGGGATTTCGCTGAGAACACATCCAGCAATTAGTAGTGGTTCTACTTCTTCAGCAATAATGCAAATGGGGTGATTATCGTGTTTCCTAAGCGCGTACAGTATGTATGGTCCAACAGTGCTACCCCTACTACCCTTAAAGATAAATACCTTACCACTCAAACATATCCCAGGATCTTCCCTTAAACACCCAGTCTCCGGGTCTATTTCACCGAAGAAACTAATGTACTTATCCAACACTAATGCTACGCCTCTACAGTTGCCGGGTATAATTGGTTTAACTTTAATTCGCTCCACGAGAGACAAGTTTAACAACCTCACTTATCTCAGCGATCCTTGTTTTAACTCCATGTATTTTACGTAGGTAAAAAGCCGCTTTTCCACTATTAGTTACAACTACATCGTATTTCCCATGGAAAACAGATACAACAGGGCAAGTGCCTGCAGCTACGTCTACTCCACGAGCTTTCAGCTCGTGTAATATGTGCTTGAATTTAGACATGTACTCTATTGGAACAGTGATAAGTAGTTTTCCACGCCTAATGGATCCATGTTTTCTCACGAGGTGAACTATTTCGAGGAGTTCGAATGGGTGTAAGTGAGGGCATCCAATATATCCAAGTATATTATCACTTGTAGTTACTTCGTCTCCCACATAGTCTTCAACCATGTTTTTCTCAACGTAGATCTTGTCCTCTACTTCTAAACTATACGTATACCTGGGTGTAATATCTTCGAGAACAACGAGGCCGTGACTACCGCTGGCTGCCATAGAGGATAGAAGTATTTTTAAATTACTATAATTCATTTTATTAGTACCTTTAATTATGGGCAATGTTTTCACATGATCTCCAATCCATAACCCAATAGCGCCAATAGGTATACTCAAAGTCCCCGGTGAAAAGTTTACTTCTACGCGTGCAACTCTGTTCTCGGGTAAATGAAGCCCAGCCATGTAAGTATAACCTGTTATAGATGCAGCTAAAGCTATTGGGCCTCCTTCTCTATTGGTGCATGCTCCGAAAATGGAGTTCGCGTAGATCACCGCGCTACTTTCACCCCATGCTAAGTGCTCTCCACTTATAGGAGGCCTATAATAGTATGGAATACACGTGAATACTGGTTTAAAGCCCATACCTATGAATGCACTATCTATTTGTAGTTGTTCCCGAATAAACTTGTTGTCAATGATACTAGAGTAACCGGAGTAGTCAACGCATCCAGGGTTTATGGTAGTATATATTCTAGCCTTGCCACCGCTCCTGTAGAAGTCTAATATGAATTCTAATCCATATTTCCCTATATTTGAGTAGGATACACCTGATACATGTGCATGCTTAACCTCTATTAACCTAGGTGCATTTAATGCTTCACCTATTCTCACCAATAGCTCCATTGCTTTAGCAACACTCCACCCATACTCTCCACTCAACATTTTCTCTTGTTCCAAGGTGAGATACATTTATTTAGGTACCTCGATACGCCTGTACTTATCGTAGGTTTCACTTCTAGGTGTTATAGCTAGAACAATGACTTTGTCTCCTATTCCGTTTCTACCCCTAGGCTCCAAGGTGCTTCCGCGTATGTCCTTTAATACAATAATGTTCTCGCTTCCCTTAAGCCTAGTTGCAATAGCCCACTCTACTGCTAGGTTATCTTCTAAGTTCACATCATCATCAACGACGACGACGTGCTTAATGCTTGGGTGAGCAGCTATTGCAGCTATAGCAGCTAATTTAGCGTCACCCTCTGAGCACTCTCTACTCACAGATATAAGGCAGTGAAGCCACATTCCACTACTCTCCGTTAATTTAACCTCCTTAACGCATGGTGTTACTCTCTTAGCTTCCATGTATATATGGGCCTCTCGGGGGAACCCCATTAGTAACTGGTGCTCCCATAAACCCGGTACTATTGCATGTATTACCGGTGGTTTCTGCCTCGAAACATAGATATGCTCGACTTCGAAGACTGGTTGCTCTCTCTCGTTATCAAGCAGCATTAATATATCTGTAAAAGGACCCTCACGTGCTTTCTCCTCTCTCGATATGAAGCCCTCAACAACTACTCCTGCGCTTACTGGAACAGGTATACTGTAAACTGGTGTCTTAGCAACGCGTTTCTCTCCACCTAACGACGCGCCAATTTCCACTTCGAATACTCCTAGGGGAGGTGACATCGCAGCTGCTATTTCATGGTATGGATCTACTCCGAGAACGAGAGCGACTGGTGCATTTCTTCCCTTCTCGAAATACCTTGACATAATGTAATTTAAGTGACGTGGAACAATTCTAAGTGTTGCTTTACCACTAGATAAGAACATTGTTCTATGATAACTAGCATTACATATGTTCTCGTAGCATGCAATGTAAATAGAGCTCGTTAAGTAGCGACCACCATCCTCCCTATAATACTTAATGAAGGGTATTCTAGATAAGTCTGGTTCTGCTTCGACGAAGTATTCCCTAAAATCAACTAATTCAAGCTGGCTACGTGGTTGATGCGATTTCTCAATAATACCATATGCTTCCTCAAGGCTCCCCGCGTTAAGTAACTTAACTAAATCGCTCCTCCACGTGAACAAGTTCGCGTATACAGGGTAATCTTCACACCCCTTAATCCTCGCATAGATCAATGAGTTCCTGGATTCGTAGCTGAGTCTCGTTATATCGTAATCCGAGTTGATCACTCCGCCATCAATAGTTTTCTTACCTAATTTAGAAGCATAACTCATCAAATCATGTAAATTCACGAGTTTACACCTCTAGATATTCTTCAGTGAAATCCTGTGTCAACTTTACTCTTGATAATTTAAGAACTTCTATTTTACCATTATATTTTGCTCTTATAACGATTTCACGTGATTCAAAATCGAATTTTTCAACTAAGCATGGGTGATCTCCTTCACCTATTATCCCCACGGCGCAGTATAAACCTTTCTCGAAACCCATAGGGTAAATCCTTACTTTCTCGAATCCCCTCTTCTTTAGTTCCTCGCTCTGATAGCTTTTAATTAATCCATAAACATTGAGTTGACCGGGTAGCCTGGAGGCATAAATGATTTTTCCATCGAACATGCTCTCTATGCTCGAAGCATCTACTTCAACACCTTGTAGTAAACTACATCCTTGAACTAAGATATCCTTAACTTTTAATTTTTGAACAGGCGCGTTCTCAAGGAATTCTCTGTACTTAAGGCTTCTGAGCATTCTACGTTCTTCGCGACTACGTGTTTTCCTATACACGGGGGCGTTTAACTCGTAGACATAAATGCCTAGCTTGGAGAACTGCTTAAATACATCTCTTAGTTCTTCACCTAAAACCACTATGACATCTGGTTTTAACTCTTCAATTAGTGCAAACTTATAGTTTATTCCCGCTTCCTCTCTCACCCATCCATCTGTATCCACTACTACGCTATCATATTCTTTACTAAGTGCTTTTTCAACTAGATCTCTTACTTCATATATAATATGGTAACTGTAGCCGTGTGGTTTAATATCCCCTATGAATCTCAAAACCAGTGGTTTTAACTCGTTAATCCAGTACACGGGTGAATCAGATGCTCCTAGGGCAATGAAACCCGGTGGACCTATATCAGCTTGGCCGACATCACCATCTACAACTACTGGTTTATGTCCATTTGACAACAACATATTGTAAGCCATGGTTACAAATGATGTTTTCCCGCAGTCAACGCACCCTACAACAACTATTTTTCTGCATTTTTTCCTGAGAATATCTAGTATTACTTCTCTTTTCTCTCTGTAAGGATCAGTTTCTTCCAGTGTCTGTATTTGAGACTCGTTCACCATTGTTACATCTAATTCACTGTCTTCTAGCGCTAAAACCACGTAATTACGTGTTCTATGAATTATGAATTTCTCTCCCGCACAAGTTTTTTTACCATGCACATCTACGCAGCCGTTTTTCACATATACAGACATTGGACCATACAATTTCACTGCTTCATTCCTAGATAACTTCAATCCAGGCAAGACTACAGCACCTCTATTCCCTTACTCAGAGCGATTCTATAAGCTGCGTATATGTCTTTGTACCTGAATGGTTTTAATCCACGAAGTTTCCTAGAGGAGTATATAGCCTCGTCGATCCTACTCCTGCTAGGTGAAGTACTAGCTTCATCTACTAGTTCAAGCGGGATCTGCTTATACCTGGATTTTATGAATTCTATTATTTCACTCGACCTATAACCGGTTCCAACTTTTATTTTTATGTCTTTGAAGGGAACGCATTTTAACACGTAGTCAAGATCTCTTCCAAGGTCTTCTACTTTCCCTTCACCATAGAACAATAATAGTTCATCCCCTAGAACTACGTAACTAACGAGCACGCCTGGATCAACACCTACTATTATGTCTCTATACTCGCTAATGTACATACTTGCTAGCATAGCTTCCTCGAGTTTCCTGCAGGTTTTCCCAGGATCATAAACTATGAATAAGTCTCTCCTATCGGATAGCTCCTCTACAATCAAATTCATGTCAGTGTATATTACGCTACCATAGGGAACCTCTTCCTTTGAGTAGTAATGGTGAAACATTATTCCTCTTCTCTTCAACAAATTCATAACGTCTATAAACCATCGAGGATCATATATTGCTATTACCACCGGTCTCCTCTGCAATCCATATCAACCATTGGTTCCAATTATTTATCCTCAATAAATAATCTATTATGTTTAGGTGGTGAATATAGTTAACTTCACTGGAAACACCTTACTAGATGAGCTTATAGATTCCTCGCTAGCTATCGTATTTTACGGACCAGCCGCCTCGGGTAAAACCACTTTGCTTTTAACTATTGCTAGCAACGTTTGCAGGGAGATCTTATGCGTGTATGTTTCAACGGAGGAAACAGTGCACTATGAACAAGTTGCAAAAACACCTAGTAAGTATGAAGGAGTATTGTTCACTGAGGCGTTCGACATGGATACTTTCCTGAAATCAGCTATCGCCACATACATGATGAGCCCAAAGTACATCTTCATAGATAGTATTAACTCTCTCTTCCGCTTAGAGCCCTTGAAGGAGAACACTTTAACAAAGCAAGCCTTCATCACTAGCTTACTACTGGAAACAGCGAGAAGGAATAAAGGTAAATTATTTGCCTCCGCACAAGTTAGAGTTGGAGAGAAAGGCGAACTTGAGGCCTCAGGATTCAAGATAATAGATTACTATTTCGACTTAATCTTAAGCGTATTTATTGGTGAAGGAGGTAAAAGATACGTGAAACCCGTTAAAACACCGGTACCAGCTAGATTCGAGAAAGTGGGCTTCACGATCTCAAATACAGGTTTGATGTGGAATGATTAACTTCGAGGAGTTCACAATCTGGTTGTTGAAATACTATCTGCCAGCAATGGTAGCTAATGCTCTCCCCGTCCTAGTTAATGGCAATATTTTAATTGACCGTGGAAAATTATTCGTCGATGGTAAACCCGTTTTTGGGAGAAATAAAACCCTTGAAGGGTTAATTGTTGGTACTACCGGCGCATATGTTGCTGGCTCATCGCTAGGGTTATTATTCATGGATTCTTTTTTACCTTTGATATCAATTGGAGCGGGTTTATTCGCTCTACTAGGTGATCTCGCGGGGGCCTTTGTAAAGCGGAGACTCGGGTTAAAACCAGGTGATCCAGCTCCTCTACTGGATCAATTGGATTTCGCTCTGGCAACCACGCTGTTTTACTACATATTAGGAGTCCCCGAATTCCTAGCTAATCAATCATATATTCCATTAGCGTTACTAGTTATCATTGTTCTCCACATTTCAACCAATATTGCAGCGCATGCGTTAGGTTTAAAAAAGTCTAAGCTTTAACTTTAAAAGAGCATTGGTTAATACATAGAAGAATGTTAAAAGGGGGAACTACTTTGGCAAAGTACCCTAAAGTTATAGTGACATATTGCCCAAAGTGTAAAACACACACTGAGCACGCTGTAACCATTTATAAACACGGTAAACGGAGAAGTTTAGCTGAAGGAGAAAGAAGATATGAGAGAAAAAAGAAAGGGTATGGTTCAAAGAGGAAGCCCGAGCAAAAGAGGTTCGCTAAAACAACGAAAAAAGTTGTACTGAAACTCAAGTGTAATAAATGCGGGTTCATAGTTCAGAGAAGAGGCATAAGATTGAAGAAAACGGAGCTCGTAGAGGTGACTAAGTAGTGAAGAAACGTAAGATCCTGATCCCGATGCCTAAAAGCAGGTTTTACAAAGTAGTGTGTAAAAACTGCGGAGCAGAGAACATCGCTTTCAGCCATTCAACTTATCCTGCAAGATGCAGAGTCTGTGGAACGCGGTTGGTTCAACCAACTGGTGGGAGAGCTAAGATCATTAATGCTGAGATCGTAGCAGAACTCGGGTGATTTCACCAATTAATATCTTACACTTGGATTTCGCGGGATCAGAATTTAAGTTTATTAAGCCTACCTATCATTGATTTAAAAAGACTAACATTACATGCGAGGATGCTCTACATGAGTAGAGATCAATTAATTGGTTGGCTTTTAGTATCGGTCTCCATAATCATAGTAGCACTATATGTTTGGTTAATGTTTTTCACATCACACTGGGAAATTCTCACAAAAATAACTCTCGTAGTCGCAGTAATAGGTGTATTCGGGATTCTAGGTTGGATTGGATACACACTAGCAACTACTCCACCACCGAAGCCAATCGAGGAAATAGAGAAGGAAATTGAAGAAGAACTAAAGAAACTTGAGGGAGAAGCAAAACAGCAGGAACAAGCCCAAAACCCATCAAAAACCAATTAGACAACGATGCATTTTTGTATTCACAGGGTATTTAAATAACTCTTTTCCATTAAAATAAAGTGCTAATTACTTTCAACACATTATCTCGTATTCTTCACCAAGTAATTATAGTTGAATAATGCGTGCTTCATGATTCATAATAGCAAAGTGTTACTAGTACATTGAGATCTCGAGTAAGTCAATTAAATTTAGAGGAGGAAACAATTGAGTAAAAACTATTGATCAGCTTATTGTATTCTTCATTTCTCAGTGTTCGGATCCTTCATCATTTCACTTGTTTTTAATCCATAGGAGTATATTGATTTAAGGGGTCTTTAATGTGTAGAATAGCGGCTTTTACATCGGATAAAATTAGTGAGAGTACTTTATCAAGTATTATCAACGCATTCATAAAAAGTGCGCAACACGACGCATACTTACTTAGAGTCACTAATGGTAAATACTCAACACATGATGATGGATGGGGGATTGCAGCAACAGGGTTAATTAAGAACAATCCCACTACTGCTCATTATAAGTCTATTGACCCCATCTTCTATGAGTCTTCCACTAGGGTACTAAGCTTATTCCTAAGAAAAATCGTTAATTATCAACCAGTATATGTAATATTACATGCCCGTAAATCCTCTGCAAGCGAACCATTTGGACTAGAATACGCTCACCCGTTCATGATGCTATCTAGTAATGGTGCCGCTTGGTTTGCTCATAATGGGGGTGCAAAGAAGAAAATCTTAGCGGAGAAACTAGGGGTTTTTCCTTGGACACGTGTAGACTCAGAGTTACTTGGATACCATGTCATGAACAATATTTTATCTTGTGCTGAAAACGATGAAAACTTAGATAAATGCGTAGCGGAAACATATATTGAGTCAAAAGAGTACATAGTTGAAGGAAGTGCTTTAAACACGACACTTCTACTATTATGGAGAAATAAGCCTCATCTCTACATCACCTACTGGGTAAAAGAGCCAGTTAATGAAGCAATAAGAGATTACTACGAGATCGTGGTTTATCGTACAAGTAACATGATATTAGCGGGTTCCATTTCGATAAGAGATCATCTATCATTGGACGTAATTCATGACTCATGGATACTTGAACCCGGAGTATACGAGCTCTCTCCAGGAGAAATTCGTAAATTAACTGATCTATAGTAAGTAAATTGAGACCACGTGGATCACAGATAGTTTATTCGAGTAGTAATTAATAATATATTAGTGCATATAATGGTTAATAATTAAATGGTGGTCTCCATGAGTAGTAAAAACTATGAAACACTTGGAAACCTCAAAGTAGGAAGTTTTGTCATTATTGATGGCGAGCCATGCAGGATAGTTGAAATATCGAAAGCGAAAACAGGCAAGCATGGAAGCGCGAAAGCAACAGTCACTGCTGTTGGTTTATTCTCGAAATCGAAAAAAGTCCTAGTTGCTCCAGTGGACTCCCAAGTAGAAGTCCCAATCATTGAGAAAAGAATTGGTAGAGTAATAGCGGATCTAGGGGATAAATTACAAGTCATGGATGTTGAAACCTTTGAAGTATTTGAAGTTTCAAAAGACGCCATAGAGGAAACAATTAGGGATAAACTCACGGTTGATCAGGAGATAGAGTACTGGCAAGTAATGAATACAAGGCTCATCATTAGACCAAGATAGCACAGGGATCACTGTATATCATCAGGTATAAAAACTGGTTTCTCAGCGAGTGAAATAATCGGTATGGAAACACCTGGTTTCGGGTTTTTAGATAGTTCGAAGCGGTCTTCTCCAGTGTACACTATAACGTAGTTAGCTTCCGAGGCTTGGGCATCGTTACCATCAAAAGTGTAGTAGTAGAATACTGGTAAACCATACTGCTTATAGTAATCTCTGAAGACTCCGAGTATACCTATAACTATTCTACCTTTATACTTGAACTTTATTAAGTACGTCATGACTTGGTGTGGAATTATGGTAGCTGATGCTAACCTGACTAGATCATAGAAACTCGCTGTTTTTAATAGAACCACTTTTTCTTCTATCACGGAGTTCACCTAATCATATCTCATTATTAAATAATGGTTCTGAAGTCTTTATATCTACGTATTTTTCTTAAATACTGCAGAGTTATGCTTAAAACCCTCCTAGTTTTATCTAGATCAGTGGTCCTCTTCGATTCTTTCAGTATTTTTAGCGGTATAGTTACTAGTACTGGGTTATTTTGATTGAACACGTGTATTTTCCCATCAGGTAAAACGATGATTGTAGGATTAGCGTCAACTATGTTTGAACCTTCTTCTATAATATACCCAGTGTGAATTACCGTTAACCCTGTAAATACTTGAAGTGCTTTCGCAACACTCAATAGCTCTAAATAAGGTGGTAATTGTCTAATAGTAATAAGTAACACATCTACTCCAATATAAGACATTAATCTTGAAAGTTCTAATGCTAATACGTCTTCATCTAATAGTATGGAATACTTCAAGTATAAGTCACTAATAACGTCGATTGATGCCCCTGGTTTTATGTTAGCCTGTACTTCTTGCTGAGATAACAAAATCTTCCGGGAGAAGAATTTAGAGACACCTGCTTCACCATCTATTAATAGATTTGAAACATGGTAAAATGAACGCGATTTCTCCACTATATATGGTGATATAATGTAAGCTGTGTTTAACCGTGCTAAGTGCTTGAGGATCCTAACGTAAGGGTTTCTCCTATTTATACTTATAGATTTCAGTGTTTCTCTTCCAGCATCAGAGTTAACTCCATACGGCATAAACGGAGGAAGTACAAGAGTTTTAATACCCATTTTTCCAGCATATTTTATAATTTGCCTTATGTTATCAATGTTGAAGGAAAAACCTAGCTTCGTTAACGGTGCGTGAATTAATCCTAGTTTTAATCCCCCGATTTCCTCATATAGATTATATACTTCTAGTCCACGGCTATCTTTAAGTGTCAAGACATTAAACCTTCAACGCATTTATCTATCTTACTAACTGGTACATATCCCGGCGATTTATTTCTAGCTATTTCCAGTAGTTGCGTTTTCACGTACTCCAGAAGCATGCTTTCCTTGCTCAATATTTTCTGGGTTACATCTCTATATATCTCGCTTAATACTCTTTGATAATCTATCTCCCCGTTTTCAACTTTATCCATTAATTTTTCCAGCTCACGAGTCGTTTCCTCGCTAACTACGTTACCAAAGAACCTTGTGAGGAAATCATATACAAATATTCCTCTGAGTTGAACAACTAGAGCTTTCCTAGTCTTAGATAAAGCTACGTATTTACGGTCCAGGAGAGTTTGTATTATTTTCGCGTATGTGCTCGGTCTACCTATGCCTTTGTCTTTCATCCATTTAATGACATCGTGGAACCTCGGCAGAGGATATTTATATATTCTAATATCCCTCGTGTAACCTGTTAAAGTTACCGATTTCCCACTTACTCCAGGTAGCTCGACTCTTATGTTCTCGTAGAACTCCATGTAACCTTTTTCTATGATGCCTGATACAACTTCTTTTTCAACAACGTGTTTTTTATTCTCCCATTCAAGCTGTATTCTCAGTTTATTCTTCAGTATTCTAGCAGCTTTCATCTGGCTCGCTATGAATCTCCTGAATATTAGGTCGTATAATTTGATGTGATCTCTCGTGATTTTTCCAACTACGACGATTGCTCCTTCTCTAATTAACTCAGATAAATGATCAGCGTCTATCGGCCTAGTTGGTCTAATTGCCTCGTGTGCTCCCCCCAACCCCCAAGTTCTTGGTTTAAATACTTCTTTTAATTTATCTGGACCGTACTTCGCCTCAAGATACTGTCTCGCAACCTCTATACCGACATCACTAATCCTAGTACTATCTGTTCTGTGATAAGTTATGAGGCCCATTTCAAATAAATCTTGCGCTATATCCATCGTCTTCGTTGTTGAAAAACCTAGTTCTCTTGAAGCTTCTGCTAATAAAGCATCAGTTGTGAAAGGTGGTGGTGGGTTTTCTTCCACCTCGTATTCCTCCACTATCTCGACATGCGCGTTAGGGTATACTTTGGGTTTGCCTTTCGCGTTCAGCTCCAGTATTTTTGATGCATCTTCATAGTTTAAAGTTATTTCTAAGCTATGGCCGTTCTCCAAGTCAACTAGTATGATGTATTTTGAATACTCGAGTCTCTTCGATTTATTATACTCATCTATAATGTAACCTAGAACAGGTGTTTGAACTCTCCCAGCGCTGAGGTTCCTGTTTGGTCTACAGCATGTTTGAATACTCTCCGACTCGTTTTCATTTATTTTGCTTTTTCCATAGAGGTACTCGAGACAGTATATAGGCCACACATATCTCTGAACGAAACCAGACAAAGAGAACCCAAGCCACCTGTCCTCAATGCGTCTAACAATTTGAGCCTCCACGAGTCTCTCGGAAAAATCCCTCGGGTTAAATATAGCGTTTATAATTGCCCTACGAGTGACCTCGTGAAATTCTACTCTAAGTATTCTATCAGCGTAGGGTTCAAGTAAAACACGTACATCCCATGCTATTTTTTCACCCTCGGAGTCTGGATCTGTACCTATTAGTACTAAGTCGACTTCGCTCGCTAGTTTCCTAAGCGCCCTGATCACACTGAGTTTCCTCGCACTGGGTCCTATTCTGGCACCGCATTTAGGACAAGTATCAGATTCGTCGGTAAATTGATGCCCTCGTGAACATTTCTTCAAGTCAGTGTAAACCGGCTCAAACAAGTACTTGTCTCCTGCATTATCAATTATTACTCCATATAAGGTATCCCTGCGTCGTGCTTCAACAGGCTCAGCATCAACTACAAGGTCATATATGTGTCCACCTGTTGCAACAATGTTTAAGATATAGTTTCCTAGAGCGATCTCATATACTCTAACTCCATCCCCAATAATTCTAATACTAGGCTTCCCGAAGAAGTTCGCAATCGTCCTCGCTTTATTGGGTGATTCAACAATCAAGAGAGCTGTTTTAACTAACTCTAATTGTTTCTCAGGCACTATTTCCCCAGCTAATATTCTCCTCACTTGTTCTCTTTCTCTAGCGATTTCATTAATTAACTCCTCAATATTCAATTCACTGTAATTTAGTATATTGAAGCCCTCGAAGATCCAGCGTAGTCTTTTAACTAGTCCATTCAGTAGTCTCTCATCATCAACAACTATGATAGATAACCCCTTTGTTATTCCACCCGGGTATAGTCTGGAGCATCTGCCACTGGCTTGTATGTATGTTGCGACATCCGGGATCAATATGTATAGTTCACCGTTCTCCGCGACGATTCCTACGTCTCCTAGTTTACTTAGTTTACTGAGGACCTCGGGTTTGCTTAAATACTCTCTCACTATTTCGAAGGCTCTAATGAGATCTCTCAGTAAAGGTGTTTCTTCAACAACGGTTTCCTTTTGTAAGGCCTCAATGAGTTTAATCCTTAGCATTGCTAATGCTCCCTGCGACATGGTTCTCAATCGTCTCGCAATTCTTCCAATTAAAACGTCTACTTCTTCCTTCTCTCTGCCTTCTAGTACTTCTCTTATAACTACGAGCATCCTCAGGAGATCCGTTGGTGATATAGTCTCAACTTTACTACTGAATTTATGGCGTGGAACACCAACAAACACAACATACTTAACTCTTTCCGGTAAATCAATGCCTCTAACTATTATACCATAATATGTTGCAACACCCACAAGTACATCTAATTCGCCTTTCGCGAATTTATCAATTAAGTCAACTTGTTTCTTAGCGTGGAAGGCCTCAGCTCTTAAACCATTCTCTCTCAGTTTGCTAGCCACGTATTCAGCGAATTCAACTCCTTTATCAACCGGTACAAATACTAGTAAACCGTCTCTAAGTTTCCTCGCGATATTTACCGCTGTATCAACTATTTTATCCGGGCTTGACGTAATGTAGGCGTCAACGATGTTTCTAATGGCTTCTGGTTTAGCTCCAGCTTCGAAGTTTAAAAACACTCTGAATAATTTTGGATATATCCCCCTGGGTTTACCAGTAGCGCTATTAACTATTAGTGCAACATCTCCTATTCTCTTTCTTGCTTCTTCAATTTCCTCCTCTAGTTTCTCAACTTGGCTTCTAGCTTTCTCTATTTCGCTTTCCGGTAGTGACCCTAGTCTAGCACGTAGCTTAATGAGCTCTAATCCTTTTTCTATATCTGTATCAGTTAAACCAAGTATATTCAATAATCTACGTATAGCTCTACCACTTCTTAGTACAGCGTCAACATCATCCATTATAACCAGGTCATATACATTTTTAGGTAAGAATTCACTGTATCTATGCATAAATGCGCTCGTAGTTAATAAAATATCGAATTCCCCGCTTCTTATTTTCTCATTGTAAAATTCTCTCTCCTTCTTACTTAGTCTTCCATGTATGCATATCACTCTAAGGCACTCTTTCCCCCAGTTCTCGGGACTACATACGTTTAAACCAAGGTTCTCGGCGAATTTAATAAGTTTCCTCCAAGCTTGCAGAAGTAAAGGTGCAGTGGGGAACGCTAAGTATACTTTCCTACCCAGCTCTCTAGCTTTCAGTGCTCTGTAGAGTGAAGCTATAAGCGAGAACACTGTTTTTCCCGTCCCAGTTGGAGCTATAATGCTGAATGATTCTCTTCTGAGAAGCCTCCTAGACCACGTCCTCTGAGCACTCCACATTT
The DNA here is from genome assembly GCA_023269825.1 of Desulfurococcaceae archaeon. GTDB lineage: Archaea > Thermoproteota > Thermoprotei_A > Sulfolobales > Desulfurococcaceae > UBA285. The sequence goes on from JAGDWI010000001.1 coordinate 814,523, forward strand.
TTAATCCTTTAGTAGCCTTCTCGAAGAAGTTTTCAAAGTCCACTAGTTCAAGTTCTTCTTTTACAAGGCCCCTTAATTCTCCTGGTTTCCTTAAATTATCTAAGTACAGTTTCAGTCGCTCTAGTCTAGGTAAGCTTCTCACATCCGTTTTCTTAACTATCTCGCGGAATTTTTCCTCAGGTAAACATGTTTCGCAAGGAGCTTTGAACAATAACCTAAGATCAGAGGTTGAGCCACCGCAATTTAAACAAGCATACCTATATATTCCATGAGTTTTCATCCTAGAAGCAGCATCCACTTTGCTCTCGCTTAACCTAGTCTCAGTTGCTATATAAATCACCGCATACTTCTAAATCTATCTTCGTTATACTTGATAACAAGGTATTTAAACATTAGTTTTTTAAACAGCAACAATAGCTCCACACACTTAACTCTCTTAAACCCTGAAAGAGGTTTAAACACGTTCAGCACATATAAGCACCTAATTAACAAGTGGTGTTTAAAAACCGGAACTAATTTAATTATGAAAGGGCCCTATGTTTAAACTCACTGTTGTCAATAGGAAATACGCGCAGGGAATACTAACAACACTTAGAAACAAGTATACAACTCAAATAGATTTTAGAAAAGGATTAGTAAGACTGGGTAGAATACTGGGACTCGAAATCGTCGAGGACTATGAAGTTGATGAATACGAAGTAGAAACTCCTCTCAACGTGAAAGTTAAAGGCGTGAAAATAAAAGATCTCGATAACACGATAATAATAACTGTACTTAGAGCAGCTTGGCCTCTAACTGAGGGTCTAATAAAGATCTTCTATAATGCAAAACAAGGCGTAGTAGCTGCGAGAAGAGTAGAGGAGAAAGGTATGCATGACTGGGAGTTCGATATCGACATCTCATACGTCAAAATACCTAGAGTAAGTGAAGATAATATTGTAATACTCAGTGATGTAATGGTGGCAACGGGCTCTACGCTGGTAAAAGTACTCAGAGAACTAGTCAAATACGGTAAAGCTAAAAGATACTACATTGCATCAGTTATAACGACGCCCTTAGCCATAGAGAAATTAAAGAAAACCTCTGAGGAGCTCGGAATAGATCTCAGGATGTACGTTGTTTCCATAGACCCTGAGATCAACGACAGAGGTTACATAGTACCCGGACTAGGAGATGCTGGAGATAGATCGTTTGGTTCATGATTAATCGATAACATCCTCAAATACCGATAAGTTTTCGTTATCGAGTTTTTTATATCTCTCCAAGCTTCCAACATCGAACCATATATCATTATACATGTAAGCGTATACCTTGTAGCCTTTACCAATGAGCCATGGAACTAAGTCACCCATGAAATCGAAATCCTTACCCAAGTATTCCTCTATTTTTTGATTAAAGATCTCGCGTTCAACAACCCCTATACCGACAGTAGCTGATATGTTTAATTCTGGTTTTTCAACCATTTTCACTATTTCATTGTTCTCGTTTACCTCAGCTACGCCTACTGGAACCTTGTATCTCTTAGTGACAACTAACGTTAGATCTGCTTTCTTATCTACGTGGTAGTCCAGTAGCTCCTTGATATTTATTGGTGCCAATATATCACCATACCATATTAACCCACGAGAATCAACTAAGTTGCTTCGATAAGCTTTCAAAATCGCGCCTCCTGTGTTACGATACCCGTCGTGTTCATCTAGCGAATAATCTATCTTCACATTGAATCTCGATCCATTCTCAAAATAGTTGTAAATATATTTCCACTTATAATCTACGAGAAAAACGAATTCTTTTACACCATGTTTACGCAACCATTTCACAATGACCTCTAAAACAGGCTTCTCTTTTCTTCCAACTGGTATCATTGGTTTAGGAATAATCTCCGTATATGGGTGAAATCTTGAACCAGTACCACCGGCTAGAATTAATGCTTTCACTTCACTTGACACGTAACCACCATGTAGGTATCTATGCCTCAATTAATATAAATGTTCAGCTCTATTATTTAAAATCTCCATGATTCTCAGATTTTTAACTCGAGCTCCATGACTAATGATTTAATGGTTTCAATAATTGCTTCTCTTGAATTCATTATGGGCCTCCAACCTATTTGAAGAAGTTTTGATACCTCGAGAGTTATTTTCTTTACATCTCCAGGCCACCCCACACCGTGTAAAACTGGTTTATATATTATCCTCGTAGTGTTCTTTAAACCTAGGGTTTCTATCAGTGTTTCCACAATATCTCTCACGGAGACATAATCAGTGTTGCCAACATTGTAAACCTCGAAGCCTTTACTCAGGGTACTCCAAGCTAGCAGTGTTGCTTCAACAGCGTCTCTTACGTGAAGATAGCTTCTAACTTGAGTTCCATCGCCTAGAACCTCGAGAACCTCCTTGTTTCTAGATAATTTGATTAATAGATCATATAGAACACCGTGACGTAACCTGGGGCCAATGATGTTCGCGTACCTTAATATTAATACATTAAATCCATATAGTTTACTGTAAGCATGCATAAGGTTCTCGCAAGCTGCTTTACTTGCACCATAAACTGAGAGAGGTTTTATTGGTGCTTCTTCACTCACAGGCATTTTCTCCGGTTCCCCGTAAACTGCGCTCGAAGAAGCAAATATTATTGATTTAACGTCCTTTAACCTCATCGCTTCCAGTAAATTAAATGTTGCGACAACATTCTCATTAAAATGCACCTCAGGGTTTGTTGTACTTAGCCTTACCTCAGGGTTTGCTGCAAAGTGGAATACTGTGTCAACGTCTTCCACAACTCTCAATACGTCTTCTTTGTTCTTTAAGTCTCCTCGAATAAATTTTATGGATTGCTTAACTAAGTGATGTCTTATATTGTCAAGAGAACCTGAGCTCAAGTTATCAATAACTTTAACAGTGTAGCTAGTTTCAACCAGTTTATCAACGATGTGACTACCAATAAATCCTGCTCCACCTGTTACAAGGACTACGCTTTCTCGCTCCATAGTAAATCTCCAGTAATAAATTATACGTGAAAATAATAATTATGAAGCTAAAATAACTCTTAAATCCACGGAGTATAATCCCACGTTTATCCATTGTGATAGTTTCCGGAGCTTCAAGGTTTAAAAAATTAGACTACGGGTTTACCGTACTTTGCTTCCAAAGGCTTAACGTGGACTCTTAGTCCTCTCGAGTACAGTACGTCGAGGTAGTGTAAAGCTTTTCTCTTCGATAAAACCTTATTGTTGTTTCCACAGTATGGTGTATATATACACCTTGGGCACCCATCAATGCAATTACACCTAGCCATTAACTCGTACGCTGTTCTCACGGTTTCCTCTACTTTAGAGTATAAGAGCTTTGATACACCGGATCCTCCAATAGCTGCATCGTATATTACTATGTCGCCACTAGGATAACTTATACCTCCTAGATCCGTGATTCCGGCCCCACATGTTACCCGTGATGCCTCTATTAAAGCATGTTCTATTGCATGGAAAGCTTCCGCGGAGTCGTACTCCATGTACTCTTCAAGTGGTGGGAGCTTAATTAAAGAAGCCTTCGTAGTATACCTGTATGTTACTGGCTCGGAGAAAGATCTCATAGAGTAAGTTTCACCACTATACAGGTCTTTCACAATGAATCCGTCAACGCGCATCTCGATTAGAACTTTAGCGTATGATATCTTGAAATCGAGTTCACTATCTCTCTCTGACACAATGTCGTAATCTACTACGTCGACAGAGTATAAAGGCCTCGTATAGATGCTTGGTCTCTCCGTTATTTCTCTTACATAGGCTTTTCTACGGGATACATCTAGTTTCACTACTTCGAATGGTTTCTTCGTGCAGAAGTATATTGCACCGGGATATAGCTCCAGCACCGCAACTGGTAACTCCCTGGTCGCAATGACCTGATCTCTACTTACATCTACTACTTCAACTAATTCACCCTGAGTTCTAATACCTCCCTTCATCGACACATATTTTCTCCCAACCGCGTAGTTAACTGAAACGTAGGGCCCAATTTTCTTTATAAGCCTCTCCGTCAAGAGATCATCTAGTATAGTCCTCCACTCATACGGTATCTTAGCCACATTAACTATACCTACTTGAAGCATATAGGATATAAAATGTAATTTCATGACTTCCTCGTTGAAGGATTCAATAACAGATGGCGTCAACTTCTGGTTAAAGTATTGCTCGGGGTTTCTCAAGTAATATGTATCTATAGGGTCCTCTCCTAGTATAGTGATTACATATCCTTTTCCTCTCCTACCAGCTCTCCCAGCTCTTTGCAAGTACTTGGAGTAAGAAGGAGGAGGATTACCTAAGACAACAGCATCTATAACTCCTATATCTAAGCCTAGTTCAAGCGTGGGCGTTGCCACTACTCCATCTATTTTCCCTTCCCTCAACTTGTTTTCAATATCTCGTCTAACTTCAAACGGTAAACCTGCTCTGTGTACCGCGATATTAACATTGTAGCGAGACTCAATGGTGTTCGCCAGTAGCTCAGCTAATTGTTGACTATCCACGAACACGATGAATCTTAACCCCTTCTCTGCGAGAAACTTAGAAATTGACGCGAGAACACTCCATCGACTCATGTAACCAGATGAGATAAGTATGTGTGTTACGATTCCTCTTCTAGTTAAACTACCTCGTACTTCTTTAAAATCAGCTTCAAATAAACTCTCCGCGAACTCCTTCGGATTTCCAATAGTTGCTGATGACGCTACAAACTGAGTGTTCTCTTTTCTCGTCAACCTGATTCTATGTACTAAGTGATGTATATGAGCGCCTAGGACTCCTTCATACACGTGTAATTCGTCGAAAACCATTGTGTCAACTGATTCAATGAATCTCTTCACGTATGGACTATAGATTAAACCTGTATGCAACATGTCGGGATTGGATATTATTATTGGAGGTGGATTACTCGCAATCTTCCTCCTCAAGTCCTCTGGTGTATCCCCATCATATATGTTAACGCCTAGTTTCCCGTATACACTGTACTCCGTGAACCTTTTGACTTGATCCCTTGCTAGTGCTTTCGTGGGATATAGTATCATTGCTTGGGGATTCTGCTTACTATCATCCAGTATTCTTTTAGCGAGCGGAATAAAGAAGGCTTCCGTTTTACCGGTTCCCGTACCAGCAACGATTACAACGTTGTAACCGTTTAATACCTCTTTATATGCCTCATATTGGAACTTGTATAATCTCGTAATACCCCTTTTCTCTAGAACTCTCAGTAATTGCTCCGGTAAGTTTACATCATATATGCTTGGACCAGGTTCAGGTTCACTTGTCTCCTCTATTCTCTCGTAAGCTACTCGTGCATTTGACTTAGGGTAAGTGTTCTCCAAGTATTCATTGAGTTCAAGAGTTAGCTGATCCCTGTATTTCATCGCCAATTAACTCACTTACACTACTCATCTTGATTCAATTACTCAACGTGTTTTAATTCGAGGACTTCACCGCTACTAAATCTAATTGAACCCGTTGATGTTTCTACAACAATGTCCCCTGTCTCTGTTACACTTTTCGCGATTCCAACGTATTCACCACTCCTTGTATGTACTTTAACTTTTCTCCCAAGTGTTTCAAGTAAATCTAAGTATTGCATTTGTAGTCTAGTAAATTCTTTAGAGTAGTCATCTATTCTACCTATTCGTCCAGCAATATAAGCTATAATACTATTTCTAGGTACTAGTTTTCCCAGAATAATCTTTAAACTAGTTGCTGTTTCAATGGGTATGTTATTGTTTACGTTGATTCCTATACCTAGGTATACTATAACCCTACTCAGTAAGACTTCTCCCTCGATTAGGAAGCCAGCTAGCTTCCTCTCGTTAACAATTATGTCGTTAGGCCACTTTATTCCAGCTTTTACTCTCAATCTATCTCTTAGGTAGTTGCACAGGAGCACGGGCACCGTTATCGGTAGCATTTGCGCGAATCTCGGCTCAACTTCGAACTTCATTGTCATCCATATGCCACCGAGGTTGCTTATCCATCTCTTACCATGTCTTCCATAGCTTTTACTCTGGTACTCGGCTATGATGATCGTCCATGGAGGATGATACCTAGCCGACATCATAGTTGAACCAACTATTTGCTTGTAGACGTAGTTCCAACCCCATGGTTTAATTTTAGCTGGGTTATCTCCCGGAATCCACGATACATTTATTTTTTCATGAGTAATCATGTAGTTCTCTCTTAGTTCAGTTATTAAGTCGACTACCTCTAACTCAGTTAAACCGAGTTCTCCAGCTAACTCGGGTACTAGAACACTGTCTTTTCCAGCGAGTTTCCTCAATAACTCCATTTTCACAAGGAAAGATTTTTCATCTACTAGTAGGCTTTCAGCCAAGCTCTCACCTTATAAGCAATTCTATCCAGACCAAGTGCGCTGGGTAAATCCGGATAAAACCTCCTCAAGTATTCATACAAGTTAACCACAGGAGCCGTGTAGTTTGCTTGCCTAATCTCCACTAATCCATCTCTCCACAGTTTCGATAATAGTGTTAGCATAAGAGACCTAACGTTGTCGCCTTCAACAGCGGCTAAATAACCATCCTTAAAGTAATGTAAAAGTATTTTATCCACAGACTCCTCATTCCCAGCCCAGTATTTCTCTAGTATTTCCTTATGCTTTCTCACAACGCTACAAGCCAAACTAAGGCCGTAATCAGTTGACGCCATAATATACTTGTTAACGTCATCAATATGGTACTTCACATGCTTCGGAATATAGGGGAAACTTCTACATATATATGGCTTAAAAATATTGTGGATTCTACATTTGCTACCTTCAAGGAATGGGCATTGACCATTATTTAACTGCATTATATAACTGAGAGCTAAATTAACGCCTCCTAGAGCATCGTAAACCATGTATCCATGAATGTATTCAAGCCTTATATTTATTCTATCAGCTAACGACTCAAGAACAACTGCTTCATGGGGGAGAATAGATATTGGAGACATTTTACAACACGATCCACACATTTCGCACTTAAAAACGGGGAGACCAGCATTTATTGTCATTTCACACTACCTTAAGCTGTAACATAGTAACCAGGTACTTTCTCCTTGTACAACATTTGAATTCTTTCAACGCCTTTGATTTCATCCATAAAGGATGCTACCGGCTCAGGAACAAGTTCTCTCCACCTACTATCTCCTTCGCTCATTAGTTTCCTTATATATGAGCCCCTATACAATCCGCGGTTAAGTTCCGGGGGTTCTAACACGTTGTAACCCTCCTCGATAAATATGGTTTTAATAATCGGGTTTAACGTGATAACTGCATCAAAACTTGGACTATATAGCTTAACATGGTGTACAGCTACTTTACTTACTTCAAGTGTAGGTAAAGTCACCGTTATGACTCGAGATAAATCCACGTTTTTCCACTTCAAACTCCTCCGAATCATCTCTATCCTTTCACCGGCTGTGAACGGGTTTTCAGGCGTATGACTTTGACTAGCCATACCAACTACAACTATTACTTCTTCGAAAATGGATAAGCAGTATTCAATAACATGTAGGTGTCCGAGGTGAAACGGTTGAAACCTTGCAATAATCAAACATCTCCTAGTCATTCTAAATCCCACATGCTATTATGACTTAACATAATTAATAATTATTTAGAAACCGTGATTATTCACTAGGGCTTTATTCTCACTAAGTAGTTCTCAATAGCTGTTATTATTTCCTTAATTCTCTCCTTCTCCAAGCTCATAATGCACTGCTCCAAGAGCTCCCGTCTATATCTTTTATAGTCGTTTTGCGTTAATTCACCCTTAGCGAGCATGGATTCTACTCTCGCAACACACTCTTTATCAATTCCCTTTCTTGACGCAACTAGAGCAAATACATATGGGTATCTCTCATCCACGGGTTTTAATTCAACTAGTTTAGATATCTCTGCTTTTATAATTAGGTCTTTTACTTTCTCCAATTCTACGGATTCAAATATGAAGCAGTTATATTTCTTGAATGCTCTTATAATTCTCTCAGCTAGTGAGAAGTATTCTCCTATTTCTCATCACCTAGTCTCATATTTGTCACAGGTATCTTCAATGTGTTCAGAAACAATCTTACTAGCCAAGCGTAAACAGGGTTTCCCTTACTTTTCACAACGAGACCATTATTGTACTTTGCTCTATATACTAGTTCTCCTCGGTGGTTGAATATAGAGATATAGCCTTTCACTCTGCTCTTAAAGTTCCTTATGAACAATGAGTGTATAATGAAGTCTCCATGTTCAACTTTAACTTTGACTAGTTTTGCTTCTCCCTTTGCATATGTAGGTTTCACTTTCTCCTCTGATACCAGGGATTTCACGTAGGGTATTAGACCTTGAGCTTTCTTGTATATTAGCAATGTACTACTCAGTAAGTGTTTTCCGCTTCTACTACGTGATTTTTCAACTATTAACCCCGGTATTTCATATTGACTCTGCATACCTTAAACCACTCTAACCATAAATATATAGTAATCCACCTTCTTTTGCTTCAACTTTGAGAGAAGATGCTTCTATTATTAAAGCTAAATATTCGTGAAAAATTTGCCTACTTAATCTAACTTCCTGCGATTTAACCACTATTTGCTTAATACTTGCGTATTCTCTTTCATCTATTAGTTTTCCCTCATTGTTGTAAGTATAAATCTTCACATCGTATTCCTCGAATTTCGGTTTAATGTAAACAATAATTTTCGGCAATTTTGACTCCTCTACATTGTTAACTTGAACTTCGAGTAGTCTCTATCACTGTATCCTGTATAAATGTTTTCAATAATTTTCAATGCTGCATCTAAGTCTACTCCGAGAACGCTTTTCAGCGCGTTGGTGACCAGTGTTGTTACAAGTGGCTCTAATTCTGCATCGTACTTGCTTCGCGGGACGTAGACTCTGAACGTGACTTTTAATGGTAATTCCTCGATCATAATATTGAACTCCTCTGATACTACTACTTTTTGCCCTATTTTCTTACCTATGAAGAGCGTCGGGGTTTTCCAAGACAATTCTCCCCCAGGGTAAATCGTGGATTTAGGCAGTGGAGTAATGTCGAGTACGTCAATCCATAAATCGTCTTCACTAATGTTCTTCGATTTCAGTTTATCAAGCAAGCTTTGTTTAAGCTCGTAGGTTACTCTAGCTCGATATGAATGATCCAAAATCAACCTTAGAGTTTTCTCTAATCCATCTAAACCTTTAGTAGCCGATATTGCAACATCTCTACCGACTCTCTTCCATTCCGGTTTTCTATCAATCAGCATTCTACGGCAGAGTCTTCCCAGCCTAGAATCATCGTATAGAGCTTTCTTCATCATAATACCATACAAGAATGCATCCGTTAATTCCAAGTACCCTCTCACGTCTCCTTTCATAATAGATATAACTCTACCAGTGAAATCTAGTTCCCTATCTAGTTCGTCTAGGATTTCGAAGAGAATCTTGTCGAATGATCTGCATACACTGTGATAGTATACGTGTTCATACATGTTAGCCTTAGCGTACATGTATTGCTTAAATTCCCCGATAGCTATTCGATCTAATACAAGGGAGAATTTATTCCCCTCAATTAAAGGATAAGTGTTCTTATACAACCTCTCATACAGTATAGACCCGTATTCAACTGTGCCTGCATAGTAGCTATCTCTCCTTAGAAAATCTATTACGTCTGCAGGATAATACCCTTCAACCACTATCCACTTGAAGATCTTTATAATCCCTCTCGGTTCCCTCGGTTCCAGAATACCATAAAGAACATCGCTTAAACCAGGAATTATTTTCTCCGCTTTTTCTACGTAATCATTCAGCGTTGTTTTAATTAAAGTTAAACCTATTCTCTCATGGTTCGAGAGCTCGACGGGTAATTGTTTCTTCCACAATACACCGTGTTCAAAGGCATGACTGAACGCTGCGTGACCTACATCATGCAGTAATCCAGCTAACCTAGTCGCTTCAATAAGGGCCTCAGGAGAGTAGTCATCAAGTATTTCTCGACCATATAAGGACGTTATCTTATTAACCATGTCCTCTGCCATTTGCCCAGCTAAGTGCATTACTCCTACACTATGCTGAAATCTCGTGTGAACAGCTCCCGGGTACACGAAGTGAGCTGTTTGTAGTTGCATAATGTACCTTAAACGTTGAATAATAATACTATTAATCAATGGTTCCTCTACTTCCACGTTAAAGTACGCATAGCCATACAGTGGATCGCTAATCATTTTCCACGTAAAAAACTTCCTCGAGAACTCCATGTAACCACCTTATAAAAACATATAGATGAAGTTAAGGTTTATACATGGAAAAATGATTAGAGTTAAGTAATATCCATGTGATCAACACACTACTGTTTCTTTGCAACCCAGCCCTCTTCAACTCTCTCAACGAGTCCTTCTTTTCTTAAATCATGTAACCTAGCTCTAACAGTGTTGTAGTTTATGCCGGTAAGCTTTGCTATTTCTTTAGGCATTAATGGTTTATCCTGCTTCTTCAAGAATTCTAGTAGTTTTTCCTTAACAGTCATAGTTTCACTCATATATAGATCCCCTCACATGTAAGATCGTTGAATAGGGGTTTATAAATGAATTTCATTATTAACTTCTCTCGATTTATAATTCTAGTAAAACATGGTGTTAAACGCTGAAATAAAACCCTGAGTTGATAACTATGGTAGTAGCTATCATTACTCACACAGACATGGATGGCGCCGGAGCCGCTGGTATGTACTTATACTTGAGCAATAACCCAGAATACAGAGTGTTTTTCACGGAACCCTACCTGCTTCATAAAGCACTTAGTAAAGTTACAGCTGCCTACTATGATAAAGTAGTAATTACTGATATAGGCATTAATCCCGGTGTTTACAGTAGGATCATAGATTACTTATCTATGCTCAAAAGAAACAATACCTCAATAATTTGGTTCGACCACCATGTCTGGGAAAACAGGTGGGTAACAGAGTTAACCAACCTTGGAGCAGAATTGTACATTGATAAATCAACATGTGCTACAGGAGTAGTAGCTAAGTACATTAAACCCACTAGGATCAACGTAGATGAAAACTTTGTTCAAGAAGTAGTTAATGGCGTATGCTCAGGTGATCTATGGAGATTCGATCACTGGCTGGGGCCATTCTACGTGAGACTTGTAAGGAGGCGAGATAACCAAGCATGGAGAAAACTAGTGGTTAAGACAGTGGCGAGTGGTAAACTATGGATACCGGAATTCAACGAGAAAATTCTTGACCATGTAGAGCGTGAATTAATCCTTTTCTCAGATAAAATACAAGTAGTTGAGAAGAATACTGGAAATATGAAGATTGTCGTAACAGAGAGTAATGAGGAAGTAGAGAACAGCTTTATAGGTGCATTCTTAATAGGACGTTATTCCGCTGACATAGCCGTTATAGCTTCGAGTGATGGTAAACTCAGCTTTAGGAGTAGGAACGTAGATGTGCGAAGCATAGCGTTAAAACTCGGAGGAGGCGGGCACATATACGCATCCGGTGCAAAAATAGATGTCCCATGGTGGATCAGGATACTATCCAAAGTTAATAAGAAAGTGTTCCTAAACTACGTGGCTGAAATAGTAGCCCGTGAAGCTGAGAGAAACTCGATGTGATTCGGGGATTATTCATTCAACGCATATCCTTGGTAGAATCGCTATTTCTCCGTCTTCATCCTTAACTACTATATCTTTATTCAATAAGTGAAACGCGCACGTTACCGCTGCAATTACGGCGTCTTTCTCGTCTTTCGAGAGTTCTCTAGATAGTTCTAAGTGAAGTTTCCCCGCGAGTTCATCAAATGAATCACAACCACTCGACCTAAGACTACTAGTTGGATGAGTTTCAATAACTAAAATACCTAGGCTTTTAAGTTCTTTAACTAAGTTAATGGCTCTCAAAGTTAGTTTTTTCATTGAGGCCCATGAAGGAGGTAGAACTCTATATCCCATTTTAACCAATTTCAAATCCACTTCCCTAAAATGTTTCCCCCTACTCGGAAGTGTAAGGGGGGAATCCACGGCAACAGCTCTCACACAATGTTTCAATAAGAGCTCTGTGATCTCACTGTTACTTCGAAGTCTACCTACGTAGAGTACTTTTATATCGAGACCCTTTCCAACCTCTACTATTGAAACTCCACTACTCTTTCTCTCGCTCCCCGATAAATCCAAACCAGCACATATATTTACCATTTCACTAGTGAGCCTCTGGTGAAACCTATTCTCTGAATGTATTCTGTGAACATTTGATCAACCATTGTTCTCCATACAAATATATCCTCTGGTTTCCTTGGGTATCTTTGTGTATATAGTTCACGGGCTTTATTCATGTAGCTTCTAACGGTGCGTAGTTCACTGAGTAGACTAGGTCTGCCAAGTAACTTTATGAGTGCTGATATAGCGTAAGTAACTCTTTCCGCTAGATCTCCCTTAACGCCTAGATCATAAATCGAACTTCCATCCACGATCTTGTTCTCCATAATCCACTCATAGTCCTCGTTGCTGAGCTTCTGCATGTACATTCTTAGAACATCTAGACTAGCTTGTTTTCCACCATAAGCATACATATAGTCAACGTTGGCTTGCCATAACGCGTGTTCATTAACTCTCCCTGTTTCTAGAGCTGAGTTCATGTGTTTCGCCACTACGTGAGCTGATAGTAGAGATGACCCTATGCCGCCACCATGCACAGGGTTCACAGTGTAAGCTGCGTCTCCTATGGTTGCAACATTACTCCACACTAGTGTACATATTGGTCTCCTCGTTGGCACCACGCCACCACCCGCGTTTATAACTCCGCCATTGAATCTGTATCTTAGATGTTTCTCGTATTGTAAACGCGGATTATAGTGCCCGTTGTTTATAACTCCAAGCCCAACGTTTACCATGGTCCCCGAAGAGTTTTTGGGGAAAAGCCACCAGTAACCTCCTGGCGCTATATTTACGTCGATGAATATTTTCGCGTAGTCTACTTCCTCTAATTTCTCATTCAACTGGATCACTTCTCTATAGGCAATGTTGTAATCCGTTACGTATGGTTTCTCCGAAATAGGCCACTCCGGCGGTAGCTTACTTCTAACTGCTGGTTTGTAACCAGAGGCATCTATAATTGCTTCTGCCTCAATTAATTTTGTTTCACCATTAACTTTCTTCACTTTAATAGCGCTTACTCGGTTTTCCCTAAGCTCCACGTCGAGTACCACGTGTTGGTCGAGTAGTTCAATATTGTGGTCAAGGGCTTGACGAAGTAGCCATTGACCAAATTTTAATCTATTTATGCTAACTCCTCCTCCCGGAACAATGATGCTGTGTCCCCCACTAGGACTAATAATCATTACTCCTTTGTACTTGTGATCAATGACGTCACCCGGCACACTTAAGCCTAGTTCCTCGAAGTGATGTGTTCCAATAGCGTCTCCGCATACGCGTTCACCGATTTTATGCATGGGTTTACTCTCAACTAAGGCTACTTTCCAACCCATTGACCCCAAGTAGTAGGATGCGTAAAGCCCGGCTACGCCTGCTCCCACCACTATTACATCGTATTTATCTTTTCCACTCATCTGAAACACGCCTCATACATAACCATGTCTATTAGTAGTTGAATCAAATAAACTTATTAATAAAACAGTTACTTATTCTAATATCAACCAGTGTGTCGAGTTAATTCTCCCATTCATTCAAGGGAGATCAAGCTTGAATAGTAAAATGCTAAGGCAATGTTTTAACAAGCATTCCTTCAACAACTATGGGTTGATGTTCTCTAAGTAAAACGAGTGCGTCATCAAGCCTGGTTTCACTATTACTATAAATGGTTATGAGGGGGTCGCCTCTATTAACTCTATATCCGACCTTAGCGTGGAATTCAACTCCTGCTCCTTTATCGTAGGGGGCTCCACACGCTCTCGCGATTAACGCTATAGCTGTATTATCAATGTATGTTACAGCACCCTCCGTTGGAGACTTCAAAGTAAAAGTATACTTGCCAACCGGTATATCCTCGGGTTTCGTGTTGGGATTACCTCCCTGAGCTTCAATTATTTGCTTAAACTTCTCATATGCTTTACCACTGAGGAATATGTCTCTAGCTACTTCAACTCCTGTGCCAGGGTGAGCTCTACCAGACATTTCTATGATTAATCCCGCCAGCATTATTGCTTTATCTATGAGGCTCCTGCTACCTCTTTTCTCAATGTGAGTTCTAAGTGCTTCTCTTGCTTCTAATGCTGGCCCAACGCTTGTTCCTATGGGTTGTCCACCGTAAGTTATGGCGATCTTGATCGCTATGTTTAGTAAACCCGCTTGCTTAATAAAGATCGAGGCCAAACTCTCAGCGTCTTTTAACTCCTGGACTTTTGTGCCGCGGCCAACGGGGATATCTACTACTAGTCTTTCAACACCCATGGCTAACTTCTTGGATAAAATACTTGCAACCATTTGCTGCTCGGGATCTATGGCTAGTTTTCTCTCAATGCTAACGAATATATCGTCTGCTGGAGCTAAGTTTAATCTACCACCCCATGCAAGCGTTCCCTTAACTTTTCTAGCTATTTCAACGATCTCATCTACCGCTAAGTCAACGCGGGCAAGCACCTCCATGGTATCCGCTGTTCCCGCGGGGCTCGTGATGGCTCTACTACTTGTTTTAGGTATTAGTAAACCCGCTGCAGCAACTATTGGAACAGAGATTAATGCAACTTTACTGTTCCCAGGTACCCCTCCAATACTGTGTATATCGTAAACTGTTTCCTCGAATTTAACTTTAACTCCTGTTTCAACCATGGCCTTGATCAAGTGTGATAATTCATTATCGCTCAGCGGGTTGTACAGCTGGGAAACTAGAAAAGCGGCTATCTCTGCTTCTCCATACATTCCAGCTACTACATCTCTTATTAACGCCAAGAACTCTCCTTCCGTTAACTTCTCGCCTTTTAGTCTTTTCTTTAACGCGTAGATGCTTTGAGGTAAACCAATTAGTCTTAATCCTATTACATCTCCTTCACTGATACCTAGTTTACTCATTAGCTCTAAAGGAAACACGCATTCACTTCTCTGAGCTAGGGTTTTAGAAGTCATAACTATTAATGAATGGTATACATCTCCGATGGTAGCTAGAACAACGTTTCCTGACGCTATTCCAAATTCTCTTGCATCATCCTCGTTGATTATTACTATTGGTTGCGGGAACTTCACATCGATTGATTTAACTCTAAATGTTCTCTTCGTCGTTATTCCCACGAAACTCCCCTAATACATTGGCAAAAACAATATTATTGTCGAAGCCCCCTTAAAAAGACTTAAACCACGATTATTTCTTCTCTTCCAGTTGAGCTCTCTTCTTCTTTAATTCACTGATGCGTTTAAATAACTCTTCTTTACTTATTTCCGTTTCTTCCTCCTTCATAATGTTCTCTAAAACAGCCCGAGCTAATTCCCTAGTAGCTGGGTCAAGATCTCTCAATATGTCTTCAATGACTTTTTTCCTCTCTTTACTCGGCTTGTATATCGCCATTTACTCAACCATGATATTAATTTGTTGTAATCCCCTTAATTTTCAACCAATAGTGACTTCTACTACTTTACCACCATGCTTTTTAGTAATTTTGATCAACGTGTCCTCTGTTTTCTCAGTGATTTCTCTTAACCTACTTTTCTCTCTTGCCTCAACGTATATTCTTATCTTAGGCTCTGTTCCGCTTTTTCGGATTAGTATCCATGAGTAATCCTTATACTCGAACCTATATCCATCGATTTCTATAACTCTTAGTGGTTCTCCGAGTAAGTGTTCTACTTCTTCAACTAGCTCCTTGAACACTATATCCCTTATGGAGAATGGCTCCAAGAAATAGCTTCTCCTATCCCAGGGGTAATCCGGGATCTTTTCGTCATCGAGGAGTTTTGATATAGGTTTACCCCATTCTAGAATAGCTTTAGTTAATAATGCTACTTGTAAAACTCCATCTACCCAAGGACCCCACGAAGTATGTATGAGTTTCCATGGTTCCCCAGCCATTACTACGTGTTTTAAACCCAGTTCTTTTACTCTCTCATGGGTTTTACCCAACATATACCTCTCTAAGCTTCCACCATGCTCGTAGACTACTTCATCCACTACAAACCCTGTGTCAATACTTACCACTACGTGGCCTTTCCTCGACTCCAAGATCTTTTTAGCGTAAAAAGCAAGTAGTCTGTCCTGCCTTATGAATCCTTTAACCGGGTCGAGTACTGCGACTCTATCTGCATCTCCATCGTGAGCAAATATTACTGCTGGATTAATGGAGCTATAGGTTGAAAGCATTTCCTCCAATACATCGCGCCTAGGTTCAGGTGTCCTCGCCGGAAAGAAACCATCTGGGTTACAGTTAAATGTGAAGGGTATAGCACCTAAATCCCTAATAATACTGGGTGAAACATTGTACGCAGAACCATTAGCGCAATCAATGACTATAATTGGTTTCCACTTAGCCTTCACTTCCCCAATGAAGTTAAAGAGGTCATCGTAGTAATCTCGGAGAACATTCCTCACTTCAAGCAATGCTCCAACATTGTTCCAGTCATTATAACAAGGGTAATCCACCATTTCCTCAATTCTACTTTCTAGATCACGTGTGAATTCGTAGCCTTCAACGTCATATAATTTCACTCCATTATAATCTGGTGGATTATGACTAGCGGTTACACTAACACCGATCGCCTTCTCTTTCCGTGCTTCATATGCTGCAACCGGTGTAGGTGCTATTCCACCCAAGAAAACTCCTATTCCAGAAGACATTAAACCAGCACCTATGAGTAAAGATATTAGTGGACTCGTTGTCCGAGTGTCATGTACAATGTAGGCTTTACTTGAAAGCTTCAATCGACCCACAGCGTTCCCTATTCTCAGGGCGGTCTCCGGAGTTAAATCCGCAGGATACTTCATTCTAATACCAGCTGTTCCAAACAACTTCATTCAGTGCACCTCCTCATTGTTTAGAATCATGTATTGACAACTATATAGTTAAATAGGTTATCATTATTCATGGGTATCATGGAGATACAAATAGGGGTCTAGGTGTAGTTCGTGGAGGTATATGTTGGAACATCTGGTTGGTTATATGATTGGAATGAGGGTGCTTCACTAGACTGGTATGTTGAAGAAAGCGGTTTAAATGCAGTAGAACTTAATGCAAGCTTCTACAGGTTTCCATTTAGAAACCAGGTGAAAAGCTGGTTTACTAAGGGTAAAAAGCTAAGATGGAGTATTAAAGTCCATAGATCTATTACACACATGAGGAAACTAAGTGAAAAATCCCTTGACACATGGAATAAATTCCGTGCCTTATTCAGTGTAATGGATGAAATAATAGACTTCTACCTTTTTCAACTACCACCAAATTACACGTGTAAAGCGGAGAACCTCGAAAAAATCGCGTTGTTCGTTGAAAACACGAAACTGGGATCAAGAATGGCTGTTGAGTTTAGGCATGAATCATGTTTCAACGAGCAAGTCTCGAAATGGGCTGAAGAAAACAATTTAACAGTGGTTTCAATAGATGCCCCAATAGCTTCATGGCTTACAGCTGTGAACGGAGTAGTTTACTTGAGAATGCATGGGAGAGAAGCGTGGTATGGATACGAGTACAGTGAAGAGGAATTAGAGGAGCTTGCAAGAAAAGTAATTAGTTTAAACCCTGTGAAAATATATGTCTTCTTCAATAATGACCACTGGATGCTCGAAAACGCTAGATACATGAGAAAAATACTTGAGGAGAAAGCATAGTTGAACATAGATCTAGCTGAAATATATAGAGAAATATACGTTGAGCCATCACGTGAAGCCATTGAATTATCCATGAAATACGGTTACTTACCATACATAGTTCAAAGATACATTGATATACTCGGGCATAGAGAAGCTAATAAGCTCCTAGAAGCTTTCGAGAAACCAGTGAAATCTGTTGTAAGAACTAATACTATTCTGATAAATCCCTCTGAGCTAAAAGAACGCCTCGAGTACCTGGGATTTAAATTAGAGACTATCTCATGGTCCAACGAATCATTTAGAGTAATATCTCAACCTAAATCACCGACAATAGGTTCAACGCACGAATATCTAAAAGGATACTACTATGTGCACAGAGATGCTAGTAGTCTTATCCCTGCTCACTTACTATTACACGAGTTCAGCGGCAACGTATTAGACGCTTGTGCAGCCCCCGGTGGAAAAGCAACATTCATGGCTCAACTTCTTCACAGAACAAATGGAGTCGTCTTTGCAAATGATCTCGTACTATATAGACTCAAGGCTCTAATAGGTCACTTCATGAGAATGAAACTGAATAACGTCATTGTAACGTGTAGTGATGCACGTAAACTCAAAGATAAATTAAATAAGAAGTTCGAAAGAGTACTTGTTGATGCTCCATGTAGCGGTGAAGGAAGAATATCCGTAGACCCTGGGAGAAAAACCAGGACTAGCTTACTAGACCTAGCGATCATGGTTAAACGCGAAATCGAGATACTTTACAACACGGTGGATTTACTTGAACCAGGTGGTGTTTTAGTATATGTTACCTGTAGTATAGCACCCGAGGAAAACGAATACGTTGTAAATAAAGTTCTGGAACACAGAAGCGATCTCGAAGTAATTGAACCACCCCTAAAACTTTTAGACTATGGCAAAGGGCTAACTGAGTACAGAAATCTAAGGTTTAACTCCGAGCTAGAGAAGTGTATTAGAATATGGCCGCATACTCATCAATTATTCGGGTACACTATATGTCTTCTGAGAAAAAAACATTAAAATTAAAAACAGGCACCGTATCTAAGTCGACGAGCGAGAAAATAGCCAAGTTATTGAGCGAACTCTATGGAGTAAACCCATCAAGGTATCTTCCATCGGTGTTAAATTACACGTGTTTCAACGAGAACCTATGTATTATCTATGGTTCTAAACTAGGCTTAGTTAACTTAAAGGTATTATATGAGAATTCCTGGATAGCTGTCTACACTAAGAAACGACTTGTTCCTTCGATCAATATTGTACGCTCCATTTACTCTGATCAAGGGGTGAAAGCTGCGATAATTGTGAAGGAACAAGGTGTTAAAGCTTTTCTATATGGTAACGACATATTACTTGAAAGCGTACTACAAGTAGTACCTCCAGTCAAAAAATTATTTGCAGTAATAGATTCCGCGGATAACGAAGTCATCGGGTTCGCGGCATGGAACCCTAGGAGAAGAATATATGAAAACATATATGATGCAGGGTTATTTCTAAGGGAACTCGGCTAAATTACCACTACTTTATCGCTGGGGATAATTCTCTCAATTAAAAACGAGATTTCCCTCGGAATAACCATGTACAAGTACTTGTCTTTCTCGAATGATTCAAATTTCTTCCAAGCATCAAGCAATAACTCCATTAACGAGGTAGAGCATTTACTTAAAATACTACTTGCAAGGAACAGGCCGCTTAGTGCATGTAGTTTAATGCCTAGTATTTCTTTAAATTCTTCAATAGTTCTCTCATCTAGTTGCATTTCTTCAACTAGATCAAGTTTACTTAGAATCTCGCTCAAAACGGCTTCATCATTTATTTTCTCCGAGAGAAGCCTCAAGTAATGCACTGTTTTTTCCATTGCAATCTGGTACTCGTAGTATTCGTTTTCACTTAACTCACGGTTTCTTAATTCCTTCACAACCAATGAGTGCTTTCTGAGTAAAGTTAAATATGTTGCAATAATGCTTAAATCATCTAAGCTGAGTCCCAGCGGTAATTTACATAGATTTAGGAGATTGCTTACATAAATAAATGTTTCTTTATCGCAATCATTGAGAATTACTCGTGTAGGTGTCTTGATTAACAAGGCATTATTTAATACCCCTATAACTTTACGCAGGAGAAGCGTTGTCTCTTCACCAATAAAGAATAATGGAATCAAAACCACTGTTTTCTCTAATAAGGATTGATGCCGCGTAACATCAAGGTCTTTTATGGTTGAAGAACTCAGCAATCTTTCAAGCATTTCTCTAAGTTGGCTATGATTAAACATTAAATATCACTAAACTCGCATTCTCTAACTCTTTCAACTAAGACTTTTTCTAGCTGTAAATTAAACAGTTTAGTGTCAAATGGGAGAAAACTCCCCTTATATCCAACCTTGAGTGCTCCAGCTGCAACACCGTATTTTAGTGCTATAGAGGGATCCTTCGATTCCAGATACTTAACGTTGAAGAAAGCGTCGAAAGCGTCTCCAGCTCCCGTTGCATCAACTGGTTTCTTGATTGGTTGCGTTTTACCCTGTATACAGGATCCGCCTGGTAGTATTGCGACTGCTCCTTTTTCACCTCTCTTCACTACGAGCATGGATAAACCATGCTTAAACAATGTATCCATTTTTATGATTTTTCCTAATCTAGCGAGCTCTTTTTCGTTGAGAAATAGTATGTCTATGTTCTCGAGTAATTTAATGTATTTATGTATATTGTCTACGTAAACCCCAGGATCATAAGTGATCATTGTACTGCTGCTTCTAAGCTTGCTGCTTACTTCCAGCGCGAGGGAAGCATTGATTGACGCCATGTGTATGATGTGAGCTTTCTCAACTACATCTACGGGAACATCTTCAACACTTAGTTCTTCATTAGCGCCAGGATACTTAATCATTGTTCTTTCACCGTTCCACTGAACAATAACGAGGACTACTCCAGGAGGTGAATCCACTATTTTCACTTTATCCACTATTACTCCCTTGTTTTTCAACGCATTTATAGCTACTTTAGCGAAATCATGGTTTGATGCTGATGCAATTAAGTATACTCTATGACCATACTGAGCTACTGCTACCGCGTAGTTAGATGCAGCTCCACCTGGTCTTATATCTAGATCTGTTGCAATTAGACTTTCCCCAGGTGTGGGGAATTTCTCAACGTAAACAGTGATATCTACGTTGATGTTTCCAATGGAGACATGAGTATAAGTCTCATTCACAGTTTTATCGCCGAGAAAACTCCCTTATTATGCTAGGTGAGAGGAATCTTCTCCCATGCTTCTTTAATTCTTCATCCCATTCATATAGGATTTTAACTGCTTCATTTGCAACTTTAACGGCATTTTCGACGCCTGCTCCAGCTACGAATTCCTCTGTTTCACGGTTTGCAACCACTGCGCAAACAGCTCCTGCTCTTAACCCATAGATGCTTGCTAAAACAAATATAACTGATGCCTCCATCTCGAAATTCAGTACATTCACGCTTCTCAAATACTCTATTAAACCTCTCTGGAATGGAGGAAGGTAGTTCATGTACCCCGGTCTCTCTTGGCCAACGTAAAAACTGTCACTGCTCGCTGTTAGTCCCACATGGTACCTTACCCCGTGGATATCAGCTGCTTCTATTAGTGCTAGTACCACGTCATAGCTAGCTACGGCTGGATACTCTGACATCACATAATGTTTACTCGTTCCCTCTAATCTAACTGCACCCGTTGAGATTATTAAATCCCCTACCTTGATCTCCTTTTTCAGGGCACCAGTTGTTCCAACTCTAATGAAAACACGGGAACCAACTCTAGCTAATTCCTCCAATGCAATGGCGGTTGAGGGAGCCCCGATCCCAGTACTAGTTGCCGATATAAAAACACCTTTGTAGTAGCCACTATAAGTTACGTATTCACGGTGAGTGGCTACATGCCATGATTTATCCCAGTATTTAGCAATTAAAGGTACCCTCTCAGGATCGCCTGGTAATAATACGTATTTACTGACATCTCCCGGTTTAATCATTAAGTGGTATTGTAAACCAGACTCAGTCTCAGGCTGGCTCGCGCTCTTTATCTTATTCAAGTTACATCCCTTCATTAATGTAATGCATTTCTGCTTTATTTGCTTCAAGATCCATTATCGCATATGATATTTTACCGGTTAGGTAACCGCATACTTCGCCGGGATTTAGAACGAGTTTCCCGTTTACTTTCTCCATGACCGGTTTATGTGTGTGACCATATAGTATTAGATCCACGTTTAAGGATTTCGCTAAAGAGTTAACAAGCATTGTAGTCTCATCTATTCCTCCATAACCATGTACTATAAATATTTTTCTACCATTAATTTCAATGACTCCTGGTTCAGATTTGAACGTCCAACCGAAACGGTTAAACATGGATGTTAACTGGTAAACATCTCCATCATTATTACCTTTTACAGCTATTACGGGTATCCCGCGTAGTTCATCCCTCAACAACTTCACAGTGAAAGGACTTATTATGTCCCCCAAGTGTATTACGGATTCAACGCCATGGCTGATTAAGCGTAATAGAACTTTCTTCAAAGCATATATGTTATCATGGCTATCGCTTATTACACCTATGATCAAAACAATATCCCTACTTGTCTCTGTTTTCTGAAAAAGTTACTTTACCCTAGTCCACTTTTATCTTAATGCCTTTACTTTCTTCTTTCCCCGTTTTTCTTAGTTTAACTTCTAGGACTCCATTCTTGTATGAGGCTTTAGCTGATGAGGGATCAACTTTTGCTGGTAACTCTATCTCTTTATAGTATTTCCTCCCCCCGTTTGAAGCATTAATGATTAAGGTTTTACCGTCCTCAGTTACTTTTACATCTATTTTATCTTTATCAACTCCAGGCATTTCTGCTACAACAGTTACTTCGTTTTCGGATTCAAAGACATCTACCAACGGTTCTCTTTCCTCAACAATTGATGGTTTTCCTCTCACTCTTCTAACGTTTCCAAATTCCCTGATAACTGGTTTACCGTCTGGACCAATAGTTATGCTGAACCCATATATGAATGGGCCTTCCACTCTCTCGTATTCCCTGGGTTTCTCAAATCTATATTCACGCATTTCTTCAAACATTCTTTTTTCAAATTCCTTCAATAGCTTCATCATGTCCTCGAATATCCTATCTATATCGAAGAACTCGTCTTCATCCCAAATGCGTCTCCTTCTGCGCCACCATTCATCCCAACTCATTTCTACGTCACCAATATATGAGTTATTGAAATATAACTTAATATTTATTTAATATTCCACTCAATTTATTTAACTCTAGGTGAGGTGTTTTTGAATTGACGAAGTTTTACGCGGAAGTAATGAGAATTAAAACCACCGATAGGTTTCAACTAGTAGATATCACTAATAGAGTTGAGGAAATCGTGGAGAAATCCGGGGTTACCAATGGATTAGTACTAGTGTTTGCACCTCATGCAACTGCAGCCATTATAGCTAATGAACACGAGCACGGGCTCATGGATGATATTATACAAAAAGTCAAAGAGTTCACAGAACCAGGCAGCGGGAAATGGAAACACGACCTAGTAGACGATAACGCGCATGCACATATTGGTTCCGCGTTATTTGGTGCCGAGAGAGTTTTCCCGGTTATAAATAAGCGTTTACTGAGGGGTACATGGCAAAATATATTCTTACTGGAAATGGATGGTCCGAGACCAGTTAGAGAAGTCCACGTAGTTGTTGTTGGTGAGTAGTATGAGATTCTACATTGCATCCGATGAAGATATACTGAATGGCGTAGTAACAGATATCTATTTCACTAGAACAGTTAGAGTTCTGAAAGCGAAAGGTGTCAGGAGAAAAGTTAGAATGGAGTTCCACGTTGTCAAGCTTCCAAGAGGCTACGATTGGGCCGTGTTCGCTGGGTTAGAGGAGGTCCTATACCTTCTTCGCGGGAAACCAGTTACCGTTTACGCGATGCCTGAAGGCACTGTTTTTCGTGCCGGCGAGCCATTGATGATTATTGAAGGCTACCTCGATGATTTCATAGTGTTTGAAACTGCGTTACTGGGTATACTGAGACACTATAGTAGTATCGCCTCCAAAGCTGCTCGCGTGAAGAAACTAGCTGGTGACAAAACAGTTCTCTTCTTTGGTTTAAGAGCTTTACACCCAGCTATAGCGCCAATGGTTGATAGAGCAGCGTATATTGGCGGAGTAGATGCTGTATCAGGTTATGCAAGCTATAAGTATCTCGGATTAAAACCACAGGGTACTATGCCGCATGCTTTGATCATCGCTTTCGGCAACCAGATTGAAGCATGGAGAGCTTTCGATGAAGTAATAGAGAAAGATGTACCGAGAATAATGCTCGTTGATACTTTCTACGATGAGAGAATTGAAGCACTCATGGCTGCTGAGCTCTTGAAAGAGAAACTACAGGGTGTTAGACTAGATACACCGAGTAGTAGGCGTGGAAACATGAAGCAAATAGTTGAGGAAGTACGTTGGACACTCGATATACATGGGTATAAACACGTGAAAATAGTGGTTAGTGGAGGAATAGATGAGAAAGAAATACTTGAATTAAGAAACCTCGTAGACGCCTTCGGTGTTGGTACAAGCATTGCTAATCCACCAAACATAGATATAAGTGCTGACATCGTGGAGATACATGAAAACAATGAGTGGAGACCAATCACTAAGAGAGGTAAACTACCGGGAGCGAAACAAGTGTACAGGAGGAGACCTGGTTTAAATGACATAGTTACATTGCTTGATAAGCCGGGAGAAATACAGGAAGAGTACCAACCACTGCTTAGAAAATACATGGAGAACGGTGAACTTCTAGTTAACTTACCTAGTCTAAGTGAAATCCGAGAATATGTTCTAGAGCAATTGAGGGAATTACCGGAACCTATGCCGATGTAAACTCGATTACAAAGTAATGCTGCAAGTTAAATGCTGAAATCCATTATAACAGGTTTTAAAGTTGAGTAATTCTACGAGTTTAATCTTCATATATGAATTAATGGGATCAAAGCATTTATCTCGTTTACTGTGTTTTATTGCTAAGTACCACGGCGTATCAAGCATTATTCTACTAGGTGACACAGTGTCCCCTGAAATAATTCAATGGTTAAGCAGTAAGTGCAAAGTAAACATATACGGGGTTTTAGGTAGACTCGATAATGCTTCAATCGCGAACACTCTACGAAATATCAACGGGTTAATCGAATGCAAAGCAACCAGCATTAAGAATGTTGTAATATACGGCTACGGGTTCTCAGGTTGTTCCCATAAACTATCATCCATCAGTAAAGTAGATGTATTAGTAACTAGCATACCTGGATTAAAGTACACTTGTTGTGGATCACGCTCAGATATAGTTGATGATGTAGTTGAAGCCTTTAAACCCCGCTTAATTATTACAGGTGATTGCATGAAACCATGCTTTAAGGATAATGTTTTCTCTCCTGGAAGTATACGAAAAGGGTTTATAGGGTTAGTGGAAGTTAAAGACTTGTTTCCAACGCCTCGTTGGGTGAACATATACGATTTCATTATTAATGTCGGATAATAGTGATCCAGTGAGCTAATCAGCGTGTAATATTTTATAAGCTAAATTTTAGGTTATTCAGTCAAGGGCTAGACATGCTCAAATCCATGCTTGAACCAAGAAGTATAGCTGTAATTGGAGCGAGCAGAACACCTGGTAAAATAGGTTACGTCATATTGAAAAACATCATAGGATACGGATACAAGGGAAAAATATACCCAATAAACCCGAATGCTGAAGAAATCATGGGGTTAAAAGCTTATCCAAGCGTTCTCAACGTACCCGGAGATGTAGATGTAGCTGTCATAGCTATACCCGCCCAGGAAGTCCCCAGAGCAATGGAAGAATGCGGTAAAAAAGGAGTTAAAGTAGCTGTTGTTATAACATCTGGTTTCTCGGAAGTAGGCAACGTTGAACTCGAAGAGAAAATAATTAAAATTGCGCGTGAATATGGAGTAAGAATACTTGGTCCAAACATATTTGGATACGCGTACACACCCAGCAACATAAACGCTACCTTCGGACCACTCGAAGTAGAGAAAGGAAACATTGCCCTGATATCTCAGAGCGGTGCATTGGGAATAGCATTAATGGGTTGGACAATAATGAATGAAATAGGTTTATCCGCTTTATTCAGTGTTGGAAACATGGCGGATATCGATGTTGCAGAGTTATCTGAGCTACTAGCAGATGACCCTAACACGAAGGTAATAGCCATATACTTAGAAGGAATTAAACCAGGTAGAGGACGCGAGTTCGTTGAAACAATGACTAGAGTTACAGAGAAGAAACCAGTAGTCGTAATCAAAGCCGGTAGAACCAGTAGGGGAATGAAGGCTGTAGCAAGCCACACCGGTAGCTTAGCTGGAAGCGATGCTCTATATGAAGCTGCTTTCAAACAAGCTGGAGTAATAAGAGCTTACGACGTCGAAGAAATGTTCGATATCGCGAGAGCCTTCGCTCAACAACCGCTTCCACGCGGCGAGAACACGATCATAATAACTAACGGCGGAGGAGTAGGAGTATTAGCTACTGATGCAGCTGAATTAAGCGGGGTAAAACTCGTTGAGCCAAGCCAACAATTAATGAACGCGTTCAAACAGGCTATGCCATGGTTCGGTAGCCCGAAGAACCCAGTTGATTTAACTGGTCAAGCCGTAGTAGACAACTATATTAAAGCCTTGAAGATAGCTATTGAATCCCCTGAAATAGATAACATTGTAATATTGTATTGTAGAACAGCGATACTAGATCCCAGGGATCTCGCTAAGGCCATAGTAGAATTCTACAGTGAAAACAAAGTAAATAAGCCAACTGTGGCTTCCTTTGTTGGCGGCCAAGATACCTATGATGCGATGAGATACCTCAACAGGAACGGCATACCTTCATATCCTTCCCCAGAGAGAGCTATTAATGCATTAAGCAAAATGCTGTGGTATAAGAGGTTCTTAGAAAAGAGAACTAGTAAAAGGTAATCAGCTAAGTTAATCTCGCACCTGGTTTAACTGGTTTTTCAGCTACTATTATAACCGGGGGATCAGTGTCGGTTGCCAAAAGCATTCCCTGACTCTCAAACCCCATTAGCTTTTTTGGTTTTAAGTTAGCAACTACCACGATGTATTTTCCAACGAAGTCCTCGGGTTTATACCACTTAGCTAAACCTGCGATGATCTGTCGTTCCCCCAGTTCACCTAGGTCTACGGTTAACTTGATGAGTTTTTCGCTCCCCGGGATTTTCTCAGCTGATTTCACTAATCCTACCCTGAGATCCATGCGTTTAAACTCATCTATGCCAATAAACTCGTTGTTCAAATAATCCACCTAGAATTCGTTAAATTAGTGTTTAGTATAAATACTTTTACGAGCGCCACCGTTTATACCTGAATACATCATTTCTTCGAGGATTTCCAGAGGCGACTTCTCCAATATAGCTCCAATTTTCATTAAATCTTTCTCTATTTCCTCATCCCTCTTTTCAGGCAAATTATTCTTAAGCTCTAAGAATAGTTTTTGGAGCCTGTTTTTGCCTTCAAGGAGAGCATTATTTAGTACGGTTAACAAGCTTTCCATGTCATCTATTGAAACCACTTCACATTCTCTTGTCTTAATTAATTGAGCTAAATATATTCCAGTTACAAGTTCCACGAAAATACCTTTATCTCTGCTTACATGGATTACTCCACTATGCTTAAAACCCACTCTTCTAGCAGTATTCAGTATTTTACCGGCTTTCCTAGCTGATAAAGAGTAAAAATGAATTATTGGACCATTAACAATAATCCAGATCTTTTTGAATGGTTCATACCTGTAGATAAATTTCAATTCACTGGATACTATTGGAATATGGGATTTAAAGATTACCCCTGTTTCATCTCTCACCCACGGATACTCTGCATCCATCACTACTATTCTACCACTGCAACTACTAGTCGTATATATCTCCGCATCCCTGTTCATCAAAACGAGGAGCGGCAGGAGATCTCTGTCGAGGTACCCTATTTCAAGATCCTCCCATATTCTTTTCCAAGAAAGAAGTTTCCTTTTTCTGTACTTAGATGAATCGATAATCATGCCTTTCAACACCGCTAAATCAACCAGTATAAACATTATTAATACACTATGGGTTAAACGTTTAGTGTGCAATAGGTGTCATATTCATGTTGGGAATAGTGTACAGTGTTAAAGACCCGGCTGGCTCAGGTGTAGCTAAATACCTTCTAAGTGAACTTAAACCAGTAGAGTCCAATGTTTGCCGCGGATCTATTACGTGTTTTACAGGCGACACATTTGTTTTAGGGGGTTTTAGTGAAGACGTAATATTTTTTGATTTCCTAGATGAGAGGCTGCCTCAAAACATTGAATTCTACCTTGTTTTGTCGAGACACTCAAGTGAATCCAGAATAAAGAGTTACACTGTACACGCAACCGGTAATTTCTCGGATGAAGCATTAGCTGGCGGTAGACCTAGAGAACTAGGCATTGCTCACCCACTGGTTGAATGGTTCCTTTTACGAGCCCTATATAAGTTATCTAGGGATTTCCCTGAAAGAAGTAATTACGAAGTAAGCTATGAAGCTACCCACCATGGACCAACGAATCTCAGTAAGCCAGTAGTATTCATTGAGATAGGTAGCAGTTTAGAAGAGTGGGTTGACAGCATGAACCACTCCGTGATCGGGGAATCGGTTAAGCTCCTAATTAACGCCTACTCGTCTCTCCCGAGTTGCCGTGTATGCATAGGCGTAGGTGGAGGACACTACCCAAGGAAACACACCGAGCTAGCTTTAAACCAAGATTACTGCTATGGTCATATTGCATCTAAACACGTACTAGACTACATTAACATGGAGACTTTGATGAAGATGAAGGAGAAAACGTGTGGAGAAGTAAATTATGTCATAGTGGAAAAGAAGGGAACTAGGCTTGAACAAAGGAAGCTGATAGAGAATTATGCCCGTGCAAATAATTTAACGTTGAAATATATCTAAGTTAACTTAATGATTTCATCTTTGAACCATCTTTTAGTCAACTTAAACCATATTAATCTAACTTGGAGTTCGTCTATTTCCTTCAAGGGTAATTCGATCTGTTTCCTAGTAGATTGTCCCGGTGGAAGAATTAGTTCTGAGTCCTGTATCGTAGTAATCAAGTTTCCTTTTCTAAGTAATGATACTATGAGTTTATCTGGGTTTACTTCTCCTTTATTACAGATATCTAGAGATAACTTGAAAGAATTAGATCCTTTGGAGTAATCGACTCCGCAGACTTCTAGTAATGGTTGTTTCACGTTATTTCCATAAACAGTAATACTTGAGATCAATATTGAGTTGCCTTTACTTGGATCAGATAAATTAACTATTTCAATGTACTCTGGTTTAGTATCAGATAATACTAAGTATTCATCGAAATTATCTGGATGAGTATAAATATTTGTCTTGCATGAGCCAGCTCTTAACTCCATGTTTACTTTTCTAGTCGTGTAAGTAATAATTCTCGTTGTTAAATGAGTATTTGATTGTGTTCTAACAGGGTATCTATATGTTTTCCCGCTTTCAATTAATGTAAGTCCTGTTCCATGCTCATAAATTGTTTGAGCATCTGCATCTTCATATACAGCATCTAGTAAAATCGCTCTAACTGTGAATGAGTCTCCTCCTTCATATTTTACGAGTAAATTAATCCATTCTTTTGATAAAATATCACTTGAGTTCAATACACTTGTAACATCGTAAACGAATTTATAGATATTTTTATTTTCACCTTCCAGCGATATCGCGTAGGTTGGTTTAAATTGACGCGTTATATTAATGTTATCTAATTTAAGCTTCCACTCTAATGGCATCCCCCTTGATTCAACTATGATCTCTAGGAGAGCATAAGATATTCTCCTATTCTTTCTGTTAAATAAATTTAAAGGTATAATGGACTTCGAGTAATGACTACCGAGAGTGTCTCTAGTAGGCTTAAATATTGATAGTATGTCCCCATTTTTCTCGAATATCGAAACTGTTTCAATACCGCCATTGAACATAGTTTACCCCTAAACACTATTCAGGCAGATAGCTAATATATGCATTAATTGTCTTACGAGTAAACTATGCGGTTAACTATTATCTTGAAAAGCCAGTACACTAGTATAAATAAAGGTACGAAGACAGTTATAGCTACTATTACATCACCCATAGTTTCAACTGGTAAACTTGGAGGCAACCCTTTCTCTGGATAGTCTTTTTGCTCTTTTACATCACTTGATACTGGAGTCGACATCACAATATTCACGGATTTACAAATATCTGGTTTCACCGAGAAATAAATGACTCCATTTGTTGTATTATATGAGTTCATCTGCAAATTACTTGTAACATTACCTGATACTACGCCTAGTTGAATAAAGCATAAAGCACTTTCATTGAAAAACAATGATATATTATCCTGATTCAAGGTGATTGAGGGTTCAGTGAGCACTGCTGAATCATTAAGGGGGTAATATAGTACTATTAATGTAGCTGTTTTGTTTTCCCCGGACTCTAAGTACTTTATTTCGAATACTTTCCTGTGAATGTTTTTAAATACGGTTGGATCATTGAATAACGTAACATATAGAATGTAGTTGAGAGAGCCTTTAATTGATTTCTCCACGCGGGAAACAGAGAAATGAGCAGGGATATTTGTGAGGGGTTCATAGTACAAATCATATCTAGCATATTTAACTGTTACAGCATCTTCATACGAGTACACACCGACAACGTACACTAAATCGTAGTTGAATCTCACTACCCCTACGACTTCTCCGTGGAAACTTGGTTCAAGTAATACTAATGAATCGTTTATAATCGTTAACTCCAGTGGTATACGTCCCGAGTTACTTCTCGAATTGAAGTTGTTAACTAAGTAATTGACTGCTATGTGAGCACAGTTAGGCGTGATCCTGAGGTCTTCGATCTTTATGCTCGTGTTTTCTACGGTAACACTGGCTCCAATCGGGTCAAAGAGAGCTGTTACGTAGACATCAAAGTATAGTGTTATAGATACATGATCTACTGGTGCCTCGCAACTAGCTATAGATTCATTTATATACTCCTTTACTTTATCTTCCCCAGAGATGTCGAGGAAGAGGGCGCCTCTATATATTAGTTCAACTGATTTACTCATAACTTGTTCTCGATCACCATTTAAACTGTTTTGCGGTAAAAATCCAACCATTATTATGATGAGTAAAATAATCTTAGCGTACTTCATTGTTCCTCCTCGCAGTTTTCCAACAATGTGAAAAGTATTTTGCATACCAAAGTATTTTTATAACTGGTATTATTATATTTTCATGTATAACATTGTTATAAGTGACCCATATGAGTGATTCACAAGACTACGTTATTAGACACACTAGTCAAATCATATACGCTACTCTACCTGGTGGTAAAAAAGCGTTCTTAAAGTACGTAGTTGAAGACAACGTAATGAAGTTGCTCCAAACTTATACTCCCGAGGAATACAGGGGTAAAGGCATAGCATCTCAACTAGTAAACTACGCAATAAAGTTAGCACAAGCTAATAACTGGCGCATCGAACCCGTTTGCAGTTACACAATAAACTACTTCATGAAAAACAGAGAGCTACGACTAATACTCACGGAGAAATACAGGGATCTAAGCGAAGAGGAGTGGCGTAGGTTACTCGAAGAAGCTCTTGCACGAGAACACAAAGGGAGATAATTCTGAAAATAAGAGTAAAGTACTTCTTTTGGTTAACACGTAAATTCGGAGCCAACGAGGAACTAGTTGAATTACCAGATAATTCACCACTATATGCACTATTAGAGAAAATAAGTGAGAGTAAATCAGAGAACATTAAGAAACTTATCCAGGAAATCATTCAGGGAAAATCTGAGATAATTATTCTACTGAACTCCAAAACTCCTCCCAACGGGTTGAAAACTATTCTCAGAGACGGTGATGAAGTCGATTTAATGCCACCTGTCTCCGGTGGCAGTAATTTAAACCCCTCCAAACTATCTAATTAAAAATGATGCCGCCGTAGCTCAGCCCGGTAGAGCGCCGGCCTTGTAAGCGCGCGAGGATATAGGCCCGCTGGGAAAGCCGGTGGACGCGGGTTCAAATCCCGCCGGCGGCTTCTTCACTTTTCTCTACTTGGTCTCCACCACGCTTTTTCTTCCTCGAGAGCGTTCTTCTAATATTGTACTTGTAAACAGCTATAGGGTTCTTGCCTCCGGGGCATTGCCCAGATATGGGGCAAATATTAGAGGCTTTTAAGTTCTCGCAATTATATGGTTTATACTTCTTCCTGCCTCCTCGCATACCCAAGATGTGCTCTACTTGATATCTAGCTATTTTCTCATTGAAATCAGGGGTTTTCCTGAAGTACTCGATAATGTCATCTACATCTAGCCCGATGTATCCGAGAAAAGCCGCTAAGTTGAATCTTTCCAGGTGACTCGGGTTTCCTCCCGTGTTTATGAGATCAACTATTTTCTTAATACATGGGGGAAACAGCTCCTCCACTACTATTTTCTCGATTGAATCCAGGCTTTCTCTCCCGGGTTCAAGCTCGAGAAATATGGATTTATTAATTAGTTTTTCTTGGTAACTAGTTATTGTTGATTTCACGCCTTCTACGAGTTCAACGAAGTCAGGGGTGCTGGGTGGTTCCGTCCTCTCTATTTGAAGCAGTATACTGTAATATATGTGTTCTTCGAGTAATCGTTTAAATGTGTTTCGATCAAGGAATACTCGGCCTCCTGTAACAACGTGATTTATTAATGCGTAAGATTGATCATGCATTAGTCTTGGAGTAACTATCATTATATACTCTTGTATCGGTAAACTAAATGGACACGTCGTAAATAATACTCTCACGCTCCGCTGCTCCGTTACGACAAGCGGGATCTTCGGGAAGTTCGATGCATCAAATTTCACCTTTAATCCCAGTTTACTAGCTATTGCGACTAATACCTCATTCTTCTCCTCATTAAGTGCTTTAGATGCTGTTTTAGCGTATGCTAATGCTACTCTATTTGCAATTCTTTTATCATTGATGAATTTAACGATATCAAGTATCGTGTTATACACTAGTATGCTCTCATCATGATCGCTGAATGCCTCTACAGGTACTTCGCCATTCTCAACAATAGTTTTAAAAACCTCAATGGTTTTATCTCTTAGTACACTATTACCTGGTACTAGTACACTTGGTTTCTCAATGAAGAGATTGGGGAACTCTTTTTGGGTAGCGATGAATGGGTAGTACCTATAGTTTATCCTTGCAGGCATATATTCATCCTCAACGTAGATCAGTTATATCATCTAATCAACCGAAGACGCATTTATTAATGATTTATCCGATTACCTCCATGCTTTAAAGACGGGTTTTAGTTGTAAATTGTGATCAGCGCTTTGGCCCCACATCATTGGTTCAGGCGTCTTTTGAGGTCCCCTCACATCATCCTGGTTAATTTACGAATTCCTCCTTTATAAGTTATTCGGCAATACTCATGGGAGATCATTGCATTTCGAACTCTATTTTCTCATAACCCTTTATTTTCGTGTTTTTATTAACCGTGAATAATAATACTCTACCATTATTTATCAAAGAGTATGGTACATCTAAATCAGCATTAATCACTCTTGCTTTCAAAGGAAAGAACCAGTAAACCCTGTAATCATACTCCGCTATGTCTGGTTCGTATTTATCTTCATATATGTTCACGCCTTTTCTGAGTTCACCGATGAACATTATGAAGAAAACTATATATGGGTACTTGTAATCACTTTTAAACCCTATCTCTACGTCCACTACCCTAGGGTAAACTTGTTTACCGTTGATTTTGACTTCTTCCTGATCGAGGAAATACTGCATATTTTTCATTAAGAGCGATTTTTCTTCTTCAAGTTTCTGTTTATTCATTACTATGGATTTATACTCTTCGAGGGGATCATGGTAGTCAAATATAATTACTTGTTCAATTAAACCCGTTTCTCTTACAAGGAATAATCCTAAACCATAGATTGGAGTTAAATCACTCATTTCACCCATTTCACCCTCCAAGTATCTTTTTCGCTAATTCAAGTCCTTTATTCGTTAAGAACACGTAGTTGTATTTTCCAACACGTTTAACTTCAACGAATCCTTCTTCCTCGAGTCTCCTAATTCGCCTACTAACACTGGATTTGGGAAGCCCTGTCACCTTGGATATCTCTGCTTGAGTTAGACCTTTGATCCCAGAATCCCTTAAAGCTTTAATTATTAGAATTGACGCTTGATCCCTAGTGTAATCAATATGCTCCACGACTATGCCTGGTTTTCTCCTAGTGAAATAATAGATAAAAAGAAATATCGCTGATACTACAGCGATAACTCCAATAATTAATACAGGTGTCCATGAAACTCTTTGTGAAGGTTGAGTAGTTGTAACCTCCTCGAACTGTATATATAGAGTGGAAATTAGCTCGCCGAAACCCTTAATTATTAACTGCGTAGTATTAGTGCTTTTAATAGTTGATACTTCTACGTCTCCACGGATTCTTACCGTGTCTTGTTCAAATATTCCAGGCAAAGTAATTTCTACTGTGATGTTTCTCGTTAAATACTCGAGCCCAGTAGTATCCAAGTATAATGTGTAATCAGTTAACCCTGTTTGCTCGAGGAGATTGCTTACATTGAAATATAAAATTAAATCCCCCATTCCCTGCGCTTGAACTTCCACCAGGTATTCTGCTTCATCATAGCTTACTCCCAGGGGCCTTAATCCACTCGTGTAATTGTACCCAAGATATTCAAATATTACGTTCTCGCCAAATACTCGTATCGGAATATAGAACCATGCCGTGTTCTCTGCACTTATGGTTATTCTCACTTCCAATAAACCAGTGTTTTCCATTGGATCGTAGAAAACCCTGTAGTATATACTGTTCACAGTCTGAGCATCAGCCACCGTGCAAATCATTGACGATAAAACAAGCATGAGCACCAATACTCGCAGAGCTTTAATCAATGTTCAATCCCTTTATTTGAAATTATTTTATACTATGATATGTTTTTATATCAACAGAATAAAAACATGATAAGGGTTATATTATTGTGGAGGTATAAGGAACTCTATAGTTGCCCATTAGTAGTAATTCTTGGTTCCTTTAATTACAATGGTTTAAATGGTTTTGTTACACTACCCGTAGTCAATATGAGGTTAAACGTCCTTATATCCAGGGATAATGAGGTAAGAATCGTATCAAACATATCTCGCCATAACTGGTATGAACAGTTAAAGCGAGTTTGTTTATCCATATGCCTCAATGAACCAATGAATCTCAGCGTCTTGGAAAAGGTGATCACGACTTCAATGTTCTACGGCGGGCTGGGGATATATGTTGTAAACAGAGACTCTGTGAGCATCTTATCTTTAGACTTCGTTAATAAAAGGAAACACTATTTCTATGTTTTGCCAAGTGATTTCAATACTAATTTCGATAAAGCTCGCTTAGAGGACTGGGTTATTCTCCAATTCGCTTTAAGGGAGGGCGATAGTGATTTACTACTCAGCGTCTGCAATAATGCTTTCAGAGAAAAAGGAATGTGTAAAATTATCACGAGCCATGGTTTGCTAAGAATTAGTGACAGGGAAATATGTGAAGATAATTGGATCAGAATTATTCCAGATAATGCTCCACTTAGACATGTCATATCTGTTTCTTAGTTTAACTTACTTTACATGTTTCATCTAATAATATTTCTAGTGCTTTCAGCGGATCACTGTTTTCCTGAAATATTAATTTGAACAACCTTGAGTAATGGTCTTTTACTTCTCTTACATATAACTCCAAGTCGTTCCAAGGGGGGTCGATGTTATCCCCTCTTCCTATACCTGGACATATAGACGATATCTCCATTTTACTTGTCTCGCTTGGAGATAATGGCATAAATGGAAATAACCTACAGCGTAAAGGTCTCGCTGGGTAAATAGAGCATGCTGCTGTGTTTTTATGTATATTTAGGAATACGCATTTATCTCCTAAACCACGTAGAATAGCTATAGGTATATGATCAGCTATTACCACGTAGAAATATTTTCCAGCAAGGTCTCTCCAAGATATTCCTAAATACTTTGATATTCTACATATATCGTAAACAGTTAAAGCTACGTTTGGTCCACTACTGCAGCACTTAGCGCACCTTAAACAAGTAAATCTTGCTTTTTCTCCTCTCACTATTACCTTATTCACTTGAATTTCCCGCAGAAGTTTTTAAATATACATCTCGCACAGGGCTTTTCGGCGACATCTACCGCATGATCATGTTTCTCCACACTAATTACTCCACTATTCGTCACAATGAAGAATCCTCCATTAATTGTTTTGTTCTCTTTTCGCATTGTAATCACGCTTCAAGTATTCACTAGGCAATCAACCTATTTAAATTACTAGTTGATTGCTTGAGCTGGAAAAGTATATCATTTTTCGAGGAGTATTTAATTAAATGGGTTGAAACTCTTGCTGGAGTTCTACGATCCATCAGACTATAAGAATATTGGTTCGGACAAAGTGCTCGCCGTGGGATTAGGAACTTACGCCATTAGATCCTATGATAAAGCATTCGATGCATTCATATACGCGATTACGCATGGAGTAAACTTAATTGATACCGCTGAAATGTATGACGGGGGCCGTGCGGAAGAATTCGTAGGTAGATTAGTTAAAGATGCTGGGAGAGATGCACTATTTATTACTACTAAAATGCTACCTGATAGATTAGATGATAAAGATAAAATCGTTAGAGCAGCTGAGGCGTCATTGCGTAGACTGGGAGTAACTTATGTTGATCTATTCCTCATTCATTGGCCCAATGAGAGAGTAAGTATACAGCAACAAGTCCAAAACTTCGAGATCTTAGCTGAAAGAGGTTTAACAAGGTATATAGGTGTAAGTAACTTCGATCTAGCTCAGCTCAGAAAAGCCCTTGAAGCCACTAGAAAACATGAAATAGTAGTCAACCAAGTACATTACAGTGTCTTAAATAGACTCTACGTTGAAAAAGAATTACTACCATACTGCATACAGAATAATGTAACTATTCAAGCTTATACTCCACTTGAAAAAGGTTCTGTTGCAACTAACGCCGTATTGACGTCGATAGCTTCTAAATACGGGAAGACACCAATACAAGTAGCTTTAAACTACTTGATAAGTCATAAAAATGTAGTAGCAATACCTAAATCGGAGAAAATAGATCATGTTCAGGAAATCCTGGGCTCAATTGGTTGGCGACTGGAATCAAAAGACATAGAGTACATCAAGAGGAGATTGTAGTTCTATTCATCAAAGCACCTGGTTTTTTTATCTACTAGAATTATACTTTGAGATTATGTTTTACATCATTGTTTCTCAACATAGCTTATTCGTATCCCAGGAAAAAGATTCGTTTAACACTGTTTCATTAATCCTGAACGATGATGACTCTTATGGTTTAGTATCGGTTCCTTGGTTTCAATACGCGTTTCCCAATAGAAATACGTTTCCAACATAGACGCGCTTTAACCCGTTTTCTCTAGCTATTTTTACCGCTTTCTCCGCGTGTTTCTTGCTAGTTGAAGGTAAATCTGTTAACAAGTAATCGGGGTGAAATCCGAGGAAAACATACGGTATTTCACTATTTATGCTGGCTACGAACTTGGTCATTTGATCTATTTCATACTCGTCAATGTACCCTGGTACTAGTAGTGTCGATATAACCAATAATGGGGGCTCTTTTCTCTTACCCATATGTTTCGCTACGAGTTCAATGTTGCTCCTTATCACGTATACGTGTTTCTCCTCGACATCGCACAGAGCCTTATATATCTCAGGGCTCCATGCTTTGAAGTCTATTTTAACTATTCCCCCAGAGATCAGACTTAACCTCGCTGCTTCTTCGAGTAGACTCGGATTCCATAATCCATTTGTTTCCCAGCATACTCTGAAGACCCTTAACCCTATTGATCGCGCTTTTGCCATCATCTTTTTCGAAGCGAATAGAGCGTGAGGTGCAAACGGCCCCGGGTCACCTCCGAAATAGCAAACACATGTTGTCTTCTCATTAACAGCGTTTACGAGTGCATCTATACTTAACCTCGGTCTACCTCTATAAGCCATTTCCCTATACTCCCAGTTTTGACAATATAAGCAGTCTAGGTTGCACCCACCATAGAATACGGCGATGTTGTAGTAACCATGCTCCCCTTTCGGTGATAAAGAATACTCCGGGTAACCTCGACCAGTTATAGCTGGACAAACTGGGAATGCAACGCAGTTCGTTGGATGAGGATCATAATAGTATAATCCAATGGCATCGCTGTATACCATCGTCGATGTTCGAATTGCTCCTTTTGATTCTAATCTGTAGTTACAATATCCTTGGCTACCTTGTTTAAGTGTGCATCTTCTCCCACATACACTGCATTTTACTCCACCGGGTTCATCCAAGTAAGCTGGGAGCATGAACTTTGATCTAGACTCTACGTGTATATTTCTCGGTGGTTTAATGCCTTTTCTCAAGCAATTAACACACAAACCTATAACGTCACTAATTACTGGTGATGATGCTTCGCAACTAATGCATTTACCCATTTAACCCCATTATTTAATCTGTTCAAAACGGTAATTATACTATATTCACATCGAGTTAATGAGTTTAGAGGCCTCCTGCTTAATAAGGGTTTTTAAAATGAACAATTTCATGGTAGGAAAGTTGAACAACAGTATTGAAAACAATGAGAAGGTTTTAAAAATAATATCTATGCTAATTGATAACCCTGGAGTAAGCTTAAGAGCGGTCTCAGAGAAAACGGGATTAAGCTATAGCTATGTTAGAAGGAAGACTAGTTCCTTGTTTTCAAAACACATTGTTTCACCCGGTTTAATGATATCAAGCAATATTATTGGAAAAGAAATCGCTGTCATAAAAATAAATGGAAATGTACCCGACGATGTACTAGATAACTTGCTGAAATGCAACAGGGTTCTAATAGCTTTTAGGTCTAATCACGGCGAAGTACAAATAGTACTGATTGGGAAAGAGAAACAGGAAATAATGGAATTCATTGATGCACTGAAAACAGTTATCAACGAAGTAAAAGAAATTATGATTGAATACGGTGTTCTACACGAGAAAACAATGATACCACTTAAAAATAGCCACATTAAATGCAATATACCCGAAGAGTGCAAGGATTGCTTATCGTCGAGAATAACGCGTT
Source organism: Desulfurococcaceae archaeon (assembly GCA_023269825.1). Classification (GTDB taxonomy): domain Archaea; phylum Thermoproteota; class Thermoprotei_A; order Sulfolobales; family Desulfurococcaceae; genus UBA285. The sequence goes on from JAGDWI010000001.1 coordinate 853,585, forward strand.
ACCATGGAAAAATGATACATCAATACTAAATATTGCTTAGCGAGGTTATTCTAGTTTCACTTCTCTACATGGCTTCAATTTAAGTATTTTATTCTCGATTAGTATGCGCTCTAATAGCGGAGTGATCTCTTTAATTGATTTATCAGCGTTAACTTCTATTAGCCTACTGGTGTTCTTATAATACTCTAAGATAGGTGCAAAAGTATCGTAAAATACACGGTACCGTTGCTTAACAACCTCTGGTTCATCGTCTTTTCTCCTCATTAGTTTTGCTCCATCGTAATCGCATTGTTCATCGAATTTGGGTTTGGGTTCATAGTATAGATTATATACTCGACCGCAAACCGGGCATATAACTCTACCACTCAATCTCTTAACTGCCACTTCCTCTGAGACAACTAAGTGTATGGCTGCATCAATCGACGTTATTTCATCCAGTGCTTTAGCTTGGTTCAGTGTCCTTGGAAAACCATCTAATATGAAGCCGTTTAAAGTATCAGGTTGTTCAAGTCTCCTCTTGACAACTTCAATTGTGATCTCATCTGGTACTAGTAATCCTTGTTCAACATACGACTTTATTCTCTTTCCTAACTCAGTGTTTTTAGATATCTCTTCGCGGAAAATATCGCCTGTACTTATATGTGGTATACAGTATTTATCTCTGAAGTACTGAGCATAGACACCTTTTCCAGCCCCTGGGGGACCTATCAACACTATTTTCATGTTTACACCGTGGGAATTGTGAAATATATCAATTTAATAAATTTTTACATGGAGTATTTAGAGTTGCGGTGGAAAAGCTTATATTTACGATCATAAATATAATATTGATGGGTGAAAAGAATGAGTGATAAAACGCCTAGGGCTTTGATAAGACTTCAGAGAAAACTAACAGTTGAAAACTTATGGCTTTACATCATTAAAATACTCATGGAGGAGAAAAACCCGCTTAGAGCATACGATATTAAAGTGAAGCTCAGGGAGAGATTCTCAATAGATCCACCCGCTGTCACAGTTTACACAGTTGTGTATAGAATGGGGCTAGATGGACTACTATCAAGGATTAAAGAAGGCGAAGAGCAGAGATATAAACTCACGGAGACGGGTATTGAGGCTTTTCACAAAGCTATTGTATTTCTGGAGGAAGTAGTTGCAAAACTCAAGTTGTGAGGTGGTTCGCTTGATCAAAGTTGCAATTGTCGGACAAGGATTGGTTGCACTTCACTTCGAGGTTGGCCTCGAGAAACTAAAGCGAAACGAGATCTCCGATTACGGTGTACCTCTGAGAAACTGGTTACCGTACAAGTATAGTGATATAGAAGTAGTTTCAGCTTATGACGTCGATGAATCTAAAGTTGGGAGAACAATATATGAGCTGGCCAAACAATACTATGAGGGAAACGGCCCCATACCCGGTACACTTAAAGACCTCATCGTGAAGAGAGGAATACATTTAAATAGCTTAAAGGGCTTACCGTTCAAAGCGCGTGGCAGAGAGGAATTAATGGATTACGAGAAAGCGGTTTGGGAAATAATTGATGAGTGGAGAAGCCTCGGAGTAGACGTCGTAGTCAACACTATGACAACTGAACCCGTGGAACCTGTTGGAAACATCAACGAGTTACATGAAAGATTTCGAGCAGCCGGGTTAACGGCTTCTCAAACATATGCATACATGACTGCTTTATATTCTTCAAAGTATAAGAACGCTGTCTTCGTTAACGCTATACCGTCACCTATTGCCAATGACCCAGCTTTCGTTGAGCTATATAAGATTAGTAGAGGAGTCGTGTTTGGTGATGATGGTTCAACGGGTGCAACTCCTTTAACTGCAGATTTACTTGAACACATGTATGAGCGCAATAGAAAAGTCATTGATATAGCGCAATTTAACATTGGCGGAAACACCGATTTCTTGGCACTGAATTTACCTGAGAGAAACATCATGAAGAAAAAAACGAAAAGCGCTCTTGTATCCGATATACTTGGGTATGAAGCACCCAATTACATCAGGCCCACAGGTTACTTGGAACCATTAGGAGATAAGAAATTCGTCGCCATGATTATAGAGTACTATAGTTTCGGCGAGTTCAAAGATGAACTATACGTTGTTTGGAGAATAAACGATAGCCCTGCACTAGCTGGTCTACTAGTTGACCTCGTTAGATTAGGTAAAATAGCTCTTGATAGAGAAACCTATGGAACAGTATACGAGGTCAACGCATTCTACACAAAGAAACCCGGCCCCTCTGGATCTAGAATAGTGTCTAAGTTTAAAGCATACGAGTTACTGCTAAACTGGCTCGGCATAAAGGATCCAAGGATGTAGTTTTTTATGGAGTAATCCTCGTTCTATCTCTAACAAACATTATCGCCTCCCTAATGTTCTCCAAGTTAAGCATTTTCATGATTAATCTTTCCACACCTAAACCGAATCCACCGTGAGGAGGCATACCGTATTTAAACGCCTCCAAGTAAAACTCGAAGTCAGCTGGATTTAATCCTTTCTCTCTCAGGGCTTCCACTAATTTATCATATCTATGTTCTCTCTGCCCCCCACTCGCTATTTCGAGTCCTTTATAATCAAAGTCGAATTTCCTTGTGTATACTTTATCTTCTTCTCTCATGTAGTAGAAAGCCGTTGAAGTCCACGGGAATCCAACTATGAAGTATAGATCGTGTTTTTTCTCGGCCATTATTTCACCGAGTTTCTTCTCGGCAGCGTCACTTAGATCTTCTACCTCGCTTACCTCGATTCCTTCGCTCCTCAAAATGTCCACTGCTTCAGTGAACTTCAGTCTCCTAAATGGTGGAGTTAACTTTGGTAAATTTACGCCAAGTATTTCTAGTTCATCCTTGTAATTGATTCTAACAAAATCCACTATGTACGAAACGAGGTTTTCCGCTGTTTGCATAACGTCTTCTACTCCGTTAATGAAGCCTTGTTCAATATCTATTCCCCATGATTCATTGAGGTGCCTTGTTGTATTAAATTTCTCAGCCCTGAAGTAAGGCGTTATCTCGTACACTCTCTCAAAACTCGATATTAGCATTTGCTTGTATAGTTGGGGGCTTTGACTCAAGTAAGCTTCTCTCTCAAAGTATTGCACTTTAAATAATGTTGCACCTCCCTCAGCACCTGCTGCAACAATTTTAGGTGTTTGAACCTCTACGAACCCGTTTTTCTCAAGGTATTCTCGAGCTGCTTTCAATACACCTGTTCTTATTTTAAATATAGCTTTCTCCACAGGGTTCCTAGCAAGCAACCACCTATACTTTATCCTAGTCTCGAGTAATGCTGGAACTTTACCCGCTATATCAACAGGAAGATGCTCAATTGGTTTAGCATAAACTTCTATTCTAGTCGCAACGTATTCAATGCCCCTTTTACTTCTCTGCTCTGATGCGAGTTCACCCTCGAAACATATCGCGGAACCTATATCCAATGGTTCAGCTACAGCGTAGAGTTCTCGATCTCTATCCTCCTTTAAAGCTAGAACATATGGCTTAGAGTTATTACCGCAGACCTCCACAATTAAAACTTTTCCAACTCTCGCTTTCCTAATAATCCATCCACACAGCTTAGCCAAGGCTAATACACCTGTGTTCAATCCTCGTTTAATCAATATTCAACCATATAAATAGATGCAATAAGCAAAATCCATATACTCAGAGATATAACTTAACTTGAAACAACATTAGAGTACCTGCCTGGTTGTGAATTCTATTTGAAAACACTGACATAAAGCTGAATCAGATTCATATCTCAGGTAATTAACCATATCCTTGATCTTTTTTATTCTTTGCATATCAATGAACAAAGGGTAGCCAGCAGTCTCGCACGAAAAAACACAGTAAAATAAAGGGAGATGGCGGGGCCCGCCTAGCGGCGGGACTAATAGCGGGGGGTGGATTTTCCTGGGGGATGCCCGCCCCAGGGGATTACTTTAATATAAATAGCCTTATAAGCTTTTCAACGCATTGGTGAGAGCTAATCACGCGTTGGAGTTGTTCATTAATACTAAGACGTTTTATCTGGGGAACTCGTTACGACTAAATCTCAGTTGTAAAAATAGAAGGAAGGAGCGGGCATCCCCCACTTTGAACCACCGACCTCGGGTTCTCCGAGACGGTTTAAACCCGTTCTCTGTGACTCCGAGGGCCCGGCAGCCCTCTTATGAGCTTCGCGGGAGTAGCCTTTGCGGCGTGCTCCTCCCGCGGGCTACCAGGCTGCCCTACCCCGCTGTTTTGCCCCGCCGTTTTGTTTTTGTGTATTTTGTGGTTTATAAAGGTTTTCGCGGTGGTGTTTCTACTCTTTATTTGCATTATTCTATTTATTTGAGTAGTTCTTTCTGCTTAAAGTACTGTACGAGTTTCTCAGCGATCTGTACTCCTGCTCTTTCCTGTGCTTCATGCGTGCTTGCCCCTATGTGTGGTGTTAATACAACATTGTCTAGTTTAGTTAATGGGTGATCTCTGGGTAGTGGTTCTTCCTCGTAGACATCTAATCCAGCGCCCGCTATCCAACCCTCCTTCAGGGCTTTAACTAACGCGTTTGTATCTATTACTGCTCCCCTCGAAGTATTAATTAATATGGCGTTTCTCTTCATGAGTCTTAGTTTCTCCTCGTTGATCATGTGTCTAGTTTCGTTTGTGAGCGAGACGTGTATGGTTACAACATCCGCTGTTTTCAGTAATTCATCTAGTGGTAGATACTTAGCATCTAGTTCTTCTTCTAGCCACGGTTTCCGAGTAGTACTATAATACACTATTCCCATGTTTAAACCATGTTTAGCTATTCTAGCAACAGATGCACCTATTCTACCCGCACCAATAACTCCTAGAACTTTACCACTTAGCTCGAATCCTTCTCCATGCTTCTTGGGCCACGCCCCCCGCCGCATTTCTCTATCACAGAAAGCTATTTTCCTAGCAACAGCAATCATTAAACCTATAGTTAACTCAGCAACGCTGACAGTAGTGGCTTCAGGGACTGTTATTACTTCAATGCCGCGGGATCTAGCTGCTTCAACATCAATGTTATCCACGCCGACACCGGCTCTTGCTATAACTAGGAGTTTATCAGCTGACTCTATTACTTTCCTAGTAACAAGGGGTTTACTTCTCACGATGAGCCCATGGTATCCTTTAATTAACTCAGCTAGTTCATCCTCGCTTGGTTCATCAACCATGGAGACCTCTAAACCATTACTTTTTAGTAACTCAACTCCTTTTTCATGGATTCTGCTTGCAATTAGTACTTTAACCATAGGTAATCCCCCTTGTGAGCATGTTATCATCTAAGAAATCATTAAGTATCGAGAAGTAAAATCCTTACATGAATACTAAATGAACAAGAGTTAGTGAACTTAATAATGTTTTAAACAATTAGCTGGAAAACGCGAATCGCATTAGATAACCATGAAACAAATATGTTAATTAATGTGTTCTAAACTACGCAACCATTTGTATTGTAAACTACGATTAAATAGTAAGCAATGTTTCTCATTAATGGTGGAAGAATGGAAAGTACTTTAATCGGTTGCCCAAGAGACTGCTATGATACTTGCGCGCTGAGAGTATACGTTAGTGATAATAGAATCACTAAGATTGAAGCAGCAGATAATTGGTATACGGGGGGAATCCTATGTCCTAGAGCAGCGAGAGACATTGAAAGAGTATATTCACCTCGTAGAGTTCTCTACCCTTTTATTAGGGTTAATAATGGAGTATTCAGGAGAATAGACTGGGATCAAGCCCTGGAAATACTAGTATCCAAGCTACGCGAGGTTTTAGAGATTCACGGCCCGGAGAAAGCTCTATTCTTAGAGTACGCTGGGAACAGGGGCATTATTACTAGATATGCTAGTAGGAGGTTATGGAATTTCCTGGGAGTTACGCAAACTGATGGAAGTATATGTGATCACAATGGAAGTATGGCTCTTAGATACACCTACGGATCAACCTACGGTGCTTTTCCAAGAGATATAGATGAGTCGAAAATGATTATTGCGTGGGGATTCAACCCAGCGGTAAGCGCTATTCACTTATGGAGGAGAGTCCTCGAGGTTAAGGAGAAAGGAGGATTCATAGTAACCATTGATGTAAGGAGCACTGAGACAGCAAAGCAAAGCTCAGACTTCATTAAAGTTAAACCCGGAACCGATGGTTACTTAGCACTAGGTATCGCGAAGTACATAGTTGAGAAAGACTACGTGGATAAAGAGTTCATCAGTAAATACACATATGGATTCAATGAACTTGTTAAACGCCTTGAAAAATACGATTTAAATATCATAGAAGAAATCACAGGTGTCCCTAAAACTAAAATAATTGATTTAGCTGATAGAATGCATTCCAATAAACCCTTCACCATACTCATAGGTTACGGGCTCCAGAGAAGATATGGCGGTGGAGAAATAGTTAGATTGATATCAATAATCCCTGCATTACTTGGATTACACAGAGCATTCTTCTATAGTAACACTGATGGGTTACCAATAAACTTAGCGGAAGTAGATGGAAGTTTAGCGTGGAATCCTAGAAAAATTATCAGCATGGAGAAAGTTGGCGTAGAGCTTGCTAATGGAAACTATAAGTTCGTATATATACATCTACATAATCCAGTTGCAACTCTACCAAACGCTGGCAAAGTCGTTGAAGGACTGAGAAGAAACGATGTATTCGTTGTTGTCCATGAGACACATTGGAGTGATACAGCTAAATTAGCTGACTTAGTTCTACCAGCACCAACCTTCTATGAAAAATTCGACGTTGTTTTCAGTTATACACACAACATTGTTTACTTAAATAAACCCGCTATAGATCCACTTGGAGAATCCATTGGGGAATATCAGTTGATGTGTGAATTAACTAAGAGAATGGTGCCAAGCAAGTATAGTGATCTTTGCCTAGAACCAATTCATTTGCTTAAAGTAGCTCTTGGAAATAAAAACCTGGATGAACTACTTAGGAAAGGGTTCATAGAGCTTAAACCAAAACCCAAGAGTATTTACCAAACTCCATCTGGAAAAATAGAGTTCCATTGTTCATTGAGTAAGTGGTGTAGAGAGCTAAATTTACCAATGCGAGAGGGTATAGGTGGAAACAGCGAACTCGTACTAGTAACATCAGCGCATCCACTCTACATACATACGCAGTTCGAAGACGTCTATGGATCCATTAAGGGCGAGTTACACGTTAATCCAGATGATGCACGCAATCTCGATTTATCAACAGGTGATCTCGTTGAAGTATACAATGATAAAGGTAAAGTTGTAATGAGAGCCATAATAGACCCCGGTCTTTCCAAAGGAGTTGCATGGGCGCCGAGACAGGCACTCACATATAGTGGTGAAAGAATCAACATTCTGCTCAACGATGATGTAGATAAATATGGAGGAGCGGTTTTAAACTCGACACTCATTAAAATAAGGAAAATTCATTCTCCTCAGGAATACTTGAGAGAGGAGAACACTATTTTTAAATAAGCATCACTTGGTGAACTCTAATAATTCATACAATAAAGCGTTATTCATGGTGAGAGAAGACAAAGTATTAGAGTGAAAAATGCTTACTCTAAGATGCAGGTTTGTAACCTATGTTTACTAGCACTTCTCTCAGCGCATCAAACAATAACTTGATATCATCATTCGTTATGTAACCCATGTGACCTATTCTGAAAGTAATGTCTTTGACTTTTCCGTATCCCCTCGCGATTTCTATACCTCTCTTCCTTAATTCCTCGTAAATCACGGGTCCCTTCACGCCTGGTGGATTATAAACAACTGTTATTGTTGGACTATAGTAGCCGGGTTCAGCGAATAACTGTAATCCTAGCTCTATTACGCCTCTCCTTATTTTCTCCGCTCGCTCCGCGTACATCCTTAGCCACGCTTCTTTTCCACCTATTTTTTCAACTATTCTCAACGCTGCGTTTAAACCAGCGATCTGTGGTATTGGAGGAGTAGTTGGAGTAGACCATTGTGTTTCAAGAAACTCCTTGATTTCAAGTAAATCAAAGTATAATCCTCTATCCGGTATTTTCTTAGCTTTCTCGAATACTTCTTCGCTAACGGCAGCCATAGCTAAACCAGGTGGAACACCGAACGCTTTCTGACTACTAGCGAAAACCAAGTCTAACCCCCAATCATCTACTTTTAACTCAGCTGCACCCATAGCGGAAACCGCGTCAACAAATACTAGTTTTCCATGCTCTTTTGCAACTTTTGCGAGTTCTTTAAGTGGATTTAGTACACCTGTGCTCGTCTCATTATATGTTATTGTAACAGCTTCCACGTCCGGGTTTTTCCTTAAAGCCTCATCTAGTTCAAATGGTAGAACAGGTTTACCCAGAGGTTTCTCTAATACTATGGGAATTCTCCCATTTCGTTCAACTGCTTCCTTGTACCGGTGCCCAAATTCACCTATAACTGTGACTAATACTTTGCCCCTGGGAGAAACAGCATTTCTAATACTCGCCTCCATGAAGCCAGTGCCGCTCGCAGGTATCAGTAAAACCGTTGTTTTTCTCGCTTCGAGGAACTCAGCGAGTTTTTTAACAGTGTCCTTGTGTAATTCACGGTACTCGGATGAACGGTGACTAAGCATCTGTATCTTCATTACCTCTAATACCTCTGGGAAACATGACACAGGCCCCGCGGTGAATAGTTTTAGTGGACGAGGCCACAGCATTTTCTCTATTTCCTTCACTACATCAGGGTAATTCATGTTTACACCGATACAATGATAATTAGGAAAGGAGTTTATATTGATGGAACCAATGCATAGTTAACCCAGCGGTCCCCGTCGCTCCACCTTACATCATGTTTCAGCACGTTCCTGCTAGGTCATCCCATCTCACATATGATTTTTTACACTCTAATATTATTTTGGTTTACGAAGTGAAACACACATGGGGTTCAAGAAGAGTAGTTTCATTAGATCCAATGGAGTTTAGCGGGTGTAAAATCATGAAGATATACGTGAAGCTACGTAATGGTGAATGGATGCTTATAACTAGGAAAATAGAGCAAACAACTATCACAAAGAATAGGCGTACAACTAGGTACATATTAGCTGGTGAGACAGCGTCATCTGTTCCTTCCCTGGGTAAAAGCGACTCGTTAAGGGTTCCTGGAGGCATTGTTAACAAAGTTATCTCGAAACTATTAGACGTTAACGGTGAAGATGCTATCATTATTGAACCGCTTAACAAGGAGTACTATGTTATCAAAGTACCGAGAAACAACCGCGAAGTCGTTGAAAAAATACTCAGCGAACTAGCATCTAGGAGAAATAGAAAAACTACTGAGATACCCGAGTAAACTTCTTGATTACTACTCCTTGCTCATCACGCTGTAATTCCAGTTTCTCCAAGTCTCTTCTATAACCGCACGTTGAACACTTGTAGTAGAGGGATACTTTAACTAAGTTACCTATTTTCTCTGATTCATATACAAGCGACATCACTGTGCCATCCTTCGGGCAGTTAAAAGTTTTCCCGCTCACTTTACCATCCCTAATGTTTTCCTTTTTATCTTAGGAATATACTAGTTTAAATACAGGGTGAAATACGTGTTAAATAAGTTGAAAGTTATCGCTGAAGAAGCTGGCTTAAATGTCTTGATTCTGAGTGCTCCAGATAATGTAGAGTATTTTACTGAAGTACCAACTCTCGCGGACGGTGTTGCATTATTAGTCTACGAGAAGAAGGAGGATAGTATTTCTCTCTATGTTCCACTACTTGAGTACTATAGATACCGGGATCATCTCCCTCAAACCGTTAACGTGTACGCTGTATCTAAGACAACTAAACTAGTTGACGCCCCAGTGGTTGAACTAGATTGGGGCGAAATAGTTGGAAAATATAGGGAAAAAGAGAAAATAGGTTTCGATGCTTCTCATCCAAGCCCACTGCAGAAAACCATTTACAGCGTTATTGGAGAGAAAAGTGTTGACATATCCAACCATGTTTGGAGAACGAGAATGATTAAATCAAGTAAAGAAATAGAATCCATTCGCGAAGCAGTAAAAGTAACAGCTAGAGGTATTTTAGCTGTATACGCGGGTTTACGGGATGGAGTCGCTGAGACCTCTTTAACTGGTTTATTCGAGAAAACTGTTAGAGAAAACGGTGTAGAGAGATTAGCTTTTGATCCTATAATTGTGTTTAAACCCAATAACGCTTATCCTCACGCTCTACCAAGCAATAGGGTTCTGAGAAGCAGAGACCTCGTATTATTAGATGTAGGTGTTAAAGTGAATGGGAGATGCAGCGACATAACTAGGATGATCACGTGGGGGAAACCAACTAAGGATGAGAAAAACAGCATTGAAGCAGTTGTTGAAGCGCTGGAAACAGCGATAGATGCCATCAAACCAGGAGTAAAAGCTGGAGACGTACACGAGTCGGCTGTGAAAACACTTGATAAGTATGGTCTAAGAGATAGATTCATCCACGGTTTAGGACACGGCGTAGGAGTAGTTGTACATGAACCACCATACTTGAGAACAGGGAATAATACTACTCTAGAGCCCGGCATGGTTGTCACCGTTGAACCAGGAGTATATTTTCCCGGAAAATACGGGGTACGCGTCGAAGAATTAGTTGTTGTCACAAAGAAGGGCTGCAGAGTCTTGTCGAAAAATCTCGATAAAGTACTAAATGCACTATAATTCGCTAACAATTTTCCAAATAGGGTTTAAAGGTGAAGCAACCACTACTTTATCGATTTTCTGAATATCATCAACTCTTAAACTAAGTAAATCTGGTTCAGCGTATACACTGGTACCTAGTTTCGCCGCTATCGCTAATGCTACTGCAATATCACTGTTCCTCAACCTACCAGTTAAATGCATAAATCCGCCGATTAAACCTATTGCTGCGTAAGATGCCTCAATTGATGCGGAACCCATAGTTCTAGTTTTCAAATGAAACTTTGAACCTGCGAAAGCTTCTCTCACTAATTTAAGGTGCTCAGGATTCTCAGTATATATTGAAAGTACCTCTAATCCTTTACCTAAGTAGCTCTTGATCCTTGAATTATTAAAGTATACTTCGTTCTGACAAAACTCAATAACATCGTCAGTGAATATATTGTATACTACTCCGTAAACTGGGTTAACTATATTGTTGACACCATATGGGTAAACAGCAATTGACACTGATGCAAACGGTATATTACTAGCGTAGTTTAAACTACCGTCTAGTGGATCTACTAGCGTTACTATATCCGGTTTATTGACGATTCTTCTAACGCCTTTTTCTTCCCCCACTAACCATGCCTTAAACCCTCTTCTCTCTAACTCCTCCTCAATCATGTCTTCCGATAAGATATCTATTCTCCTAGATACATCTCCGCTTACTCCTAATCCAATGATTTCATTATACTCTTCTCTCCCGTAATAATCTCGGAGGGTTTTAGCTACTCTCGCAGATATCTCTCTAAATACTCTACATACTTCTTTACTATTAATCAACACTACCACCTAGTATTTATTCATAATCAGTAATGAACATACTATTAAACACGTAAAAATAAGAATACAAACATATTTTAAAGGTTGGTGCTATTGGAGAAAACGCCTAAGCTGATAGTAACTTGTAGAAGTACTAGTGTTGAGTACTGTGAACATGAAATAGGAAATGTCATATACCCGAGAGATCCAGGCGTTGAAGTACGTGAATCACCGTTTAAAGGCGTATTATTCGTTTACACAACGCTGACACCTGATAAAGCTTACGCGGTTTCATCTCACAGAGAGTATGGTTTCGTGGAGAACATTATACCCATATATTGTGCACTTAGCTACCCGCTTAGTGTTGAGGATTTAGCAGCGTGTTTTTCGAAGTTACCTCTACCTAGGAGAATTAAGCTGAAAGTTAGAATAAGGGGGTTGAGAGGCTTTAGCGAGGAATTATTCAGCTTAGCGGTGAAAATGCTTAAATCAATGAACATTGACCACGATTCTAAAGCTAATACTTGCCTATACTTCGAGGGCTTCAACAACGTGATTTACGTGGGATTAGGTGATTGTCAATCCGTTTTTAAGGCTAGTATTAAGAGTAGATAAGTGAAAGTTTTGGTGTAACCGTAACTATGAGCGATGCCTGGCGCATTATAGAGGAAGAAATAAGTAAGCCGTCTCTATTCAAGAGCAGAGAAAGCCTTATGCCGGAGCATTTACCGGATAAACTACCACATAGAGAGAACGAGTTGAGAGAACTCGTATCATACTTTAAACACCTCGTATACGACCCTGGTAGCGTATCTCAAAGAGTACTAATCATAGGGGGAGTTGGAACCGGTAAAACCGCTCTCTCCAAGCTCTTCGGTAAGATCTTCACTCGAATGGCACGCGAGAAAGGCTACAGTGTTTCATATGTTCACGTAAACTGCCATAGGAATAGGACATTATATAATATAATATACGATATAGCTAGGCAACTAGCTATTCCTTTACCTCCCAGGGGTCTTTCAGCTAAGGAAATGTTTGATGCATTACTCTCATACCTAGAGGAGCTAGATCAGTACGTTATAGTTGCATTAGATGAATTCCACTACTTCGCCAGCGTATCGCGGAGTGAGGCCGTTTACTTCCTGGCTAGAACCTATGAAGCATACGAGGGAACAAAGCACGTTAATTTCATGTTCATAGCTACTGATACATCTAAACTAGCATTCCTAGACCCTGTTACAGAGGGCTACTTGCTAAGACACATAATTAAACTAGAACCATATTCTTCAAACCAATTATACGATATACTAAAGTACCGGGCTTCTCTCTCACTATATGATGGAGTATATGATGAAGACGTGTTAAAATTCATAGCTGAATACGAGGGCGTAGATAAAGGTGGAGGAGGCAATGCTAGACACGCCCTCGAAATACTGTTGTTATCCGGTGATTTAGCTGAAAAAGAGGGAGCGAAGAGAATACTGATCGAACACGTTAGAAAAGCCTTAATGAGTTTATCCAGAGAAATAGTCAGTGTAAGCGAAGTAATAAGGTATAGTTCACTCCACGAGTTATTCGTGTTACTTAGCATCGTGAGATTACTGAGGAGAAGTGGGAGAAAAGAGGTAAAAATGGGGGAGGTTGAAGATGAATATAAATTAATATGTGAAACATATGGTGAAATACCGCGTAGACACACGCAATTATATGAGTATATTCAAAACCTCTCTAAAGCCGGAGTAATTTTAGCTCAGCCAAGTGGGCGCGGACACCGTGGGAGAACAACTTTGATCACCATACACTATGGTCCACTTGATGCACTCGAAAATTACATAGTTGAGTTAATAAAGAAGAGGCGGGAACTTGGTTTCTAAACGTAACCCCGAGAAATTAGTATTAAGTATAGTAGCGAGATATAAGCAATGCAATTTCAACACTTTGAAGAAGGAGACTGGTTTAAGCTACTACACGTTAACTAGGTCTATTGAGAGATTAATATCAAAGGGTTTAATTACCGAGAAAAGAGTTGGAAGACTGAGAATAATCAAGATCACTGAGAATCAGTAATTTGCTTGAATGGACAAGTCTCCCATGAAGCAATACACTTCCTAGCAAAAGACTTAGTTAAGTATTTACCAGTAGCTTTACAGAACGCGACACACGTTGCTTCAACTTCTCCACGGTATTCAACTACCTCAAAGTATGGACACTCGCTTTTCTCACTGCATGAAATAACATGTACTGGTAAATATACTTCGCGAGGCTTACTCAAACTTACACCGATTAAATAATAAGTTTAAAAATAGTTAAAACCTCTAATTTAAAATAGTGAGTAAAGGGCCCGAACAGATAGATGAAGACCCCAGGCCATAAAACATTAAAAATATGGCCCGGGTAGCTCAGCCTGGATAGAGCGCCGGGCTGTGGACCCCCGAGATGAAGGGGGGACTGATACCCGGAGGTCCCGGGTTCAAATCCCGGCCCGGGCCCTTCATGATTTAATTGTTTTCACAGTTGAAGAGTTAGAGTCAAAGCTTTATTGATAGTGCTTTCTCATAATTATGATGGATCAAACAATGTATTCATGCACACTATGATACAGGAACATGATAGTGAGAATTACTGAGAGAACATAGTATAAGCCGCCGCCGGGATTTGAACCCGGGACCTCCGCCTTACCAGGGCGGCGCTCCACCAGGCTGAGCTACGGCGGCGCCTATTGAGTATTAAAGCGGTGAGGATTTTTATACCTGTTTTCATTACTCGACTGGGTTAAATCCGAGTTCTTTGAGTTGCCTATGTATTTCATCAGCGATTCTTGGACCAAATGTTGGAATCGTCGCTATTCTCTTCCTTGGTGTTTTAGCGAGTTCTTCAAGTGTTCTAATGCCGTTTTCTATCAGTAACCTTGCTCTAACTCTACCTATGTACTTCAGTGACGCTAACTCCAATGCATCTGCTTTTACTCCTTTCTCAATTCTCTGCGATAGCTCTAACAGCTTCTTATTGTATGACACATCCCCCATTATACCGGCTATTTTTCCGAGAGCATTTGTGATCCAGCTCGCTGTATCCTTCATATTATATAAGTCACCTGGTCCAAGCATGTACTTGCTGACTATTTCGTCCTCGCTTTTCTCGTTTATCCAGTCATTCAGCGCTAATGCGTGTATAAATCCCCTTAACCAATCATCGTAATCATAGAACTCCGTGGAGTGAGGCATTAGATACCCGTTACTAGAGTATATTTCAGCTAATTCTTCGTATAGTGCAGCTACCTTGCTTGGAACATATGTAGCACTCCGCGTGAAATCCGGTGTCAATGCTACCAGGTGAAGCATGTATAAGTCACTGTAATTAATGGGTTTATACTTCATGTATATACTGACTGTTAATGGGTCAACGTAACTGAATGAAGTTATTTTTCCTAGTCTTGTCGGATTCACTTTTCCAGCTGATGTTTTAACCATCCCTAGTTTTTCGAGGAATTCAACGAGTTCCTCTACTTCACTGGTAATATCAATGCATCTACTTGTTTTTGCTGTATACGTGTACTCGAATAACTCGAGGATTTCACTAATATTGTTCGCTTCACCTGACGCAATTGCTGATAAAACATGTATTCTCAAGCTTCGATCACTCAGCATGTTTCCCTTCACTGGTTCGGGTTCAGATGATATATACTTAAATCCTTCATCAACGCTTGAAGCATCAATGATTATTGATTCACCTACCTCATCGTATTGAGGTCTCCCAGCTCTCCCAGCCATTTGCTTGTATTCCGAGATACTGATATTCGCTCTCCTACCCTTCGTGGAATCATATCTTTTAATTGATACAAGGACTCTTCTAGCTGGTAAATTAACTCCTGCAGCTAGAGTAGGTGTTGCGTAAACCACTTTTATGATTTTTCTCCTGAAGGCTTCCTCAACCACTCGTCTTGATACATGAGATAAACCAGCATGGTGGAAAGCTACGCCTTTAATTATTAAGTCTCCAAGTAGCTCACGCTCCATTCTAGTGGGAGCAGCATCTAGTTCCTCTAGTATTCTGCTTACTTCACGCTGCGTGTGTGGATTAAGGTGCTTTGAAGTTATCTCAGCGTATTCCTCAACACGTTTCCTATTGTGTACGAAGACTAAGGTTTGATGATTATTTCTAAGATTATGTAGTACGATGTTTAACATGTGATCTTCTCCGGTATCATCTACTTTTTCTCTACGGCCATCCGCGAAGACTATCTCTGATTTCCTCTTGTCAAATACTCCTTCAACCAGTTTCACAGGCCTCCAGTTCGATGCAACTACTTCTCCTTTAATCCAATTCGCCAACTGATCTGGGTTACTTATAGTAGCTGATAAACCCAGTACACGGATACCGTACTTCAAAGCTCTCGCTACGATCATCTCAATGATTGGGCCTCTATCAGGGTCACTTATGTTGTGTAGCTCATCTATAACTATTAATCCAACTCTGTTAAGCCACGTTGGTTTCAATCTAAATATGCTGTCGAATCTCTCATATGTTGCAATAATTAAGTCGTTGAGACCCAAGTACTCAGCGGGTTGATCGTAGTCACCTGTCGTTATACCAATGCTTAAACCCAGTTTCCCTAGTGCATGGAACTCATCGTACTTCTCGCTTGCAAGTGCTCGAAGAGGAGTTAAATAAACACCTATTTTACCTAAGCGGGTAGTTTTCACTAAAGCCATTTCAGCTATGAGTGTTTTTCCGCTTGCAGTTGGCGCTGATACAACCATGTTTACTTCTCTTAGTAAACCCTTATTTACAGCTTCTGTTTGAACAGGGTTTAATTCCCTGATACCGCGTTCTCTCAGAATATCCACGTAGTCCGCGGGTAATCCATGTTTCAATAACTCATCAATATCCATGGTTAAAATTTACCCCTAATTTATAATTATTGTTTTAAAGTTAAAGTTGTAAAGGTGCTAACGTGTGTCCATTAAATTATTCCACGAATTAGTATCTATTGATGAAGCATTTAAAACCGTGATGAGTAAAGTGATCCTTCAACCGAAAGGCATAGATGAAGTGGAAACAAGTGATGCGCTTCTCAGAGTTCTAGCAGAAGATGTTTATGCCCCAATAGATCATCCCCCCTTCGATAGATCAGAGGTTGATGGATACGCTGTTAAAAGCTCCCACGTAGCAAACGCCACTGAAATCTATCCAGTTGCTTTAAATGTTGAAGGCTTTGTTAAAACAGGAGATCAAGCGATAGGTTACACATGTGAAAAAGGAGCAGTGAAAGTCGCTACAGGTGCAATAGTGCCTCGGGATTGCGACGCGGTGGTCATGGAGGAGTACGTGGAGGAAGAAAACAGTAGGGTTAGAGTTTTCAGGCCCGTTGCACCTGGTGAAAATATATCAACATGTGGAAGCGACATCTCAGCGGGTGATTTCCTGCTACCGAGAGGAACTCTTCTCAAGCACGAACACTTAGCTATCTTAGCTGGACTAGGTTTCTCCAAGATAAAAGTTTATAGTAGGCCGAGGGCTGTTGTATACTCAACTGGTAATGAAGTAGTAGAACCGGGGAAACCTCTTCAACTAGGTAAAGTGTACGATGTAAATGGTTACCTCATAGCATCATTTCTAAGGGAACTAGGCGTAGATGCTGTTTACAGGGGAATACTGCCGGATGACTATGATCTAATAAAGAACAGAGTTCAAAGTGATCTAAGAGAATATGACATGGTGTTCACGAGTGGTGGTACAAGTGCTGGTGAAACAGACCTCATCTACAAGGTCTTCGAGGATATAGGTGAAATATTAGTTCACGGTTTAAAGACTAAACCCGGGAAACCAACTGTTATTGCGGTTAGTAACGGTAAACTACTCTTTGGTTTACCTGGTTTTCCTCTCTCATGTTACATGATACTGGTTCGATTAGTTAAACCAATAATCTCTAAGATCACTGGAGTAAAATTAATGGAGGAAAAACTAAACGTCAAGATACCATTTAAAATCAGGAAAGGTATTGGTAAAACATGGCTTATACCATCCATACTCGTTGAGTCACCAACGGGTTTAACAGCTTATCCTGTATCACTGAGCAGTGGCAGCATATACGCTATAACTTTCAGCGATGGGTTCATAGAGTTAAGTGAGGAACTAGATGTTGTCGAAGCCGGATCAAACGTTCCTTTCTACGCTTTCAGCGAGAAATATAGAACTAGGAGACTCGTCATTATAGGTAGCAATGACCCACTACTAGAGAAAATACTTGTTGAAACAGAGCTAGTGTATACTAGTAGAATATTGAATACTGGTAGTACAGGCGGTTGGCTAGCTGTTTTACGTGGTGAAGCAGATATTGCGCCAACGCATCTACTAGACCCCCAAACAGGGTTATACAATGTACCTTTCCTTGATAAATACGGATTGAAAGGTAAAGCGATCATCATAAGAGGCTATGATAGGTTGATTGGCTTCATTGTCCAAAAAGGTAACCCCAAGAACATTAAGGGCTTCGGGGATTTCCTACGGGAAGACATCAGAATAGTGAATAGGCCGAAGGGTTCCGGGATACGAGTACTAGTAGACATGAACTTGAAGAAACTATTCGACCATAAAGGATTACAATGGAGTCAAGTACACGAGTTAATCAAAGGATACACTTACGAGGTTAAAACACACACTGCAGTAGCTGTAGCAGTTAAACAAGGGAAAGCTGATGTTGGAGTTGCATCAGGCTACGTCGCGGACTTATTTAACCTAGATTTTATCCCAGTAGGGTGGGAGGAATACGATTTCCTAGTACCCTTAGATAAGTTAAGTAAACCAGAAGTACAGTTACTCATAGATGCTCTTAAATCACTGAAAATAAGCGACTTTAAGTTCAGTAAATACTACAGAGTACCAATTAATACTGGGTTACCTAAAGAGATGCATTAACAGTATAAACGAGTGGAACCCGGATTCGTTTTTAACCTATCACTATTAAATGTATTAAGTGAGAACAGGTGTTTCATATTGAGTAAACTCACAGTTGGCATTATACAAGCCTCTTATACTACTCAACCATCTGAGAACATCGATAAAACATATTCCCTCATAAAGAAGAACTATAAAGAAGCAGACTTAATTATTCTACCTGAGTACAGTATGACGAACCCTTTAATCCTCAAAGACCCTGAGAGAGCATATGAAGTATCAGAATACCCTACTAGTAGTAAGTATTTACCAGGTATAGTGAAAATAGCTAACGAGTACGGAGTAAATATACTGGTTCACTTCATAGAGAAAACCGATAAACCGCCTTTAACTAAGAGTACCTCGATCCTCGTAACGAATAGAGGGGAACTATTACCTGTGTATAATAAAATACACTTATTCGACGCGTATGGTTTCAAGGAATCAAGTTTCTTTGAACCAGGTAGAAGTCTTAGTAAGTTGATCTCCGTTAACGGGTTCCAACTCGCGTTCGCAATATGCTATGATATAAGGTTCCCAGAGTTATTTAGATCCTATGCTTTACTGGGTGCACACGCAGTAATTGTTCAATCCGGTTGGATACGTGGCCCATTGAAGGAGGAAATACTCGATAAGCTTGCCTCTAGTAGAGCACACGAGAACACAATGTACGTTGTAGTAGTTAACCAAACCGGTGAAATGTTCACGGGTAGAAGCGGAGTATTTAACCCCATGGGTTACCGGGAACTAGATCTGGGTTTAGATGAGAAATACGCTGAATACACGTTGACTCTTAGGGAAGTTGAGAAAGCTAGAGAAATTCTCCCAGTGGTTAAGCAATCAGCTGAGAAATGGGATATTAGATTGAAATCCAAGTAACACTTACTGGTGATGATGGAGGTTTCAACTGATAAATGATGTGTTTCATGGGTCCTTACTGAATTACTCAATATTACTTAAAACCATTGTTAATTCAAGTATACTCCTTACTTTCAGTGGCCACGAATACCCTAATCCTCTATCAAGTAAGACTGTGGCTGCCCCCATTCTACTAGCTGGTTCTAAGTCGTATTGGGGATAAGCTGAGACGTGTATAGCTTGTACTGGTTCTATATTCATGGCTTCATATGCTCTTAGAAACGCTTTCTCCATTGGTTTATATGCTTTAGTGTCCTCGGCTGTTATAATGTAGTCGAATAATTCTCTGAAACCATGTAGAGTTATATTGACTATGTCTTTATCAGTGTTGGATAAAACCGCTGTTCTGAAACCGTGTTTTCTTAGGACTTTTAACCCGTAAATAGTGTCTGGGAACGGTGGAGACTTAGAGAAAGTTAGTATGAATGAATCTATGATGTCTTCTCCGACTAGTACCCCGTGTTTCTCTGAAGCCTCCACTAAGCATTTTCCAAGTATTTCCTTATAGGGTCTATAACTACGAACTTCTCTAATATCGCATTCAAAGAAATCATTTACAGCCTCTTTGGATACATAGAACTCTATGAATGAACCAATATTGTGCTTCCAGTCCACGAGAGTCCCATAAAGGTCGAAGATAATAACGCTTTTCTTCTTAACTTCTGCCTCTATGCAATTACATGTATCAGTCAAGTTTACAACCTCTCCTATTATACACGTTGACGCAGGTTAAAAACTCGATCTAAGTACCTCGCTGATTAATTCCGCATTAGAGTTTATACACTTAACATCTATGCATGAGACTCCTCGCCTAAACTCGCTCCAATTAATTCTCCCCCAAGTCTCCTCACGAGATCCTGTACTTCGCTGATCTCTGGGTTCATTAAACCCTGTTCACTGAATCAGCATAGAAAACCCATGTAGTATATGTAACAGTAACTGCATTCAAGCATGCAGCCGATACCTGGGTGAATAGTTATACCAGGTGGTCTAGGGGGCCTCTTGGCGTGGCGATCCCTAGCTGCATCCCCGCTTCTGCACCATCATTTATTGCTTCAAGTTATCCAGGATTTGGTTTTCCCTCCGTAGTACAGTATCATAGTAACTCATTATCCATCATTGTATTATTAATCATTGTTTTCAATGATAATTATTTAGATGAGTGATTTAAATTAATAATGGTGATGAAGAGTTGGTGAAGTGATTGATGAGCGAACGCACCTCCTCACTGATCAAATCCTTCTCCCCGGAGATGTGTGAACTTCTCCTAAAGCAGGAAGTGTTCTAGGAATTAAACTTCTTCACTGTAAATAAAGTTAAAAACCAGTCTCCGTAATAACACATAGATGGAATGCGGGGGTGCCCGAGCCTGGTCAAAGGGGCCGGGTTGAGGACCCGGTGGCGTAGGCCTGCGTGGGTTCAAATCCCACCCCCCGCACTATGTTGACGCATTTTATTCCTTACTCAAATTACTTATATTCATGGTGAACTAGTTTGAAGCTATATGAGTATGAAGCTAAGGAAATCGCTTCCAGGTATGGGATCCCGGTTCCTCGCGGTAAACTCGCTCGAACACCCGATGAAGCCTACATTGTAGCGAGCGAGCTGGGTTCCACTGTTATTAAGGCTCAAGTGTTAGTCGGCGGTAGAGGCTTAGCTGGAGGCGTTAAAATCGCTCAAACGCCCTGGGAGGCACGTGAGGCAGCGTTTAAACTACTTGAGTCAAGTATTCGTGGTGTTAAAGTGAACATTGTTCTAGTCGAGGAGAAGATATGTGTTTCAAGGGAACTATATCTCTCTTTAACTATTGACCGTGCTATGCGTAAACCCGTGTTCTTAGTTTCAGAGATGGGCGGCGTTGAAATAGAGGATTTAGCTAGAAAGTACCCGGGTAAAGTACATAGAATCCATGTTGACCCCGAAGTAGGCTACTCTGATTACATGAGTAGAATTGCTTTGAGTGCTTTGAACTTACCGTGGAGTAGTCTAAGCGAATTATCCTCAATAATGAAATCTATGTATAGAATCATGGTTGAATACGATGCGGAACTAGTCGAGTTCAACCCTCTTGCTTATAGTTGCGAGGGTAAATTAATCGCGTTGGATGCTAAGATAATTATAGATGATAATAGTTTACCCCGGCACCCAGATCTCCAGGAACTATATGGTAGAGAGTTAACTAGCTACGAGAAGAAAGCTAGGGAACTGGGATTCAGCTACGTTGAATTAGACGGAGACATAGGAGTTATAAGTAATGGTGCAGGGTTAACTATGGCTACCATGGATTCCATATTATTCTACGGTGGTAAACCCGCTAACTTCCTAGATATTGGTGGAGGAGCTTCGAGAGAAAGAGTTAGAGAAGCAGTTAAGTTAATGTTGAATCATCCTAGAACCAGAGTACTCCTAGTGAACATATTCGGTGGGATAACGAGGTGTGATGAGGTAGCACTTGGTATAATTGAAGCCTTAAAGGAAGTAAGCCAAGTTAAACCCATAGTTGTCAGAATGCTTGGAACAAACGAGGAGGAGGGTAGACGCATATTATTGGAGCAAGGTATAAGCGTGTTCGTTGAAATGGATGATGCTGTGAAAACAGCAGTGAATTTGACTTTGAAGTGATGGGTATGGGTATACTAGTTAACTCTAATACCAGGGTATTAGTTCAAGGTGTAACGGGTAGAGAGGGAAGTTTCCACACTAAGTTAATGCTGGATTATGGTACTAAAATAGTAGCTGGCACATCACCCGGGAAGCGTGGTAACTACGTTCACGGAGTCCCAGTATACAATACTGTGCGAGAAGTAATCGCTGAGCAGGGTTCCCCGGATGCTTCAATAGTATTTGTTCCAGCTAAATTCGCTGCTGATGCAGTGTATGAAGCAATCGACGGCAACATTAAACTCATAGTTGTCATAACTGAGGGCATACCTTTACATGATGAGTTAAAGTTCGTGAATTATGCTAGGAAACGCGGAGTCATAATAGTAGGCCCTAATACACCGGGCGTGATGACTGTTGAAGAATGCAAACTAGGTATAATGCCCGCGCATGTTTTCAGAAAGGGCCGTGTGGGACTCGTATCGAGGAGTGGTACATTAACATACGAGGTGGCAAGAGAGCTCTCGAAGAGAGGTTATGGTGTATCCACCGTTATAGGCCTCGGCGGAGACCCTGTAACTGGTTTAGATTTCATCGAGGTTGCAGAGTTGTTCTTCAAGGATAAAGAAACAGACGCTATTGTATTAATTGGTGAAATAGGTGGAGATGCTGAGGAAAGATTTGCAGAGTATTACAGTGGGGCTTCATCGAAGAAACCCGTAGTAGCATACGTTGCAGGTAAAACCGCTCCACCAGGTAAAAAAATGGGTCACGCTGGTGCAATTATTTCAATGGGAATGGGTGACTATGAATCAAAGAAGAAATCACTTGAAAAAGCGAGAATACCACTAGCTGAAACACCTTCACAGATTCCATTGCTCCTAGATGAATTGTTGAAGAAGCAGTGAAATAAAAGTACAAAGTTTTTTACTTCAACAAGAATATTATAGAGTGTACATGATTCAACGAGGTGGATAAATGTGAGTAAATTAGATAAAATTGGACCAGGAGAAAAAGCCCCGGAGGAAGTACATGTCTTAATTGAAATACCTATTGGTAGTGGAGTAAAATACGAGTTAGATAAGGAAACCGGCGTGTTATTCGTAGATAGAATACTCTACACTTCAATGGTTTACCCATTTAACTACGGATTTATCCCCGGAACACTGGAGGAAGATGGAGACCCCGTTGACGTCTTAGTTGTATCCTACGATCCCCTGATCCCGGGATCCGTGATCAAAGCTAAACCCGTGGGCGTGCTTGAAACACAAGATGAGAAAGGGTTTGACGCTAAGATAGTGGCTGTACCATCTGATAAAATAGATCCAAGGTTCCAGGGCATCAGGGATATCGCTGATTTACCTGAAGCAGTTAAGCAGAGAATTGAGCACTTCTTCGCACACTATAAAGAACTAGAGAAAGGTAAATGGGTTAAAGTAATAGGCTGGAAGAGCAGGGAAAACGCGTTAGAGAAAATAAGGAGAGCCATTGAGAGATATAAGGAAGCATTGAAGTAAAGTGGGTTTTTTGGCTCAACTAACAACTAGAGAGAAGATCATAGAGATTCTTAGAAGCACGAATAAGCCTCTTACCGCGGATGAATTAGCTATGGTTCTCGGCTCTGATTTAACAGCTAAGGATATATATGAGCACTTGTCACATGTAGCTAAAACCCTGAGATCAAGGAGCAAGGGACTCGAAGTACTTGTAATGGAGCCCCCGCGCTGCAGGAAATGCGGATACGTGTTCAAAGACCTCGATAAACCGAAGAAGCCGAGTAAGTGTCCTCGTTGTAAGAGCGAGTGGATTTCTCCACCGAGGTTCATTATTATGAGTAAAACTAAGCTGGATCAATGAATGCTGTAACCAGTTTCTTGAACTCATCTGGTTTTTCAAATAAGAGGTTCAATAACTCATCGACGTTAATTCTTTTATTTGAAGTAGTTACGAGTGGTTTAATCAATAATTCACGTATAATGAAGCGAGCTACATCCGTGTTTGAGTATAAGTCTTTTAAGGCATCAACTATTAGCTCTGGTTTATTTACTAGTGTTTCAAGTACTGATGAATTATACCTTGTCTTACAGTATAATTCGAGAGTTGAAAACAAACCTGGGATAACCATGTTAGCTCTTGAAATCACGGCGTCGAACATGTCTTCTCTCACCTTATCACCTTTTCAATTGCGTAACTTTTTTCTCCTTCACTCTTAATAATGTCCTTATAATTCGACATGATGTAAGCTCGTAGTAGTTTCTCAATGTATTCATCTCCATATATTACGCGTAGACATGTAGGTATGTTCTTGTACTGTAAGTAAACGCATCCTCCGTAACATATCGGAGCATACTTGCAGTTCACAGTGCACTCTGGGTCATTCAGTATTGGCTTATACCTATGTGGATCTAGCACCATTAATTTCTCAGTAGCTATTTTTCCAACTGGTTTAGTATACATGTAAGCTGGACACATGTATATGTTTAAATTTTCATCTACAGCGTAACCAGTTACATACTTACACATGCATGGCCCCTTAACGAACATTTTATCTACTTTAAACCCTTTTCTCGCAGCGTATTCCACAGCGTCAACTATTCTCCTAGATATATTCCTATAGTATTCAAGCATGCTACTAGATTTTTTCAAGGGGTTGTACATATTCGCTTGATCGGGGTGCACAGTGGATAAATCAATTGTTCCTAGTTTACTTTGTACTCCTATCTCAGCTAAGTAATCTATGAGTTCTTCGACGTGGTCGACGTTGTGTTCATCCACGTTTACTCTTACTCCAACGTATTTACCGTATTCGTCTAGTAGTTTAACGAGGTTGCTTGTAATTACATCGAATGATCCACTTCCATTCTTGAAGGGCCTTCTTTTATCATGTATCTCGCGTAATCCATCAATAGTTACTTGTACAGCGTCAACTCCGTGAATTACGTCTTCAACTTCTTTATTTAGGATTGTTCCATTAGTTATCAGCATTAACTCTCTTTGAACACTATATCTAACAGATAGTTCCTCTACTTCACGTACAATGCGTTTAGCCATCAATGGATTTAATAATGGTTCACCACCGTAGAGTGCTATAGCTATTAACTCGTATCCTTCTCGAGCACGCCTCTCGAGGAAACCTCTCAGGATCTTCCAATTATTCTCCGTTAAATCACTCCCCTCAATTGTTTTCCTGAGTGATTGGTAACAGTATTTACACGCTAAATTACACTTACTCGTTAAACCCAGAAACATAGCTATTGACTTGCTTTGAAACCTGGATTCACGTGAAAACTTGTAGAATACTTCGTTTTCATCTAGATCATCGTTTAATAGAATATTAACTGAGAGTAATTCATCGCGGATCACTGGATTAGAGGCGAGTGCTCCGATGTCACCGCTCCTAATAGCGGACCCCGTCTCCTTGTCAACTAGTGTGAGCGAACCATATAGTGTATTAAATACTATGTCATAATGAGAGTTTAGTGAAAAAACGAGATTATATTTCGATAACTTAGTCAAATTTATTTTCACCGAGAGATTCTTATTTCTTCGTGATGATTAATCCACAAACAGTTCTACAGAACGTTCCGCAGAAATTCGGCTCCTTAACGCTGGTGATTCCCCTCTCAAGAACTATGACTTTGCTCTGCGGCATCATTTTACACCCACATATATATACTTATTGTTTCCCCTTTTTAAGGTTTTCGTGTTTTTCCTAATACACTTAAACACTAATCCTGAAATCCCAAATTAGCTATTTTAGCGGCCTCTCCTATATAAATACTTGGATATCTGGGGAATCATATGTCCATGAACCCAGTTGAGTACTATGGGAAAAGAGTTCATATTGGTACGTATGGAGCTGTGAGTAAAGAGGTTGCATTGCTCGAGAATCTTACTCGGAGAGCTATCATTTACTTTCTAGCTACTCGTGGACCATTGACTCTAAAGGAGTTATCTGAGTCGCTTAAACTCGCTCCCTCAACGATACATGATCATATTAGGAAGCTCAAAGAAGCAGGTTTCATTGAGGAAGCATCTGATTTCCCTAAGAGATTCAAAGTTGAAGTACACTATAGGTTAAGGATTCCATTCATGCTTACTAGTGAGTTGAATTTAGTTGAGAAAACGCTTATGCCTCAATTCGATTACATTAGAAACTCTCTGGACAAAGCCGCAAGGGAGATCGAGGAGACTTTAAGGAACACTAAGTTAAAGTGCCTTGAGTACTTACCCGAGAACTCAAAGGATCGATTTCTTCACACGTTATCTCTAGCTTTAATTGTTCAAGCCTCATTTAAAGCAATATTGGAGCTTGTGGGTAAATCCCTTGTTTACGCCATGGTGAATGATTTAGGAGAAAACAAGTAGTTTTAATTCTCTCATTGAAGTATTACTTGAATAGTGTTCTTCGGGTTAACTCTCTTAATTCTCCCAGTTATTAGTCCATGAGCAACTATTGGTAAAGCTATTGTTGCATCCACGTGTACTGTTCTCTTCCTAGCGTGGGGTGATACTTTGCCCCAACTAACAGCTTCCTCCAGTGTTGCACCACTTAAACCACCCCATTGTGGTAGATCTGTTGTGAATTGAACAATGTACTCGAATCCCTTATAGTAGTCGTGTAATCCCTCCTCGTACTCAGCTATTAGTGTTTGAGCTACAGTCATTAAGTTAACGTAGTCTTTTGGTACTCCTCCACCTATGTATATTGCTGACAGCTTCCTACTTTGTCTACCGATCTCCACTAACTGGTAGAAGTCTTTAACCATATCTAACACTATTCTCTTACCTCTCCTATACGCTTGTAGTAGAGCCATACCGTATCCACTATCAACAAGTGCAGGCGAGAAGACTGGTACTTTTGCTCTATATGCTGCTGAAACAATGCTGTCAATGTTTCTCTCATCTAGGTATTCTCCGAACTCGTATAGGAACTCTGGTGTTGAGTATGTTTTATTGTCTGGTAGTGTTTCAACGAATTCTTTTATTAATGCCTCCATTTTCCTGTAGTCTAGTTCACTCGCCACGGTGTCATAGAATCTATCATACTTATGCTTCAACAACATTTCATCATCTACGCACGGGTTTACCTTATAGTACTTGAACCCCATTGCTTCATATATGTCTTCACTTATAATGGCCCCAGTTGATACTACTACGTCGACGTATCTTTCCTCTACTAGCCACTTTATTATCTTCCACATTCCAGCAGTACTCATTGAACCAGCTAAACCCAGGAACACAGTGTTATCTGGGTCTTGAAGCATTTCCAATAATACTCTGTATGCTTCACCTAGTGCTCTACCTTGAAAAGAGGTATTACTCATCTCTAGTAGTAATTCATGTATGTTTCTCTCCTTGACTTCTATGGGTTTAACTTCTCCATACGTGAACACGGGTCTCTCACTCAAATCATACACCAATGAGACCATATCTCACCGAATTTATAAATAGTTGTCAACAGTGACAACAACCGGGGATCAGTGTGCCGCCGCCGGGATTTGAACCCGGGACAACCGGATCTCTCCTGGGCGACTCCTGTTCAAGCATTAACCCGTATGAGTCCGGCGCTCTGCCGGGCTGAGCTACGGCGGCACCCATCAAATATTAGAATTTTCAAAGCCTTAAAAACTTACTATGTATTTATTTTATTATTTTACCGTGGTTTCACTTTAATTTAGTTTGAAAACCAATGTGATGGGTGTGGAGTTTGAGCAGTGAGAGGAAAGTCGTTGTTTTAAGCCTGGATCTAAATAGTTTAATCTACGTTGCATCAATAATAGTGCTAATAGTTCTAGCAGCGTGGATAATGATATATGATTACAGCGTTAACTATGTATGGGTTATTCCTCTAGACCACGGGAGAGAAGTGTTCACGTACTATAAGTCGAATATTATTGTGAACATCTACAACGTCGTAGATAACTATAGGAGCATTATTGGGTTAAGCGGCGTCACTGGAAAAATCATTGTAGCTAGCAGTGGAGATTACTCGATAATCTACGCTGGTGGGTTGAACGCTTATGTTTCAGCTATTGCTATACTTACACCAATAATCTACATCGCTGTAACCAGGAAGATGAGGAAATTAATTGGGATGAAAACTAATCGTGGATTACTCATGACTACTCTATTATTACTGTTGTTCATATTACCATTAGTTTCATTAGTATTCTACGTTAACGCTGGGTTCAATAATGGTTTCACGGTTAGCGAGGAACCTGTTAGAGTACTATATTTCAAGGATTTAAACTACGCTGTAACCAATGTAACTGGGTCTCCTCAATACGTTTACATTATTAGAGACGAGGTTCAAGGAGGATTAGCTCTCGTCGCGTTTAAAACAAACCTAGGTGACCAAGTTTTACCAATAGTTGCTCTAGATGTTGCAACACCTAGCGGTAGGTACAGTGAGTTGACTTACACGAAGTCACTGTACCTAGTTGACAGTGTTCTCAACATAACTGTGATTTCTCCTGCACCACTAGTTAACTCGTCTTTAACCTACTATAAAGCAGTTTTCAGGGAGATGAGTAGTGAGACACCAACATTAATTACTCTGACACCTGTCCTAATGCTAGCAACTAGTACTGTACTGGGTTATGTTACCGGTAGAATCGTGGGGAAACAAGGAGGAGCTAGAAGAGATTAAAAATAAAAAATTTTTAATTACTTAAAGTTGTTTATTTAGGTGCAACAGATTTCCTTATCGTGTTGTATGCTAGTAACGCGAACACCATTGCTAGTAGCGCGAATACTAGTGCTAATACTCCAACGTACATTCCATTAGTTGCAGTTGCGCCGACGTTATCTACTTTGCTTCCAACAGTGTCTACTTTACCGGAAACTGTGTCTACTTTGCTGGATACAGCGTTAACAGCGTTCTTCACGTCTCCAGCTGCAGTATCAATCTTCGTGGTTAATGCGTCGAGTTTGCTTGTCAACGTGTTAACTGCTCCTGATAAGCTGCTTGCCACGGAATCTAGTTTTGATGCAACATCATCTAGTTTCCCGACTTTGATTCCAATCATTGTTACGTTGTCGTATATAACGCTTACTTTGCTTAGTATAGTGTCTGCTTTGCCTGCAACTGCTAGTATTTGTCCGCTTAAGTCGCTTCTAAGTGACGTCAACAAGTTCGTGATAGTTGTTACACCGCTATCTACTTCGGAGCCGACAGTGGCAACAGTGCTGTTGACGCTTACAACAGCGTTTTTAACGTCTCCTATCGCTGCGAGTACTTTATCTATATCACTCTTAGTTGCAAGTGTACCTATCTGGGTTAATAGTTGAGTCATCGTGGTGTTCAAGAATGTCTGCATATTGTTGAGAGAGCTGTTAACACCGGCTAATACTTTGTCTGCTGCCTTATTGACGTCGCTCACTGTGGCTGCGAAAGTCAAGTTGTTGACTACGTAGATGAATCCTGGGTCCGACAGCTTCTGTATTGCTCCATCGAAGTATGCTAACCTAATATCGTATTTACCTGGTTGCATTACTGGGAATAATAGTGCTGGGTATATGTCTTCACCAGCTACTTTACCACCTATTAATATACCGTTAGTGTCAACGCTCCAGTACCTGACGTTAGTTAATATTGTTCTCATAGCATCAGTCATGTTAACTATGACGCTATCCATTGTTATACCTGGCTTGAATCCTGTTCCAATGACTCTCACTATTCCAGAACCCACTAGTATTGGTAACACTGCTTTACCGCCAGTTAAGTTGCTGTCTAGTGATACTAGCAGTAACTTGGGTACAACGCTCACGTAGTCTATAGTGGTGTTCCTAACCCATACAGCTACATTTTCGCCTGCAACACTTGTCACTATCCTTATTCTGTATGTTCCCTCAGGTAGTGATGGCACCAGGAATACTATGGTTAGTACACCGTTCTCATTCGCTACCGGTGTTCCAGTTATCAAATCAGATGGTACTAGGCTATCATTGAGGTATAGTTTAACCAGTTTCTCGCCTGGTTGTAGACCGTAAACTGTTACTTCAACGTAGTCTCCTAAGTAGTCGCAGTCGCCCGTGTATACTACGCAGACATCACAGAATGTCTTACCCTCATAGACTGCGCATGGGCATGCGTCAACGTGAGTGTTGTAGTAGCTTGCCCACACTTCGTTAGTCTCAGGCTTCAATACTACCTTGAATACTGCTTTTGCACCAATCACTACTGCAACACTGTACTCATAGGTCCTGGAGTCAATGCCGTGTATGTAGTGGCTTCCCCAAGTGGTTTCTTTGGGTATTGTGGCTCTGAATGTCACGTTGCCATCTTTTCCGACTGGCCCACTCCATAGTGGTGTGAGCTTGTCTAGTGTTACCACTAGGATGTTCTCGTAGCCCTGTGCAGCTAGCATTGCGCACCATGGCTGAGTAGATAGATCGCCTGTACACCAGTCTTTACCCGGTGAGTAACCAAACGCTATCAACGTCACGTTGTCGCCTGGCATTAGAACACCTGGATAGTACTTGTATATCATGCCGTTTACTAGGAACACTAGTATTGGTCTAACCAAGTAGTAGGAATTAGTGAAGGTGTAGGGCACTTCCTCCAGTGAGTCCACTACTACATCCAAGTATGCTGTTCCCGTGCCCATGTTGTAACTCCAGCTAATAGTGTATGCAAAGCCACTATAGTTGAACTTCCATGTCGGGGCATAGACTACATTATCCTTGACTGTTAAGTTTGCAGTAGTGTATTCCACGCTGTTAACAACTTGCGTGTCAGTAGTGTAGACAATTGACACTAATCCACCAGTTAACTGGTAGTTATACTTCTCTAGAAGTAGGTATGCATAAGTAGCGTACTCGTAGTACGTTGCATTATATATGTAGAATTGAGTGGTCGAATCACCATGTGTGACTGAAGGCGTAATGTTGAATCTTATGGAAGCTTTATACGCATTTGTTGAAGGATCTTGCGTTGCATTTACGGTTTCGGTAAATAACTGTGCTACTGGCGTTGCTGATGTATTGTATAGTACGAATGTGACTGTGTGTCCTGTCGACAAGTACGCTGTTATTACGTAATTGTATTTCCCATCAGTGAATGGTATTTCAAGTATTCTGTCTTTAGGACCTGAAGTGTCCGCTACCTTAACGTATCCTTCTGTAACGTTGATCTGCGAGGTCGCGTTTACAACTCCAGTTACTCCAGATATGTACATATTTGATAAGTCTACTGCTACCCAGCCCACTGCCCCAATAGGTATTGATGTTTCATTAGATAGCTCTCTACGCTCTTTAATATAGACTGTCGGTATGTATAGACCTGCAGTCATGTTTGTTGGTTTAATAGATAGTAGATCAGTAACATTGAAGTAGCCGTTTGCATTGGTTTTATTACTAAAGACAGTGTTGTTCAATGGGTATGGGAAGTCATAGTAAACTCCCGTGAAGTTAGTGTTCAATAGTCTTATCTTCGTAACCATAGCGTTCGCTGGGAAACCGTATCCAACTACTGTTATCGTGTCGTTACTTATATCATATCCCCGAATATTTATGAATAAGCCGTACCCAGCGGGCTCTTTACCTGGATTAATTACTACTTGTGGCTTGATTGTTAATGTAGCATTCTTAAAGTACTTCTGGGGTATCACGTAATCAGCGTAGAATGATACTGTGTAATCACCCATTGGTATACCCTGATGGGAACTGGTTAAATTCGTTAGAGTTATATTAGCTTCTACTACTCCGTTTTCATCAGCTTTCTTATTAACAGTCCAGGGGTAGTCACCAATAGATATATTATTCAACGCTGTACCATTTGGTAATCCATAAACTGTCGCCGTAACGTTGAGAGGAGTTCCAGTACTATCAACTATTGTTGTCACTGAGGGTGTTACCTCTATTATTGGTAACACAGACAGATTTCTATAATAAGCACGCGATCCAGCCACCATTAATTGTACTTCCAATATGTCTATTGCTCGAGTTAATCCCGGTAGTTTCTTTGGAAGTGTTAGAGTTACATTTACGTATCCTGGCTCCACTGGTTTAACTGTTTGAGCAACGTATACTATTGAGTTATTAATTGCGTTTACAATTCTAACAGTAAATTGTGCCGTGGATGGTGCATACACTTCCACTATAATTGAGCTACCGGGGTAAACTCCATTATCATGCGTGGTGGTGGCATTTGTTTCCTTGAAAGTCGTGGTTCCGTATATGTTGGTTATAGTATAGTTTACTTGCGCAGTCGCTACTGGTAGTACTAGTAGTACTGGTGTTATTATGGGTAATATTAAGGCAATTAGGGCTAATATTGAAGTTATGGATTTATAGTTCATGTCTAGGCTTCACCTTCGTAGATTCTCATATATTGGTAGGATGTTTTAATACTTGTGTCTACAAGTGTACACGTTGCGTGTATATTTTTGCATACATTTTTAAAGTAAAGTATTCACTGTGTAACAGTATATCTACTGTTTGAGGATAGTTAAGTATAAAATATTATTTTAGTTTTTCTTGATTATGGTAGTTGATATGTCGCGGGAGATTAAGAGGAGGTTTGTTCCTTTACCTGAAGCGCTTATTGAGGAAGCTATTAAGGTTTCGGAGAGAGTTGGCATACCGTACCTTGTTTTAATCGAGAAGATCCTGGAGTCTAATCTAAGTATTATGAAGTATAAGCCTACAATACTGAAAGCTCTCTTAGTTGCCGACGCTATTGATGACCTTAGGAGGCTTGGCGCTGCGCTGCTCCCTTGGAGTACTGTTAAAACAGTTGTTAACTCCATGAGTGAAAACGAGTTTAAGGCACTAATAGGTGAAATGGAGAAAGTTAGTTTATGGTTCGGTGAATTATCGAGAGTTAAACATGGTTCAAGCCCAGGGATGTTTGAAGCTGCTTTAACTGCATTCATGTCGAGTGCACTAATTGACGTTATACAGGAAGGTGAGAACATTTACAGGTATGTTGTAACATTCCTTGATCAATCTCCTAGAATAATGAACTTAGCCGAAGTAGTAGCTGTAAACCTTGCTAAGGGATTCAACTTAAACATCCTCGACGTTAAGCGAGGAGACAACACACTGAGTGTAAGGGTGACAGGTTTCTTTGAGAAAGAGTAGGAAAACCATTGGCGTAGACGCAGAGTACGCTGAGCTACTCAAAGAAATCGCTAGGGGGAGAGGTATGAGCATAGCATCATACCTAAGGAGACTAATCGATGAAGCAGTTAAAGTTGAAGACCTAGGTTTCTTCGCGCCTAGAGCACTCTCAGAGAAAAGAGCTGAAATACTTTTATCAAGACTCGGGTTCACGTACTCTTTACCCGATATACTGAGCAAGGAGTATACTGACGAGGAATTATTGAGTAGAGGAGTAAGTATCGGTAGAGCAATAGTTGAACTAGGAGTAAACCCTCTTGAAGTAATAGAGTTGATTGGAGTAAGCAATCAGCTCATAGTAATACAAGGAGACAACATCGTAATACTGCCGCAGCACGAGGAATATAAGCGTAGATTATCCATTCTACTAAAAGGAGTAGCTAAAGGAGCTGGATTAAACACGCTTGATTCAGGCGAAGTAACAATAATAATACCCGGTAGGAGAACAATATAGTTTAGCGTTGAGACTACTCATTATAGAGTACCATGTACTCACCTTAAAGGATCCAACTACTTCTGGTTCACTACCCTTGATTCCACGTATCCTCCGGCTCTTAAATAACAGGTTTAATAATCTCTAATGATTCATTATACTATAACAGAGTTATTGGGTGCTAATATGGCGTTACTGGAGTTAGAGAAGCTGAGTGTTTGCGTAGAGGGCAAGAGGATTATTGAGGAAGCATCCATGGTCGTGGAGCCAAGCGAAGTACACGTTGTAATGGGTCCTAATGGTAGTGGTAAATCAACGCTTTTATCCGCTATCATGGGGTTGAAGAATACATCTATTTGCGGAGGCAGAATACTGCTCGAGGGTAGAGATATAACTAGTTTACCGAGCTATGAGAGAGCTAAACTAGGTGTTTCACTCGCTCACCAGCAGCCACCGGAGATCAAGGGAGTTAAACTAAGGGAGGTTGCTTCAGCGATGATTAAAAAGTATGGTTGCTCAGACTGCATGATCCTGGCTAAAACACTACTCGTAGATAACTTCATGAACAGAGATTTATTCGTTGGTTTCAGTGGAGGAGAAAAGAAGAGAACAGAATTGTTTCTCGTAATGCTTCAAAAACCTAAACTAGCTATGCTCGATGAACCCGATAGTGGAGTAGATGTTGAAAGCATTGATTTAATAGCTAGGTCTATTGAATCACTTCGCTCAAGAGGTACAAGCGTGATACTGGTTACACATATTGGAGCAATAACTGAGAGACTTAGCAGAATAGATAAAGTCCACTTATTAATACAGGGTAGAATAGTTTACACTGGTTCACCGGATGAAGTATTACCAGTAGTAATGAAGTTTGGTTACAGGAAAGGTTTAGAAATCCTCACGGGTAAAGGTGAGCGAATTGAACACTAGTGAAATCGAGAAAGCACTCGAGAAACCGGCGCCTTACGGGCCGGATATTGATTTATCAAAGTATAAGCTGGAGGAAGCAGTAGTAGAAGAAGCGAGAGACATAGATCCAGGTGTTGCTTCAGCTGCTCCTAGAGTAGGTTTAGAAGCAGGTAAACTAATGTATGTTCAAGCAAATGAGAGAGCACTTTATACAGCTATGGCTAAAGCTTTATCTAAGTACGGTGTACTAGTTTTACCTACACGTGAGGCCCTTGAAAAAATCCCCAAGGCTAGAGAGCTCTCGTGGAGACTAGTGAACCCTGCTCGCGACAAGTACACTGCTGCAGCCTACTTGTATGGTGGTGAAGTAGGTTACTTCATATACGTGCCACCTCGCACCAAGGTCCCAGTACCTGTCTATACTTGTTTAGCTATAACAACGAATAATACCATACAGTTCGCTCATAACGTAGTCTACGTTGATGAAGAAGCTGAAGCAAACCTAGTTACAGGTTGCGCGATACCACATGGAGTCAAAGAAGGAGTACATGTCGGTATATCTGAGTTCTATGTCGCGAGAAACGCTAAATTAACTTTCACAATGGTTCACGCATGGGCCGACGGCCTCCACGTTAGGCCTAGAACAGTTGTTAAAGTCGAGGAGGGGGGAGAGTACGTTAATTACTATGTAACATATAGCCCCGTTGCATCTATTCAAACATACCCCGTGGTATACTTGGAGAAGAATGCTAAGGCATACCTCGCGTCAATTATTGCTTCGAGTAAAACAGGTGTTTACGATATTGGAGCCAGCAGTATTCTAGAGGAGCCCGGTGCATCAGCGGAGAATATTTCGAGAGTAGTAGCTAGAGATGAATCAAGTGTTTACGCTAGAGCAGAGATTGAAGCATTGGAATCTAATACTAAGGGCCACATAGAGTGCCTTGGGTTACTTCTCTCACCTAGAGCATTCATTTCCTCTATCCCAATAATTACATCTAGGAAACAAGGCGCAGTATTAAGCCATGAAGCCGCTATAGGTCTAATAGCTCAGAGAGAAATAGATTACTTGATGAGCAGAGGCTTCACTGAGGATGAAGCTAAAGCAGTACTAGTGAGAGGATTCATGAACATTGATGCACCAATACCACCAACTATTAAGAAGCAAGTGGATCAAATACTGGACATGGTTGCGAAGCACGCTGTTGGTTAACACTAAAATAACGTGCTCTGAAACCGTTTTCAACTGTGGAGTAAACCATGTTGCTAACCCAGGCTACTAGGGCTTCGAGGAGAAAAAATTACTTAGACACGTGGCTTTTACTCTGATTCAACTTGAGATGCTTCTTTCAACGCTACTCTAACCATGTAGAATACTACTGGTATTATTATTAGCGCCATTGCAGCAGCTATACCGTAGCTTATTATCTTCAACACGTCTACTACTCCTATCACCTGAGATAGTATCGCTGTTAAACCAACATATATAATTATGAACACGAAGACTGCTCCTACCAGTGGCAGCATTCTGGCGAAAACGGGAGATGATTCCTTGAGTATACTGATAACATTGTCGACAACTATGACTCCAAGCGCTATTACTAGTGAACCAATAATGAAAGCGTAAACGTAGTTACCTGGTAGAGCCAGTATGTTTAAAGCTATTGTTACAAATACCGCTATGAGGCCTATTGCTATCAAGTTCTCCACTAGGTCTCCTAGAGCAGCGTATTTTTCTTCTAGGATTGCTTTGAATACTTTACCAATGTACTTTGACAGTATTATTACTAGCGGTAAACCCAGTACTAGTATTACCAGTGCTCCAAATACTCTCGGTAAGTAGAATGTAATTGCTCCAAGAACATCGGCGGCTACTCCAGTTGTAACAATCATTCCTAAACCAATAGTTATAGCTATTACGACTATTAATGCTTTAACTAAGCCAGCAATTAATCCCGAGGTGTCGAGACCAGTTGCTTTGAGAGCGGCGCCGATATCTGTTGCTTCAAGCGGTTTATTCATTTTCTCAACTACTAGTTTCACTGCTTTACCAACTAAGTCCCCTATAATGTAACCTACTATGATCACTACGCCTGCTGCGAAAGCTGATGGTAGAGTAGCTGTAAGCCCTGTTAGTAGATTTGATGCACCAAACATGACTGCTACCGCTAAACCAATAACGAATAATACTAGTAGTATTGTGAGTATTGTTTGAAGCATCGCTGTGAATCCCTCTCTATCACCTAGTGATAAACCAATCAACTTCGCTAAGTACTCTCCCGCTAGAGCCGCTAAGGGTATACCTAGAACTAGTACTACTACGCCTCCTAGTACTCCTATAAGCAAGTTGATGAATGTAGCTATGAATTCTACAGCGGGGCCAGTTAAACCAAGCATGTTTATTGCGAGTAGAATAGTTAATGCAACTATGATACCCATCACAACTGCTCCCAGTACATCTCCGGGGTTAACTCCGGCTTCCTCGAATTTCTGCCCCACAGCTGTTCTCCGCATGAATCTCCACGCTGTTTTATCAAATACGAACTTTATTGCTTTACGTGCAGCATACCCAATAACGTATCCCAGTAGAATGACTACGAGCGCGAGTATAATGGCTGGAATAGCTGATACAATGCTCACAGCTACACTAGTTAATGCTTTAACGAGTTCTTCTACAAACATTATTCCACCATTTATAATTAATGACATTAACGTTAATTACTCTTATTCGTTAATGAATCATGCTTAGAGAGAACGTGTTGACGAATAAAGGAGTTTTCCTCGATTTACATTAAAAGTATCATTGTATATTAGTGTATTAAATGACGCAGTTTAAGGGGCTTATTGATGACTATTCCAAAGCTTATTTGTACACAGCACCCGGATTCCACTGTTAAAATCACCGTGCAACAGGAAGTTGATGAAGCCATTCAAGGTTACGCAATGTATGGTTGCGAGGAAGTAATGAGTGATTATGAGGGTAAACTAACTCCCTATGCTCAACCAAAGGATATAGTTGTACGGGCCTTAGAGCTTGATTTACCTGTAGGTGATGGATTCTACGTTACTCCACGTATACCTAATCCCTCCCTAGAGGAGTTTGATAGAGTTGATTTATCAATTGAAGCAGGCATTATCGCGAACTACTACTCGTTTAAATCTACTGGTGTTCAAGCTGTTAAATGGTTTATTTTACCCATGGTTGAAGACGTGGATATAGTTAAATTGGTTCAAAGGTTGATCTTGAGGAAGCAGAGTGTTCTGTGCGAGGAGCTGAGAATACGTGTGGAACCTCTTCAGTTGATTCCACTAATTGAAGATACTTACAGGCACATATCTGCACGAGAATATATTGTTACATTACTCAGGATACTCAGAGAACTAGGTGTTGAAACAAGTGTTCTGAGAGTTTTCATAGGTAAAAGCGACGCTGCAGTTAAAAGTGGTCACATAGCGTCATCTCTCTCAGTTGCATACGCGTTGAGGGATTTATACAAGTTAATAGAGGATGAGGGTATAGTCATTAAGCCCATTATTGGAATGGGTTCACCACCATTCAGAGGTGCTTTAAACAACCCTGAGTTAGTGGATCATGTTTCAAAAGCTTACAGTGGTTACAGTACAGCCACTATACAGTCAGCTGTACGCTACGATGTACCGTACAGTGAGTACTTGGAGGTGAGGAATTCAATTATATCTAATATTGATCAGGAGCCGCGTGAACTAATGGGGGATGCCATAGAGCTTATTACTCAGGCTTCTAGGATGTATAGAGAACTAGCATCAAGGTACGTTAACACTATACAGAAGATATCCGATGCTATACCATCTACTAGGGAGAGAGTTTCATGGAAGATCTACGGTAGGTTTCTCCCAGCTCTAGGCGAAATAATATCTGTTCCAAGAGCCATTGTATATACTTCTTCATGGTACGTTGCAGGTGTTCCACCAGTTTTCCTCGACGCGGATTACATTTCACACCTGTATAAGCAGGATAAACTCGACGATTTATTGAAAATGTTGCCGAGTTTAATTGAGGAATGGCGGTATGAGTCAAAGTACTACGTTAGAGAAGTCGCAGCTAAAAGACTAAACGACCAAGTTGTTAAAAAAGTAGATGAAGCACTAGACATACTGGGCATTGATGCTACTCCACTTGAAACCTATGAATCACTACTAAAATTAAACCCCGTTGAACCACACATACTCGCACTAGGTAAAATCAGAGGATATCTAGGTTAACTAACATATATCAATGAACATGATACCTTTGACTCCTAGTTAGAATCTGCTTAAATAACGCATCAAACCACGCCACTAAGCATAATTATATAAATAAAGTTTAACCAGACCAAACTCGCTTCTTTCACTCATTAATTCACAGTATTTACAAATAAGTTACAGCTGTATTTGTTTCTTGACTAATGAGTGGAGACTTAGTTTTCGAAATGGTGTTGACTCAGCACGATATTGTGCAGATTGGAGGAGAAATGGTGAAGTAGTGGTGCACTTAACCATGTATGGAATAAACATAGATGACGTTATAGACGAGATCGCGGGTTTAAATAGAGACATACTCATAGCGATAGGTGCTAAGAAAGTACTAAGCTTCTTCTACGAAATAGCAGACTACAATGTAGCGATTGGACACCAACTGCGCTCAGAAATAGCTGCACTCGCAGTATTTCTAGATTAGGTTATACTATGGGAATGAACTACACTTTAAATTCCCCGGTGCAA
Source organism: Desulfurococcaceae archaeon (assembly GCA_023269825.1). GTDB lineage: Archaea > Thermoproteota > Thermoprotei_A > Sulfolobales > Desulfurococcaceae > UBA285. Next base: position 892,709 of record JAGDWI010000001.1, read on the forward strand.
AACTGGAAATAATACCATTAAAGAACAGTAAGAGAATAAAGAAGGCTTCATGATAAATAGAGGGTCAGATACTGTATTGATCTCAAATCTCTGAATGTCTCATGGAGGTTCTGTATATAAGTAAGTTGGGGGGGTAACATAGTTAGGGGGCGACCTTTGGGATACTTCAACCCTGAACCTAAGAGGAGAAGAGAAGACTTGTTCAACATGGAGAGTGAGTTATCTACTTTAGATAGTGGTTTAAAACGAGGTAAGCTAGTGGTTGTTTCAGGCCTTAGGAGGTATGGGAAGACTTCACTAATACTTACATATCTCAATGAAAAGAGACTAGACTATGTCTACTTAGACTGTAGACTCCTACCTTCAGGAATGATATCATTGAATTCATTCCTGAACCTGCTTGAAGAGGAGTTGAGTAGGCATGACTGGGCTTTAAAGGCCCTGAGAGGTGTTGAAGAGGTTAGTGTTGGTGGTTTTGGAGTTAGGTTTAAAGTGAGGAGTGAGAGATCTCTTCTCCGAGTTCTCCACGCACTGGAGGGTAAGGTCTTGGTTCTCGATGAGGCACAGGAGCTTAGGAGGTCTGGGTATAGGTTTGACTCTTTAATTGCATATGCATACGACCACCTAGACTTAAAGATCATTGTTTCAGGCTCCATGATAGGCTTACTCTACAGGTTCTTGAGAATAAACGATCCTGAGGCACCACTATATGGTAGAGCATTCACCGAGGTTAAATTGAGGAAACTGAGTGATGCTGAGTCAAGAGAGTTCTTGATTAAGGGTTTTGAACAAGAAGGTGTTAGAGTTAGCGATGAGGTGATCAATGAAGCTATTAAGAGGTTTGACGGGGTCATTGGGTGGCTCACGTACTTCGGCTTCGCTTTAACTACTAGTGGAGAGGACATAGACTCTATTCTTGATAAAGCATCTAAGCTTGCTCTAAGTGAGTTAGAACACGCTCTTAGAGTATATGGTATTGGTGAGAGAAGGTATAGAGAAGTATTGAAGATAATAGCAACACTCGGTAGAGCTAGATGGTCTGAGGTAAAGAGAGGTGTTGAGGCGAGACTAGGGAGAATACCCAACAACACACTAGCTACAATAATTAAAAACCTCGCAGACTCGGGCTTCATAAGGAAGGAAAACGAAGAATACGAGATAACAGACCCAGTGCTCCAACACGGTATTAGGAAATACTATTAATTCCCACCTTAGAGTGAAGCGGCGAGATCGCTATTAGCTTACTCAAGCTATGTTTCACAATAACACTCGGATCTAAGTACACTGTTTCCACACCTTCCACCGTCAACCCTCAATAACTCTACGCACATTTGTCTAACTAGCAGCTTAAACTGGTTTCTATCTCAGAAGAAGTTTCCTACTATAAGTTCTCGAATAACTGGAAATAGTGATACATGGTTGAGTATAGAGAAAGGTGGTTAACTAACATATTCGTACACTTTATCAACCATCTCTTGGACTTCAGGCATTTTTCTACTTCGTGGTCTAGGTATGTTTACATCCACTATTTTCAATACTCTAGCTGGCCGTGGAGACAGTATAATTACTTTATCAGACATTATAACGGGGTTTGGGTTTCATTGGGCTTGATGTTAAGTTCTCTTCCCTTGGCTTCACTGC
>JAGDWI010000003.1:0-312895 GCA_023269825.1 Desulfurococcaceae archaeon
CCCGCCAACAACCTGATGGGCCGCAGCCCCATCCTCGGGCGGCGTAGCGGCGTTAACCCCCGCTACGCCCTTTCGGGGAAGGACCCTTCCAGGCCTCTTCCCCTATGGGGGATTAGCGCCAGTTTCCCGGCGTTATCCCCCTCCCGAGGGTAGGTTAGCTACGTGTTACTCAGCCGTCCGCCACGCCCCGCGGCGGCGGAGCGTGCGACTCCCATGGCTTAGCCCCACCCCGATAGCGGTCGGGGCCGGCAGGATCAACCGGAGTTACGGCCGCAGGGTGCCCGGGGCTTCCGGGGCTAAGGGGTTGAATCCACCTCCGTCAGACCCAAGGCTAGAGGGGTAATGACCCCTCTACTTCTCGGGTCTCCATGTGAGTTGTTTAAGTGTCCGTAAATCTCTTTCTTAATAGAGGGGTTTAAATACTTTACGGGTATTCTCCCATATGACTCCTAACTGTACCCGCGGCAGGAGGCCGGCTTTTCACTCCCCGGGCTATGCCCGGCGTCTAAGCGACGCCGCCGCCGGGTTTGCCGCGGGCATTTATTATTTTCACTATGCATCCTTATAGGCGTTTAAGAATAATAGGTAACTCCAAGAGGCTATTAACTCTTCCAACTGGTTTACACTCAGAGACTACTCTCCTTCCTCTACCTCTATCCACGAGCACGAAGTCTACTCCAGCATTAAGAGCAGCGAAGCAGTCAACCTCTCTATCACCCACGTACACGGCATCAAGCGGCTTAAACCCAGCGTGCTCCAGTACATCCAATATGACATCAGGCTCCGGCTTCCCCCTTAAACCAGGCTTCACGCCCGAGATATAAGTGAAGTAACCCAGCACCCCGAAATACTCGAGGAAATCCATAATTCTCTCAACAACACTGGATGAAGCAACCGCCATTGAGAAACCCATATCCCTCAGAGCATTGAGAGCTGGGACAACATCAGGAAACAATTTAACCATCCTACGCCAATTCTCCCTAACAATCCTCCTCCTAACCTCGATGAAATCCTCGACAACCCTGCGTGGAACACCCCTACTCAGGAAAACCCTCTCAACAATATCATCCAAGGGCATACCAATAGAATCAGCTACGAGGACAGGGTCAACTTCAACGCCGGTGGCTCTAGCTGCTTCAATAAAGCTCCAAACAATGAAGTCCTCACTATCCACAAGTGTACCATCAAGATCAAATATAACAAGCTTCTTCAACACTGAACACCTATAAACTTCTCAACAAACTCCACGACACCTAAACCACTAGGCTTAGAGAGCACTACTGAAACACTTTTCTTCAACTCCTCGTCAGCGTTACCCACAGCAGCTGAAACACCGAGGACACTTAGAAAAGAAGCATCCATGTAGCTGTCTCCAACACCACCAGCTTCGCTCGGGTCAACTCCAAGTCTCTCGAGAACATATAAAACTGCCCTCCTCTTATCAGCTTCGACTGGTCTCACATGTAGAGCAAAACCACTATAATCAACTGTGAAACCCTCATACCTGCTCTCAACGTACTCCCTAAGCATTGAAACAACCTCACTACTCCTACTCCTATACTTGCTCTTCAACAATAACTCGAAATCATGGAGCCTGAAGCCATTCTGCCAGGAATCATCAACGTATTCACGAAACAAGTTCAAGACATCCAAGTATACGCCTCTCGCTGAGAGCTTAGTTAAAGAAACCAAACCAGTTGAATCACTGTAGACAAGGCAACCAGTTTCACCAATAGAGAACCCGTTTAAACCAATATATCTAGTTAAACCCATAACAATGGGTAACGCTGCACTAGAAACCAGGGACACGACGACGCCCTTCCTAACAACTCTCCTAAGAGCATTAACAGCGGGTAAACTCAAACTATAACTACTCCTACTAACAGTGATTGTTCCATCAACATCCAGAAACAACGCCTTCAACCTCATAAGCAACACACCCTTCCACGCAAAACATAAACAACCCCAGCATAAAAACACCTATAAACCCAGAACACCGTAAAAACCTTACAGCAGTGGGAGGCAGCCAATAAGCTGATTTCGATAAGTGGGATGAAAAACAATACAAGTAAAACTAACACCGATATATTAATGCTTAAAACATATAGATGAAATTAGTACGCATTAGTAAAGGCGAATAAAATGGGAGACTACGTTAAATTCGCTTTCATGTGCCGAGAGAAAACAAGAAGCATTGGGGCAAAAGTAGCAGTAGTTGGAGCTGGACCAGCTGGATTAGCGGCAACCGGGTACCTAGCGTGCGAAGGATACGACGTAGATGTCTACGATAAACAACCACTACCCGGAGGCCTCATGGTGTTCGCGATCCCCCAGTGGAGAATACCCCCGGAGAGAGTGATAAGTGGAGCAAGAGAACTAGAGGAGAAGTTCAACGTGAAAATAATACTTAGAACAAAAGTATTCGCTGAAGAACCAGAACACGAGGAAGGAGACGACTTCGCTGAGAAAAAAGCAAACCTAGAAGACATAATCAAAAACTACGACATAGTACTACTAGCAACTGGCACATGGTCATCAAAAACACCCAGAATCCCTGGAGTAGAAGCAAGAGGAGTAACAACTGCACTAGAATACCTCTACAAGTGGAGAATATACGAGTACGGTTACACAACTAAGAAACCACCGACAGGTAAAAACATAGTAGTAATAGGAGGAGGCTACAGCGCAATAGACGCCGCGGAGAAAGCACTCAAAACAGGAGCAGACGTGCACTTAGTGTACAGGAGGACGATTAAAGAAGCCCCAGCGGGAATATATGAAATAGAGAGAGTGAAAAGAGAAGGAGTAACATTCATTGAGCTAGCTTCACCCACCGAGATAATAGCGGAAGACAACAAAGTGAAAGCAGTAAAATTCCAGAAAATGACGCTTGGGCCGCCTGATGAAACGGGGAGACCTAAACCAGTACCAGTACCAGGAGGAGAATTCACAATTGAATCAGACCTCGTAGTGTTCGCAACAGGTGAATCACCAACACCACCACTGAGAAACACTACAGCTGAGAAAATTGGTTTAAGAATAAACAAAGATGGAACAATAGCTGTAAACGAGCTAATGCAGACAAGCATACCAAAAGTCTTCGCAGCAGGAGACGTAGTCACAGGCCCAAGTAGAATAGGGCCAGCAATTAGAAACGGGTTGAAAGCAGCTAAGTCAATGCACTACTGGTACACTGCGAAAACCGGGAAACTAATATCATTCTCAGAGGTGATAACGCAGTGAGCTCAAACCCCGTTGCTAGGTACACTCGAATAATAGACCTAGGTAGATGCATAGGTTGCGGAGCCTGCGAAGCAGCATGCGAGTTCATACATGGAAAACCATTCATAATAGTACATAGAACAAGCATAGGATTAGATATACCAGTATCATGTATGCACTGCGCGAAAGCACCCTGCATTGAAGCATGCCCAACAGGAGCAATGACTCGAGACTCAACGGGAGCAGTCTACGTGATCACAAGTAGGTGCATCGGGTGCATGGCTTGCTTATACGCCTGCCCATTCGGAATACCTGAATTAGATCGAGCGACGAAAACAGCAATCAAGTGCAATCTATGCATGGAACTAAGAAAAGAAGGCTTAGAACCAGCGTGCAGTGCTATATGCCCAGCGAACGCAATACTCTACGGTGAAGACGCCGAGGTATTCCAGCTCGCTAAGAAGAGAACAGCGGAAACAATGGCGAAAGCCAGGTTCGAGTACGAATTCCACAGATAACCAACGGGTATACAGATGCTTGAGTATTTTTTCGCAGCGTACACTGCGGCGACAGCGTTACTAATCACATCTCACTACATTGAAGCATTAAAACTCAAAACAACACTCAAAATCACATGGCACTTAATAATAGCGTTAACTACTTGTACACTATACTACGTTAAACTCATAGATGAAGTATCTCTCACTCTTGGATTATCGTTCACAGCGATCTCAGCGCTGATATCAACTTACACGATTACATATACTCAGGTACACCACTACCCCTCTCACTTAGAGCTACTAATGGATATATTCCTCCTCTCACTAATCTCATCCTACATAGCTCCAAGCTTCATCCTAATGGTAATAGCGTGGACAATAAGTGAAATAGTGGGATACATGTTAATCAGGATCGGTGAGGAGTACTCAACAGAGGGATCATTAACATCCTCCAGGGGATATATATTGACATCGACAATGAGCTTTGAGTTATCGGTTTTCACGATGATAACGATAAGCACACTACTAACAGCAGCTAATATTGGGTTATACGAGTTAATAAAACCATTCACTCAGAAAACAATCACTGTAACAACACCCATAATAATAATTCCACTACTAATGCTAGGGTTCCTAGTTAAAACAGCCAATATCCCATTACACTTCTGGTTACCAAGCGCGCACTCAAGCGCGCCTTCACCAGCATCAGCGTCTCTCAGCGGGTTAATGGTTTCACTCGGATACTATGGATTATACAGAGTCCTAGAATACATAGATATTGAGCAGTACTCAACGCACATAGCATTATTCTTCATAGCAGTGGGTTTAATGTCGATCCTCTACGGTGGGCAACAAGCACTCACACAGAGAGACGTTAAAAAACTACTCGCATACTCAACAATAGCGACAAACGGGTTCATCAGCACTGTTTTCGCAATATACATTACTCAACCAACTGAAATAACCAAGTTCACTCTAATACTAAGCATACTCATGCACGCAGCATACAAGACGACACTATTCAGTGAAGCTGGTTTAATTGAGGCAGTATACGGCACAAGATACATTCATGGAGTAAGAGGCTTCGTGAACACTGCACCATTATCAACAATAGGGGGACTGCTCTCAGTATTCTCGCTCCTAGGAGTCCCGGGAACACTGGGTTTCACCGTTAAACTATTATCAGCATACTGCTCACTCACAATGATGAACACTCACCCAGTGATCGCATTCACAACCATAACAAGTATACTAGCATACATCATCGTATCAGCCATGATAGCTTTAAGATACTCTAGAATATACTACGGTGAGGAACCGGGGAAAATAGAGTTCATGGTTGAAAAACTAAGCAAAAGCATGCAGACTCCTGTGCTATTAATGGGTTTACTGAACGTCCTGTTAATCCTAACAAGCGTTACGTTGATAACCTATGAGTACTGGTCCATACTAGCATTAACAACACTCATCGCTGTACTCTCAGTGCTTCTATCATACACACACTTCAAAACTACAAGCACGAGGTTGAAGAAATGATTGACCCCCTCACTTTGAAAACCTTCTACGCAGCATCAATAATGATACCGGTGCTAACGGGCTCCATCCTAGTGGACTCTAACCCTAAACTAAGTAGAGCGCTCAGGATCACTGGTTACGCAGCAGCACCAGTAATATTCACATTTAGTGGATTACTGAAGCTACTAGACTACCAACTAGCGCTCACACTAATTGCAAGCGTAACCGCTATTGGCATAAGCCTACACAGTGAAGGATACTACAAGGTAATATATGGTCTCGCAAGGTATTTCCAAATAGTAGTTGACACGGTGTTAACTAGCTTAATACTTCTTTTCTCAAGCACGTTCCTCGTAGAGCTCATAGTATACTGGTTCTTCCTAGACATAGTGGTTGCCTTCATAGCGATAACAATGGAACACGGCGCCGAGAACCTGCCGGTCGCATCAACATACATAGCAATGTGCATAGCTCCAAGCGACATAGCTCTACTAACAATGTGGGCTATACTGGCAATCAAGTACGGTGTATTCAACTCCTTGTTCCTACCATTAAACACCGTGTTAAGTGAGAAAATAAGCCTCGATTTCACTACATCACTAATCATGCTCTTCGGATTCGCTGTTAAACTAGGACAATTCCCACTCCACTCATGGTTACCAATAGTTCACGGAAAAGCACCCAGCCACATATCAGCAGCACTGAGTGGATTAATAATCAAAATGGGGGCATACGCGTTTCTCCTAGCTTCACAGTTATTCACATTTAACCCACTGGTGTTCTATATTCTACTCGTACAGGGATTAATATCAACAATATATGGCTCATTTGGAGCAATACTGCAAACCAACATAAAGTGGATCCTAGCATACAGCTCAGTTGGGTACGGTGGCGTAATAACAGCTCTATACGCTTCATCAATGATACTGGGAGATCAAGCGTTGAACGCGATAATAATAGCAGTCATAGTGTTCCACGCTTTAACAAAAGCACTCGCATTCATAAACACTGGGCTAGTATACCAGATCGCGAACACGTATGACGTATACAAACTAGGCTACTTATACTACGTGTCAAGAGAAGGCGCGTTATCCGCGTACATGGCACTACTAAACCTCACGGGTATACCTCCATCAACAGGTTTCATCGTTAAAGTACTCCTCATAGCGACAAGCATACTCTTAGCTATGGAGAACCCATTGGGCTTAGCTTTAACGATGGCAATAGTGTTATCAGCTATATTCTCAATAGCGTACAGCGCGAAGTTCATTGGAGCATATGTATCAACACTGCCGAGGATATCCCCTAGAGCCATCCCTGTACCCGGAGTAGAGTTGAAATCAGAACTATACATGGGGTTAATCTCAATGCTAACACCCGCGATACTGTTAACCTATATTCCGGGATCCTACGCGTACGGAGAGACGATAACAGCAGTAACTCTACCAATATACATAGTATCACTAGTAGCAAGCATCATTATTTTCACGCGAATACTCCGAGAACCAAGAATACCCGAGGACATCAAGTACTGGCTCTCAGGTGTAGAAGCATGAGTAGTTACACTAAATCAAGTGCTCTAAGATGGTTCGAGGAACTACTCGACAAAGCAAGCAAGAAAATAAGGTATACTCGTAGAAGAATATCAATAAGCAGCATACTTGAAAACATTGTTAACCTAGGAGACGTGGTTTTCCCGAGACTAGTTCGCTTCGCAGACACACTTGCAAAAATCATCAGTAAACTCCAAGTAACAATGATTGAATCCATGATTACAGCTTCAATATGGTACGGAGTACTACTACTAGTACTCGTAACAATAATTGTTTTCACGTATAGGTGAACAACGTGAACACTTTACACTACACAATATACTCAGCGATAGGTGTAATAATAGGATTAACGCTACCAGTAATCCTTGACGGAGTAGAGAGAAAAATAAAAGCAATACTACAGAGTAGAATAGGTCCACCTATAACGCAAACACTATATGATCTAATCAAACTAGTCAACAAGGAAATTAAACCAATACATACATCTCCATTCATACTGCTCTACCTACTATCATTCATTGCAACCAGCATAGCATCAATCTACATGGTTGAAACATACGTATACACGTTGGAATCAATATACATCACGCTTGGATTATCACTGCTCGCTGTTTCACTAACATCTCTAACTTTAACACCACTACTAGTACCCAATCCTTTCAGTTACGCAGGTGGAATGAGAGAAGTAATATTGGCGCTTATAAATGAATCCGCCTTCATACTATCAACTACATTGTACGCAGCAATAACAAACAACCTGGCTCAACTCAAATCAGCAACTACTCCCAGCATGCTATTATCCATTACTACTGCAGCATTAACCATGTTTATCTCAGGTTACGCTCTAACAGGGCGAGTACCATTCGACATGGCTGAAGCAGAACCAGAACTAGCCTCCGGAGTACTCGTGGAATTCAGCGGTAGTTTACTCGCGGCATACATGTACTGTAATCTACTTAAAAGACTCCTAGTGAACCTCATCATAGTGAGCGTTACAGTAACCCCCCTAATTGGAGAATCCGCTTACTCGCTGGCCGCAGTGTATGCGTTAACAATCGTGCTATGGGTGATCTTCGCGATCACCGCGGTTATCCTAGGTAGGTCGAGAATCGACTTAGCTCCGAGAACCCTGACTAAAACATATATACTTCTCTTAGCATTATCTATAACAGGGTTATTGGTGCATGCTTATGCATAGCGACTCCATAATAAACGAGTACGTGTCCTTGGCTAAGTCTATGAAAGGGGACGCGAAAGCAGAGAAGGATACAGTTCACATAGTTGTACCCAAAGAAACACTAGTGAACACGGCGTCCAAGTTATTCAACGAGTACAATTGTGATTTCAGAACATGTGTAGGAGTAGATGAACGCCCATTAAACGGTTACTTCTCAGTCACCTACATATTCACAGATAATAAAAACGGATTATACATACTGGTTAAAACATACACTGAGCCGCAAAACCCAGTGATACCAAGCATTGTAAAAACTGTTCCAGGAGCAGATTGGTGTGAAATGGAGACAAGAGACCTATTGGGCATAGAGTTCGCTGATAGAGATCAGTATAGATTAGTTCTACCATCAGGTTGGCCCGAGGAAATACACCCATTGAGGAAAGACATCCCCTACAATTACAGGCCACCGATTAGAAGCGTGAGCGAGAAAATCACGCCTTCAACAGAGCTAGGAGTCATACCTATAGGTCCATATCACCCAGCACTACATGAACCAGAGTACTTTGAACTATACGTTGAAGGAGAAAGAGTAGTCGATGTAAAGTACAGGGGTTTCCACGTACACCGAGGCATAGAGAAACTCGCTGAGACGAGAATGACTTATCAACAAGTAAACTTCTTAGCCGAGAGGATATGCGGAATATGTGGATTCGAGCACAGCACATGCTACGCTCTCGCAGTTGAGAAAGCCGCGAAAATAGATGTACCCGAGAGAGCACAGTACATTAGAAGCATTGTATTAGAAGTAGAGAGAATACACAGCCATCTACTCTGGCTGGGAGTAGCTTTCCACGTAGTAGGATACGATACAGGCTTCATGCACATGTGGAGAGTACGCGAGAAAATCATGTACCTCGCCGAGCTCCTAACAGGTAGTAGGAAAACATACGGGTTAAACCTAGTGGGAGGAGTAAGAAAAGACATAAATGAAGAGAAAAAACAAAAAACACTGGAGACACTCAAAGAAACAGAGAAAGACTTCAAGAAACTCGTTGAAGTAGCGATAAGTGTTCCACAAGTCAAGAAGAGACTCACTGGAACAGGCATCCTACCAAGAGAAGACGCTGTGAAATTATCCGTTGAAGGACCAGTTGCTCGTGCTTCAGGAGTAAACAAAGACGCTAGGAGAGATCAACCGTACGCAGCTTACAAGTACGCATCCTTCAAGATCCCAGTTTACACTGAGGGAGACAACTTGGCTCGAGCACTCGTGAGAGTAGATGAAGTACTTGAATCAATATCAATAATAGAGCAACTACTAGATAGAATACCGAGAGGCCCAATAAAACTAGAGGACTTCGAGATACCTGAGGGAAAAACAGGTGTCCAAGTAGTGGAAGCACCACGCGGCGGAGACATACACTTCGTTATAACAGGCCACGGCAAACCATACAGGTGGCGTGTTAGAGCACCAACATACAGTAATATACCAGCATTGAAGATAATGTTAAAGGATCAACCGTTAGCAGATGCACCGTTGACAATAGCGAGCATAGATCCATGTTTCTCGTGCACAGATAGAGTACTCGTAGTAAGAGAAAACAGTAAAACAGAGTGGCTAAAACTCGCACCAGGTGTTCAAATATGAGCATAGTGAAGAAAGCAATTAAACCCGTGGAAGTACTGGTAATCGCGGGTAAAACGAAGCGAGTAACAGTTAAATACCCATACCAGGAACCAATCCTCTCACCTGAATTCAGAGGCAGCATCGAGATAAACCCAGAGAAATGCATAGGTTGCGGAGCATGCGTAAACGCTTGCCCACCCAACGCTTTAGAAATGATTGAAAGCCAAGACAAGAAAACACTGAGATACTATGTGGGTAGATGCATATTCTGCTGGAGATGCATAGATGTATGCCCAGTTGGAGCAATAAAAGGAACAAGAAACTTCGAACTAGCAACAAATGATCCACTGGACTTATACACATACATAGTTCACAGTAAAGCGGAGTGCTCGAGTTGCGGAAACAAAGTCGAGACGGTGAAAATGAGAAAGTACATTATGCAGAAATCACCAATAACAGAGAACTATGTGAACAAGTGCCCAGACTGCCGCAAGAAATCATTCATAAACGCTATATCCACGAGAAAAGTGGGGTTCCATGGCGAGTAAACTAGAAGCCCTCAAGAAAAGCATATGGGTATTCCACTTGAATACAGGTAGCTGCAATGCATGCGACATAGAGGTACTCGACGCTCTAACACCCTTCCACGACGCTGAGAGATTTGGAGTTAAACTAGTTGGATCACCAAGACACGCGGACGCAATACTCTTAACAGGGCCCATAACACTTGAAGCACTACCCAAAGTAATCAACGCAATAGAAGCAGCTCCAAGACCAAGAATAATCATAGCGTTAGGCTCCTGTGGTTCAGGTGGAGGAATATGGCACGATACATACTCAACCATCGGTGGAATAAACTCACTAGTCAAAATACTGAAAGAGAGAGGCATAGAAGTAGATGGAGTCTACTATGTACCCGGGTGCCCAATTAGACCAGAAGCACTACTATACGCAGTGGCGCTGATAAAGGGGCTTGTAGAGAAAAAAGTGAAACCAGTGGTGGCAACAGTTGAGTAACAAGTACACCGTGTATATTTGCGAGTATGAAACAGGGGAAACGCTTTTCTCAAGACACTTCCTCACCGGTATATCATCGTGCCGTAAAATAGGGGAGATCGCGCCTGAGAACCTATCAGAGACTCTTCCACATGAAAATACCACCACTCTATTACAGCGTGAAGAAATCACGATCACTGACCCCACGACCTTGGAGAAAATCCTCACCATGCTTAATTTCACAAGTAAGCAAGTAGAAGCAATACTAAGCAAGCCATACCCTTACATAAGACTGTTAAAGTCTTGAAGCGACTTATAAACAGATATAAAATCTTTAAGTACTTCTCAGAGCCGTGAAGTATCTCAGTGTTACACAAAACTCGAGAACCTTAGAGACTTACATGCTTCAAGTTATCCTGGGTCTCCAATACCCCTGGCCTCCTCCCCTCCCTAAAGGGTGAGGGTTCTCTTCATGGGGTTCATTGGTTCCCCGCATCTATTCGGGTTTACATCTGTAAGAGCTAGAGTTAAGCGTGGAGTAATTAAGAGCATATAAGAGATTGCGGACGAGCTTGTTAATAAAGCTACGAGTACTGGAGAGCAGGTTAGAGAAAGAGAGAGTAAACCTTGAAACCGCTATTAGAAGAGTTCTCGATGGGAACGGAGTACCCTCTAATATTGTAACAGACCAGGAGATTAGGCAAGTAGTTAACAGTGCGTGGAGTCAGGGCAAGAAAGAGACAGATTTAGCGCGAGAAGTGCTTGAGTCAGTAAAAGAGCTGGTTAAAAATAGAACAGGAGAAGATATTAACATATCTACACCCCCGATGAGTGTACGAGGGAGATAGTGAACTAAATTCTTTTTCTTTTCCCCTCCTTTCCTATTCTTTTAGTGCTAATTTACTTTATGTCCATAGAGTAGATTTAAATAGATTTATTCACATATCTATTTCAGGGATTTTCTTGCGAGTTCACATAAATATTAACCTACTCGGGTCATGTGTACTAACTCTACTGGTAGTCTCCTACGTTGCTTGGCTTGTCCTTAAACCTGAAGTAGCTAGGTTTGAAGAAGTAGTTGTAGCTGATAATGTAGTTTACTTACCATACCCCTCAAAGATCACTAATATGAATGTTGAGGAGGCTATTCTTCTCAGGAGGAGTATTAGAGATTATACTAGTGACCCGGTTAAAATAGAGCACTTAGCAATGATCTTGTGGGCTGCGTACGGAGTAACAGACCCGAAGTGGGGGCTTAGAGCCTCACCTAGTGCTGGTGCAACATACCCCCTTGAAGTATACGTGGTTATTGGTGAGAGTAGCGTTCTAGTTAGAGAAAGCGAATACCTTAGAGCCGGTGTCTACAAGTACGATGTTCACAGGCACTTACTCACGCTTATCAAAACAGGTGATTTGAGAGGCGAACTCGCAGATGCTGCCCTAGGGCAGAAGTGGGTTAGAGATGCACCTGTTGGTATTGTTGTATGTGCTGTATTCGAGAGAACTGTTTCACGTTACGGTGAGCGTGGGAGAGTGAGGTACGTTCCAATGGAGGTTGGCCACCTGGGTCAAAACGTCTACTTAATGGCTACTGCTCTAGGTTACGGTGCAGTAGTCGTAGGCGCTTTCCACGATGACAGAGTCCAGGCAGTTATTAGCGCTAAGCCCGAGGAAGTACCCATGTACATTATACCACTCGGTGTTCCAAGTATGCCACCACAAACCAGTTTCGAGGATATATGGAGGTTTATTGAGGCGAGGAGAAGTGGCTAAGCCGAGACTACTTAGAGTACTATTAACACTAGTAGAGACTACTTCTCTCCCACTACTAGTAACCTGCCTATTGTACTTGTTAACAGGATACCAGATGCTAATACCTGGCTTAAAGCTCATCCCTAGAGCACACGAGTTACACACAGACCTCGTATTGAGGTCCCTAACGTTAATACTTGGACTCGTACACGGCTATTCAGGCCTCATAATACTCTCTGAGAGGAGAATTAGAAATAACACGATTAGAACAATCGTAGAAGTAGCAGTTACAATCTTACTGGTGGGGCTAACCGTATTACTCGCCACCCTCGAGCTATATATTTCAGGTTAATTTAAACCAAAGCTTTTAAATGGAGTTAAGAAAATATACAAACTATGAATTAACTAATATATTGAGACAATTAGTTTTGACTAAACCAAAGAAGTCCATTCACTGAATAGTCTCTACATTGAAAGCAACTGCTTTAGCTCAACCAACTTATCAACTACGCGCCTATTTCTACAGATTTCCTCAAGGTACTCAAAGTCCAGTTTATTAGCCCAAGTAGCCATTAGCCAAATCGCCTTGTCACGATCCTCTGTAGACCCCCAGTTTTTCCATCCATCAAGATATATGGCTATAAGATCCTCAACGGGGTCTAAGTATACGTGATATTCCTCCACAAGGATCTTCACGGGGGGCTTCCCCCTATTGTAAACCGTTGAAACTATATCTATCGATTTCAATGAGAGAACATCATATATTGGGAGAAATCCACGGCCAATTCTCTCGGAAAACCCTGCGAGAAAAGATTCAACAATCCTCACATCCCCCTCTACTATTACGTCTACATCCATGGTTCTATATACTCTACCCGTGTAGATCTCTACCGCAAAACCTCCCGTAATTATGATTCTACCCATACCCCGCTCCTCTAGGAACGTGTTTAGCCACCCAGCGAATAAGAGATATCTCTTAGACTCATCTGTGATATTTAAGAGACGGGGTAGTATCCTCTCCTCGAAAACCCTTAGTAATTCACTAGCTACTTCTTCAACTTTAAAATCCTCTCTTCTCTCCCCCATTCAACCACCTCGAGATATGCCTGGGAGAGCTCTCGCGCCATTGCTGCAAGCCTAGTGCTCTCATCAATACTCCTCCTCGTAGTTCTGAACCTCCCTCTCCTTGTGTAAATTAACTTAAATATGTCTCTTGAACTTAGTTGCCGCATATTGTTTCCCCATAGCTGTAGATAAGTTTCGACTCGTAATTCCCTGCATTGAGAAATCTACGTAGAGGTATTTATGTATAGGGTTTAACAATGTGATTTATTCTTCAAGGGAAATACGTAGAGGAGGGTGAGTGGAAAACAGAGTTTGTTAACATGAGATCCCTCTTAGGTATCTTAGTTCCGGTAGTCGGTAAGTTATTGTCCTGGAGTAGGTTAGTCTATTGTCTATGTAGACTGCTCTCATAGGGGACTCTAAATTAACTAATTCTATCTATTAGTTTCAATATATTGCCTTCAGCATCGAACTCTATAATCGCGCGGGCCTCTCCAATTCCATGCAATGATCACCGGGATTGTAATGTACTTGTATCCATGGTCAATCAATATTGCGTGTTGATCTCTAAAGACCTTGGAGTCCACGTAGTTTTTAATGGTGGTTTCGAGGCTTCACTCATATTAATTGGATTTGATATATCGAAAAGACTGATCTTCAATGCATTGTTCTCTCTTCTCACACCAAGTACCATAGTCATTACATGAGATGAAATAGATCTCCCGATGAACTCGAGTTCCTTTTCTCCATCAAACAATTCTCCAGTCTCTCAGCAGGTCTTTCACTAAAACTCATCCTCATAGCAGAGGTGTATTTTTAGAGTCCTTTAATCTAATTTAATTTCTAAGTTTCTGGTTGCCTTGTACAAGTGATTGGGTTGAGCAATAAGGTCCTCAGTACGAGGGAATTTGAGAATATCTCCCTCAAGGATGCCTTCGAATTACTTGGTTCGGGAGTTAATGGGTTAAGTGGAGCCCCGATAGCCCCCGCAGTGAAGCAGTGAAAACCCGAGCCAAGCGGGGGAACCCCGAGACAAAGAAATATTTAAAAATAACTACAGCTATCCACAAATAATTACCTCGGGGAAACCCTATCTCAGCTAACGCAGTCTTCTCCCTGCTGGCATACTCTACAATATTCACAATAAGCATAGACCCCATAAAAGTGTTCGTATTCAAAAAGACAGGTCTAACCGGTCGATGAATGAACATCTACGTTATCACCTATACCGCATGGAGTATCAATCCATATTAGGATATTAATCTCTAGTAAATAGTGTAGAACGGATTTATTTGCATGGTGAGGTTTTTGCCAAGGCGTTGTATGCGTCAGTGGTGGAGGGTTCAGGGTCCTCCGGGATACCAGGGTGAGCTTAAAATAGAAGAATCGCTCTATATCCCAGTTAAGCCCTCGCAGTCGCTCGTTGTCGCGGACTACGTGGAGCTATACGACTATGAAGTCGAGGCATTCAAGCTCGTCCACTACGATGGTTTAACCACCGATGAAGCATCCGTCAAAATGGGCTTGTCCAAGGCCACTTTCTGGCGCATCCTGGAGCAGGCGAGGTTTAAAATTGCAAGGGCATTGGTGGAGAACAAGCCGATTAAAATAGTAGTCTCCCAGAGATAGGGGTTCGGGTTTCATCGGGATCCACCCCTCGGGGTGAACTCAGCCCACAGCTCCCCCTTCATTGTTTTCTCCGAGTCATTGCTGTGAGGAAACCCCTGCATCCCGGCTCTCTTCTCAAAACACTCTCTCTTAGGTTTCCACGTTAAACCCACATCTCGAGGCAACTCCCCAGTAGAGGAAACACCAGCAACCCTTATAAACCTATGAAAACCAAAACAGCCGCAAAAGGCGGGGCATCTTCCTGGTTGATCTCGTATCAATCAATAATAGAAATAAGTTTCAAAATTTAAGGTGGATCTGGGAAAAGATTTATAAGGGGGTTTTGAAACATATTTCAAATTGGTGGTAAAATATGGCTTGGTGGAAGATCTGGTGGAAAAGTCTCCCGCCTTGGGAGAGGCCTGGATGGATCTATGGTAGAGGATGGTGCTGGTACTGGCGGAGTAGCCTGTCATCTCCACTGCGGTATCCATTCCCGAGTAGAGAAGACGAGATAAGGTACCTAGAGGACTTGAAGAGATATCTCACAGGTGTCGTGTTAAAGGATATTGATAGGAGGCTCGAGGAGCTGAAATCCGGTAAGTAGGTGATAATGTAATGTCTAGTGACTCCGGCTCCAACGTAATCATTGCGGTACCCGTTGAGAAGGTGGGTAGTGAATACTACTTAGCTCTTAACTACGTAAACGCACCGCTCTTCACCATTGTAGAGGTCTCTAACAATACCTATAAGATTCGCAATATTATAGAAAATCCCTATGCTGCGCCTGGACCTCGGCGGGGTTTAGGCGTAATAGAATTCCTAGCATCACAAGGTATAAACGCTATTATTCTGCTTAGAAGCGGCTATGGAGCCTTCTACAGGCTTGAAGAGCGTGGAATTAAAGTATACTATGTTCCAGTTGAGGAACAAGCTAAAGGGCCTGTCAAGCTAAGTGAAGCAATAGAAATGTATGTTAATAAGCGATTAGAGGGACCTATACAGTATTAAGGCGGCGGTAGCATGAGTAAACAAACAGCAACGAAGAAGAACACGATAAGCTGGCTCGCCGACGTCGTTAAGAAATACCTTGTTCTACTCTCACTTTTTTCAACTTTTTTAGCCCTACCTATTGGATTCTACTTTAACAAGACTATTACATCCATCAAGCCCCTTATCTCGAACACTATCTTGCTCCTGGCGTTCCTCACGATTCTTCCCTCCATGATTCAACTAAAGACGGAGGGACTATTGAAAAGCATGAAGAAATTTAAGGAGATCCTGCTCTCCCTGCTCTATGTCTTCGCTGTATCCCCATTGCTCGCTTATCTTATAGCACCCACTCTGGGGGATCCACATATAGGAGTTGGATACTTTGCCGCCAACATTGTACCAGCCTCTAGTGCATCAATAGGATATGTCCTTATTGCTGGGGGGAGCATAGAGCTTGCGACAGTCCTAGCGGTATTAACCCTGATCCTAGGCGTTCCCTTGATACCTGTTATCCTAGGCTTATATAGCAGGAGTATCTCGGTTTCTGTCCCAATGGAGCCGGTCATAAACTCGCTCGTCGAGGTACTCGTACTCCCCTTGATTCTTGGACAGCTGACAAGATACATACTTATAAGGAGAAGGGGGACTCCATATGTGGATAGGATAATCAAGCCACACCTCTCACTGGCAACAATGCTTTCAATGCTAGCCCTCGTGTTTGTTCTCGTGCTAAACCAAGCTATGACTATTATAAATAAGCCGATGCTAGCCTTAACTGTAATTGCATACCAGTCAATAGTTATTGTTGTACTCCTCCTAGTATCTACGCTGGTGAGCAAGGCATTAAAAATATCCTATGAGGATCACCAGGCCGTTGCCATGATATCCGTAACCAAGAACCAGAGCGTAGCTGCCGCGATGACAACTGCCGCACTTGGACCGCAATCCGCACTAGCACCTGCATTAATACCAATTATCCAGCCCGTCTTAACCATAGCTTATCTCAATGCAGAAGATCGGATAAGAAGATTCCTAAAGAGTTAAAGGTGAGTGTATGGAAAATGAAGATTATAAAAATATTGGGTTAACTACTAGAGAAGTTAATGAGCGTCTAGCCAAGTATGGACGTAACGAAATAGCCATGGAACACCCCTCAAGAGTAAAGATATTACTCAGAAAATTCTGGGGATTAGTCCCCTGGATGCTTGAATTAGCCATTGTTTTAGATTTAGTGCTAGGGCGCTGGATTGAGGCAATAATAATTGCCTCCTGGCTAGTTTTTAGCGCTCTTTTGGGTTTTCATAATGAAAATAAGGCTCAAAAAGCCCTTGCCTTGCTAAAGCAACGTTTAGTTATCAATGTTCGTGTTCGACGCGATAACACCTGGCAGATAATTCCAGCTTCTGAACTTGTACCCGGAGATTGTGTCCATCTTTCAGCTGGTAATGTTGTTCCGGCTGACATTAAAATTATCGATGGTCAAATTCAGGTTGACCAATCACAGTTGACGGGTGAATCGCTTCCTGTCGAAAGGAAACCAGGAGAGATTGTTTATGCTGGCTCTTTGGTTACCCGGGGAGAAGCTATTGGTTTAGTTGAAGCAACGGGTGCTAAAACATATTATGGAAAAACAGCTGAATTAGTCAGATTAGCCAAGGCGCCAGCTCGTATTGATATTTTAATAACAAGAGTTGCCAAGTATCTTGCGGCGTTCGACGTTGTTCTTGCACTTTTAGTCCTTGTAACCACGATTGTCCAAGGTCTGCCATTGATTGGAGTACTTCCTTTTATTTTACTGCTTTTAATAATGTCTGTTCCCGTAGCCGCGCCAGTAATGTTTACCATGTCGGCTTCCCTTGGCTCTCAGATGTTAGCAAAAAACGGAGTTTTAGTTACTCGTCTCTCAGCCATTGAAGATGCAGCACTAATGGATGTTCTTTGTATTGACAAAACTGGAACTCTAACTGAAAACCGTTTGGTTGTTGAAAAAGTAATTTCTTTTGATTCGACAAAAGAAGAGGAGGTAATTGAATTAGCAGCGATGGCTTCGAATGAAGCAGCTCAAGATCCGATTAGTTTAGCTATTCTCAACTTCGCTAGAGAAAGGGGAATAAATATTCATTATTCTCATAGGATTGATTTTAAGCCATTTGACCCGAGTCGGAAATATTCAGAGGCTATAATCAGGCAAAATGACAAAGAATACCGTGTTCTTCTAGGAGAACCATTGACAATAGCCAAAGTGACGAATACGTCCTTGGAAAAGATTAATAAAGAAATTTTTGAACTTTCAATAGGGGGAAACCGTGTTCTGGCGATAGCGGCTGGAGAAAAATCAAATCTCAAAGTTATAGGTTTAATTATTCTATCAGATCCTATGAGGTCGGACTCCAAAGAATTAATTTCAAAATTGAAGGCGAACGGCATAAAAATCAAAATGGTAACTGGCGATAATGAGGCGACAGCTAAAGCGATAGCTGAAAAAGTTGGAATCGAGGGGAAAATTGCTCCTCGAGGTGTAATAAAAGATGGCACTGATTTAGAGGAGATTGAAGAATATGGAGTCTTTGCCGGGGCTTTCCCAGAGGAGAAATTTATTTTGGTAAAGGAGTTGCAGAAAGCGGGTCACGTGGTTGGAATGACTGGTGATGGGGTTAATGATGCACCGGCTTTAAAACAAGCGGACGTCGGTATTGCTGTAGTAAACGCGACCGATGTAGCAAAAAGTGCTGCTAGTCTTATTCTAACTCAGCCTGGTCTAAAACCAATCATGATGGCAATTGAAGTCAGTCGAAAAATTTATCAACGAATGAAAAATTGGCTTGTAGCTATGATAACGAGAAAACTTGGGGTCCCACTATTTATTACTACAGGAGTTCTCTTTTTTGGCAAGTTTGTTGTTAATCCTCTTTTGATGGTTTTATTTATGTTTACTGGAGATGTCGCCACTTTCGCTCTTTCAACAGATAGAGTGATCCCTTCATCTAAGCCGGATCGTTGGGATGTTAAAAAATTGGTAAGAACTGGTTTAACTTTAGCTATGCTTCTATTTTTATTTAGCATTGCTGTATTATGGATTGCAACCAGTATTTTACGTTTAAGCGAACTTGAAACACAAACTTTTATTTTTGTATGGTTGGTGTTTAGCGCTGGTCAGGCAGCTCTTTATGTTACTCGCACTCCAAACTTTTTCTGGAAAAAGCCCTATCCTGGAAAATGGCTCATTCTCACCACAATTTTAGTTGTTCTCCTAACTGTAGTTTTAGCGGCTCAGGGCTGGTTAATGGCTCCAATAGAATTTTCTCTAGTTTTAATTCTTGCAGGTTTAGCAACTGCATTCTTAATAGTTGCCGATTTATTCAAAGTTATGTTAAGAGTATAAGAAGGTTGTGGTATAAATATGGGTCCCCCCGTATTTCTGAGAAAAATCAAGAAAACATTTATGAAATATTTTCCCTCACCTGCTTGGCTCTGGGAAATAGTATCAGGCTTGCTTATAGTTCTAGTAATGATTAATAGTCTAAGATTTTCGTCGATGGATCCGTCATCAATTAACCGCCTCTTTTTTGTTTTCAATATATTAACCGTTGATTTAATTTGGGGAATATTTGATGGCTGGATGCTGGTTTTTACAAATCTTTTAACCGAAGGAAGATATAATAAGATGATCATTACACGTGTAAAATCATCTGATAAAAATTTAGCATCTGAAATAATTAAAATGGAATTAGATAACACAATAATAGGCCGATGCGACGAAGAGACAAGGAGACAAATTGTTGAAATGGTATTGAAAAGCCTTTCTTCAATATCTCAAGATGCTTTAGAGAAACCGAGGATTTTAAAAGATCATTTCATCGCCGCTCTTATATGCATCTTCTTTGTTTTCCTCCCCTCTATTGTTATTTCGCCGTTCTTTTTATTAATAAGTGACTTAAACTCCGCAATTCTAGTCTCCAATATAATTGGCTTGGGTATGTTGTTTGCTTTTGGATATAAACTAGGCTCGTGTACAGGTAGAAATAAAACCATAACCGGAATTATTACCATGCTAATTGGGTTTCCCCGAGGTAATTATTTGTGGATAGCTGTAGTTATTTTTAAATATTTCTTTGTCTCGGGGTTCCCCCGCTTGGCTCGGGTTTTCACTGCTTCACTGCGGGGGCTATCGGGGCTCCACTTAACCCAAAAGCCCCTCATCCGCTTTAAACCCTTGAGGGCTAGATTCCATGAGGCCACGACGTCTCTCGATGTTACTGTGTCTCCTAGTTGTACAAATCTATAGTTTATGAATTTTAGTTTCTTGCCATTAGGGGTTTTCCTAGATGTTCTCGCTGGATCGACGTATATTGTCCTAATGCCCTCTATCAATGCCTTATACTCCGTATACTCTTGTATCCTCCGGTAGCACCACAGTGGCTTCATCCACGATAGTTTCCTACCACCATTATTGCTTTCCTTTATTTTCTCCAAATCCTCGAAGACAATTACAGCATTGTACTCTCCAGCCACTTCTACAAGTCTCTTTGATATTAAATGTGCTGTGTCAACTAGTATATTCCTAGCTCTACTAAGCCACCTAGCTCTACTTCTCCTAGCCCACTTCAAAAACCTCCAGTTCCTTGGGTGCCTCCTCTGTAGCTTCTCGGCTAGTTTCCTATAATGTAGTGCTCTACTAAGACCCCTGAATGGTATTACACCTATAGAGACTAATTCACTGTTTAAATTGACAATAGTGTATGTTATGTTGTTGAAGTTTAAGTCTACACCCATAACTGTACTGTATTCTTTGAACACTATGTCTTTATGGAGTGTAATATAGACGTATATTCTACCATACCTATAGCTCAATAGTATCTCACCGGGCTTCCAAGAGCCGTCGAGGTATTTGTCGAGGTAGCTATACCACACTAGCTTCAACTCAACCCATTTACCATATAATACTGCTATCTTGATCGTCTTTGTATTCAGGTCTAATCTATAGTCCAAGGTGTGTATTCTAGCTGTTAGCTTCTTGAGTACTGGTTTTGAACCATTGTTCTTCCTAGTCGACTCAACGACTTCCTTAGCGCGTTTATATATCTCTGATACATGGTGTGCTCTAAGTCCAAGTTTCACTAGTCTACTATAGAACATATTGTGTAATTCCGTCCTCGATGGTACTTCACTTAAACCCCAAATTTCATCTACTACCAACTGGACTGAGTCACGGTATACCCTTAAAAACTCCACTAGTAATCCCTCATCTCCCTTGGGAGTGACCGCTTCCACTCTAGCGGTCACAGTAGCCCTCACAGGGAGACTCATCAGTAAACCCCTCCACCCATTTACTACACTTAGCTTATAAAGCGTTTCACAAAGCACTCACAGAGTAGAACCACGTATTCACATTTATTTACAACCAATCACAACTATTTCTAGATCGGTCATAGGCTTGGCAGTAATTGTGGCAGCCATTGTTTTTAGTACTTAATGATTGTACAATCATGGATGAGAGCAACGAGAATCCACAGTAAACTCAGCTTTATGTCTAACCAACTTGAGGATAAGTCGTCGTAGAACTGCTTTAGTTTTCGTATAGGTTTACAAGGGTTAATGTTAACTCTTTTATTTTGGAGTGAAAAAGTGCTGAGACCTAAGGAGGTTTGCGTGAGGCTTGGTATTAGCTATTCTACTCTATCTAGGTGGGTTAGAGAAGGCAGAATTAAGGCGGTCAGAATTGCTGGTGGCAAATATAGGGTTCCTGAGAGCAAGGTTAGGAGAGTCGCTGAAGGCCAGCCTATTAGCAAGGAAGTTAGAGCAGTCATATATGCCCGTGTCAGCTCTTCAGACCAGAAGAGCGACTTGAGGAGGCAGGTACAGCACTTGGCACAGTATGCTCCTCTAAGGGTTACAGAGTCGTCGACGTTTTGAGCGATATAGTGAACGGGTTGAAACCGATAGAAAGGGCTGTTAAAGAGCACGGTGCAGAGGTTGTTGTTCTCGGATGCTGTGGTTTCATAGTGTTATCCGGCGAGTTAAGCAGGAAAGCGAGTATACCAGTTATAGATCCCACTATAACCACGCTTAAAGCGGCAGAGGCGCTAACTATGCTCGGGTTGAAGCACCTAAAGATCAAGTCCCCCCATGCGAAGCCTATTCCTCTAACCTTATTAAGGAGAGGGGCTCTCTAATAAGCTTGTGATATGTATGATTGACCCCATTAGCCTCTTATTTTTCTTAGTATTTCTCTACCTCATTATTCACCCTCAATTGCAATTTAGAGCGTTGACTAGTACTAGGATGAAGTTTATCAGGGAAATAGAGAGAAAGTATCAGTGGAGAGTTATAACCATGATTCACAGGCAAGAGAAAATGGGTTTTTTAGGGTTTCCTATTTACAGGTATATCGATATAGAAGACTCAGAAGCCATTTTAAGGGCCATTAGGACGACTCCTCCAGATCAGCCGATAGCTCTCATCCTGCACACTCCAGGTGGACTTGTCCTAGCCGCATCGCAGATTGCAATGGCACTCAAGAGGCACCCGGGTAAAAAAGTTGTGATAATACCTCACTATGCCATGAGCGGTGGCACGCTAATCGCCCTAGCCGCTGACGAGATCATAATGGACCACGATGCTGTACTAGGCCCGCTGGACCCGCAAATACAGGTTGGAGACGCAGTTTACCCTGCACCCAGTATTATTAAGGTTGCAAAAGTGAAGGGCAACGCGGCGAGAGATGAGACGCTCATACTGGCCGATGTCGCCGAGAAAGCTGTAAGTGAAATTCAGGACTTAATACTCAAGCTACTTGAAGACAGGCTAGGTAGAGATAGAGCCCTTGAAGTCGCCAGGGAGCTTACGGAGGGCAAGTACACCCACGACTACCCAATAACCGTGGAGGAAGCCAGGAAACTCGGGTTAAACGTTAAAACAGGGGTACCACCAGAAGTTTATGCCCTCATGGAACTCTACCCCCAGGCTATACAGCAGAGACCAGGTGTCGAGTACTTGCCAAGGCCGCACGTACCGTTTTACCAGAAGGAGCGGGGTGAATCAAAGTAGAGGCTTGTTTTCACGCATTTTCACTCAACATTGTAAGTTAACTTGAACCCTCTGAGGTGTTTTTCTAATCTAAGCATCCTTATTTTACCCGCTTCACCCGTGTTCTTAACGTGTGTTCCAGTACAGGGAGCCCCTCGCAATGCCCAGTGCTTTAAGGGCCTTCTCAAACCCGAGCTTCCCCTTAACCCTCTCGAGGATAAGCCTGCATGCTTCATTGCTGAGAACACTAGCGTTCACCCTATTACACCAGCGATCAGCAGTCATGATTTCGCTTGGAAAATCACATAATAGTTCATGCCCCCACCACGGGAGCGTGAAATGCGATAAACAACCCATTAAAATTTATCTGGGTATTTAAAGGAGTGTGCGCCGCCGCCGGGATTTGAACCCGGGTCACGGGCTCGACAGGCCCGCATACTCAACCGGGCTATACTACGGCGGCACCGTATTCTATCTTAATGCTTTTACGGTTTTTAAATACGTTTCTCGCGGCTCAATCAACTCTAGTTGTTTAGGATCTGTTCTTCTCTCCTCATGAATTGTGAGGTTTTTAATCGTATAGTTGGCTAGAGTGTTTTAAGGGTAATAACTGGGTTTTTCTTCGAGATTTAGAACTCCTTTTTCCATCTTCATTCTGAGTCTTTGCTCAACGTACTTATCGATAGGGCTGAACCTCGGTGGGTGTGGTACAATTAATTCTCCCCCGCAAACAGGGCACTTGTCTTTAGACAATGTGTAGCGTCCACACTTCTTGCATTTCCTCATCAACCAGTTCACTGCTTCTCACGCTCGGGTACGTAAAGCAACTCTAACTCCTTTGCTTTCAAGCGTCCTTCCTCAATCGCTTGCTCAGCCAGTGTCTCAGCTGTTTTATAGTCTGCAGCGTATACTTCTAGAATATATCTCGGGGAACCGGAGACATATAGTCTGAACTTGGTGCTCTTAGACTCCAGGAAATCCGCTATGTGCTCAAGGCATTTCCTAATTCTCAGCACGCCATCTGGTTTCGTGGATTGAACTATCAACTTATACTTTACGGCGACTTCTTTGAGTTTAATGTGTCTAGATGCCTCCTCCATTAATGGGTTAACCCACTCCTCGGGTACGCCTGCTTCTCTAAGCAATTGTGGCCCTTCACTAACAGCTTTCTCCAAAGCATACATGATATCCGAGTACTTATCCTCGAGAACCCAGATAACTTCTCTATACGCATCCTCTATTCTCTTACCAATTTTCTCGGCTACTAGTTCAACTATCTTACATGCTTTAACATATCTCTTCCACCACTGCATTTTCCTCTGCTTATCGCTCTCAGTTATTCTCTTCAATGAAACATCTACTTCCTTCTTAACTCTATCAACTCTGATCACTTTTGCAACTATTTTCTGCCCCTCTCTAATCACATCTCTAATGTTCCTAACCCATTTCGAAGAGATCTCGCTCCATGGAAGATAAGCCTTAAAATCCCTGTATTCGTCGAGAGTCACGTATGCTCCATAATCATAGATCTCTTGAACAGTGGCGACGACTAATTCACCAACATCTGGTATTTCCTTCCTCGGGATAACCACGTGTACTCGCCTCAATCAACTAGTTAATTTAAATAATGCAACCATGTAGTATACAGTGTAGTCCCCGTAATAAGCAATACTGAGCCTGCCCAACTCAATGCTCTTACTGTAAACCAAGTCAAACCCTGTCACCGTGTAGTTCAGTGGTGATTGACTAATAACATAGTTATATACTTCATTGAACCCAGAATCCTTTAAAGCTTTCAGAGATAATTGAGCAATCAGCATGTTCCAACCATTACTACTTGTCCACAAGAGAGCCATCATTCTAGGGCGCTCATTGTACGCATACAAGTAGTCTACTATTGTTTTGTTACTATATGCTAAGTACTCGAATACATTAAATAAGTCACCGTAAGCATCGAAAACCAGTAACGGGTACTGGTAATTCTGCAGTGTAATTGTAGCTGGTGCGCCAATAAATGATGTATTTCCATAACCCACGGAGTAAGCGAAAGCCAACAGGATATATACGTCTTGAACACCTAGTTCGCTACTAATATTCTTCAACATCAACTTAGAGGTCTCCCAATTACTCACCATAATGCTCGACAACAAGCTTTTACCCGCTGCTCCTCCATAAGAGTGCGTTATAGAGTATGCTTTAATACCATGGTCTATGAGAGCGCTCTGTAGGAAGTAACTATAATCCCAGTGAGAAACAACCAGTACATTACTGCTCCTGGCAGTAGACTTCACTACTCTACCTAGTTCATCGCTTAAACTCGCTAAATACACGTTTACCCCCGTAAAACCTTTATCTGCTTCTAACCTACCGATCTCGTTGAAAACCATGCCGTAACTCGTTTCTCTGCCAAAAGTTAGAAATGACCCCGCGAAAGATGCAGCAGTCAAACCAACAAGTACTGTTAAAGCACTGAGTTTAAATTTCCAATTAGTGAAACGTAGTTCTTTAAATGCTTTGAAAACATAATCCATGAAAATACAACTCGTCAAAACAAGGTAAACAAGTGAAAGAGAAGTAATCGAGAAATCAAATAGGTTAACTAGGAGAGCAGTAATAGTTAACACAATTAATTGATTATAATAAGTAAACCTACTAGTAGTAAAAGCCAGTATTACCCCGGCTATAGCCAGTAATCCAGGTAATCCATAAATATGAATAATGCTCGGCGCAATAACCTGAGTAAACTTATAGCTACCTGTCCTCAACGTTAATGAACCCAGAGTCAACGCCGCGATTAACAGTATTGAAGCATATAGTAACCTATGCGTTGACAAAGACTCATATCTCTTGTCGAGAAACAATGCTGCAACAACGCCTATGGCCAACGTTAATGCTGGAAGCGCATATAATCCATAATACCCTGAGCCGTTAATGAAGTAAAAAATCAGAGTCAACGCCGCGATTACACCTATTACAACACCCGGTTTCACTGTTACTCTTCCACGAACATAATCCACTAGTAGAAACATGGATACCATTAATAAGACGGATGGAACAGCGTAGTAACCAATTAGTAAAACGTACAAGATTGCCCCTATCATCAAGTAGAGTGCTTTAAGCTCACCGATCAACCCATAAGTCATAGTTATCGCGGAAACAGTGGCAAGTAATCCAACTAAAGCTAAACCAGTTCGATCAACAGTGTAAATAACCAAGGATCCAGGCGCCACTGCGTACATGAAGGAAGCTAACCCAGCTGTTGCAGGGGACCCAAATACCCTCAGCGCTAAAACGAATACTAAGGCGATTACAAGCACCTGGTACACTGGAATCAGGTACTGTGGAGTACTCGCTAAAACCCATGTATAAATATACGTGTTATCGCATTTATCAATAAAGCTTAACATCTTGCAGAACTCCTCGAAACTACCAGTATTCCTAGCTACACTGAGTAGTTCAGGGTATGAACTCTGATTAACAAATATGAAAAACCATGCGTGTAGTAGAATCGCTGACGCTAGTAACACGTAGCCGAGAACATCGGTAATTCTGCTATTTGACTCAACGTGAGGCATTTTATCGCACCGTGTAAGCAACTACTTTAAGTCTTAACCATTAATATTAACCCTTACAAATTATAAGTTTAATCAACTCCAAGTGCTAGGTGTCTAGATGAGTAGAAGACTTGGAAGCACGCTCGTGAAGTTATTTGAATACGAGGAATTAGTGAACATGTGGTCTAAAATAGGTAAGATACTTGTGTTCACAATATACTTCATAGTAATCACTGGTTTACCCCTAGTTGATTACACTTCTACTAGTCAGCTGGGTGCATTAGCACTGAGAACAACCATTATACTGATCATAGCACTAGTGACTTGGATCATCTCTCGAGAATTAACTAAGGTGAAAACAAGGCTGGAACGGAGGAAAACGGAGTCATACAATGTTAAGACACCGTATTTAGCACTATTGGTAATAGTTATGATCACTGCTTTCTACTTCGCGCTAATATTCACGTAGAATAACCTAGATCATTCAATATTTATCCACGGTTAACTAATATTTCGAAAAACGGGTCTATAAGGGGTTTACCACACTCGTTTACCCCAGCTAATACGAGTTCCAACGTGGATAAAAGCGCAATATCTCCTCTCCTATAAGTTTTACCTCCAATAATGCAGGTTGAATTAAATTTAAACAATATTTTATCACCATATCTCAGAGTAATGGGAGAATATATTGTTTCCCCAGTTCTCAAAGCAGCTAATACTAGTTTACCAACATATTGATCCACGGAGTTGTTTTCAACTTGCTCTTGAAGCAAGAACTTAAGGAATCTTACTTTAACTAGTAGTTTTACATCCTCCATGTTTTTCTTATTCAGCGTGATGAGTAAATCTTTTCCAAGCTTATCTAGCGTGTGAACACTTAGATATGATTTCCTAATAGTTTGCACAATTGATTCAAGTCTCTGTTGAGGGATCTGCGTTAAAGCTGTACTTTTAACTTCCTCTCTTATAAGCCTCAAGTAATGCCCACTCATGGTTTCACTTCTAACTCGCTTACATCTATTGGTAAAGCAAGTGTTTTTACAACCAAGTATATAGCTATGTATGACTCCAATCTATATATGTTTCCCCTCGCTAAATTCAACTGAGTACCCAGAACATCCAAGTTACCTGTAATGAGTGATTTAACTTTGATGAATCCCCTAAATGGGGAGAAACTACTGTAATTATACTCGTCGATATCAACGTTGATACTCATTTCCGTAACCTTTAACCCAGCTTTCATGTTGAGACTGTTTCCAAACCGTGAGAGCCTTGAGGTATCCATTGTTACTGCTTTATCTATCTGTAAACATACATCCCTCAGGAGATCCGCGAGCTTGTCTACTGGTAGAACCTCGAGGTCCTTTACTCCTCTAATCTCTTTCTTCTGAATCAAACCCAGATTAGTTGCTAACTCATGTACGCGTTTCCTTAAACCATGCTCCGGTCTACTGAAGATCACCATGTCCCTATAAGTCGGAAACACTTTCTCGATTTTTAAGCCATCGCATGATATATAGTCAGCTATTGCTCTCCTAGCTTCCCTAGTTAAAACCAAAGCATCCTGATCTTGTACTTTTACGTGGAATCCCCTATTACCGGAGAAATATACCTTTATCCTACTATATCCGAGTTCTTCTCTCAGGATGTCCACGAGCCTCAAAGCATCAATCCAAGCTTTCTTAATGCAATCCCATGGCAGAAGAGAGTACTCTACTGGTTTCTCTCCTTTAGGACACTTATCTAGCTCAGCTGAGTATATTTCACCCGACAACGAGCATACCCATATCTTCTGATCGCAGCCCTGGTACTTGTCAGCGTCAATATCAAATAGTAGTTCAGACCCCTCCCACATCTTATTCTCCATTTTATCAGCGTCAGGTACTCCATACAACGCTGAAGAATAATACAAGTGGAGAGGAGTCTTCACGTTGGTTATGTACTCGTATAGAAGGTGCATATATGGAAAAGATAAATGCCTAATATAGGATCCATCTTCGAGGCTCTCTAACGCTATTTCTCTCTTATGCAGATCACTAGGCTCCTCGAGAGTCCTCCTACCATAATAGTCTCTTATAATTCTCTTCAAAAAAACAATCCTACTAGTCTGTTCTAGGCGCGACATAGAATTGTAACGTACCTCCACTCGGTAGTTCATACACTAGTTTTAAAGGCGTTTCAACGCCGAAAGCAATACTGAGCGTTTCCGCGGCTTGAGAAGCTGTCGCTATATCCGACAAGTAATCTATAGTGTACTTGGATCTCGCTTCCCCAGTAGACTCGTACTCTATCAAAGCACCCGATGACCCACTGAACACTATTTCCGCTTCAGCTATCTCGCTCTCTGCTTTAAAGTAGAGAGTATCACTATTAGCTGGTACATAGAGCTCCACAGAGTCACTTATTGCTTCAAGTTCTTTTACGACATCTTTGAATAGCTTTGGTAATAGTTTACACTTAAAAGTCTCATTGAAACTTATCTCGGGTACCTCCTGGTACGATAACTCAATGCTCGGCAACGTAAATCTCCTGGAACCCCTACCCTCGAAGTAGACTCCGAGTTTCCCGGCTTGAGATACTTCGAGGACTAATTCGTCTCCTTTCCTAGCTCTTCTGAGTACTTTCGCTAACTCATTCATATTTACGCCAACGTTTACTTCGCCCGTTAATTCATACTCGTAAAAAGCATTCCTGGGAATATAGAAGTCGACTAAAGCTACTCCCGATGGATCCATAGCGCGTAATCTAACGCCATCCTCGTTAACCCTGAAGCTAGCCTCCTCAATTATCTTGGAGATCGCTATAATGGAGTACTTCCAAACAGTAGCTTCCCTGAATTTAAGTCTCAAAGAGTTCACCCTAGTTAATTATATAATCAAAAATATTAAAGGTAAAATCAATTTACTCGTATTCTCTCCAAACGTAGCCGCATTTAACGCACTTATAGAACCTCGTGGGAGGCTCATCCGCGGCTCTAGTTTGTATAACCCAATAGTATGCTTCATGAGCACCGCATCTCTTACAAGTAACCTCTCTCGTTATAGGTAACTTAGATAAATCTGTTTCCTCGTTGACAACTATTGTTTTATCTTTCTCACTGTGCTCGATTTTACTTGAAACCTTGAGTGAAGGCGCGTCAACTGCTTCCTCACGGTAACCACACCTCGTGCAAATATAGTATGTTTTATTACCTTCTTTCCGAGGTTTCATCAACCCTCTACATCTCGGACAGAACTTTATCATGAGAACCACCTACAATAAACACTTATCGCTTAATTCAATGATACGCTCTACATCAGGGGGGTTTATTAAACCCCTCCTATCCAGCATACATAAAACCGTTTTTAACATTTTGCAATAGGTTAAAGCATGCATCAACCTGTCTCCACCATTAAATACTTTAAACCCTGAGAGAGCACTAGGTGAGTATTCGAAGTCACAGCAGGGTAAAACATATGTGACTTCATTAAAAGTCCTCAAGTTTTCCTCTAGAAACTTATACTCGTTGAGTACCGGTAGTTTCACTATAAGGAGCTCTTCTATGAAGTTTCTCCTATAGGTTGCGAAAACACCGTAGCTGTGCCCCACAGCGTATACTAGTACTCTAGATTCCTCTTTTTTCATTAACTTTAACCTAGTAGATCCTCGATTTTACTCTTAAACTCGGTGATTTGACTACGTAGATTACTAATCACGTCCTTTAAAACACTTGATAAATCTGCCCCTTCTCTAACCACTATTGTGAACTCTATGCTGCTTCTCAACGGATGAGGGGTTCTATAAGCAGCGTACTCAACCAGCGGGTGTCTTAGAGCTTCTTTCATCAACATGTTACCCAACGTGTGATCCTCTCCCTCAATCTCTAACACTAGCTCCCTACTCGTTTTTGATAACACCTTAATGTTCATGTTAAGCAACCCCATTAAATTAGCACAAGTAACTATCTTTTAACGTTTTTTAAAAATAAATCAAGAGCGGTTCTCCAATCCATTGCTAAAACATATTTATTTTCTTGAAGAGCTCTCAATAAGCCATGCTCAAACGAGTACTTAATTACTTCATTGAGCGGTAAATTAGTTAAAGTACATGCAGCAACCATGAAGTACCTTGTCGAAGTCGAAGCAGCTGATTTACCTACCTCCTTGTTCAAGTCAGCTACTCTCTCAGCTGTACTTGCAACTACTTCAAGCGGGGCATTCGACGCAATGATGTCCTCTTCCTCCACGTACTCTGCTCTATAATTCATTCTCCTCAACACCTCTACGAGTAATCTAGGTGGAAAACTCCTATGGATCATTTTCGCCAGGATCGAGACACTGTATTTACGCATACCTGTTTTACGCGTTATCTCCTTTAATGGAGCAGTAATCTTCTTTAACTCAAACCATAAATCCTTGACATCTGTTTCATAACCATATACTTCAATCAATAGGCCTTTATCCATTACTTCCATAGACATGTAGTTTACTGAAGGGGCCTTCTCCTTCAATAACTCATATAGTTTCAAGCACTCGGTTTCACTACAAGGCACATAAAACCTCCTTTTAACAAGAGGCAAGCACTCACCTCAAACTATACAAGTAACCAGCAGCTACTTTCCTCTTCTCCTGTTTACCGCAGTTCTTACATACGAGGTAACCAGCTGAATGCAAGTAGAGAATGCTCCCACAATTACTACACTGTGCTAGTATAACCCCTGTTGAAGGCTCTTTAACTGTTAGTAAGTATGGAGTATTAGTGTTTATGACTTTTGCTTTAACTATGTCACCTATTCTTATGTACTCATTGATGTCGCGAATGTAATCCGATGAGACTTGAGATACATGCAGTAAACCAATTGCGTTCACTTTATTATTCTCAGCACTATATATTTTAACGAATGCTACATCTTCAGATGTATTTATGACTAAGCCCTCCACGATGACACCCTGTCTGATCGTTAGATCTCTCCTAACTACTGGTTTAACATGTAGTATTTTCTTATACCGGTCTAGGGTAGCTTTCCCCACTATCATTGACCTCAAGTACCCGTCGCGGCTAATGTATACTCCACTAGCAGGTATAGCTTCTTCCTCAACAGCTAAAGGCTCACCTGGTGTAACAAAACTCATTATCAACCACCCATTCTTCTTTCAATCCCTACAAACACTGCTTTAACCCGGTAGATTCTTCTACGATGCCTACTATACATCATAGGTATTTCCAAGTTTAATACTTCAAACCATGAGATCTCGAGCTTTAAGCATTTAGCAATCTCGTCAAGCATCCTAATAAACCCCTCAGAGTACTTATGGAGACTGAAAACCGTTCCAGCTGTACTTAGAGCACTCCGTAGAAATAGTAGATCTAGCCCCCTGTTCCGCTTCACTATTCCAAACGGTGGATTCATGACGACGACGTCAATATTCTCGAACTCAACAACGGTTGCATCAGCTTCAACGATGATAACTCTATACGATAAATCCATGTAATTACTTGAAATAGTTTCACGAGTAATCTCTAACAGGTCTTCATCAATGTCAACGCAGATTCCTCTACTAGAACCAATTAGAATTGACGCGGTGACCAATACCCCGTTCCCGCAGCCAAGATCGAGAGTTGTCGACTTAATCATCTTTCCCTTCATGAAGGCCACCCAAACCATGTGAGCAGCTACAGATGTCGGAGTGGGATACTGTTCAAGGTTCTTCTTGAACAACTTAACTCCAGGTATATGGGAATAAGGCTCTAAGAGAATCTCTAAATCCGATTTACTCCTAGCAATGGGATTCAAACCCCTTAATCACCAAGGGTAAACATACTTCTCACTACTCGAAATTAACATCCAGAACTCTCCAGGCGTTAGAACCGGTTTATGGAACTCAGCTAAGTCATCTATTGGTAACCTAGGGCAACTTGAAACAACGTAGAAGTCTAGATTCAGTGAGGCATCGATCGCGATTAATCTCTCGAGGCTCAGGTAGCTCGAAGAAATTTTGTAGACTCTGTATCCTCTTAACAATGCTTGTCTCTCAATGCTCTCAACGAGTCTAGGTCTATATTGACCAGGCCTAGCTCCAATAATTAAACCCATTTTAGACCCAGCCGACTCCTTAACTCTAAACAACTGGTACAGTCTCTTCCTCAATATTCTCCCCGCTTCACTGCTTGCATCCCAAACTCTCTTCATGTAGGGGTCCACTGCTACAACTGGTTTAGCTGATACGAGAGCTAAACCCAGAGCGTGAAATAACCCACCTGCAATAATTACATGTGCATCCACAATATTATCTAGTGCTACGACGTGGCTATACATACACCCCAGTACGGGTTTCTCAACACTGAGTACTCTGAACCCGTTACTATGAAGAACCCTGCTGATTTCCTCCTTGAAATACAAGTCGGTAATAGTTGATGAAACCGTGATAGTTTTCGCGTTAAAGCCATACAGGAAACCGGTTAATTCACTTTTCAGGGATGAGTCAAGTAACCCCATGTAAAACACAGGTAAGTAAATTACGCGCTTTCTCCACGAACTTTTCTCCGCGAGTGGGTATTCCTCATGCCCAATATGCACTATTAAATCAGCATCGAGCACTTCTGCTTCTTCAATGGGTATGTCGCATGCTCCATACCCGGGACTAGTTGAGTAATATACTTCAATCGAGTACAATGAAGAGAGAAAACTACTTATACACGTATAGATGTGCTTAAGGCCGTCTGGTGCATGTATGAGTACGCGCTTTGGTTTCAAGGACTCAAGCTCAGATATGAGTGCCTCTAAGTTTACCTCATAGTTATTACATGAAAAAACCTTCTGCAATGAAGTAATCTCCTTTAACCAGCTGGGACTAATCCCTGTTTTAATGGTTTAATAATAATCCTCGTAGGTAACGGCAGTTTCGAAGCAGCTATTTTAAACGCTTCTTTAGCTGCTTCAACCTGGTCTTTAGTTACTCTAACAAGCATGATTTCCTGACCAGGGTAAACTCTAGCCGCTGTACCTATGGGTTTGCCGAATGCGAGCCTCATACCCTCCTGTAAACGGTCTGCTCCAGCGAAAGCCAGCATTTTGTTCTCGCGTATAACGTGGTGTGGGTAAACCTTGACCTTCAAGTAGAAGTTGTTTTCACCTAGTTTAGTGGTTAGCCTCTTCAAGGCATTAATACGTGCAGCTTCCAAAGCATTATGCCTTATCTGGCCAGCTTCCTCGACAACCAACACTACTTCGTAGTCGTAGTCTCTATGTATATCACCCATTTCAAACTTCATTATCTTCGGTGGTGGAATACCTGGAATATACTCTCTCCTAGTGTAAGGTGGCCCACTGAACTTCGTGTAGCACCTCGCAGGCCTCAAAGGCATAGTAAACACCTATCAATACTTAAACAACGACAGCCCTTTAAATAGCTTAAACAAGTAGACATTAAAGTAAGAAATAGATTTAAACATTGAAGAATTAAAAGCTTGATTAAACTATAGAATTAGTGGTGCGGGGGTGCCCGAGCCTGGCCAAAGGGGGCGGACTCAAGATCCAATGGCCCAGGAGAGATCCGCTGGCGTAGGCCTGCGTGGGTTCAAATCCCACCCCCCGCACTTTAACTCCTAGTAGAAGTGTTTTTCTACATACCTCCCTTTTATTGGTATTACTTCTCCACACCTAGGACACTTGTATCTACCACTACTACTATCTAGTTTGAAGTCTAATACTCTATACCCACTCCTATAGATCAGTGTTTTACCACACCTCGGGCACTTTGTAGACTCGTAGTCGGGATTCCAGGTATTCCCTACATACACGTATTTCAATCCCTGTTGCAAAGCGTATTCTCTAATCTCTAGTAGTTTACTAATTGGTGTTGGCGGCTCTCTCCACCTGTGTGCAGGGTGGTAGCGGTTTACGTGTAGGGGGACCTCCAGCCCCAGGTAGTCTAGGTGTTTACTTATAATCCACTCATAACACTCTTTGAAGTCATTGGTGTTTGTTACTACTAGGTATACTATTTCAACATGTGCACCGTGATCTAGTGCTATCCTCGCATTTCTAAATACTACTTCATGGTCTACTCCGACAAGAGCCCTCTTCATTTGTGGACAGCCTTTTATATCAGCTGAGAAACCATCTACACCTGCATCGAGAACAGTCTTCAAAGACTTAACTGTAAAATACATGTTTGTAACCATCATTGAATACAATCCGTGTTTAACAGCTATTTCAGTAGCATCCACGACGTAGTCTAGATTAGTCAATGGCTCATTGAAACTAGCTGATAACCCCTCATCACCTTTTAAAACAGCTAGTTCTACGAGTTTCTCTGGTGGAATATATTCCTCGCTACCACTTGGTTTAACAAAGCTTAAATGGTCGTTTTGACACCATGGACAATAGAAGTTACAGCCATAATTACTATAGGTTAGTGCGGTTGAACCAGGCCAGTAGTGATACAGTGGTTTTATCTCTATAGGCCTACTCTCAATAGCACTTAGTCTACCATAACCCCTATGATACAAAACACCACTAGTGTTAACATAGTTACCACAAACACCCGTGACACCATTAGGGAGAACACACTTTCTCTCACACACTAAACACCTAGTTCTAGAATCACCTATAGACTCGTAGAAACGAGATATCTTCAAACAAGCCGTTTGTCCCTAGAGGGTCATTCTTTATTGTTTTGGGGTTGCCTCTAGGGACTTCCACCTCGCCCACAGGGCTTTGGAGACCGCTGTGGGTTCATGGGTGGTGGTCGAGCCCAACGGCACGGGGCTCCCATCTACGTTTATCCCCGCGGGGCTTGGAGCAACGCTCCCATCACCCCAACCAACAATAAAAAACCCTAGCAGACCCTAATAAACATTTCTGCCCCCATGAGAAATCTAGTTAAAAACTATTTAATACACTACTATTGAGTTTAGACATATCCCACCAGCTAGTAGATAAATCTAAGTAACTAGTAGAATATAGATTACTAGAGCCAGTAGTATTAAAAGACCTAGAATCAAAGTATTTGTAACAAGTGAGTATTCAAATACACGATGCAATATCTCAATACCCTCTACAATTCTAGATTTAACCCCTTCAATTACTCTATCTTCTAACCCCCTGTAAAACCCCGTTATTCCGCTTAGTAGTTTTTCAATATTGATCGATCTCTCTATTGATTTAAACATGGTTTTCTTAGAGGGGTATTGAATAGTATATTTGAAATTTTTGAAATCCAGGTATTTCCATGAACTAACATACTTCAATACTAGTATTAGTTTAGATATATATGGAGTATAATTAAATCTATGAAACATCACTATTTTAACTACTAGCTTTTTAAATGAATTGATATACTTATTAATTGAAATCCATAATACACTTATACTTCTCAGAAACACTGTAAACCTAGTAAATAAATCACCAGTAGTATTCCTATACAAAGAGACAATAGTATCTAGAATACGTAGTATTAAAACATATAGTAAAGTAGCTATAATAGAAATCAATAAGGCAATGTAAACCAATAAGTATGATGAGTAATGTAAGACTACAATGTAGTGCGATGTAACTATGTAAGTAGATAACATAGTTAATAAATAAACATATTTTTTTAGAGTAGAATACAATAGAGTAGTTATTTGAATCCAGAGAGTAATCAATACAATGTGTAATAGAAAAATAAAAGCATAAACTAAGTTATTGAGTTTAATGTATACTATGTAATTTAATACTATGAGTAGTGTAGTTAGAAAAAATAATTCAAATACTCTACTCATATCACGATGTAGTTCTAAAAGTACTAGTATAGAAATTGCTACAATAAATAGTTTCAATGAGTATTCTAAGACATAGATATCTCCACTAATTAAACCCCATGTAGAAATAATAAATCCAGTTAATACAAGGAGAAACACTGTAACTAGTAGACCCTGAGGGTATTTCAATAATCCTCTGTACATAGAGTGAAAAACACTGGTTTTACTTGTATACTCTACTTTCATTTTATAATCTCCTTGATTAAAATATATGTTCCAATAAGCAATATAACCACTATTGGTAGCAACAATGTGAACAAAGCTAATACATCACCTACTATTTCCCTACTAGTTTCAATAAATATTACTGGTGTAAAAAATAGAGAAGTAATAGACCCCATTAAAACATAGTATACTAGGTTCTTTATAGATCCCCCTATGGAGACTTCTACACTACTACCTGGTTTTACATGTATTTGTAGATATTTTGCCGAGTAGACAATAGAGAGAGCAACTTCTATTGATAAAACTAGGAGTACAAGTAGATATATGTAGTTCAAAGTAATTTCATGAATTACTGTTGAAAACATCCATAACTTAGCAAAAAATCCAATTGTAGGTGGTAGTCCAAGCATTGCAAGTATTGAGAAAGAGGCAGCTAGTGATTCCAATGGTAGAACTCTATAAACAAATCCTAATTTATCGATTCTTCTCTCGTGAAATACTACTTCAATAACACCTGTATCCATGAAGAGAGTTGTTTTAAATACAGTGTGTGTTGCAGTATATGCTATTATTCCATAGTATGCTAGTGGATCACGTGTTTTAAGGTAAATAGCTGTTAGTATTGCAATAACACCCATATGAGATATACTACTATATGCTAAAAGCCTCTTAGCGTCTTCTTGGAAAATAGCTTGTAGTCCACCATAAACAGCTGTTAAACAACCAGAAGCTATGAGTATACTATGTGCTAATTCAATATCAATAGTGTAATTAGTTAATAGTAGAATACCATATACACCCATTTTAATCATTATACCAGATAGTAGAGAAGAGACTGGTGCAGGCGCCATACTATGCGCATCTGGTAGCCAGAAGTGTAGTGGTATTAAAGCCGCTTTAGACATAAAACCCAGGATAATAAGAGCTGTTAAAACCGGATGTGTAAAATTCAAGTCGAGTCTCCATATATACTGTGTTAAAGCTGGATTTAACCCAGTCAATGCAAGAAGTGTAAAAAGTGCTATATCAGTTGGTATCATAGAGAAAACAAGGTATCTAAGTGAAGCCCTTATAGCCTCTGGATTTACTCCAACAAAGGCGTCATAAGCAATTAATATAAAACCAACGAGTTCTGTTGCAAGCCAGAATAATACTAGTTCAAGTAGATACTTCGATGCAAAAGTCATTATCATCGTTAAAGCAAGAAGGTCTGTGAAAAAGACAAGAGATCTCGATGTATACTTCATATAGGAGTATTCAACTGAAAAGAGAGATGTAATGAGACTTAGAGGTAGTGTAATAAGAATAAACATTATCTGAGTAGTTTCAAATGAAGAAAGTAAGATGAGAATAGAGATTAAAGAGTATCCAATAAACTTAGTAAGCAACCAGTAGAACTGCTTGGAAAATGGTTTGTAAAATGTGTTTCCAAGATATATTACTAGCATTGAAATTACAAATACACTATATCTCTGTAAATCTATAAACTCCATATTTAACACCATTTGCAACTACTATCTTCATCAATTAAATCAACCCTTCTACTCCAATACTTTTAACAATATACTCTCTATAATTACCTAGTAAATCCTCCCCTACATTTATTATGAAGATTCTAAATGGCTCATATAGAGTGAATAGCAATCCAAGAACAATGAGAGTTGTACTAAGGAGTAAAATAATTGTTTTTGGAATAACCGTGTTTCTTAATTCCTGATCACTTCGTGTAACTGCCTTATACGTATACATTACATGTAGAAGCTTGAAGTAACCTATAGCTGAAATACCCGATACTACTAGGACTATAATGGGTAGAGTAATCGATTTATTAATTCCAGCTAGAACCAATAGTGCTTTACCCCAGAAACCAATTGTTACTGGTAGTACTCCAAATAAATTCAATATAGCTACTACTAGTGAGAAAACCATTGACTTACTATTTTTCAATACCGCTATACAATTTATACTACGTCCACATCCAATAATTAACAATCCAGCTAGATAAAATAATACAGCATCCCCTAGAATATTTGATATCAATAGTAGAATTGCTGATACAACTCCAAATACATTATCTAGTGTAATTCCTAGGAGAGCGAGACTAAATTGTGAAATTGTACTGTAAGTAATGAGTTTTTTAATGTCTTTTTCAACAATCATTAACAATACCGATATAAATGCTGAAATAATAGCTAATACTTGTATAAATGAAAAAAGCGTTATTCTAAAAACAACTAGTTCTTCAATAACACCCCATCCTAGAATAGTAGTAAAAAACCTCATGAATAAGTAAATACCTATACTATCAGCTATTGCTGTAAAACCAGCTGATATTGGTAGAGGTGCTTCAGAGTAGACATGGGGTTGCCATGTAAACCCTATTGGTAGAATACCGGTTTTGAATAGAAAAACCCAGACCATTAGAGAAAATGCTATTTTAGAAGTTAAAACAATATCGCCTAGTACACTCTGGGAAAATGGAGTAATCGCGTTTGGATTACGTAGTTTAAGAGCTATATCAGCCATATTGAGAGTTCCGAAAGCACTATAAATCAATACTACAGCGAAAAAATATATTGATGTCGCAACTATACCAGTCATAGCATACCTCAATGAAGCTACAATAGCAGTTGGTTTACTCCTATAGAAAGCTACTAATCCATAAGCAGATATTGAGAGAAGCTCTATTGAAACAAAGAGGTTGAATATATCTCCTGTGTAAAAACAACTAATAGAACCAGCTGAGAGAAGGAAGAGTAGTGAGTAGTATAAGTACTTCCACTCCGATATAATAAACCACTTACTATAAAGTACTGTTAAAAACAAAGCAGTCATTGATAGAAAGCCGAGGAGTGAGCTTAGTAAATCCACAGTGTAGACTATTCCAAGTGGTGGTTTAAACCCAGCGAAACGATAAGATACAACTCTATTTTCAACAACATTGATTAAAACAAGTAGACTCATAATAACAGCTATTCCACTCGTAGTAAGAGATAGTAATTCAACGAGTCTTTGAGATTTCCAACTCTTGTTTAATATTGGTATAAGTAGTATTATCACTGATACAGCTACGAGGAAGAATGGAAGTAGTCCAATAAGATACTCCATAATTCTCAACCAAAAATCTTCTCTACGAGTTTTTCAAAACCACTTGTAATTACCAATCTTGCTTCATCAGGGTTAAATGTAGATGCATTTATCCAGTGGATATACATGAGTTTTGAATTCGTATCGATATTTAATACTATTGTACCAGGTGTATTAGTCACTGTTAATGCTATTAATGTAACACCATAATCTGATTCTACGTGGTAGGGTACTGCTACAATAGCGGGTCTAATTGGTTTATTAAATAAAATTATCTCTACTAGTTCCAAATGTGCATGTATTTCTGCTTTTACAAAGTAAACTATGTATTTAAACAAGTATAGGAGTTTTAAGACA
Source organism: Desulfurococcaceae archaeon (assembly GCA_023269825.1). Lineage (GTDB taxonomy): Archaea > Thermoproteota > Thermoprotei_A > Sulfolobales > Desulfurococcaceae > UBA285. The sequence continues at coordinate 39,981 of JAGDWI010000003.1, forward strand.
TCATATAATCTAAGTGTCTTTTTTACTATACTTGATTCAAATAAATAAGTTGTAATAGCCGATACAATTACACCTATAACTAATGTATAATACTTAAACGACCCAGTTGAAATAATAAAGAAGACTAGTATTATAGTGAATACAAAGAGTTTATTCAAAAACCTCTTCAACACCACCACTCCTCATTGCTTTAATACTAGTTGTACCATAGTGTTCATAGTAAACTAGAATTAAACCAATTACAAACATGAAAACAGCTAGACTAATAACGATCGCTGTTAATACAAGTGCTTGAGGCAATGGATCAACTGCGATGTATTTAAACTCTTCTAATTCCCCAGGTGAAACAGGTTCTCTTATTAAAACAGGGGGTTTTGGATAAGTATTATTGACAACTCTAAAACCAATAAATAAGGCAAATAAATTAATTGCATCAGTAAACATAATGAGACATATAAACTTCTTTATAAGAGATGGTCTTGTATAAACACCATACATTGCAATAGCAATATTTACTATAAATGCAATAATCGATGTTCTAAATGCTAATTGAATAAAAACTTCACTCATAGACTTCTCTAACCTCAAATGCCTTCTTCAACTCTACATCTCTAAGAGACAATAGCATCAAAGCTGTTGTAAGACCTGTGAAAACAATGAGTAATTCAAATACATTGTAAAAGAAGATTGAACCCGCTAATGGTGCATCGAAGAGAAATGAAGGCATTGATATAAAAGAGTCTTCTTTACTCATATTCTGGAAGATATAGGATTTAGTATTCAATATAAACCCTATTAACAAGGGAGTAATAGCAACTATTATTAATCCAATTAAACACAATCCTCTAATTACAACGAGTCTCTTTGATCTATAACCCATGTAATAGAGGAATTCAAGTGAGTAAACAGCTATAATTAGAGATGATATAACAGCTAGTGTTGCACCACCTTGAAATCCTCCACCAGGAGTGAGTTGTCCATGAGTAGCTATTGCTAATGCATATGCTATTATTAATGGAATAACGATTTTAGTAGCTGTTTTTGTAATTGTAGATAGTCCTTTTGGTTGTAAAAATACTTTCTCCTCAAATCCACGTAGAAGCGTGTAAATAGCTATTATTGAAGCCATAAGCACTGTTGTTTCAAGAAAAGTGTCGAATCCTCTATAATCCCATATTATTGCTGAAACCACGTTGAGAGAAAACGATGTGTAATTAGAATACCAGGGGTTATATGAATAGTAGAGATATGATTCACCTAGACTACTAATTATAGGTGTGGCTATTCTAATATATCCTTCAAGCCATATGATTAGAGATATTGATAGTACAAGTAGTGAAAGTGAAAATGCTACTAAAACATCTCTTTTAATCATATTCTCTCCACTCCGTCTTCTTTATCAATAGAAATAAGAGTAGTGGTGTAATCCCTACTGATACAGGTATATAAGTTATAAAGAGGTCTGGAGCCATTAAGAGATAGTAGAGGAGTGAGTGGAATATACCCTGACCTAGTAGTAGTAAAATAGCAACTACTAAATTCCTCTCTTTTACTATTAAATAAGCTAGAAACGTTGAAGTTAAAGAACATATTATAACGAGGAGGTATGGTAAAACAACTATATTCAATCCTTATTCACCCCGCGACTTAAAGCATCGTATTCAAGTGGTTGTTTAGGTGCAGTATTCGAATTATATGCTGCTCGTGCAAGAGAGTGAGAACCACTTGGAGCAAGTATGAGTATTATAAACACGCTAATAAGACATATAGCTGTTATAAATAGTCTTTGAGAACCCATTTCTTCCAGTCCAATTGCTAAAATAGCAACACCTAGTAGTGGAAGAATGGATCCACCTATACAACTAACTGTTAAAGCATGTAGTCTTAGAAAGAAGCTTGGTAGTTTTAAAACACCTATAGCTCCAACCACCTCGAAGAAAGAACCTATAGCAATCAATCCCAATCCAATACCATAGAAAACAAGATTCAATTCACTCACCCATCTCTCTTGCCTCGAGGTATTTAGATACAAATATATCTATTGCATGAATCCATAAAACAAGAGGTATTACACCAGAGACTAAAATGGGGTTTTCAAGGATTATTGATAAAAGAGCGAGAAATACTGCTAAATCAAAACTAAGTGCGTCTAGAGCTAAAACACGGTCTGGTATTGTAGGGCCTTTAACTAGTCTTATAATATACATTAATGCAGTTACTACGTAGATAGATGTAATTATTAGTAAAACACTACTAAGCATTTCAAAACCCTAAATACCTAATAAACACACCGGGGTTAAAAACCTAGGCTACAAGATGAGTAGTTAACAGTAAACTAGTAGAAAAACCCGACTTTAAAAGCTCTATATAATCACTGTGAAAAACCACTAGATATATACCCTTATGAATATAGGTTCACGGAGACCTTGTTTAAATCCTCACTATACAGAGTAAAAAACTATCTCTTTTTAATTTTCATATATTGTTCAACTTTTTACTAATTCACTTATTAACGAGTCTTTAAAGTAATACGTTATAAGATGATGTAGTATTGGTCAGTATTCAACGGATTCGTCACTTATCGGCGAGTACAGCCTTCTTCATCCCATTTATTAATTTCCAATAAAGGGTAATTAATCATTTAAACCGGGCCTATTTACTATTTATTATAAATGGATGCAGAGGACTTAGACTCCGGGATCTGAGCGGGTGATGAAGTCCCGCCCCTACTAAGCTCGTTGAGTGTTTTAATAAGTGTTTTAATTGATAAGCTTGAGCGTAGATTTCTCCATTGTTCATTGTAAACAGAGATAATGTATTTACTTAACTCGCTCGATAAGCCGGTTTTTCTCAGTGTTTGTTTTAATCTATAGAGGCCTGTTCTAAAGTGATACCAGAGTTTTATTTTTACAGTGATATACCAGAGTGTAAACTTGAATAATAAGACTATTGCTACTAGTATTAGTGTTACAATTACAATAATCATTTTTACTTTCTTCAATGTAGTTCACTCTCTACACTCTCTCAGTGTATACCTAGGCCTCTTCTCACTACCCTTATTTACAACCACTCCACTGGCTTCTAGAAGCCTTATTTTTCTAGCCACTATTCTACGTGAAGCCTTTCCTCTTAGTTGTTTTACACCTCTATAAACCTCTGAAATACTCTTCTCCCTGCAATCCGAGAGCACATAGATAATTGACTCTGTTATAGGATCAGTCCTTCCAATACGTGTAAGAACCATCCAAGCTCTAAGTAGAGATTGGAAAACAATGAGAGACGGTGCTTTTAAAAAAGACAGGAAATTGAAGAGTAGGTTTTGATCACTATAATATGGAGACTTCATAGATTTAATTAATTGTTCCAGTCTATCTATTCTACGAGCTAGTATTTCAAGTATTTCGAGTAATTCTTCGAGTTGAGATAGTGTATCATTGCTACCCCTGTTTTCATCCATGAAAAACTAACCTTTCTCTAGATTTTACTATTCTTTTTCTTCCTTCTCTACTTTCCTCTGTGTAATTACAGGCAATAATTTCTCAACGATCTCTCCAATATTAGCCATTGATAGCGCTTTGTTTACATAGTCTTTAATTATCTCTTGTATTATCGGGTCTGGCATACCAGCATTCTTTAAACTCGTATATAGTGCAGATATATTCTCGCCCAGTCTCTTTCCATCCATTAACTCCATTAGTTTACCAATAACTGAGCCAATAATGTCGCGTCCCACATCGCCTAGTACTCTAAGCATATTGGTTACTTCTTTCAATTCTAATAGTTCTAGTTCCGGATGGCTTTCAAATCTATCTACAGCGTCTTCAAGTTCCTCGACTATATCACTCAATTTCTCAATGAGTTCTCGTTTATTAGGTATCTCCTGTTTCTCTAGTTCCTCTAGGTTCTTTTCAATCCTGGCAATTAACTCCTCTATTCTCTTGACAACCCACTCTTTTTTCTCACTGCTTTCCTGGCTCCCTCTCTCTGAACTCATATATCACCACCAAGAATGTACTTTTTTGTTCACGAATATATCTATACCACGGAGTAAATGACCAGATCTCTACATTTAAGTGGTCAATAACACACTATCAAGTCTAAACACGTAGTTTCTAAGTATTTACTTTCACTCTGATATATACTAAATGTGGGAGTATGCAACTAGGTACACTGCAATCAATTCCACCAGAAGTAGATACTATTAAAACACTAGTCAAAGTATCTGGCATTCTCGCACTAGTGTTTGGAATAATACTGTTGATTATTGGATTAGCAACATTACTTTTTGGAGTTTTCCTTCTCATACCTGGTATTATAGACATATTGATATACGTAATATACGTAAACTGCAAAGAGATAATTAGACTAGTTGAAATGAGAAATTATCAAAGAGCAAAAGAAAAAACACACGTTTGGATGATAATGGGATTTATTTTTGGAGGCATTGTAATAGGATTATTACTCCTAGCAGCATACCTCAAATACGATGAAGTATTAAGAAGAATAGAGCCTCGTGAAATTATACCTGCATAGTTGAAAAAAGATTTAAATAAAATTTATCTATAAACTACTACACACTTACTTTTAGAGTTGAATTAAACCAGACTCTATTTTCTTTTCTAGTGTACTAGTCTCGACGTATACGAGGATCCATGCTACTAGTTGTGGAATTACTGCTATAAATAATGCCACTAATATTCCAGCTATTAGAAACAACGAAGAATTAAATACGTCTTTCAAACGGAAGAAGAGTATTATTAGACCTATCCAACCAACGAATAGAAATATTAGCCCACCTACTGTGAAAGCAACACCCATTGTTAAAGCGAGTGATGGTATTCCAGTAAACAACAATACCGCGGCGACTACTATACCGATCAATAATATTATTACGCCGTAGAGATATCCAATTAGTAATTTACGTGGAGTAGAGAAATCAATTGGCTTCCAATCTACAAATTTCTTTACAGAACTTAAGAGGTAGAATACACTAATTATTGATAAAGTTATTCCTATTATAGATAGAATCAATTCCGCAACCACCAATCCCAAGCCAATAAACCCGCCAAATATACCACCTGGGTAAGCACCAAACGTAATAAATGTTTTTATCGACTGTATTATAGCCGTTATCCAGCCCACAACAAACACTACAATAGCAATCAACGATAAAATCCACGCAATTATCTGAAATAGAGAGGCTGATTTAAGGTTTCTAAGTCCTTCAAGGACAAGTGTGTTAGACCGAGATGTTTGCTCTATTGACGTATTCCCCACCGTAAATTATTATTTACTCTAGGATTTTAAAATCAAGATCTTATTAACGCAGTGACCCTCAAGAACCAATAGACTTGACTAATTGCTACATCAACTTGTTTATCTAGAATTATCTTTCTCTTACACGATTTATAGAATTAACTAGCTATACATTAGTATTTCTATTGGTGACGGGTGTTGATTTACCTCTATGTACTCTCTCTTTTTAGCTTCAATGTATTTCTCTATTAACTCCCTTGGAAAAACTGGTTTGAGGAATTCATTATCGTTTTCTAGTTCTTCTAGTGCTTCTAGTAGTGATGCTGGTAGTCTTTTTTCACGTGGGACTTTTCTAAGACTATATATGTTTTCATCTACTGGATCGCCTGGGTCTATCTTCTTTTTTATTCCATCTAGTCCAGCCATAATTACAGCTGAAATTGCAAGGTATGGATTACAGGTTGGATCTGGTGTTCTAAACTCTATTCTTGTACTACTGCCATTATTTACGAGTGGTACACGGATACATGTGCTTCTATTCTTGAAACCCCAGAAAACATATACTGGTGCTTCATAGCCTGGTATTAATCTCTTATAGCTATTAACAGATGGAGCGACTAGTGCTGCAAGCGCTCTAGCGTGTGATATTAATCCACCAATAAAATACCTAGCTGTTTGACTCAATCCATACGTATCATTCGAGTCACTAAATACATTTTCAGTATTTCTCCACAAGCTGATATGTATGTGTTGACCAGAACCGTTCTCGCCGGGTAGCGGCTTCGGTGTAAAGCAGGCATAGTAGCCTCTCCGCTCAGCTACCCTACGAGCAATATATTTTACTGTTTGAACACTATCTCCCGTTTTAACTGGACTATCAGGCGCTAGTGTTATTTCTACCTGGCTTGATGCAACCTCGTGGTGGTGGCATTTTACATCTATATTAAACCATTTAGCTAAGACTTCTACAACCTCGTTTCTATACGAGTCTAGTTCACCATTGAATACGTGGTATCCACTAGATACGCCTTTAATTGATCTATCCAGAGGTTTGACTGTATATAGTGCTGAAAATGGTGGTTTATATTCTACTCTACACTCTTTAAATACAAAGTACTCTAGCTCCACGCCGACAAGGGGGGTTAACCCGTATTCTCTTACTACGTATTCCCCTACATTTTTAGCGATATTTCTCGAATCTAGTGGGTGTATTGTATCACTGTCTCTATATATGTTTCCAATTACTCTTGCAAACCCGTTATTCCAGGGTAGTTTTCTAAGTGTTTCACGGTCTCCTACCACGAAGACATCGCTTTCCTCTATCTCTTCAACTCCAATACTACTTCCATCAACACCAGACATTATTCTACCATCATTGTATTTCACTACAACTACTCTCAATCTACCAAGAAGGTCTGTATAGTGTATTTCAACCCATTTAATATCATCCATTATAACACTCATTCAATCACCGCATTGAGAAATTTGGAGATTTGTTAATGGTGTTTTAATGAAAAATGAACATTTTTTAAATATTGCGATAGGTATATATGTACAATTGTTCAAATCCCACAACTAAGTGTAGAAGAGGTGGTTGAACTGCGTCCACTACAAAGCAGATTAAACCTGGACGACTTAGACCTCGAAATAATTAGAATACTACGTAAAAATTCAAAGATTAGTATTCGAGAAATAGCAAGCCTCCTTAAAAAAGCACCATCACTAATACACTCTAGAATTAAAAAACTAGAGAAAAACAGTGTAATTAAAGAATACACTGTAATAATAGACTACTCTAAACTAGGCTATGACGTCTACGCATTAACACTCCTCCAAGTAGATGGAGCACACATTTTTGAAGTAGAAGAAGCACTAAGTAGAGAACCAAATGTAAAAGCAGTCTACGATATAACTGGAGAATACGATATAGCAGTAATAAGCGTGTTTAAATCCGTCAGTGAACTCGACGCCTTTATAAAGAAAACACTTAGAAATCCATACATAAAGAGATCAGTGACAAGCATAATACTAAGAGTAGTCAAAGACACACCACACATAGAAATATAGCGCCGGGGGCGGGATTCGAACCCGCGCGCCCCGCAAGGGGGCAGTGGGTCTCCCACACCACAACGCTGGAACACGCGCTCGAGCCCACCCCCTTAGGCCGCTCGGGCACCCCGGCACTCATTATACATATGTCTCTGAATCCCTCTTAATAGTTTTACCACTAGTTAAAGCCATATACCCTCTTTATAAGCGTGCAGTATGTAGAATTATTTGAGTGATGAGCTTTCAGCGGTCTGAACAGTGAAGAAAAAGGCCGCGGCTGATTATTCCTCTGTGGCAGTGAATATAAAGGGATTCAATTATTGGATTAACAGGGCCCGATGAAGCTCCGTCGGGAGACTACCCGCGGAGTGGTGAAGAATCCCCTGGCTTCGAGGGTTCCTTCTACAATTTGGTTTCATGGTTTAACAGTAAAGTATAATCTCTTCTTGTTTTTACCCTTGTTTTCCGCTTTAATGAATACTATTTCACCTATTTCACTGGTTTTCTTGACGTGTGGTCCTCCATCAGCTTGTACATCTACACCCGGTATTTCAACTATTCTGAGCTCCTTGATCTCCGGTGGCATTCTCTCAGCTAGTTTCACGATGCCGGGGATCTTCAAGGCCTCCTCTCTCGGTAACCAGTATATCTTAACCTCGAGGTCGCGCTTAACTATTTCATTGGCTTTTTCAATAGCTCTAAGTAATAGTTCTTTATCAAATTTTTCAATAGTGTAGTCATCGTAAGCATAATCCGGAGTTATATTGCCACCTGATATGAGGGCTCCGTACTCGGTATACATCACAGCTGAGAGTATGTGAGCAGCTGTATGAAGCCTCATCAACTTATATCTTCTATCCCAATCGAGGATCATTCTTACTCTTGTCCCCACCGGTAAACTAATGGGTTTACTCACTTTATGAGCTACTTCACCGGTATCCTTATTTATGAATACTTCAACTACCTCTACTTTCTCACCGTTAACAATAATGTATCCTTTATCGTGGTCTACTCCCCCGCTTCTAGGGTGGAATATAGTTGCATCAAAGAACAGTAAATCCCCTGTTAACCTTGTTAAAGTAGACTCATACTCTCTCAAGTAGGAGTCCTGTTGATATATGAGCTTAGTTGCGACATACACGTTATCACGCTCATCAAGAATACCTCCATGTAAAACGTGATTTATAAGTACTTAGCAAACCGAGAAACATTTAATAGTAGCCGGGCGGGGATTCGAACCCCGGTCACGGGGGCCAGAGCCCCGCATCCTTGGCCGCTAGACGACCCGGCTATCATTTTAAAATATGTTGAATAAGAGGTTATAAACCTCCCCGTGGGACAGTATTTAAGATTTATTTTTAAACCCTCAAAGACTATTTCTTTGAAAGGAGGGCCCGTAGCTCAGCTTGGTAGAGCGGCGGGCTTTTAACCCGTAGGTCCCGGGTTCAAATCCCGGCGGGCCCGCGTCACTTTTACTTCATTACATCATAGAGCGATGATCACGCTCGGGTGAAAAATATTCTTTGAGCACTAGTTCTAGTACCTTGGAGTTAGGTAGCTAGGTGCTCACTATCTCTCCTCATCGTTAATTAGAAACTCTTAGTTAAGTGAATTAAAAGCCCTGAATTTATTTCTCTCTGAGGAACTCGCTATATGTTAACTTATATATTTCCATTGACTCTATTTTCTTTCTATCTATCACGTGTTTCTCGGATACTTTATCGCGGGGTAGATTGTATTTGCGAGCATATTCTTCGAGGGATAAACCGTGCTCTCTCTGTATTTTATCCTTGTATACTTCATCAAATATGTTGAATGCACAGAAAGGTATTAACCTCCCGTCTGGGACAACGTAGTGTATATTGCATCTCTGCACTCTCTGGATATCGTAGTTGTAGAGATCCATGAAGTGCATTTGCCCTATGAAGAGCAACTTGTAGTGTAGTTCACCTAGAGCCTCGTAACTCCTCTTTACGATCACGTTTGCTATTATCTTGTATATGTCGAATTCTTTAGGCGCTTTCTCCTGGTCTATGAACTTCCTTATGGAGTACAGTAGCCTCATACCCGTTATGATTCTACTGGAACCACTTATGAGATCGGACCATTTCTCGCGAAGATACTCTAGTAAACCCTCAACATCTATGAAGTTCGTTATCGGTGTAAATTTCACGTTATCCCCGTTTCTCTGGACATAAACATAGGTTCCAACACCGCATATTGGGTGATTAGACATCTCAAACTTGAATTCACCGCTGAACCCTTCAATGAACCTTGAGAACACAGCGCTAGCGTTAACTGGGAACCACGAATTCTCGGTTATTTCACCATCTGTTTGCTCTTCTACGAGCTTAGCTACCTCAGGTATCGTTATCCGGTATTTCTCCCTCTCACGTTTCTTCATGAAACCAGTTAAACTAACTGGCTGGAAGTTAACTGCTCTAACTATATCCATGTTCTTAGCTGCAAATCTCACTATTGCACCTAGTTCATGAGTATTCACGCCTTTAATAACTGTAGGTACTAGAACCACGCTAGTTATACCTGATTTCCTAAATACCTCGAATATTAATGGTATCTCCCAGTGGTTTTTCGGGTTAGTTCTAGGAGTTACTCCATCGAAACTTAAGTAGACGGTGTTTAAACCACTTGTCCTCAGGCTTCTAGCGTACTCTATTGCTTTAACGGGTTCACTTAGATATAGTCTCGCGAACTTTAACCCATTAGTGTTTAATTGAATATGTCTAACTCCCTCATCTCTCAGAGTTCTAATTATGTCGAGTAAGTCCTCGCGGAGTAATGGTTCTCCACCAGTTATTTGGACAGCTACCGTGACTCCTTGTTTCTTAACGCTTCTGATCATTTCTCTAACTTGCTCCAAGCTGGGTTCATAGACGTAGCCAGCTGCCTCAGAGTAGAAGAAACAGTACCAGCAGCTTAGATCACACCTGTTGGTTGCAACTAGGTTTACTAGAGCAGTGTGTTGTTTATGCATCGCACATAAACCACAATTGAAGGGACACGTGGTTTTAACCTGGGTGTAAACATACTTTGTTCCACGACCCTCCTCGTAGAATTTTGACACTCTCTTATAGAAGTCGACGTCACCGTAGTATAGTTCCTCTATTTCACCATGCTCTGGGCAAGTTTTACGAATATAGACTTTGTTCTCTCTCTCCACGATCACAGATGGTAGAACACGGTAGCAGTATGGGCAAACACTCATCGTAAGTGAAAGCAACTCCTCTCCGTGTTTAAGTCCGGGTAAAGTGTATGCTATTTCACCTGGTTTCTTAGTGCTCATTTAATACACCACTATAATTCTGTTATAAGTCTCTAAGGGTATAAAAAACCCTGATGCAGAGGTGGTTAACTTAGGGAAGATCATTGTTATTGCGGGGACACCTGGCACAGGTAAAACAAGTATCACGAGGATCCTCTCAGATAAATGCGGTTTAAAAGCACTTAATCTAAGCGAGTTAGCTATCGAGAAAGGTTTCATCACAATGTACGATGAAGCTAGAAACACATACGTTATAAATGAAGAGAAGCTCGCACAGTATATTCAGGAATTATCGAGGAACATTGAAGACTACGTTGTTATTCAAACCCACTACCCTGAGATAATACCCGGTGAACTAGTTGAAAAAACATTTATTCTACGTACTCACCCATTAATCCTAGAGAAAAGACTCGTTGAGAGAGAGTGGAGTAAGCGTAAAGTAAATGAAAACGTGATGGCCGAGATCTTGGGGGTAGTTGCTAGTAATGCGGTCAGCGTGTTCGGGGAAGATAAAGTATACGAGATAGATACATCTGAAACTAAGCCCGAGGAAGTAGCTGATTTAATATGCTCTACCATAAGGGGGTTTACTAAACTAAAACCAGGTGTTAGAATAGATTGGTTAACAGTGCTGAAACCAGAGGAGGTGTTGAAGTTTGAGGACTACATGGGGAGCGAAGATTAGCCCAGGAGGAATAATACTTGCATCCTGGAGCCAAATCGAGCGAATCGTATCTCGCTCAGACCTAGTTCTACTAGTACTCGATGCCAGGGAGCCCTTGAACACTTTCAGCAGGAGACTCGTTAAAATAGTTGAGAAAAATGGAAAGAAAATCCTACTGGTTATAAACAAGAGTGATTTAATACCAAGAAACATAGCTGAGGAGTGGAAGAGCTACTTTGAGGAGGAAGGGTACCCTGCAATCTACGTTTCAGCAGCTAAACACATGGGTACACTTAAATTAAGGACAGCGATTAAACACACTGCGCCATCACTACCCACTGTAGCATCCGTGGTTGGTTACCCTAAAGTCGGGAAATCCTCGGTTATCAACGCGTTGAAGGGGAAGCACTCAGCTAGTACAAGCCCGTATCCAGGCAACCCAGGTTATACTCGGACATTTCAACTCTACAGAGTAGATGACAATATCCTTATGATCGATACTCCAGGTATTTTACCCATAGAGGGTGATCCATTGGAACGCGTGCTGAGAGGGCATCCACCGGAGAGACTAGATGACCCAGTTAACCCCGCTGTAATGCTTATTCAGAGAATACTGAGGTTTAATCCCAGCGCTTTCCTATATACATATGGTATTGAGGCCGCTGATCCCCTACGAATACTCGAGGAGATCGCTATTCGTAGAGGCTGGTTCTACAAGAGAACCAGGGAACCACTCATAGAAGAAGCTGCGAGAGCGGTTATAAGAGACTACCATAACGGTAAATTAACTTACTATATTAGGCCTTCACAGCTATCAAATAACTCGGGGACTCATAGTAATGAGAATCAAGATACTGGAATCCAATGAAGTCATCGAAATACATGAGAAAGAGATAAGAGTCCACGATTTACTGAGAAAACTTGGTTTACCCCCATCTGAGTACATAGTGATTAGAAACAACACCATCGTTACAGAGGAGGACGTATTAGTAGATGACGATGAAGTAGTAGTTTACACGATTAAATCGGGTGGATGACTAAGCGAATTAAGAGGTGCAGACACTTGATATGCTTCAAGCTCCTCCCAAGAAACATTGATAAATGCATTGAATTAAATGAGGCACCCGTTAGCCTCCTACTTGAATCCATTAAAGACCTACTCGACGAAAACCTCGGAGTCATAGTAGTAGTTAATGGTAAACCATTGAACAACTACGATGAAGTAGTATCAAGTAAAGATGAAGTAGTAATCGTAGAGGAGTCTCTAGGAGGTTAACTAGTTTTAGGCGGCCATACTCTGTCGAAGAATATGTTCTTGGATTTAACTGAGAGAGGTATACCGTACACTATATCCGCGTCTATGAGCTTTAATTCCTGTGCAGCAACCCCCAACGAGTACATTATCCTATTATCCACGTTTAAAATGGAGGCAGTTTTCACAGCGGATCCGAGTGCTATCCCGAGGTTGACAATTGAGTTAATTAAACCTGGATCATATTTATAGACTTCGGGTTTCTTCAAACCAATGTCAACTATCTTGCAACCAATTAATACTACTGCGTCGCTTTTCCGAACACTATCAGCGTCTCGTTTAAAGAACTCGCCGTGTAATGGCGCTAGATCCTCCATTTTCCTAGCTAATTTCTCTAATTCCTCTCTATCAACTATTATAGTGGATACTATGTTATCTACGCCACGTGCTTTAGGAGCTGTTTTAGCAGATATAATCATCAACTCAGCTACTCTAATAACGCCATTTCTCAATGCTTCTTTCTCATCTATCATGTGAAACCACCCATTGAACAACTACGACTAGTTCTCAATATAAACCTAGCATCAACAACTAATGAACCATCCGGGTATGCTACCACGGGGTTTAAATCAGCTGACTCTATTTCAGGGTGATCCTCCATTAATTTACCGAACTTAAATATAATGTCAACTATGCTTTCAACGCTGACAGGAGGCATGCCTCGGAAACCTTTGAGTAGAGGAGCTCCTTTCACCTCGCTCAACATCTCCAAAGCATCCTGCTTAGTGAATGGCCAAACTCTGAAAGTCACGTCTCTTAATACCTCTGTGAATACTCCTCCCAAACCAAACATTACTACAACGCCGAAGGTTTGATCCCTTAAACCACCAATAATTACCTCTAACCCCTTTGGAACCATCTTCTGAACCAGTACCCCCTCTACTCTAGCGCTTGGAACTCTTCTACGAATGTTTCCAATTATCTCCTCGAATGCTTTAACAGCGTTCTCAGGTGAGTTTACACCTAGGATTACTCCACCAACATCTGTTTTGTGACTGATATCGGGTGATATTATTTTGAGAACAACTGGAAAACCGATCTTAGAGGATATCTTCCCCGCTTCCTCTGGGGTTCTAGCTACACCGTAGGGTGGGTAAGGTATATTGTATTGCTCTAGCAGCTGGAAAGCCTCGTGTTCAAGTAACTTATAACTAGTTAATTCCTTTACTTGACCTAGTTGTTCCCCGCTCATATAGCCCTTGTATAATATTATAACTACTTAGAGCTTATAAGCTAATTGGTTGAGGGTTTAAACTTGAGTGAAAAAGAGGTTTTAGGAGTAATACACCTACCTAGACTACCTAGCATTAATCTCAAGGCTGAAACCCCGTTTGAACACATAGTTGAGCAAGCAGTATTAGAAGCAAGGATTCTAAGTGAACTAGGATTCACAGGAGTAATAGTGGAAAACTTCGGGGATTCACCATTCCATAAGAGAGTCAAGGATCCACTCACAATTGCCTCAATGTCTATAATCGTGAGAGAAGTAGTTAAAAACTCGGGGTACAAAGTCGGCGTTAACTTGCTGAGAAACTCTGGTAGAGAAGCATATAGTATAGCGGTTGCGGCAGGAGCAAAGTTCATAAGGGTTAATGCCCTAGTAGAAACCATAGTATCCGACTCCGGGGTAATTGAACCAGAGGCACCTAGACTGAGATCAATTAGATTCAACTATCCCAGCGTAGAAGTATACGCTGATATACTAGTGAAACATTCCGCGAGCTTAAGAGCATCCCTGAGTATGATGGAGGCTACAAGTACTCTCCTAGCGAAAGGCTTCATTGAAGACTACGTGAGGGAACTAGTTGAAGAGTACGTGGATAGAGGTAAAGCAAACGCTTTGATCGTCACAGGATTAAAAACAGGTGAACCACCTCCACTCCAACTAGTTAGACTAATTAAGAAGTACTCACCTATCCCAGTACTAGTTGGTAGTGGAGTTACACTAGAAAACCTTGAATTAGTATTAAAGCACTCTGATGGAGTAATAGTTGGATCATACATAAAGAAGAATGGAAAAGCTGGGAATCCGCTAGATCAAGCCAGAGCCAAGATGTTCATAGATAAAGTAAGAGAGATCAAAAATAAAGTATTACAGTGAAACCCCGAGAGTAAATTAAACTATAGAACATGTTTCGAGACAAGACCTAAAACCAGGATTAAATACACTGTTCCAGGCTCCCCGGCGACATGGTGATCTAGTCTAGTTAGTCTATGTCCAGTATGTAATACCGTAGATGCGGGTGCTTCATTGCTGAGACTTAATGTTATATATATTATACGCGTTTAACACTCCAAGATCAACTCTAATCAATAATACCTACGTGAACAAATATAGTTGTTATTTAATACTAAAAAAAGTTAAAAATAAAGTAAAATCTAAACATGATGTGAATAATCATGATTTATTATTTTATAGTTTTACATCATCCTAAAAGTATTACTAATTAAACTCGATCATGGGTGATTATTTCAACATGATATAGCTAATATGTAAGAGTAGGTGGTTTAGTAGGCTTAATCAGTAATACCATGAATATTGTGAATTACAGTCAACATTGCTATGTATCATTGTATTTAATTAAATCAGAGTTTAATGCCTAATTATATGTATTACTCATGAGGGTTGATCATGTGTTATTGGTTGAAAGTTATCTATGTGTTTTATGAACCTAGGTTCACTTGGTCTCATTTACAAGTATTACCGCATTGGATCATGCTTAGTGTTTGTTTTTATTTTAGGTTGTTACATTTTATGAATATAAATGTGTTTGTATAATTGAGAAGACCCTCCGCGCCCCACTCGCGGTTGATCTCTCGGAGTCTCATTAGATCAGGGCTCCACTGTGGGGTTCCAGGTTAACTATACCCCTCTATAGTTAATTCGCGATTAACTCAACCAACTGCTCAAGTAAACAATGTCAAGTGAACACCAATAATGCAATGAAATTAAACTGTTTAATTACTTATTGCAGAGTAAGAAGCCCTCCATAATGGATGAATACTCCATTACTCTAACTTTGAGAACCCCTCTTCTGGCTCGAGTAGAGACGCAGTCTAGCGTTATAAACTGGGTCTGGGCCAATGGTCTCCATTACTTTATCGACTGCTTCTTCGAGATTAAATCCATTTCTCACAAATGCTTTTATGAGCTCCAAGGTAGCTTTATCAGAGTGCTCTACGCTAACGTAGCCATCCCAAGCAATATACGCAGATACCCCTTTCCCGAGGAGGTAATCTATGAAGACTTGGTCTTCTGTACCAACGCAACCCATTAATATTACAATGGATCCAGTTAAGTTCAGCGCGGAATCCCTACCCAAGAACCTAGCATTAAGAGCAAAATACGTTTTATTCTCGAAACGCGCTTCACCCCTTGCTACAACACCAGTCAACTTTAACGCGAAATAATCGTTTTCATTATAGGGTTCACCAGTAAACAAGTAGAGTTCCCCATCGATCGATATCGCGCTATGAAGCCTTAATACAATGATGTCGTAACGCTTTAATCCCAGTAGAAAAACCACTGTCACGTTTCCACCTTGCACAACGTCCACTGTAAACCCGGATTCCTCTAGAATATTCTTGGCTACGTTAATGAAGTAGTCACCTGGATAAATAACGCTCAAACCATCAACTAGTAATGCTCGTCGAACAACATTGTTTTCACTGGGGTACGTGCTCAGAGTATTAGTTCTTTCATGTAATAAGTAATCATAAGTCATCAGTAGTAGTAGTAAAGAAGCCGCGAGTACCGTGAAAACAATGACTAATACAGTGTTTTTCTTCAAGTTGAATACCATTATAGTAAATTAAAACTTTTTGTTAAAAATTTATTTACTCCTTAAATAATAATAGTACCAAGGTAATATTTATGATGAAACATGCAATTACTCTACTCTTTATTCCACTAATAATACTAGCAGCACTTACACCATGGATCAATCCTTCAAACGCGCTCAAACAACCCGGAAACCCTATTATAATTGCGCAGACATCAACTACGTACACGGTTGAAGCACCCTACATTGTTCCGCTAGTAATGGGCTCAACTAATATACCAATAGGTTTCATTAAAGTATAGAATAATGAGGAGTACCTCTACGTATTGTTCGAGATAGACCTGGATAGCTACCCTAACTACAGGATCTATCAGACCCACCTCTACGTATCTAAGTCTCAGCCAGAGTGGAGTGCGCCGGGCCTGTGGCCATATAGTAACACGTACCCAACCTACGTGACTTCAGACCTCTACAAGATACCATTAGCGGATATTGATGGAGGCGCCAGAGTAAATGATACTATTTACTTAATGGCGCACACCACGATATATGAGGATAATGTACAAGTCGGTAGCGCTTATGGATTATACTTCAAGGGCTTTTTCACATACACAATACAAGAAGTGCCCACGCCTACACCATCACTCTCAATAGTGAAAACAGGGCCTATAGAAGCATATCCAGGAGGCGTATACAACTACGTTATAACGATTAGTAATTCTGGTAGCGTAGTAGTAAACAATACAGTAGTAGTAGACACTTTGCCGAGTGGAGTAGAGTTCATTAATGCTACTCCAACACCCAGTGAAATCAATGGCAACACAATCAAATGGAACCTTGGGACAATGAGCGTGAGTGGATACGTAGTTATCTCACTACTAGTTATGTTCTCCCCTAATCTCTCGCCGGGTACCTACTTGACTAATAACGCTACTGCGTCTGGTGATAATGTAACGCCTGTAACCGCGAGCTTCACAACGAAGGTCATAGCGGGGCCCTCTCTATCAATAGAGAAAAATGGGCCAAGCATAAGCTACCCGGGTAGCATAATAAGATACACTCTCAAAGTAACCAATATTGGAAATGAAACCGCGTACAATGTAACAGTCAAAGACTACATAAACCTAACTAACGTGGAATACGTATCTTCAACTCCAGCCGGGAGCATAACTGGCAACCTTGTAACGTGGAGCCTTGGATCACTTAGTGCAGGGGCAACGGTTTACATAGAGCTAGTTGTAAGAGTGCGCGATACTGTTTCAAACGGCACAATAATAAAGGACCAAGCTGAAGTAGCCTGGTATGATAACACTGGACAACTATATGGCCCCATCACAGACGAGTACTCGACCACGGTATTATCGAACCCGTCTCTGAGAATAACTAAAACTGGGCCGCTCACTGCTTTACCAGGAGAAGTCGTCGAGTACAATATCACTGTTTTCAACGCTGGTGGCTCGGCAGCCTACAATGTAACAGTAGTGGATCAACTGCCGCCGGAAGTAACATTCATTAACGCTACTCCAACACCCAGTGAGGTATTAAACAGTAAACTCGTATTCAAGAAAAGCCAACTAGGTCCCGGAGAATACTTCACTATGATTATACGCGTCAACATGACCGTTACCGTGAGCACTGAGTACAAGGATTACGAAAACACAGTTAACGCTACTTGGAGCGACATAGAGGGAAGAAGCTATGGCCCCATACAAGACGCTCTCATAACACGTGTTTACTCGAAACCATTCATTGCACTCGGTAAAACCGGGGACAGTGTGGGCTACATGAATAAATCAGTGTCATTCACTGTAAGTGTAACTAACACTGGTGGAAGCACAGCGTACAATGTCACTGTCTGGGATGACCTCCCATACGGAATAAGCTTTGTCTCATCTAACTACACGTGTCTATACAATAATGAGACTAGGAGAATTACGTGGAACATAAGTCAACTAGGTCCAGGGGAGACTATCACTATTCTAATAGAGGCCCAAGTATACGGTGTCGAATACGATGGCGTACTAGTACTGAACAATGTATATGCTAACTGGACAGATGAGAATGGTTCCACATATGGACCCGTCACTGATTTCCACCCATTGAAACTATACGTTAACCCATACGTAGAAGTCGATAAGATAGCGCCACTGCAATCAGAACCAGGTAAACAGCTCGTGTTCAATATTACGCTATTAAACCCCACTGAGACAATGATCTCGAACGTCACACTAGTTGACTACCTTCCATCCAGAGTAACATACGTTTCAAGCACGCATGGCGGCGTATACGATAACACAACGCATACTATCACGTGGAGCAACTTAAGCATAGAGCCTAAGGGAACCACTGTAATCCAGGTAACAGTAAGCGTTGACCCCGCTTTACCTAATGGTTCAATCATATTAAATGAAGTTACAGCATACTGGGCCAATGGCTCGGCAACGGATACTTCTGCAACAACGATCATAACACCAGTAACACCAACTACTCCCATAACCACTCCCGAGATAACACCAACTACGACTCCAACTGCAACACCGACAACGCCTACAACCACGCGCACGTTCCCACCGATAACTTTCACGAAGCCGCCACCAGTAGGTGGAGAAGTAGTGTATGATTACACACCATTAGTGAGGTTATTAACGATAGTATTAGCTGTGGTTGCAATACTGGTAGTGATTTCTATACTGAAGAGAAGTCGTTTAAGTTAAACACATTTTTACCCTAATCCATAAGTCAATTTTTTAAGAAATAATGTTTATTTTCTCGAGTAATTCAAGCAGTTTTCTAAGCATGATTCGTAGTCAACTATGCGAGAATAAGAGATCCGATCAATGATACTGTTGTTGGGCCCATTAAGTCAACGAAAGTAGTCATAATTGGAAATACTACGTTGTCTGGATCCCAGCCGTGCTTGAATGTTGCCATGGTTAACATGTAGGTGACAAGAGTGGATAATGAGTAGACTATGGTGCATGAAACCGATATTACTCCCGCTACTACTGCGACTTTTAAGTAACTAGTTGCAAGGGGAATGGTTGATAAAGCTAGAGCTATCATTATTGATGAATACGTCGCGATGAAGCCCCCAATGGCTTCATCGCGATAAGATTTCTCGGGGGTTTCGGCTCCAATGTGGAGATCTATATTCAGCTCGTTACCCAAGTGCCCCATCGCTGCTCCTATTACAGCGTTGAATGCTGGTAGAACCCCCAGTACCTCGGGATTCCTGCTTATGAATATCGTTGATAGTGCTAACACGAAGCCGCCTAAGCTACTGCCAGTTGATGCAACCACTGATGACGCTAAGTTTTCGAGGAGATCTCTAGTTTGTTTTTCCCGCACAAGGAGAACCGTGAATAATAGCGTCAAAGCGGTTAAAGCTATGATTGTAGAGAACCTTAGGGTATAAGAGAATTCCTCATAAATGCAAGCTACTAAGAGTAAAACTGCTGGTGTAGCGTAGTCACCTATACCTGTTACAATCGTTGCAACAAACGATGATGGATCATAACCATGCCTAAAAATAATTATGATGAGTAGAATTACAATGGGAGTGAGTATAAGGTAAACTACTAGCGTTGAAATCAACGATATAAATAAGAGTGAGAAAAAGTCCGGTGCACGTAAACCAGTTAACAGCGACAAAAACACACCAATCAAGCATAAAAAAATGGTTGCTATACTTGAAACCACGTAGCCTATAAGTGCGTTCAACATGTTGAATCTGGAACGTATACTTGGAGGAGTTAAACCAAGGTGAAGAGCCTTAGTTAAGCGGTAGCCAATGGCACCGTACACGTCTCCCCTTAGATCCATGAGCCCGGGTGTAAGTATGAGTAGAACCGGGTAAGACACTAGCAAGTCTACGTTAAATCTCAGCGTTAGACCAGCTAACACCTCCGCTACCGCTAATGTAACCAGTGGCATTAACCAACTCTTTAACCTCGACTTCATTATCGTTGCAATTATCTCTACCCATATTAATCCTTGATAACTTAACTACGCAGAGTTTATATATATAAGTTCAGCAAACAATTATTTCCGTGAGGAGTCAGTGTTGTCGTGGTTGACGCCCGATATCCATAGGAAGTTCCACATAAAACCAACCGTTATAAAGTATAAACCGGACTCAGTGAGGAATATACTAGACCAGATATGGAAGTTAACGAATGTCTCCATTGACTTAGCTTTCTATGCTTACTTCTCGAGAGATAACGAATTAGCCCTCAAAATACTCGACTTAGATAAACGCGTAACAGAGTACATTGGTCAATTCATAGTGCACAACGCCATGGCTTACGGTAGATCCAAGGAAGGAGGATACGCTGGTTTACTCTCCTTCTACTACGGGTCAGCGATGGATATGATATCGGATTCTGTTAAAGACATGGTTTACACTCTCCTAGTAGGTTACACTCCCAGATTAAACTACAACCAGGTTTTAACATACGCTGAGGGAGAAGTAGTAGCCAAGTTGAAAGCAGACAAGGAATTTGATGTTATAGAGTTAACTGACAAATACCCGGTGGATGTACTACTAGTAGTTGAGAATGAAAAATACAAGTTTAGCCCTGAGCCACGTGACCGAGTCAAGAAGAACTCCACAATTTACGTGAGGGGATTCAAGGAGATTGTCCTCAGATTACTCAGCGATCTCAGCATTGAGTTTAAATTAGAAGATGTCGAGACAAGGGGATTAGACCGAGTCCTGAGAAACCTTATAGACATAAAGGATTGCACAGTTCTAATGCTTGACCTAGCTCACTATGTTTTAATGGAGTTTAGTCGCGAACTAATGGAGGAAGTCGAAGACCTAGAAGTACAAATGGATTGGATGCACATGGAGACGATAAACTTACTTAACAACCTCGCGGGGAAAATAGATCCCAGTACATTCATAGGCATAATAACGATACTAAAAGAACTAGAAGACATAGCGGATGCAAGTAACACCATAAGCCGTATACCAAGCCTTGAAGAAGAGTTCCCAGAGGAGTATAAGATACTTTTCAGCAGAGTATTCGAAAGCATAGATGAAAAAGTGAAAACCATTACATTAAGTAAACCAATAGATTTACACAATTTAGACCATTACCTCAGAAAATATGGAGGCCAAGTCTTAGCAGTTAAAACAAAGGAGTCATGGATAGCTTACCCCTTTGCCAGGGAGATATCCCTAAACCCAGGGGATAAACTCATAGTTGTTTACCAGGAGGAATTCGCAGATGAAGTAGAAAAACTCCTAGGCTCAAAAACATGACAAAGATAAATTATTAAACATGGAATACGCGTTACGCGTGTAAAACCCAAGCCATGAAGATCAAAAATATATTAAACCCCCCTTAAATAATAAAGTTTTTAAATAAAACCATTAAGGGGTTTCTCATGTCAACGAGCAAAGTTTACGCGTTAGATACAAGTACCTTAATCACAGTTCTAAGAAACATCCTTGAAGTTATGAAAGCTAATGAGAAATACCTTACCAAGCTAGACGCTGATATAGGTGACGCTGACCACGGAATAAACATGGTTAGAGGATTCCAGAAAGTCATGGAACTAATCAATAAGGAGAACCCGTCTAAACTAGATGCTGGGAGAGCACTACAGTTAACTGGTATGGGTTTACTACAAGTCGTTGGCGGAGCAGCTGGCCCACTCTACGGTATGTTTTTCCTAGAAGCATCCAAGAAAGTTCAAGGAAAAAAGGAGATTACGGTTAAAGACTTCGCGGATGTCCTAGAAGCAGGGTTAAAAGCAGTTAAAATGGTTGGTGGAGGCACAGTCGTAGGAGACAAAACAATGGTTGATGTACTTGAACCCGTTGTAGCTAAAGCGAAAGAGATTATATCTAAGAGAGACAACGTTGACTTCATAGAACTATTAGAGGAAATAGTTCCATTCGCTAAGGAATGCGTTCTGAACACTATACCGCTTCAAGCTAGAAAAGGAAGAGCAAGCTACCTGGGTGAACGAAGCAAAAACCACCAAGACCCTGGTGCAACATCAACGTATTTAATCATAAGAACATTCTACGATACTTTGAAGGGAACCACGGGCGTTAAGATAAGCGAGTATGATCAGGCGACGGGGAAGCTGCTTAAAGAGGAGCCCCTGTAAACTCGGTCTTCGAGTATTTTTATGACCCCGTGATCACCAGGTATTTTTATATTTTTATAATCTTCACGTATTTCACTTTAATAGGTAAACATGGTGCAGCATCGTGGTCGGAATAGTGGTGGTTTCCCACAGTAAGAAAGTGAGTGAAGGAGTTAGAGATATCATTGAAGGCATGGTGGGATCAGGTAAAGTGAAAATAGAGTGCGTAGGAGGCGAATCAACTCTTGGAGTCAGCGCACAGGAAGTTGCTGAAGCAATCATGAAAGTCTACGATGAGGAAGGAGTAATAGTGTTCGTGGATTTCGGTAGCAGTATAACAGGGAGCAAAGCTGCTCTAGAGATTTTACCTGAGAACATGAAGCAAAAAGTACATATAACCAATGCTCCTCTCGTAGAAGGCGCCTTCGTAGCAGCAGTTGAAGCTAGTTTAGGTAAAAGTTTAGAGGAAGTAATTAAATCAGTGAAAGACGCATTAAGCATTAAGAGAATATTGTGAAAAAAGTGAAAATAAATTACTAAGGCGAAAATTCTCTTAGTTGATCACGGTTAGAGGCGGTATTCTTATAGCTGGCGTGATGGCGGGTGCTGCAAGTAGTCTCTTTAACTCCTCGTCAACGCGGAGTAACGCTATTCTACCACCCTGCATTTCAAGAGATGTCATGAATTCACCAATCCAGCTCGCAAATACCTTTAATCCAAGTGATTCAACGTACTGCCTTGCATCTCTGTAGAATAAAAACTTCTCCATGTATGGTGTTCCACCAGTACCCTGTGCAACTAATACTACTTCGTCGCCTTTCTGGAGCTTTAAGTCTTCAACTATTTTATCAACCATTAACTTAACTAGTTCCTTAGATGGCATGTACTTCATTCTCTTAACGCCTGCTTCACCATGTATCCCAATACCGAACTCTATTTCATCCGGACCCAGCTCGAATGTTGGTTTACCAGCTGCTGGGACAGTGCACGGTGTTAATGCAACACCTATGTCTCTACCATTATCAATTACTTTCTGAGCAACTCTCTTAACTTCCTCGAGTGGCCATCCCTCTTCAGCAGCTGCTCCAGCTATTTTGTGAACTAGCACAGTTATAGTTGTTCCTCTCCTACGCTCTTTCTCTGGAATAGATACATCGTCGTTTACGATCACGTAATCCGTTTTAATTCCCTCAGCTGCAGCTAACTCAGCTGCGGTCTTAAAGTTCATTACGTCGCCTGCATAATTCTTAATTATAACAAGTACTCCCGCGTCTGTTGCAATCTCCTTGATAGCGGCTTGTATTTGGGGTACTGTGGGAGAAGTGAAAGTGAAGCCAGCGCATGCACCATCCAGCATACCGTATCCAACATAACCCGCGTGTGCAGGCTCGTGGCCGCTTCCTCCACCCGATACTAGTGCTACTTTATACGAGGGTTTCTTATATCTCCTGTAAATATTGTTCCAGACGGGGTCTAGTCTCACGAGGTCTGGAACAGCTAGCGCTAATCCTTCCAGCATTTCTCTAACTTCTTCTCCTGGAACATTTATTAGTTTCTTCAAGACATAACTCACCCTTACAAATATTTAGGATACTAACAAAGCATATAAATTTTCCTGAGTCTAAGTAACCATTAGTTATACATAGAACTAGGTATTTAAAACGTGCCTGAGTAAACACTAACTCTTTGCAATCAATATTCACTTAATCAGCGTGAGTTGAACCACGTATTAAAAGCTTAAAAACACAGAGTAAAACATATAGTTATAAGCAATCAATAAACTATGGATTCCCCTAAACCGGATTAACGGTGTTTTAATTGAAAACCGCTGAAGTAAAACTATTAAATAAATCGGGTTTACATGCGAGACCAGCAGTTAAATTCGTTCAACTAGCATCAAAATTTAAATCAACCATAGAAGTATGTAAGAAGGATAAATGCGTTAATGCTAAGAATATCCTGCAAATACTCTCCCTCGGCATAGACTTCGGGGACATAATAATGCTTAAAATAAATGGAGACGATGAGGAATCAGCCTACAACGAGATCTTAAATCTCCTGTTGAAAGTTTTACCCGAGGAGGATCGATAATTTACTTCACCCGCTCTTCAACTACCTTCCTTAGGAAAAAATACTTCTCACTTAAGCATGGATTCAAACATTATTCAATAATTCAACATTGCTTCTTAATCATGGAATAAGCTTTCTTAACGATCTCAATTAAATATCCCTCCTCCCCAGGAACCCCCATGCCGACTAGGAATCCATCTACGTAGAGCTCGGGGTCTTCGCTTAAACCATCAATGACCTCTATTTCTACTTCTTCACCTACTTCTTTCTCCAAAATATCTTTGACTTCAAGTAACCAGGTGTGAACTGTTAATCTCCAATAATTATTCCTACCTTTCACCGTGATCTTCACTGATGCCACCTCGGTAATCATGCTGTTTCCGAGAAGCTCTCTTTAAATCGATGAATATATTGCTTTTAAACTATGGATACGGGAGGTAATCAAGTTTAATTTTTGACCTAGGATTCAGTTCAATTGGTGAGATGTATTTGGCCTCAATTCTCCTAGTTGGATTAGGGAGGGTTGGATATAGAACCTTCAGGTATCTACGCGAGCTTTTGCCTCAATCGAATTTTATCGTGGTAGATGCTGATAAAAGAAAACTCGAATCTTTGAAACACCTCGAGGGAACAGAGTCATACGTATATGAACCTGGATTACTGAGTAGGTTAAGCGAGAAAGCCGATGTAGTTGTTACAGCTTTGCCTTCAACTACCGCGTTTAGATCAATACTTGAACTCGTAGGTCACTGCGTAAGCATCGTGGATGTATCATTCTTCCGGGAGGACCCATATGTTTTAGATAAGATCCTCAAAGATTGCAGAAACACATTGATCATAGATGCGGGTTTCGCCCCAGGATACAGTAACATCGTTGCTAGCTACGCTTACCACATGTATGGGTTAACCGATGAGTTAGAAATAGCTGTTGGTGGAATACCAGAATCCCCTATCCCCCCAATAGGTTATGCTGTGACCTGGAATCCAAGGGATTTACTCGAAGAGTACATTAGACCAGCAAGATACATTGAAAACTACGAGGTCAAAGTAGCTAGGCCCATAGATTCCGTGAAAACACTGGAGATAAGTGAGTTGGGGTTGTTTGAAGGATTCATTAGCGATGGACTTAGAACAATGCTTAGAAATATTAAAGCTAGAAACATGCGTGAACTCACTATAAGGTGGCCTGGTCACATGAATGCAATTAAATTACTTTACGAACTAGGTTTCCTAGATGATAGCGAGGTAGAAGTGAACGAGGTTAAAGTGAAACCAATAGATTTCACGGCTAGAATTCTCGAGGAAAAACTCTCAGTGAAAACAAGTGATATCGCGGTACTACAGGTAACAGCTACTGATAAAACTTCAGGCACATACAGAGAGATAGCGTATCTAAAGGGAACCCCAGAGAACCCAGCTACACCAGTATTTACTGCACTCATACACGCGTATACAACTAAGATCCTATTGGAGAAAAAAGTAAAACACGGAGTAATTGCACCCGAGGAACTCTACGAGTTCAAAGAAGAATATGAAGAATACTTGAGAAAACACGGAGTAAAAATAAGAAGAGAACTAAGAGCATAAACAACTACTCAACTGTAACCGTTTTAGCTAAATTCCTCGGTTTATCCGGGTCGTAACCTCTTCTAACCGCTAAGTAGTAAGCCAGTAACTGGAGTGGCGGAGTATGTGTTAACGGGGTTGAAACCCAGTGAACAGCAGGGACCTCTAGTGCAATATCCACCGCGTCCTTTAAGTTAGAGTTCTTGTATAGGATACCAATAGTGAGTGCTCCACGTGCTTTCATCTCCTCTACGTTACCGAGGATCTTCCGTTCAATGGAGTCATCGTGGGGCACCACGAATACCACGGGAAACCCATCCTCAACTAATGCTATGGGACCATGCTTCGACTCTCCCGCGGGATAAGCCTCGGCGTGAACATACGCTATTTCCTTTATTTTAAGAGCTCCTTCACGAGCAACCGGTAATCCTACTCCTCGACTAAGATAATACATGCTTTTAACTTGCAGTAGTTTCTCGGATAAATCGTTGATCATTTTATTTAATTCTCTCAGTGTCGAGTCAACTAATGAACTAGCTTTCTCTAAAGTAGAAGTGATCTCACGGTGTTCCCTGTGATCAATTGAGCCGGATGCGAGAGCTAGATCGCATGCAAGCCAAGACAATACTAGTGATTGAGCCAGAAAAGTCTTAGTTGCAGCGACACCTATCTCTGGTCCTGCACGAGTATAAATTGTTACATTGCTTTCTCTGGGTATAGCTGAGTCTACGACGTTTGAAACAGATAACACTTTAACTCTCTTCTTCTTGAATGCTCTAACCGCTTTAAGGACATCTATTGTTTCACCACTCTGACTTACCGCTACTAATACGTCTCCCTCCCTAGCTGTGTTCTCGTATAACTCATACTCGCTCGCGATAAATGGTATAACGCTTCTGCCAGTTAACTTCATGACCACGTAGGCGAAGTGCTCGGAGGCATGATAACTTGTACCAGCAGCTGTTACGAACACTTTACCGGCTTCGAGAAGAATTTTAACTGCTTCTCTCAATGAAGTATCGCTTCGTAAACCACTCAGAGTCTGAGATAATGCACGAGGTTGCTCGAATATCTCCTTCAACATGAAGTGTTCATATCCCTCGCGAGAAGCATCTTCCACACTCCACTCTATTAATCTAACGTAGTCTTCTGGTTTCACCTCTACTTCATTCAGTGAGTCCTCTATGTAAACCTCGCTTGGAGTTATGTACCCAATCCAGTAGTCTCTTAAAACTATGATTCTTCTAGTGTAATCCAGTAGAGCGGGAATATCGCTTGCGAGAACATTATACCCATTGCCTAACCCCACTATTAGTGGACTATCCTTCTTAGCGAAGTAGATCTTATTCTGCTCCATGGGTGTAATCATCAGGATCGCGAATGCGCCATGAAGCAATTTAACTGCTCTTCTAAACGCACCATAGACGTCCCCGATCTCATCGTAGAATTCTTCGACTAGGTGAACAAACACCTCGGTATCAGTCTCGGATTTAAATACGTGGCCTTTACGTTCAAGCTTCCTCTTCAACTCATAGTAGTTTTCAATTATTCCATTGTGAACAACCGCGAACAAGTTTTTACAATCAGTGTGAGGATGAGCATTAACATCGGTTGGTGGACCATGAGTAGCCCACCTAGTGTGACCAATACCCGTTACCCCGAGGAGCCTCGTGAAACCATATTTCTCCTCCAGCTCCCTTAATTTACCTTTTCCTTTAACTATTAGCAGTGCGCCATGATCTATGACAGCTAAGCCCGCTGAGTCATACCCACGGTACTCTAATCTGAGAAGGCTCTTGTATATTGCTTCCCCCATCCTCATACGGTTTCTGTCACTTAGGCATATACCAATGATTCCGCACAATTAACTGCACCAATAGTAAAACCTTGGTAGTAATTAATGCTTACTCAGAAAATTAAATGATGGGAAACTTATAAATACGAGCAATTATAAGTCTATTCAACGTAGAAACATTGTCTAACGGTGTTACTTCATGTATAATAATGCGGACACTATTGCTCTAAAGATAACTGGGAAAGCTTTTGAGGACTCCTCTCTATTGAAGAAGTATGTTAATGTACTAGAGGAGCTCCTAGTTAAACACAAAGTAGTAGCAGTAACTGGAGGAGGGAATAGTGCACGTAAATACATTGAGCTAGCACAGAGTATAGGAATAGAATCAAACTACTGGCTTGACTTGGTGGGAATATGGGTTTCCAGAATCAATGGGTTACTGTTGATTTCGGCTTTAAGCAACTACGCTTACCCTTTTACACCATTAACAATCGAAGAAGCTTTAACCGCGTTGAAGAGTTGTAGGCTCATAGTAATGGGTGGATTAATGCCGGGGCAGTCAACTGCCTCTGTGTTGTTACAAGTAGCAGAAGCGCTTGGATCTAGAAAAGTATACTATTATTCAGCAATAGGTAGAGTATATGATAAAGACCCAACAAAACACGCTGATGCAAAACCATTAAACATCGTGACCGCTAGCGAGCTGAAATCCCTACTTGAACAAAGGACTCTCCCAGGTGAGTATGCGTTAATAGATGTAAAGGCGCTCAATATCGCGATCAGAAGCAATATAGAAATACAGGTATTAAACTATAAGGAACCAGTACAAATATTCAGAGCAATGGAGGGAGAAAACCCTGGTACAATTATTATTCCAAAGTAGAAGAGCACGATGCACTCTACTGAGTAATTCTTACTCTTCTCTCAACTCTTCGAGCCCAGTACAGTAGTACTTTTACCTCATATACTGATGGAAGAGACTTGTAAACCAAGCGTCTAAGTACTATATTGCATCTTCTCACTTTATCCTCGGAGGGTACTACTAAGGACGTAACATCCTTCAGTACTCTAAGAACTTTCTCAACATCTTCTCGACTTGCCCGAGGAGGTATGTTAGGGGTCTTTAACCCCATTCTCCTCCATATTTCCCACAGGAAGATTGCAA
Organism: Desulfurococcaceae archaeon; assembly: GCA_023269825.1. Classification (GTDB taxonomy): domain Archaea; phylum Thermoproteota; class Thermoprotei_A; order Sulfolobales; family Desulfurococcaceae; genus UBA285. The sequence continues at coordinate 69,025 of JAGDWI010000003.1, forward strand.
CTGCTTGACTTATATTTAAAACAGGGTAATCAGGGTTAGCCGGTATGGTTACTAAGAAATCAGCTTTTAGTAACTCCTCTCTCGTTAACCCAGTGCTTTCTCTACCGAAGATCAAAGCTATTTTCCCTGCTTTAAACGCTAATTGCTCAACGAAGTCCGTTATGGAGATAGCCTGTCTAATTACATCTCCACTTGAAAAACCAATAGCACTAGTTGCCGCAGATACATCAACACCTTCAAGCGCTTTCTCCAAGTTATCGACTATTACAGCGTTAGATAGTAGTTCTCGTCCTCTAGCAGAATACCTCAGAGCCTCGTCTAAGCTCGCAACGGGGTTTACTAAATAGAGTTCTTTGACACCGAAGTTTACGCAGGTTCTAGCTATGACTCCAAGATTTACTGCACCCTCCACGCCTACAAGTACTACTCTCACATCTACCAAGATCGAACACACTCAGCTACGTATATTGTTTCAAAAAAGAAATGTTTACTCTTAACAATATTAATTTTAAAACCAGATTTCTCGAGGTAATTTACCACGATATCCGGTTTAGATAGCGAAGAGTAAACCAAGTACAGTAATCCATTTCTCTTCAATGAAATCTTAGCGTAATCTATGAAATACAGTATTGTCTCGTAACCCTCTAATCCCCCCTCAGTTGCCGTATCAATTCTCACTGGATCATGCGCTGGTAAATAAGGAGGATTAGCGAAAACTGTTTCAAAACATTCACCTCTAACACAAACTCCATCGGATTGCACTATGATGCCCTGGTAAGTGATATCGTTGAGCTGAGTGTTTAAACTAGTGGATTTCACTGCATCTTCATCAATGTCAACAAATACCACTCTATCACAAAAACCGTTCAGTAGAGCGTAAAGCCCTATTATCCCTGAACCAGAGCCTAAATCGAGACATATATTTCCACTTGGTTTCCTCTCACTTAGTAAACTGACTAGAAGCCATGAGTCCTCGCCGGGTCTGTATACTTCTCCGATGTATTTCAACAGAGGGTACTTAGACACTAGATAACACCCTGCTCACTGAGAATCCTAGTTAACGCAAACCATGTTTCAGGGTCAACCATGAATACTCTCCTACCCATTATTTTTCTCCCAAGATCGCCTAGCTGTGTGAGCCTCGTGTTAAATTTGTCTAGTAATATTTTTTCTACGAGCCTCTTACGCTGAGAGAAAAATACGCGTGTTATTAATTCGAGTTTCTCAAAATCCCGTGAGTAATGTCTCCTACGAGTTAGAACAATAACTTGGTGATAGACCTCGGGTCTAGGATAGAAACTCCGGGGAGAGTAAACACCTCCTTCCCTAATTGAAAACAAGTTGTTTAATAGAACAGATATCTTACCGTAACTCCTACTACCCGGTCTGGCTGTAATTCTCTCTGCTACTTCTCTCTGTAGTGTTAAAACAGCTTTTTCAACCGTATTCTCCCTGGAGACTTTTAGCAAAATATCGGTTGTAATATGGTAAGGTATATTTGAAACCAGTAGTTTACGGTTAAACGGTAGTTTTAAAGCATCACCATTGACTACTATTAAGTCTTTACTGAGTAAATTCCACCCGATGACCTCGCATAATCTTTGATCAATTTCAATACATAGAACTGTTCTAGCTTTACGAAGAATAACTGACGTGAGTGTTCCTATTCCACAACCAACTTCTATTACGTCACTATTCTCGTCTACATACGATGAGATTTCTCTTAGAAGAACTGGATCAATGATGAAGTTCTGACTAAGCTTCCTCCTCGGTTTGATTCCATTATCCCTTAAAACTCTAATAGTCCATTGTAGTAATTGTTTCCTGCTCACCTCGAATGTGTTAAAAAACTTCTCCATATAATCTCTCCAAGTAACCCAGGTAAAGCCCGCTCTTATCCCTCGGTTTAATAAACAAGTAGTACTTCTCGTTTCCAGCTAGTTCTCTTACTATGCGTTCCACTATTGTCTTAACCGGATCTAATCCCACGCGTTCCTTGATGTCATTGAAGCTTGTAAACTTCTTTTGTCTCCGCGCATCGAGAATAGCGTTCATTGTTTTCTTACCCACGTCTGGGAGTAGTTCAAGGGAATGTAATCTTATGTTAATGGGTTCAGCTATGTTAAAGAACTCCACGAATATTTTCTCGCCTTCAACTATTGTTCTCTTAATGGCTTCAGGTAAATTCGCTCTAGCAACTGAGGTTAAGTCGCTGTAAGTTATGTGGATAATTCTTTTAAGTTTACTTGGGTAACCCAAGTCCACTTTTTCGAGAACCTCTATTTTAACGCCTATTAGTGGAGTCGCCTCTAGAAGCGAGAAGTACTTTGTGCCAATGCATTGAACAAATGGTTGACTTCTATGCTCATAGTGTACATCTGAGGGATTACCCATTTCAAGGTAATCTAGAATATAGACGTGTGGTTCGTAGCGTGAACCTCCAGGATGAGTTCTCCTGGGAGATTGGTGTTTAAACAATATTATACCCTCTTATGTGTATTAATCACTCTCTTTAATGAAAAATTATTGTTTCTCAACACAGTATTCTTTCAGTAAGTTTACTATTTTTTCTAGTTGCTCGCTCTCAAGTACTTTTTCCTCTAAAACCAGGAGAGTCCTCAATTCATCTATTGTTCCAGGACAAACATTCATGATCATGACTATGGATTCTTCCTTTAAACCCATTGATACAAGTTTTTCTCTTAACTCTTCAACTTTCTCGGGCGGGATTTTGGAGAACTTGCGTAAATAGTCTAATACACGTTGAACAAGAAGAGAGACTGTACCAGTTGTTTCTTTCTCGTGCTTATGGTATTCCTCCAGGATCTTCAGGGCTTCACTATTTGTTATAAGTATAACTTTCTCAGCTTTAATCCTGGTAGGAGAACTCAATAATGCTCACCTTAAAACAAACTACTCTTATTTAACCTGCTTGGTAACCTGGGTAGAAGCAATCTTGGAAACTACTGGTTTTAGGTGCTCCGGACGCAGGAATAATATCTTCTCCTTATCGCCGAGCACTACTTTGACAACATAGCATTTACCTCTCTTTCCAACTATTTCGCCGGTTTTACCAATGTATCTTCTATGAGGCATTCCTTTATGAATAGATGGGTTCACAACTATGTGGACTTTATCACCTACCTTGTACTCTATCATCAATGAACTCAGCTTCGGGATTGCTCCTCTTTCTCTAATACTCTTTCGCATAAGCTTCCTTGTTTTATGCCTGTATCCTTTTGGCGCTTTAACCAAGCTTTATCACCATTTAATAAAATTTACCCTAGCATATGAACTAGTATAGTTTAGCCTTTTATTTTTATTCCTCCACATATAGTACATCTAGTTCTATTGGAACAGCTTTCTTAGCCAGGATCTCGGAGAAACATGGTTTCGTTCTCCCCTCATCGCAGTGCACCAGTTCCTTCACGTATAATCCCCCATCACAGTATACTAGTGCCTCGAAAATCCTACTAGAGATCCTGTGTGTTTTCACTGAGTACACTTTGCGCCTCCGTTCACGGTCCTTTTTACGTCTAAGTATTCTTATAGGTGTTCTTTGAACAATCTCCCTATTAGCGAAGTATTCTTCGATTTTTCTAAGGTCTTCTTCTCCGAATTCCCCGTTGACGTAAACCGTTAACCTGTATACTTTTCTCTTATGTTTCGAGTACTCTTTTATGAGTGCTGCACTACTCCTCGTAGTCTGTGAATCTATGTGCAATACTACCGGTGTATTCACGAGTGATCGCATTACAGAGCTCCTTAGTTCATTTAGCTCTACTTTCCTCCTCTTAGGGGCCTTAACCTCAACCACTAATGGCCTCCCAGATCCCAGCATTCTAGCATCTACGTCTTCTCGCCCCGCTGCATGTATGATTACTTTTTCAGCGTTGAACACCTCCTTGAATATTTTTTCCACTGCTTCCTGTATACTTAACGGGTACTTTTTTGAACCATTCTTAGTGTACCATGGGATGTGAGAAATGTTCCTACCTAGTTTCCAGTAACGTCCAATGTAGAGTAACGGGTTGACCTGTATTTTCACGTCATAGTTGAAGTCATCACGCAATTTAATCATTAGAACAACATCGGGTTTCTCGAAATCCGGTACGGCACTACACGTTGCCGCAATGGTTTTACCGATCTCTCTCTTTAATTCTCTCTTAATAGATTCCGAGCTCTCTAACCCGTATTTCACCATGATCTCGAGTTCTCGCTCCAACAGTCTCTTATCAACAATAACTCCAACTATGAATGATCCAGCATCATAATTTCTCAGAATGTTACATGCTTTCCACGCTACTTCGCTGAGGAAATCGCTTGTCAACTTGTTTCCACATATGAAGCAACTACGTGGCTTCAAGTCCTCGCCGTAGAGTTTCCTATACATTGATGCTAACTCTTCGCCAGCGTTTAATGCTAATCTATGAACATATTCTCTACTAGTTAATCCTCGCATGTGATCCTCGTGTAATTTAATGACTAAAAGAGTCTTGATTGCTTGTCCTCTCTCATAGTTACTGAGCCCCATACCATACTTCGCAAAGAATCTTCCGAGGCAACTATTGCATAGCGGGTACTCGTACAGCATCTTCTCCGAGTTATCGAGTATTCTACGAAGAGCTTCCAGGAACTCGGAGTTCATCCTGATTCCTCTTTCTTATTCCTTATTCCTCGATTCCCTCAGGCAACCCAGGGAGCTTTATTCCCAGTTTTTTCGCTAAGTCTTTTCTTCTAAGGCTTTTCATGAGTTTTTTAACTGCTTCATACTGTTTAATTAGTTCTCTTACTTCTTCTACACTTACACCTGCACCATACGCTATTCTCTTCATTCTCGAGCGATCAATTATTTCAGGGTTATCGAGTTCCTCGTACGTCATAGAGTTTATGGCGGCAATCCACTTATTCATCTTCTTCTCTAGTTCCCTGTGGTCTATTTCCATGGGTACTTTTAGCTCGAACCCTGGGATCATTTGAAGAACTTTTCTCAATGGACCTAGTTTCCGTAGACTAACTAGTTGTTTATATATTATCCTCATGTTGAGTTTGCCCTCTAGGAGTTGCTTAGCATCCTCCTCAGTGAACTCTAATTGCATTCTTTTAACTGATTCAACGAGGCTTTCTATATCGCCTAAACCCAGTATTCTCGAAATAAGCCTCTGAGGTCTAAATACCTCTAAGTCCTCTATTTTTTCTCCAACTCCAATGAACTTTATTCTCGCACCAGTAGCTGCGACAGCTGATAATGCGCCTCCACCTTTAGCTGTACCATCTAGTTTAGTTATCACTATTGAACCTATAGGGGTAGCCTCATGGAATTTCTTCGCAATGTTGTAGGCTTGTTGACCTATTGATGCATCCACTACTAACATTATTTCATCAGGGTTCACTGCTTTATAGATCTCCTTCATTTCCTCCAGTAGTGACTCCTCTTTATGGTGTCTACCAGCAGTATCTATTACAACTATATCGAACCCCTTCTGCACGAAGTATTCAACTCCTCTTCTAGCTATTTTCACGGCATCGCTCTCACCTGGTTCCCCGTAGACTGGTATGCCTACTTTATCACCTAACTGCTTGAGTTGCTCGTAGGCAGCTGGTCTATACGTGTCAGCTGCGACAAGGCCTACTCTGAAGCCTTCTAGTTTATAGAAGTATGCTATCTTAGCCGCAGTAGTTGTTTTACCGCTACCCTGCAATCCCACGAGCAGAATGATCCACGGTTTTTTAGGTGGTTTTATAGATGGTTTTTTATCATCACCTAGGAGTTTGAGGAGTTCCTCGTACACTATGGTTATGAACCAGTTCTTCCTTGAAACTCCTGGCGGCGGTTTCTCGCTGAGTGCTCTCTGCTTTATCCTATTAGAGATCTCGGAGACTAATTTGAGGTTTACATCAGATTTTATTAACTCTTTCTGTAAATCCCTGAGGAACTCGTTAACCGCTTCCTCGTACTTTTCCTGGCCCAAAAACTTTTTTAGTGCTTCTTTAATACCCTCGAAAACCATTCTCAACCACTTACATTATTTTATACTGCATCCACCTATTAACAGTTGAGAATACTAATACTATTTGAATCAGCTCATTAATCCTCCTAGCCCTTAAAAGCGGGGCTTTCAGTTGTAATAGAGTTATTGCCTAGTGCTGGCTCCCCCGATTACATGGGTTGATATAGGGAACGAAGTAGTCGAGAAGCTTAAAGACTACGTGGTACTCGATGAGGAGAGATTCTACGATGTTATGGCATCCTACGCGGTAATGACGTACTTCCACGATGTTTTCACGGCCGTCCCATTCCTGTGGCTGCATGGTCCTCCTGGCTCAGGTAAGACTAGGGCAAATATAACACTATCATAACACTATCATATATGTGTAGGCGAGGCATATTCGTGGCCGATCCCTCGTAGGTAACACTGTATAGAATGGTTGAGGCATTGAAGCTCACTAGGCAAGTGATTATCTCAAATGCCCCGTTAGATGATGTAGTTAAATCACTTAGAAAGCTTTTTCTGCAATAGCGTTGAACATTATTGATAAGAAAGTTGAGACACAGTTGAGGAGTATTCAAAAGAGTTTAAAAAAACTCATATACCTCTATATTGAGAAACAAGAGGAAACAAGCGAGGCCAGGCAAATCCTCGAAGAGATAGAAAAGCAGCTCTTCCAGCTAAAAGACTACCTCGCAGACAAATACCCGTGTTCTAGTGTTTCCCCAGCCACTTGAAGGAATATAAGTCGATCTATGGTGGTAGAAACGGTCTTCTACAGAGTTAGATGCATAAACGGACGCTACTACTTGATTAAAGAATAGTATGACTCAAGCACAAGTAAAAAGAAGACTACCTCGATAGGATCATGCGATAGAATAGAGGAGGTAGTGGAAAAATGCGGGGGGTGGGATTTGAACCCACGCAGGCCTACGCCATCGGGTTCTGAGCCCGACCCCTTTGACCAAGCTCGGGCACCCCCGCACTATTCATAGTTAAATTTGCATGATGCTTTAAATTCTTTGTAGTGAATTTTCTAATTTAGTGTACTTTAGGGTGTTTGTATTGTATAAAACCATAGATTCAAGGGATTACCATGTACTTCACCCAAGACCAGTTTACCTCATCGTCTCTCGGAGTAAAAATGGCTCTGTAAACGTTATGTCTGCTTCATGGGTTTCACCTGTCTCAGATGAACCATTCCTCGTAGCTGTATCTATATGGAAAGGTAGTTTAACACACCAGAATATAAGGGAAACAGGTGAATTCACTGTAAATATTCCTAGCGATAAGCACTTGAACACAGTGTATAAAGCAGGTGTAGTTAGTGGAAGAGAGGTAGATAAAATTAGTAGCCTTGGGCTTCGCTTACTTAAATCCAGCGTTATTGAAACACCTGGTTTAGAGGATATGCTGGGGTTCATTGAGTGCAAAGTAGTGAATGAAGTAGAAGTTGGTGAGTCAACACTATTCATAGCTGAAGTAAAAGCAGTACACGTCGTTGAAGAAGCATACACTAGGTATGGTTGGGACTTAAATAAAGCGAAAATACTCCTACATCATGGAGGCAGAGGATTCACGACACCATCTAAACTTATTCTAGCTCATAGATAGCGAATAGTGCAATGTTTTAAAAACAAGAAGTATATATATTAATGTGAGATAATGGTGCGCGTTAACACAAAGCTAGTTTCATGGGATGAAATAGTAGATTGGTCTATTCATCTAGCAGATATCATTAAGAAAGACGGGTTTAAACCAGATTTAATCGTGGCAGTAGCCCGTGGAGGATTTGTCCCCGCGAGATTACTGTGCGACTTCCTAGGCATAGACAACATGCTAAGTATTCAAAGTCAACACTGGACGGAAGCAGCTAAAATGGAGGAGAGAGCCATTATAAAGTTCCCATACTATATAGATGCTAAGAACTTGAAGATACTAGTGGTAGATGATATTGTTGACACTGGGGACACACTTAAATTAGCGAAGATATACATTGAGGAGAACTGGAAACCCTTAAGCGTGAAAACCGCTGCATTACAGTGGATAAGCCCTGTTGCGAAATTTAAACCAGACTACTATTATATCGAAGTCAAGGAGTGGATCTGGTTCCAGTACCCGTGGACTAGGCTAGAGGACACATATCAATTCATTAAGAGAATGATGATGGAAACATTCAAGGAAACAGGTAAAAGAGAGTGGACTTATGAAGAGATCCTAAGAGGGTTCCATGAATGGTATGGTATAGATGTTGGAGAAGCATACTATAAACGCGCCATGGAAATCCTAGTCGAGAAAGAAATCGTTGAATTTGATCCTGACAGAAAAATCTACAAATTAAGAGTAACTTAGAGGAATGAGCAATGCTGGTACAACCACCCGTAAAGATCGACATAGGGATCATAGGTGGAAGCGGGTTATACGAATTACCAGGCATTCAGAAACTACAAGAACTAAAAGTTTATACTCCCTATGGAATGCCAAGCGATAACGTGGTCGTTGGAGAATTAAGAGGTAGAAGAATCGGGTTCCTAGCTAGACACGGCAAAGGCCACAAGATACCACCACATAGAGTTAACTATAGAGCAAACATATGGGCTTTAAAAACGCTTGGAGCAAAGTGGGTGATATCTGTTTCAGCCGTCGGTAGCTTACGGGAAGACTATGCCCCAGGAGATTTCGTTGTACCAGATCAATACATAGATATGACTAAAGGATTCAGACCACAAACATTCTTCGAGGGAGGAGTTGTAGCACATGTAAGTATGGCTGACCCCTTCTGCGAGCACTTGAGAAAAATCATCATTGAAGCTGCCAGAGAATTCCCCGATATAAGGTTACATAGTAGAGGAACATACATCTGCATAGAGGGGCCGAGATTCAGCACTAGAGCTGAAAGCAGAGTTTGGAAAGAAGTATTCAAGGCGGACATTATAGGTATGACTCTAATACCAGAAGTAAACTTAGCGTGCGAGGCACAATTATGTTATGCAACCATCGCGATGATAACAGATTACGATGTATGGGCTGAGAAACCAGTAACAGCTGAAGAAGTAATTAAAACAATGAATGAAAACGTGAGTAAAGTTAAGAGGCTCCTACCGCGTATTATAGAGCTTATACCAAGTGAACCGGATGAAAAACAATGCAGTTGCTGCAAAAGCTTAGAGACAGCTCTACTATAGAAGAGTTTACTAGTGAAATATTCGAGATAGAGAACAAAGCACGTGTTTTCTCCAGGAAGATACTGGATTTTTTGACGCAGAGCAGAGGAAACATTATACTATACTCGTATACAGGTTATGGTTACACCCCAGCTAGTTTAATGTACTGGTATTCACTAACCTTCCAGAGCACAAAACACCCCTTACTCACCGAGGCCGAGGAATCCTCAATATATCTCCTCCCATATAGAGACGACTTATCAATACTAGTATTTAGTACTGGCGAGTACTCTAAACTCGTTGCAACTCTACAGGTAGCGAGAGTTCTAGGAGTAGATTACTTAGCTATTGCCCCAGAGCCTCCCACAGATAACCTTAAGTCTATTGCTAAGTTCTACGGAGTTGAGCAGGTCCCATTACAAGGAAAAGTTGAAACAGCTTTATTCGCAACGCTGGCATCATTCTTCGCTATCTCTGAGTTATATAAAAGCGGGTTGGAAGCTAGGGGTCGTAGACTATTCACACATGGACAAGAGGGGTTCGCAGTTACAGCGAGATCCTTCATTGAAAAATACATCGATGAACTAGATAAAATAATGAAACACGACGACATATACATTACATCAACGAGGTTTCTAGAAGCATCTACAATTCTACTAACCCACGCGATCAGAGAGCTCGGTAAATCAGCTAAGTACGTACCTCTCGAAGAAGCAGTAAACTTGGATGCACATCTACTCGCTGTATTTCTAACCACAGAGGAGCGCGTTAGAAGAGAATTCAAAGCCTTAAAACATGGTTCAATGATCGAGTTTCTATTGAACGTAGATCCTCTTGAGGGAATAGTGTACCTAACATTGCTCTCCTACATTATCGCGAGGTCAAAGGACACGTAAAGTTATAAGCCTTTCAACGTAAAATGACGCTTGGTGCAAACATGTCGGCGACGAGTAGGATTCTGGTTGGAATCATGATTATGGTAATAGTATCAACAGCATTGTTAACTTACACCAAGGAATCATTGATGGTTTTACTAGGGGTAGTAATATTAGTTGCAGCACTCCTTGCTTCAGCTAGGTTAATAGATAAGCAACTAGAATGGCGTGAAGCATTGAATTTATTCATTCTTCTACTGCTATCAGCATCCATAGGTTCATTCATAGGCGGCATTGTTTCAAGTACCTTGTACTCAGCTCTAGTCGCGTTCAGTATTTTGATGATTTCCCTTATTTACCTATTTATTGCGATGAAGGTGTATAAGCATTGAAGATCGCGGTAGTAGAGTATAGAAAAATTCCTCCTGTAACAACGAGAGAGCTCATTGAAGCAATTGAGAGAAGAGGCCATAACTCAGTTTACTTGAAAGCTCACTTACTAGACGCTAGGATAACCAGCGACGACGTCAAGATCTACCACGGTAGTGAACTGGTAGAAATAGATGCAGCATTGCTAAGAAACTTTGGGTTATTTTTAAATATTGATACTTTTCTCAAGAGACTAGGAGTGCTTGAAGCCCTAGCAAGTAAGGTACCAGTAATAAATAATCCTTCAGCGACACTAGTGACGAGAGATAAATGGAGATGTCTTCTTAGACTACATTTAAATAAACTACCTGTACCCGAAACCATTGTCACGGAGAACCCGTTCTCAGCTATGCGTTTTACCATGGAGAAAAAAGCCGTGGTATATAAACCAATTATGGGAAGCCTCGGATTGGGAAGCACTCTCATAAAAGACCCTGATCTATCTTTCCAGGTAACACGTAGTTTAAAGAACCTTGGATTACCAAGCTACTACCAAATCTACCTCGAGAAACCAGGATACGATTACAGAGTATTCGTAGTCGGAGAAAACGTTATCGGAGCAATGAAAAGAATTAGTAATAGTTGGAAAACAAATATCGCGCAAGGAGCCACTGGCGTCCCCATTAAAGAAGCCGAGGACCCCGAACCATTCAAATTAGCGTTAAGGGCTATAAAAGTTCTTGGATTAGATTACGCCGGCGTAGACGTAGCTTACGATGCTAAAACCAGCAAGTACTATGTTTTGGAAGTAAACGCGTTTCCACATTGGGAAGGCCTAAGAAAAGCTACTGGTGTTAATCCACCAGACATTATAGTGGATTACTTGGTAAGTAAAGTTAAAAAGTAGAAGTTAAATATGGTCTCTAAGTACAAAGATAATTAGTGATGAGTAGTAAACCGTCTGAAACGTGACGAAGAGCTCTCATCCTGATTTCCCATGATTTACAGCTAGGAGATCAATGTAGGGGGATCAATGCTTGGAAATAAGTGGAAACGAGGAAATAATAAAAGAAGGGTTAGCAAGACTAGCAGTACCGAAACTGGAATACTACAAGAGATCCGATGGCGCCATCGAACCTGCATGGATGCCTGTCTTCTATAATCCTCAAGCAGTTGTTAGTAGGGATTTCACAATAATTTTTCTAAAGATAGCTATGCGTAATAAAGAATTCTTTTTCGTTGATGCATTATCGGGTACAGGCATACGGGGCATAAGGATAGCTTTAGAGTCGAGTGGTCGCGGAATCGTTAACGATGTTGATCCTCGGGCACACTACTACATCAAGAAAAACATTGAATTAAACGATCTAAGTAGTAAACTCGAAGCATATAATCACGAGGCAAACACGTTACTGAATACACTGGTTTTCACAGGGGTTTTAGTAGACTACGTAGACGTAGATCCCTACGGTTCTCCTGTTCCTTACATAGATTCCGCACTTAAACCTCTCGGTAAAGAAGCATATCTAGGTGTAACAGCAACCGACACAGGGCCTCTTACATGTACGTATCCTCGTAAAGCACTGATAAGATACTGGAATAAATGCGTGAAGTTAGATTTCGAAAAAGAATATGCTGCTAGGCTATTAATATCGAACATAGTGCTAAGAGCTTCCGCGCTCGAAATTGAAGCTACACCTTTGCTGACGCTACTACATAAGTACTACATTAGGGTATTCTTCAGAACAAGGAGAAGCGCTACAAGAGCTCATAGTACACTGAGTGAATGCATAGGGTACATATGGTACTGTGATAAAACACTCGAACGCGGGTTCGTGAGAAACGTTGAAGACCTAGAAGACGCTAAGTGTAGCGATGGTTCAAAACCCATCCCACTAGGTAAAACATGGATATGTAGCTTATACGATCAAGACACTATTTCGCGTTCACTAGCGATTTCCAAGGATACCTATTGGGTGAGTAGAGAATCCTTGAAAATCCTAGAGTTAATAAATAGTGAAAAAGACATAAACACACCCTACATTAGACTCGATAAACTTTGCGCAGCTCTGAAAACAAATATGCCAAGTATTACTACATTACTATCCAGGCTCAAGGAGGCTGGAATAAAGTGTTCTAGGACACACATGGATCCACGGGGCATCAAGGCCGAAGCAGATCATGAGACACTAAGCAAGTTCATACTGGATCTCGCGCGTTAGCTACGCTTTTAATCGCTGATTTCACGTAGCATTTATTATCTACGGTTACAGAAAAATAACAGGTGGACGAGTTTTGGGAGTTGAGGAGTTCCGGGAATCTCTCCTAAGAGTAATTAGGAAAAATATCGAGGAATCAAGCAATGGAGTAATTTTAACTATTAGATTAGGGGAAGACTCCAGCGAGAACTACTTAGTTATCGACGGTGATGAACTGGTTTTCAAAACAAGGGATTTCAATAACGCTAATAGATCTAATTCTAGCTTGATTGGGTATTTGTCGAGAACGTTGAAAATACCCTCTTCGAAAATAGACATTATTCATGGATCCCGGGGAGGCGTAGTCAAGAGAGTGTTAATTAAAGACATTAAACCCGATGAACTCGTTGAGAAACTACTCAGGATCGCGAGGTTGATTTAAGTTCTTTCAGAATCTTCTCTGGAATAGTTTTCCTCATATACTCCCTGTTTTCAACTGATACTACTATTCTTTCACTAGTTTCAAGTTTCAATAAGATCTCTCTATCGCTTAACCGGTAGTGTATCACTGCGATCACCGGTTTCCCGGAGTCCAGTGCCTTTAACAGTAATGGTTTAAATGAAGGTAATTTAAGCTCCATGGGACCGACTTCATCTATTGCGATAACATCAGCTTCCCCCAGAGCATTCAAGATAGCCTTCTTTACTAATTCATTCGCCTCGTGAACTAATACCCCATAAGATCCTACTTTAACATGGCTACTGAAGTCTTTCCTAGCTAGCCATGTTTCTTCACTGGTAAGGAGATTAATTACTTTAAAGCCTACTCTAACCCCGTTTTCACGTACCTCTGGAGCTATTATGCCTCCAACATTAAATCCATTTTTCTTTAAAACTTCAATTATGGCATTAAATAATGTTGACTTACCTACTCCTGGTTTCCCGGTTATTACGTATTTCACTTAATCCACCAAAGCAACCCTACTAAATTAATTCTCCATGTTCAATCTGAGCTTCGATAGCGTTTTTCTAATCTCATTTAGGTCTCTTAGTGATCCCACTACGAATATTCTAGTATTCACGTTTTCCGCTAGTTTCTCAGCGTTCTCAATTTTTTCATTCTCATTGCTATCAACGCTTCTCTTAACGATTGTGACCACGAATTTACCCTTAATAGCTACATCGATGGGCGCCCTGAAAAAGTTCACGAACAACTGTTTCAGGTTACTAGCTAACCTGTACAGTGCTTCCTCGATTTGATCCCGTGGTAAGCTCTCCTCACGGCCTTGATCCTCGCTAATGTTTTCCTTCAAAACATCTTCATCTAGGAGATCTATCTCCTCGAATATGTCTTCTCCGAGTATAGAGGCTAGCTTTAATCCTTTTTCCAGCGAGATATACATTTCTCCTCTCTCATACATATATATTGCTTTTTTACTTGTACCTAGAATATCTGCTAATACCCCTCTACTACATTTAAGTTCCTCTCTTTTCGCATAGAATTTACTTGGGTTTATTTTTAGGACATAGTTTCCACGTATACATGCAACCATTGGTTTCTCGTTTCTAATCAGGTAGTTTTCAAGTGTTTTCGGTGTAACAACTATGTTATTGTGCTTTACGTATACGACGTCATCCTCTAAGAGAACACCGCGTTGTTCTCTAGCAACGACTATAGTGGGGGTTTGATACGCTAACCTAATTTTACGTAAATCGGATGCCTCCTGCTTAGTTAAGTCTGTTGAATCCTCGACTGTTTTCAACACTATTGCTTTGTTTTGAGAGTGAGATCTAGCTACAATATCAACACTTCTACTGTCCTTTGGGTACAGTATCAAGTCTGCTTTATAATCCGCTCTTTTAACTATCCCTAGGATTTCTTCAACTAGATCAGTTTCTCTCTCCAAATCACCGTACCCACTATGAATATATTCACCGAAAAACTTTTAATTTATACCTACATCTCCTCAATGTTTCAGGGGTTATTTACATTTTCAAACTACTTTTTGCCATGAAATCTAGCGTAAATCATCGCGTGATCTTTATCGTATGGCTCCAAGTGCACTACATCCACGATCTCGAATCCGCGTTCTTTTAGAACGTTTACTTCTCTACGATAAATCTCGCTAGGTTCTTTTGTTACATCAATGCTTCTAGCTTTTATAGCCATCAATAAGTATCCATCATTTCTCAGAAACATATTTGCATTATCGGCTACTATTGCTGCTTGCTCGGGTTGAGCGATGTCAGCGTAAATTCCATCAACTGTTTCAACTACATGCCTGTACTCTTGGGGTTTTCTCGCATCACCCAGAATGGGGAATAGATTCTTCCTAACCTCAGCCACCATGATGAACTCTCTTAGTACTCTGGGAGCTATATCTAATCCATATATTCTACCTTTCAATCCAACTATATCTGATACATGGCTCGCAGTTGTACCTGATGCGACGCCAAGGTACAGTATTCTGTCTCCCTCCGAAATAGGTTGCTCAACGAGGCCGTTCATTAATGCTCCCGCAAGTTTGCTTCTAAACGCATTCCACTCCCTGTACTCCACGTTCTCGTACTTGAATAATCTCTCACCGTAGACTCTATGTCCCGGTACTAGGTTTTTAGTAGCTAATCTTATACTTCCATCATCTAACTCTACTACATATACTCCACGGTACTTCTCATGTGGATTTATGGATACAACCATACTCATTGCTTCACCACCCTACCATATTATCTTCTCTTTTCGCGCCTTTTCTTCTCTCTTTCCGGCGGCCTAGGTTTCTCAACTCTTGGTGGTGGCTTCGGGTAAAGCTTCTTGATTTCTTCAACTCTCTGCTCGAATTCTTGTATCAACTTATCACCTATATATCTACCCGTGAAGAGGTCGACTTTAGCCGCAATCGCTAGTTTTGCAGCGAGTGCTCTAGCGATTTTTCCTCTCTGCCACCTCGGACTCTTATGTATTGCTGGGTGCTGGAATATTACGCCATGTTTAGGTGGTTTACCACCCGTCCTAAGGGCCCTGAATAATGCTTTCTCAGCTCCTAAAACCTGTATTGTACTAGCTGGGAGCTTAGCTAATTTCTCTAGTCCTCCAGCCAAGCTCAGTAGTCTTGCGCCTAGTTTTGAACCAACTAATGCACATATATTGGGTGCAACTTCTTTCATAACAGTATCAATATATCCGTCAAGCGTGCTCCTGAGTTTGTATAGGTTCAATATTATCTCTGCTAGTATTGCAATGTACTCTAAGTCGAAGTCACTTAATTCCGCACCTATACTATTAGTTGATGCTGTAGCTATTTTCTCAGCTCTATCCTCCGGTAACCCTAGTTTAACTAAATTCTCTTTCGTGAAGTTGGATCTATCCCTTAGCTCATACGCTAATCTCGCGTATTCCTCGTGGTCTCTCACGAGTTCATCCAGCTCCGGGAAGTGGACGCTATACCATTCCCTAAGTCTAGCCACGTATAGATTAATTGTTCTATCGATATCGTCTATTGCTCTGATTGCTTGAACAGCTAATAGGTCTCTTTTCTGTGCTTCTCTTCTAAGTTTTCTCCTAGCATACTCCAACATTATTTCATGTAATTTACTAAAATACTCATCCATGCTACTCGCGAAACCATACTTTACCGCTAAATCAGGTAAAATGCTTCTAATGTATACAGCTTTACTGTTACCTGCTGCAACTTCAGGCATTAAACCTTTCTGAGAAGCGGCCTTAGCTGTTCCATAGTGTTCCACGACGACAACAGTGTAACCTTTCTCTTTGAGCTTCGACATTATTGATTCATGTTGAGGTACAACTTCCCCCTTCTCAACACTAATTAAGTATTCAACAAGGTCGTCAAGTCTACTCGGTGCTTCAACATACTCGATGATCTCGTTGTTATCGTTCACAGCGAATACTCCAAGTAAGGTTTCAACTATATACGCTCGATTTTGTAATGACATGTTTTACCCAGCCTATTAGAGTTAAATTAAAAAGCTATTTTTAAATATCACTTTAGAGAAATAAGACAAAGGTGCATAATATGCCTACACACGGTTCGCTTACGAAAGCTGGGAAAGTGAGAAGCCAAACCCCTAAGATACCGCCGAAACCTAAAAAGAATAAACCACCTAGAGTTAGAAACAGAGTAGAGTACGTTAGGCGGTTCCTAAAGCCGAAAACAGCTGAGACGACTCCAGCTTAGTGGACTCTTAGTTTAGAGACTATTCTTTCAGCGTTCAAGGATCATGAGTGTATTTTGTCATCAAAGTATTCAATGTATTTCAATACTACTTGATTTAAACAATTTTTGCTGGGAATAGAATTATTAGAGTTATATTTCCTAAGTTATAGATGACTTAGCAAAATTGGGGGTAGAATTTGATAATTTACCACGGGTACACTGGGGACGCGGCTGCATATTTATCTTCAAGGAACTTGGAACCGGGGGATAATGTACTAGTTAAATTAAAGGATGGAACAGTTTTCAAGGGAATACTAATGCCTAGACCTCAACTATACGCTAATCCCTCAATAATAGTCATCAAGCTAGATAACGGGTACAATGTTGGCATAAGCATAGATAAAATAGATAGCATCGAGAAAATGGGGAGAATTCAACCCCGCACATTGACGCCTACACACTATCAAAGAGAACAACTAAGTGTAGCAATGCCGCGTGCAACCCTACTCAGCACAGGGGGAACAATAGCGTCTAAAGTAGATTATGAAACAGGTGCTGTTACACCAGCTCTTAGACCCGAGGAAATAGTTGAGTGGATACCTGAACTACGCGACGTAGCCGTTATCTCCACGAGGGAAATAATGAGTGTTTTCAGCGAAGACATTGAGCCAAAAACCTGGGAGATCATTGCACGCGAAGCATACCGTGAAATGGAGAACGGCGTAAACGGCGTCGTCATAGCACACGGAACAGATACTATGTCATACACTGCTTCAGCACTAGCCTTCGGTATTCGTAATAAACCAGTACCAATAGTGTTCGTGGGAGCTCAGAGAAGTAGCGATAGGCCTAGCACAGATGCTGTCTTCAACCTAATAGCTGCTTTCACAGTAGCAGTGAAAGCTCCGTTCGCTGAATCCGTTGTATCAATGCATGGATCAACATCCGACCATGTGAACCTCGTCCACCGGGGAGTTAAAGTGAGAAAAATGCATACAAGTAGGAGAGATGCTTTTCAATCAGTAAACGATAATCCGCTTGCAATAGTTGACGTCATAACACGCGAGATCAAGGTCACGGGGAAAATATATGAGTACCGAGGCGATAAAAACCCGGTTTTGGAAGCAAAATTCGATGACAAAGTTGTATTGGTTAAAGTATACCCGGGTCTACAACAGGAAATATTGGATTTCCTCATAGATAAAGGCTTCCACGGCATAGTGGTTGAAGGCACTGGACTCGGCCACATGCCTAATAAATTAATTGACTCTGTTAAAAGATCTATTGAAAACGGTATACCAGTGGTTATGACTAGCCAGTGCTTATTCGGCCACGTGAACTTAAATGTTTATAGTACGGGTAGAAGACTACTTGAAGTAGGAGTGATCCCCGCACTAGACATGTTGCCGGAAACAGCTTACGTTAAACTATCATGGATCCTGGGTTCTATGACACGTGATCTCGTGGAAGTTAGGAAACTGTTCACCACTAACTTACTCGGAGAAATCAACATTAGACACCCGCTCGAACTATATCCGAGGTGGTTTTATGAGTAAATCCTCTCTGAGAGATACTGGTTTGAAAGTAGGGTTAGAGATACATGTACAGTTAAACACTAAGAGAAAACTATTCTGCCATTGTCCAACAGAGAGTACGAGTGAGTTAAATCAAACAATGTTTCACAGGTATTTGAGGCCCGCGAGAAGCGAAGTAGGAGAAGTAGATCCAGCGGCCTTACTCGAGTGGAGGAGAAATAGAGCATATGTATACATGGCTCCATCAAACTCATCATGCTTAGTTGAAGCAGATGAAGAGCCTCCACACCCTCTTGATGAGGAATCATTAATGGTCGCGTTAGCTGTAGCAAGAGCATTAAATATGAACATAGTTGACGAAATACACGTTATGAGGAAAATAGTTATAGATGGAAGTAACGTTAGTGGTTTCCAGAGAACATCCCTGATCGCACTTAATGGATACATAGAGGTTGAAGGTCGGAAAATAGGTGTACAAACACTTTGCCTAGAAGAAGATGCTGCTAGGAAAATCGAGGAAAAAGAACTAGAAGTAACATATTCCCTAGATAGGTTGGGAATACCATTAGTAGAAATAGCTACTGCACCCGACATAGATACACCAGATCTCGCCTTGAAAACCGCGCTTAAAATAGGTCAATTAGTTAGGTTAACAGGTAAAGCTAAGCGGGGTTTAGGAAGCATTAGGCAGGACATTAACGTCAGCATTAAGAACGGAGCAAAAATAGAGATCAAGGGTATACAGCACTTATATCTAATTCCCCGAGTAGTCGAGTACGAGGTCATGAGGCAACTTAAATTACTGGAAATAAGAGAAGAACTAGCTAATAGAAGCATTGAGCCCAATCAACTCAAACCAGACATTGTTGATATAACGAGATTATTCCAGAATTCTTCATCGAAAATAATTAGAAAAGCTCTCTCCAACCCTGAAGGAGCAGTATTAGCGGTTAAATTACCTGGATTCAAGGGCCTACTTGGAAGAGAAATACAACCCGGGAGGAGATTTGGAACAGAGCTAAGTGATTACGCGAAAGTATGGGGAGGAGTTGGAGGAATAATTCACACAGATGAACTACCAGCCTATGGTATAACATCAGATGATGTTGCTAGAATATACTCGGAAATTGGCGCGGAACCCGGGAGAGACGCTATTGTAATAGTGGCTGATCTAAGGTATAAGGGAGAAAAAGCACTATTAGCGGTCGTTGAGCGAGCGAAGTACGCTTTTAAAGGTGTTCCAGAAGAGACTCGCGCTGCAAACCCTGATGGAACAACCAGGTACATGAGACCCAGGCCTGGAGCTGCCAGAATGTATCCTGAGACGGATATTCCACCCATTGTTGTGACTACCGATCTATTAGCTAAAGCTGAGAAATACGTACCTGAACACCCGGATCTAAAGTATAAAAAACTCGTTGAGCTACATGGTTTGAGTAGTAGTTTAGCTCAAGCTCTATTGAATGACCTTAGATTAGATTTCTACGAGTACTTAGCCGAGAAATATGGGAACAGTGTCCCATACACTGTGATTGCGAGCATACTAGTCAACATTATACCCGCACTTAGAAGAGAGGGTTTACCAGTTGATGAAATCGGCGACGAGGTACTAGAGGATATTGTTAAAGCTCTCTCGGAAGGTATCATAGTGAAAGAAGCTATTCCCGATGTTTTATCGTATCTAGTGAAAAACCCAGGGGCAAGTGTAGCTAAAGCTGTAGAGGATCTAGGGTTAAAGAAGCCTGGAATCAGTGAACTCGACGACTTAATAGTGAGCGTGATCAATGCTAATAAGGATAAACTACTTTCCAGGAGCGATAAAGCATTTACAATTGTTATGAGTGAAGTAATGAAAACTGTGAGAGGAAAAGTAGATGGAAAAATCGTTGCAGAGAGGGTTAAAACTAAATTAAGGGAGATACTAAATATCACATAATAGCGATGAGGATTACTCCCGACAATGATTGATGATTAAAAGGCATTTGACCGAGCTAACTATTTGAATGATGAAAATAATTCAATGAACTAAGATGATGTAGCACGAGCGTGCTGACAAGTACCGTGGTGACATAGCCATACTGGGCTCCGACTCTTTAACTCCATGGATGATCGTTTCACTATTAAATACTTACAAGAAACTGAGCACTATATGCAATAATATTAAGTGTGAGAGCAAACAGAGAATTGCTCGCATTATACGAAGATATATTTCGAAAGGAGTCATCGCGAAACACTTTATTTTCCCACTTGAATTAATGCCTGTACCATGCTCAATTGCAATAGTTAGTAAACATCAAAAAACCAGGACACAGTGCTTCAAAAAACCACCAAGAGCGATCTCAAAGTACACATCCTATGCAGGAGTCCCCGTTGAAGTACATTACTTACTGGAAGATCACGAGTTCGTTGAGAACAACGTTGATACAACTACATGTAGGCTCGAAGTGTGCGAGGAAATAGTTGAAACCATCATACCTCGAGAGAAAATCGACGCCTACGAAATAGAATTAACTAGTACAAATTACTCCTCTAAAGTCAACTTAGATAGCGTTGACATCAACATAATCTCAGAGTTATTTAGAATCTCTAATCCACCTCTGGAAAGATCTCCTAATAGTAGAGTAATTAAGATTTTGAATAACGTGTTGGGATTAAAGAGCTCGAAACACCACTACTACAACCACGTATATAAGTACGTATTGGAGCATTACTCTCTCAAAAACAGCGCAGAGTACCTGCTCATCTTGGCAACTACTCCTAGTAGAAAAGAACTAGAAAACTTGCTGAACGCTATGATCAAAGCCGGGCTTCTCACCGGGGTTTGGCAAATACATTGCCTAAGCAAGATACCTATAACCGCATTGGTACACGCATGGGGATACTTCGAGAGGTTTCTCGACGAGAAATATGAACACCCAATGATAAAAAACACTTCTTACACTATATACCCTGTCCTAGGTGTTAAGCATGGACATTAGCGGAGTTAGCCCAACGCTTAAAAAACTACACGAGGATACAATTAATTTAAGTTCTGCTCCTAGTTCATTTAGATCGCTGATTGAGGATTCAATTAAGTGCGTTAAACACCCCCCGCGCGGAGGAATCTATCATGAACCCGGCGTTATTGAACTACGTGACGAAGGAAACTACATCTTCATCGGAGATCTACATGGAGACTACTATACACTAATACATCTTCTAGATAAATTATGGAGCAACATGGAGAAATATACATTAATATTTCTAGGAGACTATATCGATCGAGGATATATGCAAATAGAAACACTTGTCTTCCTACTCAACTTGAAGAGGAATTATGGTGATAGAATAGTTCTTCTCAGAGGTAACCACGAGCCTCCTCAGTGGTTAACGCCTTACCCGCACGATTACCCATATAACCTACAGGAAAGATTTAGTGATGAAGCACAAGAACTATACTTCTTAAATCTTGAATTATTTGAAAATCTCCCTCTAGCTTTATTGAAAGAGAATCACTTCATTGCATTACATGGAGGACCACCTCTAAAGGTTCTAAGAGCAAGGAATTGGGAAGAGTCTTTCACAGCGATCAACGGTGAGGAGAAACGTAGAATGATCGAGGAAATCTTGTGGAGCGATCCCGCCGAGATAAGCGAGGAATACACCTACTCTCCTCGAGGTGCAGGAGTACTATATGGTCCAATTGTGTCTCAACGAGCACTACAATTAGTTAAAGGTAAATTCATTATAAGAGGACATGAAGCCGTTAATGGTATTCGTTTATCGCATGAGAAACGAGTAATCACAGTGTTCACATCGCCTCTAGTATATGGATTCAAATGCGGAGGTGTCGCCCTATATGAGTACTCGGAGAAGGCGGGAAACCACGAGTTAAGAACAATGTGTTTCGACACCAGAAAAAGAGAATTGATAACACTTAATAACACCCCTACCAAATAGAGAAAACCATGGAGGCAGAAAACATGAAAGCACAGTATAGGCGAAAACTCATTGACAGCATTGAAAACACTATAGGAGATATCGTAAACGAGCTCATAGATAAATACTATGGTGATAGAATAGAGACCGAGTATGACTACGAGAAAATCCTTTACTCAATAGCTCACCAAGTGAAACAAGAAGTATTCGATAACAAGGCTGCTCTTAACGACGTCATAGAGTATTTAAACAAGTTGCGAAACAAGAAAAGCATAGCTAAGTTAATAATCAGTTACATGATCAGCCGCGCTTTAGAAGAACCTGAATAATAATTAATTCATGTTCGCTCCTTACTTCATTTAAATACCCTACATAATAAGCGGAGTAAAAGAAATTTAGTCAATTAGGGGATGCATATTTCCAAGAAAAGAAAACAATCACTCAAAGACACCTCACCTAGAACTGAGCAATTAGAGGACAAATTGAAAAATAAGTCGTCGAAAAAACAAAAGGGAAGTCTAAAGCTCGAAACCACTAAAACAGGTGAATCCCTCGAGGAAAAAACGACTCATAGAAGCGTGAAAAAGAGGGCAACCAGTATCAACATAGATAAACTCCTAGATGAGGTCTTCGAACAAGTAGACTCTATGTTCGCGTTAACTAGTGACTTACAACTACCACTAGAAAGAGCAAGAGAAATAGTTAAAGAACTGGTAGAAAACATAGCGGCAGGATACAGTAGCAAACCCTCAGGTGAAGCAATAGTGAAGAAAATAAAAAAGAACCAGAACATTATCTCCGAGTACATAGCGTCAAAAATACTAAGTGAATCAGATAAGTTGACACCTTCTCAACTCGAATTCGCTATCATGAGGGGTGGTCGTGCAGTTCTCTCAGAGGTAGATAGACTATATAAATTAGCTACTCATCAAGGTAGAGAGGATCTTGCGAGTTTGCTTCGACACGCTTGGAACACTTACGGCCCTAAAGGTATGATCGAGTGCCCTATGTGCGGGTTTAACGCGGTTTCACCTGATAGGAACTGCTTAACGTGTGGTGCAACTGTTTCAGAAGAGTATGTTAGGAAAACTCTTGGATTCGATGAAAAATTCGAGTTGTATTTGAAAACAGCTAGTGTCGCTGAATTAAATGAATTACTACAGTTAGGACAAGTACTAGTAGGCGAGAAAGGAGTTTATAGCCCTCGATCACGTAAAGCCCGTTTAGAGAACCCAGTTGTGTATGTAGTATACTTGAAGAACAGTGAGATATCGAGAATTATTGAGGAAATAAATTCAAGGGATCTACCAATATAGGAACATGGACGCTGATTAAACCCAGTGCTGCATTTACTCAAGGGAATAGTGAATGTAATCCTTTAAATTCTTACATATATATTACGCTTGGTGAAAACCTCCCTTATGCTCCTACGTATAACTTTCAAATTTAATCCAACTGTGCTTAAAGCCCCAAGTTGCTCGAAGACCAATTCTCCTCTATAATATACTCTTATTGCTGGAATCTCATCTACATCCGCGATCTCGGGGTGTTCTTTGACGTTGACTCTACAGAACAATATTACTTTATCTGCGTACTTTGAGAGTTCCTTCATGGATTCATACATGATTTGGCAATCCTTATTGCCTGATTCATAGTACTCTATTAAAACTATCTCATTGCCTTTGACAGCTCTCACTAGTTCTTCTCTCGATTTGAGTTCATACATTTTATTACCTCGGATTATTCTCAACGTTAAAATAATTTTTCTTTTCTAATAAACATGCCTTGATAAAATACCGAGAACATTTATTTGGTTATGGCAAGAAAATTTATATAGAACCCGTTTAGATAACGAAATAAACGGGCTTATCAGGTGGTACCATGGCACTATACGGTATCCCAGTTTTAGTGTTAAAAGAAGGAACAAAAAGAACTGTTGGTAGAGACGCATTAAGGTCTAATATTGCAGCTGCTAAAGCACTTGCAGAAGTATTAAAGACTAGTCTAGGTCCCCGTGGCTTAGATAAAATGCTAGTGGATAGTTTCGGAGATGTAACTGTTACGAATGACGGAGCCACTATAGTTAAAGAAATGGAGGTTCAACACCCTGCAGCTAAACTACTAGTAGAAGTAGCAAAAGCCCAAGATGCTGAGGTCGGAGATGGTACTACTAGCGCTGTTGTATTAGCTGGTACTTTGCTAGCGAAAGCGGAGGAGTTATTAGACCAAGATATTCACCCCAGCATAATCATTGATGGTTACACTAAAGCACTTAGAGAAGCCATAAGAATACTACGCGAAGTAGCAACACCAGTTGATATAAACGATAGAGAATCACTTAGAAAAGTAGTAAAAACATCCATAGCGAGCAAGTACATTGGAGGAGACACCATAGCGAGCAAGTTAACTGAGATCTCCATAGATGCTGCATTAGCAGTAGCTGAACCTAAACCCGATGGAACAAAAGACTTCAAAGTAGATGATGTTAAAATAGAGAAGAAAAAAGGCGGCAACGTTTTAGACACGCAGTTAATATATGGAATAGTCTTAGATAAAGAAGTTGTTCACCCAGGTATGCCTAGGAGAGTTGAGAAAGCTAGAATAGCATTACTAGATGCACCACTAGAGGTTGAGAAACCAGAGATAACGGCTAAGATAAACATTACAAGTCCCGAAATGATCAAAGCGTTTCTAGACGAAGAATCAAAAATGCTTAAGGAAATGGTTGATAAGATAGCTGAGGTGGGTGCAAACGTCGTTGTTTGCCAGAAGGGAATTGATGAGGTTGCTCAGCACTTCTTAGCTAAGAAGGGTATTTTAGCTGTTAGGAGAGTTAAGAGAAGCGACTTAGAGAAACTCGAAAGAGCGTCAGGAGGAAAAATAGTTAGTAGCATTCGTGACCTGAAACCAGAGGACTTAGGATACGCTGAACTAGTAGAAGAGAGAAAAGTTGGAAACGATAAAATGGTGTTCATAGAGGGATGCAAGAACCCGAAAGCTGTCACAATACTAGTGCGTGGAGCAAGCGACATGGTGCTTGACGAGATTGAAAGAAGCTTGAAAGACGCATTAAATGTCCTAAGAAACGTTATGAGAGTACCCTACATAGTAGCTGGAGGTGGCGCAGCTGAAATAGAGATCGCAATGAGGTTAAGAGATTACGCTGCGAAAATTGGTGGTAAAGAACAATTAGCAATAGAAGCGTTTGCAAGTGCGCTCGAAGAGATACCAATGATACTTGCTTCATCATGCGGTAAAGACCCACTGGAAATACTAATGGAGCTTAGAAAACTCCACGCTGAGGGCAAAAAGAACGCGGGCATAGATGTAATATCAGGCGAAGTAATTGAAGACATGACGGGTAAGAACGTTATTGAGCCTTTACTCGTCAAGGAATCCATGATAAAAACAGCAGCGGAAGCTGCCTTAACAGTAATGAAGATCGACGACATAATAGCAGCGAGTCCAACAAAGAAAGAGAAGGAGAAAGAAAAAGAGAAGAAGGAGCCGGAGGAGTTCTCTAAACCCGAGTTCTAGGAGGCCGCGGACTAGATACACCTATTAAATTAAATTTTTATTTTTAAACTCTTATACTCTATACTCTTTTTGATTGATTAACTGGGTGTTTATAGATTGACAAACACGTTACTAGATGTTTATCGAAAAGTAATAAGTCAGAGATTAACAAGGTTTGAAATAGCTCGAGTCATAGGAGTTAGAGCACTACAGTTATCGATGGGTGCTCCACCATTAATAGATTTATCCAATGTAGAAATACATGACACAGTATACATTGCAACACTAGAAATTATTAATGGAATACTACCAATGTCTATCCTAAGGCCCGGAGAAAAAGGTGGATATGAACTTGTCCCAGTCAACAGATTACTTACACCAGAAGTTAAAGGATATCTTAGCTCTATTCTCGAAAGCTGGGATATCAGTAATAGAGTATAGGGAATACGTTAACTTCGTCGACTTAGTAATCGATCGCCCTGTCGACGAAAACACGTTTAGAACAATATATGTAGAACTCCTGAGTACACATAAAGTCCTAGCATTACAGTTGAAATCCATAACACCGATAATAAGGCTCACTCCATACACTGCTCGAACGCACCCCATACAGAAATATAGAACGATACTTACTCTTACAACGTTCATAACAGTGTTCTTAACCGGCTATGGACTCGCGCAAAGTTTATACAGTGCACTAGGGGAAATAGCGGAAACACCTAAGTTAATCCTAAACGCCCTTCTTTACACAGTAGTATTCCTCGTAATCCTAGTTTCACACGAGCTTGGACACTTGTTTATAAGCAAGAAAAGCCACATTGAAGCAGAAGGCCCAATACTAATACCTGCACCACCAATACAGCTAGGTTTCATTGGAACACTGGGTGCAGTTATTTTCACTAAAACACCGCCATCTACGAGAAAGGATCTCGCGAAACTAGGATTATCCGGCCCTCTCATGGGATTCATAATTGCTACCTTAGCTGGAGTAATTGGATTATATGTTTCACCCGTTATTCCACCAGATATTGCTGAAAAACTAGTTCAAGCTGGACAAGTGGAGATGATCTCCTTCGGTAGCTTAGTATTCAATTTACTACTATTAATTAGACCAGTCAACGGGGTACTATTCATACATCCAATTCTCTTCGCTTCGTACATCATGTACATGGTAACATTCTTAAACTTGCTACCAATAGGTCAACTTGACGGAGGCCATGTTGTAAGAAGCTTCACTGAGCATAAAACATACAAGTACATAAGCACTATTATCCCATTCACACTAATAGCAACAGGGTTTATTCTAAGTATTTTTAACATTGAAGGAACAATATACTTGAGCCTAGGATTTGTATCATTACTTCTATACATAATAATCGGTAGACAAGGGCATCCAGGAGTAGCTAATCAATATGATGAATCAAAGTGCTTGTCTTGCTTACTTACATACTTAATACTATTTGTTCTAACCATGCCTATTCCAATGATGTAATCCCCAAAGCATTTTTCCACTGTGAAACATTCTTATTAATTAATCCAATTGTTTAGAATAAAGGGTGCTTACAGTATTGAAGAAAAACGTATTACCTACGAGAAACCCCCTTGTTTCACATAGTGTTAGCGTGTGGAGTTTAAAGGGAAAAACTCTCATTATAGCTGAGAAACCTAAAGCCGCTAAGAAAATCGCTGAAGCATTATCAAGTAAATACACTGTTAGGAGATATCATGACATACCATACTATGAAATAAAATTAAATGATTCCACGATAATAATCGCTAGCGCGGTTGGACACTTATACGAGTTACACACGAATGTGCGTGGATACCCAGTATTTGAGTATAAATGGGTTCCCGCCTACATAGCTAATATGAAGAAAAAGTACGTTAAACCCTACATTGAATTACTCGACATGTTGTTCAAGAACTGTGATTACTACGTGAATGCATGCGATTACGATATTGAAGGAAGCGTTATAGGATATATACTTATAAAATTCCACGGAGACTTATCAAGAGCTTTTAGAGCAAAATTCTCTAGTCTAATGGCACAAGAGATTAAGGGATCATTTAACCAATTAACATCACTAGACTACAACATGATCGAGGCAGGACTTAGCAGGCATGAACTGGACTGGATGTGGGGTATCAATATAAGCAGAGCATTAATGCAAGCAATCTACACTAACACAAAGAAGAAGATAGTCCTGAGCGCGGGTAGAGTTCAAACACCAACTCTTAAACACGTAGTTGACTACGAGATACAGCGAAAACTCTTCATACCGATACCCCAATACTCAGTGAGCGTAGTCGCTAAAAAAGACTCCCATTTAATAACAGCTGATTATTCCTATAACCCAGTTGCGAGGGTTGAAGATGCAAGAATAATTAAGGATAAACTGGAGAAAACAAAGTATTTACTCGTTAAATCATATACAGCGAGTAGGCAAAAATACAATCCTCCCCCACCCTTTAACTTAAGCGATCTCCAAGAAGAAGCTGCCAAAATATATGGTTTCAGCCCGATGAAAACTCAGGAGATAGCTGAGCAGTTATACCTTGAAGCTCTCATTAGTTACCCTAGAACTAATAGTCAAAAACTTCCACCAACACTAAATTACAGAGACATCCTAGACAAGATTTCGAATATTCCAGAGTATCGTGGGTTAGTCTCAAAGCTTCTTAGTGAAACAAAGGGTTTACTAAAACCTGTTGAAGGAGAGAAAGAGGATCCAGCTCACCCAGCGATCTACCCTACTGGAGTTTTACCTAGAAAACTCACTCGTGAACAATTCTTGATATACGATTTAATTGTTCGAAGGTTCCTTGCTGTTTTCGCGCCTCAAGCAGTCTTTCGCTTGATTAAAGCAGAGTTTACCACGCTTGATTACAAGTATAGCTTTGAAACCAGTGGATTAAGCGTTGAGTACCCGGGTTGGGTGACATACTATCATTTTCACACTCCATCATCTAAACTGCTCCCCTCAATGACCCCGGGTGAGAAACTCGAAGTAGTCAAAGTCATGATCAGAGAATCCTACACGAAGCCTCCTCCTAAATTAAAAAAGATAGATATATTGAGGTGGATGGAGAACGTTGGCATAGGGACAGAGTCAACGAGAGCCATAATAATTGAAAAATTATTCGAGAGAGGGTATTTGAAGAACACTAAAGCAGGTGTAGATTTATCTGATCTAGGTATTGGAATCATAGAAGTAATAGAGAAGTTCTTTCCAGACTTAATTAGCGTTGAATTAACCAGGAAGTTTGAAGTACTCATGGAAGATGTAATGAAGGGTTTGAGAACCAGGG
This sequence comes from Desulfurococcaceae archaeon, assembly GCA_023269825.1. GTDB lineage: Archaea > Thermoproteota > Thermoprotei_A > Sulfolobales > Desulfurococcaceae > UBA285. The sequence goes on from JAGDWI010000003.1 coordinate 98,074, forward strand.
AACAAGTTTTAAATGAAGCAAAGAAAGTCATTAGTGATCTATTAGCAAAGTTCAATGAACGCATTAACGATGTGGGTTTTCACTTAGCTAAAAAACTTTCATTAACAAACGATTACAGTAAATGCGTAATCCCGGAATGCAGAGGAGATAGCTTCACTAAAGGCTTTTGTAGAATCCACTATCTCGCATATGAAAACTTGTTAAAGAACTATGAAGAGTGGAGAGTACGTAAAGGGATGTCCTTTAATGATTATTTATCGAAAATCGCTAAATTGAAGTCCACGGGGACTTTCGTGAAGGAAGTAATAAGGTATCAACTAGAAGCTGGAAAAACCAATTAGTTCTCCTTTCTAGCCATTAACGCTAAATTACCTAGATACGGGATTTTAAAGACAGCATTATTGAAACCCATTACTTTTCCAACCACTCGTTCATATGGAACACCTTTCCCGTCCACAAAGTGCGTGAAATCCGGGAATGGATTGTTGTCTCCTTTAGTCACGTAGTAGTATTTGCCGTCTTCCACAGTAATGCCAATTACTCTATGTATAACCAGGGTTCCCGTGAAGGTTTTAAATACGATTACATCCCCTGTATTTATTTCACTTGGTTTAACATTCATGATTATCACGATGTCTCCTTCTCTTAGTAAAGGTAGCATGCTGTTTCCCTTTACAACAGCCACCACTGGTTCCCCAATTAATCCCGAGTAGATTAAAACCAGTGTAGCAACTATTAGTGAAGCGAGTACTGCATAGGATATAATTCTCCTCGCTGAAAGTTCACTAATCATTTCCAGTGAACCAGAGCAGTTATTCTTCTCTCAGAATTTCATCTAGGTCCAGAATGATCTCCTTAGGAGGCCTCTCTTCAGCTATTTCCTGTTTCCCCTCTATTTCCACGCCTCCACCAACCTTGATCTTACTTACCGTGCTCTTCCAAGTGTAACCACAATTTCTACACTTTAACACCCCCATGATCGTCACAGTGATACGTCCAGCTTTGTCTGGTAACGGTGAAACAAGGTTCCAAGTTTTCACAACATCCACGTTCGTTGACCCGCATTTTGGACATTTCCTAGTGTTCTTTGAACTCAATTCGCGCTCACCAGCAATTCATATACAATATCCATTATTAAAGGCAATGGTATAAAAACAGCTATTATTCGACTATACTTAGTGAACCTGAAGAAAACTATTGACACCACTGCAAATACTAGTAATATGACATGAAGGATTCTTCGCGGACTAACATATATGAAAAACAATGATGGCACAGCGTAAAGAACTATTGGAAACAATACATATATGAACTTATTCTTAATTTTACCATATAAGGCAAGTGTTACTGTTACCCATAAAGCATAAGACATCACTATATTAACTGTAATCAAATAATTATACATGACTCACACCTGTGTGTGGTGAAGCATGTCGTTAATTGATATATACTGGGAATCTTTAATAATAAGAGATGTAAAAGGAAGAATGATCTTAGATAGTAGAGGTAATCCAACAGTCCAAGTTAAAGTAATCACAGAGGGATACGGCGTAGGCGTAGCAAATGCTCCTAGTGGTGCATCAACCGGTACGCATGAAGCAGTAGAACTAAGAGATGGTGATAAAGAGTTCTTCGGTAAAGGGGTCAAAAAAGCTGTTGAAAACGTTAACAAGATCATCGCTCCAGCTCTTATAGGGATGAATGCTGCGAAACAACGCGAAATCGATAATAAGATGATCGAGATAGATGGAACAGAGAACAAGAGCAGACTTGGAGGAAACGCTATTGTAGCAACTAGCTTAGCAGTAGCTAAAGCAGCTGCTGCCACCATTGGTTTACCGCTATACATGTATTTAGGTGGTAAAGTAGCTGATACGCTTCCAGTGCCATTACTAAATATAATTAATGGAGGCGTCCACGCTGGCAACAAACTTGACTTCCAGGAATTCATGATTGTTCCAGCAGGGTTCAACCACTTCCTGGATGCTATTAGAGCATCCGTTGAAACATATCATGCATTGAAAACCATACTAAAGGATAAATATGGTCCATTGGCGATCAACGTTGGAGATGAGGGAGGTTACGCTCCTCCACTTGAAAAAGCAAGAGACGCTCTCGATTTACTTGTTAAAGCCATAGAAAAAGCCGGATATGAACCCGGTAAAAACATTGCTCTAGCTCTAGATGCTGCGAGCTCAAGGTTGTTTAGAGAAGATAGAAAGATATATGTTTTAACCGGGGAAAACAAAGAGTTATCGCGAGAGGAACTAATTGCTTTCTATGAGGAACTCGTGAGAGATTACCCCATTGTCAGCATAGAGGACCCATTACACGAGGAGGACTTCGAAGGCTACGCGGTTATAACTAAGGAGCTTGGTTCAAAAGTACTCATAGTGGGAGATGACCTATTCACTACTAATTACAAGAGATTAGCGCGTGGAATAGAGCTAGGGGCAAGTAACGCTATATTGGTGAAAGTGAACCAAATAGGTACTTTAACCGAGACAATGGATGTAGTGAAACTAGCTCATGAAAACAACTATAGAACAATAATAAGTCATAGAAGCGGCGAAACAGAGGATACCTCGATAGCTGACATAGTAGTGGGATTAAACGCCAAGCTGATTAAAACAGGAGCTCCAGCGAGAAGTGAAAGAACCGCAAAGTATAATAGACTACTAGAAATATTCGAAGAACTAGAAAACCCCAGATACCCTGGTTTCTCAGTTTTTCCACGTAAACCCTAAGTTTTTATTCCTACGGCATAAATATTCCTACAATTATCAGGGCTATCGATAATGCTAATATGAATTTAATGAACTGACTAATAGTCATGTTTGGTATGGCCTTCAAAGCTACCACCAAGAGTTTCACCACCACCACTATTACTAGTAATAGTAGTAGAGCGAAACCAACCACGAATAACCAAAATCCTATTCCACTAAACCCTGATAATAGTTCAATGAACTTACTCATGAATTCACCTACTTTACTAATAGTTGATGCATTCATATTCAACCCCTTCTAATGACTCGTCTTAGAATCGGTTTTAAAGGAGGGGATACATTGTATCATTGTATCAGGGAATGATGATGGTTAAAAGCGTGTAGCCCTATACAGGGCTATGACAGGTGCCAGGCTACTGATTCCTGTGGTTTTTAAACATTTCAACCATATATACTTGAATTGGTGGAACCAATGTGTACAACTGTGGAAACAGTTGGTGAATGCCTAGGAAAACCAGTATTTGACCCTTATGGCAGAAAACTCGGCCATATAGTGAGCTTCTATAGCGATATCGATGGGAAAATACGCGCACTTGAAGTAAATCTAGGAGACCTAGGGTACAAGGAAGTCCCCGTTGAAAGAATCAGGTTAACAGCAGAGGGTGTAATCTTAGTACCTGAACATGAGTACGATGCTCTACTCGTTGAAAACAGGTTAAAATTAATTAAGGCACGCTTAGCATCCATCGAGGAACTGTATTCAAGGAAAGAATTAGCTACGCACGTATACGAGAACCTCAAGAAGAAACTAGAAGAAGAATTGACAACTATTAAATCTAGGTCCAAAGAGGTAAAAGAAAACCTGAGAAAGAGACTTCACGAGATTGAAGAACAAATTGCAGAGGTTGAAAAAGCAATGGGTGCATTGAAGACTAGTTATCTAGCGGGTGAAATACAGGAGAAACCGTATCTCACGGCTCTCGACATAATGAAAAAGAGCCTTGAGACATTCCTGAAAGAGAAAGATGAGGTTAAAAAACACCTTGATAAAATAGAGTCCTTGGAAGCTCTACCATTAGCACCAGCTATTACACTTCAACAATCCAAAGAACCCACGCAGGATGCATCTAAGCAACCAATGAACGTAGTAGTGGTAGGTTAAAGATAAAAAAGCAATATTTTTGAATTTAGACCTCGGGTTTAGTTACAGGTATATTTTGTATTAGTATGAAGGGGGCTCTAGTAGGTGTTCTAACCTCCCACCATGATATATCGAATCTTTCCCTAGTAGCACCAATAACGTTGTTCATTAAATTAGGGAAACTAGTGGCAATTCTTATTCTACCTCCATGACCAGTTAACTCGCCGTTTTTAATCACTAAAACCACGTCGCGTGAAACTGTTGAGAAATATCCTTCATAGTAGTTTTGAAGCCTAGTATACCAGTTGTTTAAAACCAGTAATCCATTTCTTACCTCCGATATCAACTCGGATTCTCTTAACTCTCCTCCATTAATTTCCAGGTTCCAAGGTGTTGGTCTAATCCATCCGGCGTTCCCCGTGGTTTTAACTCTCATTTTATTAGCTGTTCCACTGTTATGTAAAATGTTTCTAACAACTCCGTTCTCTATGATTGGTTTATCGTATGTTTCAACGCCCTCATCGTCAAAACTACGCGTGAACGGGAGAGTTGAATCTCTTGGCCTATCATATAGTGATAGTGACTCTGCTCCAATCTTCTCCCCTGGTTTATATTTAGCGAAAACAGAGAACCCTGTCATAACGGAGAAAGCTGATGCCATTGAAGCCACATAGTTGAATAAATTGCCCGCTACAAGTGGAGATATTATAACATTATATGTGCCTGGAGTTACATCTGCTTTATCACTGGTCAATGCTGCATAATAACCAGCTCTCTCTCCTACTTCTTTTATATTATTGATGGATAACCTGGTTGAACCATAAGCCCAGTGACCGCTGAACTCTCCTTTAAATACTCTCGCGTAAGCTTCTACTCCTGTTGATTTTTCCTCGCACTGAAAGCCCTTACTGTTTACTAGAGTAAGATTTGTTTTTGTCAACGTTAGTGTACCAGCAACACGGTCAACGGGATGAGTCATTGCGGCGTTAATTAACTCCTCAACGATCTCGCTTGGATCATCCATGTAACTAACGATTTTAGGGTCATAGGCTTCACTAATCGGAGAACACTTACCTGGTTCTGGAAGCGGGGCGTATATTTCAGATTCCTCAACTTTGTCAGCTAGCTTCACTATTTCCTCAGCGTTCTTAATAATGTAAAGTGGGTCTTTCACATCGAACTGTAAAATCCACAGCCTACTGGATTTAGCTAATCTTAGTTTGATACTTGTTTCGAGCCAAGTCTGAGTAATAGAGGGCTCTGTGTTCCATAGTTTAACCATGGTACTTTCTCTCTCTGTTACTATCACGGCTACTTCATCAAAGTATTTGTATAGGGTTTTCATAATGGTTTGAGCTAGCTCCATACTGCTCATTTCAACACACCTACATTCATTTTATTTAATCTAACGTTTGGTCCACCAAACCATACTGGTACACCTTGTGAAGGTTCGCCTTTACCGCATGTTCCAGGGTAGAACTCGAGGTTTCTATCTACTCCCACTATATTTCCATAGAACCAACCCGTTGTAAACTCCAATACAGGGTTTAATACGGGTTCAGCTAATTCCCCATTTCTTATAATATATGATTCCAAACCAACGTATCTTTGATTCCATCTCGCATCGTCAATATTCCACTCCATGTAGGATTTAACGTAGATTCCTAAGTGAATATCCTCTATCAATTCTTCGAACTTCATTGAACCCGGAGCCAAGTAGGTATTACTCATCCTTATAATGGGTTCAGATTCGTAGTTCATAGCTCTTGAAGCTCCATTACTGTTTGAGCCAAATAACTTAGCTGTTTGCCTGTTATGAAGAGGTTCATGTAAAACGCCTTCTTTATATAGATAGCGTGGTCTTGCCCTCACGCATTCATCATCGTATAGGTAGAATCCATAGCTTCCAGGTATGGTTGGATCCTCGATAACGGTCGCGTATTTATTCCCTACTTTGAATTTCCCGATCATGTCTGGTTTAACGTAGGATTCTCCGGCTTGCGCTGCTTCGCGACCAAGTATTCTGTCTGCTTCCATGGGGTGACCCGCTGATTCATGAACTATTAATCCAACAACCTCTGATCCTAGTACGATGTCAACTTTCTCCTCGGGGGGAGTTTTGCCCTCGACTAGAATTTTCTCTAAGTTTAAAAGTTCATCTACTACTGCTTTACTAATACTCCATTCATCAACTAATTCTCTGCCTCCAGAGCCTCCGAACTCTCTGATCCTCTGTAATGTCTTACTTTGATAAAACAGCGTACTACCTATGGATACATATAATCTAGGTACTCTAGATTCCACTATGCCTCCTTCAGATGTAACTATTTTCTTTTCTTGAATAGAGACTCTCAGGGAATTGAACATTGATGGCATCTTAGCTTGCTTCAAAGCTCCAGAAGAAGATCTATAGGTATCTTTCAGTATTTGAACAGCTTCCTCTAATTCGAGATCCATTAGAGGCTTTCTTTCTAAAACAGAGTACCTTGCTTTACCTACTCTCTCATCAGAGAACTCAACTGGTTTTCTCTTAATTCCACTTAGTGCTTTGGCCCTCACAACTGCTTTTTCCACTGCTTTAATCACGCCTTCAAGTGTTAAATTATCTGTTGACGCGAATCCCAGTGAACCATCCACAATAACTCTTATCCCAACACCTCTTGATCTACCTTGCGAGACCCCGATTAATTTATCGTTTCTCACCGTTACAGAGTATCCGTAGTCGTCTTGCACTCTCGCTTCAACGTATTTAGCACCTAGATCTAGTCCTCTATCAATAGCTTTCAGTAATAGGCTTTCATCTAGTGCCAACACACCACCTAGACTTAAAAACACTCATGAATTAAAAACACTTTCTAAATTAACTGACCTCCTCCCCGCCATGAATGGCGAGGGTTCTTGCTATTGCGGGGAGGTTTGGGATTACATTCCCTCTTCCTGAGGCTTCAATCCCGGGCTGGGTCTCCAGCCCATTACCCCTATCCCAGGCGGGACTCGGGGTTATGCGTAGGCTATTTATCATCGCTAATTGCTCAAAGAATTTAATGCTCATCACCAAGAACAATTAAACAAAGAGAATTCATAAGCTTTCCCTCTCATCCCCGCTTAAAAGGCGAGGCTTTCAGTTGTAAATCACTAGACTCCAATTAGTTTCAACAAGAGACTTATTAAAGCAGCTGATGCGATCACCAATGCTGGGTGCAATTTTAAAGTCAATAATAGAACAGTGAACGCTGCGAATATTACAATTGAAACCCAGTCGATAACTCCGCTTTTAATTAACGCATTATTAGCTAACTTAATTAACGCGTAGAGAATGATTGCTAAGACAGCTGCGTTGATTCCTCTAAATATGGCTTTTGCCATCCAGTGATCCATGTAAGGTCTCAGAGACATTACTATACCTAGTATTACTACGTAGCAAGGTATAATTACACCCAGCGTTGCTACAATTGAACCAGGGACTCCTTTCAAAACATAACCAACCCATGTAGCAGCGTTAATCGCTATAGGTCCGGGAGTGCTCTCAGCTATCCCTATTATACTTAAAAATTCATCTTCACTTATCCACTTTTTCTCCTCGACTAGAACCCTGTAGTAAATCCCTATTCCACCATATCCTCCTCCAAACATTATGAAACCTATTTTTAAAAACTCTAGAAATAACTCTAAGTAAGTCACCATTAATCTCACCTACACCCTGTATATTTAGTACACCAATATTTTAGGGGGAGCATAGTTTTATAATCTTAGCTCTTATAGTTGAGGTGCTTTAATTGAACTCTGAAAAAATAACTAAGTTCTTTCAGCCTGAAAGCGTGGCAATAATAGGTGCTACGCCGAAAGAGGAAAAAGTTGGAAAAGCTATATTGGAGAACTTTATCTCGAAGTTTAAGGGTAGAATATACCCAGTGAATCCACAATATGATGAAGTACTTGGTTTAAAATGCTATAAGAGCATTAAGGACCTACCTGAGCCACCTGATCTAGCTGTTATAGCTATTCCAGCTCCACTTGTACCTTCAGCTCTTAAGGAACTAGGCGAAAAAGGCTGCAAGTCAGTTGTAATCATTAGTGGAGGATTTAGGGAAACAGGGACTCCTGAGGGAATAAGACTAGAAAACGAGTTAGTGAAAATATCGAAGGAGTATGATATAAGAGTAATAGGGCCAAACTGTATAGGAATATTCGATAACTGGAGTGGTGTAGATACCTTCTTCACGGCTAAAATGAGAAAACCTCCTCGAGGACACGTAGGTTTCATTAGTCAGAGTGGTGCTTTTGCAACTGCATTAATGGATTGGATGGCTTACCATGGAATAGGTGTATCTAGAGCTATAAGCTACGGTAATAAAATCGATGTAGATGATGTAGATCTCTTGGAGTTCCTCGGCGCGGATGATAAGACCAAAGTTATACTAATGTACATAGAGGGGCTCAGGGAAGGAAGAGGTAAGCTATTCATTGAAACAGCTGGAAAGGTCGCGTGTAGGAAACCAGTAGTCGTATACAAAGCTGGGAAAACAACGAGAGGAGGCCGCGCTGCTTCAAGTCACACAGCTGCCATGGCCGGAGATTACTCCGTGTACAGAGCTGCATTTAAGCAAGCTGGAATAATTGAAGCTGAAAGCTTTGACGAAATGATGGATATCGTGAGAATATTCCTAGATCAACCGTTGATGAAGGGAAATAGAGTGTTCATTGTTACAGATGCAGGCGGAGTTGGAGTAATGTTAACCGATGCTTTAACTAGTGAAGGATTTGATGTACCAGTCACCCCGAGGGATCTAAGGGAGAAACTTAGAAATATACTACCACCTCACTGCATCGTGGAAAACCCCATTGACCTAACAGGGGATACTGATGACGAGAGATACATAAGAGTTTTAGAATTACTAGCGAAAAGAGACGATGTAGATGCTATAGCAGTAGTGGCTTTACCGCAGATACCGGGGTTAAAAGGCACATTTATCGACTACTTAGGTGATTTAAAGAGAGAGTGCGATAAGCCCTTGGTTGCTCTCACTATAGGGAGCGAGGTATCCATGAAAACAGCTGAGAAACTGCGGGAAAAGGGGATTACTGTATTTGAGTCACCCGAAAGACTTGCAAAGGCCTTAAAAGCTCTTAGAAATTATAGCTTATATGTGATTAAGCACATGGTTGATTAAAATGACACCTAGGGAAATAATTGAAAATGCTTTAAATGAAAACAGGAATAAGCTATTAGAACACGAGGCTTTTGAAGTAGCTAAATACTATGGTATTCCGACACCCACAGCTGTACTGGTAAGAACGCCGGAAGAAGCATATGACCTCGCTGATAAAATAGGTTATCCCATAGTATTGAAAATAGTGTCTCCCGACATCACTCATAAAAGCGATGTAGGAGGAGTAAAACTTGGTTTGAAGAGCAAAGAGGAGGTATCTGAAGGAGTAAAAGAAATCTTGAAAAACGTGCAAAATAGGGCTCCAGATGCGAAAATTGTTGGAGTAATAATGTATAAGATGGCTCCACCGGGATTAGAAGTAATTGTTGGAGGAGTTAGAGACGATGTCTTCGGTTCAGTAGTAATGTTCGGCCTTGGAGGTATATTCGTTGAGGTTCTCAGGGATGTTTCATTTAGGGTATCACCAGTATCCATGGAAGATGCCCTCGAGATGATCAGTGAAATAAAATCCTCAAAAATACTCAGCGGTTTCCGCGGACAACCCCCAGCTGATAAAGAAGCCATAGCTGATATCATTGTTAAAACATCGAAACTACTCATGGAGAACCAAGAAATAGAATCTATTGACTTAAACCCAGTGATAGTGTACCCGCAGGGTGCACTAGCAGTCGACGTGAGAATAATACTGAAAAGGGGCAATAAATGAGCAATATAGGCAACATTGACGAACTCTCGAAGAAAGCAGAGGAAGTATCACGAGAAATCTACGAGATAAGAGAACACATAAAACAATTAAAAGAGAAAAAAGAAAAACTTTTTAATGAATTAAGTAAACTAAGAGAAGAGAAAAATAAACTTCTCGAGGAGATAAGGCGAATTAAACTCGATATAAGGGCCATTCGTGAAGAGAGAGGTAAACTCATAGATGAGTACAAGAAGATCTCCGAGGTACGGAGAGAGGAGCTCGCGCAAGCTAATCTCCTAAGAGAACTCATACAGAGTAAAACAACGGAGCTACAAGAACTAAGTGAGGAAAATAAGATACCGATTAGTGTTTTAAAGCGAAAAATAGAGGAATTAGAGTGGACTATACAAACAAATGTTCTCCCACAGGAGAAAGAAAACGAGTTAATTAGAAAACTAAAAGCATATCATCAATTATTAAACCGCGCATTAAGCACTAATGAAAGAAAAGAAGAATTACTTGAGTTGCGAGCTACATATATTTCAACTAGGGCGAGAATTAAGGATTTATCATCTAAGCTTAATAAACTGAGAGAAGAAATCAATGAAAAAACTAACAAAATGAAATCATTAAAGGATAAACTGGGAGAAACAATAGCCAGATACACTGCAATAAAGAACGATATCGAGAAAAAGAAGAAAGAATTAGATGAGTGCAACAATGAAATCGTTGATAGCACATCTAAGCTTAATGCCCTCCGAGAACAATACCAGAAACTACTAGATGAAATCGAGAAAGCGAAAACACTAACAGCTCTTAGCGAGAAGAGATCAAAGATCGCTAAAAACATCGAGCAACGCTCCAAGAAACGCGTAACTCTCGAGGAATTTAAGATAATGTATGGGAACCCAGAGGATCTAGAGGAAAATTAGCGCCCAAACCTCCTTTCTCTCATCTGATAGCTTCTTATAGCTCTCCAGAAATCTATTTTCCTGAAGTCAGGCCAGTATACGTCGCAGAAGTATAATTCACTGTAGGCTGAGTGCCACAGCAGGAAATTGCTTATTCTCTCCTCACCACTGGTTCTAATAATTAAATCCAAGTCAGGTATTTCACCAGTATACAGGTATTTAGCGAAAACATCCTCATTAATATCGCATGGCTTCAATATACCTTTTCCAACATCTTCAGCAATGGATCTTACTGCATCAATTATTTCCTGGCGACCTCCATAACATAAAGCTATAGTTAAAACGTATTCGCCGTAGTTTGCAGTAGACTCCATTACCTTCTTGGCTAGATCCCTTAATTTCTCCGGCACATATTCCAGTTTCCCCACTACGAGGATCTTCACTTTGTTCTCATAGACCTCGGGCATGTTTAATAGTTCGTTTAAACCATTTTCTATGATTTTGAACAGGTTTTCGCGTTCAACCGGGTTTCTATGCAGGCAATTCTCCGTACTCATTGCAAAGATCGTCACATAGGGTATTTTTAAGTCCCAGATCCATTTTAGTACTTCTCTTACTTTCTCATATCCATAATAGTGTCCATTAATTGTCTCTAATCCTCTCTCCCTCGCCCATCTCCTGTTTCCATCCGGTATTATTCCAATGTGTCTTGGGAACGGCCCATTCTTTATCTGTAGCCATAACCATTTCTCATACAATCTATATACTGGTTTACCAAGTTTAAACCCTATACTCAATAGTGCTGATTCGTACACATGTCTACGAGGTCTACTCATCGCACAAAACCATGAATATGCATATTTATATAGGTCTTAGTGTAGCTATATTTTAAAGCCTGTAAATAAGTGTTTAATCCCTGGGGTTAGTCCATGGCTTACTATCAGGGAAATGATTTAGTGAAACCAACTGGTGGACTTAAGGGTAAATATAGAAAGAAAAGAAAATATGAACTAGGTTCACCTCCAACGAAGACAGTAATGTCTAGTGAAGAAGAGAGAAAAATAGAGAGAGGTAGGGGAGGCAACCTTAAGGTAAAACTTAAGAAAGCAACTTACGTAAACGTGGCATTAACCGATGGTTCCACTAAGAAAGTGCGAATACTGGACGTGGTTGAAACACCGGAGAATCCCCAGAACTCGAAGTTCAAGATCATTTCAAAGGGATCAGTAGTTAAAACAGAACTTGGACTTGTAAAGATCACATCGAGACCCGGTCAAGACGGTGTTTTAAATGGAGTTATAGTCCAGAAGAGTTAATGAAAGTAAACCCATGGGATTTTAAGTGAGTAGAGATCATGGGGGCTCCCGTATAGTCATATATCCCTCCTACTTCAACTCGAGTTTATCTAGGAGCAAGGGTCGTAGAGTGCCATTACGATTATCTGTACCAAACCCCGCCCTAAGTGATATCGAGAAGATATGTAGACAACTAGGTTTAAACCCAGTAGTAGAGCAAGATAGATCTCACCCTAGAAACACGTTTCAGAAAGGTAGAATAATAGTAGATAAGCGAGAAAGCAAGTTGAAAACCCTATACCTGGTAGCGAGTGAGTTAAAGAAATATTACCAGAAACCTCGATGAAGTCCTATAAATACTAAATATTACCAGTTATTACATTTCTAATTCTCCTCATATTAGCGTATTACGGACTTCTCTCATTTATAAGAAACACCATGTGGATAAAATCTCGTGGAAACAGGCGAATATATTGTTCTAATTCACGTAGTGTTAGTATTGGTAAACACATTGTTTCCTGGCTTAATAAGTAGATTATCAGTGCATTGTATTATTCGATCTTATATTCATGTATTTAAAGAAGCCTGTAACATAAATACGCTAACTCATTGAATTAAAATTTGAAAGATACCTTTTATTATCAAGTGTTCTAAGCTATTAATTGGTCCTAGTGGTGGCAGTATGCGACTACTTGGTATAACCGATATTTATAGTAGAGGAGGATATCTCATAGTTAAACCATATGTAAACCAGGTTCTAAGGTGCGTGGGGGCAATAGTTCACGATAGCGTGGGGCGTAAAGTAGGTGTGGTCGTAGATGTTATTGGGCGCGTCAATGATCCAAGATTAGTTGTTAAAATAGAGAACCATGAACTAGGAGAACTACTTGCTCATAGGAAAGAAAAATTGTACTTTACTTTTCAGCGGAAACCTAAGAGGATCAGGAAATAGAGGTGTAGAACTTGAAGTGCACGTACTGTGGATCCACTAATATTCTATTTGATGCGGAGTTCCAAATATATGTTTGTCAACAATGTGGTAGCGTAGTAGAGGATAGGCCTATTTACCAGGGTCAGGAAGTATTTGATAAGGATGGTTCTGTATCTAGGTATAGTGGTGCATTCACGCACCGTGTACATGACCACGGTGTTGGAAGCACTGAGATCTCTGGGAGTCTACGTAGACATATTAAACAGGGTAGAACATGGGTTGCTAGAAACCTTGATGCTAGAGTAAGTAAAGAAGATAAAAAACTAGTTAAAGCACTTAAAGAGTTAAATGAGCTCATAAAACAAATTAAACCACCCAAATCCGTTGGTGAAACAGCAGCTGAGATCCTGCAAAGAGTAATAAAAGAGCTAAACATAAAAGAGCAGACATTAAAAAGAGTCGTCATAGCATCGCTCTATCTCGCATATAAAATGTGCGGTATTCCTCGACCAGCGAAAATATACGCTAGAGAACTTGGAATTAAGGAAAGTGATTTATGGGAGGGAGTCAGGAAGATTAGAGAAGTATGCGGCGACGTTAAAATAGCACCAGAGGTATTTGAACCAAGGTATTACGTGAACTACATTACGAATAAACTAGAACTACCTCCAGAAGTAGCTGCTCTTGCAAGCGAGTTATTAGCTCACACTAGAACAAATAGTTCATTAAGCGGTAAAAGCCCAGCGAGCTTAGCAGCTGCAGCAGTATACTTAGCAGGCATTTTAACAAATAATAGAAAGAACCAGCTTGAAGTAGGAAGCGTTATCGGTCAAACAGATGTTGCTGTTAGGAGCTCATATGATTTATTGATTAAAAACCTCGATATCGAGGTTTTACTCTGAAAAATGAACAATCAATTAGATGCTTCCACATTAATCATTGCCGAGGTCCCCGATTAAGTATTACTGTGAAAATATAATACGCTATTTTAGCTAAGAATATTTACGGTACTAGATAATGGTGCATTTAAATGTCAAAATCACTCAACAAGTACGATATTACCTTATTGAAATGGCTATCAAAGTTGAGTAAACCAGTATACCAAAATGACATACCAAAACTTACAGGGTTAGACTTAAAGATCGTCACTAAATCCCTATATAAGCTCGAGAAAATGAACCTAGTTGAAAGGAAACCAGCTGTTCACAATAAAAGGAGAACATATATTGTCAGCGTAGACGTAGATAAAGTATCGAAAATGCTCGAAGAATATGGTGAATCTCTTTTAACATTATCAGAGTTGTTTAAGCAGATTGAGGAAATTCCATGTATATCTTGTCAATTCATTCATAAATGCTATGAAGGAGGCTTCTATGACCCAATCTACTGCTCACTACTCAGCGGTTATCTATCGCGATACTCCTTATCGAGGAAAACGCTGCAACAAGTATCTAAGCATTAATATTCCCGTAGAGAGTACTATATATGAATGGGATGACTCAGAATCCCTAGCTGATAAATGATGAAACCGGGCGCTTAGGACCTCTTCTTGGAAGAATAACGTTGTTTTCATGTAGTCTCATGATCCTTCGGGAAAGTTGCTCTTGATTAAGCCAATCCCCGTAACCTTTACCTGAACCAATGATTCTAGCCAGTTCTCTCTTTACTTCTGGGGGGACTATTGAAGGAGCCTTCATACAAAACGGTGTTCCCGGCAAAGGCAAGTAGTAGTGAAGGTGAATTCTCCCACCTTTCTCAATGATTCTCTTAGCTAAATTCACTGTTTCCCACATTTCATCTACTTCTTCTCCGGGAAAACCTATTATTAAATCGACGTCTGGAATGAATCCCTGCTTGATCGCTATATCAACAGCCAATAATACATCCTCAGCGCTGTGTCTTCTATTAATAAGACGTAGAATTCTCTCGCTTCCGGATTGAGCCCCTATTATTATTGATTTATTTGCAACATATTTCCTTAGAGTCTTAAGGGCTTCTTCGGTTACGTGCTCTGGTCTTATCTCACTTGGAAAACTCCCAAGAAATATTCTTCCATGATGCTTCGATACTACTTCTCTAAGTGTGGAAAGCAAATTCTCGATCTCATCGAGTTTTATTTCTCTACTGATATTGTTTAATCCATAGGCTAGACCGTTGGGCGATATGAAGCGTATATCTTTAACTCCTCGATTAAGCATTTGTTCAGCGTAAAAGACAACTCTATTCAGGCTTCTATGTCTATACTTAAATCCATGCATATATGAAACCTGGCAATAGAAGCAACCATAGGGACAACCCCTGGTGATCTCGATGGGGTTCACTATGCCCCTCCAGTATGGAAATGGATCATAATTATCAAGGTTAATTAATGATCTACGGCCTGTGAATGCTAAGCTGTGATCAGAATCCAAGTAAGCCAGGCCTTTAACGCTTAAAACGTCTCCTTTATCCCTAAAGGATAATATGAAGTCCCTAATGGATTCCTCAGCTTCACCAATGAATACGTAGTCAAATCCAAAGTACAAAAGAGAACCATAAGGATCTCCTGATACGTGGGGGCCTCCACATATAGTTATACACCCGATTCTCTTCGCTTCATTAATGAACTCCTTTAATTCACTGTAATAATTGTTTTGAGCAAGCATTGTTGTCATCAAACTCAGAGCTATGATACATTTCTCCTCTTTCTCTTTAAGCTTCAAAGCGTACTCTAGAATATTGTTAAAGTTTTCGAGTAGCCTAATTTCAACTCCGTTAATTAGATCTACGGAGGCTATTACGGCGTTTAAACTATACCTAACTCTCTTATCGTATAAAAACAAGATATTATATTTCAATGTATTCAACCCTGAAACGTTTAAATTTCACTTTATATTTTATTGTATATCAGCTCTAATGAGTAAGAAAAGAGGTGCTTTAATTGAAGACAAGTAATGAATTAGACCCGGTGGAGATACAAGAACTTGCACGCAGGGTTAGGCTTAGAATTCTCCATGAGGATGACGATGTTGTTCTTTTAACAGCACCAAACGATGAGGAACTCGCAAGTATTGTTAGAGAATTGTTGAGTTATAAACCAATGAACTTGAAGGAAATCCATCAAATTCTTTCAGGTATTGCAAGCGAAGATAAAATTAGAAAAGCTCTCAATATGCTACTAGATCGAGGAGAAATATATATAAGCAATGACGGTAAGTATGTTACAACAGTACTATAATTAATGACCTACCTGAGTAAACCATTTTCAAACATCAATACCAGAACCTCATAGAAATCTCTAGCAAGAATTTTAACACCAGCTTTTTCGAGATCTATGTTTCTCTCAGAGAAAACATTTACACCTATAAATATGCCATTTATCTTCCTGCAACTATAGTAATCAGCTATGTAGTCACCTATGCACACTACGTCTCCGCTTACTCCATGCTTCTTTTTCACATAGTTCATCAACTCGGATTTATCGAACAAAAATTCCTCCTTGTAGCCGAGTAGCTCTAAGTCATGGAAAGTTAATACATCATCAATATATGAGTCTAATCCATGTCTTCTTAGATCCCAGAATATGTACCATGGGGAGGTTTCTCTACCTGAGATCACCACTACTTTAACGTTGAAATTCTTCAAGGAGAGGAGGAATTCTCTTAAACCATTTAAGGGCCTAGAGTGCCTTGATATATACACGCGCCTAAAAATTCTCCAGAATTCATCGTGATCCACTTCTCTCGGAATTTTCTCGCCTAGCCTGTTCTCTTTGAGCAGAGTCATGAAATCCGGAAAAGCTACGCAATCAGCTCCATTCAATCTAAGTGCTTGGCAATACGCTTCGTAAAAATCTATAATGTTCTCCACGGTCGTTTGATCATAATCCAATATTACAAGTCCCACTCTAGGCATTTTAAAACCCTCAGGTTTCGGGAGACTCTTCACAACTCCGTCTTCGGCAAAATCATCATCAGGTTTCCGGGTTAAAAAACTATAAATTCATAATACATAATACCTCGGCAAACCCATTTTTTACATAGGTTTAACTGCTTAATTAGCGCGTGGAATTAATGAATGTCGCTAAATGCGTAAAGAATGAAAATGAGTTGAATTGCCAGGGAATCAGTGTTTTAAACAAGGAGCAAAACTTACTTAAATTAACTCTCAGTGATACAACAGGTGTTCTATTTACTCATGAACTAGGAGAATTCATTGCATGCACTGGTAGCTATTTCCAAGTCTACGTATGGGGGAAAACAAAGCACACGATATGGCTCCTGGAACCAGGGGAAAATACATGCATAATATTTAAAAATGTTTTCCTCGACGAGTGCGCTGACGCTCTATACGTGGTTTCAGGGTCTCCTAACGCCTGTAATGGATTCACCTTAAATACATGCGAGAAAGAACTACTCGAAAGAATAAAACTAGTTGGGAACATGCCGTTGTTTATATTGAGGGGTTTAAGCTTCAATCACGATGTTTTAAACTTAGTTAATCACGATGATCTTGAAGCATGTCATCAAAAATTATTAGTGTTCATGAATAAAACACGTCCCCTGAGGTGAAAGAGAATCGAGTAAAAAAATCCACTTATTGGGGGATGCTGGAATGATTGTAGATGCCCATGTTCACTGCGCTGAGTTAGAGAATATTGAAAACTATGCCAATAACTCAGAGTTCGTTTTAGTGTGCGTTGCTGATAATCCTCAATCCAGCTATGATGTGATAAAGCTATCTGAGAATTACAAGAACATTTTTCCATGCGTTGGTGTTCACCCATGGGTCATACATGAGTACAGTATCTCCAACATAGAGTCGTTACTAGAAGATGCCGTTAAGAACCATAACATTAAATGCCTTGGTGAGGTAGGCTTAGACAAGAGGTTTAAACCATATACATTTTATAAGCAATTAGAGGCGTTTTCTCTATTCATTAAATACGCTAAAGAATACGATCTCGTAGTAAACCTACACGCTGCAGATGCGTGGAGAGATGTATTTGAACTAATATATAGAAACAACGTTAACAGAGCTTATTTCCACTGGTATACAGGGCCCCTAGACCTACTTAGACAAATTGAAGATGTTGGTTTCTACGTAGGGTTTAATCCAGCGTGGCAACTGCAGGAAAAACATAGAGCAATTGTTAATCAAGCTAGGTTAGAATCCCTGATCACGGAAAGCGATGCACCATACAATTACCGTGGTTTGACAATGACGCCTGATCTCATAAAGAAAAGCATAGAGTATATTTCAAACGTGAAGAATATTAGTATATGCGAAGTTGAAAAAACTATTTACTCTAATTTCAGAAAACTTTTTAAGATGTAGTTAACTTATCTAACGATGCCACCGTATCCAGCAAGGTTTGTTTAATTTTCTTTATTTCTTCGAGGATCATGTCTTTCTTCTTTACTAGTTCTTCTCTTTCTTTAATCAAGTTTTCTCGTTCTCTTCTAATGCTCTCCAATTCATTATCTTTCTCGCTCAGTAGCGTTCTCAACTTAGTGTTTTCTTGGTTTAATTCATTTACCTGTTGCTCTAGTGCTCTTATTTGTTCCCTCAGCTTCGCTATCTCTGCGTTAAGAGCCTTTAACTCCTCTTCAGTTCCTGCAACTGGGGCTTTAATAAATGGAACAACTAGTTTCAATTCACCTTTCTTGATTTTATCATATGTTTCAGCGATGAGTTTACCAGCTTTAGTTTTTTGATTAAGATGGCTCCTAATAGTGGTTTCTGATCTACCTAGTTCCTCAGCTATTTCAGATGTAGTTAAACCCGCTTTATACCTAGCTAATGCAGCTGCAGCTACGGCTAAGCTATCTATCCAAGTGGATCTTTCAACGGGGTCTCTTATTAGCTCTAAAACTTCAGGCCTGTATAAAGTGCCAATAATTAAGGCTATTTCAAGTTGACTAATCTCTTTTTTACCAATTGGTTTAAGCGGTACATTAGTTAAGTCTATGTAGATTTCTTCGCTCATGTAATTCACCAGGACGAGCACATACTACATCACATATTATTATTTATTAAGTGACTTAAAAACATGAAGTTTAGTTGTCAAGTAGGAAATAAAAGTTTTACACGACACGTAAACTTTATATTTATCTAGGCGAGTTCTCTGAAATAAATTTAATGAACTCATGGAATACCGGGCTGGGTTTCAGCGGCCTGCTCTTAAACTCTGGGTGTGCTTGTAAACCAAGGTAGAATAGTTCACTGCTCTTATATTCTATTATTTCCGCGTGTTCATCTTCACTGTAACCTGAAATTTTTATTCCTGAAGTCTCTAATACGTCAACGTATTTTGGATTAACAACATATCGGTGTCTATGCCTCTCATATACTTCTCTAGCACCATAGATCCTCCATGCCAGCGTACCCGGCACTATTATTATTTTCTTCGCGCCTAAGCGTAGGGTTCCCCCCATTTCTCTAACATTGACCTGTTCTGGTGCAAGAGTTATAACTGGGTGAGGCGTATTAGGATCTAGTTCAGAGCTATTAGCATCTTTTAATCCAACTAGGTTTCTCGCGGCCTCCACAACCATTAATTGCATTCCGAAACATATACCTAGTGTTGGTTTATCTTCTTCTCGCAAGTACTTTATTGCTTCGATTTTCCCTTCAGCTCCTCTTCTACCGAACCCTGGTAAAATAATTGCTCCATCGACATTGCTTAACTCGTTGATTAGGCCCGGGTTTTTCTCAATATCAGTTGATTCCATCCACGTCAATTCTGGTTTCACGTTGTTCCATGCAGACGCGTGGTTTAACGCCTCAATTATGCTAACGTAACTGTCCCTGAGCTTCGTGTATTTCCCGATCATAGCTATTCTAACTGGTTTACTGCGATTCTTTAATTTCTCGACGAATAGAGCCCATTCAGATAAATCAGGTTGCCTTGCATCTAAATCCAGTTTCTCGAGCAGGTACTTTGTGAACCCTTGATCATTGAGCATTAAGGGTATCTCGTAAGAGGTTTCTAGGAATGGGCAGCTGAAAACACCATGAGGTGGTATATTACTGTGAAGTGCTAATTTATGTCTTGCTTCCTCGTCGAGATGCCTCATAGACCTAGCAATTAATGCATCGGGTTGAATTCCTATTCTCCGCAATTCTTGGACACTATGCTGTATTGGTTTAGTCTTCAACTCTCCCGACGGAAGAATAGGTGCTAATCCTACGTGGACGTAAAAAGTACTCTTAACACCCTCTTCAAATCTCATTTGTCTAGCTGCTTCTTGGAATGGAAGACCCTCAATATCTCCAACCGTTCCCCCGATCTCAACTATTACTATATCCGAATTGTTCTCCTTTGCGATATTCCTAATTTCCTGCTTGATTTCACTAACAACGTGAGGTATTATTTGAACACATTGCCCAAGGTATTCTCCACGTCTCTCCTTCATGATGACGGAGTAATAGATTTGGCCTGAAGTAATATTGTTTCTCTTCGATAGATTCACATGTAGAAATCTCTCATAGTGACCGATATCCATGTCTGTTTCTCCGCCATCATCTGTTACGAATACTTCCCCATGAGCGTATGGACTCATTGTACCAGCATCTACGTTTAAGTATGGATCTATTTTTATAACTGTTACCGTATAACCCGCGCTCTTAACTAGTAAACCTATAGATGCTGTAATAATGCCCTTACCAAGCCCTGATAAAACACCGCCAGTAACAAACACGTACTTAGTCAACGTGCCCGCGGTTAAAATATTAGAAACTAAGTTTAAATAATGTTTCCCATGTAGGTTTTACACATGAATGAGCAGAATTCACGCAAAAAAGTAAAATACGTGTCATGGCGAGAAGTCCACGAAGTAATAGGTTTACTTGCAAAACGCTTGATTAAAGACTACGCGCCGGAAATCATAGTAGCTGTTGCTAAGGGAGGATTAATTCCAGCCAGAATACTATCAGATATACTCGGAGTTGAGGAAATGGGCTTTATCGAAGTAAAATTCTACAAGAGCATTGGCATTAGAGCTGAGAAACCGTTCATTAAACACGTTGCTATCCCATTAATTAAGGATAGAAACGTCCTAGTTGTAGACGATGTCGTTGATAGTGGTAGAACAATACAACTAGTCGTGGATACACTGGCTGATCATGCTCCAAAACAGCTCAGGACGCTTGCTCTCTACTTAAAACCCTGGAGTACATATATTCCGGATTACTACTTCGATGTTACAGACGATTGGATTGTTTATCCATGGGAAACATGCGAAGCAAAAAAGGAAAAAGTAGAATTAGCTAACGTAGAGTTTAAAGAGTTCAGCGAGTACTGCGTTCTCTAAAATCTACTTGTTTTAAGGACTTTGTCAGGGTAAACAATAATCCCTTTATCCGTTATATCAAATATGTGTCTCTTCATGCTATGACTTGTACCCCTCATTTTCCAGATTACTAGACTCCTAACGAGTTCACCATCTATTTCATCTAGATCCAACCTAATTATGCCGTCTGCAGCGTGTTCAACGCCGGGGCCTCCGAAACCCCTCTCAGTGACAGAAACCTGTGATACCAGAATACTCGTTGTACCCATTCCAGATAGTACTTTCTTTAATTGAAGAACTATGCTTCTCGCAACCGATGGCTTACTCAAGTAAAGTGTTGACACACTATCCACTACCACCCTCTGCGCGTTTACTTCTCTTATAGCTGCTCTGAGTACATCAACGAGTTCCTCGACACTATCAGGGTCTCTCACAACGTATTTTTCTCGCTTAGCGGCTTCACCAACACCGCCGGTGAACGCATCTATGATTGAAAATTTCCCCTCTTGCTCGTATTGTCTAACATCCCACCCGAAGTTCTTCATGTTGATTCGTACTTGAACCGGGTGTTCTTCTAAGGCAACATATATACCGGGTTCACCAATCTGTAATCCATTCCAGAGGAACTGTGCCGAGAAAATGCTCTTCCCCGTTCCAGGTCCACCACTTAATAATACCACGTTTCTTTTCGGTATTCCTCCATTCAATATCTCGTCGAAACCCGGTATATTTGTCTTAACTCTTTCAACCATAGTAAAACACCTATGGCTTTATTTAATTATTAGACAAAACATATAAGTATTTTCAGCTTCTATAATTTCACGATTTTATTACCCTTTATATTAGTTTTAAACATTGAAAGCAGGAGGTTATATGGATGACAACCGGGCCAAATAAAGCTGAAAAATCAATTAAATTACGCGTCGCTGAAGCTCGATCACGCGATGTAGGTAGAAAAATCGCTAGAGTTGATAGAGAGACCATGAAAAAACTGGGAATAGAAGTAGGAGATTTCGTTGAGGTTATAGGTCCAAAGGGAAGAGAAGTAGTAAAGATCTGGCCTGCTTACTCAGAGGATGAAGGTCAGGGACTTATAAGAGTTGATGGAACAGTCAGAAAGTCCATTGGCGTATCGCCTGGAGACTATGTCACGATTAGACCGATAAAAGTAGATCCCGCAACTAGGATAGTGGTTGCACCAGCTGAAAACATGCCTCGAATAAACGCTGACCCCGATTACTTTGCTCAAATAATCAAAAAATACTTACAAGGTAACCCCGTGAAACGTGGAGATGTTCTAGATATACCATTCTATGGGATGCTACTGAGATTCATAATTACTAGCGTTCAGCCCTCCGCAGTAGTTTACGTCACAGATGATACAAATATAGAGGTTAGATTACAACCATTGAGGCCCGGAGTAGTTGGTGAAGGAGTTCCCTTAGTTACTTGGGAGGATATCGGTGACCTCGAGGAAGTAAAGCAAAGAATAAGGGAAATAGTTGAACTCCCCCTTAAACACCCCGAGTTATTTGAACGCTTAGGAATTGAACCACCGAAGGGTATCCTATTATTTGGGCCGCCCGGAACAGGTAAAACACTACTAGCAAAAGCGTTAGCTAATGAGATCGGCGCATACTTCATAACTATCAATGGCCCCGAGATCATGAGTAAATTCTACGGTGAATCAGAGGAAAGACTAAGAAGAATATTCGATGAAGCTCAAGCCAATGCTCCAGCCATAATATTTATCGATGAAATAGACAGCATAGCTCCTAAGAGGGAAGAAGTAGTGGGTGAAGTAGAGAAAAGAGTTGTTTCACAGCTACTTACACTTATGGACGGTCTCAAGGAACGCGGAAAAGTCATCGTTATAGGAGCGACTAATAGACCAGAAGCCCTTGATCCAGCCTTAAGAAGACCAGGTAGATTCGATAGAGAGATAGAAATTCCGCCTCCTGATAGGAGAGCTAGAAGAGAAATACTAGCTGTACACACTAGAAACATGCCTCTATTAGAAGATGTCGACTTAGATAAAATAGCTGAAATGACGCATGGTTACACAGGTGCCGATATAGCCGCCCTCGTGAAAGAAGCAGCTATGAATGCTCTCAGGAGATTCATACAGCAAGAGAACATTGACTTAAATCAACCAATACCAGCAGAGAAACTGGAAAAACTTAGAGTAACAATGGAAGACTTCCTGGTTGCTATGAAGTCCATTCAACCTTCTCTCATGAGAGAAGTAATTGTCGAGATACCAGAGGTGCGTTGGACGGATATCGGTGGATTAGAGGATATTAAACAAGAACTACGTGAAAGCATTGAGTGGCCAATGAAATACCCCCATGTATTCGAGAAAATGGGCGTTGAACCACCGAAGGGTATCCTATTATTTGGGCCGCCCGGAACAGGTAAAACACTACTAGCAAAAGCTGTCGCAACAGAGAGTGGTGCAAACTTCATTGCTATCAGAGGTCCCGAAGTACTCAGTAAATGGGTTGGTGAATCAGAAAAAGCAATACGTCAAATATTCAGAAGAGCTCGCATGGTTGCACCAACCGTGGTATTCTTCGACGAAATAGATAGCATTGCTGGTGTGCGTGGAAGCGACCCCAGCGGAGTAATCGATCGTATAGTGAACCAGTTACTAACAGAGCTGGATGGTATACAATCTCTACGTAGAGTAGTCGTAATCGCTGCAACCAATAGACCTGACTTACTTGACCCTGCACTACTGAGACCTGGAAGATTCGATAAACTAGTCTATGTTCCTCCGCCAGATCAAAAAGCGCGTTTAGAGATATTCAAAGTACACACTAGAAAGCTTCCTCTAGCTGAAGACGTTAATCTAGAGGAGCTCTCCAGAAGAACCGAAGGTTACACAGGTGCAGATATAGCTGCTGTTTGCAAAGAAGCAGCTATGCTTGCTCTCAGAGAAGTATTCACTAAATCAGGGTCTCTACAAGTAACAAGGATTGAAATGAGGCACTTCGCTGAAGCTCTGAACAGGATTCCGCCGAGTTTAAGTAAAACAGATGTTGAAATGTATGATAGATTAGCTAAAGAGCTTAAAAGAGTTAGCACTAGTGGTGGGTTTAGAAGAATACAGTTACCATATGCTTAATAGTGAAACCTCGAAGAGCATGCTCTTAAACGGTGCTAATCATTTGGTTAACATGCAGAACTCCTCCGAAGTGGTTATCCCAGCTTCTTTCACGCGTTTTTTACGTGATCTAGGTAAATTATCTGAGACATTAATAAAGGGTAGAATTAGAGCTCTAATAGTGATCTCTGGTTTGAACCCAGTTAAACTGGGTGTTCTCGCGGCAAAAACCGTGGATTATTATGTGACGAAGTGGTTGAAGCACTGTGACAAAAAAGAACTTAAAGGATTATACGTGCTACATGATGAATTCCAAGACGCCGTTGAAATGAAGGAAGTATTTAGAAACAAGGTATCGAAGATAAGCAAGAAAATAGATTTCGAATACGCTGTCTACGAGAAAAGCGAGAAGTACTTGGGGACAACAGTACAAGTACTAGTAATGGATTTAACTAAGGATCTAAAACCAAATGATTTAGGTAGATTAGTGGGAATAGTTGAAGGTGGAGGAATAATAATATTTCTCACGCCAAGTTGGAGTACATGGGATACGTTTAAAACCATTTTCAAGGAGACTTTGACGGTTCCACAGTTTCCAGAGCCTAGACACGTATTCATAACTTGGATCAAGAGGAAACTACTAACTCACGACGGCATAGGTATATTCGATGCAGACAATGACAAAATCATAAAGAAGCTTACACTTAGAGGAGAAGTAAGAGAATACGTGAAGAACATTACAATTCCGCGAGAAAAACTCTTCCCCGCAGAAGTATACGAGCATACTTTAACTATGGATCAAGTTAACGTGATTAAAATGATGGAGTACTTCTATGAGAAACCGGAAAAGGGTAAGAAAAAAGTACTCGTATTAACCGCTGACCGTGGTCGAGGAAAAAGCTGCGCGATAGGTATAGGGCTAGTAGGGCTTCTTCACCTCTTTCGCAAAATAAAACCAAGGTTCAGAGCACTAATAACATCGCCTTCTCCCAGCAACATTCAATCACTGATGCTCTTAGCGAGCAAAGTCCTTGATAGTTTAAGTTACAAGTATGAAGTTGTAAAGAGGGGAGGAAACATAATCGAGATACGTGGAGATCGATTCAGTATCGAGTACTGGGAACCTGTTGTAATACCCAAAATCAAAGGAGACATAGTGGTTGTAGATGAAGCAGCTGGAATACATGTGCCTCTACTATACAAAATCCTCGAGGTTTATAACAGATTGATTTTCTCATCTACAATTCACGGTTACGAGGGAGCTGGCAGAGGATTCTCGGTGAGGTTCCTTAAGAGATTGAAAACAATGGAGAACATTGAACTATACCAATACGAGATGACTGAACCTATAAGATACAACTATAATGACCCGGTGGAGGAGTGGCAGTTTAAATCACTGCTACTAGATGCCGAGCCAGCTGAGCTCGATGAAAAAGACCTTGAAGACATTGAAAACAAGAGATTAATTTACGTTAAATATGATCCCAAGGAACTATTCGAAAACGAAGAAGAGCTAAGACAGTTGTTCGGTATATACGTGCTCGCTCACTACAGAAACGAACCAGACGATCTCGGTATGCTAGCTGATGCACCACACCACATGATAAGAGCAGTTAAAACAACCACGGGTAAAGTAGTTTGCGCAATTCAAATAGCTCAGGAAGGTCCCATAGAATCTAATATAGTGGAAGAACTACTTAAAGGCGGAAAAATACCTGGAAACATTATACCAGATAGGTTTCTCAAACATACAAGACTCATAGACTTCGCTTCCACAGTAGGGTGGCGTATAGTTAGAATAGCAACACACCCCGCTGTTCAAAGTAAGGGTATTGGTAGCTGGGCCATGGAGAAAATTTTCGAAGAAGTAAAAGAAAGAGGGCTTGATTGGCTTGGATCAGGGTTCGGGGTAACAGAAGAATTACTCCGTTTCTGGATTAAGAACGGGTTCAGCGTTATTCACATAAGTCCCGATAGAAACCCCGTTAGCGGAGAATACACCGTCTTGGTTTTAAAACCAGCTAATGAGAAAACCGCTAAACTCATAGAAATAGCTCAACTAGAGTTCAAAATGAAAATTCTGAATAGTCTTCCAATAAACTATAGGGAGCTAGAACCCGAAGTAGCTCTCTTACTGCTTGATAATCAACCATACATATACAATGATAAGCCATTAAATGTTTTCTCGACAATAGCGCTTGATAGACTTTGGACGTATTGTAAGGGGCCTATGACGTTTGAAGCCGCAGCTGACTTAATGTACGGTATTAGTAGAGTACATTGGTTAACAAAGAAAGAATCACGGCCAAACCTGGATAAGATACAAGAGTTGCTTTTAATTACAAAAGCACTCCAAGGACTTACGTGGGATGAAGCATCAGAGTTATTGAAGAAACCAGTGAAAACACTCCAGGAAATGGGTCACGAGATAGCCTGTATTTACTTCAGGTACTTAACGAGAATTGAACCAGATGAGTATACTCCAGGCGTAAATATAGGTACATATAAAACTGGGATATTATAATGGGTTTCACTACTCCAGCGGGTACCCTGAATGACGATCATTTTAAGAACAGATGCTTTTAGGCCTGACCTGCAGGTGATAAAGCAAGCTGCACAAATACTACTAGGTGGAGGCATAGTAGCTTTCCCAACGGAAACAGTCTATGGACTAGGCGCAGTGGTGTTTAACGAAGAAGCCGTTAACAAGATCTTCTGGGCTAAGAGGAGGCCACCGGATAATCCCTTAATAATCCATATATCGAAGATATCTATGCTCGATGAAGTAGCTGTGGACATCCCCGAGGAAGCATTTAGGTTAATACGCGTGTTTTGGCCTGGTCCACTAACACTGATCCTGAATAGGAATCCCAAAGTACCTAAACTGGTTACAGGCGGATTAGACACCGTTGCTGTAAGAATGCCCGCGCACCCTGTTGCATTAAGCTTAATCGATGAAACTGGTTTCCCTCTCGCTGCACCCAGTGCAAACATCGCTGGTAGACCAAGTCCTACTACAGCTGAGCACGTGATAAGGGATCTACATGGAAGAGTGGATGCAGTAATAGACGCTGGTGAAACTATCTATGGTGTTGAATCAACTATAGTAAACATTCTATCTAAACCACCTGTTTTACTTAGACCAGGAGCGTACTTGGTTGAAGACATTGAGAGGGTCTTAGGTACGAGGATCATTGTTCCAGATTATGCCAGAGGATTAAGGGAGTCAGATACAGCGTTAGCACCTGGGTTGAAATACCGGCACTACTCGCCTGAAACCCCGTTAATTCTAGTTGAACCTCTTTCAAGCGATTTATCCAAGCTCGTGGATACCGTGAAAGAACTATCACTGAAATACATTAAGAACGGGTTTAAAGTATGCGTTATTGCATCAAAAGAAACTCTCAGTAATTACGCGTTTAATTCACATAACGTGATTGTTTTAAGCATTGGTTCACGACTCAACTTATTTGAAGTTGCTAAGAACCTTTTCAAGGTTCTTAGGAGCTTAGACGACTTAGGTTGCAGTGTTGCAATAGTGGAGGGATTCGAAGAACGAGGACTTGGATTAACAATAATGAACAGGTTGAGAAAAGCCTCTACGCTTAAGATACAAGCCTAGATTATCCCTATAACCTATAGTTTAACTTCTATATGCGTTGTTTCGAGAACATAGTTTGGTAGATACTTTGAAAACAGAGATTTCACTGCATTTAATACTGCTTCATTGGATTCCCTGCTCCCATATAGTCTTAGAACAGCTTCATTGAATCCAGGATATAAATGTAGGCTTGCTGTGAACTTACCATTATACATGATTCTTATGCTATAAGAGTGCCTTTCAGCCCATAATCCACTCTTCCTGAGCTCGCTTACTATTTCATTCAGTAACTTCACGTTTAAACCAACTGGTAGCATTACTTTATCCCATGAACCACGGTTACATCAATGTATTATAAAAATTTTATTAGATTAAATCATCATAGCCTAAGTGCGAACACGGGATGATAAGGCTCTAAAGGACTGAAAAATGATGAACCCGCGCAGGGATGACTGTGCTTCTAATCTAATAGTTGCTTTAACTGGTGCAAGTGGTATATCTTATGGTTTACAGTTGCTTAAACACATTGGGACTGCGAGAAACAAATATGAATTCGTTTACGTTGTCTACACTGAGAACGCATTAAGAGTTGCCCGCGTTGAGGAAAACGTTGATCTAGGAAATCTTTTATCACTATATAAAATAGATGCTGTTTACTCCGAGAAGGACATAGATGCACCTATTGCTAGTTCCAGTAACTTAATATGCTCCGATATGGTTATTATACCTGCTTCCCTGAACACTATTGCTAAAGTAGCTAATGGAGTACAGGATAATTTAGTGACTAGAACTGCCTGCAATATACTACGTTTGAAAAGAAAACTCATAGTAGTGTTTAGGGAAACACCATTATCCACTATTGATCTAAGAAATCTCCTTAGATTAGCAACTGCTGGGGCCACTATTTTACCGGCTTCACCAGCATTTTATCCAAGACCTAAATCCGTTGAGGATATGTTGAATTTTATTGCGGGCAAAGTCTTCGATGTACTTGGTATATATCACAATATATATCCTAGATGGAATAGTTTTTCCTCGGGGCAATCGTAAAGATATATTAGGAGACAGACATAGATTTTTATGAGAATCCGATAACGGCTAGGTGCCTATTAATGAAAAACACCACTAGCGATAGTTTTAGAAGTCGCCCTTACTCTCATGCTCATAAACAATATAAACCAATACATCACGAAGAAGCAGAGAGAGAAAAGAAAATAGCCCCGCAGCCAATTGGTGAAAAATGTAATCCCCTTTGCCCATTATTCATGTGCACTAGAAACGCGTTATTTGTCGCTAATAAACCAATCAAGGGAAGAGTAATTAAAGTAGCTCAATGTAGATTAATTGGCGGCGATTGCATAGGAGGAGAGTGCCAGTATGCCTCATGTAGGTTAAATAGTCTTTTACCAAACAACAAGTGCGCTAAAGCATTAGAGAAAAAGTTCTCTAGGCCGCCGGATGAGGAAATATTTAGAGAAATGATGAGAGTAGAAGAATACGATATAAGTGACTTAAAGTAAGTAACGGGGTCTGTGAGCAATCCTTTTTCACGGTTTCCACCAGTTAAAGACAAGGTATTTTACGTCGCTTCCATCTTCCTTAACAATGGCTATTACTAGTTTCTTTCTAACGGAATGCAGTAATCTACCGGCTCTAACTAGTTCTACTGGGTCAATTATCTCGCTATTAGTATATACTAGGACCCCGAATGGGGCGTGATCTATTCCCGGCCCATGCCTATATATCATGTAATCGCACCCGAATTTTAATCCTCGTCTAACTACGAATCCTCTTTTCTTTAAGTCAACGTATACACGGTATAAGGCTGAGAACTTGTTTACTCTTAATTCACCAATCTCCAGTAATTCCTTCCAACTCAGTATTTTTCCATTCTCAATTACGTTGATGAGATTTTTCTCGGCTAGGTATACTGCTTCTATAATTGAAAGCTCTAAAGGAGATTTTATGTCCCTGCTTCTTGGTTTATTTACTCCGAGAAAAGTTCCATGATATCCTTTCCAGTATAATTCGTTTCCACACTCATAGTCGAATACTACTACTCTATTTCCGAGTAGAAACCCGTAGCAACTCTTATTTTCTTTTTCTATGTTGCCGACCTCGCTATTGCGAGATACCGTACCTCCTCACCGACGTTTTTCAGGAAATCGCTTATTTCCTCTAAGTGTTCAAATATGTCTTTAAGTATTAGTAGAGCTGTAATGTATCCCGAGTACCTAGCATATATTTCAAACAAGCTCTTCCTGTATATTGTGTCTATTTTCTCCTCTGTTTCGAAGACACTACTTATTATTCCTAGTACTGCTTTAGGTGAGAGCCTTATTTTCATGAACGCGTCTTCTAGGTCCTGTACTTGTTTCTTCTCAATTTCAATTATATTTATGAAAGTGTCTAATACGTCTTTGTCTAATAACACCTTATTCTCGTGTGCCAAGTATACTCTGTACGCTACACCATCTATTTGTTGAAGGACTCTATCAAGAGTTCTTATAATGTTTATAAAGCTAGATGAGTAGAATACTACCTCACTGCTTTTAATAAGGTACTCCATTATGAGAACAACTAGTTCCTCGCCTTTGTTCTTGATGTTTCTTACTTTTTCATATATTTTCCCTAGGTCTCCCCCTCCTTTTCCTTCCTGGTAAACTTTCAGCATTAAGTTTAATTCGCTCATTTCATCTCTAACTATTCTACACATGTTGACAATGTGTTCTATCGCTGTCATTTCCACGAGTGATTCTCGCCTCTCTTCAATCATCTCAATCACTCTGATTCATAAATAATCAGCTAAGAGGCTTTAAAATATAATTTGAGCATGGAGAGGTGCTTGCCCTGAGAGTTGCAGTTGTAGATGCTCTTGCAAGAGCTAGGGGCAAAAGATACTCTACCTTTGATGTCGTGGGAGCAGGGCCTAGAGTAGTTGCGGGAATCGTTGAAAAATACGCTGAAGTAGAATTCTACACGTATGAAAATGCCCCTGCATTATTATCAAAAGCAGCTGACATAGACGTAGTCATGATCTCAGCTATGTCTACCGATATTTATGCGGTGAAGAAGCTAGTTAACCGCTTACGGGAATCAGAATACCGTGGATTAATTATTCTAGGAGGACCCATTAGTTTTGAATACGTCAAAGTTCTCAATGAAGTACCAGTCGACTACGTGGTCGTAGGTGAAGCGGAAATCCCTTTAACTAAATTGATGCCGGCATTAAAGAATTCATCAAATGATCTCGTATCAGTCCCCGGGTTAGCTTATAGGGATCGCGGAAAAATTAAATTAACTTCCAGCCACGTATATACACCAATAGAGGTCATGGAATCAATCAAACCTTGGACAAGAGTAAACGAAGCATTCAAATATCCTCAAATATATAGATTCTATGTAGAAGTCGTCAGGGGATGCAGCAACTATAATAGGCCAACCATAAGTCTTCCTGGAAGAGAATGCATTAACTGCGAGAAGTGTAGAAGCCCGGTGCTTGAGGAAAGATTAAGTTGCCCCATGAATATTCCACCTGGCTGCGGCTTCTGCAGTGTTCCATACATGTTTGGCTCACCTAGAAGCAGAAGCGTAAAATCAGTACTTAATGAAGTATTAGAATTACTGCAACATGGAGCTAGAAGAATCGTGTTAAGTGCACCGGATTTCCTTGATTATATGAGGGAGAAAACGGTTAAAGGCCCATTAACTGATCCATGCTATCCTCCAGCTAATATTGATGCCATTGAAGAATTACTGAATACCCTTACTTCTATCGAAGAAGTAAAAAACGGTAAAGCTGTTGTAATGATTGAGAACATTAAAGCATGCTTAGTTAATGAAGATGTAGGAGCTATACTAGGAAAATACTTGAAAGACACAACAGTTCACATAGGACTCGAAACGGGTTGCGATTGGTTTAATGAGAAATTTCTCGGTAAACCAATTAAACTTAAACACGTGGTGAATGCAGCGAGGATCCTGAGAAAGTATGGATTGAGACCTTACGTCTATTTAATGACAGGGCTACCGTTCGCAACCAGCGAAGTCTACGCTGAAACCTTAACTGCAGTTAATTCTCTAAGAGAGTGTGGTGTGGAAAAAATAACTTTATATAAGTACATAAATCTACCTGCTACAGCATTCGAGAACCTTAAACCAGTAATGGTTAAAAACATGAACATAGTAAGTAAGCTGAAGAAGTCTATTGACCTATATAATTTAGCGACTAAAAGACGCTTCCTAGGTGAGAAAATTGAAGTATGGTTCCTTGAATTTCATGGAAAAACCTATGGATACCCTGTTAAGCATGGACCAGTAGTATTTGTTGAGGATTCATATAATAGAAGACTAAGTGGTTGCAGAGGCTTAGTTAAAATTACAGACATTGAGACAAGGTTCATGAAGGGGCGTCTTGTTTCAGTTTTAGAGTGCCCAGAAAGATCTCAAAGTTCTTAATGAGCTCGTCTACCTCTATGGCTTTGCTCTCATATCCTTGCTTGTACAGTATTCTAGACATGTCTCTCAAAATACTGATCATGTAGGGTATCGAGATCAAGGTTAGCATTCTATAGTATGTGCTAATGTACTTTATTAACTTATCCTCCCCCGCGCGTGATTCAACCACGTCTCTAGCTTCACGTAGAATTGAGGGTGCTCTCATGAAAATAGCCTTGACGGCTTCTACGTATTTAAACATCTCGTCAACATTACTAGATGATGCAGCTAACTTGCCATCATTAATCACGTCTTCGCAGTCATCTACGAGCTGTTTAATAGATGATAAAAGGTCATGGAACACCATTAAATCTACCTAGCTTTCCTAATGGTGGCTATACTGTTGTCTGCTACACCTTGTTTTTCAAGCTCAACGGGATAAACTACGACTGCGTTGTCCTTGGATTCCACAACCTCTGCTGTAAATAGTACCTTTTTCTTACCTGCTACAACTACCTCTACAGTATCACCTGTTTTAATGCCTAGCTCGCTGGCAATGTGAGATGGTAGTTTCGCAATGGGTTTATTTAGTGTTCTATCGTACTTAATTCTTATTCTTTTCTCGCCTAGGTGTTTTTTCTCGCCTTTTAGTTCTGATGCTGACGGTATTATCGCTATTAACTTAGATACATCTATTTTTTGTTTTTCTTCTTGACTCGGTGTTTCAGGTTTCTCGTTCTCCATTTGTTTAACACCTATACATTATTTACTATCAAAAATAAGTTAATTTAGCTTTAAACAAGCGCGTTTAAGCCAAGTCTTGTAACTAGGAATTTGCTTATTTCATTTATTTCTACTCGAACTTGCTCTGTTGTATCTCTATCTCGTATGGTAACAGTATTGTCTTCAAGTGTCTGATGATCAACTGTTACAGCGTATGGTACCCCTATTTCATCGGCTCTAGCGTATCTTCTCCCAATGCTTCCCTCTTCGTCATAAATCGCTCTGAATCCCTTCTTAATTAAATCCTTGTAAATACTTCTCGCAATACTAACCATTTTCGCGTGCTCGGCTTTCCTACCAGCTAGTAATGGGAATACTGCAACGTGGTATGGTGCTAACTGAGGCAGTAGTTTTAACACTACCTTGTCTTCTCTTTCGTGATACGCGTACTCTAAGACAACATAGAGTAGTCTTTCTAGTCCGAAGGATGGTTCAACAACATGAGGATATATTTTCTTCCCATGCAATTTAACTTCTTCTCTCCTTAACTGGAAGCATTCGGGCGGCAATTTGAAGCTTTCTACTTCGATAAACCCTTTTGCATGTAGTTCTCTTACTATTTCTTCCTGTTTCATTTGAGATAGTGTTCTCATAACTCGTCCAAAGTTCTCTTTACCCACAGTCCTCTCTATTATAGTGGGATTTGGAACAGCTTTCTCAACTGTTACAGTCAATGGTTCCTCATATTTCTTAAAAACAGTGAAATCGTTTCCACTGTACTCAGCGTGTCTTTCAATATCATAGCTTGTTCTATAAGCGTAACCAGCAACCTCTACCCAGTCGAACCTTTGAGTATAAACCTCTTGATCAAATGTTTGCTGAGAGTAGTGTGCTCTCTCATGGGGTAGTTTCTCCACGAACCTTATTTTATCCAGTGGTATCCCTAAGTTTTTAACGAACATGTTTCCGATGCCCATCCAGTATGCTAACCACGGTGTTTTAACGATTTTTTTATCTATGAGTTCGTGGACTGTGAATTCAGCGGGTTCCTCAATATTGTTCATTCTCATATTCGCAGTGATTATCCTTAATTTTTCATTACTTACTTCATCGATTAGTTCTTGAACTTCTTTCTCTGCTTCCTCGGGGTCGAAGAAGAATTCGACTTCCATAATGTTGAATTCTCGCAGCCTAATTAAACCTTGTCTTGGAGAGATTTCGTTTCTACTCACTCTACCTATCTGTGCTACTCCTAGTGGTAGTTTACTTCTCGAGATTTTGAATACTTGGGGGAAATTAATGAACATCCCTTGCGCGTGCTCGGGTCTGAGATAAGCGGTTTCCCCTCTGTATGGACCTATTTGCGTTGCAAACAAGAGGAGCGCATTGAATACTGGGCCTAATTCTCCTCCGCAATCTGGACACTTCAAATTATGTTCTTTAATTAACTTACTCATGTTTTCCGTGCTCCAGCCTTCTACGTTTATTTTAAGCAGGTCTTTAATTAAGTGATCTGCTCTATACACTCTTTTACACTTCGAACACTCAACAACGGGATCTGTGAAGTGTTCCTCGTGGCCACTAGCCTTGAAAACTATTCTCGGATTAATAATGGGTGTTTCTATTTCGACCACGTTTTCTCTAGTGTACACAAAGTACTTTAACCATTGATTAGCTATATTTCTCTTTATTAGTACACCTACTGATCCAAAGTCATAGAATCCAGCTACACCTCCATATATTTCAAATGATGTCCAGAATATTCCTCTTCTCCTCGCTAGATCAACTATTTTCTCGTAGAGGTCTTGACTTTTGTTAACCAAATTAATACCCCTTTAGCTCATTAATCATTGCTAAGTAATTTGGGTTAAATATTATTTTTCACTATTAAGCTATTAAGTTGAAGTTCGAAGTGGTGGGCAATTGTGTGGAAAACTTTGCTCATGAAACCAACATTCGCGTGCTTGGAGAATGTAAAATCCCGAGTAGCAGTTATAGGCATTCCATTGGATAATACCGGTACATATAGGCCTGGGACAAGATTTGCACCACAGAAAATAAGAGATGCTGCGTGTAACCTAGAGTTATACAGTATCATGGCAAACAAGTCAATAGAAGATGTTGGCTTCAAAGACTACGGGGATATTGTACTACCACCTGGAGATACTGTGAGATCCCTTCAAAGAATAGAGCTTATAACTAGGAACATCTCCGGGGAACATAATGGCTTATTAGTCATACTTGGAGGAGAACACCTCTTGACTTATTCAACAGTACGTGCGTTAGAAGATAGAATTGATACTCTTATTGTCTTTGATGCTCATCTTGATTCACGTTTAGAGTACCTTGATTCAAACGTGAATCATGCCACTTTTTTACGTAAATTGATTGAAGAAGGAGTAAATGTTTTACATATTGGATCAAGAGCATACACTGAAGACGAGGTCAATTATGTTAAGAGTAAGAGTAACGTTAAAGTATTCAACATATTAGATGTCTACAATAACAAACTAGAGTTCAGTGATCTTGGCAGAACATATGTTAGCGTTGATTTAGATGTCTTTGACCCAGCCATAGCACCAGGCGTATCTAATCCTGAACCTTTAGGATTAAACACGTACATGTTCCTAAACATATTGAAGAACGTCTTCAATAAATCTACGAGTATAGTAGCCATCGATGTTGTTGAAGTTAACCCATTAGTAGATTACAGCGACGTAACCAGTATTCTCGCTGCAAAAGTAGTTATTGAGTCCGTGGGCTTATACTTGAGTAAGACGACAGAGTATAATGTTAAATAGCTTTAACAATCCTATACGTTTTAGCTACTTTGAAAACTATTTCGTAAGTGCATTTAGGACATCTAACTTGTCTACCATAGGTTCTTACCATTTCTTCGTAGTCAAAAACATAACCACATCTTCCACACTTATATTTAACCATGCTTATTCACCTAAGAGTACCTTGCCCATTATTTCTGAAATAGGTTTTTAAGTTTTTAATATGTAAATAAAATATTGGCAGTCCCGGTGATGCAAAAACACATGTCTGGTCAAGTATGTGGAGGCGAAATACCGGAGGAACTATGTGAGAGATTAATTGTGGAACAACCATTACTGAAGATCCGGCTAGATACAAGGAAATTCGGGAAAGCTGTAACAGTTGTTGACGGGTTTCCAAGCGATAAAGAATTACTTAAACATTTAGCGAGGTACCTTAAAACCAAGTTAGCTGCTGGAGGAACATACAGAGAGGAGGAGGGTAGAATAGAGTTACAGGGTGATCATAGACAACGTGTAAAACAGATTCTAATAGAAGAACTAGGCATTAATCCAGAAAACATATTAGTAATGAGTTAGAGATTAGAGTGAAAGAATAAAATATTCAGTGTTTTTCCTACTCTTCAACTTCCATACTTAGAACTTTCATTAGTTCTCTGCATCTATTTCTAACTGTAACCTCTGTTACGCCTGCGACATTGGCTATTTCCTTCTGTGATCTTTCTTCACCTAGTTTCTCGCACGCTAAGTACACGGCGGCTGCCGCTAAGCCGATGGGGTCTTTTCCACCTAATACACCCGTTTCTCTTGCTTTATTTAATATCTCGATCGCCGTTCTTACAACAGCGCCTGATAAACCGAGTGCGTGAGCTATTCTTGGAACAAAGTCCGCTGGTTCACTTGTTGTGACCTTAATGCTTAGCTCGCGTAGTAGTAATCTATAACACCTAGCTATTTCCTTCCTACTAACACGTGAATACTCCTCTATTTCATCAAGTGTTCTCGGTAGTTTCCTCAATCTGCACGCAAGGTATATAGCGGCTGCAATAACGCTCTCAATGCTTCTACCTCTAACTAACCCCTTCTCAACTGCTTCTCTATAGATCTTCGCGGCTTCCTCCCTTATATAAGTTGGAAGATTGAGTAGATCGCTTAATCTATCGAGTTCATTCATTGCTTGAGCTAGATTCCTCTCAACACTAGTTAAAATACGTGTCCTAGCTTGCCATTTACGTAGTTTATACAACTGGTACTTCTTATTTATCAGTGTGTGGCCAGACGCGTCTCTATCAGAGTAATCAATCGCCGTGGTAAACCCCATGTCATGAACCGTTGGAGTTATTGGGCCACCTGTTCTCGCTCTTTTCTCTCTTTCCTCTGGAGTAAATGCACGCCACTCAGCTCTATCATCTATTACTCTGTCCTCTATTACTTCCCCTGTTTCAAGGCAAATATACTCCGCTCTCGCTACCTCATAAACTACCTTATCTGGTGGGCACTTTGACTTGTTTTCCTTAACTTGTTC
The DNA here is from genome assembly GCA_023269825.1 of Desulfurococcaceae archaeon. Lineage (GTDB taxonomy): Archaea > Thermoproteota > Thermoprotei_A > Sulfolobales > Desulfurococcaceae > UBA285. Next base: position 135,379 of record JAGDWI010000003.1, read on the forward strand.
TTGAGGAGATGTATTTGTTCCAGTATTATTACTATTTACGGATTCTTCATTAAACATAAGAAACTCACCAAGCACCTATTGTTCTGTGTTTTACCCCCTTATAAATTTAACGCAAAGTTTAAAAACCCTAGTGTGAAATGGCCTTATAAATCCTTTATAAATAATGAGTTAAAACTTAATAAACTCTATGTAAAGATAAAGATAGAATCGGGAAAGTAGCCGGGTCGTCTAGCGGCCAAGGATGCGGGGCTTTGGCCGAACACGGAGGAAACCCCGTGACCGGGGTTCGAATCCCCGCCCGGCTACTTTATATTGACCACTTAGTTTTTACCTCTCAATGATCCCCATGAAAACAACTCATTGATCTACACAAAGCCGAGTCTACTTGAAGAAAGCTTGGACAGTGCTGATGCTAATTTATCCGCTATTCTCAAGGGTTCGGGTATAGGGCTATATATGCATGTACTTTTCAATAAGTGAAAAACTTTCCTTAACTCAATGTTTTTAGCATATACTCTAATAGTTCTCCAGGGCGTATTGAAATAAACCATTTTTAAGTATACTTCCTCTATTACACTATATCTCTCCCTCCAGTCAGTGAAGTGTTTTTGTAGCGCGATTTTAATTCTATTGAGATCAAGGGGGTACAGTTGAATAACTATTATTCCTTTACCCGTTAACTCCGACAATTGATCGGGATCCACGACGTCGAAGCCTGCATAAGTTATACCATCCAGTATTAAAACCTCTCCTCCAAGGAATTTTGATAACTCAGAAATTATTTGAGTTGATGTGTTAAGATCAACTCTAACTGTAGACCACGCGATTTTCGTTACTTTATGAGATTCTACTGTTTCAACGCCAACTATGAAAGTTAATCCTTTCCCACTCTTATACGTGGGAGGAAAGAATCCATCATCGTACGCTTCCATAACAATATTAGACAATGCTCTTCGTAACCTCTCTTACTACTTTTATAACTTCATCTTTGACCTTGATTATTTTAGTTAATCCATGTCTACCCATGCTTCTAACATCTGCAATTATAATGCCCATCATGTCTAATTGCGAGATCACTTGGCTAACACTGCGCATTGACAGTGGTTCTAAACCATGTTTCCTAGCGATGTCAACGTATAGTGAGTACACTTCGCCCGTAGTAGTTGATCCCTTCTTGGAAACTAAGTCGACTATTGCTTTCAATACGAGTTTTTGTTGGAGAGGCAGTGTTACGATGCTCTGGTATAGTCTACCCTCCTCGATCTCTAATACTGCTTTCTTAACGTGTTCAATTGTTACCTCGCTCGCACCCTCTCTCTCGGCCACCTCCCCTGATACTCTAAGTAGATCTAACGCTCTCCTAGCATCACCGTGTTCTCTTGCAGCTAATGCTGCGCAATAAGAGATCACACTATCGCTTATCACACCTGGATGAAAAGCTTTCTCGGATCTCTGTTTAAGTATTGTGAATAATTGTTCAGCATTATAGGGCGGGAAAAATATCTCTTCTTCACCTAGGCTTGATTTCACTCTTGGGTCAAGGTTCTCGACGAAATACAAGTTATTCGTAATACCTATTACTGAGACCTTTGATCTCGATAAATCCTCGTTAACTCTTAGAAGTTTATATAGTAAGTCGTCTCCGTTGCGTTTAACGAAGTAATCTATTTCATCGAGTATAACTATGTGTAACCCGCTCCAACTATCTAGGGCATTAACGTATTTCCTATATACCTCGCTTAGCGCTAAACCTGTGTATGGTATCCTTAATCCAATACTAGAAGCTATAGTGGCTAAGACCTTGTATGGAGTATCTATTTTCCTAGTATTCACGTATGCGTAATTTAGCTTTATACCTATAGATGATGCTTTTTCCGCTAGTTTTTTAACAACATACTTAGCTACAACGGTTTTACCTGTTCCAGTTAACCCGTACAGTAGTATATTACTCGGGCGTTCACCCTTAGCTGAAACCACAAGTATATCTGCGAGTTTCCTTATCTCGGTTTCCCTGTGCGGCAAAGATTCAGGAACATAGTCCGGGTGCAATACTTCTCTATTAATGAATATCCTTGAAGCTAACCCGCGCTTCTTTATGATTTCCTCAATTATATCTAGCTCTTCGGCATTAAACAAGTTAAAGCACCCCATGTATTGGTTCAGCAAAAGAGCTTTAACATAAACCCCAGTCAGTATAGTATCCTTAATTAAAGCTATAAAAACACTTTTAAACCTGGATAATCAATACTAATGAAGTGAAACGGGCCGGTAGCTCAGCCCGGAAGAGCGCCCGGTTGGCAACAGCGCGCCGAAATCCGGGAGGTCCCGGGTTCAAATCCCGGCCGGTCCACTAACTTGTTCGCCTGTTTCATTGAGTAAAGTCAAAGGTTTATACTATAAAAGCCCCTGTAACCTTGGAGATATAAAGGTTGGAGTGCTTTGGTAGTTGATACGTATGAATGAGGAAATAAACATCCTTGAACACGAGTTAGTGCCGAAGCATGAAATAGTGCCTCCAGAAGAGGCAATCCAGTTATTGAAGAAACTTGGAATAGAGCCCTGGCAACTACCATGGATGTCCATGGATGACCCAGTTGCTAAAGCAATAGGTGCAAAACCTGGAGACATAGTAAGAATTATTAGGAAGAGCCCCACTGCAGGAGTATTTGTTGCTTACAGATATGTAGTTGTAGAGGTGACTAAGAAGTCTTGACACAGCGCTTAACACCCGAGGATCTATGGGTTGTATCTAGGAGATACATTGAGGAAAAAGGATTAGTTAGACAACACTTAGATAGCTATGATAGATTCATCCGGGAGATCCTCCCAGCTATTATCGAGGAATTTAAAGTTGTTCCAATAACAGATACCGTGAAACTATACATTGAAAAACCAAGAATCGAGAAACCTCAATGGATAGAAATCGATGGCACCCCTCAATACAAGACGCCTCTCGAGTGTAGAATCAGGAATTTAACATACATGGCTCCCGTAATTGTAACCGTAAGACTTGAAGGAGACGGTGTGTACCGTGAGCTAAGTTTAAAGCTAATGGATCTCCCCGTAATGCTTAAATCGGAAATCGACCCATTAAGCAAAGCGAGCCCAGAGGAATTAATACAGTACGGGGAGGATCCGAGAGATCCAGGCGGTTACTTCATCATTAATGGAAGCGAGAGAGTCTTAGTTGCACAAGAAGACCTAGCGAGTAACACTATTCTCGTAGATTACGGACAGGAGGGTACAGGGATAACACATACAGCGAAAGTAGTTAGCGCAGCCAGAGGTAGAAGATCGCAACTAATAATAGATCGTAGGAAAGACGGCATATTCTACGCTAATTTCCAAGGACATAAAATACCAGCCGTAATATTAATGATAGCGCTAGGTCTGGATACTCGTGAAGTACTCTACGCTGTTAGCCCGGATCCAACATACCATAACTACGTATTACCATCTATACTCCAAGTAGAGCAGGTTCTCCCGAAAATAGAGGTTCCACAAGAAATTAGTGAGGAAGAGCTAAAACAGTACATGGAGGAATATAGGAAGAAGCTGGTTGAGGAAGCATTGGACTTCATAGGTTCACGATTCGCCATTGGTAGACCGCGAGAAGAGAGAATTGAGAGAGCTCGTAGACTTTTAGATGAAAGACTTCTCCCCCATATAGGAACAGATTCCAGTAGGGAAACAAGAATTCTTAAAGCCATGTTTATTGGACAAATGATTGCTAGAATAATAGAGTTAATGCTTGGCCGACGTGAACCCGACGATAAAGATCATTATAGAAACAAGAGGTTAAAGCTAGCAGGTGACCTCCTCGCCACGCTTGTGAGAGCTGCACTAGTATCATTTACTCGGGAAGTACGTGAAGAACTAGAGAAACAGCTATCTAAAACCAGGAAACTCGAGATAAAAGCAGCGTTCAAACACAGCATAATAACAGATAGAATACTACATGCTATGGCTACAGGTAACTGGCCTGGTGGAAGAACAGGCGTAAGCCAGTTACTAGATAGAACCAATATGTTAAGCACACTTAGCCACTTGAGACGTGTTGTCTCACCACTCGCCCGTGGACAACCACACTTTGAAGCAAGAGAACTTCACGGAACTCAATGGGGTAGAATTTGTCCATTTGAAACACCAGAAGGAGCTAATATTGGTTTAGTTAAGAACCTCGCTTTACTAGTTAACGTGAGTGTTGGAATAGAAGATAAACCCGTAGAGGAGCTCCTATACGAACTAGGCACAATACCAATTGTAACTAAGAGAATTAAAGGTAAAGTAGTTAAAGGCTATTTAGATGACATCATAGAAAAACTCGAGAAAGGAGAAGTAAGAGGAGACGAGTACTCGGGATGGAGTAGAGTATTCCTGAACGGGAAGCTCATAGGGTATCATCCTGATGGTGAAACCTTAACGAAAACCATTAGGAAACTTAGGAGACAAGGTAAACTGAGTCCAGAAGTCAACGTAGCACATATTCAAACCAATTACTTAAACGAAGTCATAGTAAACACTGACGCTGGTAGAATCAGGAGACCATTAATAGTTGTTGAAAACGGAGTACCTAGACTCACGAAGGATCACGTTGAGAAATTAAAGAAAGGAGAAATCTCGTTCGAAGACCTAGTTAAAGAGGGAATCATAGAGTACCTAGACCCTGATGAAGAGGAAAACGCTTATGTTGCTTTAACAATGGATCAAGTAACAAAGGAGCACACTCACCTCGAACTATGGATACCTGGAATATTCGGTATAACAGCGTCTATAATACCATACCCTGAACATAATCAAAGCCCAAGAAACATGTATGAAGCAGCAATGGCTAAACAAGCACTTGGATTAAACGCCGCTAACTTCCAGAACAGAGTTGATACACGTGGTCACTTATTGCATTATCCACAAAAACCATTAGTTACAACTAAGGCTATTGATGTTATTGGTTACAATGAAAGACCGGCTGGACAAAACTTCGTGGCAGCTGTTTTAACGCTCACAGGGTACAATATCGAAGACGCCGTTATATTAAATAAGAGTAGTGTTGAAAGAGGTCTCGCTAGGTCAACTTTCTTTAGGTTATATACGACAGTAGAGTATAAGTACCCTGGAGGAATACAAGATGAGATAACTAAACCATCACCTAGTGCGAAAGGTTACAGAGGACAACGCTCATACGAGCTCCTCGAAGAAGACGGCATTGTTCCACCCGAAACAGAAGTAGTTGGCGGTGAAGTACTAATAGGTAAAGTTAGTCCACCGAGATTCATTAGTGCACAAGAATACGCTGTCGGTGGGATAACTAGGCAAGACACCAGCATCGCTGTTAGACACGGTGAAAAAGGCGTAGTTGATGTAGTAATATTGACGATGGATGACGAAGGCAATAAACTCGTTAAAGCGAGAGTAAGAGATCTAAGAATACCTGAACTAGGCGATAAGTTCGCATCAAGACATGGTCAAAAAGGCGTAGTGGGCTTGCTAATACCACAGTATGATATGCCTTTCACGGAGGAAGGAGTAACACCAGACTTAATAATAAATCCACACGCTTTCCCAAGTAGAATGACTGTTGGACAATTACTTGAAAGCATAGCTGGAAAAGCGGCTGCTTTAAGAGGAGAATATGTTGATGCAACACCATTCTACAAAGAAGACGTTGAAAACATTAAGCTAGTACTCAAGAAGCATGGATACTCGCCAACAGGTGAAGAAGTTATGTATGATGGTAGAACCGGTGAAATGCTGGAAGGACCAGTCTTCATAGGGATAGTATATTATCAGAAACTACACCACATGGTGAGCGATAAAATACATGCAAGAGCCAGAGGCCCTGTTCAGATCTTAACGAGGCAACCAACTCAGGGAAGATCCAGAGCAGGTGGACTAAGATGGGGTGAAATGGAGGTTGACTGCTTAGTTGGACACGGCGCAGCTTTATTATTGAGGGAAACTATGCGTGAGAGAAGCGATCTTTCAAGAATATATGTATGTGAAGAGTGCGGATTCATAGGTTACTTCGATAAAAACAAGGGTAAACTCATATGTCCAATACACAAGGATAAGACTACCCTGAAACCCGTTGATGTCAGTTATGCCTTTAAACTACTAATACAGGAGCTAATGAGCATGGGTATTAAGCCAAGGTTAATAATCCAGGACCTGCTTAAAGGGTGATACACGTGGATAGCGTCCTTACTACTCGCATATCTAAAATAAGACTCGGCTTAATGTCACCGGATGAGATAAGAAGAATGAGCGTTACAACAATAGCTACAACCGACGTATACGATAATGATGGTTTACCAATAGATGGAGGAGTAATGGATAAACGCATGGGCGCCATAGAACCCGGTGAAGTATGCCCAGTTTGCGGAAACACACGTGATAGCTGCCCGGGACACTTTGGTCACATTGAGCTAGCTAAACCAGTTATCCACGTTAGTTTCGTGAAATATATTTTAATGTATCTAAAGGCCACTTGCGAAGCATGCGGTAGAATCAAAATACCCGAGGATGAAAGACAAGAGTACTTGAAACTCCTCCGAGATCTCGAAGACTTGGGGCTTGTTTACCTGAAGAAAAGGTTCCACGAGTACATTAGGAAGAAAGCATCAGCCACCACCACGTGCCCCCACTGTGGAACAGCATCACATAAAGTTAAGTTAGATAGACCATACACGTTCTATGTTCAAACAGAGAAAGGACTTAGAAAAATCACTCCCAGTGAAATAAGGGAGAGACTGGAGAAAATACCCGATGAAGATGTAAGATTGCTTGGCGGAGACCCCAAGGAGGCTAGACCTGAATGGATGATTCTAACAGTTCTACCCGTTCCACCGAGAAGCGTCAGACCCTCCATTACTTTGGAAACAGGTATTAGAAGCGAAGATGACTTAACTCATAAATTAGTTGATATTGTCAGAGTAAACAACAGGTTGAGAGAACACATTGAAAGCGGTGCCCCAAGCGCTATTATCGAGGAGGAATGGGAGCTTCTACAGTACCACGTTGCAACCTATATAGATAACGAAGTTTCAGGCATACCCGTAGCGAAGCACAGAAGCGGCAAAGTCTTGAAAGGAATTGCGCAGAGATTAAAGGGTAAAGAGGGCAGATTCCGAGGTGATTTAAGGGGTAAACGCGTTGATTACTCAGCGAGAACTGTTGTAAGCCCAGATCCAAGTTTAAGCATCAATGAAGTAGGGGTTCCAGAGGAAGTAGCGAAAACGCTAACTATTCCAGAGAGAGTTACTCCATGGAACATCGAGTTTCTAAGAAAACTAGTATTAAATGGCCCAGATAAATGGCCTGGTGCAAACTACATTGTTAGACCAGATGGTAGAAAAATAAGCTTAAAGTACGTAGATAGAAAAGTAGTCGCGGAGTCCCTGGAACCAGGGTTCATTGTTGAAAGACACCTTTTAAATGGAGACATCGTTCTCTTCAACAGGCAACCATCCCTTCACAGAATATCAGTAATGGCTCACGTTGTTAGAGTGTTACCATATAAGACGCTTAGGTTAAACCCGCTCGTTTGCCCACCATACAACGCTGATTTCGATGGAGATGAAATGAACTTACACATACCACAGGGAGAGGAAGCTCGAGCTGAAGCAAGAATACTAATGCTGGTTGAGAAACATATATTGACTCCAAGGTATGGAGGACCAATCATTGGAGGTCTACAGGACTATATTAGTGGAGCATATTTGTTAACAGTAAAATCAACGGTTCTAACGAAGGAGAAAGCTGCTACAATTCTATCAGCTAGTGGGTACAGAGGTTCCTTACCGGAGCCAGCTATACTTAAACCAAGAGAGTTCTGGACTGGGAAACAGTTAGTATCACTATTCCTACCGAAAGATTTCAACTATAGAAGAAACTCGAAGATTGGGAGTGCATCGGTTCTGAGATGCTTAGATGAAGATTGCCCTCACGATAGCTTGGTAATAATTAGAAATGGTGTACTACTCGAAGGAGTCCTAGATAAAGCTAGTATAGGTAGAGAAGAACCAGAGAGTCTAATGCACTGGTTAATCAAAGACTACGGTGAAAACTACGGCAGATTCTTCATGGATAAAGTATACAAGATGTTCGTTAGAGTCTGTGAAATGTATGGCCTCACAATGAGTTACGATCAACTGGTTCTCAGTGAATATGCCAAGAAATCCATTGAGGACACAATTAGAGAAGAGCTCAGGGAAATAGATGAATTAATTCAACTATATAGAGAAGGAAAACTAACACCTAGACCTGGTAAAACACTTGAAGAAAGTCTCGAAGACGAAATAGTTGATGCTCTCTCCAAAAAACTACTCGACAAAGTAGCAGATGTTATTACACAATACTTTAAGCTAACGAACCCCGTGGTAGTAATGGCGAGAACTGGTGCACGTGGAAACCCCGTCAACTTAACACAAATGTCAGGGTTACTGGGTCAACAGACTGTTAGAGGTAAGAGATTAACCCGTGGATTCCACGGGAGAATGCTAACGCATTTCAAACCGGGGGACATCGGGGCTGAAGCCAGAGGCTTCATTAAATCCGGTTTCGTAGATGGTTTAAACCCATTAGAATTATTCTTCCACGCAGCTGCGGGTAGAGAGGGATTAATTGATACAGCTGTTAGAACGAGTCAATCAGGTTACATGCAAAGAAGACTGATTAACGCATTGCAGGATCTAAGAGTGTACTATGATGGAACAGTTAGAACAGCGACTGGTGAAATAGTTCAATTAGTTTACGGAGAAGACGGTGTTGACCCCATGAAGAGTGATCACGGTAAAGCAGTTAACATTGATAGATTAATTAATAGATACATGGGTTGATCCAGCATGAATGCCCCGAGAAATGTAGAAGAAGAAATAAACCTTCTTTTAGAGAAAGTGAAGCAGGAGTTAACTCCCCAATTGTTTGAAGAATTATCAAATAAGTTAAAGGAAGCCGTTAAAAAACATAGGATAACAATGGAGCAGGCTTCTAAAGTAATCGAGGAAATAGTGAGAAACTACCATAGATCGCTCATAGATCCGGGAGAAGCAGTTGGGACAATAACAGCACAGAGCCTTGGTGAACCATCAACTCAAATGACCCTGAGAGTATTCCACTACGCTGGAGTAAGAGAGTACAACGTGACGCTGGGTCTCCCGCGACTCATAGAGATCGTCGACGCTAGGAAGTCCCCGGAAACACCTATAATGGAGATTTACCTAACGGAAGACGTTAAACATGATCTTGAAAAAGTTAAAGAGATAGCGCGACATATAGAGTTAACGTATATTGAGAACATTACTGAAGAATTCGCAATAGATTACACTGAAGGAGCAGCGATTATAAAGCTAGATCGGGAGATGCTCGCAGATAAAGGAGTAACAGTGGAAAAAGTTGTAGAGGTATTAAATGAATTAGAATTAGGCGAAGTAAGTGTTTCACCGGAGGATCCATACGAAGTTAGAGTATACCTCAGTGAAGAGTACTTAGATCCGGTGAAAATCGAGAAACTTAGAACCAAGATTCTACAAGCACGAGTTAAAGGAGTACGAAACATTAAGAAAACAATTATTCAGAAACGTGGAGATGAATACGTTATTATCGCTGAAGGAAGCAATCTCGAAGAAGTCATGAAGATCCCTGGTGTGAATTGGAGAAAAGTCTACACAAACAATATACATGAGATCGAGCGCATTCTTGGAATAGAGGCAGCTAGAGCAGCTATTATAAAAGAAATTAAAAACACTTTAGATGATCAAGGTTTAGATGTTGACATAAGACATATAATGCTACTCGCTGATATGATGACTTGGACTGGTCACGTGAGACAAGTAGGGAGAATGGGTATTGCGGGAGAAAAACCAAGTGTGCTAGCACGAGCAACATTTGAAACCACGGTTCAGAAGCTAGTGGAGAGCGCCGTCATGGGTGAAGAAGATGCTTTGCCGAGTATAACAGAAAATATTATAATTGGTCAAATGATACCTGTAGGTACGGGACTCGTCCGTGTATATATGAATCCAAGTATTATTAAGAAAGAAGAAGTCAAGCCGCAAGGTGAAGAAAGTGAGTAGCTCTATACCAAAACCTGAACTAATTAAAGCTATACAAACGGCTTCAAGGACAGGCCAAGTAGTTTACGGAGCGAGAGAAGTAACGAAACTAGTTCTACACGGGAAAGCCAAATTAGTGGTTTTAGCCGCTAATGCACCGCCAGAGATAAAGCGTGACATCTCATACTACGCTAAGTTAAGCAAAGTCCCAGTACTCATATTTGAGGGAACAAACATCGAATTAGGGAACATTATTGGTAGACCACATAGCATCGCTGTATTAGCGGTCATAGATCCCGGTCAGTCGAGGATTTTAGAGTTAGTAACAGGTGAATAATGAGTGAGCAACGGGGAAAAAGCTCAAGCAAAAATAACTCCCGAGGAATTCAGGTACATGGCTCTTCTCAGTGAATTAACTAATGCAACGGTAAGAGACTGCATAATAGATGAAGATAACAACCGCATCATTTTCCTAGTTAATCCCGAGGAAGTCGGAAAAGCTATTGGTCCACGTGGATTCTACGTACAGCAATTAAGGAGAATTCTCAATAAAAACATAGAAATAGTAGGGTACAGCGACAAAATGGAGGAACAAGTGAAACTAGCGTTAGTTCCAGCTAGGGTTACAGATATGAAGCTTGTGAATAGACCTGATGGAACCAAAGTACTATATGTCGCTGTTCACCCAGCAGATAAAGCCATAGCTATTGGTAAAGGAGGCAGAAACATTCAGAGACTCAAGTTAATACTGAAAAGACATTTCGGAATAGACTCAGCGATAATTGCTTAGAAAACGGTTTTTAAGTAGGTTTAAAAGCTCATTATACATACAGAGTAAAAACAGGTGCTTACAAAGTGCCAGGTAAAAAAGGCCCCAATGGATTATACGCTGCGAGAACATTATATAAGAAAAGAAAGAAGTTTAAGTGGTATCAGAGAGAGTATAAGTGGAGAATGCTGAGAAAGCTTGGATTGAGAACAGATCCTCTTGAAGGAGCCCCAATGGCGCGTGGAATAGTTCTAGAGAAGGTTGGAGTAGAATCCCGTAAACCCAACTCGGCTTTAAGAAAATGTGTGAGAGTGCAGCTAGTTAAAAACGGTAAAGTAGTAACAGCGTTCGTTCCATGGGATGGAGGCGTTAATTACATTGATGAACACGATGAAGTCATCATAGAGGGAATAGGTGGTACTCTCGGCGGAGCTATGGGAGATATCCCGGGAGTAAAGTATAAGGTTGTCATGGTTAACGGTGTTTCACTAAAAGCTTTATGGCTTGGCAAGAAACAGAAACCAGTTAGATAGGTGCATTAGATTTGGCTACGCAAACTGCACGTACACTCGAAGTTAAAGAAGTAAAATTATTTGGTAAATGGAGCTATGATTGGATTGACATCAAGGACCCTAGCTTAAAGAAATACATGTGCTTAAAACCAGTTCGCCTACCGCACAGTAGTGGGAGACATGAGCACAGGAAATTCGGTAAAGCTGAAGTACCAATAGTTGAACGATTAATTAATAAACTAATGTTTCCGGGTAGAAACACTGGGAAAAAACACCTAGCATACAATATCGTTAAAAAAGCCTTTGAACTAATATACTTGAAGACGGGAGAGAACCCGCTGCAAATCCTAGTAAGAGCTATTGAGAACTCTGCACCAAGAGAAGACACTACGAGAATAATGTACGGTGGAATAGTATACCACGTATCAGTCGACATCTCGCCACTAAGAAGAATTGATGTAGCATTAAAACACCTCACAGAGGGAGCTAGATTAAAAGCATTTAATAATCCATTACCAATAGAGGAGGCGCTGGCTGAAGAAATAGTGTTAGCTGCAAATAATGATCCCAAGAGCTACGCTATACAGAAGAAAGACGAAATAGAAAGAATAGCATTAAGTAGCAGATAGATATCAACAGAAGATTGTATCCCTGTTTTTACGCTCACATAATTTCGTACATGTTCCGAGATTTAGTTTTCCCTAGTTATTAACACGATTCTGAGACCCTGCGTAGTGAAAGTTTAAATTATTAGACCGGGATCAAGCCATCTATTAGTAAACTTTATAAGCATAGTTTGTAATCATCGGAGTAGAAGGTGAAGGTGTTTAAAAATGAGTGCGCCGCAAAAACCCCACTTGAACTTAATAATAATTGGGCACGTAGACCATGGAAAAAGCACGATGACTGGCCACATGTTATACCGTCTAGGTTACTTCGACGAAAAAACGCTAAAAGATCTAGAAGCTCAAGCACAGAAAATGGGTAAAGAAAGCTTCAAATTCGCGTGGCTACTTGACAGGCTAAAGGAGGAGAGAGAGCGCGGATTAACCATTAGCTTATCATACATGAAGTTCGAGACGAAGAAGTACTTCTTCACCATTATTGATGCGCCAGGACACAGAGACTTCGTTAAAAACATGATTACTGGAGCAAGTCAAGCGGATGCAGCAATACTAGTTGTGAGTGCGAGAAAAGGTGAATTTGAGGCAGGTATGAGCGCTGAGGGTCAGACAAGAGAGCACGCTTTACTTGCAAGAACTATGGGTATAAACCAACTAATAGTAGCAATAAACAAAATGGATGCTACTGAACCACCTTACAGCGAGAAGAGGTACAAGGAAGTAGTTGAAATTCTAGGCAAGTTCTTGAAGAGCATTGGTTTCGACGTAAGCAAGATACCGTTCATACCAGTGTCTGCATGGACAGGCGAGAACCTCATAGAGAGATCGCCTAATATGCCATGGTACAATGGTCCAACCTTAGTTGAAGCACTGGACATGTTGCAGGTTCCACCTAAACCAATTGATAAACCCCTAAGACTACCAATACAAGACGTCTACAGTATATCCGGTGTAGGTACAGTAGCGGTAGGTAGAGTTGAATCAGGAGTATTAAAGGTGGGCGACAGAGTAGCCATAACTCCACCAGCATTAGTTGCAGAAGTAAAATCCATTGAAACACACCACGTTAGAATAGAGAAAGCTGAACCAGGAGACAATATTGGCTTCAACTTAAAAGGCGTAGAGAAGAAGGATATTAAACGCGGAGACGTAATAGGACCAGTTGATAATCCACCAACAGTAGCAGACGAGTTCACGGCAAGAATAATGGTTGTTTGGCACCCAACAGCTATAGCTGTAGGTTACACACCAGTAATTCACATACACACGGCCAGCATAGCATGCAGAATAACGGAGATCGTGGCAAAAATCGACCCTAGAACCGGTAAGGAACTTGAGAAGAATCCGCAGTTTATTAAACAAGGAGATATCGCCATTGTGAAATTCAAACCGATTAAACCACTAGTAGCGGAGAAATACTCGGACTTCCCAGGACTTGGAAGATTCGCAATGAGAGACATGGGTAAAACCGTTGGAATCGGTCAAGTAATCGAAGTTAAACCAGTTCAAGTAACAATTAAGAAATAGTTTTAGTAAATCATGAAGAAATAAAAACAATTTTTTAATACCATATGCACGAGAACATGCTTATTAAACTATAGAAACGGGGAAAACCTTTGTCTACGCCGAGAATGGTTAAGATAAAAATGTGGAGCACTAATATAAGAGTGCTTGAGGACTTTGTATCAAAACTAGTAGATATAGCGAAGAAGAGCGGTGTGAAAATCAGCGGCCCAGTTCCTTTACCGACGAAAAAACTAACCATTAGAACACTTAAACTACCACACGGTGAAGGCAAAAAGAAGTACGAGAAATGGGAAATGCGAGTACATAAAAGACTATTATATATAGCTGAAGATGAGAGAGTTATGAAGCAACTAATAAGAGTTAGAGTACCACCAGAAGTATGGATAGAAATAGAGCTTTAGCAACGAGTTGGAATAAGCAATTTAAACCTAAATATTATAATATTTTTCTGAGAGCCGGGGTGCCCGAGCGGCCTAAGGGGCTGGCCTGGAGTGATAAGCATCATAGATAGCCAGTGGGGGTTCACCTCCCGCGCGGGTTCGAATCCCGCCCCCGGCGCTCAACAGCTTAGAAATCTCTCCGTAGATCAAGTGAATTAGCTAAACTTAACACTGAGTAATTTAAAAACCCTTTTCACAGTAGTTTTTAAAAGCTTGTTAAAGTCTAAGTATGATGGGCGAGGATTAAATTAAGATTATTGCTTATGGTGGGGGATAATTGGACAGGGAGTTTAGGAGAATAATTAGAATTTTGGAAACAGATATAGATGGAGAACTACCAGTAATTTATGGTTTATCTGCAGTTAAGGGTGTTGGATACAACTATGCTTTAGCTACTTGTAGAGTGCTGGGATTAGATCCAGCGATGAAAATCGGTTACCTAACAGATGACGAAATTAAGAACATTGAGAGTGTTGTAAAAGAACCACGTAAATACAATATACCATCCTGGTATTACAATAGGAGAAAAGACTATGCTACAGGAGAAGACTCTCACCTAGTGGGTTCTACTCTCTTATTTTACGTCAAGGAAGACATAGAGCACGAAAAAAGAATCAAGAGCTGGCGTGGAATAAGACACGCGCTTGGATTAAAAGTCCGAGGACAAAGAACGAGGACTACAGGTAGAGCAGGTATCACTGTTGGAGTCAAGAGGAAGAAAGCTGGTCAACCTCAACAGCAGAAAAAGCAATAGGTGAACAAAGATGGGTGATCCAAAGAAATCCCGTAGGTTATGGATGGGGCCAAGGCATCCATGGCGTAAAGATAGATTAATGGATGAATCCAGGTTACTTGGTGTTTACGGTCTTAGAAGTAAAAGAGAATTATGGAAAGCATCAACGATTGTAAGGTACTTTAGGCACAGAGCTCGTACACTGTTAGCTGCTCCAGAGGAAATACGTGAAAAAGAGGAAAAAGTTCTAGTTGAGAAACTCGTGAAACTAGGTTTACTAAACGAGGGCGCGAAATTAGATGACATTTTAAACCTACGCGCTGAAGATCTTCTGGAACGTAGGCTTCAAACAATTGTATATAAGAAGGGGCTCGCCAGAACTATCCATGAAGCAAGACAATTAATAATTCACGGCCACATTTCGATTGGTGGGAGAAGGATTAGATCCCCTGGTTACATAGTATCCCGCGATGAAGAACAAGCAATTCAATACTATTATAAGAGCCCCTATCTTAAGAAGAAAGAGGCTTCATTAGAGGCTAGTGCTTAGTTTGAGCTAGGTGATTCAATATGGCTTTCGCGTTTAGAGAATTAAAGTGGGGGATTGCTCACATATACAGTAGTTCAAACAATACAATTATACACATAACGGATCTCTCCGGCGCTGAAACTGTAAGCTTATGGAGTGGTGGAAGAGTCGTTAAAGCCGACAGAGAGAAACCCAGCCCCTACGCCGCTATGTTAGCTGCTTCAAAAGCTGCTTCTGAAACCATGGAAAAAGGCATAATGGCTCTACACATTAAAGTTAGAGCTCCAGGTGGACATGGCCCCAAAACACCGGGTCCAGGAGCTCAAGCCTCTATTCGAGCACTTGCAAGATCAGGATTTATAATTGGTAGAATAGAGGATGTTACACCCATACCACACGACACTACGAGGAGACCCGGTGGAAGAAGAGGTAGAAGACTGTAAGCTAGGTGCATAGTGCTTGAACATAGAGATCTTGGAAAAAACTCCCTTTACGTTAAAACTGTATGTTAAAGACCTACCTATCCATGTTCTAAACGCTATTAGAAGAGCTGTAATGAGCGAGGTTCCCGTAATGGCTATAGATTACGTTATCTTCATTGAGAACTCCAGCGTGTTCTACGATGAGTACATTGCACATAGACTCGGTTTAATACCCTTAACCAGCGAAAACGCTAGCGATAAGTATAAGTCACCCGAGGAGTGTGCTGAAGCCGGTGAGAAAAAAGTTTTCTCAACAGATTGCTTCGTGAAATTAGATTTAGAAGCCGAAGGCCCTGAAAACGGAATGTTAACTATTTATAGTAGAGATTTGGCTTCAAGCGATTCAGACGTAAAACCCGTATTCGACAATATTCCACTAGCTAAGCTTGTGAAAGGACAAAAAATAAAGCTAGAAGCATTTGCTAGGCTTGGACGAGGTAAGGAGCATATTAAGTGGAGCCCTGTTTCAGCTGCAACACACAAGTATGTCCCAAATATCATAATTAACTCTGAGAACTGTAATGGCTGCGGGAAATGCATTGATGCTTGCCCACGTGGGGTTTTAAAGCTAGTTGATGGTAAAGCAGTAATCAATGAATCTAACTTATTGCTATGCAGTTTTTGTAGATTATGCGAACAAGTTTGCGAACCTCGGGCAATTAGAGTTTCACATAGAGAGGACGAGTACGTTTTATACCTTGATTTTACTGGTGCTTTAAGTCCCCGTAAAACTCTTATTGAAGCTTCAAATATCCTAATTAAGAAGCTTGATGAATTTGAAGAGAAGTTAAAGAACTTGGGTGTTATACAATGAGAAACCTTGGAAAGAAAACAAATTTAGTGCTAAGAGAACTCGTTGAAACACTACATAAGTACTCGAGAGAAAACAAAGCTGAAATATGGAGTACTGTTGCTGAGGAGCTTTTGAAGCCATCGAGTAAAAGGAGAGCAGTTAATGTAAGCAAAATAAATAGGTACACGAACCCTGGTGACTGGGTTATTGTACCCGGTAAAGTGCTCGGCGCAGGTAATCTAGATCACTCCGTTGTAGTTGCCGCTCTCTCATTCTCAAAGACCGCTCTCGATAAAATTCAGAGAGCCGGGGGTAGAGCAATAAGTATACTTGAGCTTTTACGAGAGAACCCTAAAGGGTCGAACGTTAAAATCATGGGGTGATAACATGCAACAGCCACAAATACTCTACATAGATGCGAGTGATCATATATTAGGTAGACTCGCAAGCATTGTTGCGAAGAAGCTTCTAGAGGGATATAAAGTCTATGTCTTCAACGTGGAGAAATCAATAATAAGTGGGGAAAAACAACGTGTTATAGAAGGATACAAGTTACTATTGAAAGTTAAATCCCACCTCAACTTGGAAAAATCCGGACTAAGAAGACCCAGAAACCCCGTAAACCTATTTAAACGCGCAGTCCGGGGAATGCTACCCATGGATAAACCACATGGCAGAGACGCATATAAGAGGCTCAGAGTATATATAGGTATACCAAAAGACTACTCAAACATCGAGTTAGCGAGGTTCCCTGATGCAATGAACATTAGACTACGAGGTAGATATGTAACACTAGAAGAAGTATCAAGAGCCCTAGGTTGGAGAGGTGTAAGTAGATGAGCCAAGAGTTAAAAACAAAGTACAAAATCGTTATATCTACAGGTAAGAGAAAAACAAGCGTAGCTAGAGCTATAGTAAAGCAAGGCGAGGGAAGAGTTTGGATAAACAGTATCCCACTCGAAATATACCCAATAGAAATGGTTCGAGAGAAGATAGCTGAACCCTTAGTATTAATTGGGAATTTAGCGAAACAAGTTGATATAAAAGTAAACGTTAGAGGGGGCGGTGTAATGAGCCAAGCCTATGCCTGCAGAGTTGCGATTGCGAGGGGGCTAGTGGAGTATTTCTCCGAACACCGCGAAGAATTAATGAGGATATTTAAGGAGTACGATAAACACATGTTAAGCGGGGATCCTCGTCAAACCGAGCCCAAGAAATGGGGCAGATATAGCGCTAGGAGAAGATGGCAAAAGAGCTACAGGTGAAAGCAATATGCTTTTCCCAGTGAGATGTTTCACGTGTGGAGCACCAATAGGTCACTTATGGGAAGAGTATATTAAGAGAGTGAAACAAGGAGAACCACCAGCTAAAGTGCTAGATGAGTTAGGCGTTAAGAGGTATTGTTGCAGGAGAATGTTTTTATCACATGTAGAAATAGCAGATGAAGTATTACACTTCCCTAAGGTCTCGTGAGGTGATTAGATGGCAGAAGACATGAAGCAACAAATAACAATAGAATTACTCGTGCCAATTGATAAATACCTATCCGCTGGCGTACACATCGGTACACATATTTGTACAAAGTTTGCTGAACCATTTGTATACAGAATAAGATCTGATGGAGTATACATTCTTGATGTTAGAAAAATTGATGAAAGACTAAGAGTTGCAGGCAAGTTCCTAGCATCCTTTGACCCAACGAAAATAGCGGTTGTCTCAGTTAGATTATACGGTAGAAAACCAGTCGAGAAAATGTGCCAGTACTTGCAATGTAAACCTTTCACCGAGAGATTCCTCCCAGGTACGTTCACTAATCCATCGCTTAAATGGTACTTTGAACCCGAGGTATTAGTAGTAACAGATCCTAGGGCTGATTCCCAAGCACTCAAAGAAGCCGCTGAAATCGGCATACCAGTTGTCGGCTTCGTTGATACAGACAACAAAACAGAGTTCATAGACTTAGTAATACCAGGCAATAATAAAGGCAGAAAAAGTCTCGCGCTATTATACTGGGTATTAACTAGACAAGTGCTACGCGAGAGAGGTTTAATACCTCCAAATGCTGATTTACCTGAACAACCATCAGAGTTTGAAACATCTGTTTAAAGTATTCCATTAAGTTTAAATCATTTCAACTAAATCCTTCAAATTGAAACATTGTGATGACTTTCTCCTGCCCTGAAGGGACTTGGCTCCTTAAACTAGTTACCTGCTTTTTACTCGGGTTTAGACTTGTCATCTGCGGGGTAGTCGAAGTGGTTGAAGAACACGGTTTCAACTAGTTTAAGCGTTTCACTCCCCGAATTCCCTTGAAGGACTTAGAGGCAACCATATTCAACGCAGCCACATCACCAAGAACAATTAAACAAAGAAAACCTACATAAGGCCCTTCTACTCATCCTCATCTTAAAACAGTGTTTTCAGCTGTAATGTTGGTTATAGAGAACGAGTAGTCAAAACATCTATAACAATTCACGGTTGATTACCATTAATTATAGATCGTAATCTCTAACAATATTAGATAGAGTGCAATTAATTTATAATCAAGAGAGGTGTACTCACTTGAAGAAAACTCGAAGACCCATTGTAGCCGGGTACTTTTACCCCGATAATAGAGATAAGTTAATTGAAACCATTGAGTGGTCATTTAAACATGCTCTTGGTCCAGGTAATTTACCGACTTTATCAAGCGAGAGGAGAAAGAATGTTATTGGATACGTTGTACCACATGCTGGCTACATATACAGTGGGCCTATAGCTGCTCATGCATACTACGACATGGCTATGCATGGGGTACCCGAAACTGTTATTGTAATTGGTACAAATCACACGGGAGTAGGTAAACCAGTCTCTATTTACCCGGAAGGTACATGGGAGACTCCGTTGGGGGCTCTAAAAGTAGATTCTGAGCTAGCAAGAGACATCGTTAAACGAAGCGATATAGCTGACCTAGATACATATGCTCACTTAGAGGAACACTCCGTGGAAGTTCAACTGCCGTTCCTTCAATACATTTACGGTGAGAAAGTAATGTTTCTACCGATAGTTGTAGGAGTTCACACGCCCGAGACTGCAAAGGATCTGGCATCAGCCATCCTTAGTTCCGTGAGAAACTTAAATCGCGATACAATAATATTGTCTAGTAGCGACTTCAACCACTATGAGCCACACAACGCAACAATAGAAAAAGATATGTTAGCTATAAGTAAAATACTTGAACTAAACACGGAGGAATTCTACAAGGTCATATTGGAGAAAGATATAAGTATATGTGGACCAGGCGGAATAATGACGCTAATGGAGATCACTAAGTCACTTAATGGGAAAGCTTCACTATTAAAACACGCTACCAGCGGTGATGTATGGGGAGATAAATCAGCTGTTGTAGGCTACGCGAGCATAAAGTTTTACCTATAAATTCTTTTATTTTATTTTACCACAAAGGTGCCATTATATTGGATAATGCGAAGAGAAAGATAGAGCACATAGAACTATGTTTGAGAAATGACGTTGTTTTTGAAAACAATTGCGAAGACTATTTTGAAGAAATAATTCTAATACATCAAGCATTACCGGGAATTAACTACAGCGACATAGATCTCACAACCAGGTTCTTAGGATGCGATCTGAGAGCGCCGATCCTAATAGAGGCTATGACGGGGGGTCATCCCAAGCTAAAGAACATCAATGAAAACCTAGCTAAACTCGCCGAGGAATTTAAAATAGCTATAGGTCTTGGTAGTCAAAAACCAATTGTTAAATCAAACTTTGACCCGGAAGTAATTGAAACATATAAAGTTGTTCGCAGTATTGCACAGAGCGTCCCAGTCATAGGTAACATTGGGATAACGCTACTGCACGAGCTGGAAATAAATAGTATCATGAAGCTCTTAGAACTCGTTGAAGTTGATGCACTCGCAATACATTTAAACCCCGCACAGGAAATAATTCAACCAGAGGGAGATCACAACTTCGGTAACATATTACTGAATAAGTTCTCGGATTTAATTAAAGAGCTGAAAATACCCATAATCGTGAAGGAAGTTGGTCATGGATTATCCATGGAAGTAGTTAAATCTTTTAGAGCAATTGGAGTAAAGTTCTTCGACGTGGCTGGAGCTTGTGGAACAAACTGGATTAAAGTAGAAGCACTTAGAAACCCTGAAAACAGTGTTAAACGAGATGTAGGGCTACTATTGTCGAAGATGAAGTGGGGTATCCCGACACCAATATCACTAATAGAGTCTAGATGGATAGCCCCCGACGCATACATTGTAGCTAGTGGAGGAGTATGGAATGGTATTTATGCAGCCAAATTAATAGCTCTCGGAAGCGACCTAGTGGGAGTAGCTAGGCCCATTTTAAAAACCCTTATTGAGCACGGATACAGTGGTGCTAGAAAATACGTGGAGAAGTACCTTGAGGAATTAAAGACAACTATGTTTCTAACGGGCGCAAGTACATTGCGTGAATTACGTGTTAAACCAGTTATTTTAGGGCCAAATATTAGGTACTACATAGAGTCCAGAGGAATAAGTGTGCGGGAATACTTGGATAAATCTAGGTGTGCACATATTGACTGAGGAATACGCGTTTCCGGAAGCATATGTTGAAGATGTAGAGGGCCAAAGATACCTATGCTTAGAGAACGATGTTTTCACTGTAATCAGCAGTGCTATTAATTTTGATCGATGCGTTAGGAGATTTGGATTAATACCATACGAACAAGTTCTAAACTACATAGACTTAGTTGACGCAAAAACAAAGTCATCAATAGCTGTTCTCAGGGAAAATATGCGTGAAAAAATCTACCAGGGATACATAATTGAAAAGGACACACATGTGTGCATACAGGAAATCACAGGTAACACTATATTCGTATTAGCGAAAGAAGGTATAAGTATTAAAAAAGACGCCAGTATTGCTTATGTTGTAACAAATAAACTCGAAGTTAGAAACATTAAATCCATGTGTGAAGGTTTAATTACTCTCATCGTGGATTTACCATGGGAGGAACCAAGAAAAACAATTCTGGTGGTACCAAGTGTCTATAGATCAATCACTGCAAGAAAAAGTACGTGAAGTTGCTTATAAACATGCATTACTGAATGCCATCAAACACGGTGGAAAAGCCGATTTAAAAGCCGTTGTATCTAAAGTAGCCGCTGAACTACCGGAAGCTCGTAAAAACATGAAGCTATACATGGACGTAATTAAAAACGTCGTCGAAACCGTTAATAAACTTGGGTTCAGTGAACAAGTTAAGATAGTGAAGAGTAATTGGCCAGAGTTACTTGAGGAGAAACCACAAGAATACAAGAAGGAGTTACCGCCTCTACCCGGTGCCCTTGAAGGTAAGGTTGTTACAAGACTGGCTCCAAACCCGGATTTTTCATTACACTTAGGTAATGCAAGACCTGCTCTGCTAAACTACTGGTATGCTAAGATGTATAATGGGAAAATGATCCTTAGGTTCGAGGATACCGATCCCCGAATAAAAGCACCTTACCCAGATACTTATGAATCCATCAAGAGAGACCTAGCCTGGTTAGATGTACATTGGGATGAAGAATATATCCAGAGTTTACGTCTACCAATATTTTACGATGTAGTAAGAGATTTACTTAAACGAGGAGGAGCCTACGTTGATTTATGCAACGATAAGATCTTTAAAACCTACAGGAATCAAGGCAAAGCTTGTCCCCATAGAGATAAACCAGTTGAAACTCAGTTGGAAGAATTCGACAAAATGCTGGGAGGTTTTTATAGAGAAGGAGAAGCAGTTGTTAGAGTAAAAACAGATTTACAGCACCCAGATATAAGTGTCAGAGACTGGGTTGCCTTCAGAATAATTGATACAACAAAAACCCCTCATCCTGTAACAGGTGAAAAATACATTGTTTGGCCCACATATAATTTCGCTGCTGCAGTTGATGACCATTTGATGGGGGTTACACATATTTTACGCGCGAAGGAACACGTAACGAATACCGTTAAACAAAAGTTTCTGTACGACCATATGGAGTGGAGGTACCCGGAGACTGTGCACTTCGGTCGTTTATCACTCGAAGGCGTTGTCTTGAGTAAATCTAAAACAAAGAAACTAATCGTAGAGAAAGGCATAGAATCTTACTCTGATCCGAGATTAGGCACTATACAGGGTTTACGTAGACGCGGAATAGTTAAAGAAACAATATGGAGGTTAATTAAAGATGTCGGTGTTAAAGGCATAGACGCCAAGATAAGTTTAGCTAATTTACATGCGATCAATAGAATAATAATAGACCCCATTGCTAACAGGTATATGGCTGTTGAATCTCCTATCCCACTCGTACTTAAAGGAGTAAAAGATGAGCTAAAAGCCATGATACCTATTCATCCATCAAGAAAAGATCATTACACCTATAGAGTGAGTGAAGGAACAAGAGTATTGATATCCGAAAGCGACTTCAAATTAGTTAAAGACAAGGCATTTAGATTAATGGGGCTCGCGAACTTCACTATTAAAGGCATAGAGGAAGTGAATGGAAAACCATATTACGTTGCAGAATTACATAGTATCGAGTACGATGCCGTTAAAAAACAGGATATCCCGATAATTCAATGGGTCCATGGAGACGAGAAAATGGAAGCAATAATGCTTAAACCCGTGGGTTTGACTATCGAGGAGAGGAGAATATTCATTGAAAAAAGAATACTTGGTGAAAAAGCGGATTCAATTATTCAATTATATAGATTAGGTTTCGCGAGAGTAGACTCGATTAGCGAGAACAAAATCGTACTGATTTTTGCACACGAGTAACTTTTCAATTTAACTATTTCAATTTAGAGTCATACTTAAGATACTTTGATCAATAAAGCTTTATAAGACCTAAATAACGTAAATCACAATACGCGGGACGACCGCAGGAGGAGGATGACCATGTCTAAACCATTTTACGTAAAATTCGATGTACCTCAGGAGTTAGCGGAAAAAACATATGATGCAATAAAAAAAGCTCGTGAAACAGGTGGAAAAATAAAGAAGGGAACAAATGAAACAACTAAAGCTGTTGAACGCGGTCTCGCGAAGCTGGTAATAATAGCTACAGATGTTGATCCACCGGAAATAGTTGCACATCTACCAATACTATGTGATGAAAAGAGAATACCATATACATATGTACCCAGCAAAAAGAAGCTTGGCGAAGCGGCGGGAATCGAGGTTTCAGCTGCTTCTGTAGCGATAATAGACCCAGGCGGTGCTAAGGACTTAGTAGATGAAGTAATAAAGAAGGTTCAAGAAATACGTGCACAAACCGGTGCCTAAAATAAACCTTAGAATTTTAGTGATGTTTTTTACTAATAAACTCTTAATACACCTTATTTATCACTCCACTTAAGATAGTGCAGGAATTAAAACTCGGAATTAAAATTAAATCTCGCTTACGCTGAGGGTTACGTACTTATTTTTACCTTCTTGTTGTTAGTTTCCTTGCTTCTCTCTCGGTTTCTCTCAATATAACTATATCTCCTACTCTCACCGGGCCCTTAATGTTCCTGGTAATAACTCTCCCCTTATCTCTTCCTTCAAGTATTCTAACTCGAACCTGGGTTATTTCACCCGTTACACCTGTTCTACCAAGTATTTGAATAACCTCAGCTGGAAAACCTATTTCCTCAATTATATTCATCTTAGGTGGTTCGAAAACTACTTTTTTAACTCCACTAGTTTCCTCGCTCATCGCAGTCACCGTAGTCAACTACACCGTGAAAAATAATTTTTAAGGCTTTTAAAAATCTAGTGTTAGGTCGGAAAAAGAGTGGTGTATATGCCAAGGCAATCTAATTGCACGTTTTGCGGAAGCAGCATAGAACCTGGAACAGGGTTAATGTATGTTTTAAATGATGGGACAATACTATGGTTCTGTAGTAGGAAATGCTTTAAAAGCTACCAAATGAAGAGAGACCCGAGAAGATTGAAGTGGACCAGGAAATATGGACAAGAAACTAAGTAAACTCAGCTAGTGGAATACTGCGGAAACACCATACCATACAGTGGATCAATTTTTCGTTTGATCTTGACTATCTCGTTGAGAATCGCTCTCTCATCTTCACGTAATTCGCCACTATATTTCGTTAGCCAAAGAACCACGTGTTCTTTAGGGATATCAGTGTATAATATATCTCCTTCATCTATATGTCTACCAACCATCACTTTGCCCTTAATACTAATTGCAACCCTTTGCCCGATCGTTGCTTGTTTCAGCACATTATCCCTATCTCTGATCTGCATAATTGCTCCTACTTCTGCACAGTCCTCTCTAATTAATTGATAACCTGGTTTTATTGTTCCCCCAACTACTTCGACCCCAATTATAGCTGGATCGCTTCTGCGGAAAACGTACCCGGGTAAAATACGGATTTTGCCGGGTCTAACGAGGGTTTCGAGTTCTCTTAGTTTCATTTGTTCCCTGTACTCTTTGAGCCACTTCGAGTAATCCTCTAAGAGCTGATATATGATGTTGTTAACGAATACCTTAATTCCCTCTGTCTCAATTAATTCCTCTGCTTCTTTAAGTATTTTCGTGTTAAATACGAGGATTACCCCGTACTCTGGTTTAGATTTCTTCACTACTGATGCTTCTATGACATCGTTTTTTGTGACGGGCCCCACATCAGCTAATTTTACAGGAATGTTCTCTTTCGTTAAAGCTGCTATTAGAGCTTCAAGTGATCCTAGAGTATCCGCTTTTACTACAACACCATCACTTTCCCTTTTAACTCTAATTTGTTTAATTTCCTCCATTACTAGTTTAACATATTCGTCTACTGGTTTACCTTGAGGTATTACATATAGAGGTGTTCCAGCTATTACATTGCTTAAATCGGGTGCTGCTATTTTAACACCTGCAGCAGCTATTACTTCATCTACTTGCATGAATCTTCCTTCATGCATTCTCATGTCTTGTAAAGGCCTTGGCAGTAATAGAGCTCTTACATGTGAAATTTTATATCCGTCTCTAGAAGCCACTATGAACATGTCGTTTTTTCTAATGATGCCATCGTAAATTATTGCGTCAAGCGTTGTACCCAACCCCTCTTCTTCTTTGACTTCTAATACTATTCCTTTAGCTGGTTCATCGCTTGTTATTAGTTTCTTCTTCATGAACTGCTGTGCTAAACCAGCAATCAATGCCAATAACTCTGGTACGCCTTCACCTGTTTTAGCTGAAACAGGTATTATTGCGACTGTTTTTCTGAAGTCTTTTACTCGATCAAACCTATCTGATTCAAACCCGAATTCATATAACTGAGCAACTAAAGCATATATTCTTTCCTCGAGTTTACTCAGCGCCTTGGGATTCTGTTTCCTTATAGATTCCAAAAATGGTATATCTTGCTGAGGAATCCATCCCTCAATCCTGTCTATTTTATTTGCAGCTACTACGAAGGGAACTCTTCTTTCTTTAAGTAACATTATTGATTCACGAGTTTGAGGCATTATACCCTCTAAGATATCGACTACTAGAATAGCCATATCTGCAACGCTTCCTCCTCTTCTACGTAAACTCGCGAATAATTCGTGTCCAGGAGTATCTATGAACAATAAGCCGGGTATCTCTATTTTTAACTTAGGAAAGTGTTTTCTAAGGGGCTCAGCGATTTTCTCTAGAACGCTTGCTGGAACAACGCTTGCTCCAATATGCTGAGTTATTTCCCCTGGTTCTTTTCTAGCAACAGCGGTTCCCCTTATCTTATCAAGTAAAGTTGTTTTACCGTGGTCTACGTGTCCAAGAACCGTAATAATTGGTTGCCTTATCCATGTCTTACCGTGAGATTCCATGATGCCACCTAGGCATTAGGATATATAAATGCCTTAATTAATTGGGAATACATGCCACCGGGGAACTGGTGGCGATAACCATGCCGGATTATAAAATAGTTATAAGTGATCCAGAAGCCCCAAAGAAGATGAAAAGTATTAAAGTGAAAGTAATAGGAGACCCTGATTTACCGTTCACTGATAAAATGAAGGATCAACTCGAGTTACCAATCGCCAAATTAAACTCTAAGCTAGTAGGAGAGATCGATGCTAAACACGGTGTCATAGTTGTAAGAATGCGTCGCCCAGACACCGGGGACAAAGTAAAAATGTTTTGTAAAGTACTAGTAGATGATTCGGTTCCAGAAAACACCGTTAAAGTTAGTTTAGCGAGACTAATAGATTTAACAGGAACACAGGAACTAGATGGAGAAGTTTTTAGAGCACCAGCGTGGCAAATAAGAGTAAACGATGAGAGAACAAGCGCCTTCATAGGGTTAAAAATAGGCGACGAAGTCTCAGGGGAGATTGTTGGATTAAAAAACGTTAAACTAGTGATCACAGGAGGTAGCGACATAAGCGGTTTCCCAATGAGACCAGATATACCTGGACCAGTGAAAAAGAAAGCACTATTATCTAACCCTCCAGGATTTCATCCAAGAGAAAATGGTGAAAGACGGAGAAAAACAGTTAGAGGAAACACCATAGCCCCTGACATAGTTCAAATTAATACTAGAATAAAGTATGAGTAATTCGATTAATATTCACTAATTATGATTCATACTAGTAGGTGGTTTTTTGAGCTCAAGTAAAATTAAACCCCCAGAAGTAAATGTTGGTGTTGTTGGGCACGTAGACCACGGTAAAACAACGCTTGTTCAAGCATTAACGGGGATATGGACAGCTAAACACAGCAAAGAATTAGAGAGAGGAATGACCATATTCTTGGGTTACGCTGACGGGAACATTGCGTACTGCTCTAACCTTAACCCACCGGATGCTTACACAACAGATCTCATGTGCCCTGATGGTAGCGAAGCTCAACTCTTACGTAGAGTTAGTTATGTTGATGCACCTGGACACGAAGCATATATGACGACGATGCTTAGTGGAGCCATGATCGTCGACGGCGCGATACTCGTTGTCGCAGCGAATGAGCCATGCCCACAACCTCAAACAGTGGAACACTTAATGGCTCTAGAAGTACTAGGAGTAAGAAACATCATAATAGTTCAGAACAAAATAGATGTGGTATCCAAGGATAAAGCTATTAAAAACTACCAAGAAATACTCAGCTTCATTAGGGGAACAATAGCGGAAAATGCCCCCATAATACCAGTAAGTGCACTACACAAAGTCAATATAGATGTATTACTTCAAGCTATTCAAGACATTATTCCAACTCCGCAGAGAGACCTATCTAAACCCCCAATAATGTACATTGTTAGAAGCTTCGACATAAATAGACCGGGTACACCTTACAACATGATTCAAGGCGGCGTAATAGGTGGAACACTGCTTCAAGGCAAACTCAGACTTGGAGAAGAAATAGTTATTCTACCGGGAGTAAAAATACCGAGAGAAAGCGGTAAAGCCAAGACATACACTTACGAACCCGTGATCACCACGATAGAGGAAATACGATATGGAGATCTAGCCGTTGAGGAAGCGACACCAAGCGGATTAGTAGCTATAAGAACAAATCTTGACCCATCGTTAACTAAAGCAGATCAACTAGTTGGTTCAGTGGTCACGAAGCCAGACAATAAAATACCTGTCGCCACATCTATGTCCATACTATACCATGAACTTGAAAGAGTAGTTGGCGTAAGAGGTCAACCCACAAAATTACCGCCCCTCCAAGTCAACGAAAAAGTAATCGTGGCCGCTGGTTCAGCGACACGAGTAGCTACAGTTAAAAATGTTAGAAAAGAACGAGTGGAACTTAAGTTAGATGAACCAGTAGCAATGTGGAAGGGTTCTCGCGTAGCTATTGGTAGAAGAGTCATGGCTCGTTGGAGACTTGCAGGGTGGGGCATCGTCGAAGATGTATACGAGTAAGAAGCCAATTGTGGTGTTAGATACAAACATGTTAATGCTTATGGCTGAGGGCATACCAGTCTTAGATCACATTAGAGAAGAGCTTGAATCTGAACCTAGATTCATTGTGATTAAACCTGTTTACAATGAACTACTAAAATTAGCGAACACTAGTGGTAATAAAACAAGGAGAAAAGCATTATTCGCCATTGAGATAGTTGAGAAATTCTGTGAAATTGTCGAGTACGATTTGAGAAACGGTGAAAAAGTTGATGACGCCATATTAAGATACGCCCTCGAAAACAGAGCAATAGTTGCAACCAATGACAAAACGTTGAGAGCAAGACTCCGCGAGGTAGGCGTGCCTGAGGCATACTTTAGAGAAGAAGCTAGAAGAATAAAAATCGAAGGCTATAACTGAAACCCTCGTTCCGGGGAACAGTAGGTCAGTATAAATAACCCTATTTTTTATAAAATCTCCCGGTTTAATTAATCAAGGTGCTTTTCAAAATGTTCGCCATTGTTAAAATAAACGACTATGTAAGAATCCCACCTTCAAAATTCGGTAAACCATTAGATATCGCGGTATTCGAGGAACTTAAGGCAAAGTATGAAGGAGTACTAGTTAGCATCGAATTCCAAAAGGAGAAACCTGGACTAGGTATAATTATAGCTATTGTGAGAGCCGAATCAGATCCACTCGGAGTAATTGTACCAGGTGATGGAGCATCCTACCATAAGGTTGTATTTGATGCATTAGTTTTCATGCCTTTCGAGAGAGAAGTAGTTGAAGGAGAAGTAGTGTCTGTTACGCGAGCAGGGTTATATGTAAATCTAGGAGCACTAGATGGATTTATACACATAAACCAAGTGGCAGAAGAACATGTAACATTTGATACAGCACGTGGTTCACTATTACTCGAGGAGTCGAGAAGATACGTGGATAAAGGAGACATCGTGAGAGCACGAGTATACGTAGTAAGCACTATGCCGGGTAAGGGTCTAAGAATACATATGACTATGCGTCAACCAGGGCTTGGCAAAATAGAGTGGATCACTAAATCCTAGAGGCGACTTTTAAATGAGTGCTAAATCTAAGAGTAAGCCGTTTAAAGCATGTAGATCCTGCAAATCACTCGTAGATAAGGACGCCCAAGTATGCCCGGTATGTGGCTCAAAGGAGTTTAGTGACGAATGGGATGGAGTAATAATCATATTAAACCCCGATTCCTCGGAAATAGCGAAAGCCATGGACATTAAGAACAGGGGCAGGTTCGTTGTCAAAATCGAGTAGTACACTTAGAGTACCATCACTGAGTTTAATCCATGATTTTCGACAAGACTTATGGATCCCACTTGGTACTCTATATGTTAACCCAGATAAAGGCCCTGTCTTAAACCTAAGCGTCGATGTCACTGTTGGAGACATTGTTTCAGAGAGACATATTAGCGATGTAAAGGTAGTTGATTTCAAGACAAAAAGGACAACTATGGGGTACCGTGGTGATTTCAGCGAGTGCAATTACTTGATTATAAACCCACCTGGTAGTATTAGTTTACACAGTTTCACGATAATAAATTCAACTGAAAGAGGCGCGATCTGCGTAATGGGTGAGGAAGATTTACTCACGATACCTTTCCTACTTAAACCAGGTGAGAAGATAGCATATGGTCAACCAGATACGGGAGTTGTAGTAGTTGAATCGAGTACGGAAACAGCTATAAAGGTGTTTAAAATACTTAAAGCAACTGTTATACAGTATGGGATATAACCAAGTCAAGTGGTGTTTATAATGAGTAAACACGTGAAAATACTGGATAAGTACGATGCTGAAGTAGTTGAGGAGAAATACAATAAGTTAATTGGTAGACGCGAGTTAACTATAAGGATATTACACTTAGGAGAAGGAACACCAAGCCGTGGCTCGTTGAAAATAGGTATCGGCAAATTATACAATAAGGAACCAGAGTTAGTTTACATTAGAAAAGTCGAATCGAAATTTGGGCTCTCTGAAACAATCATTGAAGCACACATATATGATAGTATTGATAGAGCTAAGTTATTTGAACCCGAACACATAGTTAAAAGAGATGAGGACTCACTCAAGAAAGTAACAACCACCCAGTAGGTGATAGCGTTGCCTTACATACATAAACTATATGAAGTCGACTACAAGACAGGAACTATAAAGAGGAAAAACAAGAAATGCCCTAGATGTGGTTCATTCATGGCTTTTCACAAGCAACCTACGCCCAGATGGCACTGTGGAAAATGCAGCTATGTTGAATACGTTAAATAGTTTTTATAACAACGGAGTGTTTACATGTCTATATTTGAAAAAACCTATGAACTTAAATTAAAAACACCTTATCAAGAGAAAGTAGTCCGAGTTCTCGGAATTGAATCCACGAGTCACACTTTCGGAGCCGGAATAGTAGAACTCCGCGATAATAAAGTATATTTCCTAGCGAACGCGTCGAGTCAGTATAAACCAGCTCGTGGAGGTATTCATCCACGTGAATCTTTCACTCATCACGTTAACAATGCCCCTAAAATAATATCTAAAGCACTCCGTGATAGTGGCCTCGAAATAAAAGATATTGATGTAATAGCAGTTGCTGTTGGACCAGGTTTAGGACCATGTTTAAGAGTTGGGGCGAGCGTTGCAAGGTTTCTAGCCTCCTACTATGGTAAACCAGTTGCTCCAGTAAATCACGCAGTTGCTCACGTTGAAATAGGTAAACTTGTCAGCGGTTTACAGGATCCAGTGATAATTTACGTATCAGGCGGAAACACGATGATCCTGGTGCAGAAGAATAACAGGTACAGAGTCATGGGTGAAACCCTTGATATACCACTAGGCAACTTACTTGACACTTTCGCTAGAGAAATAGGAATAGCTCCCCCCTACGTAGTCGATGGAAATCACGCGGTTGACGTCTGCGCAGAGTGGAGCAATGAGTTCATCTCTCTACCATATACCATTAAGGGATGTGACCTAAGTTTCTCTGGTTTATTAACTGCTGCATTGAAAACAGCTAAAGAACACCTACATGATAAAAAACACATAGGCAGAGTCTGTAGAAGCCTGCGTGAAGTAGCGTTCAATATGTTAATCGAGGTTGCAGAAAGAACTCTCATGTTGACAGATAAAAATAGCATATTACTAGTAGGAGGGGTTGCTGCAAATAAAGTGCTCCGAGAAAAAATGGAAACAGTAGCCAAACAGTATGGAGTAGAATACTACGGTACACCACCTGAAGTAGCTGGAGATAATGGACTCATGATCGCGTACACTGGTTTACTCCACTACCTGTTTGGAAAAATAACGAAGCCTGACTCAGTTCTAGTTAGACAACGATATAGATTAGATGAGGAGAATTATCCATGGTTGCCATGATGCTTAACCTATTATCAAGAGGCGCGGAGGCCGAAATCTACCTATTAGACTTTTTCGGATTTAAAGCCGTTGCGAAAAAAAGGATTAGTAAAAAATATAGAAATCCAGACTTCGACCAATTATTTATCAGGAATAGAACAAAGATTGAAGGTAAAGTTTTATCTGAGCTATATATGGCTGGACTACGCGTCCCAAGAGCCTATCTAGTGGATGAAGAGTATGGCGTTATTATAATGGAGTATATTGAGGGAGATAGATTATCGAACATTATAAATAGCCTCGAAGAAGAAAGAGTCTTCGCGATTGCCCGAGAAATTGGGAGATTTGCAGCTCATATGCACAGCTTAAAAATATATCACGGGGACTATACGTTAGCAAACATACTAATCAACGGAGAAAACATCGTTGTTATTGATTTTGGTCTCTCCGGGTTCAGCGACGACATAGAAGAGTACGCTATAGACTTACATTTAATTGTTAGAAGCGTTAACGCGACGATACCTCACATTGCAGATGAATTCGTGAACCAAATGTTACATGAATATAAATTACATTTCAAAGGTAACTCCGAAGATGTAATTCGTAGAATGATGGAAATAAGAGTTCGAGGACGCTACATAGATAGAGAGCTGAGAAAAACAATTATGCGTGAGAAATATGTTGCCTAAAATATGTGTTGTTACAAGTAATACTCATAAATTCGATGAAATAAGTGATGTTTCACGCGAATACGGAGTAGAAGTTGAAATGTGCCCCGGTTTAAAGCTGGAAATTCAATCCGATAACCTTGAAGACATCGTTTTAAAATCAGCTTTATTAGCGTACCTATACTTAAATAAACCAATCCTAGTAGAGGATGCTGGATTATTCATTAACGCGTTAAACGGCTTCCCTGGACCCTATAGTAGTTACGTTTATAAAACACTGGGGGTTAACGGAATACTAAAACTCATGGATGGCGTAACTAATCGAAGAGCATGTTTTAAATCCGCGGTTGCACTCGTAGTGAATAATAGAGTTCTCTCCGCACAAGGCGAAGTATGCGGAGTAATAACAACTTATCCACGGGGACAAGGAGGATTCGGCTTTGACCCTATATTTATTCCAGATGGAGAGTCCAGGACTTTTGCAGAAATGAGTGTGAGTGAGAAAAATAAGCATAGTCATAGAGCAAAAGCTATTAGAAAAATCTTTGAGTTGTTGTTAAACGTAAATCATAACGCTACATATTTATAAACCTAAAACAAAATTTCTAGTGAAATGACTAGGTGCTTACAATGAACAAGAGACGGGATAAAGGACAATCTCACCCAACGAGACCCGCTAGAGCTGGTTCACCTAGGTGGCTTAAACTAGACATGAGTCCAAGCGACATAGAGTTATTGGTAGTAGAGTTAGCTAAGAAGGGTTATACACCATCCATGATAGGTGTTATTCTAAGAGATCAGTTCGGTATACCGTTAGTTAAACAAGTAATTGGGAGAAAAGTAGAGGAAATACTGGAAAAACACGGCATTAAATTAGTTATACCCGAAGATTTATTCAACTTGATTAAGAGAGCCGTTAACTTAAGAAGACACTTAGAAGAGCACCCAAAGGACTACCATAGCCAGAGAGGATTAATAGAAATTGAGTCAAAGATACATAGATTAGTAAAGTACTATAAGCGAGTAGGCAAGATTCCGCCTGATTGGAAGTATGATCCAGAGGCAGCTAAATTAATTGTTTCCACGGGAATCTATAGGTTCCAGGAAGCGATTCAATATTGATTTTTCTTAAACTCATACACCTGGTGATTAATTGAGTGAAAAACTCTTAGCGGATTTCATAGAGAAATATAAAAGCTTCACAATAATACCTGAAACTTCTCTCGATTCATTACTATGTGCAGGTGTACTTTTCAAGAAACTTGTTGAACACGGATTCAACGTTAAACTCTCCATTGATTCCAAGATATTAATTGATTACCCGGAAGATCCCGCATTAACAATAGGGTTACCTACTGTTAACAAAGACAAACAGTTAGCAATACTACCAGGGGAAGATGAAAACAGCTC
Source organism: Desulfurococcaceae archaeon (assembly GCA_023269825.1). GTDB lineage: Archaea > Thermoproteota > Thermoprotei_A > Sulfolobales > Desulfurococcaceae > UBA285. Next base: position 169,139 of record JAGDWI010000003.1, read on the forward strand.
TATAACCGGGTTAATTGTAATGAAACTAGATAAGTTAGTTGGAGTTGATAAATGGGATAAACTAGTAGCTATAATAGCTGGTTTATACAGAGGGTTCTACGATTTCAAGTCAGGAGGCTTCAAGGGAGTAGAGAACACTTTTCTAAAAGACCTCATTAATGAGAAAACCCTAACGGAGGTTGCGGGACTAAGATTATGGGGTTCTAGAAGACTTAATTTAGCTACAGCGTTATCGAGAACCCTTATGCCGTTTATACCCGGGATAACTGGCAATATTGATAAGTCTCTGAAAATCGTATCAGAGGTATTTAAGACAACTGATCCCTTGAGCATTAAGCAAAAAGAATTAAAAATGAATGAAGCCAAGGATTCAATACTACTATTTCTAAAAACGCTCACAGAGACAACTAAAGATCCCCAATTAGCATTCAAACTGCTTGGAGATTTCTATATAAACTTACCCGAGCAAAGCGTTCTTGGAGAAATCGAGGCAAACGAATTAATGGGATCACTAGTAGTCTTGGAGAGTATTTGCAGAGAATGCCCTACTTATATTCCCATATCAATAATTGAAAAAACAATATTATTACAGTCGATTGCAGTTTACGATGAGGTAATAGATGATCTTTCACGCCAATTATCTAGTCAAGTAGATAAAGCAAGAAAAGGTGAACCTATAGAAGGAGGGAAATTAATTAAGCGACCCGATATCGTTGTAGATGTTTTACATTACATTAATGCGTTACCGAGAGACAGAGTTGTTAAAGTAACTGGTGATCAAGGCACCTTTACGGTATTAAGGGAGTTGATAAGAGTGGGCGTTAAACCCGAGGAGGCATATTCCCAGTGCGAAGATGATCAATTATGTCCAGTGAAGTAGAAGTCAAAGTGAGGATTGCTTCGGAGAACTGCAATCTCGTGAAATCCATTAAAGCATCTTTAAGCCCCGATAATTTAATAACTCCGAGCAATATGCGCTTAGATGAAGTGTTTGAATCACGTGAAACGAACGAATGCATGTATGAGATCAACATATTGGTAAGAGGAGATCTCGCCTATTCACTGAAAAGAGCACGCTCCACAGTCGACGAGGTCTTAGCTATTGTTAAAATGTTGCAGAAATTGCTGATCATCATAAGTGGATCTCCGCTTGAAAAATCTTAATAAAGCATTTATTAAGGTAAGTTTTAAAAGGTAAAAACTAGTTCAAGTAAAGAGTCTAGTAGAGGTGCTTAATTAACTTGTCATCTAGACCAGTGGTAAAAGACAAGTGGAAGATTAAGAAGTGGTATGAGGTACTAACACCTGAATCATTTGGCAGTATAAGCCTAGGGACTATTCCCGCGGATGACCCAGATAAATTGATTGGAAGAGTTCTTGAAACAACGCTGTACGACTTAACGGGTGATATTTCGCAAGTACATGTAAAACTATATTTCCAAGTCATCAAAGTAGAAGGAGACAGAGCGTATACTAGGTTTAAAGGACATGAACTGGCACGTGATTACATGAAAAGCCTTGTTAGGAGAAAGAGTAGCAAAATACAAGGAATATTCGATGTCCAAACCAAAGACGGATACATTATTCGAATAACCATTGTTGCTCTAACAAGTTACAGGTGTAAAACAAGCCAAAGAAGAGCCATTAGAAGAATAATGAGAGAATACATAATGCAGAAGGCAAGCGAGCTCACATTGGATGAATTAATACAAGAAGTACTTAAAGGAACTATTTCAAACGATGTATCTGAAAAAGCGAGGAAGATTTACCCGATTAGAAGAGTAGAAGTGTATAAAACAAAACTATTAATGGTGCCAACGCCGGAGGGGTTAAAACCAGCAGTTGTTATATCACCCATTCAGCTTAAACAAGCACAAAAATAGAATTCACACTATGTATTTTTAGGAAAATCACGTGTTTGAGTCAATTTTATAATATATCCTGTATTGTTTACAAATACGGGTTATTTTAACTCTTAGTACATTAAAAAATAGTGTTACTGTGAAAGGGTACGTGAATGAAAGGCATAATTCTTGCTGCCGGTGAAGGCACAAGACTTAGACCCATCACTGAAACTAGACCTAAAGCCATGATCCCAGTTCTATGTAAACCTCTATTGGAGTGGCACATTGGTTCCATGTTGAATGCTGGAGTGGAAGAAGTAGTTGTAGTCGTTGGATATCTTAAAGAACACATCATTAATTTCCTTGAAACTCGTGGTTATTTTAATGGTAGAGTCAAAACGATTGATCAAAAGGAATTACGTGGGTCCGGGGACGCTATTCTGAAAGCGAGTGAATACATTGGTTTAGATGAAGATGTTCTCATCGCTTACTCCGATCTCTTCTTAGAAGATTGGAGTATATATGAAAAACTAGCTAGAGAAAACCATAGCGCCATCGTTGGGGTGAACGTTAATGTTCCCAGAAATTACGGGGTACTGTACTTAAACGGCCCATATTTAAGCAAGATAATAGAGAAACCCGAGAAACCTGAATTCAACGTTGTAAACGCGGGGATATATAAACTTAATACCAAGGATATCTTAGAAAATAGAGATGTGCCGCTGAGCCCACGTGGAGAAATAGAAGCCACCGACATAGTCAACAGAATTGCGTCTAAGAAACCAGTAAAGGTTTTAATGTATGATAAAGGCTGGCTAGATGTAGGAAAGCCCTGGCATGTAATAGAGGCTAATAAAATAGCTCTACTAAATATAGACACTGTGATTAAAGGTAAAATAATTGAACCAGTGCACATTACTGGAAAAGTTTACATCGACGAAGAAAGCACAATACATCCTTTCACAGTCATCGAAGGCCCCGTTTACGTTGGAAAACGCGTTGATATAGGGCCGAATTCTTATATTCGACCTTGGAGCGTTATTTGTGACTACTCTAAGATAGGTTTTACCGTGGAAGTAAAAGAAAGCGTTTTATTTGAAAACGTTCACGCTCATCACTTATCATATATTGGTGACAGCGTAATATGCGAAAACGTTAACCTCGGCGCTGGAACAGTTCTAGCGAACCTAAGGCATGATGGTAAACCAGTTAAAATCATGATCAAGGGTGTTCTCGAAGATACTGGTAGAAGAAAACTGGGGGCAATTATAGGGGCAAACTCTAAAACAGGTGTAAATGTCTCAGTTAATCCCGGCGTTAAAATAGGTTCTAATAGTTGGATTCTACCTGGAACAGTTCTCTATAGAGATGTACCAAGTAATACTATATATCCCCCTAAGCCTATAATATCTTATGAGTGAAATACATGGTACCTGAGTATGATGTAGAGGATTTTAAGAAGAAGTTTCCGAGGTTAGCCGATGAAATGTTCTCCGGTAACCCAAAGCAACTTAAACTAAGAATGCGAAATATTGATCCTTGGAGAGGCTATGTCCCAACCGTCGTAGATTACATAAGGAGATGTAAAAGCGTCGAGGAGGCTTTTGAAGTAATCGAGTACCTTGTTCGAAGAAACGAGCTCTCAACGAAAGAAGCTGATGAGTTAAAGGAGAAACTAAGAAACGGTGGCATAGAGGCTTTTGGAGGTAGGAAAGAAGACGACTATTACTACAGGTATGCGAGACGATACTGGGCTAGCCTAGTTTCATATCAACGCAGTTTTGAGGAAGAAGAAGTAGAGGAATCTACTTAGACTTAGTAGCAACTATTTTGATGACATCATCGTCTTCCAGTACATGAGATTCACCTATACGCCTCTTCCTCTTAGCATCTATAGCGTATAGAAAACTATTACCTAAATCAGTGTGCACCATGTACGCCAGTTCTCTCGCAGTAGTACCTTGCTCGACTAAATATGCGTCCGGTAAAATGTTTCCATAGTGATCCGTGTATTTGTTCTCATCTTCAACGGGATACACTGTTATTAACTTGAGTTTATCGTAGATGGTTTTCCTCAATAATTCCTGGACACCTGTTGTTTTAAATACTTTGAACACGTTTCTCTCTATTAATTCCAGTACTTTAGCTTGGTCTTTCGGGAGAGTTTCCCTAGGTGATTTTAACCTGAATTCCTCATCTCCCGGAAGGTAATCAATTACCCCTGCTTGATTAGCTTTTCTCAGTATTAGCTCAGCTAAAGCGCTAACAGGTACAATGTTTTCTTCACCAAACGTTTCAATGAGTTTTTTAACGTTGTCTATTGCTTCGGGGTAATCTATTTTATTTGCAGCTATAATGATCGGTTTTGATACCTCTCGTAGTTTGACCGCGAAGTTTTCTATATCGTTTTGATTCCATGTTTTAGGGTGTTTGTTATCTAATCCAGCTAAATTAATTGCATCTAATACTTGTCTTCTCTTAATGCTCAACCCTGATAAGTTTTGAAATATTATGTCAACGGGGTTTTGAGCTGTCACAATAGTTCTCGCTATTTTCGTGCTCCATACGCGTAGAACTACGCTCTTAAACCACTCATTTATCTCTAGAATAATTAACTTCGCTTCTTCAACGGGATCGTTTGTGCCTGGTTTACTCTTGTTTCCCTCCAGGTCTGTTGAGCCAGAGGCGTCAACTACGTGTATTAGTACATCGGCTTGCCTTAGATCATCCATGAACTTATTGCCTAGACCTCGGCCTTTACTAGCTCCCGGTATCAAGCCAGCTACATCTATTATTTTTACTGGTATAAACCTGTATCCTTTTACACAGTATCCACTTCTAGGGTTGCATCCCATTAAGTTTAGTTCTACATGTACGCATTTTTTCCTAAGATACGTAACTCCTATGTTCGGCTCAATTGTGGTAAAGGGGTGATCAGCTATCTTCACGGGCACCATGGTCATAGCTGAGAACAGCGTTGATTTCCCAACATTAGTTTTACCTACTATTCCAATTATTTTTTCAGGTGGTGGCATTTTTAATAACCTATCATATAAAAACCCTTTAGTAACTTAAGTAGATTTGGCATGGTGTTTACGATGTCTAAAAGCATGTATCATTATCTATCTGAGACATGGCAAAGAATATATGAAGGAGAGTGGAGGCACTTACTGAGAGAGAAGCTAGTTGAGTGGAGGAGAGAACCAGCAGTTGTTAGAGTTGAAAAACCAACGAGGTTAGATAGAGCTAGAGCTCTTGGATACAAAGCTAAAATTGGTTTCATCGTCGTGAGAGTTAGAGTACGTAAGGGAGGTCAAAGAAAACCTAGACCTCGAACAGGTAGAAGGCCGAAGAGAATGGGGGTCTACGGGTATGCTCCAGCCAAGAGCCTACGGTTAATTGCCGAGGAGAGAGCTGCTAGGAAATTCAGAAATATGGAGGTTCTAAATAGCTACTATGTTGGTGAAGACGGTAAATACAAATGGTTCGAAGTTATACTAGTTGACAGAAGTCACCCTGCTATATGCAGGGACCCTGAGATTAAGTGGATTTGTGAACCCCAGAACCGGGGAAGAGTATTTAGAGGTCTCACTGGAGCCGGTAAAAAGATGAGAGGGTTGAGGAAGAGTAGAGGTCTACGTGGAACTATTTACTATAAGTGGAAGAAGAAGCAGAAGGAGCGAGAACTTAGGAAACGCCATGAAGCTAGTAGAGGAGCTCGCGAACCATGGCAAGTAGCAGACAAGTTAAAAGAAGAAAAGTAGAAGCTTCTCAAGTAGAGATAAGTACTTTTTGCCATGCAACAGAGGATTGTTCACGCGTAGAAGAATCCATTAGAACCCTTTTACCCAGCGAACTACAATCACAATCCTTAAAAATAATTGAAGATGAAAAGGAAGGATACTATGGAAACCCTATAAGGATATTAACGCTGAAAATTACGAGTAAACAACAAGTAGAGATATTACTTAATTATTTAGCCTCAAAAATGAGCTCCACTGAGAAAAGCATTCTGGGAGCAACATTCGACCTGAGATATGATTCGAAAACTGGTAGGTTCATTGCTAGGTTTTCTAAGCAAGACCTATATTTAGGTAGTGTAAAAGTTTCAGACATAGATGATGTAGTTAAGGTGACTGTTTATCTTAAAAACACTAAGAAAAGCGAAGACGTATTCGAATATTTAAAGAACATTGGATTAATTTATTGAGATCGCGTCTAGAGGAGATCTCGCCCTGTCCCCGAGGATCTTCGTGGATACATACGTGAAGACTTGCAATGAACACTTACTAAAGATAGCTCGAACCATGGGTTACAGAGTACTCGTTTGCGAGGAGATCGAAGGAGCTCTCTTGGGGAAAAACTCTAGTTTAACTCCTATGTTGATAAAGAAAGTAATTATTGAGGCGAAAAATGTTTCAGAGTTAAGGAAAACGCTCGCAGGAATCAACCATAAACAGCAATTCATAACAGTGCACCCTTTCGATAAAGAAGCGGCTAGATGGGCTTCACATGACGGCAGAGTTGACAGCATATTGTTAACTACTGAGAACATCAATCTTTTCGATAAAAAACAGCAGAATGTCATGAAGTACTATTCTAAACCATTAGAAATCACCCTTAGAACCTTGATTTCAGATAACCTAGATCTCAGAGGAGTGATCTATAGGCGGATGCGGTCATATGTTAGCAGAAAAGCCCCCCTCATAGTGTCATCTATGGCTAATAAATGGTACGAGTTGTATCCTCCCCTATCTATTGTCAAGTTTCTGCTCACCCAGTACGATGTACCCGAGAAAATTGGTTTGCAAGCGATTACTCATGTTCCATGGTTTATTGTATCCAGAAAAGAGGTGAAGTAGTTTTGCTCGAGTATGTTTCCATAGTACTATTATTTACTGCGGTAATCATGCTTTCATTATCTCTGTTTTTACTGCGTAAATCTCTAAGGATTTATAAAGGCGTGAAAGCGCTTCTAGAGCCCCATGTAAAAAGCGTTAAAAAACCAAGGAAAAGGTATGTCGTGTTTGTTGCATTATGCGAGGATAAAGTTTACTTAAACAACGTGGAGGAAGCCGTGAAGAAAGCATTTATTGAGTACTATGGTAAAAGCATGTATCATAAGGCATCCCCGCAATTAATACTATATGATGAAAACAGTGGACGAGGCGTGATTCGAGTTCTCCACACATGCACAGATCATTTACTAGCAACACTTGGTCTCGTTAAGAAAATCAATGATAAGAATTGCTTATTACTCCCATTGAGAACAACTGGAACTCTCAAGAAAGCACGCGAATACCTTGAGAAATTAAGAATATAATCATCGTAAATTACTAATGTATACTGGATGATGATGCCGCTCCAGAATGAGTAGTGATTAATTCGCGACGAACTGATTAAATTTAAATCCCCTATATTTAGTAGAAATAAATGGGAATGCGGGGGTGCCCGAGCCTGGTCAAAGGGGGCGGACTTAAGATCCGCTGGCGTAGGCCTGCGTGGGTTCAAATCCCACCCCCCGCACTCTAGTATTTCACTTAACTACTGATCCTCCTACACAGGAAATCGGAGGGGACACTGGTAATGAAGTGCGTAATGTTAGAGATTGAAAGCAAGGGTTGTTCAAGTTGTGTTGCAACAATAATACCTCACTTACTTAGATTAAAAGGAGTAATAGGAGCGAAAACTTTAGGTAAAACAATTGTTGTTTTATTAGAAGATAGCATCGACGTAGAATCTCTACTAGAGAACTCTCATATTAAAGATTACTACAGAGTAAGGAAATTAACACTACTGAGTAATGTAGAGGAGTGCTTAAGTAGAAGAATATATAAATTCCCTTAGTGCTAAATTAAATAAGGTTAGTTTTTATTCCTTCATCAGTATATCAAAAATTAGCATGGTGATAAAAATGGGTTTATCAATGGCTGCAGCATATGATAGAGCAATTACGATATTTTCACCTGATGGTAGGATATACCAAGTAGAATACGCATTTGAAGCTGTTAGGAGAGGATGGGCAACCTTAGGATTGAAAACTAAAACAGCAGTCGTGATAGCAGCTGAGAAGAAAAAAATCTCTAGTCTTCAAGATGAGAAATCTGTTCAAAAAATATTCAAAATAGATGATCACGTGGGAGCGAGTTACGCTGGAATGGCTGGAGATGGGAGAATTTTGCTTGATTACGCTATACAGAAAGCTCTTCTCCACAGATTCTACTATGATGAACCTATTCCCGTTGAATATTTGGCGAAGCTCGTTTGTGATGTAAAACAAATGTACACACAGCATGCTGGTGTAAGACCTTTCGGTGTTTCAATAATATTCGCTGGTATAGATGACCGAGGCCCCCAAGTATACATGACTGAGCCAAGTGGTAGATATGTTGGGTACTACGTTGCAGCTATAGGAGAAAAAAGCAACAATATATTAGAGTACCTCGAGAAAACATACAAGTACGAACTTGATCCAAGGGATTCAATTAAATTAGCCGTGGAAGCCCTTGCAAACATTCTCGAGAGTAAACCCTACGAGAATTTCATAGAATTAGGCTACGCCGACGTAGAGACCCGTAGATTTAGAATACTCACACCAGAAGAAATTAAGGTTTACGTTGACGAGCTCGTAAAAGAAGGCAAAATAAAAGCCTAGTAAAGAAAATTATAGACGTGTATCATGACGAATAACATGTATTTTTCATAGGTGTCTTTATTGAAGGAAAAATATGTCATTGCACGCTTCGAAGCTAAAGGACATAGATTCGAGATCCTAGTTGACCCTGATCGTGCGCTTGAACTTAAATCAGGTAAAAGTATTAGCATAGACGATGTTTTAATAAGTGACACAGTATACAAAGACGCTAAAAAAGGTTTAAAGGCTTCACCTGAAGCCATGAGAGAAATATTTGGCACAGATGATCCAAGGACGGTGGCACTCGAGATAATTAAGCATGGAGAAATACAATTAACAGCCGAGCAACGTAGAAAATTAATTGAGGAGAAAAAAGCTCAGATAATTAATTTAATCGCGAAAAACGTCGTTGACCCTAAAACAAAGCTCCCTATACCACAGAAAAGAATAGAGCTAGCAATGGAGCAAGCACGCGTCACCATAGATCCATTTAAATCAGCTGAGCAACAATTCGAAGAAATAGTTTCACAACTAGCAAGAATTATCCCAATAAAAGTTGCTAAAGCATATGTTGCAATAAGAATACCTCCTGAATACGCGAGTCGAGGCATTAAAACTCTTCAAAGTATGGGTACTGTTAAGAAAAGTAGATGGCTAAGCGATGGTAGTTTGGAACTTGAAATCGAGATACCGGCTGGGTTGCAGCAGGAACTAATTGATAAAGTTAATGCTTTGACGAAAGGATCAGGGGATATTAAGATCTTAAGCGTGGGGTAAAGCATGAAGATCCTTGTTGCAGATAGACAAATCGTCAGACCTGGAGACTGCTTAGCAATACTGGATAAAGAAGAAGCTTTACCAGAGAAAGAGCTCCGATATTTCCCCGATAAGCACATCTATATTTACAATAACCGGGTTTTCAGCGACATTATTGGAATCGTGAGTTTAAGCGAGGGATCTCTATCTGTTATACCGCTGGAAGGAGTGTATTTTCCACGCAAAGACGATATTGTAATAGGCGTTATCAGCGATGTGGGTTTATCATATTGGGAAGTCGACATAAAAGCACCATACAAGGCGATTCTACCAGCAAACGATGTCATAGAGGGATTTAATCCATCAATTCATAATTTAAGGAGCTACCTCAATATAGGGGATTACGTCTTAGCTAAAGTAGCCGTGTTCGACCGCTTAAGGGACCCCGTTCTTACAACCAAGGGTAAGGGCTTGGGGAAAATTATTGATGGTTTCGTTATTGATATTAAGCCAAGTAAAGTTGCCCGAGTCATAGGTAAAAAAGGAAGCATGCACAACTTGTTAACAACTATGACTAAATGCGAGATCGTGATAGGATTAAATGGGTATGTTTGGGCTAAGTGCCCTGATGAAGCCAAGCTCGAGGTCTTAATAAAGGCCATTAAGTTAATAGAAGCAAAAGCCCATATGAAAGGATTAACGGAGGAGGTAAGAATGTTTTTAGAATCAATGCTGGGTGTAAAACATGAGCAGTAAACCCATACTAATAAGAGAAGATGGGAAAAGAGTAGATGGGAGAAAACCAGATGAGATTAGACCGGTGAAGATAACTGTAGGAGTCCTAAAGAATGCAAATGGAAGCACATTAGTAGAATATGGGGGAACAAGAGTTATAGCAGCGGTATATGGACCTCGCGAAGCTCTACCGAGACATATAAGCATGCCTGATAGAGCAGTATTAAGAGTTAGGTATCATATGGCGCCTTTCTCCACCGATGAGAGAAAATCACCTGCACCTACGAGGAGGGAAATAGAGTTATCAAAAGTTATAAGGGAAGCGTTAGAAGCAGTTGTATTCACGCAGTTATTTCCGAGAGCGGGAATAGATGTCTTCATAGAGGTTCTCCAAGCCGATGGTGGGACACGAACTGCTGGTTTAACTGCGGCTTCCATAGCATTAGCTGATGCTGGAATACCAATGAAGGATCTTGTGATAGGTGTAGCCATAGGTAAAATAAATGGAACAATTGTTGTCGATGTGAATGAGCTCGAAGACCAATATGGTGAAGCCGATTTACCTATTGGAATAGCGCCGAACCTCGGTGAAATAGTTCTATTCCAGTTAAATGGAGTATTAACGAGAGAAGAACTAAAAACCAGTATGGAATTAGCATTTAAGGCAGTAGATCAAATATACAGGGTGGCTAAAGATGCTTTACACTATAAGTACATGAAGCTACTTGAAGAGGTGAAAGCACAATGAGTGTTACACCGGAGCGTGAATTATATCCTAGAATGTACATAGAGTACATAGTGAAGCTGCTTAAACGCGGTGAAAGAATAGACAATAGAGGTTTACTTGACTATAGACCTATAAGTGTAATACTAAACCCTATTGAAAAAGCGGAAGGAAGCGCATTAGTGAGACTCGGTAAAACACAGGTATTAGTCGGAGTAAAATTAGATCTCGGCGCACCCTTCAGGGATAGACCCAGTGAGGGTGTTTTACAAGTTCACGCAGAGTTTGTTCCACTAGCTTCACCCTCCTTCGAACCAGGTCCACCAGATGAAAACGCAATAGAGTTGGCTAGAGTAGTAGATCGCTCCATTAGAGAACCAAAAGTCATAAAACTCGACGAACTCGTGATTGAGCCGGAGAGAACAGTGTGGGTGGTTTATAACGACATATACCTAGTGGATCACGCCGGTAACGCCATTGATGCAAGTATGTTAGCGTCTATGCTAGCACTTGCAACAACAAAAATACCTAGTTTAACCAAGACAGAGCAAGGATACAGAATTGATAAGAAAATTAAGGAGCGAAATCTACCAATATCAACTCTTGTTGCAACCGTCACTATGGCTATCATAGGCGACGTTATAATCGTTGATCCAACCCTAGAGGAAGAAACTATTTCGGACTCAATATTAACCATAGCTGTTGATGAAAAGGAAAGAGTATGCGGTGCACAGAAGAAAGGTGAAAAAGGAATATCTAGGATTACACTGGAGAAAGCTGTAGATATAGCGATCGATAAGAGTAAATGGTTAATAAGTTACATGAAAAACGTATTAAATAACCCCCAAGAATACACTAAACCATTATCGGAGATGGGTGCATAACTATGGGTAGAACAAAAATAGTTGGAATAGCGGGAAGATATGGAGCTAGATATGGTTCAACCCTACGTAAGAAAGTAAGAGATGTGTTAACGCGTAGATATGCGCCACACGTTTGCCCATTCTGCGCCCATAGAGGAAAAGTAGTTAGATTAAGCACAGGCATATGGATGTGCAAGAAATGCGGAGCGAAATGGGCTGGAGGAGCATATACACCGAAAACCGAGGTATCAAAGACTTTTCCGAGCATTATAATTAGGGATTAAATTTTTGTTACTAGTAACAACTTCTCGGAGACCGTCTCCTCGAACCAGGAGTTTTATTAAAGACCTGGTTTCAATTATTCCTAGTGCAAGTAAAATAAATAGAGGACATAAGTCACTAGTGGAATTAGCAATTGAGGCTAATAGACTTGGATACCAATATATTCTCATAGTATCAGATTGCGGAGGAAACCCATCCTCAATAGCAATATACGAGGTCACAGAGGATACCTCGGGTCATTTAGCGTTGAAAAACCTCGCTGTAATAAAGGTACGTGGCGTAAAGCTATCCAGGGAAAACCCTGAGTCCTCTAAAACATATGGCGCTAGCTCATTATCCATAAATTACTCTAACTGTGTTTCAAGCGATTGTTTTTACATCGCCGATTTATTAACTAAAATATTCGAGAAGATTCTCAGCGAGAAACCGGATATTATTATACATTTGAGTGAAAGCAAGTACATTGAGTTAAAGTTCACAAATATACATGGAAAACCAGTTGGACCAGTTCTAAGAATAATCCGTGTTGAAAAAAGGCAATGAAAAATGAGTGTCTGCGTAGAATACAGGTTGAAATTGAACTCTGAGAGAACTCTTAGATCTCTACTGGAATCGCTTTCACCAGAACTAAGAAATCTACCGAGCGATTGCAGTGGTCAAATGTACTTGGAGAAAGATAACTACTTAGTCATTAAACTAGAATGCGTTAACGCTGGGAAAATAAGAGCATTAAACAATAGTTTTATAGGTGTTATGTTAATGTTATTGGAATTAGCAGGTGAAATTAAGAATGTCTGAGAAAACGCTTCCACCGGAAGTTCAACAATTATTGATTCAGTATCAAACTCTAAGAGAACACCATTCAAGAATCGATGCCGAGTTAAGAATTATTGAAGCAGAGTTGAGTGAAATAGAAAACATCATGGATACCTTGAAAAACCTTGGTGCTGATGCAGAGTTATATAAAGCTGTTGGCCACATACTCGTGAAGAAATCAAAAGCAGAAGTAACAAAAGAGCTTGAAGAGAGAAAAGAGCTACTAATCATTAAGAGAGACAAGTACAAGAAACAACTCGATTTCTTAACCAAGCAGATTAATGACATAGAAAATAAGCTTAGGGAAACACTCGCTAAGTACGGTATAACTGCTCCTCGGTGAGTAAACGCTGAGTAAACACGGTAGAGAAAAAGAATACTTAGAAATACTCAAGAATATGTCGGATGATGAACTCGAAGAACTAGTCACTATTGTAGAAAAAGAGACTAGTGAGTACTTGAAACAATTGCTTCCACCGAAAACAGATTTCAACGTTTCCGTTAGTATTGAGAAAACCGGTGAAGCTGTTAACGTATCAATCGATGTAACAATAAGAGGTAGACTACAAGAGTACCGTGAAGAAGCTAGAGACGCTGTAAATTACGCTAAGAGAAAACTAGTTAAAGTACTTGAATCAATGAGAAATAAGTTTATAAAATATGATTGAAAACACAGGGATTTTTTATAAGGTATAAATTGCTATTTTGAATATAACACATAATGATATGCTTAAACCGGTGTTGAATAATGGTTAAATATAAGCAAACTGCAGATGTACTCAAAATAATGAAGAATGTGGAGTATATTAGAAATATTGGAATAACAGCTCACGTAGACCACGGTAAAACAACGCTATCTGATTCCCTACTAAGCGCTGCAGGACTCCTCTCGGAGAAATTGGCTGGGCAAGTACTAGCATTAGACTACCTTGATATCGAGCAGAAAAGGCAAATGACTGTTAAAGCAGCAAACGTGAGCTTATACCACGAATACCATGGAAAACCATACGTTATTAACTTAATTGATACACCTGGACACGTAGACTTCCAGTCGAGAACCCTTAGAGCTCTTAGAGCAATAGATGGTGCTATAGTAGTTGTTGACTCCGTGGAAGGCGTAATGACTCAAACTGAAATGTACCTTAGAGTTGCACTAGAGGAACGCGTTAAACCAATATTATTCATAAATAAGATCGATAGGTTGATAAAAGAACTAAAGCTCTCGCCAACGGAAATTCAGCAAAGACTGGTTCAAATAGTTAAAGACATTAACACACTCATCGCTAACTACGCTGATAAAGAGTTTCAGAAAGCATGGTTACTGGATCCAGCGAAAGGCCAAGTAGCATTCGGCTCAGCTAGAGATCGATGGGGTCTCACGATTCCACTTGCCGCACAGAAAGGCATAAAGATCAGCGATATCATAGACATCTATAACAGAGGAAAAGATGCCGTAGCAGAGTTACAGAAAGCTGCACCACTACATGAAGCAATATTAGATATGGTCGTAAAGTTTACACCCAACCCGAAAGAAGCACAGAAGTATAGAATCCCGAAGATATGGCATGGTGACATGAATAGTGAAGTAGCGAAATACATGATGGAGTGCGATCCTAATGGACCATTGGTAATTATGGTTACAGATGTAAAGGTGGATCCTCACGCAGGCATAGTAGCTACAGGGAGAGTATTCTCAGGTACACTTAAACCCGGTGAAGAAGTATACCTTGTAAACGCTAAAACGCTTCAAAGAGTACTCCAAGTAAGTCTCTACATGGGTCCATACAGAGAGCTCGCTGATGAAATACCAGCAGGAAACATTGCCGCCGCTCTAGGTTTAGATAAAGCGAGATCGGGTGAAACAATAGTATCAAGTATACTGAAAGACTCTGTGGTTCCATTCGAGAAAATGAGAATGATTACTGAATCCGTTGTAACAGTTGCTCTTGAACCAAAGAATCCCCAGCAACTCACGAAACTCATCGATTCACTCTATAAACTCCACTTAGAAGACCCAAGTCTCATTGTTAAGATAAACGAAGAGACTGGCGAGTACTTGTTAAGCGGTGTAGGCACGTTACACATTGAAATAGCTCTCACATTACTTAAAGACATCTATGGATTAGATGTAGTTGCATCTCCACCTGTAATAGTCTACCGTGAAACTGTGAGAAACGAGAGCCAGATATTTGAAGGGAAATCACCCAATAAGCACAATAAATTCTACATTAGCGTGAAGCCGCTCGATGAAACTACAATTAAGTTAATACAGGAAGGACTAGTAAGCGAGGACATGGATCCACGCGAGAGAGCTAAGATCCTTAGAGATCACGCTGGCTGGGATACTGATATGGCTAGAAGAATAATGACTATTGATGAAAATATAAACATATTCGTAGACTTAACTACGGGTGTACAGTATCTTAGAGAAGTAAGAGATACCGTTATACAAGGATTCAGACTAGCTATGAGAGAAGGGCCATTAGCACAAGAACCAGTAAGAGGGCTCTTAGTTGTTTTACATGACGCGGTGATACACGAGGATCCAGCTCACAGAGGACCTGCGCAAATATATCCAGCAGTGAGAAACGCTATATTCGCTGGAATGTTGACGTCGAACCCCACGCTACTAGAACCCATATTAAAACTCGACATTAGAACCCCATTGGAATATGTTGGAAACCTATCAGTTGTGATTACTAAGAAGCGTGGCAAAATCCTAGATATACAGCAATCAGAAAACCTAGCTAGAGTCATGGCCGAAGTTCCAGTAGCAGAATCATTCGACGTAGCAGACATGTTAAGAAACGCTACAGCCGGTAAAGCCATCTGGGGCCAAGACTTCAGTAGATGGGCTCCTGTTCCAGACTCTCTACTCATGGATCTAATAGCTAAGATCAGGCAGAGAAAAGGATTAAAACCAGAACCACCAAAGCCGGAGGACTTTCTAGGGCCTTAAACCATAGTACAGAGTTTTTAAACTTCTCACTCATTATTTAACCTACACGTATTACCATTTTAGTTTACAATAAAACTATTCTTCACCAAGGTAACATTATTTTCACTGAGAACATCTCCATTGGCAAAGTTAGTTAAATCCATGGCAGAGAGCAATGAAACCCGTGAATAACTCGGTTAATCAAAGACTCGAACAGAGATCCCTCTAGTTCTCAGAATTATATGTGGGGGAATATGGTTTTTTACTAGGGAACTAAGTTAAAAGCGCCGGGGCGGGGATTTGAACCCCGGTCCACCGGGTGACTGCCAGGCTCGAACCCGCGAGGTTAACAGCCCGGCGCTCTTCCAGGCTGAGCTACCCCGGCGCCCTTTAATTCTAATTGTTTAAAGGGATTTAAAAACACTGCAATAACTCTATCTTGCATTATAGTTTATCACTCTATGTTGATTGCGTCTCCATTTGATGGAATGTGTATATTTATATCTTCGCCTAGTTTACCTCTTAGTGAGCTCGAGAGATCGGATGCTTCTTCCAAGTTTCCATGAATGATCACAATGTTCCTTAAGCTTCCCTTGTATCGGCTGACGAATTTAACTATTTCATCTCTACCCGCGTGGCTAGAAAGATCAAGCCATATTATTCTAGCTGATATTTGATCTATGGATTGTTCTTCTAGTTTTCCTTGTTCCAATATTTTGTGCCCATTGCTGTTCACTGCTTGATAACTTACTAATACAACCGTGTTGCGTGGATCACTGTATATTTGTTTGAGATAATATAAACTGGGTCCACCTTTAAGCATTCCAGCAGATGCAATAATTACGCATGGTTTTTTCAGTATTTTTTTCCTCATGGATACATCTTTCACAAAATCTACGTTTTCAACAACTTTACTGAATAAATCCGAGTCCCTTAGGAATTTCTTATGTCTCAAGTATAAATCAGTGATATCTCTGCTCATGCCATCAATGTAAATATCCAAGTATGGGGCTTGAGTATAAAGCATTGTCATTACTTCCTGTGTTCTACCGACACTAAAAGCAGGTATTAACACAATGCCTCCTCTATCAATAGTGTCTTCAACCACCTCCAGTAATTTTTTCTCAACAAGGTGTCTAGGCGGGTGGTTTCTACCACCATAAGTTGATTCTATTATAATCGTGGATGGTTCCACGGGAGGCGTTTCAGCGCTACTTAGAGTCCAAGTCTGTATAGTGTTGAAGTCACCTGTATACAGTACTCTCTCCCCTTGAGGAGTCTCAACGTAAACCATTGAGCTACCAATGATGTGACCAGCGTTGAATAACTTGATGTTAAATCCATCTATTTCCACGCTTTCACCGTAATTGAGAAAAACCGAATTATTGTACATTTTATCGAATTCTCTTAACTCGTAATCTATGTAGTAGGAGTTTAGCCTCAAGAAGTCTACTGTGAGTAATTTAGCTACATCTAGTGTCGGCCTAGTAGCAATTGATTTTGGGCTACCAGTAATGTATAAGTATGGTGCAGCTCCGACATGATCTAAGTGTGCATGCGATATAACCAGAGCTGATATGTCAATTGGCCGAACATGTATAGGTAACTGCGGAATATCTTTCTCGTCAAAGTTAACTCCATAATCCAGTAACACTGACCTATTGGACTCCTTGAGTAAAACGGCTGATCTACCTACTTCTCTGCCTCCGCCTAGAATTCTTAATTCCATTAGATCACCATCTAATTCGCGATGAATAAGCATGGTTGTTTTTAAACATTATAAGAATTAACCTTTATAAGTAGAATAGGAGGTGTGCTTAATTGGCGTTTTTGAACCCCCACGAGTTAAGGAAACTCCTCAGAAGATACGGAATAGAGGTAGAAGAACTACGTGGAGTTGAAAAAGTCGAATTATACATGGGTAATAAGAAAATCGTAGTTTCATCTCCTCAAGTCGTGGCTTTCAAAATGCAGGGTCAAGTAATATATCAGGTAACGGGGCAAGAAGAAGTAGTTAAAGAGCAACAGGAAAAAGAAGAAGTACAAGTGCCGGTATCTGAAGACGATATAAAGTTCATCATTGATTACACAGGTGTTACAAGGGAGAAAGCTGTTGAAGCACTATTAAAAGCTAAAGGGGATTTAGCTAAAGCCATTATGATTATTCGTGGAGAGGAGAAACCGTGAATACCATGAAAACTAGCAATGGGGAATTTTCGCTTCTCCAGTCACGTGATCTCCACGTGCTTCCATATAAGAGGAGCTTCGAAAAAATCATTAAGTCACCCTGTTATCTCCTCAATGTATATTATGATGGAAAAATTGGAAAAGCAGTAATGGAGTTCCTAAGTGAAGACGGCTCGAGGATCATTAAGGTACCTGATCCCTATGGACATAAACCCTATTTTCTAACCGATGAAAACCCAGATGAGTTGAAAAAGAAAATCACAGATGATAGTTTAGAAGGTTTCGAGGAAGTCGAGAAAATTAACCCGTTAACAATGCAAAGGATAAAATTAACTAAAGTAGTCACGAAAGATCCTCTCGCTGTTAGAAAACTGAGGAGTAAAGTCGGTAACGCGTGGGAAGCGAAGATCAAGTATCATGCTAACTACATATATGACATGGATCTCATCCCGGGAATGCGCTACGTTATCTCAAATAATGAGTCAAAAAAACCTATACTCGTTGAACCAGTAATACCCGAGGAAGTCATTAAAACCATTGAAAAAATCTTCGAGAAGGAACCTGATTTAACCAGAGCGCTAGCAAAGGAGTTCGCGAAACTCTTCGAGGAACCACCGCCTAAGGCTAAGAGAGCATCCATAGATATCGAGGTGTATACTCCATTTAGAGGTAGGGTTCCAAACCCGAAGCTCGCAGAGTACCCTGTTATAAGCTTAGCTATCGCAGGGAACGATGGATTCAGGAAAGTGTTTATGTTTTCACGGCCATTCAAGAACTCATTTCTCTACGCGAGTGAGGAGGTTTACCCTGCGAACGCTGAAATAGAGATCTTTGACTCCGAGAAAGCAATGCTCTTAGAGTTCTATAAAGCTGTTTCCAGGTATCCAATCATTTTAACATATAATGGAGATAAATTCGACTTGATATATCTATACACAAGATCACTTAAACTAGGTATACCGAGGTACCTTATTCCCATACAAATAAAGGAGGATTTGGCGAGATTTGAGTCGAGCATACACTTAGACCTATACAGGTTTTTCTCAAATAAAGCGATTAAGAACTATGCTTTCGGGGGGAAATACCAGGAGGATAAACTAGATGCTGTATCACATGCTCTACTAGGTGTAACTAAAATAGGGTTCGAGGAAACTGTGAGCGATGTTTCAGCTGGATTACTAGCTGCTTATAACCTACGCGACGCTGAAATAACTTTAACACTAACTACTTTCAGCGATGAACTCGTGTGGAAACTAATGATCCTCATGGCTCGTATATCGAAAACAAGTATCGAGGAACTGTGCAGGAGGCAGATATCTGGGTGGATTCAAAATCTATTCTTCTGGGAGCACAGGAGACTAAACTACCTGGTACCCAATAAAGAAGATATAGCTAAACACGTTAGAGCCTCGACTAGAGCTGTTATAGATGGTAAAAAGTATGCAGGAGCACTAGTAATTATACCTCCTCAAGGTGTTTTCTTCAACGTAGTAGTTCTCGATATCGCATCTCTGTATCCAAGCGTTATCAAGAACTATAATTTAAGTTATGAAACAGTTGACGTTGATTGGTGCAGTAGGAAATCCGGTGTAGTTGATGAAACAGGGAAAACTATCCACGTTGTATGCACAGATTTCCCTGGTTTAACCGCACAAATAACTGGTATACTGAGAGATTTTAGAGTAGAAATTTACAAGAAGAGAGGCAAGGATAAAACGTTGCCTAGTGATCTAAGAACTTGGTACGATGTCGTTCAAAGAGCTATTAAAGTATTCATTAATGCAAGTTACGGAGTCTTTGGCGATGAGCGGTTCTCCCTTTACTCACCAGCAGTCGCCGAGAGCGTTACAGCTCTTGGCAGAAGATCCTTCATGAGCATTGTACTGAAAGCAGCTGAAATGGGGGTTAAAACTCTCTACGGGGACACAGACTCCATTTTTGTATGGTCTCCTACACAGAAACAACTAGAACTATTACAGAAGTGGATACAGCAAAGCCTTGGATTAGATATCGAAGTGGATAAAGAATTCTCATTCGTGGTTTTCACGGGGCTTAGAAAGAATTACCTTGGTAGAACGAAAAACGGAGATATCGAAGTAAAAGGACTCGTAGCTAAGAAGAGAAACACGCCTGAGTTCGTTAAACTGCTTTTCACTGATTTACTCGATAAATTGAAAAGCGTTGAAAGCCCAGAGGACTTCGTGGAGTTCATACATTGGCTTGAAAAAGAAATAAGGAGATACTACCACGGCTTAAAACACAAAGAGATACCTTTAGACATGTTAGCAATTAAAATGGCCATGACGAAGAATCCATCTGCTTACACTAAGAATAAACCACCCCACGTGAAGGCCGCTATGCAATTACTGAAATACGGTGTAAACGTACAAGAAGGAGATGTGATATTAGTGGTGAAAGTTAAAGGAGGAGACGGATATAAGGCTATACAGTTAGCTAAACAATACGAAATCGACCCTGAAAAATACATTGACACAATGAAATCCGGGCTAGAGCAACTCTTACTAGCACTAGGTATTAAATGGGAGGATATAACTGGTGGAAGCGAGTTACATAGATTCATGGATAATAAATCTCCCCTGAAAGCAAATATATAAGTAATAGACTTACTTGCTCTCAGTGCTTCTAGGTCCCTTGTTGGTTCCAAATATAAAATTATAAAAATAAAAGAGGCTATTCTAACCATAGTACTAGGTAAGGGTGATCTGCTTGCCTAAGAAAAGAGAAAGTCGTGGACGTAGAAAAGGCGATAAAGGCTCTGTGGAAAGAATCATGTGTGATAATTGCGGCGCATTAGTACCAGCCGATAAAGCTATCTGTGTAACAAGAATGTATAGTCCGGTTCCGCCGGGCTTAGCTGAGGAACTCGAGAAGAAGGGCGCGGTTATAATGAAATATCCCGTGGAGAAATGTTACTGTATATCGTGCGCAATACACTTTGGAATAATCAAAGTGAGACCAGAAGAAGAGAGAAAGCCAAAGCAGCTTCCAATATAAAATTAGATTTTTAAGTCGAAGTCCACATAGGTGGAATAAAAAGAGTTACATGGTTGATCTAGATGAAAGCGAGGAAAGTGGTTGTAGTAACGGCTGAACACCACCCCTATCATAAATTATGGTTAAAACTAGCAGAGGAACTTAGCAAAGCTCTAAATGTACCACTGGAAGTTAAAGTCGAAGATTACGTGTACCTTGTCGACTATGGAGATAAAGACGAGTTCGGTATGAGTTGGTTACCGCAAATACTAGTTGAACTAGAAGATAACAGTGTTCACTGGCTTCTATCAAGGCTTCCATTAAATGATGCTTTGCAACCGGATGAAGGGAAAGCTATTAGCGAAATGATTGAAAAACTTAAATCACTCGGAGTAGAAGTTCCTACATCTCAGTCAACTTAAATCACCATTAATACCCCCTTATTTTTAAACTCTTATATGATATGGGTTGTAGTGTATGGTGTTTGTTCCATTTGTACCTACACCTTATCCTGTTGTTCGAGCAATGCTTAAAGCTGCGAATGCTGGCCCTGAAGACGTTGTCTATGATCTCGGTTGCGGTGATGGAAGAATACTCGTAGTAGCTGTTAAAGAATTCAACGTGAAGAAAGCGGTGGGAATAGAGATAGATCGTGAAAAGTACAAGCTAGCTCTACTTAGAATAAAGGATGAAGGAATAGAGGGTAAAGCGGATGTCATTCATGGGGATTTTTTCGAAGTAGATATAAGTGATGCAACAGTTGTAACAATGTTTCTCCTAACATCTGTTAATGAGATGCTGAGACCTAAGCTTGAGAAAGAACTTAGAGACGGTGCTAGAGTCGTTAGTCACGAGTTTAGGATACCTGGTTGGCGACCAGAGAAGATCATTGATGTAAGAGACGATAATGGATTACTTCACACTGTTATCTTGTACGTTAAGGGTAGACACTTGTGAGATCCTTCTAGCAAATATAATGTACCCTGTATGCCCAATCATACGTGTTAAGGGTCTTACTGCGCCTGGTTCAACTTGGTACTCTCTCAGCAGTAACTCATATACACGTACATCTCTGAATAAACCAGTGTTCTGCAAAGCTATTACTGTTCTCTCGACCTGGTTAATTGTTGGAGTATAGATCAGTATTGTTGAAGACGGTTTCAAAACCTTACTTACGTTCACCAAAGCGTTCCAAGGATCAGGTATATCTAGGAAGAATGAATCTAAGGGCTCCACGTTCAAATCCATCCTAACATCTTGCTCTTTTAAGATAACTCGATGCAGTAAACCAGCTTTTTCAAGGTTTTCTCTGGCGCATTCTAGTGCTTTCTTCGATACATCGAAACCATATAATATGCCGTTGTCACCTATAATGGATGCGATTGCAACCGTTAATGCGCCTGACCCAACACCAGCTTCTCCAACTCTACTACCCGGATTTATCCCTGAGAGATAAATCATGAGAGCTGCATCTTTAGGGTAAATAATTTGCGTAACTCTTCGAATACTCGTAACGTAGTCTTGTCTCAATGGTTTAAGCAGTAAAGCTGTGTAACCTCTGCTTGTTTTTATAAACGAACCGTAGGGTTGCCCTATGAGTTGATCATGTAGAATATATCCTTTGTCTGTGCCAAGTATTTTGCCTCTCTGAACTTTCACCACAAATTTTCTTTTCTCATCTATGTATATTAATACTCCATCTCCTTCACGCACTACCTCCAAAGTTAAGAAACCTCCTAAGCCCCGGTATCACTCATCACTAATCAGATATACCAGCTGTCAGCACCAATATTTTTAATTTAATTCTAAACTTTATAATTTATTTCTCTCCATGATGCCCCGCTCTGAAGATTTCTGGAGTAAAGTAACTTTATTGAAATACGCGTCTTCAATTTTTCCCACAAGTCAATACTGTGTTTTCTAGATGGAGATAACTAGGGCTTAGCGAGTTTCTCAGCGAAGAACAGATCTCGGGAATACCTTATTAAGCAGGTATCATGTACTCTTTAATAGTAAACTACGTGGTTTCAAGTAATGACGGTAATAGTGATCCCAATAAAACCGGTTTTTGCATATAAAATTTTTACTCGTAAAAAGAAATTTGAATTGCGAAAGCTTCCTCATAAGACTTCTCCCGTGAAAACTGGAGATAGAGTGGTCTTGTATGTATCGGGCAGCATTAAGGCTTTCATGGGAGAATACGTTGTAGGAGAAGTATTGATGGGTACGCCTGAGTACATTATAAGGATTTTATCCATGAGACCTGATAGTGGCGTAGGTGAACAAGATTTCGCTTACATTAGAGGAGCTAAGTATGCTTTCGCTATGGAGATATTAAATCCATTAATTTACAAAACCCCCATCGAGATGAAGGAGGTTTTAAGAATTATTCCAGATTATTATCCGCCGCAAGGAATACAAAAACTAGATGACTATGACCCAGTGGTTATCCTTTTATTTAATAAAGCGAGAAAAGAGACGTTGAGAGCTTAAAGGCGTGTTACTTCAACTTCTTTCATCCAAAGCTCTTTCCTTAAAAGTTCTCTAATAGCTACTCTGATGACTTCGCTTCTATTTCTGTATTTGCCTATTCTCACAAGTTCATCTATTCCCTCAATATATAGCTCTGGCATTTTAACGGTTACCAATTTAAGCCTCGGTCTATCGAACACTATATCACCACTATAAAATGGCCACGGTAATTATCTTAAAAAGACTTGGACATTATTCGTTAATCTGATCTCCTCCTTTAAGGTTAAGCTCGAGTTAAAGGATTTATCCGTGAAAAACCTTACCCTAATTAAAGCAGAGTTATCATTTAAAACCCTGTTCAAAATAATAAATAAATGAGCCGGGGTCGCCTAGCCTGGTAGGGCGCCGGCCTGCTAAGCCGGTGGGGGAAACCCCGCGCGGGTTCAAATCCCGCCCCCGGCGCTCCTCCTTTAAATACCCAGATAAATTTTACTGGGCTACCCCAGGTCCACGCCTCCGCGGTGGGGGCGTGAACTACTAGGTGAAATCATGCTTGCTAATCACTGGTACGATAGGGTCAATACTAGTGCTCTCGGGGATGATGCGGGGAGGCTTATCCTCAAGAGGGTTAAGCGTAAACTCGGGCTCACCAAGGCCCTTGAAGCCCTAGCCATCTCCAAGGGTGCGATGTATAACTACCTACATGGCGTTAGGAGGGCTCCCGATGAAGTGGTCTACAGGGCTCTTCAACACCTAGAGGAGAGAGAGTTTAACGAAATAGTCAAGGGGATTGATAGACTTCGGGCCGTTGGGATCATCCGTGAGGACGGGTCTATCGACTACTCTCTAATACCACAGGCCATAGCGCTTGCTACTTGAGACGAGTACTTGAAGCAAGCACTACTAAGGTTCACAGTGGAGAACTTCGGGGAGGATCTCAGGAAGATGCTTTGCTCGAGCCTAGCACACGTGGTGTTCAAGTGGGAGCCGGGCTTCGAGGAGTTACTCAGGGAGAGGAAGATGTGCCGGAGAGTGGCGAGTCCCGGTACAATGTCCTACTACCGCAACCTGTTTAAGCAGTACCTCGAGGGTAAGTCTCTAAGCGAGGAGATAGTAGACTACGTTATCAACCACGAGAACAAGTGGCTTAGAAACGTTTTCAGACACTACGTTCAATACCTATACTACCTCAGGAGAATACCCCGGAGACATATGGTTGGTTAATGGAGGTAGTGCCCTCACGGAGCTATAGACTAGACGTGAGGCCATACCCGATAAACCCCGAGGACGTGAAGAGGACTCTAGCCTATCTAAGAGAGCGGCACGAGCTATACTACCTAGTCTAGAGGCTGATGCTAGAGGATCAGTATGCGGCACGCTCGCCCATGAAGAACATCTTCTCTATTTTTGCTACTGAAAACTCCTCGCTGGTATAAGACCCTGTTATCTCGCCTCCGACTAATACGTAGGCTTTATCAGCTACTTCAAGGGTTTTCTTAACGTTCTGCTCTGCTATTAGTATCGTGATCTCGGTTGATTTACTGATTTCCTTAATTCTCTTAATTACCTCTGAGGCGAGTCTAGGTGCAAGCCCTGCTGTTGGTTCATCTAGTAAGAGTAATGATGGTTTAGCTAAGAGAGCTCTGGCTATCGCTAACATTTGCCTCTCGCCGCCACTCAGAGTCTTTGCCTTCTGTCTACGCCTTTTTGCTAGCTCAGGGAATAGAGTTAAGACCTCCCCTACATCTGAGGCTACATTTGGATCGCCTCTTCTGAGATACGCTCCCAGGGCTAGATTCTCATCGACGGTTAAATTAGGGAAAATATTGTCAATCTGAGGAACAATTCCTATTCCCAGTTTAGCTATTTCATACGGCTTCATCTCATTGAGAACAATACCGTTAAATCTTATAGTACCATTGAAAATAGTCGTAAGATTCAACACTGTATTCAATAAAGTCGACTTACCTGCACCATTGGGACCAAGTACTGCGACGATCTCGCCCTTTAACACATCCATATTTATTCCTCGTATAACGGGTATTTTTCCATAACCAGCCGTTAGGTCGCGGATCTCTAGCAAGTCTACTCACCTACATATGCTTTAACAACATCTGGATTCTGTATTACTTCATCTGGTTTACCTGAGGCAAGGAGCCTCCCATTATGTAACACGTATACGTAATCCACGGTCTCCATGAGGAGATCTATTCTATGCTCGATTATGATGAATGTCACGTTATAGGAGTTCCTGATTTCTTTAATGAAATTCAGTAGTCTCCGGGCTGTTGCAAAATCTAGACCTGCCAGAGGCTCGTCGAGGAGATATAGGCGTGCATTAGCCATTAACCCTCTAAGTGTTTCAACAAGCTTAATATCCGCAACTGAAAGCTGAGCAGGGTATTTAAAGGCTATCTCAAGCTTGTTAAACATTGCCAGTATACCAAGTGCTTTTTTAACTAGGTTCTTCTCCTCCTCAAGCCAAGTTCTCCACCTAACAGCATTAAGAATACTCTCACCTCTCTGACCAACAGGGGTTACAAGTAAGTTCTCTATGACCGTTAAGCTATGGAAAAGCCTTGGTAATTGAAAAGTCCTCACGATTCTGAGTCTATATATTTCATGAGGGTTTAAACCGTCGATTCTAATAAACTCATTACTAGCTCGATAAAGCACTTCACCCTCAGAAGGCACATGAAACCCTGTGATAATGTTAAATAGTGTGGTCTTGCCTGATCCATTGGGTCCTATTAAGCCGATTATTCCACCTTCCGGGATAGTTATTGAGACCTTTTCGAGTACTTTAACACCCTCGAAGTACTTCGACACATTCCTCGTGGCTAGAATATGTCTTACTTCTTTACTCAACTTGCTTCCCTTATCAACTCCTCTACAGCACTCTTGATAAACTTAGGGGGTTTCATTGAAATCAACCCTCTGGGATACTTTATGAGCACTATTGTCATGATCAACCCTATGAATACCGGTCTGAGATAATCAGGTGTAAAGGGCAAGTACTCATTGAGTGAAGCAATGAGAGGCAGTATACGCTCGATGAGAGTTAGAATCAATGCTCCAATGATAGCGCCGATAGGGCTTTCGGAGCCGCCGATAATGATCATCGCCCAGACATTAAAAGTCACTAACGTAACGAACATCTGCGGGTTTACGGATGATACGTAGCACGCATAAAGCGTTCCAGCAACTCCTGAAAAACCAGAAGTTAGGAAGAATATCTTAGACTTTATTTTAGGCACATCTTTACCGAGGCATAGTGCAGCAATGTCATCATCTCGAATACTTCGAAGAGTTCTCCCAAGAGGAGAGCCTAGGATCCTGTCTGTAACTATGTAGGTTAATGCAAGGATAGTAACTGATAACAATAAGTAACATAAACCACTCAACATGGGGATACCGAGCCATATGAAGGGCTGGGGTATACCCAGCATGCCGTTGGTGCCGCCTACAAATTCCATGTTTACGTATATACCTCTGAGTACTTCTCCTACGCATAGTAAAGTAAACCCTACAAAACCAGAACCAACCCTTATTATTGGGTACGTCAGCAAGTAGCCGAAAACCCCGGTTACAATAAACGAGACTAGAATGGATAGTGTAAAAACCCCTAATACGAGAGCGGGGTTTAAGGTGCTGATCTCAATAAGAGCAATTACCCCCTCAGCAGTATATGGAGGTGCTTTAACTACATCCACACCGGAGATCGCCAGTAACAAGTAAGTGTTTATGATGGCTCCCAGGTAGGCTCCAAGCCCAAAGAATGCTACTTTGCCGAAATTAGTGATCCCGCTAATACCGGATTCAAGGCTGAGCGTAACAGCTAGTATAGCGTAGATAGCGAAGTATTCGAGCCAGTTTATTAGGAACCCGGTAATATCTATCATTTCCTGCTCACCCTCTTGATAAACCTGTAGGGTAACCCTCCACCAGCCCCCATTGGAGGCCTTGCCACGAGGATCGCGAGAACTATGCCGAATACTATAGCGATCCTTACAGTGGGTTGTACACCGAAATAATAGTTAAGTACCGCTAGGAGCATGTTTTCAATTAATGCGAGAACTATTGATGCTACAGCTGTTATAGGAAGCGAGTATAGGCCTCCTATGAATGCTGCAGCAAAGTTGTCTACAACTATGTTAAGACCAAGATCTGGTGTAGTTGAGCCGGAGAAGTTAACCCATATCACACCGCTTAAAGCTGTAATCCCACCTACCAAGAACCATGTTAAATTTACAAGCCGGTTAATGGGTACACCGCAGATTGCCACTAAGGATGCATTATCCGCGATCCCTCTTAGCGATAAGCCGAGCACTGTTTTATTGAAGAGAATGTACAGAGCTACACCTACGGAGACCCCGATCAAAGTAGCTGTTATGGTATATTGAGGCATACTATTCAATCCGAGCACGTCTTGGAGAAACCTTACATCCTTGTACTCTATGGTAGAGTAAGAGAGGAAGTTTACATCATACCTTCTAGTAAGCAATTGGCAAACTATGTATAAAACGTATTGATATATGAACCATAAACCCATTGAAGTCACCATGTATACGTTTGAAGAAACCCTTTGATACGATAACGGCTTAAATACTAGAAGATGGCTAATGAGGCTCACTAGGCCCCCAACGACAAAGGCTAGAAAAACGGCTACAGCTAGAGGTATTTCTCTTCCAAGTACTTCATTAACTATTATGACTACGTATGCCCCGTATGTTATGAAAATCGGGTGTGCGAAGTTAAAGACCTTCGTTGTCCTATATGAAAGCGTTAGAGGAAGACTTGAAAGAATGTATATCCATGAAAAAACATATGAGCATAAGATCGCACGGTAAATCTCCATGCTATCACCAGCTTCTAGCTCTCTTCAAAGCTTTTTCTCAATAACTATGTTCGAGTCAGTAATATGCCCTATATCAACATACTGGTATGTTCCATTCACGAAGGCCATAGTCCACAACCTGAAGCTTGCTTGAAGTCTGTCTCCATTCTCATCAAATAGCCCCCATCCCCCGGGGCCATAGTAAGTCTTCGCGGCTTCTATTAAAGCTCTTCTTAGTACATCGGGGTCGCTTGAGCCACCTGCTCTCAAGACCGCTAATCCGGCTATCATTACCGCGTCATATACATTTTCACTGCACAGTGTTGGAGCTGCACCATACTTCTTTAACTTCTCCACGAACTCGTCATATAGAGGATTAGTTATTGGTACTGGTCGAATCCCAATCATTTTCACTGCTCGAGCGAAGTCCACCACCTTATGTGTGAGGACTTCGGAGGCTCCATAGAAGCCTTCAACCGTTAACCATCTAACTCCCCTTAGAGTGGGCTCATCCGCTGCGTGAGTTAGAACATTAGCTCCGTCTGTAGCATATCCGCAGTAGAAGACAGCGTCGGGGTTTAGCTTGGCAACCCAGGACGCTAGGGAGGCTACGTCTGAGCCATAGTCTGCTTGTCCCGACTGATATACTAAGTCGTATAGCACTGTTCCCCCGGATTCCTCAAAGAACTTCTTGAAGCTCTGTGCGAAGACATTACAGAACTCGTCATTCAGGTGGAAAGAAACCACGGACTTCAAGCCTTCTTGTACCGCGAGAGCAGCTAGCGCTTTGCTCTCGCCAAGAGCACTTGGTTGCGTTCTAAATATGTAGTCACCTCGTATCGCGAGAGCGGGCGAGTTTGAGCATGGTGCAATAATTATTAACTTATTAGAGTCCGAGAATGCTTTTACAGCTTTAACCTGGCTACTGAGCGCGGGACCTATGACTATTCTAACTCCTGTTGCATAGAGGGTCTGTACATTCTTTAGTGCTCCATCTGCTGTGCCTCCATCATCGAGTATGTGAGGTTTGAATACTATATTTAAACCCATGGATTTCGCTAGGTTATTTAGGTCATCAATGGCCATTCTAACTACAGGTTCCCATTGAACACAAACAGATGAAACTGCGCCAGATAATGCGAAGGTCACGCCTAGAGTATATGTTCGCTCAGAGACCCCGCCGGTCTGCGGTGTACCTAAACCTCCTACATAGTATCCAGTGCTGTATCCTATTATGAGACCTATTACTAGCGTGGCGAATATAAGAGCTAATAGCCTCTTACCAGCTATTGGAGGCATATTCCCACCCAATCATTCACAAGCAGGGAGTATACCGCGTGAAACAAAATCTTCTACCACGTCTAACAATCCTAGTTCTAAGAGCTTCTCCCGTGTTGGTATACCTGTTTGCTTATTCCATCCTCTAACCTCGTAATACTCCATTAACATCTCATCTAACTCGATTACATGACCCGCTGAAGGACCTTTCTTCAATGGTTCTTTAATGAATCTTTCAGGCAGAGTGTCGTGTACTCTCCTAACTCCTTCTCTAATATCGTAGGCTCTCTCGAGATTAACTACTCTCTCACCTATCATCCTTACTTCCACGGGGGTTACCTCGAAACCTGTAACTGCTTCTATTAACTTAGCTGTTTTCGAGTAGTCCAGTATATTCATGTTTTCAGCTAAGTTTTTACACACGCCTAGAGAATCCACTAGTGCACATATGTTTTCATAGTATGCAACTAGTTTACCTTTCCCTCTTACACCGAGCCTGAGAGTTGCTTCAGGTTCACCAAACATTTTTAAACCTAACTCCGGGTCGTCGCTGAGCTCTACGAATGGCTCTGATCTAAGGTGATCCGCTCCCCGCGTTGAAACCGCGAAGCCTAATCCATAGCCTTTTAAACCCCTTGGATCAGCTTGAATCATCTCCAATTTCTTCACGTGGAACCCGTATTCGATTCCTTTGCCCAGTTTCTCGGCGGCTTCTACTACTCCATCCGCCAGGATTCCTCCAAACCTCCTCCTATACGCTATATCTACTATTAATTCTAGAACAGCATCCATATTGCCCCATTCGAGTTTTAAACCATGTGTTTCCTCCGTGGATAGTAATTCCTTGGAGTATAATTCCATTGCCCATGATATAACTTCACTTGTCGTTATGGCATCTAATCCTAGGTCATTCACTAATTCTATGGCTTTAAGGGCTCGGTCAAGATCACTATTACCAATTCTAACAGTCATCCCCGCTAAAGCCTCGTATTCAGGTCCCTCACTCATGAAGGCCTCATTCTTGTTTTTAACTACGAATACTCTGCTACAAGGCACTATGCAGGAGAAGCAAGCTCTGTTTTTAACATTGTACTTTAAAGCTAGTTTTTCACCACTTACATCAAATGCATATGGTACAATTGGCTCAGTGAAGTGATTGCCGGGTAAAATACCTATCTTATTGGCAGCTAACAGTATCCTCGATGTACCCATAATTCTTCTAGGCCAGTACTGTTCATGAGTATATACCTCTAACTCTACTTCTTCAACAAGCTTCTCGAATAAACTTGGTTTCGCGACTTCAACGTACCCTTCTCCTCTCACGGCGATTGCTTTGAGTTTTTTAGAAGCCATTACGGTTCCAAGTCCTGTTCTAGCGGCTGGCCTAGTTCTATTAAAGAATATCCCCGAAAACTTCACCATGTTCTCAGCTGCGGGACCTATGATCGCTATTTGAACTCTTGGGTCCCCTATTTCTTTTCTCAACGCATCGTAAGCTCTAGAAATAGGCATACCCCATAATTCATCAGCTTCTCTTACTTCAACGTTACCATCATCTATGTAAATGTACACAGGAGTCGAGCTAGCTCCCTCAATTATTACTTGGTCGAATCCAGCGTACTTCATTTCTGCTGCGAAGTGACCGCCTACATTTGAATCCCCCAGTATCCCTGTTTGAGGTGATTTAGCTGATACATTCAGCCTTGCTCCCAACGGGAACCCTGTCCCCGCAACCGGCCCAGTTGCGAACATCAGCTTGTTCTCCGGTGAAAGCGGGCTTACGCCTGGAGGAACCTCATAATATAATCTAGCAATGTTGAATCCGCGGCCACCTATATACATTCTAGCGAACTTTTCATCTAATCTCTCTATTTTAATTTCTCTGTTCGTTAAGTTAACTCTAAGAATTCTCCCAGCGTACCCGTAGAGTCTACTCTGACTTAACAAGTATACCCCACCTCTCGAGAATGCTTTTATAGTCTTCTACGGCAACAGTGTATTGTTTACCTAAATGCTCTGATTTACCAAGATGAACTTCCATTAAGGGATATATTGATAGAGCATTAGTTGGACACTTTGAAACACACACTGGTTTTCCTCCACATAGATCACAAATTAGTGGAGTCAAGTCAACGGGGTTTCTGAACAATGCTCCATAGGAACAGGCTTCAATGCATGCACCACACTTAGTACATTTTTCCTTGAGTAGTTTCACTAAGCCGTTTTTATCTCTATATAGTGCCCCCGTGGGGCATACTTGTATACAGGGAGCGTTACTGCAGTGTTTGCATACAATTGGGTAATCCATCCCTATTAAGTCATCTTTAATTACTCTTATTCTGGATAAGGATGGTGAGAACACTTTTTCGTGTGTATAGGAACACCAGAGTTCACAATACCTGCATCCAGTGCACTTAGAGGGGTCTACAACAATGTGACCTACCATTGGTACATCTGATTCACCCCACTAATAATCCATTGTGATAGAAGACCCATTATTTAAATTTTATTTAAGGCGTCCAAGTAAATAGTTCTTTTAACTCATGAATAAGGCGCTTTCAAAATTAACGTTTTTGATTCAACTTCATAATCCTGAATCTTATTCAAGAAACCAGTTTTATTACAGAGTATTCTGTTAAAACTATCGGTTTAAATTAGAAGATTATATTGAAGTGATTTAAGTGCCTAGGCGTTCCTCCTATAGATGGAGTGGTTTCAGAGTTAGTTCTCCGTGAAGAGTAGTTTAAACATCGAAGGACACATTCTTCATTCCATTGAAACCAACCGATAATGTTGTAATAAGAGACTGCATCGAGATCTATGATTACGAAGTAGAAGCGTGTGCTCTAATTCACTATGAAGGTTTAACAACAGATGAAGCAGCAATGAAAATGAAGTTATCTAAAGCTACTTTTTGGAGAATACTGGAACAAGCAAGGTTCAAAGCAGTGAAGGCGTTAATAGAGCGTAAACCATTCAAGCTCGTGTCAACTAAGCAATCCATGTTTCCAAGTTCAACCCAGTGACTTCCAACGAATAAATGAAAAGAATAAATTAAACATCATTACTGGCTCCTAAGACTAGTTATCCCTGATTACATGTATGTAAACTTATGGAGTTACTGCATTAACCCTT
Source organism: Desulfurococcaceae archaeon (assembly GCA_023269825.1). GTDB lineage: Archaea > Thermoproteota > Thermoprotei_A > Sulfolobales > Desulfurococcaceae > UBA285. Next base: position 201,634 of record JAGDWI010000003.1, read on the forward strand.
TTCTAAGCTTCTTCAACGTGTTAAATTCTCTCACAACTCCCATCCAGTACGGAGCTATAATTAAGAGTAGGAGAAGTATTAGCGGTTCCGGCGGCCTCGCTAGTAATACATATGTAGTTACTACTACTGAAGAGTATGTAGCGTAAACCAGTGATCTGGGGAACACATATCCTTTAACTATAATGTACGATGAAAGCTCTGGAGGAAGATCTCTTCCCACGATATACCCTGACGATGTTTTCTCAACTAAACCTATTTTTTCAAGCTTTTTCAAAACTCGCTCCGCTTTACCCGGGCTATTATAGCCCATGAGCCTCTGAAATCCTCTAATGGAAACTGGTTCACCGTGCTTTCTAAGCTTTAGGTATGCCTCTAACTCTTCTCTTCCAATAGGTATAGCTCTCACCTATTCATCTTCATCAAGATGATTGAGGAAAAAAGTTTAGATCTACTTCAATACCGTTTAGAAATAATCAAGTATATAATTATTGATGCTAAAACTCCAGCTAATATAGATACCGTAACTAGTATACCATCACTACGATAAGGCGTTGAAGTTGTATACTCCATGGGTGCTGGTGAAGTAGTTGTTATCGAAGGCGTTGAAGTAACTGTTGGATATACCGATGGGCTTAGAGGCGATGTGATATGAGGCGTGTATATTGCAATAGTAGTATTGAGTAGGGGTTTCATATACTCTACGGTATTAATTAAATCAGATGAGATACTAAATCCACATGTATTACCACGGAATAATGTTCCCTTAATTACTCCACTATTAATAAGCTCATCGTATGGAACCCAGTATCCAAAGAGACTAGAGTATATTAGTCTACTATTCCACCCCGCTTTCCCTGGTTCAGCTACCTGAACAATTCTATCTATATCTTCAAGACTTAACCCTACTACGACCCCGGTTTCATTTGTGAGAAATGATAAGATCCCCCTAAGCGCCATTTTATAGTCCCAGGGAGAAACCCTCATAGACTCCGTGGTCTGAGTGTTGTAAGGTGTAGTAGTTACAAATGTATTACTTAGTGAAGATGTTGTAACCGCTAGAGTGGGGGATGGCGGCGAATAAACCGTTACTGTTACAATACTTGCTCCACCAATCTCAGTAGTAGTTTCATTAGTTATCACTATGGGGGATGGCGGCGAATAAACCGTCATAGTTGTAGTTAGAGGCGGGTGAACCTCAATGGTAGTAACTATAGTTTGTGTTGTAACGGGGTTCAATGGGCTTAGTACCGTAGTGTTTGGAGGTGTAATCAACTCTACTCTTATCCCGAGATAGTACTCCGCTTCACCCTGATCGTTGAATCCCGGGACATATGGTGCACCATTACAGAACTTCGCTTCATATAGTTCGACGAGGAAATCTATTTTACTAGTTAACTCCCAGCTCCAAAGAGAGTAATAATACATAGTGTACTTGAATACATACGTTGAATTATCAACTTTCACGACTGAATCTCCAGCCGCTTGTTCGAGCATCGTCAAGTTGTATTTTACACCAGGCTTATTTAAAACCACTTCCACCGCGTAAAGGCTCCTAGGATCCATACATGCGCTAGCAGGTGTCAATACAGCTAATAGTACAGTAACTAATGTAATAAAAGCTACGCTCAGTGAACCACGCTTTAAAACACTAAACTCCACGATTTTCACCTTCAATCATTAACTACGATGATTAGACCTTATAGTACTCACCCATGATGACACAGTCGTCACTTAAACCATGACAAAGTGAAAATAAGCTTCAAACCCTGCGGGAATCGTGGAACTCGAGGTCTCAGATTACGAAGTAACATGTACAGTGACAACATGAAAATACTTACTCGTACTCATCCATGAGATCCCGGTAGCTATGATTTCACTTCCTGAATGCCTCCGCGGATGAGAGATGTAGTCTCGAATAGATTCGGTAAATCAGTGAACCAATCCAAGGGAACTCTCGCTCTTCAGAGGGAAAGGAGGTTGTTTGGTGATTAAACTTGGTAGCAATGAGTAATGGCTGAGTTTATGCTTTAACTAGTTCTCTGTATAGTGTTGCGAGGTCTATGTGTTCTATGCAGTTGTGTAGTCTCAGACCTCGCCGCCTTACCAGAAACCCTTACTCTTTGAAGCGAGAAGGAAGTTAGAAAAGAAGACTCATTTTTAGATAGAAAGAGGGTTTTATGAGTGTTTTCACTGGTGAGATCGGAGCCAGTTCATTATCGTATCTAAGACTACTTGGTTATTTTTCTCGTTTAAGATCTCGTGTTTCATCTGGGGAAATATTTTTAGCTGTTTATCTTCTACTTTAAGAGCATTGTATAGTCTGTAAGAGGCCTCAACTGGAACTATTTGATCATTTTCTCCGTGCATAATTAGTGCTGGTACTTTGATATCATCAACGTATCTCCAGACTCTCGTCGACGCACCGTAGAGCTCCGAGATAAGTTTCATTGTGAGAGTTTTAATCACCAATGGATCTTCAATATACCTTCTACCTACATCAAGATCCGTTGAGAGCTCTGAGGGATTTATCGGTATTTTCGCTCTACTCTTAGGAGAAATAGCGTTAACTAGTGATATAAGGATCTTCATGAGAATGGGTAACGGTAAGTAAACAGCTGCTCCACTCGTAATCAATGTTTCAATGTTTTTACCGATTAAACCAGCGTAGTAAACTGATATTAAACCCCCCATGCTGTGCCCGAATAAGTGGACACTACTATACCCGGTTCTCTCAACTATGTTTTTAATGAAGAACTCTAAGTCGTAAACGAATTCTTCAAATTTTTTCACGTAGCCTTTCTCAGTTTTCTCAGCTGTTCTACCGTGACCCCTTAAGTCCATCATGCAGAAACCATAACCGTTTTTAGCTAAGTATTCTCCTAGGTGAGTATATCTGCCACTATGCTCTGCGAGCCCGTGAACTCCTACAACAACATCCTTACTTTCACTGGGAAACCAGCACCTGTAAAACACCTCTATCCCTGTATTTAAAGACAAGAATTCTTCCACTTTGTTCAAGCAACCACCCTGAATAACTATAACAGTCTCTGAGGCATTTATTCCTGGTCAATTAGTTCCATTTAAATGTCTTCCGCGATAAAATATTTTTGAAGATGAAAAATAATAACTAGTTCTGGTGCAATGCATGGATATATTTGTTTTAAACGTGAATGCTTCTGATCGCTATGAACTATTATATTCCCTCGCTAAGAAACTGCATGAACTAGGCTATGTTAAAGATACTTATCTCAAAGCATTAATAAATAGGGAAGAAAACTACCCTACGGGACTAGTAGTTAATGAGAGATTCCACGTAGCTATTCCACATGCGGACGTTGAACACGTTGAAAAAGAAGCATTGGTAGTTGTTAAAACACACCGTAGAATAACCTTTAGGAAAATGGATAGGGTGGCCTAGTGCTGCAGCCATCGCTTTCGGATCCATAGTTGGAATAAGCATGATACCAATAGTGCTAGTTGTTAACCTGGTTTTACTAGCTCTCAAAGTAACTCGCACCGTTAACATCGATGTCTGGAACTACTGGCACATGGCATTCGTTGCTAGCCTTGTCTACATATATACAGGTGATTACTTACTCGGCGTGTTAGCAGGTATAACTATGACTGTTGCACTGCTAGTCATAGCTGATGAAACAGGCCCAATGATACAGGAAATGCTTGGGAGCCCCGCGATATCGCTGCCACACGGTTTCTCCGCTCCCTACGCTATACTAGCATACCCATTCGCGAAGTTATTCGATAAAATACCATTCTTAGCTAAGGTGAAAGCTGACCCTGAGACCATTAGAGCTAAACTAGGATTACTCGGTGAAACACCTGTACTAGGAGCAATATTGGGCTTCCTACTATCCGTTATTGCCAGACAAGACTACAAAGTAGTAGCTGCTACTACAATAGGATTAGCTGCTGTAATGCTTCTACTGCCTAGGATGGTTAAAATACTTATGGAGGGCCTTGTCCCAATAGCTGACTCTGTGAGAGACTACTTCGTTAAGAGATATGCAGGTAAGAGAGAAATATACATAGGGTTAGATTCAGCTATTGCAACAGGGCACCCAGCAGTTATAGCTACCGCGTTGATCCTAATTCCAATATTCATAGTTGAAATGCTTGTACCGTGGAATAGAATACTATTACTAGCCGATCTCCCTGTAATAGTCTTCATGATGTGTATGGCTGTACCAGTGTTCAAGTATGATATAGTTAAAAGCGTTATATTCGGCGCCATCATAAACCTACTTGGCTTATGGATGGGTACGAACATAATGCACATTTACACTGAGACCGCGAAATACGTTGGATTCCCAATACCATCCGGCTACGTTTACGTATCCAGTATTTGTGATGGAATGAACCCGTTCACCTGGCTATTGGTGAGAGTCAACGATCTAGGATACATAGGCGGTATAGCGGTAATGTTGGCAATTATAGTAGTATGCAGCGTAATAGGCTACATGAGAGAGAAGAAGCGTGGAGCAACATTAGCTCCTGCAACCACGGCTTAACGGAACCATTTTTACCTTCGTTTAAGTTTAATTCAACTTTTTAAATCCCTCTTACCTAAACCTAGTGATTAAGTATGTGTGAGGTTTCATGGTTGAGAAACCGGTTGTCCTAGGAGGATTAAATGGAGAACACTTAGCAATAGAATTAGCTGATCTAGGGGCTTTGAACTCGGATACGTTGAAGTAAAGAAATTCCCCGATGGAGAAACATATGTCAGGGTCTTAACTGATGTAACAGATAGAAAAGTGGTTTACATTAATAGTTTACAAAGAAACGTTAATGATTCATTAGTTGAAACAATTCTAACGCTTGATGCTCTCAGGGATCTAGGGGCCAGGGAGATCATCGCTGTAGTACCGTACATGAGTTATGCAAGGCAAGACGCGAGGTTTAACCCTGGTGAAGCCGTGAGTATACAGACAATTGCTAAAGTATTCAGCTTGCTGAGAATAGATTACTTGATTACAGTAGACATGCATTTACACAGAATAAGCGATCCGAATAAATTATTCAACACTAGGTTTTATAATATAACAGGCGTAAGAGAGCTCGCTAAATACTTCAAAACAAAGCATGAAATAAGAAGAAACGAAACAATTATAATAGGTCCAGATGAAGAAGCTGAGCAATGGGCTAAAATAATGAGCAGTGAGCTCGGAGGACTAGAGTACTCAATACTCGAGAAAAAGAGAATTTCAGCGGAAAAAGTCTTAATCGATACACGTGGTGTTAACGTGAAGGATAAAAAAGTAATCATAGTGGATGATATAATAAGCACTGGTGGCACAATAGTGGAAGCTGTGAAAGGCTTAAGGGAGCTAGGAGCTGAAGATATCATGGTTGGAACAGTGCACCCATTACTGATTGGAGACGCGTATAATAAACTACTGCGTTTAAAGCTAAAAGACCTAGTGGGAACCAACACTATTCTGAGTCCTATAAGCAAAGTAAGTGTTGCACCCGCTGTTCTTGAAGCATTAGCATCCATTAAAGCAATTTAGAAAACCGAGTGATGTAGATTTAAATCTACTAAGATAACTTGTAAACTTTGAGAGAATGCCTGAGCGCGTTTTTAATATAACTCATCTATATGTTGAACTTTAACCCAGGCGTTCTATGAGTTTATTACAGTAATGTTTTAAAATTATATCTCAGATTTTTACTCGAGGAGAGGAATTTCAGAGGGAGAATTCTTTTGAAAACGTACCATGGATTACCTGCATCACCAGGCATAACAATAGCGAGAGCTAGGAAGTACGCCCGCGTGAATCTATTAAACCTAGTGCCCGAGGACTGTGCTTCAATAGATGTATCCGTTGAAGCATCTAGAATAAATCATGCTTTAATGGAGGCTAAGAGACGGTTAGAAAACATGAGAAGCATCTACGCTGAGAAAGAGCTAGTGGATGCTCTAGGGTACATTGTTGAAAGCATTGCTCAAGAAGCATTAGAATTAGTGAATAGTGAGAGAATATGCAGTAGTCTCGCAGTTAAAAGAATCTACGAGAAATACGCTGAGATGCTTAGATCTACTGGTAGTCAGTTATTCGCTTTTAGAGAAGTAGATTTAAGGGTTGCAGCTGAATTACTGCTGGGAAGTATTCTAGGTGAAAGCGGCCGCCAGTTACCAATGGAACTAGCCGATAAAGTGATTATTAGCGAAGAGCTCGGGATAACGGAGTTCTTCGAGTTACTTAAACTAAACATAAAGGGATTAGTGACGAGGAGCGGTGGAGTAACATCACATGTCGCTATTGTTGCCAGGTGTAATGGTATTCCATACGTTATCGTTCCACAGTTGAATATCAGTGATTTCGCGGACGACTCAAGAGTTATCATTGATGCTCTAAATGGACTGGTAATCCTTGAACCTGATGATTCAACGTTGAAAACATATGAAGTCAAAGCTGAAAACTACTGGAAAGCACTTGAACAAATAGCTAAATATGCATACGAAAAAGCTGTAACTACAGATGAGTACAGTGTAAAAGTGCTATGTAATGTGGGTAACTTAGAGGAGGCTAGACTAGCCTCCACTCTAGGATGCGACGGCGTTGGGCTTTTCAGAATAGAGTTCCTCTACATGCGGGATAAACCACCCACTGTATCGGAACTCCGCGATGTATTCGAGAAAACTGCTTCCTTCTTCGAAAACAAACCCGTGGTTATACGTGCACCAGATATTGGGGGAGATAAACCGGTTCCCTACATATCAATGAAGGAGAATAACCCGTTTATGGGTTTACGTGGAATTCGCCTCCTATTAGAGTATAAGGAGGATTTATTTATACCATTCATTGAAGCCTTCCTCGAAGCTTTCAAAAGTCACAATAACTTGAAGTTGCTTTTACCCATGGTTAGTAGAGTATCCGAGGTACTTGAAACAGTTAAGTTAATTGAGGAAACAGCTAAGAAAATGAATATTGATGACTCAAACCTCGAGCTAGGAGTAATGGTTGAAGTTCCTTCAACAGCTATACTCATCGACAAATTCGCTGAGACAGGTAAAATACGCTTCGTAAGCTACGGAACAAATGATTTAACGCAATACGTACTAGCCGTTGATAGAACAAACCCTAAAGTAGGAGTAATATATGATGATTTAGACCCATCCGTTCTAAGACTACTAAGTTTCTCGATGAGTAAAGCCGCTGAAAACAATCTCGAAGTAGAGGTCTGCGGAGAACTTGCCAGCAGGCAACTAGCAATACCAATACTATTATCACTGGGAGTGAAAGGGCTCAGCGTTAATTACAGTGTAGTAGGAGTAGTGAAATATACTGTGCGAGGTACAAGTTTAGAAGAAGTTAAAAAACAAGTACCTCCACAAGTACTAAACTCTAGTAATAGCCAAGAAGTAAGAGAAGCTCTGAAACAGTATTTATCGTTAAAGGGGTTAGCTCTACTCGGATAGCTTCTTACACTGCTTTCTCTCTTTTCAATTGTAAGCGCTAATGTTGCTGATTAAACCCTTCTCCACTAGGATTTTTTCTATTTCCCTGATCACCTCGTCCGTGGGCTTGGATGCATCTACTTTTACCAGTAGGTTCTTTGTTCTATAGTAATTTATTATTGGCTGAAACGTCTCCAAGTATAGTTTATATCTTTGCTTAAGTATCTCGGGGTTATCATCGCTTCTTTTCTCTAATCGAGAACCACAATTATCGCATATGTTATCGTATCTTGGGGGTTTCCATTGGGTATTATATATTGCACCACACTTTGGGCACACTAGTCTCCCAAGCGCTCTTTCAATTATTACCTCCAGTGGTGCATCGAGAAGAATTGCAGCGTCTATTTTAGTGAAAGCATCTAATGCTATTGCTTGATTAAGAGTCCTCGGAAAACCATCCAGTATGAATCCCTTTGAGCAATTTGGTTCAAGCAGTTTCTTGAATACGAATGGTAACACTAGTTCATCGGGTACAAGTAAACCATTATCAACATATTGTTTAATTAGTTTCCCAAACTCCGTGCTTTTAGCTACTTCTTCGCGAAAGAGACTGCCAGTTGAAATATGCGGTATTCCATACTTCGCCGAAAGAGCTTTCGCACATGTTCCCTTACCAACACTCGGAGGACCTATTAGCACTAGTTTCACTACTACTCACCACTATATTGTTATCATGGCATACATAATTAAAGAAATGGTTGCAACTGAAACACTCGCTTTTCAAGGACGGATGGAATGTAACCAGGAAATCTATAATAAGACCAGTTGCAATACTGGATTACGGTTAAAGGAGATGTAGTTTTGTTTCAGGGATGATAGACTTAGACTTGTCTCTAGGCGTGACGTTGACCGCAGACTCTATTCCCTGGTAGCGTTTTACAAAGAGCAATTTGGAGATGTGTTTTTTCTTGGTCAAAGAGTCTATGATCCGAGAACCCTCTTGCTTACTCAGGAGTACCTTGAATCAGATAAACTAGCACTAGTATTGAGAAGTGTTTTATTTGAGGGTTACAATGTTCCAATAATAGTTATTACTGGTAAAAACGGCAAACACTTCGTTGTCGACGGTCACCACAGGGTCCTTGTTTACGCATGGCTCCGTAGAAGAGTACTTGGTTACACTCTACTAATACCCAAATACTCTCCACGAGTTGCCAGGACATTACTTGAAGTCAACGTAATTAATCCAATCAATACCCCCGTGGAATTATTCTGCTGGAGACACATCGTTAACACAACTAGGTTCATTGAAAAACAACATGGAATACTAGCTGAGGTTTGGTTTGAGGAAATACCAATAACTAAGCTAAAACCAACAGAGCCACCTATACGTGGATCACCTAAACCGCATGAATCATCATTAAATTGTCCTATACTAGTTTACAAGCTGAATAATGAATACTACGTTATCGATGGACATCACAGAGTTTGCGTCAAGCTTCTAGCAGGCGAGAAGAATATTTCATCCCTAGTATTCACATTGGGGAAGGAAATAGGCTTAGTGAAAACAGCTAGAACAATTGGTTGCATCGAGTTTAACGAGGAGTATTGTGGAAACTGATCCCTGAAGGAACCGGGATCCCCTCTGTTGTGGTTCACTGGTTCCCCGCATGTATTCGGGGTTACATCTATCATATGTGGGGCAGTCGGAGTGGCCAGAGATCCCTCTACTTAAACTGGTTTACATGTTGCCCCTAAGCCCGCTACCGGATGCAGGAAGTGTAACCACATTCAACACAACTAATCACCATGAGCAATCAAGCAAAAAACTATATAAGCTCACCGCACTCATCCATTCCTCGAAAAGTATGGCCCCCTCATAGCTTCGTTCAACTAAGTTTAATGGAGAATTATCTAAGTACTTACATCATTTATCATTAAATCTCGTAAACCACTCTGTACCCACTATGTATCTTATGCATGTTCTTCTTGAGTTTCCCCAGTAACACTGCTTCACCTTGGAGCCCGGTACAGTGGCCTGCGTGTGCTTCAATTAACCCTTCACCTAGTAACTCTCTTACAACTCTTTCAGCTTCTTCTAGATTAGAGTTTGCTAGGTGAAATCCACCAAATAATATAACGTCACTACTTCCCGTTATCTTCCTCGCTTGCCTAGCTATATTAGATACGCCGCTGTGCGAGCAACCTGCAATAGTTAAGACTATGTCTCCTAGTTTTACCGCTAAAGCAGTATCATCCAACATTGGTTCATCCACGATTTCACCGTCTCGAATAGTTTTAAATGTTTTCACAGCGTAGCTGTTGTCGTAGTATCTTTCAATCTCACCCAGGAACCATACTCCCGGCGATATTTCAAGTGGTTTACGAGATAATACTAGCTCGAATTCCTGGAGCACTTTCCTAGTGTCAGGTGTTAAACCTACATTAAATCTCAGGAATCCCCTTGATTCAGCGTAACAAGGTTTAAATATATCAGGGTGAGCTATGATGGGTTTATTTTTCAATGAGTTTAAGATGCTTGGTGTTCCACCCGTGTGATCGTAGTGTCTATGAGAGAATACAATATAGTTAACTCCCGCTAAATCTACGCTAAGCAGCTTAGAGTTCTCTATTAGTCCACGTCCAGTTCTACCAGTGTCGAACAAGACGCGGAGCTCTTCGTCGCTATCATAGTGAATAGTTACAAGCACGCTAAACCCGTGTTCACCAAAGAGCTCGGTGAAACCAGTATAGTCTTCAACCAATACTAATACTTCAACCTTTGAAACAGCGATCTTAGACAATATTTACCCCAAGTAACATGTTTAATAGCAACTAGAATATAACGATAACGACTTTAGCTGTTATAGTGGCGGTATTATCAACTACAGTAGTAACTTATCTCACTGTAGGAAAGGAATAAACATTTTTATTTCTCGAACAATTATTAATTATCCTTGAAACTTAGACTACTTTAACTATTAGGTACTTTTTTATAGCGTAAAATATTTCTTACTAGATGATTTCACTAATAGGGGGATTTTACACGTGAGCAGAATAGTGTTAATAGCTGGTTTAATACCATATGAATCCGGTAAAACCTGGTTCACGCTTAGTTCTGCTCTTTATGCACGTAAACAGGGTTTAATGGTGAAAGTGTTTAAGCCAGTGGCAGGGCACAATTTATGGTATAGTCCATTAGCTGTTAAAGAAACCTTGAAATTAAAATTACTCGTTGGGAATGATGTAACGATTTACTACAAGAACAATCTCGTAGAAGAACCCGCTATTGCCAATCCAATATCTATTGCGACCGCGCCCCCAGATCCTTTAATCTACTCTGGGAGAATAGATGATTACATGAGGGATCTCGAGGAAACATACTCCACGACTGTACTATCGAGGATTACTAATTGTAATAGTAAAGCAATTAATCACCACGTTCACCTCGAGAACCTTGAGAAAACCACTCCTGAGGTAAAGAAATTCATCGTGAAACTAGCATCGCTCCTTAAAGCAGAAGAATATCCTCTACTTAAACTAGTTAATTACATGTTTTCTAGTAGTGTTAACGAAGACTTAGATAAATGTCTTGAACACTTGGAGAAAAATAGTGAACTAGTCTTCGTTGAGAGCTTTAATGATGCGATCACACCATACCATGGTGTGGTTGAAAAAGCAGGCTTAATAGCAATAGTTGCTCCATCCAGAGTTCTAGTATACGAGGACACCGAGAAAATACGTGAGCTTTTAGAAAGGAACACCGAGAAACTGGGGTTTGAAGGATTCAGAGCAAAGTACTTTATTGATAAGTTAAAACCAGATATAGTGTTAAACACGGAGTTTGCTAGTAAACCTAGTCCTCGCAGAGCACACGCTGAATTCGTGAACTATATATTGAGGAAAACGTAGTCAGCACTCAATGAGTCCATCATCGCTCAGCGAGTACAGCCTTCTTCATCCTACTTACTATAGTTTTAAAAGAGCATATTAAGTATTCATCTAGATGTATTCGTTGAATAGTTTTACAATGGTTTTTTCTTGATCTCTTTCTTCGCCATGAGATAGGTATATGCATACTATTTTATTGTTCTTATAAACGCATGGAATCTGCTTAGCGTTTTTCTCAAGTGCTTCAATGTTCAATACTATCGGTAGATCCAAGGCCTTCGATATCCTCCTCTGATACCTACTCTCGGATAGAGCTCTAGATGCCTCAATGAGCTTTGATGCTTTAACGGGGTCAGGGAACACCACGTATCCCATTTCTGCGAGAACCGTGATGTATTTTGCTGCTACTTTATAATCACTAGCTAAATCAGCTACATCTTTGAAAGCGGGAAGTCTATTGTTCTTCGATGCTTCAATAACGGCTTTTAACAATGAGTACTCTAACTTATTGAAAACTAATTCATTTAATTCAACGAGGTTTTTACCAGTCGATCTGACCTTTAACTTAAACCTGGGGAACTTATACACTTGGATCACTACTTTCCCGGCTTTAACTAGTTCCTCCCTTAACTTGTCAACAGCATTATTTTTAATTGCTTCCACGAGTTTCGGTACCGAGAGAACAATAGTGCTCAACGCGTAACACCCTTAACGATATCACTACTCCATTGACACGTTGCACCTTAAAATACTTTTATATCAAAGTTCATTATCGTCTACTCAAGATTATGGGGTTCTTTGGGAACGGAGATTGCTGGGAAACAATGCTTTTGCACATCTCTTTCAATACTCGTAAATCCTTTAATTGATCCTCTTCAAAGTACTTCTTGAATACTCACCATATACTTTGACTATGTTTTAAGAATCGTAAACCATTACGCCTGTGTAATGTATTGGTGATGAAGCACGTTGAACTAATGGATGAAGATGGCCAGGAACACTGAGTATTAATTCTCATCCACTACTCCACTGAGTTTGATCCCTGGAAACTGTTTGCTCCACGTTATGCTCAGTGATCAATATATAGTTATATATAGTTCATATAGAGACTACATAAAAGCCATTCTACTCTATTGTTAGTCAAGGGCGACATGGAATTACTTATCTTACTGGGATTAACGCTAGCTGCAATGTATGCTTTCGCTATTGGAGCTAATGATATGGCTAACGTTATAGCTGTTCTTATAGGAGGAAAAGTCACTAGCTTCAAGATCGCTGTTCTAATGTTCACTGTGAGTGTAACACTCGGTTCTCTTCTACAGGGATACATGGTTATGAAAACCCTTGGTAAAGGAGTTGTTAAAAACCTTGATATTTATGGTGCTGTATCAGCAAGTCTCGCAGCTTTGATCTGGGTTCTCACAGCAACGAGACTCGGGTTACCAGTGTCTACGTCTCAGAGTATAACTAGCGGAGTTCTAGGTTCTGGTTTAGCAATAGCGCTCATTTCCAATAGCTTCGAGGAAATAAATTTCACCGTTGTGGAAAACATTATTATTAGCTGGACTATTTCACCTTTATTAGCGTTGTTTGCAGCTGCTTTAACCTACATGGTATTCGAGAAAACTAAGTTAAAGGATGAAACAGTGAAAGCTTTATCATTAGCGGTTGCTTTTTGGAACGGTTATTCCTTCGGCGCTAACGATGTTGCGAACGCGACTGGAGTATACTTGACTCTCGTTGGAACCCTTCCATTAATGTTCGGTGTTCAGGGTAATGTTTATCTTGCTCTTTATGGCGCATTGTTCATTATTCTAGGGGGTATATTAATGGGTAGAAGAGTTGTTGAAACCATGGGTTTTAAGATCACGAGGTTGGATCCTGTGGGTTCTCTTTCATCATCATTAATAACCGCTACATCGGTATGGGTGTTCACTACTATACCATACTTATTGTTCGGTTACGGTTTACCTGTTTCAACAACCTATATATCAGTTGGTTCAATTATGGGTGTAGGTGTAGCTAAGTATAGGAGTTTCAGGAGAGGATTAAACTCGAAGATAGTGTTAACGATACTGTTATCTTGGGCTTTAACGCTCCCCATTAACATTGTTCTATCCATGTGCTTTTATTATGGTTTAATAAGAGTGTTTATAGGGGCGTAGAAATGTCTACTTGGAGCTGGATCTCTAGAACAAGGGAGAGAAAAGCCCTCGAATTATATATTGAACATGTATCGAAGATCGTGAGCGTTGTAAACCATGCTTTACAAGCCATTAAAGCGTACCGTGAGGGAAACTGGGAGAAGTTTAGCGAGGAGTGGAGGAGAGTTTTCGACGAGGAGAGAGAAGCAGATGAATTAAAGAGGAAGATATTAGCGGAACTCGCTGAGGGCGTCTTCCACCCAATTGATAGAGAAGAAGTAGTTAGATTAACTATAACGAGTGATGACATAGCTTCATTCGCGAAAGCATGGTGTAGGAGAATGAGTTTCATTAGAGAAAACGGGTTGCCCCTAGCACTTGTAGATAAGTTAATTGAGATGGCTAGCAACGTTCATGAATCAACTAGAATTATTCTCGAGGCTAGTAGGGAGCTCTTAACTGGACATAGAGGCCGTGTACTCGAGTTAGCGAACAAGATTGAATCCCACGAGGAGAAAGTAGATGATCTACACGTTGAAGCACTGCAAGAGGTATTAGCATACTGCGACTCAGCTAGAACCTCCAATTGTATTCTAGTGAAAGAAATAACGGATACAATTGAGAACGCGGCTGATAAGTGCGAAGAAGTAGGAGACGTATTGAGATCAATTGCTCTACTCATGTAACTAAAACATGTACTCCTAGAGTACGAAAACATGCTTCAAGCACGTATACTGCCTAGCTCGCGGAGCTCACTCATTAAATTTTGGCGCTTGGTGAAATAATTGAAAGTACTTATAACCGGTGGTGCAGGCTTCATAGGGGGTCACTTAGCAATATATTTGAGAAGCAGGGGCTTTGACGTTGTAGTAGTAGATAACTTGGAGAAAGCACCAATGGTTAAAGCCGTTAGAGAAGCAGAGATACCTTTAATTATCGGGGACTTGAGAAGCAACGTTGAGTTACCTAGAGTTGATGCGATAGTGCACGCTGCAGCTTACATAGATGTTGCAGAGTCCTTTGAGAAACCATACGAGTATATAGTTAACAATGTAGCTGCAACAAGCAAAATAGCTAAAATAGCTTTCGAGAACAATTCTTACCTAGTTTACATTAGCTCGGCAGCTGTTTACGGGAACCCTGTTTACTTACCTATAGATGAAGATCACCCGAGAAGCCCTCTATCACCCTATGGGTTAAGCAAACACCTAAGTGAACAAGTAACCGAGTTCTACGGTAGACTAGGGTTGAAAAGCTCCGTTGTAAGATTATTTAATGTTTATGGTTCATGCCAAAGCATGGAGTACGCTGGAGTAATAACGAGGTTTATTAATAGAGTTAAACGAGGAGAACCACCAATAATATTCGGAGACGGCGAGCAGACAAGGGATTTTATACACGTTAAAGACGTAGCAGCATTCATAGAAGCAATTATAACAAGAGGGGAAACAGGAGTATTCAACGTGGGTACGGGTAAAGCTACAACCATTAATCTTCTCGCAGAACTAGTCATAAAACTAGCCGGATTAAACTTGAAGCCTGTTCACGGCCCTCCACGAAGAGGCGACATAGAACACAGCGTTGCAAATGTGAGTAAAGCACTTAGTATTGGGTGGAAGCCCAGAATATCTCTAGAAGAAGGATTATACGAGTTACTGAGAGAACCTAGTTGCCGAAATGGACTCGGTTGAAAGATAATAAGTGACAATGCATCATTGAATAATCCCAACTATTAACTATGTCTCTCGCTTTTCCTGGTTCAAAATACATGACATCATCGCTTTTAATAAGATGAACTAAGTATCTATAATTGATTAACTCTGGAAACAGTTAGTAGTAAAGTAGAACTCGTATTGAATGGTGATTAAAGGTGGATTTATTAGCGTTACTGGGATTCATTATAGCATCAGCGCTCATCGATTCGTTTGATCCTTGTTTCTATTCATTGTTTGTACTGGTGTTCACCTCAGCAATGCTGGTTAATTATACTTACGCTGTTAAAGCTGGTTTGGCATTTATAGTAGCAGTTTACATGGGTTACGTTTTACTAAGTATACTATTGAGGTACACTATTATCAAGCTACCAGTGCAGTTTCTTGCTTTATTCTTGCTTGCTTATGGCTTAATCATGCTGTTTACTACCATTGGGAAAAAAGGCTGGGAAAACATGCAGAGCGGGGAAATAGTGTGTAGAGAGAACGAGATACCCTGCAAAATAGCGTCTTATCTGAGAATTGAGCGCTTCACGAGTAAAGGTATATTACCTACATTTCTACTCGGCTTGATGTCATCTTTCACTATTTTACCTTGTTCAGCTCAACTATTATTCGTTTACATTAGTGTAACAAGGGAATACGGGTTCACGGCATGGATTCTACTTACACTATTCTATGTAGCAGTATTCGTGTTTCCCATCATACTATTATTTATTGGCTTAGTTTTCGTGTCTAAGTTAAAGAAAGTACATGTTAGCTTATTGAAACACGAGAAATTAATTAAGATTATTGGCTCTCTCATAATGATCTCTATCTCAATATATCTTCTATACACATACTCTGTTAACATTGCTTTGTAACGGGAACCCTCATATTTCAGGGGCAGAAAAGAGTTGGATTCATGGATTCGTGGCGAGGATTACTGTTAGTATTGATGCATAGACGAGGCAGTCTTCCTCCATGCTCGAATTCCTGCATTCCTGTACTATTTCATCCGCTTTCTCTACACCGAGACCGGTGAGAACATTAACTAGGTTTTCACGTAGTTCCACCAGGTTATCTACTCTATTGTTCTGCTTGACCTCAATGATACTTATTAAGAGTCTCTCTAAAGCCCCTAGGTTGAAGCTTACACCCCATAATGGGATTATTGTTTGCTCCATTAATTTATTGGCTATGCTTGGTATATATGTCACGGGTTTAACAGCGTCGAGGTATTCGTTGAGAGTTTTCAGGAACAATGAGTATGATTCATCACTCCAGGTTTTAGAGTACATGTTTAAATAGAATACTGTTTTTTCCACTAATACGTATCCTTGCTCGAAGACTTCGTTTTTCTGTGAGTAATTAACGGCATTATACTCCAATAAACCCCCTTACACTAGATGGCATAAATGTAGAGTTATAAATAACAGTAGGTTACAACTGAGAGCTCGCATTTTAAGGCGATGACGGAGAGGAGAGCTTATAAACATTCCTTGTTTAATGTTTAATTGTTTTTGGCAATGAGTATTAAGGCTTTCGAGCTAGTGGCGATAATAAACAATCCAATCATAACCCCGAGTCCCACTTGGGATAAAGGTAATGGGCCGGAGACCCGGCCCGGGATTGAACCCTCAGAAGCAGGAGATGTAATCCCAAACCCCTGCCCTAGCAGGAACCCTCGCTCTTTATGGCGAGGAAGAGGTCAGATTGCTTGAAGAGCAATGCTTACAGCTACTAGTAAAGCTCCAAGAAATGTCCTTGGAGATATTTTCTCGCCGGCTACAAGTCTACTTGTGAACTGGGAGAGAACAGGAGTTAAAGCAGTAACCACCACTGTCGCAGAAACACCAATTGTATAGATTGAGTAAACGAACAAAACCATTCCCACACCCCAGCCGAATACTCCTGTGAAGAAAGCTGCCACTAGAAGCCCCTTTGTTACCTCTAAGCTCTCTCCAAGCATTAAACTCATCAGTAGTGAGAAGATGACAACCACGCTCGTTCTAATGAATGCAGTTGAGTATGCGTCGACGTAGTTTCTAAGAGGCCCTATTAGGGACGAAGCCAGGCCCCAGCAGAGAGCTGCTATGAAACCATAGATCAATCCGTTTTTACTAATGGAGTTTCCGGAGCTATTGTTCGTTGAAGCTATAACTATGCCCGCGAAAGCTAGTAATCCACCAATTACCGTGATGTAGGTTACTTTTTCGCCGAATATGAATGCTGAGAAGAACTGGGCAAAGAAGATGTAAGTGTAGCTTATAACCACGGCCAGCGATCCTCCTAGTATTTGAATTGAACGCGTATAAGCAATGTCGCCTATCCCTGGTCCCAGTGCCCCGCTGAAGAGAAGCAGAAATATAATTGTGGAACTGTAATCATTTAAATGAATGCCTCCATTTAAAGCTACAAGTAAACCTGTAAAGGAGACAGCCATTAATGCTCTAATAGCTGTGAAGAGAGCTGGGGGAGCTCTTCTAGCAAACCTGTGAATTATCGCGGGATTCGTGCTCCAAATTACTCCCGCTATTACCGGGTACAATACTTCCACGTTGTTCACCGCGACATTGGTGTTGTACTATTACTCCACATCTTATTAAGCAATTTGAAACAGCTTTTATAAGAGACTCTAAATCCGTGAAGTCTACTCCGGGTAGTAGACAACAAGAATCAGTAACGCTTGAGACTTGCTCCAAGTGATGCTTTGAATCATCAATGTATACTACGCATTTCAACAAGTGGTGTAACCCATGTTCCATCAGCTTCCTCGCTAAACTCAGAAACAGTAAGTCCTTGCGGGGATGAAACTCTATGGCAAAGTAATCAAATAAATTAACTAAACCAAGTGTCTTCAAAGCTTCCAAAGCTAACTCCGGGATATTCCAGCTTAAAACAACCACGGTTGCTTCTTGTGACTTAGCCCATTCTATGAAGTGAACCATGTATTCTCGAACTCTTATTACTCTCCCACTGGAATCCAGGAGCTGGTAGCGGTTTAGTAGCTTAAAGGGTGGTTGAGTTGCCGATATGTCGTCGCAATCCCATAAAGTTTTATCTAGATCAATTAACAGTAGCCAACCTCTTTGCTGCATTACTTTTCATCACCTTGACTTAAACCTTTGGAGACTATATGATGCGTTTTCATTTTTCATTTTAAAGGATTTAAACGAGATTAATCTTATTTGCGTTTTAGTGCATGCATAGATTAACTACACTAATGTTTTTACAGGTATCGACTTATTGGTAGCGGTTACATGGTGTTCACTGTTGGATAATGAGATCGCTGAGAGAATTGTTAAGGGTAGTTTTATATTAAGCGTGGGTCAGTTTGTATCGGTGATTGTGGGTTACTTATTTAGTGTTCTAGTTGCTAATCTACTTGGCCGTGAAAACTACGGATTACTTTCAATCGCGCTAACTTATCCATCCATGATCGCGAGCTTAGTTGACCTTGGGTTAAGTGGGGTAATAACAAGGTATGTAGCTAAGCCGGGATCAAATAAAGATGTTTATGCATGGACTGGGTTAATGCTAAGATCGATTACGAGCTTCATGGGGGGCCTCGTAGTTTACTCTCTAGCTGATTACTTCGCTAGTTTATTGAGGAGACCAATATTAGTGGAACCTCTCAGAATACTATCCATTTACACTGTTTTCACATCACTACTAGGTGTACTAGCCGCAGTATTCAGTGGCCTAGGTAAGTACGAGGTATCAGCTTCAATTAATATTGTCCAGTACATTGTGCGAGGACCCCTCGCCATCCTATTCATATTACTTGGTCTAGGAATCAATGGAGCTGCTTTAGCTTACTCGATTGGTTATGCTGTTGTCACAACATTGTACATGATCCTCTTTGTCTCCATGTTCAAGCACCCTGTTTTCTCACTGCTTGCAGCTGAGAAAATGATTAGTGTTTCCTGGCCTCTCTTTCTTGCATCACTAAGTTCTGTTTTCCTGAAACCAGTAGTTGACACTATTATTTCGAGGAATGTACTAGAAAGCGACCTAGGCGACTACGGGGCCGCACTTAACTCTCTAATGCCTCTGGGTATACTTTTAGGAGCTATTTCAACTGCTATATTTACTTCGCTACCGATTCTCATCGAGGATAAAATACAGCTAAGAGAAAGCGCTAAAGACGCTGCATTCTACTCCTCAACTATTTCAACCGCGCTTGGTTTCTGCTATTTATCCGTCATTTATCCTCTTGTACGTATCTACGGAAGATCATTCGTGAATGCTCCATTTTACGCAATTATATATGGATTAAGTAATATACTACCAGTTCTCCTTGGTTCACTCGTAATAGGCAGCTATTTCATCATATTGAAAACCACGAAGTATAATGTAGCTGCAAATATACCTGGCTTCTTCACAATTATTGCATTATCCTACGTTCTAGTTCCATTAAGAGGAATTTTGGGATCAGGCTTAGCGTATATAGCTGGGAACATTGTTTCATCGATCATCGCATATGTCATCGCCCGTAGAAAACTCGGTCTCACACTAGATCTCTCGCGGAACATTAGAGCTTTTATCCCATCTTTAATAGCATTTGGAATAGGTTTCTCTGCCTCAGCGATCATAACAATATACGTGAGTAGTTTAGCAACTATATACTACTTGCTTGGATTACTCATAGCTACAATGGTGGGTTTAACAACTTATTCTGCAACATACCTCTTAATACTACCATTCTTCACCGATAAGGAAACTATTCGCAATTTAATCAATATGGCGAGTAGTTTGGAGTACGTGGGGGATATAATTAAATTCATTGGAACAAAATACCTGGACTTTGTAACGGGGAAAATCATCAAGTAGTTTCAGTGAAACCAGCGTTTCCAAGTAAGATAGAGAAATGAACCCGTAGAACCTGCGAATCCACGTGCATTCATTTTAATGATAATTGTTGTTAAACAATTGTTTACACCGAGTTAACTTGTATGTGGTTTCAGTAGGTCCCTTTATTGATTATTTTATGGTTTTTACATATATTCAAGTTGAGGTGGTATTGAGTGGAGTGGGTGTGCACTTCCTGTGGTTTTACACGGGGTTTATTCGAAGAATATTACTGGAAGTGCCCTAGGTGTGGTAAACCTTTATCTATAAGATACAGTGTGAGAGGAGAAATACTTTCCTCGAGGAATACTTGGGAGAGATACCGTGGGTTCATTCCATTCATGCCCGAGAAAACCAGGGGAGAAGGATTAACTCCAATTGTTGCAGAGAAGTATTCGCCGCATACACTACTATTTAAACTCGAGTACATGAATCCTGGCGGGAGCTTCAAAGACCGTGGTTCCGCTCTAGCCGTCTACTATGGTTACAAAATGGGTTTTGAGAAAACCGTAGTAGATACTAGTGGTAACACTGGTATATCCGTAGCACTTTACTCTAAGCTTTATGGACTAGAGTCAATGATAATCATGCCTAGAACGGCTCCACTGGGTAAAAGGAAAGCTGTTTCGAGAATAGGAGGTAAAGTAGTTGAAGCAGAAGATAGGTTAGCAGCGTCGAGTATTGTTGAAAAATACATTAGTGATGGAGATGTTTACTATGTGGCTCACTTATGGAACCCATTGTACATAATTGGACATGCAACCATGGTTTACGAGGTCTACGAAGAATACGGTGTACCAGACTATGTTTTCGCTCCAGTGGGGTCAGGGGGTTTGATCCTGGCACTTGCATACGGTTTCGAAAAATTACTCGAGCAAGGTTTAACCAAGAAGTTGCCGAGACTCATCGGTGTTCAAGGTTACAGTTGTCAACCAGTATATGAAGTACTGCACGGTAAGCGTATTGAAGGAGAGGACTCCAGCTTAGCGGATGGAATAATGGTTTATAATCCACCTAGAGTAAAAGAGATCGCTGAGAAAATAGATAGAAGCCATGGGGAAGTAGTGCTTGTTGGAAATAGTGAGATACAATCATCACTAGAAGAATTATGGCAAAATGGTTTCCTAGTAGAACCTACATCAGCCACTGTTTACGCAGCCTACAAGAAGATAAAGAACGAAATCCCTGGTGATGCAACCATACTCCTAGTGCTCACAGGATCTGGCCTCAAAACACTATAGCAAAAAATTAATATAAGTCTAAGTCAACACTATAAAATAGCCCGCGGACGAGGGTAGGCCCGGGATACACCTGGGCAGATAACCGTGTTCCATGCATGACCGCACGCTATCCCTCACGCGCAGGCAATGAACTTCGCCCCATGGGGCTGGCGGAGGCGGATCCCCCTCTGGAGAGAGGGGGTGAACCGCCTTAACTGGGGGAACCTGGCCAGGCCCGGAAGGGAGCAACCTAACCCTGGACGCCAGCGTTCATGGGTCACCGAAGGGAGCCGGCGTGAGATGGCTCTAGCGTCGCGGTCATGCATGGAACACGGGGCTTCGTCCGCGGGCTATTCTTCAATATTCTCATATTCTAGCACTTAGTGCAATCATTAATATTACTAACAATAATCCAACGTAGTTAACAATGTCTCCTATTTTTTCTCCCAGGATCTCCTTAACTATTCTGCCTCCATCTGTGATGAATAATGGTAAAGTATTGAAGAAAACTAGGCTGAAGTTGACGATGTAAAACCAATACATTAATTTAAATAATTGTATAAAGAACCCTGGATCCATGAGAGCAATAATGGACCTAGATGGTGCAGGAGCGAGAAAGACTCCCAGCTTGTTCTCGTATGGTTGTTTTAATACAGTTATATTCATGAATCCTGCTCCCGGTCTATATAACTCAAACACCAGTATCGTGGATTCATTAACTGATAAGTAATTTCTCAAATTCTCCAACGTAGCGTCCGATCCATTTATCCGGTAAACAACATCATTTACCAGGAAACCACTTTTCTCCGCTAGACTATTTCCCTCAACTCCAACTACTGTGAAACCTGTTGGAGACACCGTTAACTGCACCATTGTTGTAGCTATGAGAGCTAATATGAGGTTCGCAGCTACACCAGCAGATAACACTGCGACCTTAACTCTTCTTTTAGCTTTTACGAATACTTCTTCATCTATCTCGACGAAAGCTATGGGTAAGATGAGCGCTAATATTAAACCATATGTTTTCACGGGAATACTGGTTTTCAAAGATATCTTAGCGTGGAGGAATTCGTGTATGAAAGCTCCAATAGCTAGTGCGAAAATGAGGTAAACTAGATCCTCACCAGTTACATTCAACCCAGGTAATAGAACCACTAAGCTCCTAGTATTTACAATTAAACTCGTGTAAATAGTTAATACGAGCACGTTTATAGATAATACGAGTGCTATTATGTAGGCTCCAATCATGATGTAGACATAAGCAGTGTTTTCTTTTGTTGAGGGAACTCCTCTGTACCGCCTCCTCACTAGAAGTAATACGCCATACTTCACCTCGACATTAAGTTCACTTGATTCAAAACGATTTCTAAGAAACATGACAAGTAGGTTTATAGTTAACCATAATGATAGTAAACTCAACACATATACGAGTATTTCCATTAAACACCACTTAACTTAGACACATATTACTATGTATCCCCGATTTACGCATAATAAACATTTTCCAAAATAGTTCCCCTAGGGCTCGTTTTGCCGAGAACCAGAGTTAGACGCGTACCAGAATTCAATGAGGTAGTATACAGTGAACAACACTGGAGTCTACTGAAGAGTCTGAGGATGAAGGCAATTGAGATCATGAGGCCCCTCGCCGACAAGGGGATCACGGTTTGGCTTCACGGTAGTGTAGCGAGAGGAGATGTATGGGAGAAAAGCGACCTAGACATAGTTATCCCCCATAAAATTCCACCATACATTGTTGAAACAATTATTGATCAAGCGGGGTTTAAACCATACGCTAAGTACATAGTAGCAGCTACACCAACTACTACTCTTAAGGCATATATAGCTCTAGATGAAGAAGAACGATTCACTGTTAGTTTTCCACTAGCTGAGTACAAACCACGCGAACTCGAATTCTACAAGTATGGTGGAGTATTAACGTATGAGGAACTCTTAGAAGATAAAAGAGTTCCAGGTGTAAACAAAAACTTGGTTCTAATAGTGCCTACTCAGAGGGGCCACTTAGAAGCACCCGTTATAGGTTACGAAGACTACGTTGCGAGATTACTAAATGTAAGCGTTGAAATAGTCCGTGAAAGAGTAGAGGTACTAACCAAGAGAGACCAAGTGGGAAGAACAGGTGTTTTCGCTAAAATACTACTTGCTCCAAGTGAAAGCTTCGAAGAAGGCCTTGAACGCTTGTTCCGGGAGAAACCATTACTGAGGAGGATTTTCTCGGACCTTGTATAACTTAAATCTCAGTATAGCTATTATTCCACCGAAACCGCTGACTTCGTAACCTACATCGCTTTTCCCTGGTACAATTATTACTTCTGCACCTCTTTGATGAGAATACTTCAGGGACTCATATACTTTGTTTCTTTCTTCATCATCAGGTATTTTAAGTAATTCATCTACAACTAGTAGTTTTAATACTGCACCGATCATTGATGCCTCATATACTTCTTCGACTCCATATGCAACTAGTTCGTGTTCCTTCACAAGTAGCTCCTTGAATTCCTCGAGTATTTTTCTCGCTTTAATTAAGTTCAGCTCGCCTACCACGTTTTTAACGATTTCACGGCTTAAGACTTCTTCTACCCCTTTACATCCTCCAGTGGAAACAGTGTCCACGTAAACGGGCGTTTTCAATTTATCAACTAGTTCAGTTTTGAGTAAGTTTTTGAAGTCACCTGGACCCGCCACTATTACTGCTTTCACGTTCTCATTGTTGAGGATGTCTAAGATTACTTTGACTACTCTAGATGTATAAGCTTTCAATAATGACTCATAGTCAACGTAATAGTGTTTACTTGGTAGGTTTAATTCTTCTTCCCAAGCATATTTTACGCCTTGCTCGCTCACAACACCCACGCAGACTTCATCGTGATCTATCGACACTACTAGTACGTTCTCTCTCTTACTCGTGTATTCTCGTAGAAGGCTTAATTCAACGCTACTCCACGTTTCTTTAACTATTGTTAAGACATCTCCAACCCCGATGGATAACGTGTGGTGTTTTCCTTTAACTCCGTATTTCTCGGGTCCTTCAATAACGATCCCCGATATCCTTAGTTTACTGCTGAATTGCTGAAACTCTATCTTCTTAACCTTTACTCCCAGAATCATGGGTAATCGAGAACCCTCTGACTCGTCTCCTACTTTGACTTCGCGAGTGGTCTTAGCATACACTACATCATTTTCCCTCAACACGTTGTACAGTGCCCAGAGGTCATCAAGTGTTTCAATCTGTATTTTAACCACGCCGTGTTTAGTGTCTTCTTCAAGTATCTTCATTAATAATCACTTTGAATCATGCTCATTGGAAATATTATTTTTGCCCCTAAACAATAGTATCTATTAGAGGATATTGTTTATGGAAGAACTCGAATTCTACTTACTGGATGTAACTTATGATATTGTTGGAAATGAACCACACATCATCATGTATGCATCTACTCGAGATGGGAGGAGAGTAGTTTTAAGAGATCGCTCTTTTAGACCCTACTTCTACGTGATACTACACGTTGATGCAGACTCTGCAAGTATTGCGAGTAAGATAAAAACAATGTCGGAATCGAGTTCCCCTATACTAAAAGTTGAGTCAGTTGATAAGTATTACTATGGGAGACCAGTTAAAGCACTAAAAGTAACAACAATTATCCCTGAATCAGTTAGAAAATACCGTGAAAAAATAAAGCTCATCCCCGGGGTTAGAGAAGTTGTTGAAGCAGACATAAGGTTCAGTATGAGGTATATTCTAGATAAAGAATTAAGGCCCTGTGGGTGGCACATAGCGCGAGTAAATAAGCTTCCAGCCACTAAATCGTTCAGAGTGAGCGATGAGTACGAAGTAGTGGGCGAAGTGCGTTCGCTAGAGGACTCTACGCCACCCAAGGATCTCAGAGTTCTAGCTGTTGACATAGAGGTATACACTGAGCATGGTTCGCCCCGCGCTGAAAGAGACCCCGTGATCATTATAGGTACTGCTACTAACAATGGGGAAGTGAAACAATTCGTAGGAAATACTTTGAACGATAAAGAGATAATTGAGGAATTCGTTAACTACGTTATCAAAGTAGACCCCGATATTATACTAGGATATAACAGCAACATGTTTGATTGGCCATACCTACTTAGTAGAGCTAAGATCCACGGGTTAAAACTCGACATTGGTAGAAAAATTGGGGCACCTCCATCCACTAGCACTTATGGCCATGTCTCGGTACCAGGTAGGCTGAACGTTGACTTATTGAACTACGCGGAGGAAATACCTGAAATAAAACTCAAAAGCTTAGACGTTGTAGCTGACTACCTTGGTGTAATGAAGCGAGATGAGAGAGTCTTAATAGACTACACGGAGTTCCCTAAGTACTGGAATGATCCTGGTAAAAGAGAACAACTACTCAAATACAACTTAGATGATGTATCATCAACTTTAGGTCTAGGCGAGAAGTTCTTACCATTTGCAATGCAGTTATCATACATTACAAGGCTTCCACTAGACCAAGTAGGTGCAGCCAGCGTAGGTTACAGATTGGAATGGGTATTAATGTATGAAGCCTACAAGAGAAACGAGTTAATTCCAAATAGGGAGGAGAGAGAGGCTGAACCATACAAAGGCGCAATTGTTCTTAAACCAATGCAAGGTATTCACGAAAACATCGCGGTTTTAGACTTCACGAGCATGTATCCAAGCATAATGATAAAGTATAATGTCGGTCCTGATACACTCATCGAAGGAGAATGCATTGGGGAAGAACACAACGTTGCTCCAGAAGTAGGTCACTGTTTTCGAGTATCTCCACCAGGATTCTTCAAGAACGTGTTAACGAAGCTTCTACAAGTAAGAAAAACCATTAGAGAAGAAATGAAAAAATATCAACCAGAATCCTATGAGTATAAGCTACTGGATGAGAGACAGCGAGCAATCAAAATACTAGCTAACGCCACCTATGGGTACATGGGTTGGGCGGGTGCGAGATGGTATTGTAGAGCATGCGCAGAAGCTGTTACAGCCTGGGGAAGACTCTTAATAGGTAAAGCCATAAATCTCGCAACAAGCCTAGGTTTAAAAGTCATATATGGAGACACCGATTCGCTGTTCGTAACATATGTCCCAGACAAAATTAAATCGTTCACAGAGCTCGTTGAAAAAGAACTAGGGTTCGAGATCAAAGTAGACAAAGTCTACAAGAGAGTATTCTTCAGTGAAGCAAAGAAAAGGTATGCAGGATTACTAGAAGATGGAAGAATAGATATCGTGGGTTTCGAAGCCGTTAGAGGAGATTGGGCAGAGATAGCTCGCGAAGTCCAGGAGAAAGTAACAGAGATATTGTTGAAGGAGGGAAGCGTGAATAAAGCAGTAGAGTACGTTAGATCCGTGATAACTGATCTAACTCAGGGTCGAATACCCATTGAAAAACTAATCATATGGAAGACTCTAACTAAATCAGTTGAGGAATACGATGCCGAGACCCCTCACTTAAGTGCCGCTAGGAAAATGCTACGACAAGGGTTCAAAGTAGAAGTCGGGGATAAAGTAGGGTTCGTCGTGCTAAAGGGTTCAGGGAAGATATCTGAGAGAGCTGAACCATACATGTTCGTGAAGGATCCCCGCGCCATTGATTACAACTACTACATAGAACACCAGATAATACCAGCTGCGCTTAGGATACTTGAATACTTCGGAGTAACAGATGCTCAATTGAAAAAAGCATCAACAGGTAAGAGAAGCTTATTTGAGTATCTAGGTAAAAAATCACCTTGAATCTCAGAAGAATAATTCATTATAAGTTAATATTGTTACATCAGTCGGCTTATACTGTACTTTTCCAATTCTCGCGCCAATAATTAACTTAATGTTTTTACTCGAAGCTACATCAATTAATCTCTGCGTTATAATCCCATCCATTAGTATCGCGTACACTTTGCCCGGCTCCATTGATTCAAGCTCTGCTACTAGGTCTCTAACCGGTAGCTTCTTAATCTCACTCCAATCAGCTGAGTATATAGTCGACTCGAGTGTACCTTGCATGTTTTTAGCGCTCTCAACTACGTTCACTGGGATACTTATTGATTCGGATTCAACGTATTCCTCCCGTATTTTATGCAGTTTCTTCTGTATCTGTAACAGTAACTCTGCTTCTTTATCCCCACTTTTAACTCTCTCCTCGAGGAAATTAAACACGGGCTGAGCATTGTTGAGTACTTCTTCTATTTCCTTACCAGTAAGTTCCTCTACTTCGCGGTTGAGGGGTGCTCGCGCAACGTAGTCTACTTTCAGTGTTCTCAGTACTTCTTTTAGAATTAAGTCTCCTCCATGGTCGCCATCTACTAGTAGCACTATTTTCTTCGTGTTCGCAAGGTTCTTTATCGTGTCAGGTACTCTGCGGGCTCCCCCTATGGCTATCGCATTCATGTAACCATATCTCAATAGGTTTATAACATCTGCTCTACCCTCTACGACTATTAATGTATCGCTCTTATCTACATCAGGGCCCGCAGGTAACCCCTCTGGACCATACGAGATTGGCTCGGGTGCTTTCAGGTACTCTTGTATACTTCTAACGACTTCTTTGAGGTCAGGAGTTTTCTCTTTACCCCATACTTTTAGTAACTCGACTGTTCTCTCAACAATTTTCTTTATTTTCTCGATCCTCAAATCCTGTATATCTACTACTTTTAATTCAGCATCGTATGGTCCAACTCTATCAACGGTTTCAATCATTGCTGCTAGGAGTGCTGTTTCAATTCTGTCAAGATTGCTGGGGATAAGGATTTCACCTTGTGTTCTATTGTTTTGAACTTTTGTGTTAACAATTATTCTACCCACTCTACCCTTATCCTGTAGAGACCTCAAGTCGAACTCGCTGCCCAGTAATCCCTCTGTTTGACCAAATAATGCTCCCACGATATCGTGTTTCTCCACGATACCGTCAACTACTATTTTCGCTCTTATCAAGTACTTAGCCATAAGTGTAACACCAATACAATATAAATTTTTGTTAAAACACCATTATAGCGTTAAATAAATCATTTTACCCGTTTAAAACAACGCTATACTTATACTATTCTCACTCTATTAACTTTCTTGTTTTGCCAACTATACTTTCTAATTCTCTTACTGCGTCCAAATCCACAAGCTGCACAATATCCTTTTGAAACATTGAAGCTGTGTCTACCGCATCTTCGGCATCTAATATGTGTTTTACTTCTACCGTGTTTACCGAAACTAGTTGTACCTTTAACCATGACTACCCCCTTCAACCTACTCTGTTATAGGTGAAATGAGTATTACGTTGTCTCCTCTTATGACAACTGTTCCTAGTTTACGTGTTGAACCATCTCCTTTAATTTCCTCGGTGTTCTCAAGTACTATGTTGAGGTGTTGATCGAAACTCTTCAATTTACCCCTCAACGCTATTCCCTCCCTAGTTTTAATTAATACAACGTTTCCCAAGTTTTCTTCGAGTATCTTGTGAGCAGTATCACTCAATATTTAACACCTTTCCTTGTACCCATTATCATTAAATATCTTGTCTTAACTAAACTACTTCATACAGGATTAAAATACCTTTTTTAACATTTTCACCACGGGAAAGCACTTATTAGGAGTATATTCACTCTTAAGTTAAACAGCGATAAAAAGTGGGTATGAGTGGTGGAATATGCCCTTCGATAAAAACGATTTTTTGCTTATAGAATACACAGTTAAAGTAAAAGATACAGGTACAATAGTGGATACAACTGATGCGGAGCTAGCTAAACGCGAGAATATATATGAATCCAATAAAATATATGGTCCAACACTAATTGTCCTCGGTAAAAACTGGTTAAATACCTACGTTGAAGAAGAAATCTCGAAGATGTCTGAGAACGAGGAGAAAGAAATAGAGGTTCCACCTAGTAAATCTTATGGTGAAAGAGACCCGGATAAAGTAAAAGTCTTTAGTCTAAGGGAATTCCAGAGAAGAGGTTACAGCGTCAACGTAGGGGACGTAGTTGAAGTAAGTGGTGCGAGAGGAGTTGTCAAACAAATAAGTGGAGGTAGAGTAGTAGTAGATTTCAATCACCCACTAGCAGGTAAAACACTCATATATAAAGTTAAAGTAGTTAAGAAACTCGGAGACTTCAACGAGAAAATTAAAGCCCTCGCAGTGAGACACCTCAGTATACCCAGTGAAGAAATAAGTGTAGATTACAGTGAGAACGAGAAGAAGCTACTCGTCAAAATACCTGGAAAATACATTGCAAGAGAGAACTTGAGTTACGCTAAGTTAGCACTAGCAGCCGATGTATTTGAATTATTCAAAGACAATGTTTCAATACTACTATACCAAGAGGAAATCAGAAAACCACAGTAGCAATTAATTAATCAATGAAGCAAATGCGGGTTTTTCTCAGTTTTAACTACTGACCTACGTTGAGTTCAATCAATGATCCCTGTTTCCCTAAGAATTTTTACTGCAGCATCTTCAGGTAAACCCCTCTCACCGAGTATAGTGTAACGTTCAGGTCTAACTTTGTGAGCTATCGTGAGGGCTTTAACCAAGATATCTCCAGATAATCCAAGTTCCTTAGCTGTAGTGGGTAACCCGATCTTCCTCATTATTCTCCTGACTTTTTTCCATAAGGGGTCACCGTAAACGTATAGCATAGCTATAGTACCTATCGCCACTGCTTCTCCATGTAGTACTTTGCCGGGTACAAGTATTTCGAGAGCATGCGCGAATAAGTGTTCACTACCGCTTGCAGGTCTACTCGACCCAGCAATACACATTGAGACACCACTACTTATTAATGCCTCTATTAGAATTCTAACTCCTTCAACGGAGCCTGTTGCTATGACTTCATGGTATTTTATCACGTGCTTAGCGCTCAGCAAAGCTAATTGAGCCGCGTACTCGCCGTAGTATTCTCCCTTCAACCTATGTGCTAGAGCCCAATCTCTTACAGATACTAGTTTCCCCAGTAAGTCCCCTAGCCCTGATAGTATCAACCTACGGGGAGCCTTTGACACGATTTCCGTATCCGCTATAACCGCGTATGGTACTCTAGTCCTCATACTGTAAGGTTTATCTGTTCCCTTCAAGCTGGAGAAAGGACTCGCTATTCCATCGTGGCTTGGAGCGAGAGGTATACTTATCATAGGTATATCTGCTTTGAACCCAGAGTACTTAGCTACATCTATGGATTTACCGCCACCGACTCCAAGCACTACATCCACTTTTTTCTCCTTGATCTCCTCGGCAACTCTCTCAGCTGTTTCAATAGTTGAATCTCTTACTCTCCAAATTAATACTTCGCCTAGTTCTCTGACTAGTTTTTCAACTAGGAAGCCGCCGACATTGTACGTTGTTTCCCCAGTTACTATTCCTACTCTTAGATCATCTCTCCTCGTCAAAGACTTAATTACATCGGGCACTGTGTTAATGGCCCCCTCCCCGGTTACTACTTTCTGAGGTAGAATTATTTCGTGGATATTACCCATGTTTTTCACTTGAAGTAACCATAAAGTATAATATTGTAAACCAAAGAAATAAAAACCCAACAGAGCTACTATACTTTAGGTGTTTCATGAATGAACAAAGAATCAAAAACAACGACCGTCGGATTAGTGATCAAAGATTACGTTGTATTAGCTGCAGATAAGAGAGCAACAGCTGGAGTAGCGGTATACCATAAAAACGTTAAGAAAATAGCGAGGATAACGGATAGAGCAGCTCTTACAATTTCAGGTCTTGTTGCAGACGCGCAGTTCATAGTAGAAAATGCTAAGTACATTGTAAGAGATTACGAGGCTTCAACGGGTAAACCAATAACCATTAAGAGCTTAGCGAACGCGTTATCAACTATTCTATCAAGTTACCTCAGAGTATACCCATTTATAGTTCAACTACTATTAGGTGGCTACGATGACGTTGAAGGCCCTGCTTTATATTACTTAGACCTCTATGGAACAATTACTCGTGAAAAATACATGGCAACAGGTAGTGGTTCACCAGTAGCATTCGGTGTTCTAGAAGCAAGCTATAAACCCGATATGGTTTTAGAAGAAGCCGTAGACTTAGCGGTAAAAGCTGTTACTGCAGCGTTAACAAGGGATGGTTTCTCAGGTGAAGGAGTAGATGTACTAGTAATCGGTAAAGGTGGAGTAACACTGGAGAAAACAATTCAAATAAGGAAAACTCTCATATCGAGTTAATTTTGTTATGGCTTAATTAAACTCTAGATTTAAAAAGGCTCATATCATAATAGTAGATGGTTTAACATCACTAACGCCATCCTCGAAAAGGGGTTTTACGTGACTTCAGGTAGACTAATATTAGATAAAAGTAAACTAGTATTATTGAAGAACATAATGGAAGAAGTACCGGAAGAGCTAGAACTAGCTAACATTGAATTCGAGGGACCATTCATAGTACTATACGTTAGAAACAGGAAGACGCTAGTGAAATATCCCACACTAGCACAAAACATCGCTAAGAAAGTTAGAAAAAGAATACTGATACGTGTTTCACCGGACGCTAGGTTGAGCCCTGAGGAAGCTAAAAAGATCATCATGGAGTATTCACCGAAAGATGCAGGCATTGATCCAAACGCTATATACTTTGACGAAGCATCAGGCGAAGTCCTAGTTAAAGCAGAGAAACCAGGATACATAGTTGGGAAAGGAAGCGTGTTCAGAAACCTCTTACTAGCTGAAACGGGCTGGAGAGTAATACCGTTGAGGACAACGCCGTTTGAATCAAAGGTATTAAAGGAAATTACATCTGTTCTACTAAAACAAAACACTTATAGAGTTGAATTCCTACGTACACTGGGAGAAAGAGTACACAGAGATGTAGTATATAAGAATAACTATGTGAGAGTTACAGCTCTCGGAGGCTTCAAGGAGGTCGGAAGATCAGCAGTACTAGTTGAAACCCGTGAGAGCAGGATACTATTGGATTTTGGAATAAATGTTGGTGCATTCAATGACCCTAATAAAGCATATCCAATAATAGATGCGTTGAGAATAGATGAACTAGATGGAGTTATAATATCTCACGCGCACTTAGACCACATTGGTTTAGTCCCCCTGTTATACAAGTATGGTTACAGAGGCCCCATATACACTACAAGGCCCACACGTGAACTAATGGCTATAATGTTAAAAGACCTCGTAGAGGTCTCCAAGAAATCCAGTAGGTACTTGCCTTATGGAGAAAAAGACATAGTCACAGCGCTCCTACACACCATAACCGTGGACTACGAGGAAGTAACCGATGTTGCTCCTGATGCTAAGTTAACAATGTATAATGCAGGCCACTTACTGGGTTCTGCTATTGTTCACCTACATATTGGAATGGGGTTATACAATATCGTGTACACGGGAGACTTCAAGTACGCTGACTCAAGGCTCCTCAGCAGAGCCCACACTGAGTTCCCAAGAGTAGAAGCATTAATCATGGAGAGCACGTATGGAGCAACTATTCAAGAGCCGAGAAATCAAGCTGAGTCGAGATTAATCGAAATAGTTAAAAAAGTAGCTGAGAGAAGAGGAGTAATACTAATACCTGTTTTCGCAGCTGGTAGAGGACAGGAAGTTCTCTTAGTGCTGAATAATGCGATGAAACAAGGATTAATACCAGAGATGAATATATACGTTGAAGGCTTAGTAAACGAAGTAACGGCAATACACTTAGAGTACCCTGAGTACCTGAATAAAAAAGTGCGAGACGAGATCTACAATGGCGAAAACCCATTCATAACCGACCATGTTAAAATACTTGAAGGCCCGGTCGCGAGACCAGATATCGTTGAAGATAAACCATCAATAATAATTGCAACAAATGGAATGCTCAACGGGGGGCCAGCAGTTGAGTATTTCAAGTTACTTGCAAGTGATCCACGTAATGCAATAGTCTTCGTTGGTTACCAAGCCGAGGGTACTCTCGGGAGATCCCTCAAAGATGGAATGAAGGAAGTACCCATCGTTGCGGAAAACAAGGTGGAAGTCGTTAAGGTAGAATTAGAGGTTCAGAGTATAGAAGGCTTCAGTGGTCATAGTGATCAAAAGGAATTATTATCCTACGTTAAAGACGTGAACCCCAAGCCAAAAGTTATCATGTTAAATCACGGTGAGCCAAGCGCTATTGAAGCTTTAGCTACATTATTGAAGAGAACGAGGGAGATTAAGCAGTTCGCTCAGAGAATCATTGTTCCTTCTAACCTCGACTCAATACACTTAACTTCTTTTTAATTTTAAAAATAAACAATTAATGCGGAGCGGTGTAAAAATTTGAGTAAGAGAGTATTGTTCCCGGGTAGATTCCAGCCCTTCCATAAAGGACACTACTCTGCCATAATGCAGCTACTTGAAGAATACGATGAAATAGTGATTGGCATAGGGAGTGCTCAGGAAGGATACACGTGTAGAAACCCATTCACTGCTGGGGAGCGATGGGAAATGATATATCGTATAGCTAAAGGCAACAACCTCGTTGGGAAAATTTGGCCCATACCACTACCTGATATCAATATGCCGCTCACTTGGACAGCCTATATTCTCTCGCTTTCACCACGCGTTGAAGCAATTGCTTCGGGTAACCCGCAAACACTTTACTTATTCGAGTGGCTTGGATATAGAACAAAGAAAATAAAGCTCCTAGAACCCACGAAATACCATGGAACACGTATAAGGAACATCATGGTCTCCGGTAGTGATGAGTGGAGAGAATTAGTGCCACCCGAGGTCACTGAGTACATTGACGAGATAAAGGGTGTTGAACGAGTACGGAGGCTGTGTCTCGATGAGCATACTCAGCATTGATGGAAGTATTGGGGAAGGCGGTGGCCAAATACTTAGATATTCTTTAGCTATCTCCGCATTACTCCTTAAGCCAGTTGAAATTTATAATATAAGAGCGAAGAGGAAAAACCCAGGGTTAAGACCACAGCACTTAACTGCTGTAAAAGCCATTGCTGAATTAACTAAAGCCGAGGTAGAAGGAGACTTCGTGGGTAGTACTCGATTATTATTTAAGCCGAGTAGGAGACTTTGCGGAGACTTCTATTTCGATATAGGAACAGCTGGAAGCATCTCGCTCGTCGTACAAGCTATACTACCAGTATTACTGTTTAGTGAGTGCGCTTCGAAAATAACGATTAAAGGTGGAACAAATGTTCCTCTTAGTCCACCAGTTGATTACATGATACATGTTTTCTCATATAACGTGAAACACTTCGGTGTAAACGTTGACCTTGAGTTTCGCAGGAGAGGACACTACCCCAGAGGTGGCGGGCTAGTAGAGTTGAGAGTTAAACCAGTTAATGAACCACTTAAACCAGTTGAGATAATATCTCGCGGTAAACCGGTTGAAGTACACATTATAAGTCACTGTGTGAAATTACCTCACCATGTTGCGAAGAGACAGGCTGACTCCGCGCTAAATGTAATTAGAAAAATACTTAAATTAGATCCAGTGGTAGACATTGAAACGTATCCACCTGGAAGAGATCCTCACTTAGGACCCGGGAGTGGAATACTAGTATATATTGAAACAGATAACAATGTGAGATTGGGAGGAGACTCTGTTGGTGAAAAAGGTAAACCAGCTGAAAAAGTAGGAGAAGAAGCTGCATTAATGCTCATTGAAGACTATGAAACCGGGATGGCGTTTGATAGACACATGGGCGATATGTTAATACCCTACATGTTCCTAGCGAAGGGGTCAAGCAGAGTGGGCGTCGCCAAAATAACTACGCATTTGTTAACCGCTATTGAAATCGCTAAAATATTCATGCCCAATGCATCAGTGGAAGTACATGGTGAATTAAATAAACCGGGAATAGTGTCAATCAAAGGCGTCGGGTTTTATCCATGAGTCTTTTAACTAGGATTTCGCGTACCTTATCCAAATTGTAACCTGTAAGAGCAGAAACCGGTATTGGTTTCACATTAGTATACTTCTCGATTTCGCTCAGAGTTTTCTCTAGGAAAACATTATCAACAAGATCTACTTTATTAACGAGAACTATAACTGGTTTATCTCCCACTATTTTTCTAACAGAGTAGTAAACGTTCAACTGTTCACTTAAAGTATAATAGAAACTAGGATATATTGAGAAAACATATAACACTTGATCCGCTAAGTACTTGACTGCAAGTATTGCTTTATACTCAATAATGTTCTTCTCCTCTATTGGTGAATCAAGTATTCCAGGTGAATCGACTAGGACTATTCTACCATAGGGTTCCACAATTAAGTGACCAGCGATCAATGTCTTCGTTGTGAATGGATAAGTACCTATCTCAGGTTTCGCTGAAGTCAACTTTGAGAGAAGAGTCGATTTCCCCACTTGCGGTAAACCCGCGAGAACCACAACGTAGTCTCCTCTAATATCCGGCATCTTGGAGATCTCTTTCAAGTACTCTTTAAGCATAAGTATCTTCTTGTTCATTCTCTTGTAAAGAGATAAAAGTCTCCCAATACCCTTCTTGAATACCCTAATTACCTCTCCTTTGTCCTCATTTATACGCGTAAACTCCTCAATTACAGTATTGTAGATTATTTTAGCTTGCTTAACGCGTTTTCTGGCTTCTTTTAACGAGCACTCTACATCTTCCCCCACGTAGGCTTCATATAGTTCCCTGAAGAAATCACCTTGCGAACGTATATCGAGTAGTGTTCGGTGAACTTGTTGAAGCTCTTTAATTAGTGTTTGATAAGTATAAGTAAATTTTCTCTTCATAAGGGTTTTAAACGATTCATTTTTCCCGGGTTTAATTTTCTTAAGGTTTTCATTTACATAATTGTAGAGTTCCACGTAGCTTTTAACATATTGTTTACTAATACTACTAGTACCTATGGTTTCCAAGATCTAGCCCCTACTTCGCAGCGTCGAAACTACTCATTAAATATCCTAGTAAATAATCCAATATAGTCGTATTAAACTAGGAGACGCCTTTTAATTAGTTTATGAGTGAAAAGCACTGCTTTTCAAGGTAAAGAGAATCAATAGTATTGAACCATGTTATTCTAGCTAAGTCAAATTCTTCTAAAAGCGTTTAGTGCTTTAACACACATATTATTCAGTATCTTCTCAGCTATCATGCACAATCTACGATAACTCGTGTCACTAATATTGAATACGTAGACAGCGTCTTCTTTGCTTGGATACTTACCTGTCTTAATTTTAACCGCCACAATGTAAGCGAGAGCGTATTTACTTCTCTCACTTCTAGCTAGAAAAGCTGGGTTAATGGAAGCGATGTATTTTAAGCCTTCTTGTATCATGCTCCAGTAACCGTTCTCATCGATATTTCTAAGTGCTTTCATTGATGCTCTTGATTTAATAGTGTGTATAAATTTACCGCTCTCTAGGACCTTCTCGTAGTTGATCTCAAGCCATGGTTTACCTTTAATTATTTTCACGCATTTCCTATATAGTTTAAGGTGGTATTTGTATTCTCTTGATTCCAGGCTTCTTGTTTTTCCACTTTGTTTTCTAGCTTCCTTAAAGTTACTGCAGTTATCAACTACTCTATACTCTGCTACTTCCAGTGTTGTTAGTTTCCCGTGAACTAATCCACAGTTACTGCAAACTACTTCTCCTTTCTCATAATCCCATATTAAGAGTCCTCCACAAATGCTGCATTTCACTCTTTTTCACCATTACTTGGCTCGGTTCTCCTCGCTATTATATCGGTGTTTTCTTAAACCAGAGCCTGGGGGGTTGCCGAAAGTATTCTCTCAATAAACTATTTTACCTACTTTAAGTCTCCATAAGTATAGTGTATAGTTGACGGTGATGCCTACATGAGCATTGTGTTACCTGGAACAGCTGTTGGTGTAAAAACAAGAGATGGAGTAGTGTTGGCTAGTGAGAAGCGAGTATCTTATGATGGATTTATCTTAAGTAAACAAGCTAGAAAAGTGCACCCTGTTACGAGTAGAAATGGAGTAGCGTTCGCGGGGTTAATGGGGGATATAGGGTACTTAACGAAGCTCTTGAAGCTTGAATCTAAGTACTACGAGTTACAGTTTGGTAGAGAAATGAAGACTAGGAGTCTCGCCAAAGTTCTCTCCGTTATACTTTATAGTTATAAATGGTTCCCAATGTTCACCGAGGTTATCGTTGGAGGTTACGATGAAGAAGGACCAGGATTATACATATTAGATGCAGTTGGAAGCTTAATAGAGGAAAAATACGCTGCCGTAGGATCCGGTTCACAGCTAGCTCTCGGTTACATTGAACCAAGATATAGAGATGATTTAACAATAGATGAAGCCGAGAAAATAGCCGTAGAAACAATTAAAACAGTCATAGAGAGAGACGTATTATCCGGGGACGGAGTAGATTTATTAATTTTCACGAAACAAGGCTACACTATAAAGGAATACGTGTTCAAGACAACTCAAACTTAGCTAGATTTATAGTACTCCTTTTTAAACAATAATTACTAGAACCAGGGCCCGTAGCCTAGCCAGGATAGGGCGCCGGCCTTCGGAGCCGGAGGACCCGGGTTCAAATCCCGGCGGGCCCGCGTCACTTTAAGTATTCTTTATAAGTATTCTTTAAACCACTGATCTCAGGGAACTCCTCCTATCTGTACGAGGTTACTCATGAGTACCCCAATGACGTAGTTGCCAACATATAGCCCTATTCCCGTTAGTATTAAGATCGTGGACATGTAGTAGTATACCGCGTACCTGGATCCAGGATTCACGGAGCAGAGGGCCAAGATGTCTGCGATGCTTACTACTAGTAAAATCGTGTTGACTAGGAATGAGATATCGTGTTTACTTATGCTGAAGAAACTGAGTATTCCAAAGAACTCGCCGGGTAATTCACCTATGTAGGCCTGTATTATGCTGGAGAATACGTCTACGAAACTACTAACGAAAATCATGAGTAGCACGGTGACTACGTGCATGATGTAGAGCGTTATCTCGAATGTCTTAAAGACTTGAATGTAGTTAGCCCTGAGCCTGTACAATTCGTTGACATGGTCTGAGAGGAGCGCTCCAGCTTCCCCTAAGTCGCTACCCACTTCAACTGCATCTACAAACACGTGTGTGCAACGTGAAACATTCTCACTAGCGGATTCCCCCGCGAAATTTCTCCACGCAATTCTCGGGTCAATTCTATTCGCTAGTTGCGCGTAAACACGCCTCAGCAGGTTCCTTAATTTACCGAGCTCAGCTATGAGTAGTGGCTTAAGTGATTCAACCATGTTTGGTAAGACAGCCATGTGCTCGCCGTAACTCCTAATGAACGCTGGGAAGAACATGTCGTACTCGTTTATTCTACCTTCATGTACTTTAACGAGCACAGCTGCTGGGAGTAGGGAGAAACCGGAAAACAATAGGGTTAAAGCAACGTAGTCTAAACTGAAAATCCTACCCGTTATAACGGTGTAAGCTAGTAAGA
Organism: Desulfurococcaceae archaeon; assembly: GCA_023269825.1. Classification (GTDB taxonomy): domain Archaea; phylum Thermoproteota; class Thermoprotei_A; order Sulfolobales; family Desulfurococcaceae; genus UBA285. The sequence goes on from JAGDWI010000003.1 coordinate 240,275, forward strand.
TTGAGGCGAAAACAACTCCACTTAACCCTGTAAATTTCACGGCTAGCATGAGCCTGTTACGAGCGCCCTTCCTCGCCTCGAAGAGTGGTTTCTTGATGAAAACAAAAAACAAGACGTCGAGTCCTAGTAGTGAAACACCTACTCCAGCAATCCCCGTCACCACTAGCTCGAACACGTTACCAAATATCATTCCCAGGAGCATGAGCGTGGCGAGCATAAATGTTAAGGCACCTAGTAGAGTGGTGTAAACGCCCAGAACTACTCGCATCATATCGATCATCCTCAGGTACGCTGACTTGTACTCGCTGAACAACGTGTTGTACTCCAGTCTCAAGTATTCTTTAACATCGCCGCCGGTAGCAACTATTGCGGAAAATCTCTGCAAGAACATCTCGTCAACTTTCGACTTGGCTTCCCTTGACACTAGTCTCAGCGCTTCTGGTGCACTGTAACCCCAGTTCTTCACTAAGTCCCCTATTTTAGCGAACATGGACTTGTAGTGCTTACTGTAAAAAGGTGCTTCCCCTATCTTACTAAATAGTAGCGTTAATGGAGGGTTCCCTGTAACGAGGCAGCGAGCATGTATTAGTATGAAAGTCAAGTCATCTGTGACAGGTAATACACCCAGTCTACGTATTAAGCGCGAGTAGTAAAGTAGTAAAATGGAACCAAACACAACCAGTCCTCCAAGTAACACAGTTATTTCCAGTGGAAACAGCTTTGAAATATAGTGGATTATGATGGAGTCTACTAGTGCCACTACAAAGAGGAACCAGCGGTACTGTAATAACCTATCTAGAAAGCTCGCGAGGGCATCCTTAACTAGTGCCTTAACTCTCGACAGCGCGCTCATTGCTACACCTTAGAGTAGATCTCCCCGGATCAGCCTCCTATAGGCTTCCTCCAAGCCTAGCTCGTAGGTCTTAACAATCGCTTTGTAAACATCGAAGTAGTCGAGAACATTCTTGTTCACTAAGTGTCTGAGAAAACTAGCTCTGAGCTCCAGCTCTTCGTATATGAGCTTTATGTCTCTGCGTGAAATACCCCTCATTACAGCAACCTTCTCCTCGAGTAGGTAACTAGAGCCCCGGCCTGAGAACCTGTGCGTGTCCGTGACAGGGTCCCATGTGAATACGGGTATAGAGGCTATGGAGTCTGTCCTCGGGTCGTACCCTATTATCTCGTGGATTATTATCATCCTGCGGACGAGCATGCCTTTCTTGTCGTACACGGATGACTGGAACCACGCGATATTCAAGTTGTCGAGGTTAGTCTTGGGGACACTGATGGGTGGGTTCGTTAATCTCTGCAAGAGCCTCTCTAAGTTGGCGGCGTGGAATGTTGATAAAACCGGGTGTCCTGTTTGCATAGCTTGAAACGCTATGTTTCCCTCCACGCCACGAATCTCTCCAACTATTATGTAGTTAGGGCGCTGCCTTAACGCTGCCTTAAGCAAGTCGAACATGGTTACACTGCTCTCCGGTTTCCCAGTATCCCTTGTGAGCTCTCTAACCCAGTTCTTGTGCGGTAAAACCACCTCGGCCGTGTCCTCTATGGACACGATCTTGTAGTTGGGCCTTATGAAAACAGCCAGCGCGTTGAGCGCTGTGGTCTTACCACTCGCTGTTTCTCCGCATATAAAGGCGCTCATGCCCTCGCTCAGCATGATCCACATGTACGCCGCTGCGTGCTCGTTGAAAGTGTTCCACTTGATTAGCTGAGTGACGCTGATCGGAGTCTTAGCCACTTTGCGTATTGTAAAGTTGCTTCCAAACAAGCTCACGTCTTTTCCATACACTATATTTATCCTGCTACCATCGGGTAGAGTGGCATCCACTACTGGTCTCGCGCGCGAAATAGGTTTCCCTATTTTCTCCCCCAGCTTTATTATGAACTCGTCTAGTTCCTCCTCACTCTTAAACCCCACGTTACTCTCCAGGGAGCCAAAGATCTTGTGAACTACGTAAATGTTGCCAACGCCCTTCGCGCTAATGTCCTCTAGGTACGGGTCTCTCAGAAAGGGCTCTATGATGCCCGTTCCCACCTTGTCTCTAACTAGGTGGTACTTGACATAGTCAACATCTTCCCTGTAAACGGGTATAGAAGTATTCCTCGGTTTCACGTCATCGTAGTTCACCGGCTTATCTTTCACGTCAATTATTTCCTCCAACAGCTCCAGTAGCACTTTCTTGCGCTCTTCGGCTGTTTCAGCCACGTGCTGCGGCTTTATCTTCAGAGCCAAGACCTCCTCGATAACCTTGAGCAACTTAGCCGGCGGTCTCGGAGGCTCCACTACAATGTACTGGTTATATCCAGCGGCTGTTTTCACTATATTGGTGATGTGTATGAATACTCCGCCGCCCACAGGGTAAACCACGTTAACCTTACTCCACGTTTTCATATCTCCCGTGGGTCTCTCCACGATCGCTGGTTTATCCCCGTGTTGCTTCTCGAATAGCTCAATGTGCTCTACAAGGTACTTTGGCCTCTCACCAAAGTCGGGTTCCTTCGGCTCTTTACCCTCATTTCTCCTAGTGAAAATCTTCGTAATACTTAGACTCGGCATAGCTAGACCACCCGTCCTCCACGCACTCTACACCTTGGCTAGGGCCATTGGTACGAGCTTGATGCCGAAAGCAGGGTCAACGTCAAACGTGATCACATTGTCGAAAACCGTGGGTACACCCTTCATTTTTATAATGTCCATTGCCTTTAAAGCCCTACCCCCCATTTCAACATTCTTCAACACTATGTAGCCGTCTGCAACCGCTTTCAGTGTGACGTATATGGGTTCTACGAGCTTCCCTGGGTGTATTGTGAGAATTACTTGTTTACCCCTGTCAACGACTCTCTTCGTGGTAGTCAAGAAGTTCGCTATGTCCTCGAGCTTAGACCCCTCTATTGGTAGGCTAAAGGAATCAACCACGTACACGTCGTATTTCTCAATAGATTCAACCATGTGGTTTAGAATTAAGCCAAGGATATCTTTGCTCGTTGAAGAAACCCACTTTATTCTAGGTATTTGAGTAGAGTACACTGTTAACTGCCCTTTCACATAGTACTCCAAGACATCGAAGCCCGCGCTCATCATGGACCTAACGTAGCCTATGGTAGTGTTTTCCGTGGTGATAACGACTACTCTAAGACCCGATTTCAAGGCCCCATACACGAATTGCTGCACTACGATTGTTTTACCCGAGCCATGAGCACCCTCGATTACTATTAGGGCTGGAATTGGCAAGCCGCCGGCGAGTTTCTGGTCTAGTTCCTCGTTCCCCGTGCTCACTATTTTCACTTTAAGCACTGTAAAGCACCCATTTAGATCCCCTTGTCCCGTAGTGGCTTACAAATATAACTTTAAAGGGCTTATTCAAGTCTATATTGCTCGCTGTGAAAACCGCGTGTATGACTCCCACTTCCCCGCTACCTATTAGGCGCCTCTCCGGAAATATAACACTGTAATTACCCGCTATTAAAACATACTCAACAAACCACTCAGCACCATACATTAACCTACGCGCCACAACGCCGGAGCCGGTGGTACTATACTCCACGATGAGGTCGCATTTATCCATTAAGTACACTGGGTCTTCTCCCTCGTTTTTAACTAGTAGAGTCAAGTCTAGTGTGCCAGTATTGTTATCGTAGGCGTTTACCCGCGCATCCACTATTTCCACCTTATTGTACAACTTGGCCATGTTCTCGCTGTGTGCTCTCAGCGCATCGGCTAGTGCTGAAATAGTGCCCGTGAGCACTGTTACGGCGTAAATGGAGACTACTAGTAGCACAGCGATGACTACGAACCCGGGAATAATGACCTCGGAGGGCACTGCGAGCACCTCACCTAGCTAATGATGTACATGGCGCTGTAACCGTTGGATAACACTACTTTAACTTCAAGTGGAGTAGTGTAAGCTGTGGAAGCTGTTATCTTTAATAGCACTGTTTCACCCTTCTCCAGGACACCGTTCACTACCCCGTACTCCACAATCTCCACTCCAGTTGAGTTCGTCTTGTAGTAGTCTACTTTACCCGCGTAGTCCCTTACAAAGACATCTATGTTTGCTAAGTCGTTGTACGGGACTTCACCAGTGTTCTTGAGGTATATGTAAACCGTGTTGGTGCCCGCGTCGTATAATGCGTGCACTATAGTCATACTCATCCTGTACGTGTCCGACCTGTTCTTTATTGTTATCGAGAGGTAATTTATCACGTTATTTAACTGGCTTAGAACAGCTGCTGCGAACACTGAGGCCATTAACACTGCTACAATTGTTAGTATTGCATGAGTTATTGTGGTTGACTCTCCCATTTATTGCTACCACCCTCACTACTACTCGTGCTTACAGGTGTTCCCTGTTCCCCTCGGGGTTTTTTCCTCATAGTGGAGAGGGAATCCATGACTGTTCTCAACACTTCCTCCTCGAGCGCTTCGTCCCTCACGCCGAGGTTTCTGAGAAGTAGGTATATGAGTAACATGTTTTCCTCTGGTTTAATGTTCTCTCGGAGAGAGTTCTCCACAGTGTTCATGGCAGCCTTGAGTATTGAAACCTCGTTCTTGTTTATTATGGACAATTGATCCAGTAAGTTAATGACATCCTCAACGCTCGCTTTCGGGTAAAGTCTCCTAATCTCGTAAAGGGTTTTCATCAAGCCCAGTACTCTCTTCAAACTAGCACCCACAAGCCTACTTCTCTCTTCCCTAATAATGCGCTCCGCTTCCTCCATGGCTGGCAACACTTTCTCGAGAACCGGTGTACTCGGCTTCTCCCCTTCTCTCGCTGGTGAAGTAGGCTTCTCGGGCGCCCCCGGTGTAGCTGTAGTTGCGGGAGGCACTGGTTGCTGGCTTGGGACGGGTGTTAATTGCGCTTCCCTCTTCTCCTCCACTGGTGGCTTGTAGTAGCTAAAGGGGCCTGTTAAGTCCGCTAGGGCTGCCTTGATCTCTGCCAGTGCAGTTTTCAACTCGTTAACTGTGCTCTTGAGCTCTTTTAGCTCCTTCACGAGGTCGAGTTCCGGGGAACCCATGCTCACTACACCTCTCTCTCCACCCACCTGCACTGACCTGTAAGCAATGCTCCTGGACACGAAGTACTCGAGCACTCTCCTCGCAACGAGCCTGCAAAACCAGGCCTTACAGGGCCAGACTTGGTTAAGTAGCTCTCTCTCATCCACATGTCTCAAACCCCCTAAGCATACTTGAGAGCATGTCGCCGCATAGCAGTACGGAGTCAACGAGGGCGTGTACCACATCTACGCAAACAAGGGACAAGAGTACACCCGTCGAGGACGCGACTAGAGTAGCGTGAAGCAGGGGCAGAATACCCGGAAGCAGCAACACGAAGTAAACGTACAGCGCGATGAGAGAAGCAAGCACGGAGAGGGAAACCAGTGCCAACACTAAAAGCCCCTTCTTCAACACATTCACCCTAACACACAAACCCATCACTAATCACCCCGAGCATAAGCACGAGCACTGAACATGGATGAGGAGGAAATAAAAAAGATTGGAATTGAGTACAGGGTACTTCACAGAGATCACCCTAGAGCCGTGAACTCTCCTGGTGACAGCGTTGGAGGTATACTTCTCTCAATTACTAGTGGAGCACCCTGCAATGGCCTGATCTCGACTGTGAAAGACTGGTACTGCGTTAATTCATATTCACTTGGTAGTGCTATTACAACCATGAATTTCTCGCCAACCTCCAATACAGTGTCGTCGTCTCCTTGTATAATGTAAACCGTGGCGTTTGGTGCATCCGTAGCTTCAGGTATTAAATTGGCGAGATTAACTGTTCCCTCTAGAGTTGTACTGCTTGGATCATTACCTCTGTTTATTTTGCTAAAGGCTCCACTAGGTATTTTTAGTACAATATCTATTTTCGTATTATTAAAGTCTACTGCGAGCTGTCCTGGCGACACTTTTAGTGGTATATAGATAGCTGTTACTTTAGGACCAGTTTCAACGTATCCTAGTACAGTGCCGTCTACTTCTAGTGCGGTAGTTGCCTCGTTTAGTGCTTGGCCCATTACTTCCTTGCTCTTCTGTGTGGTGTACATGCCCATGTTTATTACTACGAATGCTAGGGCTGCTGCTACAATGACGAATGCTATTAAGACAATGGCGGCTTCAATGCCCACAATACCCTTTTTCTTCTTGCTGGGCATGTACTTTTTCACCCTCACTCGATCTAGTCTTTACTTATTGTTACTAAAATAGTTGGCTTGCTTGTCGCCGCGTTGCAGGCTATTTAGGGGTTAACTGGGGTGTCGGCGTGTCGCCGAGTCCGCTGAGCGTGTTCGCGTGTCTGCGGGTTAGTGGTTTTAAGGGTTAGCCTAGAGATCTTTTAGTGGTGCTATGCTTTGAGCCATGAGAGGGCATGGGAGGGTTTAAGTATACTCGTGGATGGTGTTGTCGTCAAGTCAGTGCTAGTTGCTAGTTTCAGGGAAGGTGTTCTCGCTCACTGGCCTCCCCTAGTAGACGAGGAAATGCTGTCCATTAGCAACGAGCTCTACATACCTAGCCGCGGCCCCGGGTACTCGGTTATAGAGTACCTGGGTTCCTCCCACAAGTACATTGTAATAGTGCTAGGGGAGAAAGTAGTGGTTTTCCAAGTTGATAAGAGAGTGCAAGGGGAATTCATGGGTAAGAAGCTACTGGAAGTCTTCTCTGGAGCTTACTTGGGCTTAAACGTGAAGAAAGGAAAGCTTGTGCAAGAAGAGGTTTAAGCCTACTTGTAGAGCAAGCATTATGGCCGCGGGCACGGCCAGGATATACCATTGAGTAACCGCGGTGATCGCAGAGAGAACCAGTACTATTATTGAGAAAACAGTATTCAGCCTGGTTGATAACTCGCTAATTAAGGGTGTCCTGAAAACCTCGACTAGGAGCCTGTAGACACGGCTCGAAGAGTACACTTGGTAATACGGGGTTTTCTTAAGCAGCATTAATCCAGCCTTATCCAAGGCTAGGAGCTGTGCTTTCCCCGCACCAATAACCTTGAATAGCCTAGTCGGGTTCTTAGTGAAAGACTCTAACACTATTTCGGAGACTTTCTCGTCGCTAAGGATTCTCTGCAACTTGTTCACGCTAATAGCGTGAGGTGGCGTTAATCCCACTTTAACCAGTAACTTGAACACGCTTAGTGAAACCATCATTTCCTTGACAATGTTTAACCTAACTGGGGTTTCAAGAACACTGCTGGTTGAAGTGTACACGGGCTTAATGAGCTCCAAGAGCTTAGCAACGAATTTCCTACCCTCCTCACTTAACTCAACGTAAAGCCTCCCATCCACTTCCCTCTTAACGACTAGGTTTTTCTTCTCTAGCTTTCTAATGGAGTCGAGAACGCTTTTCTTGCTGTCAACTATGTCTCTCGCCAAGTCATCCGTGGAGAGAGGCCTATTCTGATTATATAGGTGAAGTATTATTGCTAGCTGATTACTGGCTCTCGCGAAGTCTATTACACTATCAAGGTCTCTCAACAACATCAACTTACTGAAGTAGTTACCTACATCACTGGAATACGTTGACAACTACTTCACCTAAATACTATTCCAAGCCCTTCACTTAAAAAACAAAGGAGGAATCCCGTGAACAAGCACGCTGAAGTCTACTCCTGTAGCCAACAGGCCTCCTCTCCGCGTTATAAGAGCGGGGTTTTCAGTTGTTAAAGAAAGTCTTTTCACGGCTTGGTTGAGGCCGAGTTCTTGTATTACCTTGAGCTGACTATAGCTCAGTGGGTTTTCTTATAGGTATTATGTACTTGCGCATTATTAACAGTATGCTTGCGAAAGCAAGTGCTGAAACGGATGCTAAGATAAGGTCTTGCGCTGAACCAGAAATAGATGCTTTAATAACTTCTCGAACCGCAATAATGAAACCTACTTCACCTATTGATCCTACATACATTTCAGGTTTTCGTCTAGCTGCAATAACCGTTCTAAGCACCTCTACGTAAACGAATAAGAACACTATTTTATTCGCTTATTCTTGTATGAAAGCGAAATCATATGATCTCCCAGTAATTAATGGTGAATAAATATCATATGCTATCGTTCCCACAGTAATGACCGTAGCAATGGTCGTCAAGATCACTATGACTGAGTTTAGAATGTCCATTATTTTTCTACCGAGAAAGAATATGGAAAATCCTTTCTCAGATGTCACGCCTTCTCAGTCACGACCAGGTAAATCTATATGGCTCTCCACACTATTAATAATTATACGTAAACACCTTGCTTATATTATTTTTCATCCAACACATTCAAAACTGAAAAATTCACTATTCGTAGCTGAAGCAATATCTCAAATAGATGCAGTGAAGCAGTGAACTATAAAATGCATTTAATCCATGGCTAAGTAAATACTAATGCTAATTTACCGCGTTGAATCGAAGGCTATTTGGGGGACTCTTAGTGAAAATTATTTTGGATTTGCGAGTGGGAGTTCGCTGAGGAGAGCTAGTTATTTTATCCTTTTACAACTCCTATTGGTACTAATCTAGCAACTGGTTTAGCTATTTTTACTTTCTCGGCTACGAACACTACTCTATCTACGTCTTTGTAGGCTTCTGGGGCTTCCTCGCTTACAACTCTTTTTGTAGCAGCTCTTACAACTATTCCTCTATTACTTAGCTCCGCTATGACTCTGTCAGGTGAGTAAGATCTAATGGCTTCCCCTCTACTAAGCCATCTCCCAGCTCCGTGAGGAGCACTATACCATGTTCTAGCGCCCTCTGGTATTCCAACTAATATGTAACTTGCTGTTCCCATACTACCCGGAATTAATACTGGTTGACCAATGGACTTGTAATCTACTGGTATATCCGGGTGTCCAGGTGGAAACGCTCTCGTTGCACCTTTCCTATGCACTACTACTCTGTATCTCTCACCGTTAATTACGTGTTCCTCGATTTTAGCAATATTGTGTGCAACATCGTAGATTACCTCTAATCCGAGTTCCTCTGGATCCTGTTTATATACTTTCCTAAAGCTTTCCCTAACCCAGTGTGTTATGATCTGTCTATTAGTCCACGCGAAGTTCGCTGCTGCCGCCATTGCCGCGAAGTAATTCTGTGCTTCAGGACTATTGAAAGGTAATGCTGCTAGTTCTCTATCTGGTACACTTATGCCATATTTCCTCATTGCTCGCTCCATGACCTGTAAGTAATCGCTTGCAACTTGGTGACCTAACCCTCTGCTCCCAGTGTGAATCATTATGGTGATCTGACCTAAGTGAGTTATACCCATAATTTTCGCTATGTGGGGATCATATATTTTATCAACCACTTGTATCTCGAGGAAGTGGTTTCCAGCTCCCAGTGTTCCAAGTTGTTCGTGTCCCCTCTGTTTAGCTACTTTACTGACTTTATCCGCGCTAGCGCCCTTCATTGAACCCTTTTCCTCGGTGTGCTCAGAGTCTCTTTTCCACCCAAAACCGTGTTCAATAGCCCATTTGACACCGTGCTCTAATACTTCATCTAGATCTCTAAACGTCAACTTCAATTGACCCGTGGAACCTACGCCGCTTGGAACATTTCTAAATATTGCTTCAACGAGATCCTTTAACTTATCTTTGACATCGTCAACGGAGAGATTAGACCTTAAGACTCTTACTCCGCAGTTAATATCGTAGCCTACTCCTCCAGGACTTATAACGCCTTCTTCGACGTCGAATCCCGCTACTCCTCCAATTGGGAACCCGTAGCCCTGGTGACCATCAGGCATTACGTACGAGTAAAGCCTTATACCTGGGAGACAGGCAACGTTTGCCGCTTGATCCACAGTTAAATCAGACTCCATTTTCTCCAGTAAGTATTCATCCGCGAATATGATGGCATCTGTTCTCATACATGGCTTCGCGGTCTTGGGTATCACCCATTCATAATCTCCGGTTTTCTCCAACTTAATCCTAGGCAAGACAATCACCAGTAATGATGTCTGCAAATATCTAAGTTATAATTGAGGCTATTAAATACACTTGATAATTCTTAACAGGGATCCTAGTTCAACGTATTTAATTAAGATAACATTAATAAAACTTGATCTAACACACTGTCAACGCTTGTTTTAACTTGTTCCCCTGTTTTCATGTTTTTAACTACAACACTGTTTTCTTTTAATTCCTTCTCACCAATTATTATAGCTAAATCTACGCCCACTTTGTTACAGTATTCTAGACCTCGCGACAATGAGCGGGGTTTATACACAAATCCCTGTACTTCAATATCCAGGTTTTTAGTTATTGTTCTCAGAATACTGTAACCAAGAGTTAACTGCGCGTTTCCCACTAGTATTAATGCTATTTTCCTCGTTGAAGGAGGTTTATACTTACTCAACATAGATAAAGCTATCCTATCTATTCCCAACGCTAACCCTGTCGAGTACTCGTAGGGTCCACCATATATCGATGTTAAACCATCGTATCTACCTCCGCCTCCAATACTTGGGGACTCCTCGGCCCCTGAGAGTTTATACTCGAAGATCAAGCCTGTGTAATAAGCTAAACCTCTAACTAATCTGGGTTGATATTTTGCCTCGAAACCTAGTTCTTTGAGTACCCCTATGAAGTTCTTTAATCTCTCGTGCTCAGATAATACCAAGTCGTATTGTTCTCCGAGGAGGTTTTTATAGTCGTTAACGATTTCCTCAACCTTGCTTAGATCATTCAAGGATATAAGTTCTTTGAATAACTCGACTTTATCTCCTACTACCTCCTCGAGTTTAATCAACGCATCATCTATTTTACCCTTATCTATAAGGTGCAGTATGTAATCCTGCTTCTCCTCATTAACCCCTAGTTTACTCATAAAAACTCTATATGTTGCAACGTTTCCAACCTCGTATACGTGTTTTACTTGTATTCTATTTAGGAACTCGCTCGCCGTAAATGCTACGAGAATATCTGCATTGACGTCTGGGTCACCAATGATCTCTAGGCCTCCTTGCCAGAACTCCCTGTACCTAGCGTACTGCGGCTCCTCGTACCTGAAACACTGCGCTGTATAATATAACCTAATGGGCTTAGGTCTCCCCCTCATTGATTTAAGATACGCTCTCACAACGCTTGCAGTTACTTCGGGTCTAAGAGCTAGTAAGCGACCGCTTTTATCTTCAAATACATACATGGATCGCTTTATTTCCTCACCGCTTTTCGCTTCGAAGAGAGAGAAATATTCAACAGTTGGTGTTATTATTGGTTCAAAACCATGTCTTCTAGCAGTATCCCTGAACTCTGAGAACAAGTACTCGTAGAGCTCTGCCTCTGACTCCAATAAATCACGCATACCGCGAGGCGGGTTGTACTCGCTCATTTTTCTCAACCATTAAATTAGCTGACGTAATATCGTAATAAGTCAACTCTCCTTGCAGACTAACTATAGCTAACGTTGCTTTAAGATTATTTCGCATAGCTTCGCTAACGATGCTCTGCAGATAATCGATGTTTAAACTCATTTTCTCTTCTAGTACATAGACTACTCTGAGTTCACCTGTTTTATCTTTGACGAGGAATTTAAGTGGTTCAACTACTCGAATTCTTCTCCCTCTTTCACGTAAATCTTTGAAAACAGATAGCATTGGCCAAAAGAACTTATCAAAGCATTTTCCATGATCCTTTACGAGTTCCTCAACGTTATCTATGTACTTGTCACCGCTTTTAACTATTATTTTATCCTGGGAAAGCAGGTACGCGACTTCAACTAGGTCTAACATCAACTTGTTGCCGTAGTACTTACCAAACCACCTTTCCTCGAGCTCATCAGTGAAAGATGATCTATAAGCGTAACCTTTACAGATTGATTCATCAAAGTATATTTCGGGAGCCTTTGTACTTCGACTCATTAACAATCAACCCCTTAATCTTCAGGTATTCCACGCTCAACTAGCCTAATCATGAGGTGTTCTCTCGGAAAAACCTCTAACATTTCTTCAAACACTTCTTCGGAGTCAATTAAATCTAGCAATAAAACATTATTCCTCCTCTGAACATAAGCAACTCCTTTACCGCACTGATAAAGCATTACCGCGTCGTCTCCAATGCTTCCTCTGAACACCTGCTGGCACCTTTCACTGAGCTTACTCGTTATCGATTCCTCGATCAACGTATTTTCTCTTAGGATATCTATTAATATGTGCTTGATCATTTAACGTACACCTACTTTAAACAAATACTTCGCTTATGTAGTCTTCGAGTTTGCCGCCATTCGTGATTTCTATTTTAACACCGATATCTCTGAGAACCTCGGCGACCTCAGGTGACATTGATCCCGACACTATGATCCAGGGATCGTGTTCTTCGAGCAAATCCTCAATTAATGATGGGTCACTTGGTTTCTTCAACCTAGCTACTATTTTCCTGCTATCCATATCATACACTACTAGTTCCTCGGCTTCATCGTAATCAACTATATTATTATTCTTAGTTGTTAGTATAATAGAGCCCAAGGGTCCCAGCTCAACGTCTAATCAACTGTGATTACTGTTAGGGTGGCTTATAAAGTGGTTACAATAGATAACGACAGAGTTCACGTGGTTGCATCATTAATGGAATCCATTAAAGACGATGTACTGCGTTTAAAGCGGAGTGATCCCCAGTATGTTGCGTTGAAGAAACTCATTAATTCGGTGGGTGTAAACAATGCTTCAATATTAACGGTATTAAATAGCTTAATTAGTTATCAGCTGAGTATTCCAGGCGAAGAATATTGGGGACGTTTCGCAGATTTCTTCTCTAAACCCAATGTTCAATTAAACACTGATTATTTTAAGAAATTCCTACTAAATGTAAAGTGCACGAGACTCCTCGACCAAAAACTGAGGAGAATTAGCAGAGTTTTATCCTCTGATTTACCGGGTAAACTACTAAGTAATGGATTACGTTACTGCAATAACATAGAGGCATTTATGAGGGAATTATCCCGTATACTCAAAGTAAGTGAAGATAGTAAAACCATTGTTTTCTCCGCTAAAATGTACAGTTACCTCTGTGATGTTTCAGGTCAAGTAGTTGATCTCGGAAAAACACCTATACCGGTTGATTACAGGAATTCTCTACTAGCGTTAACTAGTTGCATTATTACAGATTGCGGAGGCCTTCCTTTAAAGGAGTGCGCGTTAAAGCTTACTAGTAGCACATACTCGAAGTACGTTAGAAACGCTTGGATGAGTGTTTGTAATCAACTAGGGATCTCGTGCCTAGAACTAGATGCTTTCACATGGATATTTACCGGTGTAGCAATAAGCAGTGATTTCAATGTATCTAAAATAGTTAAATTACTCAAGGAGAAATACAGTGTAAATATACGAGAAGACGTAGTGAGAATTCTACTTGAATGCGTGGAGAAATATGTGTGAAACACGTAAATTAGAGTTAATAACTGAGATAGCGAGATCACTCTACGATAGATCATTCGAGCACGGGATATACCACGTGGAAAGAGTCTACAAGTGGTCGATTAAAATAATAGAAAACGAAAACATCAAAGTCGACCCCGTTCACTTGAAAACCGCGATATTTCTCCACGATCTTGGAAGATTAGTTGGAGAACCACATGCATATTACTCCGCTTTAATTAGCGAAATGCTGCTGAAGGAAGCTGGTTGCAACGATTTAATTATAAAGGGATTAGTCACAGCTATTAAATCCCACAGTTTCAGTTACTCGAAGAACGTTGAGCGAACAAGCGATCTCGGTAAAATTCTCAGCGATGCGGATAAACTAGATGCACTTGGATTAATCGGGTTTCTAAGAGTATTCATATATAGTGAAAGAAGGGGCAGAAGCCTTAATGATACTCTGAAACATTTCCATGAAAAAATCCTCAAGCTACATACTCTCATGAACTATGATTATTCGAGGAAGAAAGCCATTGAGTACACTGAGAGAGTACGGGAGTTACTGAGTATTTTAGGAGGAGAACTCAACTAAACGGGGTTTACTTTAATCCCTCATAAGAACCGAGTGCTGAAATAAGAACAGTTATTTCACTAGCCCATTCGAAAGACAATTTATTCTTTCTGAACAACATGTCTAATTCATACATTGACTTCGCGCATTCAGGCGTAGCCATGTATCTACATGCTTCAACTGCTTTAACTTTATCTTGGAAGACCTGGGGGATGTGTTGTTTTATTAAATCCATGTAAAACGCGATAACAGTGTTATCAAGAGCTCTGAATTCCTTGTTTAACTCAATGAATCTCTTAAGATACCCGAATACGAGGCTTTCACGGGAATCTATTATTGAGAACCCTCTCCATTTCGAGCTTAAGACTCTGTAAACATCGTTAAATGTTATGCCTGACTGTATTAACGCTATTTGCGTATAACCAACTGATTGCAAGTGCTCATACATTTCACTTCTTTTAACAGCTCTGAGTACATCTATGAGTTGCTTTAAGTCACTCCATTTGCTCACTGCGTTCACGGTATCCATGGCTTTCTTGAATTTATTGCTTTCCTCAAGAATACTCTCCACGTTGCTTAACCCTATTGTTAAACCCAGGACAGTTAGGGGAATAATGTATTCTGGGTGCGTTGAGTCACATATACGGTAAACATCTCTTAAAGCACCTGAGTATAATTTACTGTAATCTACACCGGTAGCAGCGATTTTCCCCTCCCTTATTTTTACTCCGAGATTCACGGCTTCAACAATGTAATCAATTGATGCAACAAGGTTACATGCTACTTCATCGAACATTTTACTCGGCATTAACCTATGTAAGCCACCTGGTTTAATGTAAGCGTTTAAGCCTAGTATAGCTCCCCTTAAGAGAGCTTTAGCGACGTGAATCTCCTCGCTCATTTCGAAAACCTACATAATCTAATCTCATTAGAATCCTATATCTTGATTTCAACCAGTTTCTTTCTAGCAGGCAACGATACATTATACACTGGTACATTTCTTATATTTAACACTTCTATTGCACCCATGTGTACGTGTCCATGTATAACGGCATCAAATATTTCTCTTTTAATTATTTTTTCAAACTTCGAGCATGCAAGATAAGGGTATGATTCTTCTCTTTCACCTAGTAGGTTTCTATATGTGACACCGTAGTGTGATAGAAGAATTATTTTCCTGCAACCAGTTTTCCTTAATTCATTAGCCATTTGCTCTATTCTTAGAGGTAATTGCGAGTAATATTTTTCTATTCCAGGAATATTGCGTGCTTGCCACGTTGTCGGTTTATCTAGAGCACCACGGGTTCCAATTATGCATAGCTCATTGTTGTTTAGTGCAATATAGTTGTCATGCAACCATACTACCTCTCTGTATAATTGAACGTAGAGTTTCTCGTAGCCCCTGTACTCTTCGTTGCCGAAGACACTTATGATCATCGCTTTCGGATACTTCTTCACAGTTGCCTCAATAACAGGTTTAAACATGAATACCTTATTCCTGTCAACCATGTCCCCAGCGAAAAGTATTAAGTCTGGTTCAGTCGATGAGTTTTTCAATGCTTCAAGATATAGATGTAGGTTTTCTGGGCTGTGAACATCGGATGTTGATAAAATAATAGCCATGAATACACCTCAGTTTAAAAACCCCTTTGCATTTAGTAATGAGGAGTAAGGGTGAAAAACTTGACGATAGGTTTGCTTAAAGGAGCAAATAAACCAGGTCACAAAGGATGGACAACTGAGAAGTGTATAATGTGTGCTACTACACTTGATTTCTTCCATGGATACGAGTTGAAAAACATATACTATTGCCCAAAGTGCTTATCAAATGGAATTAAAGCATATTTCTGCGCAGCGGATGCTAGGAAAGTACACTATAAGTGTCCATACTGCAAAAGTGATTTAAAACCATACTATGAGTGACCCTGCGAAAACATAGCACCGTTTTTAGTTCCACTCATAGGTGTACACTAAGTCTGTATTACAGAATATCTATGGTTTCTAGAAGTACTCAGAATAATAATGAGCTAGGCCCCTCACTTAGGGTTTAGTGAAGTCTTCTAAAGTTGCATCATTAATGATTTTAATGCTAATAGCGTTAACTGGGCATAATGGTATGCATCCATAGCACTCAATGCATCTACTCTCATCTACTTTTATAGTATCTTGTTGCTTCGTGAAAACGCTGGAGGGGCAATATTCTACGCATAATCCACACATATTACATTTCTCTTTGCTGATTTCTATTCGAACCCTAATGATTAACACCTGTTTCAACTAATTATAAATTTACTGAAAATATTTGATAAACTACTTGGAGGAGATATTGTTGCGGGTATTAGCGGATTTACATATTCACTCCACACACAGCGATGGGAAATCTAGTCCTCTTGAAATCGTGCAAGTTGCATTAGAGAAAGGCTTAAGAGTCATATCTATAACTGATCACGACACATTCTCAGGTAGTATGTTTGCACAAAGATATGCATCAAATAGTGATGTCTTAGTTATACCGGGTGTCGAAGTTAGAACAGATAAAGGCGATATTTTGATGTACTGCGAGAAGGAAGTAGATTTCCCTAGAAAGATAGATTTATTGATCGAGAAAGCCCATAAAGAAAACTGCTTAATCGTCCCCGCCCACCCATTTGATATAATGCGGCTCGGAATAGGAGACTACGTCTTTGAAGTAAACGAGTGGGATGCCATTGAAGTATGGAATTCCTCAGCAACCAAGGGATCTAATTATAAAGCTATAGAGGCAGCGAGAATGCTCGGTAAACCAGGTTTAGCTAATAGTGATGCTCATTTATCGGAAGAAATAGGATCAGCGTATAACATACTGGAAATAGAAGAATTCAATACTTCATCCGTGTTAGAGGCAATTAGGAAAAACAGAGTTAAACCAGTATTCGGGAAAACCCCTTTTAAAACACGTATAAACAGGTTAATATGGAGCGCAGAGCGCTCCATTAAAACATTATTTAAGTAGATTCAATGAAGACCCCTGCTCCTACTTCAAGAGCATTTGCTGGTGCTGACTCCTCATAGAACTCTACTTGCTTCAATGCATGTAAGTCCACTAATTCTTCGGCAACGGGTTTAACGAATATTGGGAGATACACTTTGTTTTCAAGCGGCATTGAGAGCTTTATTCCTTTCTCCTTCTTGTACTTCCATATTGCATGATTTATATCTTGGATTTTTAGTGCTAAGTCAGGTGATTCCTCTAAGAACTCTTCGTCGGGTTCAGGGAAGATCTCTAAGTGAACTGATTTACCATATAGTTCCCTATATATAGCGTCTGTTACGAACGGCATTATTGGAGCAAGCATTTGAAGTATTCTCTTCAGAGTGTAGTGTAACACGTACCATGCTCCTTTCTGTTCAAGTGGAGTATATTTCCCCGCGAAATTGTATGCTCTGTTCTTTGTGATCTCAACGTAGTGTGATGCAAAATAATTCCATGTGAACTGATATATCTCGTTTACTGGAACATATGTATCTAGTTCTCTGTATCCATTATCAACCGTTAATATTAACCTATTTACCAACGCGAGTGTTGATTTATCTATTTGCCTCAACTCGTATTCATCTGGTTCCGGGAAACTCGATATATACCTAGCAATGTTCCATAATTTCGTCGCAAACAGTGAACCAGTTTTAACCATTGCCTCACTGTAACGGTAATCATAACCTAGTTTAGCGCTTGCCGCTGCCCAGTACCTGAAAGCATCCGCTCCATACTTCTCGAGAATAGGTTCGGGATCTATAA
The DNA here is from genome assembly GCA_023269825.1 of Desulfurococcaceae archaeon. GTDB lineage: Archaea > Thermoproteota > Thermoprotei_A > Sulfolobales > Desulfurococcaceae > UBA285. Next base: position 257,956 of record JAGDWI010000003.1, read on the forward strand.
CGTTACCCTTGGATTTATGCATTGCTTCTCCTCTCTCATCTAACCCCATTCCACTGATTCTAATCCACTTAAACGCTGGTTTACCAGTTAATTGATATACTCTTAGAATAGTGTAATACAACCATGTCCTAACAATATCTACTCCCTGAGGTCTCAGTGTTTTATCGAATGATTTCTCGAATAGCTCCTTGTTTCTCATGTACCCAGTAACATATAGAACAGATATACTGCTATCAAACCATGTATCGAATACTTTCTTATCACCCTCAAGTGTGCTCGCCGGTGCCCCGCAAACCGGGCATTTATCCCATGGAGGGGGATCAATCCACGGTCTATAATATTTACCGGGCTCGGGAACAAGTATTGACCCACAGTTTCTGCACCTCCAAACTGGTACCTCTGTTGCATAATACCTGTCTCTACTTATTGGCCAATCGGTACTAACACTCTTGATCCAGTCTATGAGTTTCACTTTGTGGAACTCCGGCTTAAACTCTATTTGGTTAACGATTTCAAGTAATTTATCCTTGAATTCAAGTTGTTTCAGGAACCACTCCTTCGCGTTGATTATTTGTATTGGCGTTTTACATCTCCAGCAGACTGGGACGTTGTGTTTTATTTTTTCCTTCCTAACCAAGTATCCTTTCTCTTCTAGTAGCTTTGCTGCCTTACTCCTCCCCTCTTTGATCGTTAATCCCGCTAATGGACCCGCTTCTTCGGTTAAAACCCCGTTTTTATCCACTATTACGATGGGTTCCAGCTTGAGGTCTCTGAACATGATTACGTCATCGTGGTCTCCGTAACTACAAATCATTACTAAGCCTGTACCAAACTCTGGATCTATTACATCGTGTTTAAGAATCGGCATTAAGTGACCGTAAAGGGGGTTAATAACGTTGCGTCCCTCTAAGTGTACATACCTTTGATCTCTTGGATTAAATGCTAGTGCTTTACATGATCTCAGGAGCTCCGGCCTAGTTGTCGCAACAACTACGTAATCATTTGAACCCTCTAATGGGAATTTAATATAGTATAAGTAAGCGTCTTCCTCAGTGTATTCTAGTTCTGCATCTGCAAGTGTTGTTTTACACCTTGGACACCAATTTACTGGTCTCTCAGCCTCGTAGATTAAACCTTTTCTATATAGATCTATGAATGTTGCTTGCGTTATCGTTCTATACTCTACACTATCTGTCCCGTTCCTCCAGTACTGGAAACTGCAACCAAGTCTCTTCCATATTTTAACTAATTCTTTCTCTGTTTCATCTAGGAAAGTTTTACATAGTTCGAGGAACTTTAATCTTCCTTCCGGTGTTTTAGCGTATTCTTGAGCATTTATCTTATATGTTTTCTCGACTTGCACTTCTACAGGGAGACCATTGCGATCCGCGTAGAATGGAACCAGTACATTGACTCCCTTCATTCTAAAGTATCTTGAAACCATGTCTATTTGCGCGTAGTGAGCTGCTCCCCCAACATGCCATTTACCACTAGCATATGGCGGCGGTGTATCTATGGCTATTATTTCCCTTTGATCTCCCGGGATAAACTTGAACTCGTACAGGCTTTCTTCTTCCCATTTCTTCATTAATTCAATCTCCTTATCGATAGTCCACCTCGTCGACGCTAGCTTTGGTTTAAATACTGCCTGCATGTTGACTCCTCTATTGCCGAGCCGTTTATTATTAATTCAAACAGTGGAAATATATACGTGATTTACTTGTAATAAACATTGAAACAACTTGTTTAGTTTACTTAGTATTAGCTGAAACTTCTCCACTCGCTATTTTCCAAGAGTACTTGTAAATCTTCTCCATAACCTCGCGGCTAGGCTTACTGTTAAAAACCCATTTCACGTTGACTGTTTCAAGTTTATCGTTGACTTTTACACCGATAATGAATATTTTTTCAACGCTTTGAAAGAGGGCTTTTACATCGTTAGGGTCGACTTCTTTTACGAGTAGACAGGTATTCTCTACGCATACTTCTTTTTGATCAATGCATTTCCACTCATTATAGTACACGTCAACGGATACAACGTATTTCTCGTTTTCACGTACTACTAGTACCCTGTAGAAGTTGTCGAAGTAGTATTCTTCTAAATAATAGGCTTCGCCTCCAGTGCTCATAGGTCATGCACCCAACAAACTACTCTATGATACTGGTTTGTAAATAATACCGAGTCCATCTGCTATTCGGTAAGCTAGCTCTATTTCATCTAGTTTAGGCCTTCTAGCTACGTCTGGGTATAGCTCGGGGTGTCTTGCAACTATGTGCTCGGGTCTATACTGATCCATTATATTGACTAAGGCCCTAGGAGTATTTCTCGCAATCCACTCGAGAACTGGCCGAGTGCAACACTCAACATGGTTTGGTAGCACTAGGTGCCTAATTATTATGTCTCCCGCGTCATGTGCACGTTTTATGTTTCTCGTAGCGATCTCCCAGTAGTTTTTCACTTTACTAAGTCTCCATGCACAATTATCATTACCATACTTGAGATCAGGGAGCCATATATCTATTAAGTCTTCAAGCAGCTTCATGGCTTCAATTGTCATATACATGTTACTATTCCATAATTGAGGCACATTTATATCCAAGTACCTGAAGCTCTCCAGTATGAATGGAATATGCGGCGTTGGATCTCCACCCACGTGGTTGATGTTTCTTGCACCTTTTCTTCTAAGATACGCTTGTACCGTTGCTAACTCCTGAGGCGTTAACTTCTCTCCATCTCTTGGTCTCACTTGACTTATATCGTAGTTTTGGCAAAAAACACACTTAAAGTTACATCCCCCGTAGAATATGGTGCCGCTGGGAACTAGTGGGGCTTCCTCCCCCATGTGGTGGAAGTAACTGTGAACTATTAACTCTTTATCAATTGAACATACTCCTGGTTTACCCTCTAACCGTAGAGCTCCACATTTTCGCTCACATATCCTACATGGATTCATTAATTTGTAAGCTATAGATATTTTGACATCAAGGTAACTATAGCTTGGTTTCTCGAGTTTACTGAGTTTCTCTAAGCCCTCTGCGCATATATCTTTATAAAATGACTTAAATTCCCCAGATGACTTATCATGAATACTCCATAAATCCTCTTGAGTTAAATCACTTGAGTAAGGGTTCGCATCCACAGGCATATACTTGGCTACAATGAACCTCGCTGGTTTCTCATTCTTCATTACACTATAGTAATGCAAAAGCCTCTCCTTCACAACTGGGTCTAACCAAACTGATAACGCGTCAGGTCTTACATTAAATAACGTTATAAACCAGTCAACCATCTCTGAGCCCAATAAGAGCTTTGTCAAAAACCCTTCAAATCAACAACATTTATTCAAATCAATTAAAATATTTCTCTACGGAACCTAAACATTGAGATACAAGTGAGAAATACGTCTTAGATTAAACCAATAGCTAATATATCTAGTAGATCTTTCACCACGAATGATGCGTAATTACATGCTTTACCGCATGGTTCAACAGCTATTGATACTGGAACAGTTTTAAACACCTCTATGTCCCACTCACTGTCACCAATGTAAATAGTGTTTTCTAAAGATACACCCAGCTCTGAAGCTAATTTCTCAATGATTCTTTTCTTTTCTTTCAAGGGAACGTTGACTACGCCGCCTGGGATCAATTCGTCATTATGGAATAGTAATTCATTATACAGACACACGTTTACGCCTAGTTCTCTACACACTTTTCTAACCGCGATATCTACACCGCTACTTACAACAGCTGGAATGTGACCCTTGGTTTTAATTTCATCTATTACAGTTCGCGCGTTTTGGCGAGTCCTCATATTGGATAAAGCTTTTTCAACTTCCCCGCGTGTTATTGGTTTTCCATAGCTATGAATCATTAAAGCTACATCTATTTTCATCCAATCCAAGTACGATATCAATCCACGTGCATAGAGATCCGCGAAGTATGAATTATCTCGGCTACCAAAGTGCTCGTGTAGTATTCCCCAACTACTTTTCTCATATGTTAAGACGCCGTCACAATCGAACACGAACAGCTTTCTCAGCAATATCTGTCACCTTGTTGAATAGCGTGTGAAGGTTTTTCTTATCAATTGTTTTCTTGAATTTAACTTCGATTCTAACATGTTGTTTAAACACGCTTACTTTAAACTCTATTTCCTCATCAAGTGCAGCCTTAATAACGTTCTTATCTATTGCTACGTCTGGGAAGCCGAGTTTTTCCTTCACAATACTAGCTAGAGCCTCCACGCTTAATTGTTCTTCTTCTACGTGGACTTTTTCGCTGGGCGCTTTCTCTTCACTTATGTATCTCAAAGCGTGATTCAAAGCCTCTAGCACTAATGGGTAATCCACGTATACTTCTCTCGCTCTCCCCAGAATCTCAGTTAAAACTTCAATTGCTTGACACGACTTCAAGAAATTAACGAGGTCTCTGAAATCACTTGAATTAAGGTAATCCGCTAGATTAGATGGATCTCCACCATAAATACTGAACTTGTATTTTTCCTCTGCAGCGTGCAATAGTTTTTTCAACTCAATTGCATCCTTCGCTGTTAATACCCCTTTCTCAACGTATTCTTCAACCACGGGGTTAACAATGTGTCTCAAGAAATCCGATTTCAATATACCACCGAAAAGTTTTTAAGGCTATAACTGGATTTTTAACGTTGACGTACATATCGGCGTGTTATACGTGTCTAGAAATAACAATAAAAAACATAACTGGAATCCATACACTAGCAGTGTACAGAGATTCAGTATATATCCAACAATTAAAGCCTCAGAGGATACATCTCTAAGAGTAGGCGATGTTTTAACAGTTGACATATATGATATAGATGATAAAGGCAACGGCGTAGTACACCGAGGAGACAAAAGAATAATTATTCCAAACGCTACTAGTGGATCAAAAGTTAAAGTAAAAATAATAAAGATCCAAGGTGATATCGCTATAGGTCACGTCGTCAAAGTATTAAGTGAATCGAACAGTGAATACTAGGAAGCATTTACCTGTATCACGTGGATTTTAATTCACTACTTCTTATAACCTATTTTTCTAAGAAACTCCTTTCTTTCACGTTTATCTTCATCTGTTTCAACTCCTAGTGGAGTATAACCATCTACAACTCCTATTATAGCTCTACCCTGAGTTGTTTCAGCTACTAATACCTCGAGGGGATTCGCTGTTGCAACATATATTGAAACTACTTCCTGAACGTTCTTTAACTGATTTAGAATATTTATTGGATACGCGTTCCTTATAAATAATACGAAAATGTGCCCTGCACCTATATTTAATGCTGTTTCAATCGCGGCTTTAACGAGCTCTTCATCGTTGCCTTCAAATCTTACTAGTCTCTTACCACTTGCTTCGTTAAAAGCTAAACCGAACTTTACTCCGGGAACACTTGTTACGAGTACCTCGTAGATGTCTTCTACTGTTTTAATGAAATGACTTCTCCCAATTATAACATTGGATCCCTCGGGTATTCTAACCGGTAACTTTAGTATTCTAACATCCAATACTCATCCCCCGTAGAAATATATTAATGAGCATATTTTAACAATTAATTGAATAGTGAACGGTGAAATCATTGAAGATCGTCGCTAAAGTTCTGAAATTACAGCAAAAAGAAGATGGAGATAGTAATGTAACAGTAAGCGGGTACTACGTTGAAGAAGAAAAATGGGACATGAGGGAGTTAGCCGAGGAGAACCTCGATAAAGACGTTATCACTAAGTTACTTGAAGTAGCCGCAGAGTACATGGTAAAGGAGAGAGCTGGCAACGAGTTCTTGTTAACTGAAGTTGAAACAACGGGTTTACGTGTTATGCTTGGAGAGGGAGGTAGATTCGAGTCTTCAACGGTGTTAATACCTAAACCATCATATCTTAGAAGAATACTTTTCGCTAAGTGCCAAGGTGAAAACAATTGCACTGTCGTATATGAATTCAAGCCTAGTTCACAAATAATACTATATGAGGGAACGCTTGCAGTCAAGAACATTGACTTCGACTTAGCTATATTGGAATGCGGGGATCATGTCAGAGTACTTTTCCCCCATGAACTAGTTCAACCGAGAACTAAACTCCGGGAGAAGTCGGTAAGAAAGAGGAAAACACGTAGAAAACGTAAAAAGAAAAAATCATCATCTAGAAAGAAAAGGAAAAGCAGGTGAATGATGTATGCCTATTCACATAAAAGCATCCAGCGAAGATATAGCTAAAAACGTAATAGCATGCGGTGATCCTGGGAGAGTAGATCTGCTTTCAACGCTACTAACAGATGTTAAAATCGTGAATACTCATAGGGGGCTAAAAACCATAACCGGCTACTATAAAGACAGCAGGGTCACCGTTACAACTCATGGAATAGGGGGCCCAAGCGCTGCCATTGTGTTCGAAGAACTGCACCAACTCGGAGCTAAGAGGGTCACCAGGCTTGGAACAGCTGGAGGAATTCGGAGAGATACTAGGATTGGTGACATCGTGGTCGCGACAGCGGCTGCATACAATGTAGGCGGATGCAGTATGGGGCAATACATGCCGGGTATATGTGGAGCAACCGGTGCAGATCCAAGGCTTACAACTCGTATACTGAATGTCTTAGAGGAGAACAGTATACCATATAAATATGGGCCAGTGTTCTCAAGTGATGCTTTCTACGCCGAGGACCCTGGTTTCGCAACTAAAATGGAACACTACGGCATAGTAGCAGTTGAGATGGAGGCAGCCGTGCTTTTCTCATTGGGGTGGATGAAGGGTTTTGAAACCGCTTGCGTATTAGTTATTAGCGATGTACTACATGGTGAGGAAGCATTTAAAAAATATTTAACAACCGAGGAATTAGCCGAATTATTCATTAAAACTGGAAAAATTATATTGGAGGTGTACCAAAAGTACTATAGAGGTGGCTAAACATTGTGTCACATGAATATAGTATAAAACTATACGATACGTTGATGAAAAACGAAAAAGAACTTGAACCCGTTGAACCTCAAATCGTTAAAATGTATGTTTGTGGACCAACAGTATACGATTACACTCATATAGGACATGGAAGAACATACGTTGTGTATGATTCATTGAAGAGATATCTCACACTCAGGGGTTACAATGTAATACATGTAATGAATATAACTGATATAGATGATAAGATCATAAGGCGTGCTCGTGAAGAAAATCGTGACTGGAGAGAAATAGTTGACGAGTATACTAGAGACTACTTAGAAGCACTTGAAAAACTTGGAGTAAAAGTAGATCACCATCCACGAGTGACAAACCACGTTGGAGAAATAATTGAGTTCATACAGGGCCTCATAGAGAGAGGCTACGCGTACATAGCACCAAGTGGAAGCGTTTACTTCGAAGTAGACAAATATGATGATTATGGAAGATTATCGAGTAGACTGGAAAAAGAGTATTGGAGCCAGGAACCCGAATTCCTTGGTGAGAAAAAGAAACCATATGACTTCGCGCTCTGGAAAGCCGCTAAACCCGGTGAACCATACTGGGATAGCCCTTGGGGAAAGGGTAGACCTGGTTGGCATATTGAGTGCAGCGTTATGAGCTCTAGATACCTTGGAGACAGATTCGACATACACGGTGGAGGAACGGATTTGATATTCCCACATCATGAAAATGAGAGAGCGCAGAGTGAAGCGTACTATGGTAAAAAACCATGGGTATCTATATGGATGCACACTGGGTTATTAATGGTTGGCACTGATAAAATGAGTAAAAGCCTTGGAAACATTATTCCGTTAAAGGACGCTCTCAACAAGTGGAATCCTGGAACACTTAGATTATGGTATTTACACGTTCACTATAGAAAACCGTTAAGCTTCACGGATGAAAGTCTCGAGCAAGTCAATAAACTCTACAATAGAGTTGTTTCAGCTTACGAGTTGCTGCGTAAATTATTACCTGAGTCAAAGGAGTTATTTTACTTACGTGATGATGATGTGAGACTCGCAAAAGAGCTATTGAGGTTAAACACAGAGTTTCACAGAGCACTCAGCGATGACTTCAATACTCCGCAAGCAATCGCGGTAATGAACGAGCTATTAACAATTATTTTCAGAGAAATACAGTATAATCCAAAATACTTGTTAACAACGCTTGCAACCAGGATCCTTAGATCCATGAACTACGTTTTCGGGTTATTCGAGGAGAGAGAAATCAGAGAAGACTACGAGTCATTATTGAATGAAGTAATGCGAGTCCTAGTTGACACTAGAAAAGAGCTTCGTAGAAGAGGCATGTATGATTTAGCGGATAACATGAGAAACGAGCTACTCAAAGCAGGAATACAGTTAATGGATAAAGGACTAGAAACAACTTGGATTATAACGAAAAAGAAGATAAGCTAAATGCCTTTAATTACTTTAATTATCTCAGCTACATAATTTGCTACTTCTTCGCGAGATAGTAAAGAATTCACCTTTCTCTTATTCTTATATAGAACAACTCTTCTAGCTTGCTTATCATATAATCTAATAACATCATGTTCCCTGAAACTATAGATATCCAGCATTTCTATATTGTGTTTACTTAGTTCTTCTCTAAGTAAAACCGCCGGGTTCTTAGGCATAAACATTACACCAATACTGCATTTCTCTAAAATCCTTAAATATGATTAACTCGCCTTTATTAACTTAAAAACACATCGCTCCAGCCTCTCAGAGGAAAATACAGGTAAGGTTTATAAGTTCTCTATACTCGATTTGTTCTCGGTGAGAGATACTAAGCTTTATGAGCTGTGAGCGATGATAAAAGCGGACATGGTCCCTACCCCTAACTCCCCGGGGGGAGTGAACGGATTGAAGCCTGGCTCTTATAATTAAGTAATAAGATAAATTACGATCCCAAACGCTACAAATCACCGAGTACATGTATCCCTTGGAGAGGTGAAGGATATTAGATTCGAAGAAGCTGTTCCAAGGGGGCATTTAACTTGCAGAAGCATTATTTAAAATTCAATGATAAATGCTTAGAGATATTAATTGAATCCGGCTCGATCACGGTACATGGTAACTTTGATCTTGAGATACGCCAAAGAATAATAGTGACTTCAGGCGATGTGAAGACTGAGATTCACAGTATTAGAGGCGGTAAGAAAAAAGTAATCTACTTGCACTATGACAAGTTCATGGGCTCCGAGTGTGCTCCTGGTCATAGAGTGCTCGACGAGTTGCCAACGCATTTAGCACACATAAAGTATATTGAGAGTCGGCTGGGAGGATACTTAACTATTATAACATCCGGGTATTTCCTAGTAGATTACATCGTGGTAAGTAGTGAAACCGTGGCCATTATTACATCTGGTAAAAGAGAAATATACATAGATAGAAACAGCAATGTTGCAATTTACATCGTTTAACCAGTTTCCAAGTCCTTAAAATTAGTCATAACTAGATCTACGTAAAACCGTGTTCACAGAATTATCTGCGCGAATAAAGATCGCGCTAACATAAGATTTGTTGATGTAAATCAACATGTTTCTGCGTATATGAGGTTTTTAATGATAAGTAATCAACGTTGCGTTTTTAGGGTAACCTCCTTTTATAGCTTCCACGGCTGAATCAACATCGAAACCAGATAAAACAAATACTTCTGTTCCAAGTTCAAATGAGAGCCTACTCGTCGACAAGATTTTACTGTAAATGCCTCCTGTAACATCTGATTTCTCGTGTTCTCTAAGCAGTGATAATACTTCATCAATATTTCGCGGAGTTATTTTGTTAATTAACGTGGCTTCAGTACATTTCTTGGGATCACACGTGTAAACTCCGCTGACATCAGTTAACAATACTATTCTTTGAGGCTTAATGTATTTTGCTAAAAGCTCGAAAACTTTCTCGGTTGAAACAACTATGGGTTTTCCACGTGTTGGTATGCATTCACCGTATATAGCGGGTATTATTTTATTGCTTAATAGTGTTTCCAATGGTCTATAGAACACGGTGAACTCTTCTGTCGCCGGATCATAATGTATTATTGCACTTGTCTGCAGACTTGTCGCGTGAATACCGTTTTCAACCAAGTAATCCACTATTAATCTATTTAATGCGCGAGTTGCTTCATGGCACTTAACTAGTAGAGTTTTATCATCAGCTAAGTTATGCTTTAACACTGTATAATGAGCGAAACTACCTCCCCCATTACCCAAGATTATGCCTATTTCCTCATCCTTGACTCTATGTATGATTTCTCTTAGTGATCTTAATGCTTCATAATTAATCGTAACAGGCTTATCCTTAACAGTGATAAAGCTACCGCCTGCTTTCAAGTATATATATTTCAATTACCTAGCACCCTCTATTCCTACATATTTATATCTAAGAGAGGATTAGTATATTTACCGGTGTTAATGCTTTTGAATGACAATACGTGGAGTTCGCAGTTAATTGCTTTAAAAGTTAAAGTAAAAAATTTCGTTAAAAACTACTTGTATATACTTGTCGCTAATATTGTTGCCTTATATTTGGCTCTAGCTGGCTGGAATTACTATGATGTAAGGTACTTTATTTCATGGCATGATGAATACTTTGCTGTTAACAGAATACTCGAAGTTTACACCTCAACATCGAAGGTAGCTTATCCTCCTCTCGCAGTGTTAATATTTACTTTTACGCACTTGTTAGCTGTGAAAATTTCCAGCAATGTCATTGCTTGGAGGCTAATTGATAAACTACCATTAATAATCTCATTTAATGCCGTGTACTTTATATTGAGGAAACACTACGGTAAATTCGCTTCATACTTATGGTTACTGAACTTCGTTGCATATGGTTTCATTTATGCATATCAGTTCGATTTAATAATGTCTCTCTTCATTCTCCTAGCGTTATTAAGCATTGAGAGAAATAGCTATAGATTTTACGCTTTGTGGTCGACTCTAGCGGCTTTAATCAAGTACCCTGTTGGAGTCATAGTACTGATCCCGGTGATAGACTTATTCAAGAAAAGAAACTACAAGAAACTCCTCGAATACCTCTTAATAGTTTTCAGTATTGCGGCAATTATTATTTTACCGTTTTTCGTCGTTAATCCCTGGGCTTTCATTGAGAAAGTGATATTATTTCATGCAAAAAGACCGCCACAGCAAATGAGTATATGGGCTATCCCAGTATACTTGGCGAAATATGATCTAAGTATATTACCGGGTATAATTAATACGTTGTGGATTATTCCCTTCATTATATACTTCATCTACATGTTGTACTCAGCTTGGAGAGATGCAGGGGAAGAGAGACTACACTACTACACTAAATACATGGTTCTACTAATATCCGGTTTCCTGGTGCTAAGTAAAGTCAGCAATAACTCATATTTCCTCTGGCTAGCTCCTCCTCTGATAGTTTTCATAAGTATGGTCAGGGATTCAAACATACAATTAGCTAAAAAACTCTCAATATTATATTTACTCGCAGCGTTCACAGTTACGCTATTATTTGGCATAGTGGCGATTCTTGTACAACTCGTAGCGGGTTACCCAGTCTTCATGTTCGAGGATTGGAACTGGGTTCCCATGGATAAATTCTTGGTTGAGGGATTGGGGTATGCTCCTTTCGATTACTTATACCTATTGGTGTTGTTTCTAAGAGCAATACCCCCATTTAGAGAAACCTGTAGATCCATTGCTGCAGTCCACTACTACCTGCTAATCGTACTATGCATAATATACAATGTCTCCCTCGCGTACTTTATATATATTGCTAGAAAATCCACATTTACTAGTACAGGCTCAAAGAATTAGATTAAAGGGGCTTTGTCTACATGCTTGTCTTTATTGGAATAGGTTATTCCTACAAGCACTTAACACTTGAAGCTTTAGAGGAGCTTAAAGCAGCTGATATTATCTACGTTGACACCTATACTTCTCTTTACGAAGACTCCCTCAAAGATCTCAGCCGCATTAACCCAAGAGCTAAGTATATTTACGCTGAGCGAAAACACCTCGAGGGATCAGCAATAAAGAGAATTATTGAGGAAGCCTTAGATAAGAAAGTAGCTATAGTTGTCCCAGGAGATCCCTTCATAGCGACAACTCACGACGCTATCTTGAGTGAAGCCTTAAAGCGCGGGGTACCATATAAGATAGTGAATGGTGTATCGGTTCTCACAATGGCATATAGCCGAGTTGGTTTACAGTTTTATCGATTCGGTAAACCTGTGACGCTAGTTTACCCCACGTACTTTAAACCACTCAGTACTATCGAAGTAATCTACGATAATCTAAGTAGAAACCTGCATACTCTTGTATTACTGGATCTCCGATTAGATGAATCCAGAGCTATGACTATTCCCGAAGCCGTAGATATAGTGCTAGAGCTCGATGAAAAAAAGTTGTTGGAGAATCATTTAACACTGGGATTAGCTAGACTCGGGTGGAGAGATGAGAAAATTTGTGCAGACACATTGAAGAACCTGAAAAAGTATGAGTATCCTCCACCACCGCATAGTTTAATATTTATTGGTAAACTTGACCCTGTTGAAGAAGAATTCATTACGTATTGGAGATCTAAGTGCTAAGCTAATTTATCTAGTAATTCAATAACATGACTAGTTGTCTTTAACTCCGCCCCTAGAACCTGGTGCATGTATTTAAGTGCGTACTCGTGATCCTCATTGCTGAAAGCTGCTACAGCATCTTTTACAACTATTAGTTTAAATCTCTCATAGTAAGCATCTATTGCTGTATGTAGTACACAGATATGTGTATGTATGCCTGTGAGTATAAGGGTGTCAACACCTAAGTCTCTTAGAATCGTTGCTAAACCTGTATCTCTGAATCCACTATAAGATCTCTTGTAGAGAACAATGTCCCTGCTTGAGGGTTTTAAATCCTCAATTATCTCGGCTTCCTCATCACTTATCATCGCATGCGGACCCCATATTTTAAGCTCGTGATCAAACGGATAGTGTTTATCAGCAAGATATATTACTACTATATTTTTCTCACGTGCTTTTTCTACAAGCGTTTTTATAAATGGAATTATCGTGGTTGCACTTGGACTCTTCAACTTACCGTACACGAACTCCTTCAACATATCAATTACCAAGAGTGCAGGTTTCAACTTAGACACCCTATATAAGACTATTTCAGAATACTTTATAATCGATGATGAGCGACTTCGGTTCAGAAGCCAAGATAAATGAAGAGCCGTGTGAGGGCTGATCAGCATCATAGTATATATTGTATATACTTGAATATGCTTCTATAGATAAATTTAAAAACTCCTAATCGTATAATGACATCGGGGATAGCATTGTATAGTGCTCCATACGAAAACGACCCTGTTTACCAAATGGCTGTAAAACAATTACGTGAAGCAGCGAGCATACTGGGATTATCTGAAGACGTAGTTGAGGCATTAAGTCACCCCGAGAAATTAGTTCAAGTAAAAATCACGATTAGGAGAGATAATGGAAAAATAGCGACGTTTATCGGGTGGAGAAGCCAACACAATAGCGCTCTGGGACCATATAAAGGAGGAATACGATATACACCAAACGCGACTGCTGGTGAAACAGTTGCTCTCTCAATGTGGATGACGTGGAAAAACGCTCTCGCCGGGCTACCTTATGGTGGAGGAAAAGGAGCTGTAAGAGTTAATCCCAAAGAGCTAAGTCAGAGGGAATTAGAGGAACTGAGTAGAAAATACTTCGCTGCAATCGCGAAAGAAGTCGGCCCAGATATAGATGTACCTGCACCCGATGTTTACACTAACCCGCAGATAATGGCCTGGTACTACGATGAATATAGCAAGATCGTCGGTTACTCTGCATGGGGTGTTGTAACCGCTAAACCCGTTGAACTAGGAGGATTACAAGCAAGAGTTATTTCAACTGGGTACGGAGTCGCATTAACGGCTAGAGAAGCAGCTAGAAAAGCCCTGGGTGGAATAGAGGGGAAAACCGTTGCTGTTCATGGATTTGGAAACGTTGGTATGTACGCTGCTAAGTACCTCGCAAAGTGGGGTGCAATAGTAGTAGCTATTAGTGATAGTAAAGGATATATATACGACCCGAAAGGATTAAACATCGACGAAGTAATAAAAGTAAAAGAACAAACAGACAGCGTAGTAAACTATAGGGGCGGTGACGTAAAAGTAAGTAATAATCACATGGAGCTACTTGAATTACCAGTAGACATACTAGTTCCAGCAGCTATTGAAAACGTAATTACGCAGGATAATGTTAGCAGAGTAAAAGCCAAGATTATAGCTGAAGGAGCAAACGGCCCAACGACTCCCGAAGCTGATAAAATCCTCCACAATAAAGGAGTAATAGTAATCCCCGATATCCTCGCGAACGCTGGCGGAGTCACAATGAGTTGGATTGAATGGGCGCACAACAGAATGGGGTGCTACCTAACGGACGATGAAGCTATTGCTAGACTAGATGAAATAATGACGCGTAACTTCCACAAGGTTTTCGATGAATGGCAAAAGAAGTACTCAACGTATCCTATGAGAATGGCGGCTTACGCCATTGCTGTAGATAGAGTTGTTAAAGCAATGAAGCTACGTGGCTGGATCTAGTCTCTTCTGTAAACTACTTCACCTTTTTTATTTCTTATTTCTTTAACTCTATGAAATGGTATTTGCTCCCCGCTCCTAGTGTAAATATAGCCTCCACGAACATCGACAATTGTTTCACCGGGTATTGGTTTAAGTAGTTCCTCGTCATCTACCCTGTGCTTAATGAATACTGTGAACTCGCTGCTCGCACCGCTGAAGAAAATTTTCTTCAACCACTCTTCTACTTTTCCTTTCTTCTTACCCAAGTATAATACCTCGCTGTCAAAGTAATCATCACACCCTAAGCTTCGGCTACGAGATACTGCAACAACACTGTAATAGTCACTTCTCTCTAAAAGCTAGCTTACTAGTTAACCGCTTAAGTGTCTCTTTGGCTTCTTCGCATATTTCCTTCGAGGACTCCACGGCATCTAGCGCGTAGTGAACATACTTGTTTATTAATTCCTCAGCGTAGTTAAGCGACCCTGATTCCTTGACTATTCTTCGTATTTCCTCAACGTGTTTATCCGTTATTTCGCTTTCACTTAATTTATCGTAGACTAATTCAATTAATTCTTTATCCTTATATCTCGCTAACTCATATGCTTTAACGATGAGTAGTGTTTTCTTTTTGCTTTTAACATCGCTTCCAGCAGGTTTACCTGTGACGCTAGGATCTCCGAATAACCCTATTATGTCATCTCTTATTTGGAAAGCTATACCAGCTGGCATAGCGTAAGATGAAAGCTCACTTAACAATTTACTATTAGACTTTCCAGATGCTATTGAACCTAAATGTAGAGGTAACTCAACGGTGTAAGATGATGTCTTAAAGTTATAGATTGACACGATGTCTTCTTCACGTACTTCGCTGATTGATAACTGAGAAAACATTACATCCAAGTATTGACCGTAAGCTACTCTTCGTAGCCCCCTCGAGTAGGCTAACATGAGGTCTCTAACTACTCTAGGTTCTAGTAACTTAGATGATAGTAACCCTACAGCTGAAGCCTCTAACATGTCTCCAGCCACTATGGCTTGCGATACTCCATAGTGCTCGCAGTTTCTCCACTTGTTTTCAGCGCATTTTCTTCGAAACACTATGTGAACTGTGGGGCCTCCTCTTCTTAGCTCGTCTTGATCCATAACGTCATCGTGGATCAGGAGGTAACTTTGAAGCAGCTCTATGGCCGCCATAACATCCGTTATTGCCTCAATACTGCCGCTTCTCCATTCCTTGCTCCAATACCCTATTAAGGCTAGGACCGCGCGTAATCTTTTACCACCTCTTAGAGTATAATCTCTAGATATTGTAACTAAATCCCTTGCTCTCGGCGCTTCTCTCACTACCTCTTCATCTATTTCCTTAAAGAACTCTTGTAACTTACTATTAACTGCTCTTACAACAAACTCCACTATGTTCTCCTCAGTGATCCTCGTGGACAAGGCCTTAACACCTAGTTTTAACACATGGTTTTCGTAGATAATTAAAGATGCTCTTATTGTTTACCTCTCCTAGTGATCTCCGCTAATTCTCTTATTACTCTTAGCTCCCTGAGTTGCGGAGTCAAGAGTTCCCAGAGTATTCCCCTCGGCCTATGCTTAAATTGAGACTCTACTTTTACTAATCTTGTTGGAGTAGCGTAGTAATCAATGGTTAAATCATGTTTCTCCAGCGGGATGTCTTCATCAATTAACTGTAGATCGTGTATAGTAGTTAGTATAAGTGTATTATCGTCGATTACACCTAGTTCTCTGAGAATACCGTACTCTAGTTCAGCGAATCCGCCTCCTTTTCCAAGTCTGACGCCTCTTTTATCAACGGCAACACACCCCGTTACGATAAGGTCCACTCTGGGTATTTGAGATAACTCCACGATTTTACCATATTTAAAGGCTCCACTAATGGTAGCTGCTTGAGTATACTTGCTTGAGGGTATGGTTTTAGGGTCTAAGAGTAGAAATCCATTGAGGAGTCTAGGTGTAGCCATTATTAAGAGCTTGCCTTCTCTTAAGGCATGCAATCTTAAATGATACTGAGGAGAATCCGGGTTAGACTTCACAACTGTGGCACTCTGCCATTCCTTAAGCATAATCAACAAATTCGCGGCTTTATCAGCACCTTTAAAGTTAGGTATTCTACCATGTACTGGCCGTGGGAAAGAAGCGATATCTAGTCTTTCAAGGGTATCCCATACTTTTCGCCTTATTCGCATTTTTAACTGCTTGATTCCCGGATCACTCATCGAGAACAACCGTGTCCCACTTATACTCGTTTACTAAACACCATTTATTATCTTGAGAATAATTGAATTTTATTAATGGTGACATAGACTTGTACCCTGTTTTACAGGTAGCTCTAGATTTAGATGAGCTTGTTAAAGCTGTTGATATAGCTTCAAAAATAGCCGCGATTACTAAATGTGAACACGTTTGGATCGAGGCTGGTACACCGTTAATTAAAGCATGGGGAAAACTAGCTGTTAAATCACTCAAAGAGTTAACTAAGTGCTTCCTAGTTGCTGATACAAAAACCATGGATGTCCCCCTGGTAGAAGCTAAGATCGTGTTTGATGCAGGTGCAGATGCATTTACAGTTCTAGGCGTAGCTGATGAAGATACATTAAAAGAAGCTTTAAGTGCGAAAGAACAATACGGTAAAACTCTAATAGTAGATCTCATAGGGTCAAAGGAACCCTACAAAAGAGCACTAGAAATAGCCAAGTTTGAACCAGACATAGTATTATTTCACGTGGGAATCAGTGCACAAAGATCTCGTGGAGTAACTGGAGAGGAGTTAGTTAAAGAAGCTGCACGAGTTAAAAAAGAACTCGGAGTAAAAGTAGGAGTAGGCGGTGGATTAAAACCTGGTAGTATAAAATCCATTGTAGAACACGGCGTCGATGTCGTGATTGTTGGCTCAGCTATAACTTCTTCAAAGAACCCTGAAACCGTAACCGCTGAAATACTTAGAGAACTTGGTTACTGAAATGCAGAGTTAAAATGATGGTTTTTTAACGTATTTCTCTACTTGATTTATTACTTCATTGTAGTTTTCACTATGAGTAATCATTAACTCTCTAAGTTTACTAATAGCTCTCCTCTTGCATTCACCACACAGTATTTTACCATTTACGCATTCTGAATATATGTCTCTTAACTCATTGTCGTCTCTAACTAAGTGATACATGTAAAGCTCAAAGATCATGCATTTTAATGGTTCTCCACCTAGTTTCCTCTGCTCCTCCGCTGTAGCTCGTCCACCAGTTAACGCGTTCATGAGTTTCTTCTCCGCGAGTTCGATTGGATCATCTAAGTGTATAGCGTACTCAGGTCTACTCTTACTCATCTTGTTTCCATCTAATCCACGTAGAAGTTTGTGATATATTGATGAGGGCCTCTTTAAACCAAGCTCGTTCTCGAATCTATCCGCTATATCTCGGGTTAATCTTAAGTGGGGATCCTGATCTATTCCAACTGGTACTAGTACGTATTTGAAACCCCCGTATTCTTCGAGCTGTAAGTGTAATATATCAGCAGCTTGTGTAAGTGCTGCCATTATTTTCGCTGGGGAAACATCCCCATATATTGCTCTCATCTCAGCTTCTGTTACTTTCCTAGAGAACATTTGTATGAGTCTATAGTAGGAGCTAGTCATATTGGTTTGAAAATAAAACTCAGCTTTCTCGGGATTCACCCCCCACGCTATAGCGTGCGCAATGAATTCTACTCCTCTCTTAATTAGATCACCTCTATCCTCGCGTCTAACAGCGTACGCTTCAGCATCAGCGATCGCGATTTTCACGTAAGCACCTTTCTGCTGAAAATACTTTAACTCCTCATAAACCATCGCTGTACCCAAGTGAGGACTACCACTAGGCATAAAGCCCGTTAATACTGCTACATTATCCTTAGCTTTTAGTTTCTCAAGCCATGTATCGAAATCTCTATGGCCAAAAATCACGTTGCGCGCGAAAAAGTGGTGATCTAGACTATATAAGCTAATCATATCCTTAACTGGTTTAATTCCAAACTCTTCCAATAATTTCTCGTAATCCTCTATCGCCGCATAACCCCATGGATCAAGCGTTATACTCAAGTCTTATCCCAGAGCAGATTTCTATAAATTCATTAAAATTAAGATGCTTTAAATTTCCCCTAACTTCGCTATCTCCAAACATAATTAAATCCCCAATAGTAACCCTAGATCTTAGAGCTACGTGACAGAGCATCAGACCGGAGACCCCTATCATCAAGTCAACCTGGACTAGGATTCATCACAGGCCTGAAACTAAGCTCACATAATTAATGGAGATGAATTAATCACTATTTTATACTTTTCACTGAAAACCGTGTTTACGTTGTCACGGTTTTAGCTAGTCCCGGTGGTGTATCGACGGGTAAGCCTTTAGCTACTCCTGCATAATACGCGATCAACTGTAGAGCTGTTGAAGATGAAATTGGATACAAGTACTTGGATGATTGAGGTATCTCCATTGAACAATACCTTGTTTTAAGCTTAGATTCTATGGATATGATGTTCGCTCTCCTGGTCTCTAGTTCTCCGAGAACTTTTAGGAATAATGTATGTGCTTGCTCCTCGAAGGGCTCAATTACTATAACCGGGTAATTTGGTGCTACTATTGAAAGCGGGCCATGTCGAAGTTCTCCAAGTTGGTAACCCTCAGCGTGTATAAGTGCAGCTTCCTTTAACTTAAGGGCCCCTTCTATGGCTATAGGGTATGTGATTCCACTACTAGCAACATATACGCCCATAGCGTCCTTTAGAGTATTAGCTGTCTTCACTGCTTTCTCCTCCATTACAGGAATATATTCCTTCAACTTCTTGCTGTACTCTTTAATTTCGTCAATTAGCAGCTTGTGATCATTTATTGTCCGCCTACCAGCAAATACGCCCGTGTAAGACGCTAATAGTAGTAATGCTGCTAGAGTAGATGTAAACGTCTTAGTTGCTGGAACAGCTAATTCGGGTCCTGCACCAACTGGTAAATATATATTGGACTCTAACGCTAACCTTGAGCCAACATTGTTTGTAACACCTACGATCACAGCTCCTCTCTGCTTAGCTAATTTAACACTATTTATCACGTCGCTCGTTTCACCGCTTTGACTAATAGCAATTATAACTGTTCCTGTTTCAACATTCTCCAACATAGAGTACGGAAACTCCGCTGCGGATACAGGTATAATGCTGACTCCAGCTAATTCACTGAAGTAATACGTTGCCGTTAGAGCAGCGTGATAGCTTGTGCCGGTTCCAATAATGAAGACTCTTCGTGCTCCATGAACTATCATCGATGATAATCTAAGATATTTCTCCATAATCGCTAAAGTCGTACCTATAAGTGCGTCGGGGACCTCGTGTATTTCTTTGACCATGAAATGCGGGTAACCTCCTTTCTCAACGTGTTCAACAACGTATTTTACTCTCTTGCTTTGCACACTAGTTAAATCTACTCTTTGCTTTGTTGTAACACTGTAGAATTCAATTGTGTCCAGTGAAACCACGCCAACAGTATAATCGTCAACTACGTACGCGGTGTCTGCGAAACCATAGAGAGACGGTATATCACTAGATAAATAAATACAATTTTTATCGTAACTTACCCCGACCACTATTGGTTGACCGTGTTGAATAAAGTAGAGTTTCTTCTCGGGCGCAATAATGTAAACCAATGCGTAATTACCCGTGAGATCCGATGCCAGCGAGAGAAGAGAATCAATAATGCTTAACCTGTTTCTCACGTATTCTTCAAGGAGATGAACAGCTACCTCTGTATCCGTGCGTGACTTAAACAAGTGGTTTTTCTTCTCGAGTTTAGACTTTACTTCCTCGTAGTTTTCTATGATTCCATCGCCTACTACAGCTATTTTACCACTACAATCAAGGAATGGGTGCGTGTTCTCGTAAACAGGCCACCCTCTAGAAGCATACCTAGTGTGACCAATAGCTAGCTGCGAGTTCACGTTTACAAAGTCCAATTGCTTAGACACGTTTAACAAGTGGCCGGGTGCTTTCCTAACTTCTATTTGTTCACCCCGTAGAATAGCTAGCCCGGCTCCATCATAGCCCCTATATATGAGTCTACGTAAACCCTCATAGATTGTGCCTGCAGGAATAACGTCTCGGCAAATCACACCAAATATTCCTCCCATAAAAATACCCCATTTAGCTTATAATTAATGCGGAATAAATATCTAACGTGGAGTTCAATATGAGTAGATTTACTCTGATTATTCCAAGTAAAAGCGAGGAACCCTGGGGTTGTTTAACTCCGCTACGCCGGGATCTCTGCGACTACTTGGGGGAACACGTAGATAAAAATTGTTGCTTTGAATTAATTCATTCACGACTACTAATACTTCTATCAAATGGGTTGAGTAGAGAAAAACACAGCGAGATTTTCAACGAGTTGAACAAAATATGCTCATATGTATCCATGGTATCCGTTTTACATGAAATACCTATATTTGCACTATATAAGGCATCTAAGTTGAGTAAAACACACAGTTTTTTCTACGAAGAAGGAGTTGAACGAGAATACTTAATCGGCTACTTCACTCTTCCCTCACACACTGAAGATATCCTCGGAGACGTTGCTAGAAGAATAAGTGTTTTCCACAACGTTGCAAATTTACTCCTAAATACTGGTTCGATACCTCTTCGATTGGACTTAAACGGTGTATTAGCAGTTTTAAATAGAAAAAGCATTCAACACTTAGAATACATTAAATCACAGGTAGTTACAGGAATCGCTTCAAATCTCAACGCAGCTAAAGCTGTGGAGGAGGCAGTAAGAAGTATCAACCTATAATATCAGAGATACTTGCAACCCAGAAACCGGTTTCAGATCAAGGAGTCGGTTCATTTAATTTCATTTATTGCATATTGAGTACGTGTTTTCTTATCTAATAGTATCACAGTAATGGAAACTATTATCGCAGTAAACAGTACAAGCACTATAGTGAACTCCAATGATGCAACTTCTAGTTGATGATTAGTGCTAGTAATTGTTTTATTCATAGTAACATTCGTTTAAGGCACCCCATGGTACGAATTACGCGTTGGTGATTAAAAACCTTTTGTCTTAATCAGTATTTGGGGCACGATCACTGCTCACTGGTAATACCGGTCATCATCAATAACCTGTGTTAAGCAAAATCGCTTAATATCTTTTTCCCTACTCCTCCATTCCTGTTGGCTCAGTTACTTGCAATTTACCTATTGCATTATTTCTCTTAGCTATATCGATGTAAACTCTGATTATTTTAACTGATTGTTGTACTTCATCCTCGAAGTAACATGTTGTGGAGACGGTGTCACCGTTGAAAAGTTTCACTATTATTTTCCTGAAGCGTTGGTTCTCGCAGTTCTCTGTATTAACATCTACAACTAGTCCTAGCATTGCTAGTGCTTCAACATGCTTCATGTTACAATTCTCTAAGCAATTAATGTAGTGCACTAAGCTCAAAGTTACACCCAAACCTTTATGAAGCCTCCTGGGCTTTATAAGCAGTTCCTGCTCCAATAACGGTTACGGGATACCCGTATGGCCTGGAGAAAGGAGGACACTATAGGAGATAAGTTGAGAAGACTATTCACAAATGAGCAGGATACAATAGAGAAGAAAGCTATAATTGCGCAGTACAGGTTAAAAACAGCTATGGGTAGAATTGCAAACTACATTGAGAAACTCTCAGAGAGAGATAAAGTTCTCTTCGAGAACATTGTTGACGCTATGATAAAGAAGGATGAAATGAGAGCTAAAATGTATGCTAAAGAAGTAGCAGAAATAAGGAAAATATCTAAGCAACTATTAACTGTTCAATACGCTCTTGAACACGCTGCGTTGAAGCTGGAGACCTTTATAATCTACGGTGGAGCAGTTAGCGAGGTTGCACCAGTAGTAGGAGTTATGAGAGAAGCCCTAGGAATAGTTAAAAGTGTTGCACCCGATGTATGGATAGACTTACAGGTAGCAGTGAGAGAGCTTGAAACAGCTATGGGAGGAAGCATAATAGACTTGAGCGTTGATGTTGGAGTAGATACTGAAGCGAAGAAAATACTCGAAGAAGCTAGAATTGTAGCAGAGCAGAAGATGAGAGAGAAGTTCGCAGAGCTACCGAAAGCCGTACCATTACCTGAAAACGAGGCACCTAAGACGGCGACGGCTTAATCTCAGTAAAACACAATTATTTCTTAGCAACTTTTTGCTCAACTAAGGGCATTAGTCTCCTATACAGTGTTTTTTCGAAATCTCTCAACAAGATCCTGAGTTCATCTCTTCTCTCAGAGAAGTTTTCGATTGTTAATGGAGAGATACTAAACACCAACCCTCCAACTTTTAATGTCAAAGAGTTAGGTGTCACGGTTAAAGCAGAGTTTCTTAATTTCATGGAAACAGAGTTCTCTTTAGGGTTAAAGGTTAAAGCAACGTGCTCCGGCCTAGTTCTCAGCAATATTATCTCACCCGGTGTCTTAAGCAAGTACAGGTAAGGAGATAACTCAACGATGTTTTCACTGATACCAGTAGTTTTCTTCGCTACAACATCCACCAAGTTCACTGTTTTTTCAAGCATCAGTGTTAGCCGTGAAACAACACTGATAGTTTTCTTATCTACGTCTCTACCGGCTTTGATAACATTGTTCTCTAGATTAGTTATCGTAGATCTAAGTACCTTTATACATGTCTCTAGTTCTTGCCCAATAGTTTGCATTTTACTCACCTAAAGCGTTGAATTACCTCCATAATTTATAAATCTCGTCTATTATATCCTCCTTTAATACTTCGATATTACTTCCGTTTATAACTACTACTTCACCATTCCCTCTTTCAACGTATCCCACTAAGCTGTATTCTTTACCTAGGTTTTCCAGGGTTTCCTCGAACTCTCTTTTATTACGTTGTGGAACAGTTGCGACAATGCAACCACTGCTAAGCAATTTCAGCGGATCAACGTTCACTGCTTTCGTAATAACGTCTACAGTTTTATCTAAAACCATTTTTTCTCTGTAGGCAACTATTCTAGTATTGCTCGCTACGGCAACTTCTCTTAATGCTTGTAATACTCCTCCCTCTGTAGCATCATGCACAGCGTTAACGTAGTCCTTGATCTCAAGGGCTACATTTATAACGCTGACATCATAGATGTATTTTTTAGCGTTCTCGATGAATACCTTATCTACATTTTTTTCGAATAGTAGTTTTTCGAAATCCCAAGCTATTACACCTACTCCCTCACCAGCTATTCTACCCACGATGTAAACTAAGTCACCTACTTTAGCGTCACGCGTAAAAATAACTCTCGACGCCGTGTACCCAGCAGCTGTCATAGAAACTATGGGTCTATTTATGCTGGGCGTAATCTCCGTGTGGCCGCCTACAACTACTCCTCCTATTTCGCCAAGTGCTCTTGACATGTCTTTGAAAAACTCTAATACCTCTGCTTCGTTGAAATAACTCGGTAACAGAACCACGGGTATAAACCACTTTGGTTTAACTCCTCTTACAGCTATATCGTTACCAGCTACGTGCACGGATAAGTATCCAGCGTGCTTAACGCCTGTGGTTATGGGATCAGAGTGTATTACGAGGAATCCGTCTCTTACTCTTATTACAGCGGCGTCTTCTCCCTGTGATGGCCCCATAACTACATCTACATCGTCTAATGGGAGTAGTGAGATAATGCTCATCATTGACTTCCAGTCTAGTTTCCCCGTTTTCAACTCGGCTCCCTGCTCATTATTCTCCTATAACACTCTATGCACACATATTCAATTAAAGATACTTGAATAAGGCAATCTTCGCACCCTATTCTTCCACAGTATTTACATGTACCTATTGATAGGTTTTTTCCACACAATTGGCAGAGAGCGCTCTTACACACCTTACATACGTTTAACTCTTGATCGTAGTCCTCAGCACACACTTTCCTCCCACAGAGTTTGCACACGTACACGGCTTGCTTTGATTCACAGATCTCGCAGCTCGTTGATAACCCCTCATGGCGGCTTTACTTTAAATGTTTTAACTACGTTATCTACGAGTATTCTGTAGGCTTGCTCCTCGCTTAAAACTTGTTTCTCAACGAGTTTATCGATAACCTCCGGTATCTCCCATGGATACGCTGAAACACCTGGTCTAGATGGGTCATCTATGAAGTCGGATTCCATCATGCAATGTTTCCACTTGTTCGAAGCATATTTCTCATCGAAGTATTTCACTGGCGCTGTGAATACGATATCGTATAGTTCTGACCATGTAGCGGTTTCAAAGTTAGCGTGATGCATGATGGTTTTATCAGTGCTTATTCCAATATTACTTGCTAGTAGTTTAATGGAATAAGCTGTTGCTAACCCGCCTTGCTCTAAGTGTAGTTGAACTGGTACATCGTAGTCACGTGCGAGCATTAAAGCTCGAATCATCACTGACTCGGAGAAAACCAGTCTCTCGGGGCTAGTACCATAGTGTTGTCGACCCACTTCCCCTATTCCATCAATTAAGTTGTCTCTTAGAGCTTGCTCTATTAGTTTAAATACTTCATCGATGAGTTTGAGTAATTTATCTGCTTTTACTCCTAGTTTATAATAGTTATCGATTTCCGCTGGGTGAAAGCCTATGAATTTCACTACTTCTAATTCATGCTCTTTAGCTTTCACAGCTTCCCTCGTAATTAAATCTAGTGTTTTCTTATAGGATTCAACGTTGACCTCGTTGAAACCATAATGATATGGAGGTAGACTAACTATTGAAATAAACCAGCCCCCTTTACTCTTAAACTTCTTACTTATTCTATCCGCTCCAAGACCCTTCATTGGGTTAACGTGTAAATGCGCGTCACTGTAAAACAATAGAATCACCTGGAGTACTGTATTAGTAGAAACATCTTTTAGCCATATTTAACTTATAATTACAAGGAGACACTGCATCATGAAAAACGAAAAACAAGTTAAAGAAATCAAAATAAGAATTCCGGAGGATGCCTACCAGGTTCTAGAGAACCTTGCGTTCAGAGAAGGGTTCTCTAGTTTATCCGATTACTTGACATACGTTGTTCTAAGTGTTGTTAGAGAACGCGGTATAAGCATAGATTTCGGTGAAAAAATAAGAAGCAAGCTTGAGAGATACCTGCAAGATGAATTAAATAAACGTTTATCCGTGGTTGAGACTCTTAGGCGTCAAATTGTTGAAGTTTATGAGAAAGTAGAGGAAATCGAGAAGAGGATTAACAGTATCGAATCTAGTCTCAAGGAGAGTAGAAAAGAAGAGAAACCTAAACCGGAAGCACCGCGGAAAACAGCTGTTGATAGACTACGCGAGGAGAAAATAGTGTATGAAAGTAAACTACCTAGTAGAATACAGAGAGACCGTTTATTCTCATATTTTGAGAGAATGGGTGTCACTGTCCTTAAACTAAGTCGTGAAAGAATAGCCGTGGACCCCGATTTCTGGCGGGATTTTAAACATAAATTATTAAATGAATTAAACTCCAATAAAGAAGAAGATATTTTATCTGTTCTTGGAGATAAAGGTTACGGGCTTTGGAAAACACTATACACAGATAACATGTTAGTCTTCGACCCTAAGGCCAAGAAATGGAGGTTTGTACATGGAGAAATACCATGATGGTTGATTAATTTGGCGACCTCGCTATGCGTATACAAGTATAAAGAGTACTTGGAATCAGTAAACATAGAGTTGAATGGTGCAATAGTCGTAGGTAAAAGTTTCACAATTGATGGATTCGCTGAGAAACCGGTGAGAATAGTTACTCACGCACACTCAGATCACTTACATGGTTTAGAGGAAAGTATTAGGTACTCGAAGCACGTGTTAGCATCACCAATAACCCTGGATTTAATTGAAGCACTAGGATACATTAACTCCGATCTTTTACCTTTCTTCAAGTTGAAATCAATACCATTAAATTACCACCAAGTCTACGTTTACGAGGATGAAGAAGTGGAGTTTTACGATGCAGATCACATACCGGGATCAGTTCAAGTTCTTATTAGATTAAAAGACAAGAAGTTGATGATTGGTTATACGGGAGATTTCAAGCTAACGAGCAAAACAGAGATCATGAGAAACCTTAATGTCTTAATAATAGAAGCTACTTACGGGAACCCTTACTATAATCGCCCCTTCAAAGAAAGCGTGCCACAAATACTATTGGACCTTGTAATAGAGGGCTTATGCAAGTATAAAAGAGTTTACATTTACGCTTACCACGGAAAAATACAAGAAACAATGAGTATTCTAAGAACCGGGGGAATAGATGCACCATTCATCTTACCTGATAGAGCATACCGAGTAGCTAAAATACTTGAAGAAAAACATGGATACAATTATGGCAGGTATTTCAAGGAAAAAAATGCAGTTTTCAACAAAGAAAAATACATTGTATTCAAGCACTTTAACTCCGCGAAAGATAGGCGTTTGGATGGAAAAGGATTACACATTGTTCTAACTGGGAGATTAACACATGAACCATTCATGAAAGTAGATGAATATACTTATGTTGTATCGTTAAGTGACCACGCTGATTTCAACGACTTAGTAAAATACGTTGAGTACTCTAATCCGGAATTAGTTATAGTTGATGGTTCCCGCCAAGGTGAATCTGAGGCATTGAAAAACACTCTGCTCGAGAAGGGCTTCTGCAGCATAGTATTACCGTGACAATTAACTAGCGATAAACCAAATGATCTTCAGCTAGATATGCGACAATAGTTTCTACGTGTTGTGAAATAAATTATTGATCCAGGAAGAAGTCCCGCCGGGGGGACTTGAACCCCCGACCACCCGGTAACTGCTCCCTCACTACAGCCGGGCGCTCTACCGCTGAGCTACGGCGGGTAACATCATTTTTAATTGTTACTGAAGCACCTTAAAAGTTTTGTTAATAGTTTTCCCAACCATAGTTTATACTGTGAAATAAGAGTGATGAATATGCATCTAGATGTAAACACTGTTTACAATACGATTTTAAAAGACATTATGTACGTTGATAGTGTTCTCAGAGAAAAAGACTCGATAAGAGAAGAAGTAATTAAGTTAACGCGCGATATCGTTAGATTATCTGGAAACGTTGTTCACAGCGTTCACCAAGGAAAATACCAAGAAGCCCGTGAACAGTTAACGAAAGCAAGGGAGCTTGTCGACAAACTCATGGCGATAACTGAATCTCACCCCGATCTAAAGTACTCAGGACTAGCTTATAATGGGCTTAGCGAGTACGTTGAAGCTTACATGTTTTACTCAATAATAGTCGAGAAAACTATTCCTTCTCTAAATGAGTTAAAAACACCTATCATACCATACTTGCAGGGACTCGGAGACCTGGTTGGAGAATTGAGGAGATATGTCGTAAAATTGTTAAATGAGCTAAAAGTTAATGAAGCAGAAGTATTGCTTGAAGCCATGGAAGCCGTATCTGATAATCTAAAAATAATAGATTACCCTGAACCCTTGATCCCGGGCGTAAGGCATAAAGTAGACGTAGCATTTAGACTAGTAGAAGATACAAGGGTTCTCTTACTGAACACGAAGAATTCCCTGAGATGCCTTGAATCATCTTCCCATAAGTAAATAAATTTCAGCAACAGTAATGCTTTTAAAACCGTTACTCCTAGTTTACTAAGGGTATATGGGGCCCGTCGTCTAGCCTGGTTAGGACGCCGCCCTTACAAGCCCACTAGGAGAGGCGGAGGCCCGGGGTTCAAGTCCCCGCGGGCCCACTAATAACATGGTTCTAATGAATGGCTGTGAATATTTTTATTATACTTGACGCGTATTTATATGTTTATATTGAAACTATGTCTTTGTAGTGTATAATTTGTTTTTCGATCCGTATAAACGTTATCTTTATAAGGTTTTATTAGTCATGATTAATATGGTTACATAAGATTTAATTACACATATTCGTGGGTGATAAAGTAATGGTTGGAATAGAGAAACGTAGAGTTCAAAGAACTGGTTCATCTTCGTTCATAATTACTCTACCGAAAGAGTGGGTTGAAGCTGTTAAATTGAAGAGTGGTGACTACGTTATAGTTGAAAAACTCGGAGACAAGTTAATTCTAATTCCACCAGCAGCTGAGCCTGCTCAACTTAAAATAACGCTAAGAGTTTACCCTGGAGTAGATGTAATGCAGGTATTTAGAGCAATTATTGCTGCGTACATATCGGGTTATAATATAATTAATGTTTTATTCGAGAAATCTATACCCGATCTCGCTAAATACATAAGTGAAGTTAAAAACATAGTTAGAGTAAAATTGCCGGGAATAGAGGTTATTGAAGAAACATATAATAGTGTAACCTTCAAAGTCCTACTCAATATACAGGAAATACCTTTAATTAATGCTATTAGAAGACTCCACTTGATTGTTAACAGCATGCTACAAGACTGCATAAACCTAGTTAAAACAAATGATTTAAGTATTGCTCATGGAATAATACAAAGAGATGATGAAGCAGATAGATTCCACCACATGATTGTTAGAGAACTCTCAATGGCTTTACTAGATGTTAAAACACAACACGAGCTAGGTATAACAAACATTACTGAGACTCTAAGCTATAGAATCATAGCGAGAAATCTCGAAAGAATAGCTGACCACGCTGTAAACATTAGTAAAAGAATACTTGTAGTTCAAGGTTTAAAGAACGGGGTTAACGTTGTACTAGACTTCTTAGTAAAAGACACAGAGTTATTCAATAAAGCTATGAACGCGCTTTATACATATAGCAGAAGAGAAGCCGAGGATGTAATACTTGAAAGCAAGAAAATAGTGAATGAAATAGAAGACGTACTCCATAATAAAATAATAGCTGCCTCACTAGAAGCCAAGGAAAAAGTATCTATAACCTTAATACTAGATAGCGTGAAAAGAATAGCTAGATATTCGAACGGTATAGCTGAAGCTGTATTAAATATAAAAATAGCTAAAACAAGCGAGCTAGACGTAAAGTAAAAGTATTTATTCCAATAAACACATATCAATTAAAGACCCCGGTGCCTCCACAACACCTCCGTGGTACCGGAGGAGAGTGAGTGGAGGCCGGGTCACCCCCGGTTCACAACATGTTTTCATGTATATGTTCAATCACTGGTTACGAGTTCCTCCTATAGTTTCCCTAGAACTTAGACTTTATAAGATACGTTTTCTAGAGTTTAATAGTGAAAAGCCGGGGTGGCCGAGCGGTCTAAGGCGGCGGGCTGCAGGGCTAGCTGAAACCCGCTTTACCCGGGGTTCGAATCCCCGCCCCGGCTTTCCATTTTACTTTCAATAAAACTACTCGATGAACTTTATGTTTTGACATTTAAGTTTCTTTAGGAATTCCTCGAGTTCATTTAGTGGAATCTTGATAGTATACAAGTATCTAGAAGTTCTAGCTTTTACTTTTGCTACACCCTCTTTCTCTAGTTTTACAACTCTGCACTCTGACGCTCTCTCACTTATCTTTATGAATTCATCCTGGTTCATTATTTCTTTAGGCATGGAGTAAACACCTCCTATTTCACGGACATATATTTTTCTGGTTTTTAAACTCTACGTTACAAATTAAACTTGCTCCTGGAGCTGATTCAATGGAGAGAGTTTATAAGTTTTCTAGTACTCATATGTTCTCGGCTATGAAAACTCTGAAAGCGCTTGATTGCTCATGGTGCTACTATGTGTTTAACCCCTTATGGTTTTACAATTAAGAACCCTGCATCTCATAACTCGAAGAGGTCGATATGGGGAAAGTGGAAGTTATCAGTTTTGATCACTAGTAGGTGTATAAATGACTAGTTATAAGCCCGAATACGCTAGAATGGAGGACTACTTAACCACTATCTATAGACTCGAAGAAGCTTTAGAGGAAGCGAGGATATCCGATATATCCCGTGAGTTAAGGGTTTCACCAGCTACTGTATCTAAAATTATCGGTAAATTAGAGGAGAAAAGCTTAGTTATCAGAGTAAAGTATAAAGGAGTAAAATTAACTGAGAAAGGTAGGAATCTAGCGGAGAAGATTATTCGAAAACACAGGATAGCAGAGGTTTTTCTACTGAAAATCCTGGGTTTCAACGAAGTAGAAGCTCATCGATACGCTCACCACCTAGAACACTTGCCTGATATTGTCGTGGAGAAAATATATGAAGCAGTTGGAAAACCCCCAGTGTGTCCACACGGTAACAGAATCCCAGGTGCATCCATCGCTGCGTCTAAGTTAACACGGTTAATTAATGCTCAACTACTCAAAACATGTGTAGTTAAAAGAATTGCCGGCGAATTCACGGATGTACTCGAATACGTGTACAACGCTGGAATCAAAGTAGATGAGGAAATAGTTGTTTTAAAGCTCACAGATAAAAGTGTTATGGTTAAATTATCCAATGACTCAAGGCACGAGATTCCTACTTATATTGCTAGATTTATATACGTTGAATGCTGATGAATTATTCCACCGATCAATATTTTAGACGCGTCAAAATTTATTATCCTTCAAAATCTATTTTACAACGGTGCTTTCACCGTGCCAGAGATAGCAAGCCTAGATATCGTTAAAGAAGGATCAAAGGTGATCGTTCAAGAGATTCGGGGAGGAGGATGGGTACGTAGACTCTACCAAATGGGTATACTGCCTGGGTCACGTATCGAAGTTGTCTTTAATAAAGGTTGGGGACCAATAGTGATCCGCGTAGGTGACGTAGAAGTATCTATAGGGAGAGGAATAGCTAGGCGGATCCTCGTAAAGGCGGATACAGCGTGAAACCCCATTTAAAAATAGGGTTAATTGGGCAACCCAACGTAGGTAAATCAACTCTATTTAACATCCTCACGAAAGGCAACGTTATTGTAACTAACTGGCCTGGTACCACCGTTGAAAGAAACGAAGCCCGTATCACTTATAAAGATCGCGAATTGCTGATTGTTGATTTACCTGGTATATATGGGTTATCATATCTAACACTTGAGGAGAAGATTTCTAGGCGTTTCATTGTCGAGGAGAACCCCGATTTAATAATTATATTAGTTGACTCGCTGATACTGGAGAGATCTCTCTACTTGGCAATCGAAATCCGAGAGTTAACGGGTAAAGCAATTATAGCTATTACAAAAGTAGACGAAGCACATAGTAAAGGAATACATATAAACTACGAGTTACTTGAGAAACATCTAAGTACCCCAGTCATCCCGGTATCAGCTATTAAGAACATGGGTATAGATACCTTACTGGAAGCAGCACTTAACTACGCGGGTAAAGAAGCGCCAATTCTAAAAATTGATTACGGTGAACTAGAACCCTTTATAGGTTCCATTGAGTCGATTATAGTGCAGCAATTACACGGTGAGCTTAAGTATCAGCCACGTTGGCTCGCATTAAAATATCTTGAGGGAGATATTGAAGTCGAGGAATTTCTAAGGAAAAACCTTGGATCACATTACCTGGAACTCGAGGAAGTTCGCAACGAGGCTAAACGTAGAATTGGTTTAGATATCGCAGCTTTCACATCAATGAAGAGAATGAGCTACATACGTGAACACGTGGTTAAAAACACCGTTATAAAAGCTGATATTCGTAAACGTGGATCGCGAGTAGACTTATTATTCTACAACCCTTACATAGCTCCCATTGTTTCACTAGGATTGATTCTCGCGCTATTTCTACTTGTTTTCATCATTAACACAGGGTATCCCTTAACTTCTCTCCTGGAGAGTCTTGGTTACACTGATTTAGCGTCGAGGATAGAAGAGTACACGTTCTCTAGTTTAATGGAGAAGTTATTTGAATTTATTGAAAACGTTATCAGCCACTTCATGGGTAAAAGTGCATTAGAATCATTTATAGTTAACGGAGTTCTAGGTGGAGTAGCATCAGTTGTGATATTCATACCACTCATAGCTATAATCATGGCTACTCTAGGAGCACTCGAGGACTCAGGATTATTCCCGAGACTAGCTATTGGTACACACGCTTTATTCCAGAAAATAGGTTTATCCGGGCATTCATTACTCCCCATCACGTTATCTATGGGTTGCAACGTACCCGGTATAATGTCTACACGTGCATCTCCCAACTACTTTGAAAGACTAAAACTAATCCTGTTGACTCCTTTTATACCGTGTCAAGCACGCTTAGTGGTGTTACTTGCAATAGCTACTGCTATTGGTGGATTCGCTGGGTCCATGCTTGTACCGTTAATCTACTTAATCTCTTTCTCGGTTTTCATACTTCTAAGTTACATTATATACGAGTTCTTCGAGAAAAAACGCGATATTGAAGTAGAAATTCTCCTCGAGATCCCGCCGCTTCATAAACCATATCTCCGTGTTATCTGGTGGTTTACGTGGAATCAGTTAAAACACTTTTTGAGAAAAGCAGGTGTAGTGATCTTCCTTGTGAGTGTTTTTTCATGGGGATTACAGCATTTAACTCTTCAAGGAGCATACACGGATAACGTGAGTGAAAGCATTGTCGCAGAGTTCTCCAAGTACATTACGCCGCTCTTAAAACCCATAGGTGTAACTAGCGAGAAATCATGGATAATTGCATACGCTATCATAGTTGGTTTTCTAGCTAAAGAACTCGTAGTTAGCGCGGTAGTAACTGCAACAGGAGCTTTATCCCCTCAGGAAGCATTCAGATTAATAGGTTTAACAACTCCATCCGCTATAGCACTAGCATTATTTGTAGCTCTCTATATTCCCTGCGCTCCTACGATTGCAACCATATATAGCGAGACACGGAACATTAGGTACGTGTTGGTTTCCATCGCATTAATGCTTATTACTGCTTACTTACTAGCAATATTCGCGTATAGTGTAGCTGTACTACTAGTCTGACCTCTCCCCCGCCATAAAGGGCTAGGTTCTTGCTATTGCGGGGAGGTTTGAGATTACATTCCCTCTTCCTGAGGGTTCAATCCCGGGCCGGGTCTCCGGCCCATTACCCCTATCCCAAACGGGACTTGGGGTTATGTAATAAATGAGTGAAAGCGAGTACGCTAGGTTACTAGACTAGTTTCATTAATTCAGCAGAATACTAATTGCTTAAATACCCCTATTGTAGCTCTAAAAACTAGGATAAGTAGCTGGGCCCGTCGCCTAGCCAGGATAGGGCGCCGGCCTCCTAAGCGCCGGTGGGTTCGTGGAAAGCCGGAGGCCCCGGGTTCAAATCCCGGCGGGCCCGCTATCCCTAAATTTAAGAGCATCTAATACTTCTACTCGATTTATTCTAGGAGATCTTTCACTGTCAAGTTATAAGAGTAAGGAGTTTATTTAGGTAAAAGTTTAGAATAATTTGAGATATAGTTGCAACTAGTATGAGCAGTGTGACCCAATAATTACCTGTAATAATAGTTAGAGCGATTAGAAAGAGTATAATTAGCGTTATCGACATGTTTATTCTTGTCAATAACTCGCCTATTAAGGGTGTCTTATATAACTTAACTAGGAACCTGTATACGGGTTTAGATAAGTAAGCTTGGTAATGAGGTGTTTTCTTAAGTAACTCTAAACCTGTTTCACTCAGTGCTAATGCTTCGTTTTCCCCAGAGACAACTACTTTAAATACTCCGGTGGGATTCACCGCGTGATATCGAAGCATTTTCTCCGAGATCACGCCATCTCCAAAAACTTTATTGAAGTCATCAACGGTGATAACACGGGAAGACGGTAAACCAGATTTCACTACTAGCTTTAGTAGGTTACATGATTCTATGAGTTCTTCTACCATATTTAACCTGTTAGGTGCTTCAAGCAAGTTGTTTTCTTTGTGGTTAATTGGTTTCACTAATTCAAGGATTCTATCTACGTATTTTTTACCTTTCTCACTTAACTCTACGTAGGTTTTTCCCTCTATTTCTCTTCTAATAATGAGCTTTTTCTTCTCGAGTTTTCTAATTGAATCTAAAATACTTCTCCTAGTCTCAGATAGATCCCTAGATAGTTCTTCCGTTGTTACTGGTTTATCTGATGCATATAAGTGGAGAACTAATGATAACTGATTACTGGATCTACCGAAATCGATCACGCTATCTAGTTCCTTTAAAACATATATTTTGTCCAGAAAATCCCTTATAGTTTCACTATGCAACGTCAAGTGAGCACCACAACTATTATCCAATGAAATATGCTTATAAAGCAGGAGCATGTGTGAGTTGTTGTTAATCAATGCTCTCAAACTCAGTCCCCTAGTTGAAACTGTTTAAATTACATTCAAAGATAATATGGCTAAGATGATTGCTTAAACGGGCTAATGTATGGCAAGAGTTTTCACGGAGTCTATTTTAATGGAGAAGGGATATAGTTACGTGAAATTAGTTGAACCTCCTTCAGAGCCACGTTACGTTGAATTAAGGTTCAAGGATATTGTTCCAGAGTTTTCTGCTTTAAAGCTAGGAGATCTCAAGTTATATGAGCACCAATACAAAGCTTTCACAGCTTTAAGAAACAAGTTAAATATAGTTTTGAAGGCTGGAACTGGTAGTGGTAAAACAGAGGCATGGGCATTATATCTCCTCAGCGAAGTCAAGGAAAGTAGCGATTTCTACGTTATGGCGCTATATCCTACTTTAGCACTAGCAAATGATCAAGTTAAACGCTTAGAAAAATACATGGGTTTAGTTGGCAGAAAAATAATGCAAATAGACAGCGTTAAGAAAGATGAATTTCTGAAGAAAGACAATTTAACAGCGTTAAGAATGACCACTGTTTCCTCTAATTTAATAATAACAAATCCAGCTTTTCTACTTCATGATTTCAAGAAATTCATTGTTAAAAAGGAAAGCGCTATATTGGCCCCTGTGTACAGTAAACTTGACTTATTGGTCATAGATGAACTTGATTTCTATAGTCCGCGAAGCTTAGCTTTATTACTAGCAATGGTTAAATTGATCGCGAAGATTAGTGAGAAGAAACTGCAAATCGCTGTATTATCTGCGGGTATAGCTAATCCCATTGATCTATGTAAATACCTTGAAGATGTAACTGGAAGAGATTGCGAAGTAATAGAAGGAGAACCTTTCAGAGTTGAAAACTACACGTACATAATTCTAGGTAAAAACCTTGAATTAATATGGAAGAATATTCGCGACCAGTGGAACATGATTACCAGTAAGCACCCCGAGTTAAACTCGTATACTAACACAGTATACGATTTCGAGGAATTCAAGAAACAAGCTTACAAAATAATATCTATCCTCGAGAGCCTTGGTTACAATGTACCCAGTATTAGTGTTGACCCCGTTGAACT
This sequence comes from Desulfurococcaceae archaeon, assembly GCA_023269825.1. Taxonomy (GTDB): domain Archaea; phylum Thermoproteota; class Thermoprotei_A; order Sulfolobales; family Desulfurococcaceae; genus UBA285. Next base: position 293,755 of record JAGDWI010000003.1, read on the forward strand.
CCTATCAGAGTACTTCAAAGATGAATACGTATCCTTAATTTTCACGAGGAGCATTGGATCAGCTGAAGAATTGGTGAAATCACTTAAAACAAGGTATGAAGAGAATGCGCCAGTAGCAGCACACCATCACTTGGTTTCAAAGAAAACCAGGATAGAGGTGGAGGAGAAAGCTCGGCGTGGAGAGATAAAAGTCATTGTTTCTCCTCGCACTCTTTCACAAGGTATAGATATAGGGTTAGTGGCGAGGATCATCCACCTCGGTTTACCCGACAATGTGAGAGAGTATTATCAACGCGAGGGAAGAAAAGGTAGACGAAGGGAACTCGGCTTCTCTGAAACCATTATAATACCTTACTCTAGATGGGATAGGGAGCTACTAAGCAATGGATTAGATGCTTTCAGATCCTGGCTTAACCTTGGGTTAGAGAGAACTCTTGTAAACCCTGATAACCTATACATTCATTTATTCACGGGAGTAATTAAGCTTAGATCTCCATGGTTTAAGGAGGAGTTAAACAATAAGGAAATAGAAGCGTTGAGAAGCACGGGAATATTAACACCCGAGAACAGTATCGACGAGAAAAAACTTCGAGAAGCATTAGAGAAAATAAACTTCTACGAGTATGCTCCACCTTACGGTATTAAAAGATACTTGGAGAGAAATAGTGAACTAATACCGCTAGAACCTATTGGACACGTTGACCTCGTCGAGAAGTTTCAACCTGGGTGCATTGACTACGGTGAAGAAGCAATTGTCACTGCTTTGAACTACGGGAAATCAACTAGATACGTGAGAAGTGTTATTGAGAAAAAGATACGCGACATAGACTTCAGGTCTAATGATGCATTAGCACAAGCATTAGAGGAGTATAGGTACATTAAGTTAAAGTGGGGTGAATCCCCTAACGTAATGCGGGATCTCCTATCAGGTAGAATTACGAGTGAGGAACTATGCATCGTGTATACGCCTAGACATGGCTTTGGAAAATATGTTAAAATACCTGAAAGATGTATTTGGACTGTTCGTTCCGAGAAACCTAAGTACGCGTTAATAAGGGGAGAACCATCAGTTTACTACGATAAGAGAACAATATATATTCCAACTCCGACTGGTGGAGAATACCGGGATTTCACTTATGGTTACACGTATTCCGTTGACCCTCGTGAGAACGCTGAGCTGATTAGGCTTGCTTTATCTTACATTATAGTACTACTTAGACGCTACCTGGGTATTCCACTAGATACTATACTATACGATGTCGTTAAACTCGGCGAATACAAGTACTTCAACCTGCATGAGCCAGAAGCAGCTGGTATCATTGAAAAACTGGATTGGCTAAATGTGAGGAAAATCGTGGAATCTCATAAGCCAGACGACCTGGATAGAGTGCTGATCTCCGAAATAGATGATATAGCTTATTCAACTTTGGTAACAATAGAGTTCAACTGGGATCTTGTGAAAACTCATGCCGTGAAAACTATTGACTATATCTTAGCTCGCGATAAAGTGAAGACTTTAATTCAAGGTAGAGAACTATACATCCCACGTCCTAGTCCAGCCTTGAAGATACTGTCATACATAATCCTCAGCGAGGTACTAGATGAGGAGTCGCTAACACCGACCTTGATCACTGCTCACGGAGTTTTCGATGGAGAGAGATTCCATGGATCCGTAGATTTATATCCTCCTTTACCTTTAATTAAGCCTCCTCAGCAATTAATCGAAACAGAGAGCTTTATCCTTGACAAAGTCTTCTACGAGGATTACAAACTAATAGTGGAAAACCTTGAAGCAGTCTTAACTCAGTTAAAACAAGCTAATTTAAGGAGGCTTGTTTCACTCCTTGAAAACAACAGAAACCTCATTATTGATGCTTCAACTCTCATAGATAAGTGTGATATTAAAACTCTAACTACCGAGGAGCTTGCCTCTGCATTAGGCTTTAATCCCTCAGTTAACTATGCTAGTGTAGTCAACGTGTTCAGGAAAATAAGAGAGTATGGGAGAATACTCGATAGGGAGCGCGAGTTAATCCTAAAGTACCTTGAGGATAAATCAAGAATGCTCTACGTTACATACCTGGTTTTAAAGGAGTTATCGAAAAAATAAATCACATGTAAAGTTGAGACTTCAACCCCATTTCTGCTTTTTCATATGTGTTTCAAGCTCTGCTTTTATCTTCTGCATTGTCATTAGTGCAAATTCCTTTTCTTCAACGAATATTTTATAGCAACCCGGGTCTAAGTTATCCTGTATACCTTTCTCAGCTACCTCGAGGAGCTCTTGTAGCAAAGTATAAGCTTCCATGTGTAAGTAATTGGAGAACCTGGATCTATTCACTAGTTTCTCTTCTTCATCGCTTAGTTTTCTGAACTTCTCCCTGGGGGCACCACATTTTGGGCATTTTTCAGGTGGCTCAGGGCCCTCGTATATTAACCCGCAGACTTCGCATTTCCACATCGTCAAGTTGCTTCACCTTATCCATCACTGTTTTATATAAAAGTCTAGGGTTTATAACCTTTACATTAGAAAACCTAACTATTCGAGTATTTAACATGAGTGTAAAATAAATACCTAAGTGCACTAAGAAATACGCATTGAGAGGTGTAACATGGTTTGATATACCTCAGTGAAGACATTCTATCGTTAAGTAGGTTAATCGCTGTACTTATATTAATACTAGCGTTCATTTATGCTTTGTTTGAAACCAGGAGAACCCCTAGATTAATTATATCTATTCTCCTGGTACTGATTACTTTAATGCACTACATTATATTACTACATGTCTCAAGCTACGTGGAGATCTATTTTTACCCCTTAGTGATAGTTGAGTCAACGAGCAATGGCTCAGTATTCTACGTGGATTTTGGTCAATTATCAGTGATCCTGCTTATTGCTCTTTGGCGTGATAAAGCAAAACTATTAATCAATAAATTCAGAAGAGGTTGCAGAATTGAAGGTGAACACGGTGGAAGTACTGAGGGATCTTGAATTACTTGAATGCACTATTATTGAGAGAACGAGTTTACTTACTGTTAAAGTGGATTTTAATGGTGTTCAGGAAGTAGTTTACATCAATAACACTGGTAGATTGAAGGAAATCCTAGTTAGAGGTAAGAAGTGCTACTGTACTAAAACCCGTGGAGGTAAACTAAGGTATAAGTTGATAGGAGTCGAAGATGAACACTACGCTTCACTCATAGATACACATTTACAGGAAGAAGCATTTATCACTGCGCATAAACTTGGCTACATTGACTGGTTGAGAGATTATAGTTTAATCAAAAGAAATGTGAAGGTTTCATCGGAAACTATAGACTTCTTGTTTACTAGTATGAGAGGAGTTACATTAGTTGAAATAAAAAGCGCAGTCATGAAGCTCCCTGGAAATTACGCTGGATACCCGGATGCTCCAACTCCTAGAGGAGCAAGGCAGATCAGGGCCCTCGCTGTTCACGCTTCTAAGGGAGGCGAATCAATAGTAGTTTTTATCGCTGGAATTCCTCTGGCTAAAGGTTTTCAACTATACTGTTGCGTGGATAAGGAAATAGAGAAAGCAGTGAAACATGCGGTGAGAATGGGAGTATTATTTAAAGCACTAAACTTTTACCTAGATCCAATTACAAAGAGTGTGGTATTGGGGGAGACGAATTTACCGGTTAAATTAGAATGCTATAACACATGTACAAATAATGCTTGAAAACCCTATATATTCCTTGGATATTATGGACACCGCCGTAGTATAGCCCGGTCAAGTATTCCCGCCCCATGTCCTCCGTGGAAAGCCAGAGGCCCGGGGTTCGAATTCCAGCGGGCCCGTGTCCCTGTAAACCCTTGAGTAAATCACACTAGGTTGTTTTATATGCTCGCATGTCCACAGAGGAAACGAATTGAGTCCTCTCGCATTCGACCATGTGTCCCAGGTAGCAGGTCAATACTTTATATTAGTGAGCGCTGAGTATTAACGTTAATCGCTAGAAATAGTGTTTGCATTCCGTCTACTAAACTGCCTGGGAAAATATGATTAAGCACATAGTGCTCCTGATATCAGGCAATGAAGAATCATTATGTCTACAAATGAGGTATGAGCTACTGCGTCTATCTCACTGCTTGCATTGATTATATCGTAGTGCGGTTGGAGGATGCTGCGGGTTGTTTTATCGGTTTCCAGTCATTTTTCTCCATAGTTCTAGCGCGTAGCCTGGTTGTATGGATCCTTTAACTAATCTATATGTTCTTGTTCCATCGCTCAGTCTCTCAGGCACTAGTAGCACTGCTTTTTTGCTGTTCTTTGGTATAAACCTGTAGAGGAAGTCTTGGAGGAAAGTGACGTAGAACACGTTGATACCTGAGTCAAGAAGTGCTGAGACAACGTTTTCAGCTACTACTGAGGCCTCAACATGGTTTGTCGAGACAAAACTCTCATCCATCAGCACATAGTCTCCCCTCTTGAGGCATTCCACTAGTCTTCTAAATCTTTTCACCTCCTCCTCGAACTTTCCATAAGAGAACGTTCTCTCCTCCTCTTTCAGGAAATGTGTGAACACTGCACCAGTTGATGGAATAATAAACCTCTCCGCGGGCACAAATAACCCCGCTCTAGCTAACAGTATTGCTTGGCCAACACTCTTCAAGAAAGTTGTCTTTCCACCTTTATTGACACCAGTGATTATAACCGTGAAAGAGTCATCAACATCTAGGTTGAGGCTACTTGGAACAGGCTTCTTTGTAGACGATATCGCCATGGATAACGGGTAGAGATTTTCGAAGAATAGCTTCCTTGAATTCACCTCGGGGTACGTCCCGGGAATTCCAAGCCCATTGAGGAAGTCACTAAGGTTTATAGCGCCAACAAAGAACGATAATTGCCTCGCTAAGTCCTCGAAGAAATCCATTAGCTTATCAAAAGCATTTAGAAGAGTTGTTGCTATTCTTGATAATACCCATTTCTCCATATCATCTAAGATCATGGAGCCTGCTTCATCCCTTGGATCAAGCCTATAAGTATACTTCTTCTCCAAGGGCAACAATCTACTTATCAAAGAGCCCTCGTTTTTAGGTAGCAGGAGAATCGGGTTAGCCAAGTTATTCAAGGGCCCTATCTCAACGGCGAAGTCTACGCCGTTTCCAAACCTTAGTATCTCACTAATCTCTCTAGCTCTAGCTATAAATCTCCTATCGATGTTTAATTTAAGGGACTCCGCCAAGCTCTTGAAAGCTCTTGATGTAAACCTCGTGTTGTTTACAACGTCTAGTAGTTTCTCTAGGTAGTTAGTGAGGATCCTGATGCCATTTGAGGCCTCGTAGACCACGAGCTTTGGATCATCTAGTCTAAATATGAATACCTCTCTATTCGCTGTTTCATAGCCCTCTCTAGTTATTTGATACATTCTCAACACTGCATCTTTGTTCTCGAGGGCATCCATAACAGCTTCCTGTCTATACCTGACATCTTCTACAGATGACTCCCTAGACAGTAATACGTCAAACCACGTCTTGGCAACGAGTTCATCTCCCCTAGATGCAACATTAACTATTTTATCGAGCTCTAGGTCTACCCTCACATCCTCCGCGATACCTATCTTCTGCTGAGAGCCGAGTTTTAACAAGTCGTACTCTATCATCTCAACATCTCCATCAAATCCCTGTATAAGAGCCCATGCTTAGATGCTATTCTGACAGCCATGTACTCTGATGGTGGTGAACCTGGAAGTATCTTATAAGAGGGCTTTAAGGGGTCCTCTGGGAATGGCTGTGCAAACAGGCTTATAACGAAGTCTAGTGAGGCTACGCCGGGTATAAAAGTCACGAATATACAGTAGCTCCTCCTCTTGTTAAGCTCATCGAGGAACATCTTCGCTAATTGATATCCCTCATCAGAAGTTGTAGTGGAGAAGAGCTCGTTGGCTATGATGAGTGTTGAGCTATCGGCTCTACGCATTATATTCACGGTCCTTATAATGTCCTGCTCTAGCCTACTCAGACTCTCCCTTGGATCCTCTCTAGCCGGGTAGGCAGTTATTATTGCCGTGAAAAACGGTATCTCTGCACTCTCAGCTGGAACAGGTACTCCTAGTTTCGCCAAGTACACTAGTTGACCAAAAGATGTAGCGAAAGTAGTTTTCCCACCACTATTCATCCCTGTAACAACGAATATCCTTTTCTCGCCATCTGTAGATATATCGTTTGATACTGCCCCGCCCTTCTCAGCTAGGAGAATATTGTAGAAGCCCCTGACATTTATTCTCCCATCACTCGTAAACCTCGGTATAGTAAAGCCATACCCCTTATTCATCAAGCTCTTCATGAAGTCTATGTATGACAAGTAGAACCTGACCTCACTGGCAAAAGCCGCCACGCCATCATCAACTATCCTCGGGAATTCATCATAGAACTTCTTCATAGCTTCATACTCGCTATTAAAGAACTTGAAAGCTCCTTCAAGAATGGCCGCGTGGATATGGCTCATGCTACTACCAGTGGGGATATATCTAACCTTTTTTATTTCGCCACCTTTAAACCCGGCAAATAACTCCCCGATAATACTTTCCATGTCTTCGCCTCCATCAAACCTCCAAACAATTAACCTGTCACCAGCTATCCTAACTCTAACCCTAATCCTATCTCGCGCTTTCTTAGCCTCCACGGCCTTCTCCTTCATGGCTTTAAAGTACTCGCTCCTGATAATGCCCTCAACATAGTTCAGGAAGCCCCTGAGGCCCTCGGATTTCACACCCAGCGATGATATCTCGCTGTGAAATCTCTCTAGTGCATATATGTAGGTTAAAGCAGCATCCAAGTGGAGGCCTAGCTTATGGGGCTCATAAGCCTCTTTCTCCATATCCAAGTAGTTGAGGGCTTCTCTCACTCTTCCAATAAACCTTTCAACAGCCATGTAGACGTCTTCCCGCATTAAGTCAGAGAAGACGTTGAGTCTATAAACCACTGCATCAACGCTGCCGAGTGGCTCCAGGAACAGGCTCCACAGGAACTCATCTCTCTCCCTGCCAAGAATCACGCTAACAAGCTCTCGAATCCTCAGATCGCTCAATACCTGCTCTTCTACTCTAACACCTCTAGAACCAAGAATACTCGTATAACTCGTTTACCACACCCCTAGTCCTCACTGCGTTGCCAACACTAGGGAACTACATTGATTAGTGGTTTAAAAATAGTGCATTATCCCAATGAAAAGAGCGTATTTCACATCGTTAAACCTAGGATTGAGCATACACTGCTATGAATAAAATTATTACTAATAACAGAATCTCATACCATTGAAGTAATGGTATACCTCCTTTAGCAACTCCGTGCTCATACAGGTGATCTCTCTGAGCATGAACCTTTTTCTCCCTTAACTTGCTTGGTAGTTCCTCCCCCGTCAACTCAACGACTCTCCTGTCTCCGGGGTAAAGGTATATCTTTGGAACCGCTACTCCCCAACTTATTTTCCTTCTAATAGGTCAACGGGACAAAAACAAGGTAGATCACCATGTATGCCCGTTGTAGTAGATGCTTTGAAAGCGAGGGCTCTCCTTGAGGCGTTGTCTTTAAGTCGATCCGCACTTCCTCGAGCCATTATTGAATTGAGTTGTTCTCAGAGATGTTGATTTAAACCCGGATCTAGAGTGTGAAATGGCCTGGACATAAATGCTTAAAAAACCCGTAATCTACTTAAACATAATAGACGCCGCCGTAGTATAGCCCGGTCAAGTATGCGGGCCTCTCGAGCCCCGTTTAAGGGAGGTGTGGACAGCCCGTGACCCGGGTTCAAATCCCGGCGGCGGCATAATTTCATCTTTTAAAGTCACTTACTTGCAGACGAGTAGGCGCTATCTCTGCTCCCTACTGGGATAAGTTTGCGTGGCGCTTGGAGATAGTGCTTAAGCTGCTTAGAGGATAAAAATCTAGTGTTACTTTAATTGTTTTGATCTGGTTTAGGGGGTGTTACGTTAATTTGGCCTTGATATTTTCCTTGATATGGTTTAAACACCGGACTACTAGTTCTTAGAAACACAACGTGTAAGAACCTTTGCTCTGGATAGACTCTAACAGGGTGGGGGCCGCCTATTAGTTCTATTGTAATGTTTCCTTTGAAACCGGAATCTATTATGGTTGGTGGAATGTATATACCTGCTCTAGCGAAACTACTTCTAAGGTTCACTAATCCCGCGAGATCGTGTGGGAGTTCAACCCATTCAAGAGTTGTAGTCAATACGTGCTCATATGGGTTTATTATGAACCCTTTTTCTTCAGTTACATCTAAGCATTCTAGTACTTCAGGTACGTTCATGTACTTAGTGTCTATGATAGTGTTTCCTCCTTTGAATCGACAGAACCTATACCCGAAGCGTAAGTCGACTCCGTTTTCTCTCACGGTATCATCGAAGAGCGGGTTAATGATTAGTAGCTTCTTCTCTAAGTATACTTTTATATCCCAGTCGCTGAGAATCACGATGCTACACCTTGATTAAAATACTATGTTTTCGTGTTTTAAGCAGTAATACTGTGTTCAAGATTTTTGGAAACCCGGTATGGATTTAACGACTATTCTCGAAAAACCTTTAGATCTAAGCAAGTCCACTATGTTATTTAATACTTCTTCCTGGGCACCACAGTTCTCTCTACACCAATCAGGATTACGTGGATTTGTTAATGGTTCACCTAAAAGCGGGTTTAATAATATCGTTGTAGTTGAAGTATTCAAATTACTTAATACTTCGTCGAGGTGCACGCTAAAAACAGCGACTGTGAGTTTTTTGTGTAAGGGTACTCTTAACTCTAAGGGTATGTCATGGTCTTTTATGATCTTGAGGGATTCGAGGAAGTTCCTCCACAAGATTAAAGTAGCTTCCCTACTTAACCCAAATAACTCTATTGGCGGTATCTTTAAATCCGTGGCAACGTGATCCACAAGGTTTTTCTCAACTAGGTATTTTAGTTGCTTGGGTAGAGTTAAATTGGAGTTTAAACTACGCTTTATACTTAACTCGCCGGTTTCCATGAAAAGATCACTTATTTCAATGAACTGAATTAATGGCTCTCCCCCTGTTACATGCAAGTAGTCGATGAGGATCCTGCTCGCTTCTAGTTCCTCAATTATTTTCTCAACCTCTACATGCTTACATATCGATGTATCACCGTTCGCTATTCTCCAGTTATGGCAAAATGGGCATTTCAGGTTACATAAGCATGTCCATAATGTGAAAGAAGGGTGACCTAGAACATCTATTAGTGAAACGTTCTTCCATCCCGCTACTAGCAATTTTTTACTCAATCTTCATCACTATTGTAGATTGGAAAGTAGAGAGTAAGTGTTACTTTAAAAAGTGTAGTGTCTCCTCGTCCAAAACTCTTTTCTTCTCTGCGGGTTCCAGTTTCTTAGTGGCCGGTAATAACCTATTATCCTACTCCACACGTCGACGTTTTCGCTTCCGCAAGATGGGCACTTCATATATATCCCTGTAAAGGTTTTTTCGCAGACATTGCAGTGAGTTATTGCTGGAGTATAACTCCAGTACACTAGATCTGTTTGCGAAAGCTTATTCGTTAGAGATGCGAGTGCATCAGGCTCTGCTTCCTCACCTAGAAATATGTGCATCATTACTCCGCCTGTGAAGTATCTTTGCACCCTTTGTTCAACTTCTATTCTATCCGGTAATTCCATGGGTGCATAATATGGTGCTATGCTCGTTGAGTAAACGGGGTTCTCTGGATCAGGTAGGAACTCCCTCAATGTGGGGTCTCGCTTCAAGTCAAACATTGCAAGTTTCGGTGATGCTGATTCACCAGGTACCTCCTCCACGTTCCACGGCACACCTTCTTCAGTCATCCATTTACGCGCATGGTTTGTAGCGAACTCCACGATTTTCCTCATTAGTTCAGCTGCTCTAAACCAGTCTCTCCTCGACCCATCTAACCATAGCTTCGGTTCACCCATTAAAATAGCGGCTGCTTCAGGTAATCCTATTAACCCAATGGTGTTAAAGTGCGTGCTCGGGAACTCAGGCATGTATTCAATTATCATCGCGTAGAAGTTAGGGTAGTTCTTCATTATATCTATGTACCTGTTCCTAAACCAGTCAACTCCTTCTTTAACTAGTTTCAATGCTTCCTCGTATTTCTCCCAGAAAATACTCTCATCTTTCCTAGATTCAAGAGCTAGTCTAGGCAAGTTTACGTCCACGATGTTCACGGAGCCCGTTATATCGGGCATCGCCCATAAACCACCGAATCTCTGTCTTTCCATGGTTTTCCAGTAGTCCTCTTTCAGCTCTTCAACATCTTTTCTAAGAGCACTAAGCGAGAACTTACTGTTACGGTATGCATTAACCAATTCGTCTCTCTGAATAGTTAGCCTGCAACACATTGCGAAAGTTGCATCTGGGTCAACTAGTCTCGTGTTTAACCAGTAGAAACTTCCACGTTTTGAGGCCGTTTTATACACGGCTTCATGTATTTCAGGGTCTTCCCAGAGCCACTTAGCTGTAGTCATTAGTGTGGGTATCGGGAACGTGAATGGTTGTCCTACGGAGTCTCCTTCATAGTAGAGTTCTATTAGGGCTTTAAAGAATATTTTGGCTTCATCCTCGTAGACGCCTAAGGGGCCGGCGTCTTCTCCGCCGTGAACAGCTCTATCTCCCTCAATCATTTTTCTCGAGGCATTCATCGTTATCGTGAAGTTCGTGAATGGTGTTTGTAACCCTATTCTAGTAGGGTAATTTAAGTTGTATAGTAGTCTCTGTATTTGCTGCTTAACTTGTTTATATGTTGGTTTATCATGCCTTATGAAGGGCCCCGCATACCATTCCACGCTGGAGAGTGCTTGTGCACCCGTGAAGTAGTGCTGCATTGTTATCAGGAAGTTGGCTATGTGATCAACAAACGTGTCAAAGTGCCTTGCTGGTCTTGAAACAATAGTTATTGTTCTAAGACCCTTCCTCAGTAACCTTGAAATACTGTGACCAGTACAGTAAGGTATGTAAACGCTGTGAGGTAGTTTATGAACGTATATTATTCCATCTAGGTGTGCTCTCAGAATACGGTTAGGCAAGAGATTCGGTGCATCTTTCTCCATGTATTTATCGAGCAACCACGCGAAGAAACTACTTGGTCCTTGATACCTGTTAGCATTCTCATTTACATCGAGCCTGTTCCAGTTAGCATATTCCTTTAAGGGATCTCGTGGGTGAATGGTTTCCTCCAATATGAAAACCTCTTTTCAATATCACTATCTTACATGGTATATATTTAAAGCTGTTTGAAACGTTTAATTAAAAGTTCAAGTAGTTTAACAATTGAACCTCGCTTGGATCATAGTTCTAGGATACGTAGTAATTTCTCCGCAGAAGCCAAAACTCTTGAAACAACTATGTGAGTAGTTAAAGGTTCACCGTAAATTGAGTAGCAGTAGTTAGCGTGCTTCAATGTTTCATCTTCGAAGTCTCCATGTGGAAACGCACCTATACCTATCGCTAAATTCTCTTTCAGAGCTTTTTCAACTACAGTGTTCAATGACCTATATTCGCATTTTTCGCTCAGAATAATTAATCCACTTGCACGTGTTTCTTTGAGTAAATCCATCAACTTAATTGTCTTAATATACATTAATGGCTCTTTTCCCCCTGGGGGGACTCTGCTTAGTTTAAACAACTGCTCCATGAGGCCAATGAACCTATTATAGTTCTTAGGTATACGAGTGATTGGATCGATGAATATTGCGTGGCCCTCAATAGTATACACGTATACCTCGAGCATCCCTTCTCTACATAAGGGGCTCTCGAGTGCTTCAAGTAAAGCAATGTGAACAATATCGGGTCTGCCTCGCTTCTCAGCCCTGGGTAACTTCTTCATTGCGTGGTAATGTATACTTGAGTCAAGTATTATTTCCGCGGGTTTTTTACGGCGTTTAATCGCTGATTTCACAACAGCTGGATGGTTTACAATAGCTGGAGGAATAGTCTCCAGCGCTGCTTCCAGCAGTAATAACTTCAATTTCTCACTCATGAAAACACCTCGCACGTAATCAACCAACTCTGTATTTATCCCATGGCAACGATATTAATGCATTGTGAGAAAAACCATGAAAAAACGAGAGACATTAATGAGAAATATTGCACACGAGAGAATAATACTACTGCTCAATATGGCTTTCGAGAGAGCGCGAAAAGGCGATTTTGACTTAGCTAGAAGATACGTTGAAATAGCTTTAAGAATAGCTGGTAAAGCTAAAATTAAAATTCCAGTAAAATATAAAAGAAACTATTGCAGAAAATGCCTTATACCTCTAATACCTGGCTTAACGCTCAGGATCCGTATTCACAGCGAGGGTAAAGGTTCAAGAGTTGTATACAGGTGTCTTCTTTGCGGGTGGACGAGGAGATTTATGATAAAAACATCGAGGAAAAAATCAAGGAGAGAGCTGCGGGGAAAATAGATGTTCAACTAGGTAAAAACGGTATTACTGAAGGTTTCATCAATGAGCTTAAAACGAGGCTCAAGAAACACGGCGTTGTAAAAATAAGGGTTTTAAAATCTTTTAGAAAAACCTATACTGATGACGTTGATTCATTAGCAAACACTCTAGCTGAGAAGACAGAGTCGAGAGTTTACGAAATTAGGGGGTTTACAATCATACTTATAAAGGAAAAATAAACTAAAATGTCTAGGTATACTGAGTATTGGTGTTAAGTAATGGTTACTGCACTAGAAGTACCTGCAAACATGCTAATTGAAAAATTAGCAGTGTACATTAAGGAGAATATACCGGAAGTGAAGCCACCATACTGGGCTAGGTTTGCTAAAACTGGGTGTTTCAAAGAGAAGCCTCCGCAGAACCCTGATTGGTGGTATTATAGAGTAGCAAGTATTCTGAGGAAACTGTACAAAGCCAGTAAACCAGTAGGGTTAAGTGAGCTTAGGAGAGAATACGGCGGTAGAAAACGCCGTGGAACTAGGCCTGAAAGAGCTTACTGGGCACCTGGTAATGCTATTAGGAAAATACTTCAACAGCTGGAGCAAGCACAATTAGTTAGAAAAACTAGAGGAGGAAGAACGCTGACTCCGCAAGGTAAAGCATTACTCGATCGAATAGCCATAGAGGTAGTCTTAGAACTAGCTAAAGAAAAACCGGAAATAGCTAAGTACCTCCCATTATCTCTAAGGCTTAAAATATCTCCAGAGCAGAGTGGTGGTTCATGAGCGACGAGTACACAGAGTACGACGAAGAACTCGAAGCAATTAGAATGCGTAAATTAGCTGAATTAAAGAAGAAGATGGAGGAAGAGAAAGAGAGAAGGGCTCGTATTGAAGCTGTATTAAGACAGATCTTGACTCCAGAAGCACGAGAGAGATTAAATAATCTTCGCCTCGTAAAACCCGAGTTAGCTGCAGCACTCGAAGAACAATTAATTCTACTCGCCCAAAGCAGGCGTGTACCCATACCTATAACAGATGATTTTTTAAAGAAATTACTATCAGAACTATATGAGCAAACTCGTAAAGAAACAAAAATCACGTTTAAGAGAAAATAGGTGGTAAATATGGCTAGAGCTAAACATGTTGCTCGTAAATTAAGGCTTGCAGCAGCTCATAACAGCAATAAACCCGTCCCAGTATGGGTTACGATGAAAACAAGACTTAAAGTCAGAAGAACATTTAGGTTAAGACACTGGAGAAGAACAAAACTCAAGAACATATAGAGGTGATCATATGAGTGAGCGCCGCGGAGTAGATGTAGCTCTACATGTCATTCCCCTTAAAAGACTTTATTTTGGGCGAAGAGCAAACCGAGCTGACCGAGCTATTAGACTTGTAAAGAGTTATATTGCGAGACATTATAAAGAAGCCGAGAAAATCGTAATTGAGCCAGCTGTCAACGTTTACCTATGGTCGAGAGGAAGAGAGAAACCGCCTCGAAGAGTTATCGTTGAAGTTAAATTTGATAAAGAATCTAGAATCGCTAAAGTTCTACTAGTGAGACGCAGCAAGTACGAGCGCAAGTAGGTAACGAGGTGTTTTCATTGGTTGAAATAACCAAGATGAGTTTTTTCGGTAATCCAAATATTGGAATATATGCTTATGCAAACGATAAATTACTAGTGGTTCCACCTGGAATAGGTAGAGACGATGTAGATGAAATGAACAGTGTTCTGAAAGCAACACATATCGAGGTAAAGATTGCTGGAACGATTTTAAATGGTGTTTTTATAGCAGGCAATAATAATGCCATAATATTACCTCATATAATTTTCGAAGAAGAATTAGAACACATAAAAAGAACAATTAGAGAACAAAATTTAGATGTTGAAGTAGTGGTTTCAGAGAGTAAGTATACTGCTCTAGGAAATCTAATTCTATGTAATAGCTATGGATGCATCGTAAGCCCGCTCCTCGAAGAAAACGAAGTTAGAAGGTTAGAAGACTTTCTAGGAGTAGAAGTAATTAAAGCCCGCTTAGTTAACTTAGATGTCCCGGGAAGCGTTGCAGCAATTAATGATCAAGGCGGCGTAATTCACCCTGATGCAAGTGAAGATGACCTAAAAATAATAAGAGACATTATGAAAGTTACAGTTGAACACTCCACGGTGAATGGAGGAATGCCTTACGTTAAAAGCGGCTTATTAGCAAATAATAAAGGAGTGGTTGTTGGTGGAAATACTACGGGTCCAGAAGTGCTTAGAATAAAAGCAGGGTTTGAGAGAGGTGGAAACCATGAGTAGTGAGGTAAAAATATATAGAGTAACCGGGTACATGTTAATAAGCCACGATCGACTCCCCACCTGGCAGAAGTTTACGCAAGAAGTAACTGCACTAAACGAGAAGGATGCACTAGAAAAAGTTTACTCTCTTCTAGGTAGTAGACATAAATTAAAGAGATACCATATTAGGGTAACTAAAGTTCAAACAATTATGCCCGAGGAGGTAACTAAACCCGAGGTTCATGGATTACTAAAAGCGAAGAGGCTTGTTAAATAATGAGCGATACCTCCACTAGAGAGCAGAGGAGAGTCGTGAGCTTAGATGAGCTATTGACTCGAGTAAATGAGCTCAGAGAACGCATAGAGATACTTGATACTACATTAAACACTTATCTGAGTCACTATAGAGAACTCCAGTTAGCCGTAGAAACAATAAAGAATCTATCAGAGAAATCAGTTGAAGGATACGTGATCCTCGATAGATTATCGAGCTTGATGATCCCAGCGAATATCAGCGAGAACTGGTATAACAATATCCTAGTAAACTTAGGACTAGGTTACTACGTTAAATTAAACAAAGACAAAGCAGTGGAGATCCTAACAAAGAGAATACAAGAATTGGAGAAAACAATTAACAGTGTTCAAGCCCAACGTAGAACCCTAACAGAAGAGTATGCCGGGTTACAGAGAGTGCTAAGTCAAGTTATTGAATCACAGCAAGCACGTCAACAAAGTGGATAAAAAGTGTTTTCTAAACTAAGAGATGCCTTTAAGAAATTCGTAGATACAACCTCCTCGTTGTTTACTTCCAAAGAGAAACTAAGGGAATCTGTCGAGGAGTTTAAGCTCGAGTTAGTGAGCAGAGATGTAGCATTCGAGGCAGCGGAGGACATTGCAAAGAAATTAGTGGAGATGATCGAAGAGAAAACTATTAGAGATAAAAAACAGTTAGTGAAAGCGCTTCGCGAGATCCTTCTCAACTATTTCAATGAAGCTGGTTCAGTGAACATTGATGAATTAGTGAAAAACAAGAAACCATTCATAATAATGTTCATGGGTGTTAACGGAGTAGGTAAAACAACAACTATAGCTAAGGTTGCGGTGTATTTCAGGGATAAAGGACATAGACCACTCATGGTTGCAGCTGATACATTTAGAGCAGCTGCACAAGAACAGCTGAAAAAGCACTCCGAGAGAACACAGATACCTGTATTCATGGGAAAATATGGTGCTGATCCAGCGTCCGTTGCATACGATAGTATTCAATACGCTTATTCAAGGGGATTAGACATCGTGTTAGTAGACACTGCTGGAAGAATGCACACAGATGTGGACTTAGTGAACGAGCTACGTAAAGTAGCCAGAGTCATTAAACCGGATTTAAAGCTACTTGTGGTAGATGCTTTAACAGGTAACGATGCGATAGATCAAGCTAAATTCTTCCACGAGGCTGTTGGATTAGATGGATTTATTGTTACCAAGTTCGATGCATATGAGGAGGGCGGAGTCCCCATCTCTCTCATCTATGTGGTGAAGAAACCAATATTATTCATTGGTACAGGTCAAGATTATAGAGATTTAAAGCCCTTTAATCCCTTAGAATACCTAGATAAAGTGCTTCCAATAGAGAACTAGGTGTAAATTGATGAATTTAAGGGAATTAATTGATTCGTGGAGGAAAATATTTCAAATATCAAGTAAACCAAGTAAAGACGAGTACTTAGCGGTATTGAAGATTACAATGCTTGGTTTAGTCTTGATCGGGGTTATAGCGTTTATTATTAGACTCATATTTTACACATTACTGTTTCCATATATGGGCTGATCATTAATGAGTGCCGAGCAGTCTCAACCATCCATTTTCGCAGTGAGAACAACCTCGGGTAGAGAGCTAGACGTAGCATTCATAGTTGAGAGAAGAGTTCTAGACAAAATCAGTAAGGGCGAAGAAACAGGAGTAACCAGTATTCTCGTTGCACCAGGTGTTAAAGGCTTCGTCTTCATAGAGACAAGTAAGCCAACAGAGATTTATAACCTGCTTTCAAACATAAAATATGCTTCAACCCATAAATTATTAAAGGTTTCTTTAAATGACCTTTTAAGTATGCTTAAACCAAAATCAGTTATCGAGGAGATCAACGTGGGAGACGAAGTAGAAATCATGAGAGGACCCTTCCGTGGTATGCGGGCGCGAGTTGTATCAATCGATAAAACTAAAAATACTCTTACAGTTAACCTATTAGAGGCCGCTTTTTCCATACCTATAACTATACCAATCAATTATGTAAAGAAAAAGGGTTGATGTAAATGGTGAAGAAAACACTGAGATTTATAGTAGAGGGAGGGAAAGCAACACCAGGGCCGCCCCTGGGTCCAGCTCTATCTCCATACAAAGTGAACGTTGTAGAAGTTGTAAATAAAATAAATGAAGCCACTAAAGAATATGAGGGTTTACCTGTTCCAGTTGAAGTAATAATTGATACTGATACTCGTGGATTCGATGTCAACGTCGGTATTCCAACTACGACGGCTTTATTGATGAAAGCAGCTGGCGCGAAAGAACCCACTGGAGACCCTATTCACAAAAAGATAGGTGATCTGAAGTTCGAAGAAATAGTTAAAATATCCATTCTTAAAAAAGAACAGTTGACAGCGAAAACCCTGAAATCAGCTGTAAAAACCATTTTAGGAACCGCGCGCGCTATTGGTATAACTGTGGATGGTAAAGACCCCAAGGAGGTTACTCGCTTAGTCGACGAGGGGTATTATGACGATGTTATCTCCAAGTATGAGGAAGAATGGGAAAAAGCGGGGTGATTAGATGTCTCTACCAAGTAAGGATGTATTAGCTGGATACATTGCAAAAGCAATAGAACTAGGTAAAGGCAGAAGATTCAAGCAGAGTGTTGAGTTAATAATAGTACTGAAAGACGTGGACATTAAATCTCAGCAATTAAAAATAAGGGAAGTTGTACATCTACCTAGAGGGAGAGGTAAAGAAGCTAAAGTATGCGTAGTATGCGATCCAGATGTAGCTGAGAGCGCTAAGGAAGCTGGAGCACACAGAGTTATACTGAGTAGCGAGCTACGTGAATTAAATAAGAAACAAGCTAAGAAAATCGCTTCTGAATGCGACTGGATACTAGTTAAACCCGATTTAATGGGTACTGTTGGAAAAGTCCTGGGTCCTGCGCTTGGACCTAGAGGTAAGATACCGGTGCCCATGCCTTCAGGTAGCGCTGTTAAAGCATTAATAACTAGGTATAAAAACACTGTTTTAGTCAGAATAAAAGATCAACCGATAATAATGACCACCATAGGATCTGAAGACATGAACCCAGAAGACTTAGCGGAGAACGCTGTGGCTGTTCTCTCAGCCATTGAGGGTAAGTTACCTGCCAGGTTCGCCAATATAGGTAAACTGATATTTAAGGCAACCATGGGTATACCTGTAGAAGTATCGCTTTAACTGAGGTGTAATAGATGAGTATAGCCAAGGCTCAACAGAGGAAAATACCGGGGTGGAAACTAGAGATAGTTACCGAGCTCCTTGAACTAGTCAAGAAACACCCCACGTTCCTAGTCGTTGATTTAACAGGTATACCAGCGAAACACGTGCAAATGCTCCGTAAAAAACTAAATAAGAAAGCTGTCCTGAAAGTAGTGAAGCCGAGAATTGCTTTAAAAGCGTTTGAAGCCGCTGGATTACCGGTAAAAGAACTTGAACCAGTTATGACAGGGCAAGTAATGTTAATATTTACCGACATGAATGTTTTCGAGATTGCTGATCTAGTTCAGAACTTCGTTACGAAAGATTACTATGGTCCAGGTGAAACCGTAGACAAAGAGATAGTTATACCGGAGGGGAACACGGGGCTTCCAGCAGGCCCTATTTTAAGTACTTTTGGAAGATTGAAAATACCGACAAAAGTTCAAGGAAACGTAATATATGTTGCAAAAGACACTGTAGTAGTTAAACCAGGAGATGTGATCTCATCTGATCTAGCAGCGTTGCTGCAGAAGCTCGGTTTAGCTCTGAAAGAAATAAGAGTTAAAATTAAATGTGGACGAGAAGGTAACCTAATTATACCTGGCGATAAATTAAAACTAAACATTGCAGAATACGAAGACATGATTAAGTCAGCGACTACTGATGCGTTGAAACTAGCAGTTGAGCTCGTTATACCGGAACCAGTAGTACTACAAGTAGTATTCACAAAAGCCTTCAAACAAGCATTAACACTAGCAGCAGAGGCTGGATTCATAACTGCAGAAACAGCAGAGTACGTTATAAGAACCGCTCAAGCGAGAGCACTAGCTCTCGCAGCGGAGATCTCCAAGTATGCTCCCGAATTAGGCTTAGAAGTAAAAGTACAGGCGCCGCAAGTACAACCAGCTGAGAGAAAAGAGGAGAAGGAGGAGAAGAAAGAAGAAGAATCCA
>JAGDWI010000003.1:312995-384017 GCA_023269825.1 Desulfurococcaceae archaeon
AAGAACTCAGCGAAGAAGCACTCGCAGAAGGATTCTCAGCACTATTCGGGTAAATATTAGTATTTAAAAACCTTTTAACACATCTTAACCTAGAGGCTTAGATTAGGAGGTGGTTGATATAGAGTACGTATATGCGACATTATTGCTTTACAAGGCGGGTAAAGAAATAAGCGAGGAGAATCTAAAACGTGTTCTAGAAGCAGCTGGTATAACAGTTGACGATGTACGCGTTAAATCACTAGTTGCTGCAGTAAAGAATATTGATATAGCTAAAGTTCTAGAACAAGCACTCGTAGCTCCCGTAGCAGCTGCTCCAGCGCAAGCTGCTCCAGCCGCTGAGCAAGCGAAAGAGGAGAAGAAGGAGGAGAAGAAAGAAGAAGAATCCAAAGAACTCAGCGAAGAAGCACTCGCAGAAGGATTCTCAGCACTATTCGGGTAAATTAACCACTGATAACTTTGCAAATAACGTAGAAAACGAAAACAATATTTTTAGAAAACATAGTTTCCAGTATTATTCCAACTCCTCATAGAATTAGCCTAGTTTAGCTATTATTTAATCCTAGTGATGATTATTTTTAACTTAAGTAGTGGTTGAAGTGGTGTTAACATTGAAGATTGATGTCGACTTCGATTACCTGAGCAAACAGTATGGATATAAGAGATATAGGTGTAGAATCTGCGGAGAATACTTCTGGAGCAGGGTTCCAAGGGATACTTGCCCTGATAGACCGTGTAGTAAGTACGAGTTCCTATACAAAGACTATAAAAAAGTTAGTCCCTTAAGTCTCAGTGAAGTCAGGGAAAAATTCATTGGTTTTCTACATAAGCGTGGTCACGGAGTCGCTCAACCATACCCTGTTCTCGCTAAGTGGAGAAATGATCTATATTTAACTATTGCCTCGATAGTAGTCTTCCAACCAGAAGCAACAGATGGCTCAGTGGATCCACCGTATAACCCCCTAGTTATTGTTCAACCATCCATTAGGTTAACTGATATAGATAACGTTGGGTTAACTTTTGGAAGACACTTATCGAGCTTTGAAATGGGGGGAATGCATGCTTTCAACAAAGGAGATAAACTAATTTACTGGTCGGAAGGAATATTCAAGAACACCATAGATTTCTTCACCGAGGAAATAGGCCTGGATCTCGATGACATAGTTTTCAAGGAGGGTTGGTGGGAGGGAGGAGGTAATGCTGGTCCTGCACCAGAAGTACTAGTGGATGGAATGGAGGTAGCTACGCTAGTACACATGGCTTACAAGGTAGTTAATGGAAAATACGAGTTAAACCCTGTACTAGTTGTAGACTGTGGTTACGGGATTGAGAGAATTGCCTGGCTCACTCAGAGAGCACCAACAGGTTTCCACAGTATCTACGGGAAATTAATTGAAGAGTACAAGGATATCCTAGGTGTCGAGGAGCCTCCTCCAGATGTACTCAAGAAAATTGTTTACTTATTGAGCGATAAGGAGCTAACTAGTATGGATGATTACATTAAGCAAGTAGAGTTAGCTGGTTTCAGAGAATACGTGAAGGAACTAGTTAACTCGGTATACTTGTATAGTATATTAGACCATGTGAGAACAATAGCATTAATGCTCTCCGATGGAATCGTTCCCTCAAATACTGGAGAAGGATACTTAGCTAGACTAGTAATAAGGAGATTGCTCCGTAACTTGATTAAACTAGGAGTAGAGTACCATAGATTACCCGACTTAGTTGCATTACTCACTGATAAACAAATAGACTTCTGGAGAAACGATTACATTTACGGTAAATTTGAGAAACATAGAGAATACATAGTGGATGTACTGAACACGGAGGTCAATAAATTTATAAGTACTGTTTTAAAAGGCGTGGAAGTAGTTGACAAAGTGATCAAAAAGAAGAGAACTCTCGGAGTTGAAGACTTAATTGAACTCTACGATTCACACGGTATACCTCCAGAGTTCATTGCGGAGAGAGCAGTTCAGCAAGGCGTATTTGTGGAGGTTCCAAAAGACTTTTACTCATTAATAGCTTCGAGACATTCTTCACCAGGTGTTTTAATTAAAACAAGGGAACACGAGTTCCCAGAAGAAATAGCGAAGTGGGCTGCAGGGTTCAAAGAAACCCTTAGGTTATTCCACGAAAACCCATATATTACATCAGTTTCCGCAACTGTTCTAGGCGTAAACGAGAAATACATTATACTAGATAAAACAATAGCGTATCCATGGGCTGGCGGACAAGACCACGATGAAGGAATCATAGTATTTGGATCAAACGTGTACAAAATAAACTATGTAGGTAAAATAGGGGACGTAATAATTCATGTGCTAGATCGCGCCCCCGAATTTAAACCAGGAGACTCTGTAATCGTTCAAATCAACTGGGATAAAAGGTATAAATTAATGAAGCACCACACTGCAACGCACATTGTTCTAGCAGCTGCAAGGAGAATACTGGGTGAACACGTTTGGCAAGCCGGAGCCGAAAAAACAGTTGAAAAAAGCAGACTAGACATAACGCACCATAAACCATTAACCCCAGATACTGTTAAGAGGATCGAGGACCTTGCTAACGAGATCATTAATAGTAGAATAAACTTAAACTTCAACTATCTCGATAGATTCCAAGCCGAGGAAAAATATGGTTTAAAAATACATCAAGGAGGAGCTATTCACGCGCAAATACTGAGAATAGTTGAAATACCTGGGTGGGATGCTCAGGCATGTTATGGCACACACGTATTTAACACCGCGGAAGTAGGAGGAATAA
The DNA here is from genome assembly GCA_023269825.1 of Desulfurococcaceae archaeon. Taxonomy (GTDB): domain Archaea; phylum Thermoproteota; class Thermoprotei_A; order Sulfolobales; family Desulfurococcaceae; genus UBA285. The sequence goes on from JAGDWI010000003.1 coordinate 315,759, forward strand.
AAATAGTGAATTATGAGAGAATACAAGATGGTGTAATAAGACTAGAATTCATAGCGGGAACAAGACTAGTTGACTACATAAGAGAACTCGAGGAACAAAAAGCAACTGTTTTATCGCTTATAAAAGCAAGAGATCAAGACTTAGTTGCAGCCGTTAAGAAAATACACAGTGAGTACCAGGAACAACTGGAATTAGTAAATAAGTATAGGGAATTAGTTGAAAAATACATCATCGAGAAGACTTTAAGTGGAACCATGGACATATGCGGCGTCAAAGTATCAGTAATAGAATTGCCTTTACGTGATGAGAAACTAGTTAAATCCATACTAGATAAAACTGTGTTCGAACATGAATTAATGACAGTAATAATTATTGGAGACAGTGTGGAGATCTCGATGAATCCGTTAAAAGCACGTGAAACGGGCATAGATCTCAGAAAACTAACCTCTTATCTCTCAACACATGGCTTCAAAGGTGGAGGTAAACCCGACCACGTTATATTAAGAGCCATGCAACCAGTAAACAAAACCCTTTTGTTGGAGGCGTTAAGAACAATAATCTGCAAATACTAAAAACACCTTATTTCTAGTTTCAACCTACAGCTTAACTATTATTTTATTAACAACAAACCATTACTCGAGGAATATTGTTCCTTTATAATGTTAAATCTATTTTAATGTACAACTTAGAGATTGAAAATAGAGACTGCGTTAAACCATACTGATAAATCATGCTCTCAAAAACAATCTTAAAATCGTTGCAGTAAAGAACGCTGCAGGAAACTTTGTACTTCCATCAAAGGAAACACTAAAAGAAGCCTATACCATCCAAATTTATGCTTCTCAAGGGTTTCCCCGAGGCGATCACTTGTGATGAGTAGTAATTAATTCTAAAAATTCTTTGCCTCGGGGGTTCTCACTTAGCTCGGGTTTTCACTGCTTCACTGCGGGGGCTATCAGGGCTCCACTTAACCCGAGAGCCCTTCATCCGCTGTAAACCCTTGCGGGCAATATTCCAGATGCTACTACATCTCTCGTAGTAACTGTTTCCCTTATCATTAAGAGTAAACCAGGAATTAGAAGACGTGGTTTCACTTAGAGCATCCCCTAATAGTTCACATCTTCTCTGTGGAGGAAGGCCCTGTAGAGTTTATCTAGGTATTTAAAGGTAGCGGGCCCGCCGGGATTTGAACCCGGGGCCTCCGGCTTTCCACGAACCCGCCGGCGCTTAGAAGGCCGGCGCCCTATCCTGGCTAGGCGACGGGCCCATTTAACTAAATCCATATAATCCATATGAGGTTAAAGGGAGATTTATATTTTATTTTTTGGTGCAAACTTGTTAAGACATCTAGCAGTTAATTAATTTAGTTAAGGTTCTAGATGATGATCCGATTCTAAATAACTATTTAATTTTTCTTCGATGTTGGAAATATTACTGATTTTAGGGTATATGGTATTATAGTACTGGCGTATAGTTAAAATATTCATGGTGAAGTTTATGGCGAAAATAAGCATGCTTATAGCGGGTGGAGGGGATACTGTGGAAATGTTATTGAAGGATTCAGCGCTCCGAGATCTCATAGATCAAGTTGTAATTATTGAGAGCGACCCAGATAGAAGATTAGCACTTGAAAGACTCGGCGACGTGCTTGTTATCGAGGGAAACGCTACGGATACATCTATATATGAAAACATTGACATGAGCGAGGTGGATGCTGCTCTCGCATTAACAAGTAAAGATGAAGTTAACTTCCTAGTATTAGCGATTGCAACACAGTTCAATGTACCTATAAGGCTAGGCGTGTTTAAAGATGAAAAAGTAGCGGAAATAGTTAAAAACCTGAAACTTGGAATACCTATAGTTAAACCAGCTATTACTGCCGGAGTCATAAAACAAATGCTAACTTCACTTGCAACTCCCCGTATAGTAGCACAACTACCAGTTGGTGAACTAAAAATATACGCTGTAACAATTAGAGAAGATGATCTAGCGGCATACACGAAGCTCGAAGAACTCCACTTAGAGGAAGAAAACGCGCAGGTATTAATGATATATAATGGTAAGGAACTCGTGCCTGCGCAACCAGATATAGAGCTAGTGCCTGGTTACACGTTGTTTATTCTATCTCAAGACGAGAGATTTCTAGGTAAGATCAAGGGGTAACTTCTACGAGTTAACGTGTCCTCTAACATCAAAAAACGTTATTTCATCAACATAGACTTTAATCCATTCTCCATACTTTAAATTCACATGATCTTTGATCACTATTGGTATATAGTTTTCTAATCTCGCAATCCAGGTATTTGTTTTCTCTGTTGTAAATCCTTCGACCACCTTATTGAGATATTTTTCTCTAACCCTTAATCCGACATCCATTATTGCATCTAGTGCTTTTTTGAGTCTTTCTTTCTTAACTACTGTGTTCACCTGCAGCATAGATGCAGATAACGTTAAGGGTCTAACACTATACCCAGCTAAGTGCACCCGCTCAAACTCTAATTCCCTTATGATCTTCAGTGTTTCTTCGAAATCTTCTTCGTCTTCGCCGGGGTGACCAATTATTATGTCTGTTGCAATACTTGCATCAGGGATGTGGTTTTTAATTTCCTTAATGAGAGCTCTATATTCATCAACGGTATATTTTCTACCCATCAACTTTAAGACTTTATTGCTCCCAGATTGTAAGGGTATGTGGAGAAACTTGTATATTTTATTAGAGTATCTAATGATGTTCACTAAGTCACTTAGTATTTCCTCTAAGTGTTCCGGGTTAATCATTCCAATTCTAAGCATATAGTTTCCTTCAACTTCCACCGTGATTTTTTCCAGTAACGCTGGTAGAGCTCTCCTCTTATATAAGTCTATTCCATATGTACCTAGATCCATTCCTGTAAGCTCGATCTCAACTGCTCCTTTCTCCACTGCTTTCTTAACGCTATTTACAATTGCTTCAATACTGTGACTAACGAGTTCCCTTCTAGCATGCTTTGTAATGCAAAAACTGCAATTACTTAAACATCCCTCCTGTATTGGGATGGGGACAACACTGCGGTCGCAGCTGAGGCCTATTAAATCTCTTGTACGCCTACCTTCTATTAAAACCACTCTACTAGGGTTTTCAACTGCTAAGTATACTTTGTCGGAGTTCTGGGGTGAGATAAGAGACGCCTCTGGGGCGATTAAACTAATAGTGTATGGATGAGTCTTAGACATACATCCCGCTATTATTAGTTTTTTATTGTTTCTTCTACAGTAGTCTCTTACTTCCTTGATTCTATGCATCATTTTATACTCTGTATCCAGTCTAACAACACACGTGTTAACTACGATTACGTCTGCTTCCTCAATGACGCTTACTATCTTGTGTCCTCTTTCCTCTAGTTTACTCTTCATTAATGCTTCATCGCTCTTATTGAGTGCGCAACCATAGGTTTCAATGTATACTTTGAATACCATGATTTTCTGCTCCCGAGAAAGTAACTTAATATAATAGTCCCTATTTAGTTAGTCATAGGTTGAGCTCCATAAAAAAAGGGTGCAGTCGTTGAAGAGCATCAGTGATTATAAGTACGAGGAGTTACTTGATAGAGCATTCGTGAAACTAGCTGGGAGGAAGGGTAGTGGAGAAGTATTCGAGATGCCTAAGGTCAGCATGCTCGTGATAGGTGGAAAGACTATAATACAAAATTTCAGGGACATAGCACAAATACTAAATAGAGATGAAGAGTTGCTTAAAAGATACTTCATGAAGGAATTAAATGTCCCCGGCTCCGTGAACGAAGCTGGGCAATTAGAGTTAAGGGGGAAATTTAATGCTACTGCTATAAATCAGTTATTGGAAAGATTCGTTCAAAAATACGTAAAGTGCTCTACCTGCGGATCCGTGCACACAAAGCTCACGAAGAAAGGCAAAGTATTCGTGTTGAAATGTGAAGCATGCGGTGCTGAAACCACGTTCCAAGCTTTTTAGTGATCGTAATGCGAGCTGAGGACGAAATATATGTAAAAATATACACTATTGAGAAGGAAATCATTGTTACTGCTTGCGATAAGGAAGTTCTAGGCTTGAAACTCAAAGACCCTCAGCGTAGAATAAGTTTTTACGTTGATCCAGCATACTTCAAAGGAGAATTAAAAAACATAGAGTCCCTCGTCGAGATACTGAGAAACGCTACTAGCGCGAACCTTGTGGGGAAACGCGTCGTGGAAGCTGCATTGAAAGCCGGTCTAGTTCACAGTGAAGCCATCATAGAAGTAGAGAATATACCAATAGCTTTTTTCACGAGGGTTTAAATTTGTGGTTCTGCATCAAGTGCGGAAAACCAGCGCGTAAAGAGGAATTAATAAGAGGTTACTGTATAGATTGCTTCAGAAAATACGTTAATGTTTTAAAAGACATACAGGAACTCAAGATTACTGTTTGCCCAGTTTGCGGTTCATGGTTCTATAGGGGGGAATGGTGGCCTCCTGCTTCAGAACCCGAAGTACTTGAATCACTAGTAACTAGTGAAGCAGGTAAAAACCTCATCGAGGGAGCAAAATTAGTTGAAGCATACATAGGGGACTGGAAGTACATTGATTCCTCTACATTAAAAACAACGGCCGAGCTAGAGATCAATGTAGACGATAAAACCTTAACGGTAACAAGAGAGTTCACGGTTAGAATCACGTATCAAAAATGCCCTAAGTGCATAGCTAGAGCTGTAGGTAAACATAGTTACCTTGTTCAAATAAGGTTCACTCGCAGAGACTACTCACAGGATTACCCTAGGGATATCCTGCATACTGTTCTACGCGGTATTCAAAGAGACTCCATTATAGACGTTAAAGAACTACCCGAGGGTATCGATATCGAGCTAGATGATGGAACAACCGCTAGAAGAATCGTTGAAGTATTATCGAAGAAGTACTCAGCTAAGATAAACACGTCTTTTAGAGCAACACGTTTCGACCCATCACGGGGAAAATGGATTGGAGTAACAACATACGTGGCGAGAATCCCGGTTTTCAGGGAAAACGATATAACCATATACAAGAACAGCCTTGGCATAGTGAAAATGGTTGACCGGAATAAACTTATGATCATGCATTTAGATTCAGGCGAGCTCGAAGAAGTAGATATCAAAATGTACTGGGATAACAAGTTAAAACACCCAGTCAGAATCGAAAAAGAGGAGTTCACAGTGAAGGAGGTAAAAGACGACAACATAGTACTAGAAAACAGCTATACGGGTGAAAAGAGAACCATTAAGACTAGAAACTGGCTAAGAAATCTAAAACCAGGCGACCATGTTACGTTAATTAAGGCTGACGACATAGAAACCATTGTACCTAAACAAGAGGGGGATTAATTGGTTAAAAAGAAGGAACCAGTAGAGGAGAAACCAGTAGAGATACCTTTACCGAATCCAGAGGAAGCTACAATTATATGCGGTGTAATAAGGCATCTGGGGGGAGATTACTTACTAGTTAAATGTCTCGATGGATATGATAGAAAAGCGAGAATACCTGGTAAACTAAGGAAAAAAGTCTGGATCATGGAGGGAGACTTTGTTCTCATTGGATTATGGGCCCCTGGATCAGATAAAGGAGATATAATTCACAAATACAGTAGAAGCGAAGTAAACAAATTAGTTGAACAAGGAGTAATACCAAAAGAATTCATTGATGCCATAAGTGGCGCTATATGAGACTAGACGAAGTAGATCGATTAGTGAAAGAAGCTACTAAAGACTACGAAGAGAAAATTAAAGATAAAGATCTATTCGAAGTAGTTGACGAGGTTTTCGATCACTCAACAGTGATGACTATAATTGAACTATATAGAAGAGGCATCATTAGAAAAATAAATGGTGTAATAAGCTCAGGGAAAGAATCAAAAGTATACTACGGCTACGATAAAACTGGAAATCCATTAGCCATTAAGATATACTTAATCAGCACCGCTGAATTCAGGAAAAGCATATATAAGTATATTTTAGGAGACCCTCGATTCGAGGGCTTAAAACCAAAAGATATGCGGTCTTTAATTCTCGCTTGGGCACGAAAAGAGTTCAAAAACCTCGTCAGAATGTACGAGTCAGGCGTGAAAGTTCCGAAGCCCCTAGCTTGTTTAAACAATGTTTTAGTCATGGAATTCCTGGGAGAAGATAGAATGCGTTACCCTCTCCTAGTTGAAGCATATGGAGAATTAACCGAAAACGAGCTCCAACATATTTATGAACTCATATTAAACGAGCTCGAGAAAATTGTTTGTAAAGCGAGATTAATTCACGGGGATTTATCAGAGTACAATATAATTGTTAAACCCGACCTCGACATAGCAATAATAGATGTTAGTCAAGCAGTCGATATAAATCACCCTAATGCACCTGAATTCTTAAAACGCGACATAGAAAACATACATAGGTTTTTTAGTAAGGAAGCAAAACTTCCTCTTGAAAACCCGGAGAAAATGTTTGAAAGGGTTGCACCATGTCTGGAGAAGAAAAAGGAAGATTCATAATGGGCGTAACGAGATTATATGAGAAAATACCCCTTGAACGTGTTGGCGTCCTATTAGGGAATAATGGAGCAGTTAAAAAAGAAATCGAGGAAAAAACAAGGACAATATTAACAATAGATTCAAACACGGGGTCAGTAATAATAGAACCCGCGTTTCCAAACACCACGGCTCTCGAATTAATGAAAGCTCAAAACATAGTTAGAGCCATAGGATACGGGTTCAGTCCAGAGCGAGCTTTTAGACTACTCGAAGATGATCAAGTCTTAGAAGTCATAGATGTGAGACAATACGTTGGAGATAAACCTAATCACTTGAAAAGAGTACTTGGCAGAGTTATCGGTGAAGAAGGAAAAGCTAGAAGAAACCTAGAAGAACTCACAGGTACATATATATCTATCTATGGGCCCTATGTCGCAATCATAGGTGATTACGAAACAGCTAACATAGCTAAAAAAGCCATAGAAATGCTCGTAGAGGGTAGAATGCATTCCACAGTATATAAATACATTGATCGCGAGATGTTTACATTAAGGAGAAAGAGAATGACCGAGTTGTGGAGGAAAAGAGAAAGCATGTAGGTATTTTCCCAGGTTATTAGCATACTTATTAGGATTAATAATCTATTGTTAACTTGAATCCCGATGACGAGAGAACCCGGGTTAGATACCTCTGAACTAATGCTGATAAGGCCCGCATCAAGAGGGTTATCTGAGTTTACTTCTACCTAGTATTTAAAAATCCAATAGTGTTTCAAAGGATCAATGTTATCCGTTCATGTTAACCGATGAAAATACTATTTACGTAAAAACTACTCTAGAACTCTGTGAACCATTAAAACTTCTACCTGGCTCACTCCCGGTATGCTGCTTATTAGTTCTTCAAGGGGCTCTGTTCCACCCTCTGTTTCCTCAGGCATAGTTACCAGTATCCTTAATGCTTTTAAACCAAATGCTATTGGTTCCTCATCCCATGCTTTGAGATTATATTGTTCTGGCAATTTTTGTTTAATATTTTCAACTAACTGCTCCATGCTGATTGATACATCCTCTGGTAGAATTCTCACGACAACTGCGACTTTAGCCATGTTTACACCTCAGGGGCCTTTAAAGCCGCAATTTGGACATACATATTCAACTGCTAGCTTACGGCATTTCTTGCATCTTCTAATTACGCTTTTACCACAATTGGGACATATGAATTCCACTCCGTGTTCTCCGGGTACAAAGGGTTTTTTGCAACTCGTGCATGTTACCATTACTGCTGTTTCCTGCATTTTAACTTCTTCTCTTAGCGTATAGGTCAAAGCATGCACCTTTTATCATAGTCTAAAGGGTTTACATGTTTTAAGAGCTTATAAATGCTCTATTCTTATTCTAGATCGTTTAGAGTACAGTTGTCGTCTTAAAAATCAGTAATAATTGTTAAATTCACGGTGATTACTTTGAAGCAAGTAATAGTTGTTAGAGTCGATTTAAACATGAGTAAAGGTAAACTCGCAGTTCAAGTTGCCCACGCTTCAGTATCCGCTGCCCTAGAAGCATATAAGAGGAACCCGGATTGGTTTAATGAATGGTATTCTAGTGGCCAGAAAAAGATCGTTCTAAGGGTTCAAAGCGAAAAAGAGCTCCTGGAGATCTTTGAGAAAGCTAAAAGCTCTAATCTACCGACAGCACTAATTACCGATGCAGGATTAACTGAGTTACCGCCAGGTACAGCAACAGCTGTGGGAATCGGCCCAGCACCTGATGAGAGAATAGATAAAATAACTGGTCACCTAAAAACACTATAATGGTATCTAAATGCAGATATATCCACACCCACTTGATTACGTCACGGGAATAAAGTATGTTGTAACTGATGATTTTTTGCCTTTTGAGTACTCGATTACGCCTGAAACCTTCTACGTTAAGGAACTCGTAAATCTAGATCAGATGGGTTTTAATACCGAGAAAGGCGAGTACGCTGTTTTAAAGATGATTAAAAGAGACATAGAGATGTTTAAAGCCATAGAGTACATATCTAGTAGATTAAATGTTCCTGCATCAAATATTTATTTTTACGGATTAAAAGACAAGGATGCTACCACCGAGTCTTATTTATTCATTAAATCGAGTTTAATTGATAAAGCTCATTTACCGCTCACGTGGAAAAACCTCAAAGTTGAGCTCGTTGGTTACACGAGCATAAAACCACGTAAAACCCACTTCAAAGGAAACTACTTCAGAGTCACCATGTGTAATACCTGCGGGGATTCCGAGTTCTTATTGAAAAAGATAGTGAAAACTTTAGTGGAGAAGGGTTTGCCTTCATATTATGGTTATCAACGATTTGGTTACCGAAGATATAATTCACACATTCTAGGCAAGTACATTTTACTTGGAAGAGAGGATTTATTCGCAGAACAGTTCCTAAAAACAATTTATCCACGAGAGAACTTTGATTCAACTGTGAATAGAATCGCAGGGAACTATGATCGTCTATTCTATGAGAAAACATATGCCAATGCAAAAATAGGGAGTGGAGTAAGAGTTGCCTTGAAAAAACTGCATAGTATACTGTTAGATGCATATGCTAGCTACTTATTCAACTTGCTGTTGAATCAATTAATAGAGTTGAAGGGGTTCAATGCATTCAACTCAAAACTCCCAATGCCTGGTTGCGATTCCGGTTGGAAAGTATATGAACAAGTAATTCGAAACGAGGGCTTGGATCCCGCTGCACTTCGTTATCTCCCATGTTTTCATAGAAATGGTTTGTTTAAACCGTTGAACAACGTGATTAATAAGCAAGGAGAATGCTTAATCTACGAGTTTCAATTAGAGCCCGGTATGTATGCTTCAATAGTTCTTAGAGAAATATTTAAAGACAAATTAGTGTTTGAGGAGGTAATATTTACTCAAAAACTATTCTAGCTTTTATGCCACTTATTTTCTCAATGAGTTCTTCATATTCATCCTTGTTTTTCGCTATGAATCTTCGATCTCTCCTTGAAATTCTCACGCTCACTATTTCTTCGCCTGTTGGTAACCAGATTTTATTTATTCCAAGTAGTGATGCTGGAGCTATTATTTGCTCAATCAGCTTCTTTAAGTCACTCATGTACTCTATTACTTTGACTCTTTTACCAATGGCATCTGATAATTCTTTCCCCAGTGTCGCTATTTCTACTTGTTCAAACCCGTCTTTAATTAATACTACCACGTACTCCCCTAGATCTATTGATTTAACATATTCTCCTTTCTTGAGAAACTTTAATTTATCCTCGAGATTAACTAAGGCTTGAAGTATCCTTATGTCGCTACTTGTAACCACGCCGGATTCTATTTTACGTTGACAAGATGGACAAAAAACACCGCTCTTTATACATATTTTGTCTAGTGGATATTTCAATGTATAATACACCGTTACCTAAGCACTCTTCTTAAACTACTAAGAATTTAAAGGTTTTTAATACCTTGTTACAAGAGTTTTATTAATGGATGACCTGCAGTGGGCCCGTAGCTCAGCCAGGCAGAGCGGCGGGCTCCAGACATACTATGGGTCAGTCGACCAATCGGGATGAGAGAAGTCTGGAGGGGGTGACCCGTAGGTCGGGGGTTCAAATCCCCCCGGGCCCACTGAATCTCTTTTAATAGTATGCTTAAGCACCATTGATGCTATTTTTAAACCCATATGTAATGTTCTTACTTTAGAAGGGCCCGTCGTCTAGCCTGGTTAGGACGCCGCCCTGACGAGGCGGAGGTCCGGGGTTCAAGTCCCCGCGGGCCCACTAGTAACTTGGTTCTATAGGTAATAATTAAGCAGGGTGTAATAATTAGTGTTAAAGCAGGTAAGATTGGTTTTAAGAGTTGAGGAACTAAGTAGAGACAACAGTGTAGGTATCGCTGAACTAGATCCCGAGGTAATGGAGAAGTTTGGAATAATTCAAGGAGACTTATTGCTAATTGAAGGTGAACACGAAACGGCGGTTATTGCAGATAAAGGCAGTGATGAGGATCGAGGTAAAAACATCATTAGATTAAGTAAACTCACTATGAAGAACGCTAAAGTCGATGTAGGAGACATAGTGTACGTTGAGAAAACTGAGCGTAAATTCGCTAAAGTAGTTAAACTAGCTCCATTGAACTTCCACGCACCAGTAGACGCGAACGTCGTGAATAAGATAAAACACCATGTCATCTCATCGCCTGTTCATGAAGGGGACGAAGTAGTGATCAAGGTAGAAGGCGTAAAAATACCGTTCAAAGTAGTTTCAATAAAACCAAAAGGCCCAGCTATTGTATCAGAGGAAACCGAGGTAATAGTCTTCGATGAACCCGTTGGAGAAATCCCCAAAGTAACATTCGATGATATTGGGGGATTAGGGGGAGTAATTGAGAAAGTCCGCGATATCGTGGAACTACCGTTTAAGTACCGTAAAGTCTTCGCTAAGCTCGGTATTGAGCCTCCTAAAGGTATACTATTATATGGGCCACCCGGCTGCGGAAAAACACTACTAGCAAAAGCTCTCGCCAACGAGTTAAATGCCTATTTCATAGTTATAAATGGACCAGAAATAATGAGTAAATTCTACGGTGAATCAGAGCAGAGACTAAGAGAAATATTTAAAATGGCTAAGAAGAAAGCCAAAAAATACCCAGCCATAATATTTATTGATGAAATAGACGCCATTGCACCTAAAAGAGATGAAGTCACAGGTGAAGTGGAGAAAAGAGTTGTAGCACAGTTATTGGCTTTGATGGATGGGTTGGAAAGTAGGGGAAACGTCATAGTTATAGCGGCAACGAATAGACCTAATGCCATTGATCCAGCTTTGAGAAGACCCGGTAGATTCGACGTTGAAATCGAGATACCAATACCTGATAAGAAAGGTAGGTACGAGATCCTAGTAGTGCATACTAGGAGACTTGTTGAAACAGGGATATTCAGTAGCGAAGTCGACTTAGAAAAACTAGCGGAAATGACGCATGGATTCACAGGAGCGGATTTAGCTGCCTTAGTCAAAGAAGCCGTTATGAGAGCTATTAAGCGTACGATTGAGAAATGTAAAACATGCGATCAGGAGAACATTCTTTCATACCTCTTAGTAACCAATGAGGATTTCCTAGCTGCTTTCAGAAACATTGTTCCAAGTGGGTTAAGAGAAATATTCATTGAGGTTCCAGATGTTGGGTGGAACGATGTGGGGGGTTTAAGTGACGTTAAACAAGTATTAAAGGAGAGCGTTGAACTACCACTTAAACACCCTGAATTATATGAGAAGTACGGAGTAAAGCCTCCTAAAGGTATACTATTATATGGGCCACCCGGCTGCGGAAAAACACTACTAGCAAAAGCCATAGCGAAAGAGAGTAGTGTGAACTTTATAGCTATAAGAGGCCCGGAGATCCTTAGTAAATGGGTTGGTGAATCTGAGAGAGCTGTGAGAGAAATCTTCAAGAAAGCTAGATTACATGCTCCCAGCATAGTTTTCTTCGATGAAATAGATTCCATTGCGCCAATAAGAGGTGTTTCAAGCGATACCGGTGTCTCCGAGAGAATCGTTACCCAACTCGTTACAGAGCTTGATGGTGTAAAGGAGTTGAGTAACGTTGTGTTCATAGCGGCAACAAATAGGCCGGATCTACTTGACCCAGCGTTGCTTCGACCAGGCAGATTAGATAAACTAGTATATGTACCACCACCTGACCTAGAGGCGAGATTAGAGATTCTAAGGATTCACACTAGGTATCTACCACTAGCACCGGACGTCGATTTATATGAAATAGCGAGAGCCACAGAGAATTATAGTGGAGCGGACTTGGAGGCATTAGTGAGAGAGGCTTTTCTCCTAGCACTCCGCGAGAACATATCCATGAAACTAGTTGAGAAAAAACATTTTATAAAAGCCCTAGAAGTCGTTAAACCTAGTTTGAGCGAGGATTTAATAAAATTCTACATGGAATGGAATGAGAGAATTAGGCGTGCGCCACCTAAACACGCAATGAAACCATCTGTTTACACGTGAAGGTGATACGGTAATGTCGAAAAACCACGAAATATGGAGAAAAATGCCTTTGCATAGAGCTATATTAGAAATCATACTCTCCAAACCTGAGGGTATAACGGAATCTAAACTATTGGAAACCCTAAAGAAAGAGTATGGGATTGGAGTATCAACATCTGAATTATACAATGTATTAATGAAGTACGAGTTAAGTGGATTAATATATGTGGAATACGTTGGAAAAGAGTTTCTAGTTAAATTAACACCTCAAGCTCTTCAACAATTCGCAACATAACATAAAATAAGGATTATTTAGAAATATGTGTATTTGGGGGTCTAATGGGGGTTGATCTAAAGGACTTGATTCCAGATGATGTTAAAATTCCTGTAAGTGACCTCAGGATTCTACGTGGAAGAATAGTGGCTATTGATGCTTATAACGCATTATACCAGTTTCTTACAGCTATTAGGCAACCCGATGGCACTCCATTAATGGACAATCAAGGTAGAATCACTAGTCACTTAAGCGGATTATACTATAGGACCATTAACTTATTGGAGAACGGCATTAAACCAGTATACGTATTTGATGGTAAACCACCCGAGTTAAAAGCAAAAGAGATCGAGAAACGCAGGGTTCTAAGAGAAGAAGCAAGCAAGAAATATGAGGAAGCCGTGAAAACAGGGGACATCGAAGCTGCACGCAAATACGCAGTCATGGCGGTGAAACTAGCTGATTACATGGTCGAAGATGCTAAGAAACTACTCGACGCCATGGGTATACCCTGGGTTCAAGCACCAGCGGAAGGTGAAGCGCAGGCGGCTTATATGGCGAAAAAAGGAGACGCATATGCTTCTGCGTCACAAGACTATGATAGCTTACTGTTTGGTTCTCCTAGATTAATAAGAAACCTCACAATCAGCGGCAAAAGGAAACTACCTAGAAAAGAGGAGTATGTTGAAATCGTGCCAGAGATCATCGAGTTAAATAAATTACTCGCAAAACTCGGGTTAACTCACGAGGCCCTAGTAGACATCGGTATACTCGTTGGAACAGATTACAACCCTGATGGGTTTGAAGGCATTGGCCCCAAAAAAGCGTACCAGTTAGTAAAAGCATATGGAAGCGTTGAAAAAATACCTAAAGCACTACTTAAATCTCCCGTGGAAGTAGATGTACTCACTATTAAGAAGTACTTCTTGAACCCCCAGGTTACTGATAGCTATAAACTAGATTGGCGTGAACCCGATGTAAACCTTGTCGTGGAAATACTAGTTAAGGAACATGATTTCAACGAAGAACGCGTCAAAAACGCGCTTGACAGATTAATTAAAGCTTACAGGGAGCACGTTAAGGGTTCTCAACAAGGGCTAGCAAAATGGTTTACTAAGAAATGATCTTAATGTTCCAACCTCCAACCATATTCACCTATTAAAGGTACAAAAACACACTCTATTCCAAACCTCTTGTGGATTTTCCCATTAATTTTATCAACGATTAGAAGCCTTTGAACATATAGGTCGCCAACTGGTATAACTAATCTGCCTCCCTCTGCTAATTGATCTAGGAGGGGTTGAGGAACACTGGGTGCTGCCGCTGTTACAATTATTTTGTTGAATGGCGCTTTCTCCGAGTAACCTAGGGTTCCATCTCCTTGAATTACCGTAACGTAATCACTATACCCTGTTTTAGTTAAATTACGCTTAGCGAATTCCACTAATTCCGGTATTCTCTCAATAGTGTAAACGTGGCCACGTCTACTGGGATCTTGTTTAGCGACAATTTCCGCTAAGACAGCTGCTTGATACCCTGAGCCCGTTCCAACCTCTAATACTAAGTCACCGGGTTCCGGATTCAACTCCTCAGTCATGATCGCAACCATGTGTATAGCACTAATAGTTTGACCGTATCCTACTGGTAAAGGAGAATCCATATAAGCATAGCTCCTCAGATGATCTGGAACGAATTCTTCTCTTGGAACAGCGAGAAGAGCTTTAATGACTCGAGGATTCCTGAGATAACCCATGAAGATTAGCGATTCTACTACTCTTCTTCTCTGGGCCTCGAAACTCAATACTAGCACCTCTGATAATCTATTAATAACGCATCTTAATACTGTATCATCTTGGTTGAATAATAATGGTTTGCTATGAGATCATACGCGCGAAAGGCCACACGAATATTAAAGCAACGCATCGAACAACACTTGAATTAACTAAAGACCCCGATGTAACACCACGTGGAGACTGCATAGTAGGAGTTTCAGCTGATAAAGCGGCATTTGACTTAAATGAAGACTTCAAAAATTGCCTGAGAAGTGAAAGAGCGTTTTTAGTAATAGTCTTCACGGTTAACGAATTAATTGATTTTGTATTAGCTGAGGGGTCTCCTATGTTAATACTAAGTGATAAGAACAAAGTCATAATTCGAAAAAGCACTTATATAGAACCAGCGACTATAGGAGTGAGAGCTAACAAGGCCTCTGTGGACATAAGGAGAGATCTAGTGGAGAGACTTAAAAACCCAGATACTTCGCTCACAGTTTACTTATATGTACTACGGCTTGACGAGGTCACATCTATATATGCCAACTCTCGGAGCATACTCCATAACTAGTCGGCACTCTTGGATCTTCCAAGTTTTAAAGAAATCTAGTAGTTCTAATCTGAGTTCTTCTTCATTGATTCGAGAGACTTTATACAAGTGGAGTACTCCTCCAGGTTTAAGTAGCTCCTCGTAGATATCTACAAAATCCAAGCTCCACATCGGTAGATCCGCTATTAATCTATCTACGCTCTTTCTCCGAATAACACCTGTGAGTTCCTTGGCGTCTAAGTTTAATGGTATAATAGTGCCTTGAAGTTTTTTCTTGTTTAACTCAATGTTTTCAAGTAAGAGTTCGTATGCTGAAGGGTTGACATCATTAGCGATCACTAAGCAGAGCTTACTGGATACTATGTGAAGAGAAAAGCCTCCAATACCGCTGAATGCATCTACAATTACTTCGCCGTTTTTAACTAATTGAGATAATCTACGGTGCTCTTCACACAGTCTTGGATTAAAGTAAACCTCGCCGAGTCTCACTTTTAGTTTAATCCCGTATTCTTTAGCAATAACTTCTCTAATCTCCTCACCCCACAACAACTTGAGAACCGGGGTTCTATACGTGTCACTTGTTTCTTCTTTAACCCATATAGCCTTAACTTTGGGATATATCTGCTTAATC
The DNA here is from genome assembly GCA_023269825.1 of Desulfurococcaceae archaeon. Lineage (GTDB taxonomy): Archaea > Thermoproteota > Thermoprotei_A > Sulfolobales > Desulfurococcaceae > UBA285. Next base: position 331,477 of record JAGDWI010000003.1, read on the forward strand.
GCTGAAACCACTTCTTCGGGTTTCATTTGCTTTAGAACAGTCTCTCTCACTATGACAACATCGCCCACAATGTCCAAGGACGGTATTTTCAACTCCTCCATTTTCTTTCTCCTAGGCGGATGACACTCTACAATTCGCATTCTCCCTATAGATAATTCTATTTCGCCCAGCTCCTTGATTTTCACAGGTACCAATACTTCGTTGCCTATTCTCATGATTCGATATTCATCATCCAGTAGTCTAAGTCTACGTAGTTCCACTATGATTTTCTCTGCTACTAGTTTATCTACACATATACAGTACGGCATCTACAGTTAATCTCCTCTAATTGAGGTTTATTATCCCGATACTTAATATTGCCGTGAATATTAAATCTAATAACGTAGGGTAAAGTACATGAGTTTATTTAATAAGGCACTGGTGATCTATAAACCAGTGGATACATGCTTAGAACTAGCTAATATAGCTACTACTACTTTGAGATCAAATAATATCGAAGTTAACACATTAACTATAGATGATATATCGATTTCGCATAGAATATCGAGGGATAAACTATTAAACCTCGACTTGGTTGTAAGCATTGGTGGTGATGGAACTTTCATCAGATCAGCTAAAGTCTTCACATCTACTCCTCTTATTTTACCTTATCCATGTGGTAGAAGAAATAATTATTATGAGAGAGGTCTACCGAGCATAAGTGAAATTCTCGCAAGAGTGTTAACGGGAGATTTCCACGTGGAGTTCATACCGTTATACCGGGTTTCCTATGAAAACATGAATACCTTCTTCATAAATGACGCGGTGATTTTCAGCACTGATCTTGGAAAAGCGTCAACATATTTCGTTAAGGTGCAATCGCATTTAACGAATGATAGTATAATGTTTGAAGGAGATGGGTTAATATTGAGTTCAACGCATGGATCGAGTGGTCATAATTTATCGGCAAGAGGACCACTGGTATTTCCAGTCCTGGATGCTGTGACTTTAACGATAATAAACCCTATGCAAATAGGGGCTACAAGTATCGTTATCCCAGCGCTTTTCTCCATAGAGATATGGAGCAAAAACAAAACTCAACTATACATCGACGGCGACTTCTCCTCAATAATTAAAGAGAACTCGGTGATCAAGGTAGAACATGGGTTAACTTGCGTTAAAGTTATAAGGTTTAATCCATCAAGAAACACGTGGAGATCCGTACTTGAACCACGAAAAATCACATTTTGATAAAAAGATCGCACTAATACTAGACACCGGTGCATTGCTCGCAAAATTTTACCGTTATGCTCCTAGAATGCGCGCCGATATCTATACCACTGAAGGCGCTATAAGTGAAGTTAGAGATCAAGAGAATAAGCAAGCCTTAATTGAAGCTCTAGAGTTGAAACTGGTTCTCGTACAGGTTCCTGAGCGAGCTTTCATCGATAAAGTCGTGGAAGTAGCTAAAACAATAGGTTGCTTACACAAGTTATCTAGTATAGACATAGAGATTGCTGCGCTCTCCCTACAACTACAAAGCAGTTACACCGAGATTGTTGTCATAACTGATGACTACGAACTCCAAAACTTGTTAAATTATATGGGCATAAGCTTCAAACCACTTAGAACAAGGGGTATACGTGATTTAAGGATTTTCAATGCACAGTGCCCTATTTGCGGTTATATTCCAGGTAAACCCGGGGAGGATACATGCCCACTTTGTGGCTCGAAAATTAAGAGGAGAAATCTACTTAGATAAAATAGCGATAAAGTATCCAGGCATATCATAGGATAGCGGGGAATATCTATAACCCACTATTCCTTTATAGCTTACTTTCTCAGCGTACGGTGGGTTTTCACTTAGTTCCACGACATTGTACCCGAGCTCATTAACAGCGTAGAGTATGTTTTCCTCGTTTTCAAGCATTGATATAGTGCAAGTTGAATAAACTAAAATACCTCCAGGTTTCAATACATGGTAAGCTGCCTTAAGGAATTGCTTCTGATAGTTTGATAAATCAATGACTTCCTTCATAGTTCTATTGAACTTCATTACAGGTCTAACACCGAGATTACTACATGGTGGATCCACTAATACTTTATCAGCTTTATTCTGTAATCTTAAATCAACGTGGATGTATCTAGAATCCATTGGGATGGCGATCACGTTTATGTTTAAATCCAACCAGTCAAGGGTTGCTTTAATAGCTTTTACTTTGTTCTCACTTCTATCAAATGCTATTACTCTCGCTTTCCCAAATGATAATTGAACAATATGGCTTGTTTTACCTCCAGGCGCTGCATTCATATCTATAACTACTTCACCGGGCTTCGGATTAAGAACATGGGTAGTTACAATGCTTGGTAGGCTTTGGGGATAAAGTAACCCATTCTTATACAGAGATGTTTCAGCAATAGATGGAGCTCTGTAAGGTGAACACACGTTAATTCCCACTAATCCTTTCTCAATGTTGAAAGCTTTGTGGTACGATAAAACGGTTTCTATACATGCTAGTGGAACACCGTTTCTCGAAATAGCGAGGATCTTCTCGCCTTCTCTGAAAGAAGACCATTTTAGTATACCAGGTCGATACAGGTTAGCACCCATTAAGAGAGAAACTGCGGTTTTATCGTCTACTACTATTCTCTTGGTTGTATCGCATTCTAAGGTATAGGGGCCTTTAACTTCAATGTAAACTGCGTCATGGACACTTTCATCAGGATATACTTCAACTCCTTCCTCCCTGAGTAATGATATGACTTGGCTTCTCGCGGTCTTCAACGTGTTTACACGTAAATAAAGTCTACGCGGTGGACGCTTAAGCCTATAAACAAGCTCCCCTTGTAAACTACCATATAGTTTCCGGAGTTCCACGCGTAATTGTTTATTCACGCGTGTTTTCCCATTCTACTTTCTTAACATGTTTATTTATATTAGGTATTATAGGAATTAATGAAAAACAGTACTAGTTTAATGAGAGGTGATGTTTTACGTCGTCAACTAAGATATCTGAAAAAGATCTCGCTGAAGCACTCATGGAGAAACAAGATAAGAAAGCTGATGAAAAACAGAAATGGGTTAATAGAATTCTAAGAAGCGCGAAACAATATCATAAGATGTGCCCTTACTTCGATAAGAGGACAAAGATCTGTTTCATCGCTATGGGCGCTAAGTGCGACCGTGAAGGAAAATTCGATACATGCCCAGTATTCAAGAGTTTCCTCGAAAGAAAATACGATGAGTATAAAACAAAGAATAAGCCATTACCATTAGATTTCACGGACGTTGTATTATCACCAGTATAAGGTTCATGGGAGGAAAAATTGGAGGAAAAACACTACTACGTAAAAACACCTGTAAACATTGAATTAGTTTACGATAAACAAAATGATACACTATACGTTTACTTCAACTCCGAGGATACACCGGAGGAAGAGATACTAAGTGAAGATGGAGACGTTGCATTAGGATTCAAAGAAGGAAAATTAATCGTGATTCAAATAACCCGGTTCAGCGAAAAAATAGGCGGCTACATTTTATAAAGTGTCTTAATACATAGTTGTTTAATGCACGTTAGGAATACGTCTAATCAAACCGGGATCCTAGTTCACCTGTATCCCTAGCTTTTTAACTTTTACTACAATGTAAGCATGTGGGCGTTAAAATGAGTTCACCCTACCCTATCAAAGTTAGAGCTGTTTGGTATGATGAAGAATTAAGGCAACTATGCTGGGTAAATACACTTAAACTACCTCACGAGGAGGAAATCACTTGTTCCAATGACCCTAAGAGAGTTGCAAAAGCAATAATAGACATGGAAATACGTGGTGCACCCGCCATAGGGGTGACAGCCGCTCTCGCTGTGGGCTCATATGCTTTAAAAATTACAAGTCTCCCCGTGGAGAAGTTCGCTGAGGAATTAAGAAAAGCTATAAATGAACTATGGAGAACTAGGCCCACTGCTCACAACTTATTCTACGCGTTAATTCGGATGAATAAAACACTAGACGAGGCCCTTAAATCCACCAACGACACGTATCGCCTGGCGGAGAAGTTGATTAAGGAAGCATTAAACATATACTGGGAAGATGTAACCGCGAACATGAAGATCGGCGAATACGGTGCTGAACTCATACCAGATGATGCAACAATACTGACTCATTGTAATGCAGGCGCTCTAGCAACATCAGCCTATGGAACGGCATTAGCTGCTATCAGGATCGCATGGTACAAGGGGAAAAGAGTAAGAGTTATTGCAACTGAGACAAGGCCTGTTCTACAGGGTGCGAGGTTAACTGTATACGAATTAGTGAAAGAGGGGATACCGGTAACTTTAATCACTGATAACGCTGTTGGCATGGTGATGCGTAGAAAACTAGTTGATCTCGTAATAGTTGGAGCCGATAGAGTTACAAGAGATGGATACGTGGTTAACAAAATAGGAACATACATGATCGCTCTAGCGGCAAAAAGAAACAACGTACCATTCTATGTGGCTGCTCCAACAAGTACAGTTGATATGGAGAGAACAGTCGATCAAGTAGTAATAGAGGAAAGAAATCCGAACGAGGTGAAATACGTGATGAGTAAACTTATTACTATTGGAGACGTTGAAGCTATTAACTACGCTTTCGATATAACGGATCCGGATTTAATATCAGCGATAGTAACAGAGCGAGGAGTAATATACCCACCCCTACAGTCAAACCTTGAAAAACTCCTAGGATATTCAAGCAGATAAGTTCACAATCAGAACTCGGTTTCTCCAGGATAAAGAGATTTTACCTATTCACAATATTCTCATAACTCCTCTTCTACCAGCTATTTCTTTAAACTTAGATGCGTTGTTTAGCATTTTAACATTATTAAACATAACATATGATGCTTCGAACTCCTCCTCGAGAAGAATAGAGTGCAGTTTCTCTAGATCCTCATCAGTGTAATTATAACTATAGTTTACTTCACTTGGACCTAAACCATGTAATCTTATATATAATATTTTCTTAACGCCTGTATATATTGGTTTTACTCGAAAAATATCAACAACGTTGATAATGTCGTGTTTCTCCAAGATCTTTTTTAAAAGAGTATTGCTTAGAAGTGGGCCGCGGATCTCCCACCCAATTAATTCATCTTTCATGTAGGGTTTTATTTTCTCGAAGAATTCATCAACTTTCCTCAATGTCTCACTTGTATCAGGCATGCTCGATGGAGTTTGCAAAATTATTACTTTGGCGTTTAAGATCCTAGATATTTCAAGGGTTTTTTCAAATGCTTCTATGTTTTCACGCGTTGGCTTCAAGTAACCATAGTTTTCAAGTGTACCTGCAGGTTTTTTCTTCATTTTCTTCCACGTGGGAGATGTGTAAGGATGCGTTATTACTTGCCAAGCTTTAACTGTGAATTCAAAATCTAAGGGAGCTTCTTTTCTAATGCTTATAGCCCACTCAGGGTTAGGTAATTCGTAAAAAGTGTTTTGTAACTCAACGACTTTAAATAACTCATAATATCGTTTTCTTCCAACTGGGAATCCGCAGCATCCCACGTATACTGTTTTCAATTTAAATCCCGTTACTACAATTACATCATTTTTGATGCTTCCACGTTTTTAACTGGTTCAAGGCTTTTGAGCTCATTTTCTATGGTAGCAGTGTCTGAGATGCTGCTCCTACTAATATCAACTATCATTTCGCATTCTCCAAGTTCTTCTCTCTTTAAAACTATGCACTTAGTGGATATTATGTCCACGTTTCTGGAAGCGAGAAACTTCGTTATGTCTGCTAATACCCCTGTTCTATCCTCGACAATTAGCTTTATTTTAACGAGTTGCGCGGAGATAGGTAATGGGACGAGTTTTATTTCCTTGGAGTTTCTATCGGCTACCATTAATAAGTACATTCCTTCTCTAATATCAAATAGTTCTCGAATAGCGGCTGGTATAGTTATACGTCCCTTTGAGTCGACTTTGACTGTTTCCTCAACTGACACGTTTCCACCATGAACTCATTACATTAAACCCCCTTTTAATTGAAGCACAATTCAAAAAATTTAGATCTCAAATGGTACAATCGAGAGAACTTTTACGTTGAATGAGCGTAATCTTTCCTCCCAAGCGTTTCCTAAACCCATTACAGCTACGGTATCAACTATTTCGGCCTTAGATTTCAACAACATGTATAACACGGATTCAAGTGTTTTACCAGTATATACCACGTCAGCTAGTACGAAGACCTTATCTTTCCTAGTTATTAGATCTCTATCTAGGTATAGAACTTCAACGTCCTTGGGGCCCTTCATAACTGTTATACTATAGTATTGTATACCTGGATAACTTCTATTCCTTTTGACTAAAACCACGGGGGCACTGAACTCTATTGATAGCATTGTTGCTATTGGTAAAACGGATTCCGCGGTAGCAACTATTTTAGTTATTTGTTTATCCGCTAATTCTAAGAGAATCATTATCGATAATAAGCGTGTAATGTATGGTTCTTTGAGAACTCTCAGTAGATCTATTATGGGGCTTTTCTCTCTTTCAACAAGCTCTTTTAAGAGGTAACCTAGGTCTAATGATAATGCTATTTTAGCTAGTATTCTAATAGCGTGCTCAAAACTAGGTATCACAGTTCCCTTCACATACCTGCAGAGAACAGATTCCGGTAAACCAGTTAACTCGTATAGGTCTCTGTAAGATAAAACAGGTTTAATTAACCTCAAAACCTCGGATGAAAGAAGCCTTAGTTTAATTTTATCAGCTTTACTGCGTCCATGCGTTCTAGAGAGTTTTTCAGCAAATTCTTCAACTTCCACTTCCGCGGGTCTCCTTATGACAAGTACTCTTTTACTCCAGGTTTTCATCGCGTTATCACACCTATCTAGGAGTTAATTAAGGCATTTAAATATTTATATTGACTGGCGATGAGCGGGGTTTTAAGTACTGATTTCATTGATGACAAACCCACGCGGCGAGCGCTTTGATTAAAACATGTGAGGTAGAACCCGTTATAGAAAAAATGAATTTTAGTGGATTACAGGAAGCAGTAGATGAAGTAATCGCATTGAGTGGAGAATACTTTAAAATATGTGGGCAATCCGAGAAAATCGAGATATGCGCTTACTTTAACATGCGCTTAAACCTTGAGAAGTGTAGAATCACGCTCTTAGGATTAACTCTACTGATACCTACATCTACTCTTGTTGATGATCTCGTTCTAAAACTGTTGAAGTACACGCATGTAATTACTAGGATAAAAGATACGGTGGTTTTTCACGTTTCCAAGAATTATAGTTTAGGGGTTTACTATTTGGTCTCCAGAGATAAAGGCGTGAAATGGGGGAAAGCCATGGTAGTTGAAAGAGATGAAGTAGTGTTTTTCCTCGAGGAATGAGATCGTGACTTACGTATTTAAAGTAAGGAAATGGCTTGAAGAAGATGAGTTCAAGGAGCTCCTTAAAATAGCAGATTACATGGGTTTCGAGAATGGTTACAAACTATTCAAATTAAACATTGAGAAAGCGTTAAGAAATGGATATACTCCAATAGATGTGAGGAACATTATAGAAGAATATGCTGATGAAGAAAACGAAATACTGGATAATATTGAGAAGTTATTTCAGGAATACGCTGCTGTGTTCGAATGGTCGACTAGTAAAGGCGTCGTGAGAATACATATTCCAAAGACTCTAAGCAGTATGCTAAAAGATCAACTGCGTAGATATGGTTACAAGTACTCGGGGATTGTGGGAGATAAAGTAGTCATCGAGATCTTACCCTATTATGCTTACGATGTTTACAAATTCTTCAAAAATCAATTTATCCAAGTAATCGACGCGAACAATATTTTCGCGGAAAAACCCCTTGTTTTTAAACCAGAGTTAGTGAACGTAACACTAAGACAGTACCAGGAGGAGGCTTTAAATAAATGGATCGAAAACGACTACCGAGGAATAATAGCTCTTCCAACGGGATCAGGTAAAAGCATTATTGCTATTGCAGCCATTGTTAAAACAGCCGTTAGAACTCTCATAGTGGCGTATACCAAGGAGCAAGTGTTCCAATGGCGTGATTTCATATTGAAGTATACTAATATACCTGTTCACATGATTGGCCTCATTTACGGTGAGGAGAAGAAACTTGCGCCTATAACTATAACTACTTATCAAAGTGGTTTTAGGAACATTAACAACATCTCGCCTTATTTCGGAATGCTCGTAGTTGACGAAGTTCACCACTTACCCGCTGAGAAGTTTAAGTATATTGCTCTACACACTATCGCGAAATACCGTATGGGTTTATCTGCTACACCAACACGTGAAGACGGGAAACACGAAGAATTATTTCCACTACTAGGGGGGATAATCTACCATAAATTACCATCAGAGCTCGTAGAACAAGGGTTCCTGGCACCATACACTATTATAACAGTTAAAGTTGGTTTAAGCAAGCAAGAGCGTGCACTGTACGAGCAACTACGCAGGAAATACAGAGCACTTGTTGGAAGTAAGAAGTTTGAAGAAGTATTGAAAGAAGCACGTAAAGGAATTCCACGCGCAATTGAAGCCCTTAAAATACACAGTGAAATGAGGCAAATACTCGCGAAAGCTTGTTCCAAAATAGATAAAGCAGTTGAAATAGCTAAAAGAGAGTATGAAAAAGGAAACAAAGTAATAATTTTTACACAATACGTAGAGCAAGCCAAGGATATCGCTAGTAGATTAAATGGTTTACTGTTAACTGGTGAAACCCCTGAAGCCGACAGGAAACATTCCCTTGAATTATTCAAACACTCACCGAGAGGAATCCTAGTTGTTACTACTGTTGGAGATGAGGGGATAGATATACCGGATGCAAATGTTGGAATCATAGTTTCAGGTACTGGTTCTAGAAGGCAGTTTATACAAAGACTAGGTAGATTACTGAGGCCTAAAACAAAGGGAACAGGGGCGGTACTCTACGAAATAGTGTTAGAGAAAACTCCAGAGGAGTTGCAAGCTAGGAAACGTAAAACAATAGAACCAGGAGAATTTGACCTCGATGATGACTAGTGACTTATCTTCATTAATGACGCGTAGAGAAAAGCATCAATGAGTGTTCCTATGACTATGGGCTCGTTTCGAGGAACAGGTTTACAGGTATTAATTGATTTAGATTTATCGATCTCCAACCACACCACTGGAGTAGCAGTCTCATTGCTTACATTGACTAGAAGTATTATCTTGTTTTCTTTGAAGGATTCCCTATACAGTGATTCTAGTACACGGTACTCCAGTATATTTGTATAGGGTCTCCAAGAATTATTCAATAAAAGCTTCTCGACAGAGTAGAAGTTGTTGTGGTCTGGGCAAACCCCATATATTTTGACTTCTACGTCTTTTACCGAAGTTGATTCACCGCGAACAATTGATCTCAGGAAGGATTGAAAATCATGTAAATCTATAATTGTGTACTCCGCCCACGCATCTTTAAGTACTTTATAGAGGGGGGTTTCAGTGTCTTGAATAAACGTGTTTTCTTCTAGAATAATCGCTGGTGGAGCTATAGCCACAGTGTGTACTTCGCTGTTTAATACTGTTTCAATGGTACATGGTTCTATCAGTAAACCAGCTTCCTTGACACCATGTTCTGTTAATTTCTCGAAGAGAAGTATTACTTCCATAGTATTGGATAAATCTAGTTCTTTTATATATGAACCTGAAGGAATGCGGGGCATGGAGATCTTCGAAGAGTAGTTATGTGGTTAAAAACATATTATTTTTTTCTTAGTGTATTCCATGCATCAATGTTACTCTTTGACTTTTAGTTTAATTTCGATGATGCTGACTCTAGCTTCTTTGCCTTGTGGATTGGTGAGAGATTGACTTCCGATCTTTATGTCCTCTACGTCTACTTTACCCGGTAGGAATCTGTTCTTTATTATTTCAACAGTGTCTACTGCTTTACTAATTGCTCTTCCTCTAGCTTTAATGTATATTTCTCTTACTCCTTGGTGTACTAGTGTTAATACAGCTATTACATAGTTCATTACTGGTTTCTTGCCAACTAATACTGTGTTCGCACTCTGTGGTTGAGCCATTTCTTATTCACCCTATATTTCTTGAATATATATCAATAGTCTAGGAATATCTTACCGCATTTAAAAACTTTTCTCCTCAAATCCACCGTATTACCTCCCCTTGTATTTTATAAACTATGCCATTATCCCATCGATCAACGGGTTTCAGCATTGAGTGCTATCACGCCAATTTATAAAACGCTTTGCCCTCTCTGCGGTGGCGACACTAACGCGTTGGATATAGAGTTACACGACTCATGCGATAAGTGCTTAGTGAAACGTGATTCTCCATTAAACGTGTTCATGGATTTCATTTCATCTAGTGAATTAGAGTTCTCAGAATTCTTCGAGAAAATAACAGGGTTTAAACCATGGGGAGCACAGAAACACTGGCTTAGAAGAATTCTCAGAGGAGACAACACTGTTCTAGTAGCACCTACAGGTATCGGTAAAACAACGCTACTAATGGTTTATGCTCTTTACTCTGCTGCTAAGGGTAAAAAGGTACTCTATATTACTCCAACTAGATCACTGTTGAATCAAACATATAGGAAACTCCTGAGTTACGCTGAGAAAAATCTTGAAGTAGATGGAATACTATGCTATGATTCCTCTCAAAGTAAAAAGAGGAAGGAGCAAGTGTTAAGTAGAATAAAGCGTTGTGACTTCAAGTTACTAGTTGTTACAAACAATTTTTTCTCCAAATATCACGAAATGCTCCAACATTGCCAAGCAGATGTGGTGATCGTAGACGATGTAGACAGCTTACTTAAAAGTGAGAGAAGCGTTTACAACTTGATAAGGCTTCTAGGTTACTCCGAGAGAGCAATAGAATTAGCTAAGAAGAGATTAAACCTGCTATGGAAGATCCTCGTCGGTAAAATATATGGTAAAAACATGGAGAACCTGCTTATAGAATACGTTGAACTAGATAAGCAACTCGAGGAAGAAATATCGTTGAATAAGTCGAGTCAATTAATCGTAGCATCGGCAACGGGTAGGAGCCGTGGATTACCCGGTAGGTTACTCAAAGACCTGTTGAAAATAGATTTATCTGGGATAAGCATTTACGGGAGAAATATCACAGATAGTTACCTACTCATTAATCAACTCGATGAAATACTCAGTGAAACTGTGAGATTAGTGAAAAATCTTGGAAAAGGAGGCATTATATACTTATCTCCACGCCACCCGTTGAAAAAACAGTATGAAGAAGTAATTGGGAAACTGAAAGCAGAGTTGGATAAAAACGAGTTAAGAACCGCTGTAGCATCACCTAAGGCGATCTCAGAATTCCTCGATGGGAAAGTAGATGTTCTAATTGGTTACTCAACTTATTATGGTTCAAGTGTTAGAGGGCTCGATGCACCAAAGCAAATAAAATACACGGTTTTCCTGGGAACCCCCGTGTTCACAGTTAATATTGAGAGCTTCCTAGCAAAAGTAAACATGTTGTCTAGGACCCTCATTGAAATATCAAATAAGAAAAACGATGTTAATTTAAAGAAAACAGCGTTAGAGTTGAGGAGGAAAACTCTAACCTTATCACCATCCGAGAAGAGAATTCTGGGACTATGTTTAACTGGGAAAATACCTGAGAACTCGATTGAAAACTTGCAGAAGCTGAATAATGTTTATAGGGAAATAAAAGAAGTATACTTGCATGGCCTTGAAGTAGTTAAATCAGTGTTAGATCAAGAAAGAGTATTAAACCTTGGTACAATTACTTTAATGAAAAACGATAATCAATACATAGCACTAATCCCAGATACCATGACGTATATTCAAGCCTCAGGTAGAACTAGTAGACTAGTAGGTAACAGAATGACTCACGGGTTCTCATTAGTAGTAGAAGTAGGTTACTTACGGAACTTAGTGAAAGGGTTGGAATCTAAGTTAAAAACATTCGGAAAAGACCTGGAATTCAAACCCCTTAATGAAGTTTCCTTTGAGGATGAAGTAGAACTTATAAGGAAGAGCAGGGAGGAAGATGACGGCTACAAATTGATATATAAGTCGATTCTATTAGTCGTTGAATCACCCACAAAAGCTAAAACCATTGCTAGGTTCTTTGGGAGGCCCTCTGCAAGGAGGATTGGTGAAATCAACGTTTACACTATTCCCGCAAAGATAGATGATGAAATAGTGGAGTTCAATATTATTGCAACGCGTGGACATATTTTTGATTTAACAGTAAATAGTGATCACGGATTATATGGAGTACTAATGAATAACTCCAAGGTTTTACCAATCTATACTACTATAAGGAAATGCAGAATATGTGGAACACAGTTCGTAGATACCGATAAATGCCCTAGGTGTGGTAGCCACTTATATGGTGATTCAAAATACATTATTGACGTGCTGAGAAAACTAGCTAGCGAAGTCGAGGAAATATACATCGCAACCGACCCTGATTTGGAAGGTGAAAAAATAGCATACGATGTCTATGTTTCAATTAAACCCTTTAATAAGAATATTTGGAGAATCGAACTCCACGAAATTACATTACATGAATTGCTGAAAGCTATAAGGAACAAGAGAGAAATTAATAGAAAACTCGTAGAAGCCGAGATGTATAGGAGAATCCTTGATAGATTCGTAGGGTTCACGCTTAGTAATAAAATACAAGTAACTTATGGATTAAAATACCTTGGAGCAGGCAGAGTTCAAACACCCGTTCTAGGTTTAATAATTCAACGATATAGAGAACACTTGGAGAACAAGTGTAAAAGAGTAACTATAAAAACAAGTGGCTCACACGAACTAGTCTTCTCAATATACGTGGATAAAAACAGAATTGACCTCATTGATAAGTTGAAAAATACCGATAAACTCGAAATAGTGAAACTAAGTGAAGAAATCATTGAGGTTTCACCTAAACCACCTTACACTACAGATGAGTTGCTTGCTGATGCATCACGTATTGGTTTATCCGTGGACACCGCGATGAAGATAGCTCAAGAGCTCTTCGAAGCAGGCCTAATCACATATCATAGAACTGATAGTACTTATATTAGCTCGACTGGGATAGGGGTTGCACGAGATTACCTTAGTAACCATGGATTAATTAATTACTTTAAGCCAACTCACTGGGGTGATCAAGGCGCACATGAAGCTATTAGGCCTGTTTACCCCCTAGATACCGAGGCACTACTACAAGCTGTTGATGAAGGAACAGTGCCAGTCGTAATTCCAATAACAGGCCTACACTTAAAACTATATGATTTAATATTTAAGAGGTTTATAGCGAGTCAGATGAAGCCATTTAAGGCCGTTAAAGCTAAGTTCTCTGTGAGACTTGAAGGCGAGGAGCTAACTATTCTTGAATTATACACTGATATACTAGAAGATGGTTTCAACAAGGTAATTCCAGTGAAAGTACATGTTTCTCTAAGGAACACTGATAAAATGGAGATCGAGCTTCGCGACATAATAGTCGACGATACAAGTAAAATTGCACTATACACTGATGGAGACGTCGTGCTTTTAATGAAAAAACTAGGTATAGGTAGACCTAGTACATACGCGAAGATTATTGCTAGCATAAAGAGACACGGATACGTCATCGAGTCAAAGAATAAGAAGAAATTAATACCAACTAAGAGGGGGATGGAGGTGTACGAGTACCTGAGAACTAATTATCCAGACTTAGTATCAGTTGAAATGACGAAGAGAATGGAGCTCATTATTGATAGAATATCCAGCGGTGAATTATCCGGTTATATAGCGGTAAATGATGTATTAGCTTCTCTGTTGTCATATAAGTTGATTGATGAATCACTAATATCTTCTCTTAATTCTAATAGCGATATAGGGTTTAATTCTTCCTTGAATAACTTCACTATTAATTAGAACACCGCTTAATTCAACACTATCTTTCATTCTCGATAAAACAGCGTTATATAAGTCAACGGCTTTACTTATAAATTTACCATACCCCTTAATGATCACCGAGTTTGCTCCCTCCTGGAACATTATTGCTACTTCTATAATGTAGTCCCTAAGGGGCTTCGTTGACACAACAATAACTCTCTCTTCACTCTTAATCACGTGGTTCACCCTCTTAATTCAGCTATAATAACATGTGAACAGGGCTTTAAATAACATGGATTCATATTTAAACCAATGGTTCCACCCCTCAACTACCACTGAAACAGACATGGTTTATGCCTAAATGCAGCTTTAACCAATAATGTAACCTAAAGTTCTACCCCTCAGCTTCGACTCCAGAAAACCAATAGTACACACCCCTATAATTCGACTCAAACAAGAATATGGAGAAGAGACATTAAATCATTTTAATATTAATTGATGTTTGTATAATTACTATTATTATTAAACATTAATTCATATTGAATTGATCATTATATATTTTATACTCTTAATTCACGCATATTTTATGTCTTTAATTTTTAATTTCATCCAGTAGTAGTAAAGGGGTGCCTCATTATATTACTGATCATTTGTAAATAACCGGGGAGTTCTACCCCTTCATTGCATGTCGAGGCCTCACTAACATGGATTCCGAATAATAGGAACATGAAATTAAAGGCGTAAAAATAAATTATATGGAGGGGCTGGGACCCCGCTACGCCCGGATCCAGTGATGGGTGAGGAAACTCCGTGCACCCCGCGGCAGCGCGGCTCCGTAAGGAGCACGGGTAGCCCCCGTGGCAACGGAACAGAAACGATACGGCCACCATGATGTGGCGATGAGGCTGCTCAACCCCCGGTGACGGGGGTTTAAACAGCTGAGGACCATGGTGGAGGCGTTGAAACGGCCGTCCCGCGCGGTGCAAGGCCCGGGCCCGGGGTGAGGTGCCGCGCGACCGGTACGGGCCGCTTAGACGGATGCGGGTTTACAGAACACGGGTTATGTCCCAGCCCCTCTGATTATTTCTCATGTTGAATTAGTTATGTAGCAGGGATTGATTGTTCCCCAGTAATCGATTATGGTATCTAGCAGCTCGTTGATGTCTCTTACATTAAAGTATGATTGAAGTAGGTTTATGTTTAAATCATTAAATGTACTCATCCACTTAAATAATCCTATGAGTTTCTCGTAAATGTCATGGAAACCAGTTATATAGAGAGCCGCTGCAACTGCTTCTATGCTTGATAACATGCAGGGTTTACCGTAATTAACAGGGTTACCTGGAAGAAGCGGAGGTAGTTTAACATGTATTCCTCTAATGAACTTGAATTTCACCGGGTTCAGCTTTCTCCAACTAGCATCTAAAACCAGGATCCCATGCTTCGAAACCTGCTCTCTGAGCCATGGCCCAAAATACTCTTGACTATATGGATTTAAAACCACTGGGTGTCCATGAATATTGTATTTATTAACAGGTGTAGCTAAACCAGACCTGATCATTTTGAGCGCTGTGTTCTTACTCGGATCATCTTCATGGAGTAGTAAAACAAGTATTTTTACATCTACCATTCATACACCATTAGTGTTAAGCTTATTATCTCTAATATTTAATAATTTTAAGGGGAATGAAATGCCCGACGCGAAGAAAGCAGCAATAATCCTAATTCAAACAGAGATCGGGGCTGAAAGCAAAGTCATGGAGGAATTAATGAAAATACCTGAGGTCAAGGAAGCTTACATCGTGTATGGTACATATGATTTGGTAGTTAAAATCGAAACCGATGCTCTGGAAAAAATCCGCGAAATAGTAACCAATAGAATAAGAAGGCTCCCTGACATAAGAACCACCGTTACAATGATAGTTGTCGAGGAAAAAGTAAAGTAACTCCATAGGGTTCAAGTTCAATTATATTTATTTTTAATTAAGCAGTCGTAATTATTACTTCTTTTCTCGTCACGATAATGGTGTGCTCGAATTGTGAAACTAAACCATTCTCTTTTTCGACGAGAACAGGGTACTCTACGAGAAGCTTATATTTTTTCAGCGTAGCTATGGTTTCACGTACTTTATTTACATCGGTATTGCTCTGAATATACCACCTCGTTGTAAACGGTAGTTCACGTCTATCATTGTATATTTTCTCATAGAATGATTTTACTTCATCAGGGAGTTCTCTACTAGTTGATCTCAGCGCGTAGATTGTGACTTGGTTTAATTCTTTAACTAATCCAGCACCATTTGTTGCGAATGGCTCTATAGCGTATACACCGGAGTAGAGTCTATGAACATTGAGTAGATCGTTGTAATTCGGTATAATAACTCCACTATGAATAGTGTATCTTTCAATACCGTGACCAGAGAGGTTCTTAATTGGCTTGTATCCATGGGATCTAATCGTATTCTCGATGATTTTTCCAATTTCAGATGCTCTAATACCTGGTTTAATTACTTCGAGTGCTTTTTCAAGAGATTTTCTAGTGGCTTCAAGTAATCCCTCGTAAACAGGGTTAAAGCAAACTGTTAAAGCAGTGTCTGCAATGTATCCGTCTACGTGGACGCCTAGATCTATCTTTACCACCGAGTTATCGGGAATAATGGTGTCATCCATGTATACTGGTGTATAGTGAGCTGCAACAGTGTTTACTCCGATATTAACAGGGAAAGCTAATTTTCCACCTATATCTTCAACATATTTCTCAATACTATTAGCTAAATCAAGAACTTTGACGCCGGGTTTTGTAACTCGCTCAGCGTATCTCAATGCTTTTTTAGCTATCTCCCCTGCTTTAATCAGTTTCTTTATCACTTCATCACTAAACATAATTAAACCTCATAGTGAATAATTAATATAACGCGTAAATTTAATTTACTACTTAAGGGTGTTATTAAATGGCCACAATTAAGTATTATGGGCACAGCTTCTTTGAAGTAATTTTAACTGGCTTTGATGAACGTGAGAAAGTCGTTTTAGTAGACCCCTGGGCTGAAAACCCGTTAAGCCCGGTTAAAGTCATTGATTTTAGAAATAGGAAAATAGATTACATAATAGTAACTCATGATCACGGGGATCATCTCGGTAACGCTGTTGATATCGCTAAATTAACTGGTGCCCCGGTAGTAGGAGTATATGAGATCGCGCTATACGCTGAAAACCACGGAGTTAGAGGAATAGGTGGAAACATTGGTGGAACATTGAACATACCTGACTTAGAAATAGTTTTAACTCCCGCTTTTCACAGTAGTGAACGTGGTGCACCTACAGGAGTTGTTGTGAGAGGAAAAGATCTCACGGTCTACCATGCTGGAGACACTGGTTTATTCAGCGAGATGTCTTTAATAAGTGAACTCTACAATCCCGACATCGCTTTACTACCGATTGGAGGACACTTCACGATGGGTATTAGAGAAGCAGTTAAAGCAGTTGAGCTTCTTAAACCAAAAATCGTTATTCCAATGCACTATAACACTTTCCCGTTGATTCAAGCAGATCCAATTCACTTCAAGAAAGTAGTAGAAGAAAAAACGTCCACTAAAGTAGTTGTACTTAAACCAGGTGAAATCCTCCAGTATCCTTAATGGTGTAATTTTAGATGAATATAGATGAAAAAATAAACATAGCTACACGTAATACCATTGAAGTCATCACAGTAGAAGAGTTAACAAAACTACTGTTCGAGAAAGATAAACCTAGAGGGTACATAGGGTTTGAGCCAAGCGGCCTAGTTCACGTTGGATGGTTAGTTTGGATGTATAAAGTGAAAGACCTGGTAGATGTAGGCGTAGATTTCTACGTTCTAGAGGCGACGTGGCATGCTTTCATAAACGATAAACTAGGGGGAGACATGGATCTCATTAGAAAAGCAGCTAAATACACTAGGAAAGTCCTCGAAGCCATAGGAGTAAACATTAGTCACGTTCACTTCGTCGACGCAGAAGACTTAGTAGACGATAAAGATTACTGGGGAATACTAATAAAATCATCTAAAAGAACAAGTTTGTTGAGAGTGAAGAGAGCACTGACAATTATAGGTAGAACAGCTGATGAAGCTGAAACAGATTTTTCAAAGCTAATATATCCATTAATGCAAGTAACCGATATATTCTACTTAGATCTAGATATAGCGCTGGGAGGCCTAGATCAAAGGAAAGCACACATGCTCGCACGCGATATAGCCGAGAAACTTGGATTTAAGAAACCTATAGCCATGCACACACCCATAGTCTCAGGTCTTCTAGGCCCCTCAAAGAGAAAAAGCATGGTTGAAAACGAGGAAATAGACGAGGTAATGGCCGAAGTTAAAATGAGTAAAAGTAAACCTGAGACAGCTATATTCATCCATGAATCACCTGAGGAAGTAAGAAGCAAGATAATGAAAGCTTACTGCCCGCCCAGGGTCATTGAGTATAACCCCATAATTGAGATAAATAGATATATTTTATTTCAGCAACCAGGCTTCATTTTACACGTTGAAAGACCCGAAAAATACGGTGGAGCATTAGACATATACAGTATCAACGAGCTAGAGGCACTGTACAAGGAGGGGAAACTCCACCCCTTAGACCTCAAGAACGCTACTGCCGAAGCACTAATTAAAGTATTGAGCGATATTCAGAGAAAACTATTCTCAAGCAACGAAGCTGTAAATCTACTTGAAGAATTAAAACAAGCAAAGATAACTCGGTGAATTCGAAGAAACGTGTTTTAAACCCCCTCTGATAAATTAAGTTAATTATCGGGTGGGCCGGTAGCTCAGCCTGGAAGAGCGCCGCCCTTGCATGGTTCCAGGGTTAACCGGAGTCGAAGAAAGGCGGAGGTCCCGGGTTCAAATCCCGGCCGGTCCACTTAACTATTTGATTTTAGCCTTCATCGTGACGCACATGCTTATAAAATCCCTTTATCTCTTATGCTTTTATAGCGGTGTCTGAATTGGATGGTGATTTTTCAACAACGGTTTCGCTGATAATCCAGATTATTTGGATAATATTGTTTTTACTGCTGATTACTGGTTTAAACCAAAAAATACAGCTTAAAATATGGATCCTCGATATTAGAATGAAATTAAACACTATACAGAACATTCTCGAGGAAGATAAAGCAAAAGTGCGCGCAATACTGAGAAATCTTGGCGTTAATGTACCTGATGCTATTTTAGGTAGAGTGATCGATTTTTTCACCATAGAACCCGTTGACGTAGAGCCGACGGATATAATTAAGAGAATGGATCACCTTCTTCGCACCACGGAGACAAGTGTGAGGGGAATCATTGAGGGAGCACTACCGAGTATTGGGCGCTATGAGAGGAGTTTGATTGAGTCATCATTATCCATTATTTCAGCATTAAACATTGTTTACAAGGTGATCAGACACTATTTGATCACTGGTGAGCGCGAAAACAACTTCATTCTGATAATGCAATTAGAGTACTTAATGCCTCAGATAATGAGAATTGTTCAAACATATCACGAAGCACTTGAATCCTTTACGCAGGGGAGACCAGTGGGCGATGGCGCGGGCCCATTAGTAGTCTACAATATTCTTGAGAAAAGCGAAGTGAAGTCAAGGAAAGTAATTGATGATACAAGCATCATAGAAGCACATTATAAAGGAAGAAGATTGATTCTCGTTAAAGCCGAAGGTCCCGGTAGCAATGTCGGGCATCCCGGAGCAGTTATAAGTAAGATTATAGACGAACTCAAAGGTGGAGTAGACTTAGTGATAACAATTGACGCAGCGCTGAAACTTGAAGGCGAAGAAACAGGCTCCATTGCCGAGGGAGTGGGTGCAGCGATAGGTGATCCGGGGCCAGAGAAGATAGCTATCGAGCGAGCTACTTCGAAATACAGTATTCCCCTTAGAGCTATGATTATTAAAATGGATCTTAAAGAGGCCATAACCACGATGAGAAAAGAAATATATGAAGCATGCGAGAGAACACTATCATACATTGACAAGATATTAGAAGAGAACACTCCACCCAATGCGACAGTGATTATTGCAGGTATAGGTAACACTATGGGTATACCTGGTTAAAGGTGATTAAAGTGTTCACGATGGAAATAGACATAACGAATATCATTCTAATAATAGCATTCATCATAATAGTAATATACTTGATCTACGATTCGTATGCGCGTAAACCACGCAAGAGAGTACAAGTAGTCAGAGAGCTATTGGTTTGCACTAGCTGCAAGTTCACTGTTGAAAAAGACTTTGAACCAGGCGACTTCATAGGAATGATTAAGGGAAAATGCCCATCATGTGGAAGCAACTTGAAGGTTAAAGCAATATATGCAGTTGAGAAGAAGTAAACTTTAAAAACCCCACTTGGAAATAATAACTCTGGCGCCCGACCCGGCCATAGTGGCCGGGCAACACCCGGTCTCATTTCGAACCCGGAAGTTAAGCCGGCCACGTCAGGGTGGCAGTGAGGTCCGCGAGGCCTCGCAGCCGCCCTGAGCTGGGATCGGGCGCTCTACTTCTATTTCACGTTTATAAACCTCTTTTGGAGAGGTAGAATTTATAACCAGTTTTTATGCCATTAATATAAGAAAATGTTTGGTGATTAAATGGTAAAGTTTTGCCCGAGATGTGGTTCAATAATGGTTCCAGTTAAGAAAGAGGGCAAAGTCTACATGAAGTGCACGAAGTGCGGGTATGAGACTATTGAGAAGGAGAAGAAATACGGTATGAAGTATCAAATTGAATCAACGAAACGTGTTGCGACAGCAGTAGCGAGTGAGGCTAAAGAGAGAAAGCTTACTCCCGAGGAGAGGGAAATGCTCAACGAATACTATGAGATCTTCCTAGAGGAATTTGAAAGAGAACCAGAGGAATCAGAGGAGTAATAATCTCTGTATTAGTTTAAGTGTCAGGCAGCGTTTTTCATCATAACTCGGTGCCGTCACCAAACATCATCCACAATATTCTTCTATTATAGTAACTTATATGTTATCTTAACCAAGTATACTTATATAGTTTGCAATTAAAGGTGCTTAAGCTTGGTTAGAGTAGCGGTTGTCGATAGGGATTACTGTAAACCATCTAAGTGCAACTTGGAGTGCATTAGGTTTTGCCCAGTTAATAGAAGCAGAAAGAAGAAGGCCATTGACTTATCCGAAGATAAATCGAGAGCAGTAATATATGAAGACGTATGTGTTGGATGCGGTATATGTATCAAGAAATGTCCATATAACGCTATATCAATAGTGAATTTACCAGATGAGTTCGAAAAACTACTTGTGCACAGGTATGGGGAAAACATGTTCAAGTTGTACGGATTACCTGCACCAATGACGGGCAGTGTTCTAGGAATCGTGGGTCAGAACGGTGCGGGTAAAACAACGAGTATTAGAATACTATCAGGTCAACTGAGACCTAATCTAGGTAGAATTAATGATCCTCCCACTCCAGATGAAGTCGTAAAAGCTTTTCGTGGAACAGAAATACAAGCATACCTAGTAAAGCTCTTTAATGGAGAAATAAATGCTATTGTTAAGCCTCAGTACATAGAATTAGCTAGAAGAACCCTTAAGGGTACTGTGAGAGAACTCCTGGTTAAAGCTGATGAAAAGGGATCAATAAGGGATATTGTCGCTGAAATGAGTTTAGAGCGAATACTTGATAAAAAAATCAGTGAATTAAGCGGAGGAGAGCTCCAAAAATTCCTCATATCTGCTGTTCTACTTAAAAATGCTAACGCATATTTCTTCGATGAACCCTGCAGCTACCTTGATATAAAGGAGAGAATGAGAATCGCGCGCGTGATAAGGGAATTCACGAACCCGAGTAAAAACTATGTTGTAGTTATCGAGCATGATTTAACTGTCTTGGACTACATAACAGATCACGTGGCAGTAATATACGGTGAACCCGGTGTTTTCGGTATATCGTCGAAACCATACAGTACTAGAGCCGGCATAAATACTTATCTAAAAGGCTATCTACCAGCGGAAAACATGAGGATCAGAGATTACGAAATAAAATTCAGAATAACTGTTAAAAGCGAAGTCAAAGAAGAAGCACCTTACCCTCTCCTCGCATGGAGTAAAATGGAGTTTCAGTATCCTCAATCAGGTTTTAAACTACGTGTAGAAGAAGGAGAAATCCGTGTAGGAGAAGTTATAGGTGTATGTGGACCAAACGGAATAGGTAAAACAACGTTTATTAAACTACTAAGTGGTGAACTAAAACCCTCTATTGGCGAAGTACTGATAACCGCTGGCAATGTTAGCGTTAAACCGCAGGAGGTCTCCCCTAAGCTCTTCTCGGAGGAAACAGTTTTAGGTAACTTGAAAGCTGCATCTCCTCTGGCAGTAGATCCAACGTCTTGGCTCTACATAGAGCTAGTGAAAAGACTTAAACTAAATAAATTACTTGAACGTAGAATAGAAGACCTAAGTGGGGGAGAATTACAGAAACTCGCAGTATCAACCGCGCTCGCGAAGGATGCGGACTTATACTTTCTTGATGAACCATCAGCGTATCTAGATGTTGAAGAACGCATTGCTGTAGCTAAGACTATAAGAAGAATCATCGAAGAAAAACATAAAGCAGCTATAGTTGTAGAACACGATTTACTGCTTCAAACCTATGTTAGCGATAAAGTAATGGTGTTCTGGGGGGAACCCGCTGTTGAGGGATACTCGAATAAACCAGTGGATCTACGTGAGGGATTAAACCTTCTACTAAAGCATCTCGAGGTAACTGTTCGCAGAGATGTTGAGACAGGGAGACCACGTATAAATAAGCCGGGTTCCGTATTAGATAGAGAGCAGAAACAAAAAGGTATATATTTCTCTGTAGAGTAAATTTAAATATTTATTTTAAAAAATCCAAGTATCCTTTGAAATAAGTTTATAAGCTTTTTACACATACTATTAAATGGGTGTAAAATTTGGGTGAAAAAGTAACTCTCTCCATTATTAAAGCCGATGTTGGCAGTATTGCTGGTCACCACATGGTTCACCCGGATCAACTCGCAGCGGCTACCAAAATCCTGGCTGAGGCTAAACAGAAGGGTTTAATTATAGACTTCTATGTGACAAACGTTGGCGACGACATACAGTTGATCATGACTCATAACAAGGGGCCTGATGATCCAAACATACATGGCTTAGCATGGGAGTCATTCCACGCAGCTGCGAAAGTTGCTCGTGAACTGAAGTTGTATGCGGCTGGACAAGACCTGCTATCTGAAGCTTTTTCGGGGAACGTGAGGGGGTTGGGACCAGGTGTAGCGGAGTTAGAAATGGAGGAAAGATCATCTGAACCCGTAATAACCTTCCACGCTGATAAAACAGAGCCTGGAGCATTCAACCTACCAGTATTTAGGATATTTGCCGACCCATTCAACACCGCTGGTTTAGTAATAGATCCCAAGATGCATGATGGCTTCGTGTTTGAAGTATATGATTTATTTGAAGGCAGAAGTGTTCTAATGAAATCACCGGAGGAGATGTACGATATACTAGCACTCATTGGTACGACAGGAAGATATGTCGTAAGGAGAGTTTATAGAAAAAGCGATAACTTACTAACAGCCGTTGTAAGCGTTGAGAGATTAAACCTCATGGCTGGTAAATACGTGGGTAAAGACGACCCCGTAGCAATCATCAGAGCACAGCATGGTTTACCAGCAGTGGGTGAAATACTTGAAGCATTCGCGTTTCCACACTTAGTTGCAGGGTGGATGAGAGGTAGTCACTATGGTCCATTAATGCCTGTACCTTTGAGATACGCTAAAGTAACAAGGTTCGATGGTCCACCAAGAATAATTGCACTAGGTTGGAACATCAATAAGGGTAAATTAATTGGGCCCGTAGACTTATTCGATGACGTAGCGTACGATGAAACGAGGAGACAAGCACAACTAATAGCCGAGTACATGAGACGCCACGGGCCCTTCATGCCTCATAGGCTTGGACCCGAGGAGATGGAGTACACTACGCTACCAGATGTTCTCCAGAAACTAAAAGATAGATTCGTTAAAGCCGAGGACGCGTACAAGGTTATCAGGAAACACAGTGAGGCACTCTAGTTGCTATTTTTAAAATAAATGTTATCACATAGTTTTTTTATACCAGTTTCTCATAGAATATATAGGGGTTCATATGAAACCGATTTTAGCAGTTAATTTTAAAGCATATTATCCTCATAGTTTCGGAAAACACGCTATTGAATTAGCAAAAGCAGCTTCTAAAATACAGGAAGAATATGATATTGAAGTGATTCTAGCACCGCCCTTCACGGAGCTATATAGGGTACTTGACGTGGTTAAAAATACTAAGGTCAAAGTTTACGCCCAGCACGCGGATCCACTAGAACCCGGGGCTATAACAGGCTTCATTCCACTCGAGGGATTAAAGGAGCTAGGAGTACATGGAGTCATAATTAATCATAGTGAACACAGATTGAAGCTAGCTGAGATAAACTATTTGATCAAGAAAGCCCGCGCATTAAACTTAGAGGTTTTAGCGTGCGCTGATGTCCCCGAAACAGGAGCATCTATTGCTGTCCTAGAACCCCACATGGTTGCAGTTGAACCACCTGAATTAATAGGGAGCGGAGTAAGCGTTAGTAAAGCCAAACCAGAAGTTATAACTAGAAGCGTAGACCTTATTAGAAAAGTAAACCCTGAAGTTAAAATCTTAACGGGAGCTGGAATATCAACTGGTGAAGACGTTTATATAGCGATTAAACTGGGAACAATAGGTGTACTAGTAGCCTCAGCTATTGTTAAAGCTAAAGACGTATATCAAGTCATGAAGGATATGGCTTCTCACGCTGTAAAAGCTGTTGAAGAATTGAGGAAATAATGTTTAAGCGAAAAACTTAAATCCCCACTATTTTAATTTATTTTTTATTCGAAGCCGCCGTAGCTCAGCCTGGTGGAGCGCCGGCCTCGTATGGCTTAATACACCGAGGTCGAGAAAGCCGGGGGACGCGGGTTCAAATCCCGCCGGCGGCTTATTCGTTTTCTAAAGCATCTACAAGTGATCCGCTAGCCGGTTTCTCGTCGAAATCTACTCATATAACTACTTCTACTCTGATCTCGTGAACATTTACTCCTCGCTTAGCATAGGATTTAATCACAACGTCTCCGGGTTTTAAGTAGCCTTGTTCCCTGGTTTTCGAGTATAGTTCTTCAACGCCTTTCTCGTAGTCATCTTGCTCAGTTAGCTTCATGGATAAATCAACAGGGTTTACTCCATAGTAAATAGTGTATTTCTCCAGTAATTTTCTACTCCAGCTACCAACAAACACAAGTACTCTCGGTCTAAGTTTAGATATTAAGGGTACAGTGCGCCCTGTTTTAGTGTAAGCTAAGACTACTCCTTCAAGGCTTTCAGCTAGATATAGGAGTCCTTGAACATATTTTTCTAGTAGAGTAGTTGGTTTTATGAGTTTCCTGGATTGTTCTACTACTACAGGAGACATGTTCTTGAAAGCAGTATCAGCAATTACTCTAGCCCATTTAACTGAGTCTACAGGGTACTTACCTATCGCGGTTTCATTAGTTAACAGTATTGCATCAGCTAGGCTGTGCACTATGTTGTATAATCCAACTACGTCGCTTCTACTAGGTCTATTGTTTTCAATCATGGAATCGAGGATATCTGTGGCTACTATTACAGGCTTGTTTTTCTCCACGGAGATTTTAATGATCTGTTCTTGGAGCAACGGTATTGTCTCTATTGGGAAGTGAACACCGAGATCCCCGCGTGCTATCAGTATAGCGTCCGATAAATCAGCTATCTTATTAGCGTTTCTTACTCCACTCGGTGTCTCGATTTTCGAGATTATTCCAGTGTCACAATTCAGTTGAGTTAACAAGTCTTTAACGAACTGCACATCCTGCTCATTTCTAACATAGCTGAGTGCTATGTAGGTGAAGTTCTCATTGCAAGCATACTTAACTAGTTCAAGATCTCTATCACTTAGGAAACCTGTGGGAAGCTCCTTGCCTAATATAACAATTTTTCTTCCTGGTTTGAGAACACCTGGGTTTTTAACTAAGCACTTAACGTGATCGGCGTCTACCTCGAGTACTCTCAGTTCTACTTCTCCATCACCATACAGTATTACGTCTCCTGGTTCAAGAACATCAAATACTTCTCCAGGATTAACTGGTATTTCAGCGGATCCCTCGCTGGATTGAGTTGACTTAGCTCTAGTTAATTGAACTACATCTCCTTTTTTAACTTCGATCGTCGTGAAATTACCTGTTCTAACCTGGGGACCAGGTATATCGCCGATCACTGATACTACTGCGTCTAGTTCTGCGGATGCTTCCCTTATATTTTTAACATAAGCACTCCATGTTTCAGGATTCCCGAAAGCCATGTTTATCCTGAAGCCGGAAACACCGCTCCTAATCATTTCTTTTACTGACTCGAGATCAGCTGTTGCAGGCCCAATGGTTGCTAATACTTTAACACCTCTACTCATTTGAACAAAACGTCTTAAACTACTCAATGAGATCTCCCTTCAAATAGTAAACCCGATAAATTATCACGGATTTCTAACTTTATAACTTTAATATACTCGTACTCCCCTCTTCTGAAGAGATGCTCACTGCTTTAACGCTAAGCAAATATTTATAAATCCTGTATAATACGTGGAGTATGGGGATGTAGTTTGAAGTGGATGCTGGAGGAGGAGTGGGAAGAAGAATGGGAAGAAGAAGAATGGGAAGAGGAGGAGTGGGAAGAAGAATGGTAGTTTAGATCATCGAGATAATAAATTGAGTATTTTTTACTAGTGCACGCAGAGACTTATCCTCGACACCACTTAAATCAGCTGGGTTACAGGAATTAGTTACCACTGGCTCTGTGTCTACGCTTACTAGGTAATAATCTACTCCTTTCTCTACTTCACTCCCTAGCTTATCTACTAGTTCATTTAGTTGTTTAATACCCAGACTCATTGATGCCAGTAATAGTCCTTTATTTCTTGTTCTCGTTATTCTACTCGAATATATCTTGTAGTATATTGCACCTTGAATTAATTGTAGCGGTGTTTCAACCAAGGTTACTGGTATTAAGGTTATGGGGTCATCTTGTCTAATGGCCCTCAATTTTACCTCGTCGAGTAGTTTGCTTGTAATGTTTCTACATAGATGAATAAATACATCTAGTGAAGTATTTCTCCAAGTTAAATCTATGTGGATTTTTCCATCTTGAGAATAATATTTAAGCACCACTCTCACTTGGAACCTCGGGCAACTCTACGCGTTTCTCTCTCTTAGCGGATACTGCTAGTAAATGAGTAATATAGCCTGCTATTTGATTCCTGAGCTTTTTTGAAGAAGTTATCGTTAGTTTTGATACTACTTGCTTATTGTAGTTGAAATCCCGCTTAAATAGATCAGGATACTTCTCTAGTAACTCTCTAGCGGCTCTTTTAACAAGCTTTGTTTTCACTTTACCCATATGTTAAACACCTCCACGGTATTTTTAAGGCCTCATTATGCTCTCTATATTGCAGATTTCAAAACAGGTTTATATAACTAGGATTTAAAAGGATTACTGGATGATGAGAACCACCGATAAGGATTTCATGACTTTTCCCCGTGGGTCTGATGATTAATTCCACATTTTTCAAGCAACTCTTTTAACTCAACGATTTTCCTAGCTGTTCTAATGTTTACTCCAAGTACATATGCGACTTCTCTATCCGTGAATACTCCATTGGTTATTTTCTCGTAGTACGATAGTTTCTCGTAGTAATCTAGTGGTAGAGACCAATAGTTTACTCTACCATTTCTTATGTTGAAGACTATGTATACTTTATCTAGTTGTAACACGTGTTTTTCTCCGAGATTACAGTAGTTGAAAAGCATGTTTTCAATTACTTTGGAGTATTCTTGTTTAACGAAGTATTTATCATTTCTATTTTCAATTACACCGAACTTATTAAGCCACCATATTCCACGCTTTAACGTATCCATATTCAATCTCGTTAGTTCCCGCAGATCTTCAACGGTTGATCCAGGGTTACTGTACACGTAGTATGCTGTAATGAATAACCACGGCTTCAACGCAATCATGTTCTTGAATAATCTACTTGGAGAAACCTCGTTACTAGTTGTTTTCGACACGTTTATTACCTCCATTTCTCAGGGAACAAATATATTGCTAAGCTTATTAAAGTAGATGACGTTTAACGCTATTACGGTGGATTACATGGAGTTTAAAGTAAAAGACGTATCTTTAGCTGAGAAAGGAGAACTAAAAATAGCTTGGGCAGAGAAACACATGCCTGTTCTAATGTTACTAAGGAGGAAATATAGTGAAATAAAACCACTAAAGGGGATCAGAGTTGGCGCGGTTTTACACGTTACAAAGGAAACAGCTGTTTTAACTTTAGCGCTACTCGAGGCCGGTGCGGAGGTATACTTAGCGGGGAGTAATCCTCTATCAACGCAAGATGATGTAGCTGCAGTGCTTGCTGAACGTGGAATACATGTATTTGCTTGGCGTGGTCAGACGAGCGATGAGTACTATTGGTGTATTAGTAAAGTAGCTGAAAGTAGTCCAGACGTTGTAATAGATGATGGCGCGGATCTTCACGCATTACTACATGAGAAATACGTTAATGTAGCTGAAAACGTAGTAGGTGGAACAGAGGAAACAACCACGGGTGTGAACAGGTTAAGAGCCCTGGAATCCAGTGGCTTACTAAAGTATACTGTAATAGCTGTGAATGATTCCTACACAAAGTATCTCTTCGATAACAGGTATGGGACTGGTCAAAGTACTTTCGACGGAATACTGAGAGCAACGAATATTCTCGTTGCTGGTAAAACCGTTGTAGTAGCAGGATATGGATGGGTTGGTAAAGGAATAGCAATGAGAGCAAGAGGTCTTGGAGCGAGAAGAGTAATAATCACAGAGGTGGATCCCATTAAAGCACTTGAAGCTGTCTACGATGGATTCGAGGTCATGCCTATGAGTAAAGCAGCTAAAGTAGGCGATATTTTCATTACAGCAACTGGAAACATAGCTGTTATCAGAAAA
The DNA here is from genome assembly GCA_023269825.1 of Desulfurococcaceae archaeon. Classification (GTDB taxonomy): domain Archaea; phylum Thermoproteota; class Thermoprotei_A; order Sulfolobales; family Desulfurococcaceae; genus UBA285. Next base: position 360,408 of record JAGDWI010000003.1, read on the forward strand.
GAACACTTCGAGAAAATGAAGGATGGAGCAATACTTGCAAATGCGGGGCACTTTAATGTCGAGGTATGGATACCAGACTTAGAGAACCTAGCTGCCTCTAAAAGAACAATTATGCCAAATGTCACGGAGTACGAGTTATTTAATGGTAGAAAACTGTACTTGCTAGCAGAAGGCAGATTAGTCAACTTAGTTGCAGCTGAGGGGCATCCAAGCGAAGTAATGGATATGAGTTTCGCCAATCAATTCCTCGCAGTTAAATACATAGTGGATAACAAAGGTAGACTTCCTAAAGCCGTGATAAGAATACCCCGAGAACTAGATGAAATGGTGGCCAGGCTTAAACTAGAAGCTATGGGGATAGAAATAGATAACTTAACACCACAGCAAAAAGAGTACTTATTCTCATGGAGGCATGGAACGTAGAAACCTACAACTAAAAACTCTTTTAAATAAGGGAAAAACCAGGCTAGTAGACTTAGTTGTAAATCCTACGTGTAAGTGGAGTAAAACAGTGTGGGCCCGCGGGGATTTGAACCCCGGTCCACCCGGTTATGAGCCGGGCGCTCTACCTGGCTGAGCTACGGGCCCGCCATAGATTACTTAAAATAATTAAGGGTTTAAATTTTCACACTATTAAGGGTTTAAATGGTTTCCACGTCACTTGCTTTTAACTGTTAACACGTATTTCGCTGCTGCATCGGCGGCAATAGCTCCTTCCGCTGCTGACGTTATTATTTGCTCTAACTTATACTTATAGGGTCCTCCAGCTGCGTCGCCTGCGACGAATATTCCGGGCAGGTTTGTGCTTTTATCAACATTAACTTTTGCTCTTCCTTCTTCATCTACTTCTAAGCCGATTCTCTTAAAGAACTCTGTGGGCGGGTTTAAACCTATTTCGATGAAGACTCCATCTACTTGGAGTAAACGTTCTTCTTTCGTTTCAGTGTTCACTATTTTTAGTGCTTCGACTTTGTTTCCTCCGATTATTTCTTTAACAATAGTGTTGGTGAGTATCTCGATCTTCGGGTTATTTTTAGCTGCTTCAACGTAGACAGTGAATGCTCTAAAAGCACTTCTTCTGTGAATTAAGTATACTTTAGAAGCAATGTTGCTTAGAAACATTGCGCTCGCGAACGCTGAGTTACCTCCGCCGATAACAGCTACGGCTTTGCCACTGAATAAGGGTCCATCACAAACCGCGCAATAAGAGACACCGCGTCCTAATAGTTCTTTTTCACCTGGTACTCCGAGTTTTCTCTTCTCACTGCCCACTGCTAGTATAATGGCATATGCGCAAATGTCTTTTGACGACGTCTTCAGCTTAACGCACCATAATTGTTCTCTCTGAGGTTTCTTATAGATGTCTATTACTTCATCTATAATTAACGGTACATTATATTTCTTAACATGTCTAACGAATTTATCTACTAAGTCGTTTCCACTTACTTCCGGTATTCCAAGGTAGTCATCAATCATGGGTGCTTCTGAAACCATTCCGCCAATGATTTTAGTCACTATGATCGCGCTTAACCCGTACCTAGCTAGGTATAAGCCCGAGGTTAATCCAGCAGGGCCTCCTCCTACAACTACTACGTCGTATGTGTCTCTAATTGTAACAGGCTGCGTGGATGGTAGAGTTGATCTTAGCTTGAACATCATAACCCTGGTTTTTCGTGTTTTGTTTTAGTGGTTAATATTTTTCATCCTCGTAGCTTCGTAGAGTATTATTCCCGCTATAACAATTGAGGGCGCTCCAAGCGGGAGATCCTTGAACCACAACGTCTTCACGTCTTCTAGTTCTTTTCTACTTGGTTCTTGTTCTCCTGAGCTAAGAATAATTGCTGTTTTCTTCTTTTCCGCTTCCTTGAAGAAAGCGTAGATATCTACTTCTTCGCCCTCCTCTGAAACATAGTATACTACCTCGCAACCTAGTAATTGCTTTAAATCAGATACTCCTGGTAGTATTATCAACGGCTTACTGAGTTTATATGAGATCCTGTGGGCTTCCGGTACTCCAACCTGTGCAGCAGCACCAAAGGGTTTAATGATAACGGGTATGGCGTTGCTCGCGGAGTAAACTGTTTTAAGGAAATCTATGAGCCTTTGAACACTGCTCGGCGAATACAGAGCAAGATATAGTTCATTCATCTAATAGTCACCTTCATCTAGTTTCTGCAACACAATCTCCGCAACGCGCCTAGCTAAGGGCACGGGGACAGCTTCTCCAACCATATTATATTGAGAATCGCGGCCCCCAATAAATACAAATGAGTCGGGAAAACCCATTAACCTAGCTTGTTCCCGTACGGTTAAAAGCCTGTTTTCGTAGGGATGTATGAACCTCGAGGAACCGAGAACAGTGGGTGCAACATCATGAGGGTCGAGCTTAATGAGATTAGGTAATAATCCACTAGCCCCATAGTAATGAACTAAAGCATCACCTGCTTTTAACCGTGTTGCTTTCTTGAGTTTCCTCCACGGTAATTCAGGCGGGGGTTCATGGTTGGAAACATATGGGGCCCCAGGTGGAGGTAACCCTTTTAGAGCCTCAGATACCGTTACTAACTTGCGTGACTTAGGTGGATTTATCGGTATATTTGAAATAAATACTCTGGTTCTCTTACTAGGTGTCCCGTGTTCCTCAGCTTTCAATACATTGAAATAAACTCTAGTATAACCAATTCTCCTAAATTCGCTTAGAAGAGAGTTTTTTAATCCATTATCCATGATTGCTGGAACATTCTCCATAACGAATATTTTCGGCTTATATAATCCCACTACTCTAATGAAGTGAAGAGTTAATTGACCCTGGGGATCTAAGTAGAGTCTATCGATGGGGTTCTTTTCTCTCTGGGGATTAGCACCCGTGAATGGCTCACAGGGCGGGCTCCCAATGACAACATCTACTTCATCTGGTTTCATTAATTTCAGTAAGCGGGAATTAGTATTCTCCTTTATATCTTCGTTTAACACGAGCGTTTTTGGAAAATTAGCTTTATATGTCAAAGCAGCGTACTTGAAGTTGTCAATGGCTAATTTACCCTGGAATCTACTAGTTAAATGGAATCCTAGAGAGAAGCCACCAGCTCCGCAGAATAAATCAATAAACCTGTAAACTACCGCTGGCACTTCTACGACCGCTCAATTTTTGAGATAATATTGTCTATTCGTTTAATGAGATCCCTGAGGTTACTTGATGTTGTGGGATTATTGACTTCTACGAGTATATCATTATCGTGTGGACACTGAAAACCATTAGCGTACGCTTCATCAACTAAGAATCTGCGTTTACAAGTCTTGCACTCGTATATTACACCCTCGTTTTCATATTTTAGTAGTGCTTCCAGCTTCTCTCTGGTTTTCTTCAACCTGTTTATTATAAATGTTCTAAGAGCGAGTTTATTTAATCGCCAAACATGCAGTATCTCGCTACCGTCTCTGACTTTGTCTGGTGTTACAATGGCTTCATCTGAGAGCTTCTGGAGTATTTTACGTGCTTCATTTGATCTAACTTCAACGTTGTTAACTATTTTTTCTTCAGCTATGTACTCGTTCTCTAATAAGTATTCAAATAGTTTACTTGCTACATCGCCATATGTTTTCCTAATTATTTCTTTTGCTATAGTTATCAAGTCATCCTCTAGAGTCGAGCCTTCAGTAGCATCACCATGTGTTTTTTTACTGCTCAATAACCATCACCACAATAAACAGCGATCAGCCGTTTTCACATCGCCATTAGTTACTTTGTTTTAGGGTCTAATCTATTTAACGTCTAATCAGCCTAGAAACTACTCCATGATCTTTTAAATAGTTAACGTAAAAAAACTTATATAGAAGCCTTTGATATTTCATGGTTATGGCAGGCTTAAGGTGTGTAATATGGCTGCAGAACCAACTGGTATACCGGTATTAATACTTAAAGAAGGCACTCAAAGAACAGCTGGTAAGGATGCACTAAGAATAAGTATACTAGCTGCGCGAGCAGTTGCGGAAATGGTTAAAACAACTTATGGCCCTAAAGGAATGGATAAAATGCTCGTGGATGCTCTAGGAGATGTAACAATAACTAATGATGGTGCAACGATACTTGACAAAGCTGAGATCCAGCACCCAGCTGGAAAAATGCTTGTTCATGTTGCTAAAAGTCAGGATTCTGAAGTAGGAGATGGAACAAAAAGAGCCGTCATAATAGCGGGTGAACTACTTAAACAAGCAGAAGACTTACTGAACAAGAACATACATCCCACTGTTATAGTTTCCGGGTTTAGAAAAGCTATGGAGGAAGCTTTAAGAATACTTGATCAAATAGCGATCCCGATTAACGTAAATGACGATGAAGTATTGAGAAAAGTTGCTAGAACATCTCTCACTAGTAAAGCTGTTCACGATGCAAGAGAGTACTTCGCTGATATAGCTGTGAAAGCCGTTAAACAGGTAGCTGAACCCCGCGGAGATAAAATCTACGTAGATATAGACAATATACAAATAATCAAGAAATACGGAGGCTCATTAATGGATACTCAATTAGTTTACGGTATTGTCTTAGATAAAGAAGTTGTTCACCCAGGTATGCCTAGGAGAGTTGAGAAAGCTAGAATAGCACTACTAGATGCACCTCTTGAAATCGAGAAACCTGAAATCGATGCAGAAATCAGGATAAATGACCCTACTCAAATGAAAGCATTCCTGCAACAGGAAGAAGAAATACTAATGAAATATGTTGATAAGATAGCTGAGGTGGGTGCAAACGTCGTTGTTTGCCAGAAGGGAATTGATGAGGTTGCTCAGCACTTCTTAGCTAAGAAGGGTATTTTAGCTGTTAGGAGAGTTAAGAGAAGCGACTTAGAGAAACTCGAAAGAGCAACAGGAGGAAAAATAGCGAGCAACATAGAGGACCTAAAACCAGAGGACTTAGGATACGCTGAACTAGTAGAAGAGAGGAAAATAGGAGAAGATAAAATGGTGTTCATAGAGGGATGCAAGAACCCAAGATCCGTAAGCATTGTAATTAGAGGAGGATTAGAGAGATTAGTCGACGAAGCAGAGAGAAGTTTCAGGGATGCATTATCTGCTGTAGCAGACGCTCTAAAAGACGGTAAAATCGTGGCCGGCGGCGGCGCAGTGGAAATGGAAATCGCGAAGCACCTTAGAAAATACGCGGTTAAAGTTGGAGGAAAAGAGCAATTGGCAATAGAAGCCTTTGCGAGAGCAATTGAGGGATTAGTGGTTGCAATGCTGGAGAACGCTGGCCTCGACACTATAGATATGATAATGAAGCTGAGAGCAGCTCACGAGAAAGAAGAAGGAAAATGGATTGGAGTAGACTTAAACACTGGTGAACTAGTTAATATGCTTGATAATGGAGTCGTTGAACCAGTAAGCGTGATCGCGACAGCGATCAAGGGAGGTACCGAGGCAGCAACAATAGTGCTTAGAATAGATGATATAATAGCAGCTAGTAAACTGGAGAAGAAAGAAGAGGCCGGCAAGAAACCTGAAGAAGAGAAGAAAGAAGAAGACTAACATTTACATATTTAACTAGTTGATTTTTTACTACTCTATTTTAATTAACACGGGTTTTTTAATAGTGGGAGTTGAATAAATTGCTTCTCCTGGTTCAATGTATGGAAGAGAAGTTAAGACATCGTAGTCTAAGTAAAGGGCTTTCTCCACGATTTCTAAATCCTGCTTGGATTTCAGTGAATGAATGATCTTTGTGTTAGTGTTCACTGCAACGTCTTCCACTAGTTGACTAATAGACTGCGATATAATGATTAAACCTATGTTGAATTTCCTGACTTCCCTCAACATGTCACATATCGGCTTAATTGCCTGAGTTTTAGACAGGTAATTCTGTGCTTCCTCAACTATGATTACCAGAGGCATCTTAGCTGAAATAAAAGTATCTACTATTCTTTTCAAGAAGAAACCCGCGTATAGTTTCCTCACATTAATATCCAGTATTTTACCTAGATCAATAATGCTGGGTTTATCCTCGGAGATCTTCGTGATAATTGTTTGATATAGTTCAGGGTCTTGTAGTTTAAACAGTAAATAGTACTTACCTCTGATGAGAAGAGATAGTTTTCTATGAAGAGCCAGCTTTGTTTCCTTCATCCAGTTAGATTCCTCGGAGTAGTTCTCAATGTAGTCGAGAAACAGGTCAAGGCTTCTCAATTTATCTAAATTCACTTTACGCAGTATTTTCTCTAAAAGGTATTCCTGGGGAGGAGTCAACTCCATAACACTGGATATTACAGATATATCGTTTGGGTCCCCTGTGAAGAGTTGAAGTGGATTAGAGTAAGGGTCTACTAATTTGTACCTATCGAGTAAATAACTGTATTCACTATGCCAATCCAGTATTACCACTCGTGTATTTAGCTCGCTTGTTACTCGATTAGCTATAGTTGATGCTGTCCGGGTTTTCCCAGAACCCGTTGTCCCAGTTATCAAGATGTGTCTGTAGAGAGCACTCTTAAATAACCTTGCAGGGTACTCTGGGACGCTATTAATAACTCTTCCAATAACTATGTATTGATCGTTCGGGGAAACATCTGGGGGGACTTCTTGAACAGGATACTTGATTTTGTTTTCAAGACTAATCGGTGCGGTGAACCCCGTGGACCGTCTTCTCAGAAAAAATTCTTGATCCCCATGTAAATAGATGTAAGCAGGTTTTTATTTGGCATGCTCTCAATATCTATGGTCTTGAAACTTGATTTTACAAGGGTTGTTAATAATTGTGCTTCATTTAGAGCTTTCTCCTTATTGCCTCTTATCACTATTACTCCTTTTACATCACCTTGACTTATCTTTGATATACTCAGGTATTCAATGTCCTTGTTAAGTTGAGATCTCGTTTTAAGTATTTCACTCAACTTTTTTAACTCTAAATCTAGCTCGTTTTCTTTTTCCCCAATAACTTTGTATAATCTGAGAGTAACTTCATGCTCATCCATTATGAACCCCGTTAATGAAACAAGTTTAATTAAATGTGACACTCGAGTGAAAGTATATGAGTGGGAGAGAAGCTTACAATAACCCTCGTAGTAATATAACCGAGAGAATTCACGGTAACCAAATGATCACTAGTTACGTGGAGAGAATTTACTACTATGTAAAAGATGCTCCTAGGTATACGTGGTCCATTTCGTTGAGTTCAAGTTTCTGCTTACTTTTCACTACAACTAGAAAACCATGTAAGGATATCACGACTCTGTAAATGTCTCCTAGTTGAGTATTTGAAACCACGTACCCATGTGCACAGAATCTATGTTTTAAGCATTCTTCGCGGTTACTCGTGATTTCAATGGTTATTTTAGAGTTTACTCGCGGCGCTTCTACAACATCTTCGTGTAGTTCGATTTCGAATTCTAAATCACTGCAAATACTTCTAACTCTGTAAACTTTCGGTATTCTTAATGGTGTAATATCTGATACAGTGCACTCGAACATCAATTCCTCACACCTTAATAGACCTTGTAAAAATATAGCTTTAAGTGTATTAAAAACATGGGTGAATGAAATGGCTGTATCAGAAGCATCGAGAAGGCTTATACAAGAACTTGCAACATTCTTGGATAGAAGAGTCAAGGTAGTGCTTGATAATGGGAAAAGCTATGATGGGTTACTAGCTGGGTTTGATCACCCATCTCTCAACATTCTCTTAAAAGACGCCGTCGACAATTCAGGTACACGATTCGCGAAAATAGTTGTTAAAGGAGAAAGAATATCTGAAATAATTATACTCGAGGAACCGCTATTTGACCCAGAGGAATTCAAGGAATTTATTCTCAAGGAAATGAAGCTGCAAGAACACGCTATAAGAGTCCTACACGACATAAGGGCCGTTGAAGTTCTAGGTAGATATAGAGTTAGCGAAGAAGGAGTAATGGGTTCAGGCCCCATGGCTGAAACACTCTATAGTTTATACAAGAAGTACATGGAGCTACGTAAGAAAAAACTACAGGGATAAACGAGGTTGTTTGAAACAAAAATAAGAGACCTAGGGGGAAGAATAGGTAAACTCGTAACATCACACGGAGTACTGGAAACTCCATTTTTATTTCCAGTAGTTGATCCGATGAGGCAAGTTCCTGATTTAAATACTATAAAGAGCATTGGGTTCAATGGACTAATTACTAACGCCTACTTGTTCTACAAGAGAAACAATGGCTTCGCTAAATCTATTCATAGAGAGCTATCTTGGAGCAATGTGATAATGACGGATTCCGGTGGATATCAGATACTAGTTTACGGAGATGTAGATATAGATAATAAAACCATTATAGCATATGAGAAGAGCATAGGTACAGATATCGCAGTAATACTAGATATACCTACTGGAAGTAGGATGAATTACGAGGAAGCATTGAAAGCTGTTGATGAAACATATAAACGTGGAATAGAAGCACTACCTTTAATCATGGACTCCGATCAATTATGGGTTTACCCGATTCAAGGTGCACCATACAAAGAACTAGTTATACGTTCAGCTACACGTGCCAATAAACTACCCTATGATATATACGCTATTGGTTCACCAACAGTTATGCTTGAAAAATACAAGTACTCTAAGCTAGTGGACTTAGTATTAACTGCTAGAGCGTATCTATCCCCGAGTAAGCCCCTACATGTATTCGGCGTAGGCCACCCAATGATTATACCATTCCTCGTCGCCGCGGGAGGAGACTTATTTGACTCAGCTAGCTACATCCTCTACGCTAGAGATGGTAGATACATGGTTGAAACAGGTACTAAGAACATTAGGGATTTAACTTATTTCCCATGTAATTGCCCCGTGTGCTCCAAGTATACTCCACGAGAAGTATTAGAATTACCTGGTGATAAAAGAACAGAGGTATTAGCTATACATAACTTATATGTTTTAGTTAAGGAAATAAACACGGTTAAACAAGCAATCAAGGAAGGTAGACTCTGGGAGCTTTTAGAGTACAAGTCTAAGGGTCACCCAGCTTTACTTGAGGCTTTCCACGTGTTGAAGAAACACATTAAATTCATTGAGAAAACATCTCCATTAACGAATCCAGGGGGTAGAGCACTCTTAATCTATAACTCGGAATCTTATTGGAACCCCAAACTCAGATTAAACGTTAAGAGATCACTTGAGAAAACAGTATCCGAGTTCTCTGGGAAAACAGTTGTTTTAATACCTGCATATAGGAAACCTTATGTAAGTCAACCAGAATACGCTGAGATCAAGCGACGAATTATGGAACAAGAGGATTTGAGAATAGCTTTCATTCATCCATTTCTAGGAGTAATTAAACCTGAATTAACCTCAACGTATCCTTTTTACCAACATGAGTGCAGGTTAACGAGGGATACTCTAAGCGTTGATAAAGTAGCAAAGTTCATTGAGAAACTACTGGAGAAGAACGTAAAGAAAATAGTGATCGTGGAGTCGGGATGGTTTACTCGAGAAGTATTCCTCAATCTCCAGAAACGTCTAGGAGAAGTAAGTAATAAAATCACTATATGTAGGTTAAACGAGATCTCCTCTCTGAGTCTTCAATAGTTTTCTCGATCTTTGCGCGTTCCGCTTCTATGGCTTCAATGATAGCTGCCTCATCAATTAGTTTCTGGACACTTATGCTTAATCCTAGAATTCGCGCAATAGCTTCCACCGCAACAGCTCCAGCTTTAGGGTCTGGTCTAAAGGGCTCTGTGAACGGTAATATAACTGCTCCTCTGATACCGTAAGCTTGAATAAACATCATTGCTAACGCTAAAGGACCTATAACGTATCTCTCCTCTAGTATTTTCGAGTCATTAAATACTATGCTCGTATTATTGATCGGTATCCACCTGTATTTTTCATTGGGATCATCTCTGAGCTCTTGACTTAAACCACCTACTAATATGACTTCTCTTACTTCGAATTGCTTAGCAAGAGTTGCTAAGTATTCAGCGTAGGATGTTCTCTCTCTTTCGATGGGTGTTCCGTTGTGAACTATTATGATTACCTTGTGTTCACCCGCGTTTCCAAAATATACTTCGAAGGGATACTGTAACCCGTGTTCCTTCGTGTACATCGTGACATCCGGCATGTATTTAGTCTTTATGAATCCTATTTTCCGGAGCTTTAGTTCTCTTACGAGGTGCAGAGTGGTCAAGTACCCTACTAACCCGAATCCCTGGAAACCGGTGATCAGGATTGAATCCTTTAACTGCGAGAAATCAAAATCTACTAATGAAAAGAATTTAGGCACTCGTATGCACCCTCCCTGATTTTAACTGCTTCACCCCTATTATAGTAAACCATCTCCCACCCAGATAAGCGGGACCTACCAACAGCTAGTAGTGTTCCAGTAGGATCCACTACTAGGACTTCGTCCCCGGGTCTTACGTCAGGGTCAGCCATTAATACGTGCTTAGCAAACAATGTTCCTCCTTTCGCAATGAACTCAGCGTATTCTTCTTTCACATATACTCTGAGTCGTGGGTGCGGTAAAATACTATTCAGTACTTTACCAGCTGGCAAGTATAAATTAAACCTGTAATCACGTGCTCTGACAGCCAAGTACCTGGTTTTATTCATTATCACTAAGCGCACTCTATTAGTATTAAGGCTTACAGAAACGTAGATTTGGTCAGGTATTAAGAGTTCACCAGGCGCGTTGAACTGTATTTCCGCGATCTCCCTTAACTCAGCTAATTCGCTTGGTGTCGGTTTCCTTATTTTCAACTGCGTATACACCGCTTAACTACTGGAATATTGATACAGGTTTTCGGGTCTCATATACTTGTTGCCATGAATTCCTCACATCTTTCTTACTTTTAACTTTCTCGATTCCTTTCACGAGGTCATCTAACGTAACGTATTTCCTGTTTTCTCTTAGAGCTATGTAACCTGCTTCGATTACTGCTAGTTTTATCTCGGCTCCACTGAACCCATCGCTTAGCTCTGAGAGCAATTCGTAGTTTACTTCACCAGATATCTTCATTTTCCTAGTATGTATTTTGAATATTTCAATGCGTCCCTTTTTACCCGGTAAAGGTATTTCAATTATTCTATCAAATCGCCCCGGTCTCAGTATAGCTGGGTCTAAGACATCGATCCTATTCGTAGCAGCTATTACTTTTACTCTATCTAGTGGCTTAAAACCATCTATTTCCGCTAGTAACTGCATTAATGTTCTCTGTACTTCTCTCTCACCACTTGTTCCTATCTCAATTCTCTTAGCAGCTATAGCATCTATTTCATCTATGAATATTATTGCTGGTGCCTTTCTCCTAGCTAATGCGAATAATTCCCTAACTATTCTAGCGCCTTCACCAATGTACTTTTGGACTAGTTCACTCGCGACCAGCGATATGAAAACAGCATTGCTCTCCGTGGCTACGGCTTTTGCTAGTAGTGTTTTTCCGCAGCCGGGTGGCCCGTATAATAGTATACCTTTAGGAGGCTCAATACCAAGCTCCTCGAACAACTCTGGTTGCTTAAGTGGTAGTTCAACGACTTCTCTTAGTTCACGTATTTGTTCTTCTAATCCACCTACGTCACTGTATCGAATGTTGGGTTTTTCAACGACCTCCATTAATTGAACATATGGATCAGGATAATCCGGTAACACGTCTACTACTACGGAGCCACGTTGGTTTAAAGCAACCCTAGCTCCTGGCCTTATCTTTGATTTATCAACGTTCTCAGCTACTTGGACAACTAGGTTTGGACCATTACTACTTTTAACGACAACTCTATTATCTGGGAGAACGTACTCGATGTAAGCCTCAATTAATGGGGGTGAAAGAAGTTTCTCCATTTCCGACCTATAATACTCTAGTTTTAATAGTAGTTTCTTTCGTTCCTCTTCAAGGTGCTTTATCTTCGTCTCCAAGTACTTTAAGTAGTCTTCATCGTTCTCTATGAGAGCGCTTATAGTATCTTTACTTGGTTCATTGGTGTTCCCGTAATCGCTACCCATAATATAACCCACACATATAATAGGTATTAGGCAAAGTTTTAAGAGGTTAGGGGTGTACGAAGTGTCATATTATTGTGAAATGTGCGGTAGAGAACTAGATCAAAGGGAAGCCAAGAAAGCGATGGTAGAGGGTTCTCTGCTAATTCTATGTCCCTCATGTTATCAGAGGCTTTCAAAGCACTCAGTGGTTAAGGAGGCTCCAGATAAAACAACTCAGAAGAAAGAGAAAGCAAGAGCGAAACAAGCACCAGTAAGGCCTCCTAGTAGGAAAGCCGAGGAATACGAGGTCGTTGAAGATTACGCGGTGAGAGTAAAATCAGCGCGCGAGAAATTGGGGTGGTCGCAGGAGGTATTAGCTCAGAAAGTAGGTGAAAGCGTGAACACTATTAAGAGAATAGAGTCAAGTAAATTGAAACCTAGCATAGAGTTAGCGAAGAAACTCGAAAAAATACTAGGTGTTAAACTACTGGAGCCAATAGTGGAGGAAATCGGTGAGGCGCATACTATGAGTAGAGGCGAGTATTTAACCATAGGAGACTTAATAAATATTGATGAATATAAGAAAAGATAATTAGTAAGGGAGATCATTGAAGGTTTTTGTACTAATACCGAAAAAGTACGTTGATTTCATCGATGAGGAATTAGCATTAGTTAAAACAGCTTACAGTGACATCTTAGATTACATCATTGTTAAAAACACTAATACCAAGACTTATCTATCACGAGATAAAATAGAGAAGATCAAGTCATTGGAGTTCGACAAGCTCATAGTAATGGATAAATTGAAACCACCGCAGTTCATAAACTTAGTGAGAGAACTGAAGAGAGATGTTGTGGATAGAATACTAGTGATCCTGGAGATTTTTGCGAACCATGCTGGTTCAAGAGAGGCTTTACTACAAATAGAGTTAGCGAGGTTAAAGTACACTCTTCCATTGACTAAGGAGGCTATAAGGTACGCTAAACTAGGTGAGTTACATGGTTTCCTTGGAGCGGGTAGATATGGATATGAGAAATACTACACTATGTTGAAGAAGCGTGAAGCAAGAGTTAGAAGAGAGCTGGAAAAACTGAGATTAATTAGAAGCGTTAGGAGAAAAGCTAGAGTAGAAGCGGGTTTACCCCACGTGGTCATAGTGGGTTATACTTGTGCAGGGAAGACGAGTTTATTTAACACGTTGACGGGTCTATCTAAACCCGTTGGGCCAGAACCGTTTACAACGCTCTCCCCTAAATCATATAAAGTCAACTATAGAGACGCAAACTTCATAGTAACAGACACCGTTGGGTTTATAAGAGATATCCCTCCTGAAGTCATAGAATCGTTTTATGCTACTTTAGAGGAAGTAGCAGAAGCCGATGTAATAGTAAACATTGTGGATGCATCTAAGAAAATCACCGAAGTAATTAGCGAGATCGAGACTGGTAAAGAAATACTTAGGAGAATTGGTGCATACAATAAACCAATAATATACGCTTTAAACAAAGTAGATAAACTACAATCTTTTAAGAGCGTTTTAAGTGAAGTTGAAAAACATGTAAGAGACCACGATGACGTCATACCAGTATCGTGTGTAAAGAAATTAAACATAGATCTTCTCCTTGATAAAATCAGGGAGAAATTAGTAGTTAAAAGGTATGGAGTTAATGAAGAGGAAAATATACGTGCTTAGATATGGTCATAGACCAGGCCGCGATAAGAGAGTAACAACACATGTGGCCCTAGTTGCAAGAGCTTTCGGTGCAAGTGGATTTATACTAGGAGACATAGTTGATGAATCCGTCTATAAAACTCTCATGAAAATCATTAATGCATGGGGAGGAGAACTGCACGTTGAAATGGGAGTTAACTCGTTTAATTACTGTGAAACTTGGAGAAAAGAGGGTGGGTTAATAGTTCACTTGACAATGTATGGTCTACACGTAGACGATGTTATAGGGGAATTAAGAAGGGATCCAAGGGATCTATTGATCATAGTTGGCGCGAAAAAAGTCCCAGGGTTCTTCTACGAGATCGCGGATTACAATGTAGCCATAGGTCATCAACCACACTCCGAAATAGCTGCTCTCGCTGTATTCCTCGACAGATTATTTGAAGGCAGAGAACTACACTTGAAGTTCAATAACGCGAAACTAGAAGTAATCCCCTCACCTAGAGGAAAAAGAGTTAAGAGAACAACTATGAAAGATTAATTAACCATGTTTGCCTGCGAAGCTACACGATGCTTATATGTTTAGTGATGCGAACACAGTACTATAGAGCACTCATTTGATCTCATGGAATTTAATTCTCCTTGCTAGTGAAACGCGGTTTTTAAATAGGGGATCTCATAGTCTACGGAGTTAATCCTAGTTGAAGGTTTTTAATTTAAAAACACATGTATCACCACCAGGGAATGAGCGCTATGAGCACTAAGCGAAGAGTTTTACTAGTTTTCTTACTTTTGGGTTTTGTTTCATTATTTGCAGACGTGGTTTATGAGGGAGCTAGGTCTATTAGTGGAGCATACTTAGCTGAGCTTAATGCACCCGCTGTGGCTGCAGCCACTATTGGTGTAGGCGAGTTCCTGGGCCTCGTGTTTAGGCTTTTCTCAGGATATCTAGCGGCTGTTTTTCAATCATCTACTGTGATCTGGGGTTCAACGTTTCTAGGTTACATGTTAACAGCTTTCAGTATACCTATGATAGCTTATGCACCATCATGGCAGAGCGTTGTTGCTCTATATATTCTTGATAGACTTGGAAAAGGCTTGAGGGCTCCAACCAGGGATGTTATACTCGCGGAGGTTTCCGAGAGCATTGGTGTCGGTAAAGGATTTGGCATACATGAGCTACTAGATCAACTTGGTGCTTTCGCGGGTCCACTGCTGGTTAGTGTTCTACTAACATTCTATGGTTATAGAGCGGCATACTCTGCGCTCCTAGCTCCAGGTATAATCTCACTAATACTGATTACTACTGCATGGTACATATACCCTTCACTTAAATCTACTAGTAGCAGGAAACCGCAGTTAGCTATTAGAGGTTACAGTAATTCTTTCTGGATCTACACTATTGCAACCAGCATCCTGGCTCTTGGTTTTATGCATTGGTCAATTGCATCGTATTACCTTAAGGAAGTACGTGGGGTTCTAAGTAGCGCTGAAATAGGTTTAATTTACGCTGTTGCAATGCTCGTCGACGCTATCGTAGCTATACCGCTTGGAGCACTATTTGATAATATCAAATTAAAAACTCTGCTCTTAATTCCTGTTCTAATACCGTTATACATAGTTCTAATAGCGTATGCTCCACGCGAATTATTATACCTTTCAGCTATACCATGGGGCATCGTGATGTGCTCGGAGGAGAGCATAATGAGGGCAACTATAGCACTACTAGTAGAACCATCCAGAAGACCCCTAGCCTATGGCCTATATGGATTAGTATTTGGGGCAGTATGGGCGCTCGGTGGCTATGTATACACTGCTTTACTCGCAGAACCTCTATACATGCTCCTCTATGCCCTCATAACATCAATAATCGCATTTTACCTCTATGTAGTACTCGCCAAGCAAACTAAGAACTCTTAAAGGTAAAACACGTGGAGTTGATATAGTAGTCTATGATGAGTCATTGACTAGGGAGATAGTGAAGAGTGTTGCTAGGAAGTACTCAACTGTGGCAGCAGTCACGGGTAGTGTAGACTATGTGAGTAATGGCGAGAGATTATACGCTATAAAGCCCGGGGCCTCCAGTACAGAGGAGCTAGTTCAGAGAGTAGCGAGAAGAGTGACGGGGTTGGAGTGTAGCAGTTATATCAGCCATTATGTGGGCTCCAAGCGTTAGAGAAGCAACGGCTAAGCTTAGAAGCCTAGTAGATAAAGCATACATCACTCGTCCATCCAAGTAATCAGCACGTAATACATATACATGCTCAGCTAGCGACCAATCTCAGTATACTAGGTTTATAATCCCCTCTCAGCTTCTACATTACAACTGAAAGCCTCGCCCTTCAGGGCGAGGAGGAGGTCAGTTCACTCTACTCTCAGCGTTCATCAATCACTAAAAAGCTGTGAATATTTCCAAATACTCTGTGAGACATGCCCATACCGTGCAATAGCTTATTAATAAATCTCCAGATCATTTACTATAAATCAAGCGCCTCCAAGCCCATGAGACCAAGAGCTGCAAACCAATAAGCAAATAATATTGAGCTACTACGGTGAGCGGATCGGGAATAGCGTAATGAACTGCTCGCCATTTAATCACAGAGCAGGGTGAGTAACAAATGCTTATAGACTGCTAATACTCCATTGGATTAATCTAGAAGACTTCTACGTTGAGACGCGATCTCGCGACCACGAATTCCCGCGATTCAACGATAAGAGAAGCCACAATGCTTGCAAAAAGCATTCAACTATAGCGGTGGTGGTATTGGTGGAGTTGGTTGACTGGGTGTAGCTCCCGCTCTACTAATGCTTTCTCCAAGCGCTATGTATAGTAGAATCCACGCTATGAATAGTAGTGCAGAGTCTATGATTGATATGAAGCTCCCTATGTATGGAGTCATCGATATGAATGAGGCGATGATGTATACTATGAACAGTACTGCTGATGCTAGGTATAGTGGGTTTTTCTCGTGCTCGTGTAGTCTGTACACTAGAATTATGAGACCTATAGACCCAATAAATACAAGTAAACCCCCTATCAATACTCCAGCTAGGAGACCCATGGCTGAAGCTACAACTCCAAATAAATTCCTAGTGCTAATAGTGTACGCGAGTGCACTAATACCTGTGATTAATGACACTAATATTATTAAATAACCCCAGAAATACCCAACCCCTATCAGTGTCGAAGCAGTACTAAACTCCAAGTTCACACGCCCAAGTCTCCTAACACCTGGAATAAAGCGGGACCAGAACCCAATCAAATTCAGTATTACCGAGGCCAGTAGAAATATGACTATGATTAGTCCCATCATGAGTAGACGTGGTGAACTCAAAATCTTCTCGAGAAAATCCTCTAATATTCTACTAGGACGGTTTGCCGCAACAGGCATTATCTCAATGGGTGGAGCAATAGATATCCCAGTATACTTGAGAATAAACCATGAGAGTGCAAACAATAATAGTACTCCAGCGATAAAGCTCAAAATACTCGCTATAATAATAAATAATGTACCACTACGCATTAGTCTCAAACCCTCAATGAATACCTCTCTCTGACTCCTCCCCTGGATCACGCTCAACACAGTACACCTCTCTATACAAATTAATCTATAGAGAGTAGTGTTATTTATCACTTATACTCGGCTTTATGGATACCGTAAGTTGCTCCATCCATCAGGTGGCTTAATGTAGAAGTATTGGAGGAGTGTGTTTGATCTACTCACCTATATGGCTTAGATTTATTAATTTACGTGGTGTGTGTTTTTGATTCAATGCCGTGATCTCTTGGATTCCACTCTAGCAGTAGAGAGGCTTGGCCTGGATCCAGTGGGGGTTTTCAGCACACTCCTCGCCTTACTTAGTGAGGGTATTGGGCGAGTTGCATTGTCTAAGAAACTCGGTTCCCCGAGAGAACTGTGAGAAGAGTGGTTACTCTAGTTAAGAGTGGAGTGCTCTCGTGGCTAGGAGGGGTTTTCAAAGAGATCTCGGTGACCAGTATTAATGCCCCGTGGCTCAATTGTCAACCAGTACTCTACTAGGGGTTTAATAGTGGATTATTGAATACTGTGAGAGAGAATATTGTCTTACTCAGAGACTTCATTGTCATATCTAGTAGAGAGCCTGGTAAAGTAGAAGTTATCGGTGTTCTCGTAGGAAATAACCTAGTCTACCCGGGGCTTGTAGAGGAGTATAGTGAGCCTTACTTAAAGCTTAGAGAACTCCTACCGAGAACCATTGGACTACTCGTGTGCTGGAGGAGTTATAGAAGGTACCTCGACGACTCTATACTCATTGCCTCATTAGCTTATCTCTGTAAGCACTCTGATTGAGTGGTATGAGGACTCTTAATCCACCAATAGAGATACTTGTAAAGGATACATTGTAAACTCTCTTTAATAAACTAGTGTTTCTAAGTAATTCATCGTGGAACCCCGTGAAGACTACTCGACCCCGTGATAATACTACATAGTAGTCACATGTCATCGAGGCGAATAATGGGTCGTGTGTAGAGAGAACAATTGTTACACGACTAGAGATCTCTCTAAGGAAGCTAGACAGCCAGGTCTTCGAGTAGACGTCTAAGTGGCCGTCCGGCTCATCTAGTAGTAGCACCTTCGGGTCTTTCACGAGGGCCGCTGCGAGTACAACTCTCTGTAATTCACCAGCACTGAGTTCACCGAGCCTCCTACTCACTAGATCACTTAATCCAAGCCTCTCACACACCTCGCTAACTCTCCTAAGATCCTCCTCGCTCGTGAAGAACCCCCTTGAAGCAGGGTATCTAGAGTAGACGAGTACATCTAGTACTGTGACACCGAGTAGATCTAGCTCTTCGAGTGTTGAAGAGCATGATAGCATTCTCCTAAGTTCACTAATAATACCCCTAGCATCTCTACCATTAACCTCGACTACGCCATCATAGTTAATTAACTGCGCTATGGCTTTAAGTAGTGTTGTCTTACCAGATGCATTGGGGCCTAGAATACATGTGACTTTGTTACTAGGTATATCTATGCTCACATCTCTAAGTGCTACTACACCACTACTCTTATACCTGACACTGAGGCTCTTAATAGAGATCAAGTGAAGCCACCTCTAAACCTCCTAACAAGGAGCACTAGGAAGAATGGCGCTCCAATAGCAGATATAACTGCTCCAGCTGGAACTTCACCCACAACTCTAGCCACTAGAGACCTAGATAGAGTATCCGTGGTGAATAATAGTAGTGAGCCGAGGGCCATAGCCGGTGGTATTACTAGTCTATTATCACTAGTCTTCAGTAAAAACCTAGCAGTGTGTGGAGTCACGAGACCGAGGAATCCAATAACTCCAAACTGCGAGACAATAATGCTAGCACTAACA
This sequence comes from Desulfurococcaceae archaeon, assembly GCA_023269825.1. GTDB lineage: Archaea > Thermoproteota > Thermoprotei_A > Sulfolobales > Desulfurococcaceae > UBA285. The sequence goes on from JAGDWI010000003.1 coordinate 379,375, forward strand.
CCAGCAATTATAGAGGCCAATAGCCTCGTTAAGCCAGGATCGACTCCGAGTTGGGCAGCGTGATCGTCTCCAAGCATGACGACGTTGAGTCTCTTCGCTAAGACAACGTAGCCGAGAACTACTAGTATCGCCGCTATTAATGCGTATGGTAGGTTCTCGAGACGTGACTGTATAAATGTACCCGTTAACATTAGTGATGCATAGCCACACCTCGAGGAGACGTAGTAGAGTAGGAGCACTGAGAGACCTGAGAATAAGCTTGTAACACCAATACCTGAGAGTACATAGGCGATGTCGCTTCCAGATATACTCTCGGCGATGAGGATCGTCGCTGCTAGTGCAGAGAGACCCCCAATAGCTGCTGCTAAACTAATAATCCATAGAGTAACATGATCTAACACTAGTAATGTAGCGTAAACAGCGAATAATGCACCAGACCCCGTGCCGAGAACGTAGTGATCCACTAGTGGGTTCCTCAGTGAAGCCTGCAGTATACATCCAGATGCTGCGAGGACAGTGCCGGCTAGTATCGTGTATAGTGCTCTATAGAGTCTATACACGACTATTCTCCCTGGTATGCCCTCGTTGAGGGTAACTGTGTAGGTGTAGAGTATGGGTAGAGTAGTCTCAACTTACTATTCAAGAACCCCTCCTCCGAGAGCCAATATATAGCCCGGTAAAGAACACTACTATGGCTACAACTATTGTTATTGCTACCGCTTGATTCATTTCCATAGCCCTCATCCCTCCCTGTGTAGTGATCGTAGTGGTCTCCGTTTCCTTTATTGTTACAGTAGTTGGCAGTGGCGTAGTAGATGTCGGCGTCTCAACGGGTTTACCCAGTCCACGCTCGAGTGCTGCGTAGAGTACTTGTGGTACTAGTTGTATTAGTGGCCCCGGCCTCGAGATAATGTCTACTTCTGTACTATTCAGTAATACTATGGGTTTACCTAGATCGTATAGACCAACCTCTCTAATGGTCTCGTTGGTGGCATATGAGCAAGCCACTATAATGAGGTCTGGACTCCACTTAGACACTGTCTCCACGCTCACTGCACTCCACCCATATGTAGTAGCTGCGTTGACTAGCCCAAGTCTTGAGAGTACATCATCTATGAATGTCGCTCTACCTGCAACCCATATACCCTGCCAGAAGTCCAGTACTACTAGTATTCTCCTACCATTATATTGCCTCAGTATTTTAAATCCCTCGTTTAACCCACTAGTAATTCTACCTATGAGTTCCTCTGCTCTATTGGTTTCATTGAATACTAATCCAATAGTGTATATATCGCTGAGGACCTCGTTGACACTCCTAGCTGAAGCACCGTGAATATACACTACTGTCACATTGTAGGATTCAAGAGTCTCCTGTAGTGGCTTGTGTGCACCACTATCTGCTAATACAACATCGGGGGTTTAACCTCAAGATCTCCTCTACCTTAATAGCACTCCACCAGTAGCCACCAATATCAACTACACTCCTCTTTCTGAGTCTACCACTAGTATTCAAATACCAATCACTCACTGAGAAACTATCAACACCAACAACTCTATCAAGTAATCCGAGTTCAGCGAGAACCTCAGTAATAGATGGTGCCAGTGAAACCACACGCCTAGGAACACCAGGCAACTCAACGCGCCTACCAAGAACATCCTCTACAACAATAGATTGCTCAGCCGTAGTCAACACGCTTAAAGCAACTAGCAGCAATAATAGTGTAGGTATCCACCTATGAATTCGCTTGGACATATTGTCCAACACCCTTAAAGAGTAGAGATACTAGTGAGGGGTTAATATATCCCGACTCTTGAAGATCAAGACCTAATATATGGCAATCCATAAGCGAAAAGTATATTGAAGTAATCCACAGGTAACCATGTTCTCCCTAGTCTTTGACCTCGAGCAGTGACTTCATGGTTCCGCTGCGAAACCGTGTTCCACACTGGAACTATTCGGATAATGTGCTACTGTGGATTAATCCATGGGAGCTTCGTGGTTTTACATTTAAACCTTGTTGTTTATTAGGTTTATTACCTGCAGATTTTATTGAGATAGTTTTGCACTTGGTGGTTTATAGATGCTTACTCGGAGTAGGGTTTTAGTTGTTGTATTGCTTCTAGTCGCTTTAGTTATTCTACTATACTCGTTTAACCCATGGGTTTACGCATATAAACCAGAGGTTGCCTTCTCCATAGATCTCTCCACTGGTAGACCCATTGTAGTCGGGGTAGTTGAGTGTATTGGCTTTACTCCATATTCAACGGGTGTAGCGGGAGTCCGCATTATCCCAGGGGATTTTGTCTGCTACAGTGGGAGGGGTGAGAGTGTCTTCGACTCTTTGAGGATCTATATTAATGCATCAATAGGATACTGGGTTTACAGTGATGTAGCGTTATTCTACGCTAATACAACTAGTGTCAAGTACGTTGATGTAATTGTTGAGAAGCCACTGAATACGACTGGGCTAGAGGTAATACTGAGGGATGGTAGTGGAAATAGTGTCCTAGTAGTAGACGCTACAAGCTACAATAAATACGAGTTAAGCCTACCCCCAGGGGAGTCCGTGTACAGGGTTACAATAGTATTAAATAGTGACAAGCCAACTAGGGGAGTATTCCGCATAGGATTCTACATTAAAAACACATAGTTAAACAAGTGAAGTCTACATTAAGGTATTCAATAGAGAAGAGACTATAAAGTTTAAAAGGGGGTTTATGATGGATAAATAAAACACAATGGCTATATGGAAAAAGGTGGGTGAAGTGGATAGAAGACTACTAGTACTAGTAGTAGCAGTAGTAGCCCTCATAGGAGTAGTAAACGCAACAGCATTCGCATACAGGTGGATGACAGGCACAGTAGACATATCTGGACCAAGTGGAGTAACAGGTGCAGCGTGCACAGGATTCTACAGCATCGTGGATCAACCCGACATATCAGGCTATCTACCACGAGCCGGTTCAAACGCCGGCGCACCAACCTATGGAGGCAATAGTATAACAGTAGAACCCAGCAACCCTGTGTGCCAGTGGACTAATGAGACAAGTAATAACCCGGTACAACTATACGAGAGCATTGATGTTAGCATACCCATTACCGTTGGATCCTGGTACATACAGGACTTCTACGGCTTCGGATACTACAGTGGAAGCGATCCAGTATACGTGTGGTTCAGATTAGAAGACGATGCAACTTATGGCGGCTACCTCACCACCGCTAAGCTAGTGATATACAAGGTAGACTCGAGTGGTACCGTAACATATGTAACTGAGCTAGACCTACTAGGGAGCAGCGGGACATACGTCTCTGCTGGTTCGTTGAACCCCGGCGAGGCCTTTAGACTAGACTTAAGGTTCGACGCATATAGTGCTGGCACAGTGAGCTTCAAGGTAGGAGTATACGTATCACAAGAAAACGAGGCACCGGTTAGTCCAACGCCATAGCTGAAGACTAGAGGGTGGGCTAGGTGACCCCTAACCCAAAACTTTTTTTCTTCGTAGGCGCGTCCTCTATTTCCTAGCTTATATTGGTTTATTCTTGTTCTTTGTGTTGTTTACTGGTAAGGCTTTCTACTCTCCTGTAGCATTCATTATTTCTACTAGTGGTAACCACGTTGTTTCACAGTGGCGTCTTGTTGTTGGGTTAGCGGACTACGTGGTTAAGCCGGGTAATCAGAGCAGTGTGTTGGTTTGCCGTGTTGAGGCTTGGAGTACTCCTTGCTTTATGGGCTTATATATACTTAATGGTAACGGTGTTAATGGAGGCTCCGTGTTAGTGGGGAATGGTAATGGGTGGACTCGTGTCGGGCTTAATGGCAACCACATGAAGCTGTATAATATAGTAGCTAGTTTCCCTATTTATATTTGGCTTCCACTCCTCACACTATACTTCGCTCTAATAGCATATATCCTATTAAGGGAGGTTGAGAGGGGCTATGTACAGCCACTTAGAGACCCCCGTGTTCTCGGTGTAGCAATTCTACTAGCGATATCCATTAATAGCGTTCTCATAGGGGCTCTATATGTTGACCAAGCTACTCCAAGGTATAGTCTACCAGGTATTAGCGTTGAGTGGGGCTTTAACCTAGAGAATAGCACTGTATCCGCTAAGCTACTTCTCAGTGGTTTCTACGTACTCCAGAGTGCTATGTGCGGTTACAGCCCGATCGGGGCTAATACTAGCTACCCACTCGAGACTATTATTGTGAACGGGGACACCGTGATAGCTACTATACCTAGTACTATATATGAGCAAGTATACAAGTCTAGAGTACTCGAGCCCATACCCCCAATACCAGCTAATTTATCAGTCTACGAGGCTATACCAATTAAGTGTAGGTTTACACTTGACAAGGGGGTTTTTGAGACCTCATACCTAGCTGTCTTCTACTGGAGGGACCTCATAGTACACGTCGTGGAATCCAGTATAGTAGTCGATAATCCAAACCCCGTTGGAGTCAACGCTAGTATCTACATCGTGGATCTTGAGCGGGGTCGCTTAGTGAACTCTACGAGTATATTTTTTGAGCCATTGTCTAGTGTGTGGATCGACCTAGGCTTATACGGTGCTGGAGTCTACAGAGTGATTGTACAGTATAATTTACTAGGCTTGGTGAGGACCCGTGTCGTGGAGACCGTGG
>JAGDWI010000003.1:384117-423660 GCA_023269825.1 Desulfurococcaceae archaeon
ATTGTACAGTATAATTTACTAGGCTTGGTGAGGACCCGTGTCGTGGAGACCGTGGTTTCATAGGAGGAGAGCTAAGCCGCTACAAGAGCTTGTCTCAGAGGAGATCGCGTGGTATTGGTGGACTAGGCTTGGGTTTATTGGTAAACTATACTTATTAATCTCCAGTATAGTGTCAATATCGTCCTCACTATTCACAGTCTACATACTATTCCAGCCACTAGTAGTCTATGATGGATACACACTGAGTGGATACATATCCCCACTAAGCTACAGCCTCAGAGTAGCTGGATACCCAGCTAAATACCCATTTCTCGATAGCCTAGTCTCAATATCTATCTTCATGTTGGCTTACGCAGCGTTCACAGGGATACTCGGTGCTCTAGGAGTCATTGGGGCAGTCAAGGAGTGGAGGTCTTGGGTTGCATTTGCACCATCCTCGACGGCGTCAGCCTCACTACTAGTATCACTACTATACTCACTACTACGCTTCGCATCACTAGACGCTATACCATCAATACCATACACAGTGACAATAACGAGTACTGGTGGAGGCAGAGTATACTTAAACCCACCTAGAGCAACATATAATTGGACATACTACCTACCATGGAGGCCAATATACTTCTTCACAGCATTCAACATATTAATAGCATTCACAGCTGGCTCAATAATACTCCTACTACTAAAGCCAAAAACACCAGTAACACGCGCTAGAATTAGAAGGAAGAGTGAGGTGAGCAGCTTAAACCCATTGTTGAGTAAATTAAGGGGCTTATTTAATAAAGGTAGAGGTAGCAGTGTATGACTCGGCGAGCATTCATCGCAGTAATAGTCTTGCTCCTAGTAGCAGGCATCGCCTACGCTACAATCTACACGCAGAGATGGAGTTACTTCACAGTTAATATTTCACAACCCCACGTGTGGTTTGAAGACCCCCAGTACCCAAACGTAGTGGTAGAGCTATCCAACTACAAGACAAGCGCGATAGTGAATATTTCAGCTAGGAATATGGGTTTAAGGCTAGTATATAGAACTGGGCTAGTTTATAACCTCACTCAAGGCAGTGACTACGTCTTACAGTACTTCCAGGAATACGGTCAAGGCTGCAGTTTCTATTACACAAGTGACGGTAGCGGTATAGTGGTATATGGTAACCCTAGTGGTGGACTATACGGTGGCTGCACATTAAGATATAAATACCCCCCAGGTGTAATCGCTAATATCTCGTTCACAGCACTCATGAAGACTGATGACGCAGGCTCGCCGACTGATGGGATTAGGGGAGTGTCTCTCTGGAATAGCACAAGTGGATACCACTACTTAGCTGGAATAAAAAACAATGGTACAGGGTGGTTTTTCGGAATATATAAGTACACGGGGACAACTATAAGGGAGCCGGGAGGCCCCGTAATACCGGCACTAGTAGATACTGCAATAACTGGTCGTGTAACTGGTGTTTGGTTTAGTGTATCCTTTCAGCAGATCATATACCCCAATGGCACGGTAGTTCTCAAAGCATGGCTCTACAATGTTACGGGTGGTGGTGGATTAGTAGCCTACGTGGAGAGAGTTGACTCGTCACCTATATATTCCGATAACTTTGGATTAACAGTATATCAAATCAGGAATAAGCCGTCTGCTGTTTTCCAAATCGTTGGTTTTACAACTGAGACCCGTGTACTCATTGTTAAGGGCTTACCCTACTGTTGCTATGTCTATATTTACGACTCCTCCGGTGGTCTCATTGGATCCGGCCATGTAAATGAATCCGGTATTGTTGAAATCCCGCTTGTGAATCCAAGTGTAGTTAACGCTACTATTAGTATTTCCTGCGGTGGATATACATACAATTATACGCAGAGCACACTACTAGGTGGAGACGTCTTTGAAGTATACTTTTGGTTTGAAGGACCAGTGCTCATGGTCTACACAGATATATTAGACACGAACTTCACTGGCTGGTTAAGACTATACAATGCTTCTTGTAATGGCTCAATATATAGTATTAAAGTATGGTTGGTTAATCAGACTGCCACCAGTAGTAGTATAAATATTACTCAAGTAGATGGCAACCTCCTAGTATACCCCGATGAAACCAGCTCAATAATACTCACTCCAAGGTCCACAGGCTGGGCTGGCAACGTAACTCTAAGGGCAGAACTTTACTATAACACCTACTGCACACTATACACATACTTCTACTATAACTACTCAATAGGCGCGTTCAGCTGGCTAGACGCAACAATGAACATTAAGGGGGGCCCGTGAATTTTTACCTAGTAGTTTACTCTTAGCGGAGTCTCGATAGCTTACCACCCCGTGAGGAATCCCATTATTCCTGAATACTTGAGTAGAGTTTTATGAACTTTCTAAATACCTGGGATTAGTCAACAATGTAGCAAGCTATACTTTAAAACTATGTTTAAACACAAAAATTGTGAATAACCCCTACAGGTCAAGAGGCATTATGAAGACGTCACTCCTGAGATTTCTACTTTTGATGAAGGTTTTGAGTGATTCATCTATAGTCAAGAACTTTACATCTTCTTGTGTAATAGTGATGCTATATAGTATATTGTCTATTAAGTCTCTGTGGCCAAGTACATATAGTTTTATTGCCTCCTTTACTGCCTCTTCAGTGATTTCTGCCCTGTTTAAGTCTCTTCTAATTGCTCTAATTCCGTTAGCTACGACTTCCACTATATTATTTCTGTTGTAATCCTGTCCACTACTTAGTTCACGTATTTTCTTTGTTATCTTCCACAGTGCCTCTAAAATACTTAGTTCACTATAGTATACCTCATGCTCTTTTAATTTTTCTATACAATTCATTACTACCTCGTCTGTTTTAAATCCTATAAAAGGCAATAGAAATGGGGTATCAAGTAGAATTTTGTAGTTTTTCTTGTTCACGCTCACTCTCCTCTTCAAGCTCTTTAAAACTTATATATCCTACTTTAGGTCCATATAGTGCATGCCAGAATGCATCTCTAACTGGTTCAATAACTATTCTATCGCCCTCAATGTACATCCTGAGTCTCATCCCCTCCCTTATACCCATTTTATCTGCAATAGCCTTAGGTAGTGAAACCAGTCTCTTCTTAGACACTTTAACTTCAAAACTCATCGTAGTAGACGCTACCCCCTCACCCCGCTAGTATTCTCACCATATGGGCTTTTAAACTTAGTTCTCTGCAATGGGCTTAAACCGGGATATGTCTAGGTTCACTTCAATAATCTAAGTTATTAAAGAATACTTAGTGTCCTCCATAAGCTTTACGACTTGATTAACTTCTCCTCGTATTTCGCTATGAGTAGTATTAGTGGTTTTAGTGGCTTGATCTTTGAGAAGGCGTTGACTATGAAGTCTAAGTCGCCTCTATTGATAACCCCTAGTTTTGGTAGGAGGGTTGCGTAAATTAACGGGTATGCTAGTCCACCAATTACTATTTTCAATAGATTGGGGAGTACTCCAACGACTTGTATACTCGTTGATAATATGTATGCCGGTATAGCTGATGACACAGCCGCTCCAAAAACACCTAGTGTCGAGTAGTAGTCTAAGCTCACCCCGTGCTTCCTACGTGCAACTACTAGGCTGTAGATTGTTGAAGCACCATTAGCCAATACTATTGAGTATGCTAATCCATCAACCCCTATTAACCCAGAGAGAGCTACTGCTAACCCAGCGAATACAACAGCGTAGACTACTGTAGCCTCTAGATTAACCCTGGTATCCCCAACACCGCTAAAGAAACTACCTAGAACCATGTAGCCCAATGCAACGTATAGGTAGTTTAGAGATATCAAAGCGAAGTAGTGTGGTGTTAAAGCGAGGTACTCTCTACCAAGTAACACAGCTACTATTTCACAAGGCATAACTATACACAACACCACGGCTGGGACAACTACGAGCGAGGAGTATAACAGATATAGTGAACAACTTCCCCAACTCAACCCTGTTATTGCTAAGCCTAGAGAAAGCGGGGAATAGCATTGTCGATATGGGGGTTTCTACTAGAAGGTGGAGTGAACAGTGTTTCTATACCGCGGATTCCGCAGTGTCTCACAGCTCACACTCACCCATCTCATTCCTCATTACCCAGTGGCCGAGACTTCTCCGCTATTAGGGATTTATTTACCAATGGTGGGTTAGCGCACTTTATCGTGTCGATTAATAAAAGTATTGCAATTTATTGTGCCGGTCCACTAACCACTAGTGACTATGAGTTGTTAATTAATGCCGAGAGATCTAGTAGCCCTGTGGAGGGTTTCCCCGAGGTAATTATTTGTGGATAGCTGTAGTTATTTTTAAATATTTCTTTGCCTCGGGGTTCCCCCGCTTGGCTCGGGTTTTCACTGCTTCACTGCGGGGGCTATCAGGGCTCCACGTAACCCATGAGCCCTTCATCCGCTTTAAAGCCTTGAGGGCTAAGTTCCATGAGGCCACAACGTCTCTAGTTGTAATGACTTCTCCTAGCTGTAGAAACCTGTAATTTATGAACTTTACTCTCTTGCCATTAGGTGCTTTTTTGGAGGTTCTAGCTGGGTTTACGTATACTGTCTTAATACCCTCTATCAATGCCTTGTACTCTGTGTACTCCTGTATCCTCCTATAGCACCACAGTGGCTTCACCCATGACAGTCTCTTACCACCATTATTGTTTTCTTTTATTTCCTCCAGGTTCTCGAATACTATTACAGCATTGTATTCTCTAGCCACTTCTACAAGCCTTCTAGATACTCTATGCGCTGAGTCGACTAGAATACTCCTCGCCTTGCTAAGCCACCTAGCTCTACTTCTCCTAGCCCACTTCAAGAACCTCCAGTTCCTCGGGTATTTTCCCTGCAACTCTTAGGCTAGCTTCCTATAGTGCAACGCTCTCTTCAACCCCTTAAACGGCATTACGCCTATAGAGACTAATTCACTGTTCAAGTCTATTATCGTGTATGTTATGTTATTGAAGTTTAAGTCTACACCCATGACTGTCTGGGGTTCTCTAAACACTACGTCTCTGTGGAACGTTATATATACAAGTATTCTCCCATACCTATAACTTACTATTATCTCACCTGGCTTCCAGGAGCCATCGAGGTATTTATTGAGGTAGCTATACCACACTAGCTTCAACTCAACCCACTTACCGTGTAATATTGCCAATCTCAGTATCTTCTTATCCAGGTCTATTTTATAGTCTAGAGTGTGTATTCTAGCTGTTAGCTTCTTCAATAATGGCTTTGAACCACTGTTCTTCCTAGTCGACTCAACAACCTCCTTAGCGCGTTTATATATCTCTGATACATGGTGTGCTCTAAAACCCATTTTCATCAATCTATTGTAGAACATAACGTGTAGCTCTGCCCATGATGGTACTTCACTTAAACCCCAAATCTCATCTACAACCAACTGGACTGAATCACGGTATGTCCTCAAGAACTCCACTAGTAATCCCTCATCTCCCTTGGGAGTGACCGCTTCCACTCTAGCGGTCACAGTAGCCCTCACAGGGAGACTCATCAGTAAACCCCTCTACCCACTCATTTACTACACTTAGCTTATAAAGCGGTTTAAATAACACACGCAGAAGAACAACCACATACTCACATCTATTTACAATTAATCGCAACTATTTTTAGATCGGTCACAGGCTTTAATGGATCTAGCTAGGGGTGGTCGAGTCAAAGTGTGCTTTATTTAGCTAGACTTGTGGATCCTTGTCAATGGTTTATGTCTTAGTTTGTTTTTATTTAATAAAGTGTTATTAGTATATAGTAGTGGAGTTAATACGAGTCTAAACCCGGCTGATGACTAGCGTGGTTTAATGAGTGCTATATCTAGAGTTATGCAGGTGGTTTCACTTAGTGTATTGTTGGTGTCGGTAACTCTACTTATTCGGGGGGTAAATTATCCTCACACTTCAAACTCTACTTTAACCTACATCGTACTCGATTCTTGCAGTTACGAGGTTGCAAGAGATTTAGTTAAGAAATACCCTGAGCTCCATGGAAGGATCTTATTTCCAGTTGATTTAAACGAGACAACTGAATCCCCAGTAGTGGTTTTAGCTACGAATATATCGAGAGGTGAATATAGTGATGTAGTTGGGTATTTATCAAGGTTTAATGGCTTAGTCGCCTCCACTGATGTCGTGTCCTCTAAGGGGGCTTTGAATAGTAGTGATCTATGGAGTTACTGTCTATATGGTGATCAAGATGCCCTAGAGCGCGTTGCTAATGGAATTATTGAAAGTGTGAAGACACAGCAAAGTACTACTGTTCTAGCGCCAACAATGGGTGTATTGGCTATAGCCATTGTTGCTGCAAGTGTATTTATTGCTTCATCATGGGATGACATTAAAGACTTCATACGCAGGATCAAGATTCCACTACCATTGATTATACCAATTATACTAAGGCAGAAAGTGAGCGTTGAGGATGTATTAAACCACCCCATTAGGTTGAAAATATATGAATTGGTGAGATCTAATGGTGCGGTACCCTTCTCGAAAGTACTAGAGCTGGGTGGAAGAGCTGTGGTTGAGTGGCACACTTTTATCTTAACGAGGAGTGGGTTGGTAATCGAGTTGAAAATAGGTAGGGGTGGGAGGAAGAAGAGGTACTTGGTTATCCCAAACCCAGAGGTATTATCAAAAATCCTCCCAAAGCTTGATGAGAGAGTTGAGTGTGTAATTACGAACAGGGTTAAACCACCCGAGAAAATAGCAGATGTCTGCAATCTAGACACTCAAAGCGTTATATCAATTCTAAGACTTGTAGGAATAATCACTTACAGTTCAAACCCCACTATAAAGCCACAGTACGCTGGGATCAACACACAGCCGTAGCAATTAGATACTATGTTAGAGTCCTTTACGATTCTCTAGGATCGCGACTACATAAACTTATGAAGTATATCGCCTTGGATTTGTAATTCTCTAAGGTAGTGTAGAAGTAATTATATTAGTCGATGCACGCTCACAAGCAGTCTACATGATCTACCTTGACCTCGTTGACGAGGTCGCTATGGACTCTTCTAACTCTCTCATCGAGCTCTACATGGAGTTTGAGTTAATAAACATATAGAAAAACTACAATAACCATTCATCAACACTCTCCATCCTTCTCTGCACAATCCTAGTATTCCTCTTAATCAATGAGCCAAGCCTAACTCCGAGTTCCCTCTCTACGTGATACTTGAACGCCTCTCCGGTGTCTCTTGCCAGGGCTTTTATATTAGTCCAAGCTCTTCTGCCCGCTTCTCCTCCAAGCGTCTTGATCCCTGCTTTGAATGCCTCCCATTTCGGATGTATTTCTGGCTCTTTTGCCTGCTCCTCCGTGTGCTTCTTGTAGGCTTCTGGGCCGTGGAGAGTGACCTGTACGCTACTAGACACGTCTTATCCCTGGCTGTAGAAGGGGAGGTTATAAATCAACTGGGATTTAGGTGCAAGCATTCCAGGATTGCTACTGTTTTTCTGAATCTTCTTGCGAGGAGGGAGTGGGGCTTCGGCTTACCTGTTTTAAGGCATAAGAATTCATAAACTTAAAAACACGGTGTGAGTGGTGGGTGGAGGGAAAAATATACAAATGGCAGAGAGCTTCCTCAAAAGAGCGTCTAATAAATTGAATGAAGCTAGAAGTCCCTTAGAAAACCATTACTATGCTGAAAGCGTGTCTGCATCCCAGGAATGTATTGAGCTCTCAGTAAAAGCCATCTTTCTTCTTCTCCAAGAAGAGTATCCAAAAAGGCACGAATTTAAGGAAGAAGAATTCGAAGCGATTTTAGAAAAGATCCCGGAGAAGCTTAAGTATTTAGGATTCCCCAAGCTCTACCTTTATTCAAAATTCTGGTCAACTTTCTACACGGTAGCAAAGTATGGGTTAGAGAAAATAGGAGTAGGCCCCGAGAAGCTGTTTGAGAAAGAGGAGGCAGAACTCGCCTTGAAGCACGCTGATAAATGCTAATATGCAGCAAGTATGCTTAAAAACTACATTGAGCACCCTTGGTGATAAATCTTTTCTGGAGACATCTTTGATCACTTTCTATGTTTCTCTATAGTTTAAGTCCTTGTTCTTCACTTAGAACTCTCCTTCCACCAGGCCCCCTACAGAACAGTCGCGTGTCGGCTATGCACGCGTGTTGAAGCCCTGTTCAATGGATAGGAGCCCGCTGGGCATTTATTCTAAATAGTACTGATCTACCTAGGGCCTTCTCTTAAGACTTCTACCTCTAGGCTCCTCGCTAGGGCTCTATATTTATAAAAATCCAGGGGGTTTGCAGGCTTATAGTTTGATATTGTATATGAGCAACGATTAATGACTAATGAATTATCCTCAAAAAGTTAAAAGTTGGAGAATATGAAGTAGTTTCTATCTTTTTAGATAATTCATCAGAATTTGAAGATAAGCAAAGTTCTCCTCTTGAGAAGGCTCTATTGCTAATCCATAACCCCATTCATTGAAGGCACTTATTTTTATTATTTTAGTCTTCGTACCTACATATTTGAGTGCTATTTTGATTAAAGCTTCAAAAAGTTGGGGGCTTCTTTTAAGTGGAACATACGCTGGATCCCTCACCCAGTATGGATTTATTTCTTCGCCGGGCATAAGATTAGGAATAAGCGTAGTCTGGGAATTATAATTTCTCGAGAAATTGTACCATCTTTCGTAAAGACTTTTTACAAATGTGGGAAAGTCGCTTCTTGCATCTTCAATACTATATAACCACATGTTTCCATTTGCCGAAATAGCATCCATGCTTTTCACAATTTGAATGTTTCTTTCTTCTAATACATCATATGGTGCATTAGGAAAGTACCATCCTAGTACGTTACTGATAAGGTACATTTCATATCCTTTCTCTTCTCTTATTTTACCTCGAAGTAAGCTTATTACTTCCTCTATATTTCCGAACCATATTCTATCAGCGTCAAATTGGACAACAGGCTTTCCATCTATTTTTAAGTATTGTGGATGTGAGAAGTAAGTATCTGCAAGGAATTTAAAGTCTTCGAGTAGTCTTTGCATATTTTGAGGATCATCGAGGGGTATAAACTCGTTTCCATTAGGATCATAATCGTAAATAATTCTCTTCACAGGCAATCTCCCGTAGTCTTCATACAGTATACAAAATTCTATGCCTTTAATTAGCGGGTTCCTTAATAAAGTGTCCAAGTTTTCCTTGCTATGGTAGTCCCATGTTCTTTCATCGTTTCCCGTTGTCCACCAACTAATGGAAAAAGCATCTATTCCGTGTCCCGTTGCCCAATCAATATGTTTACTTATCACTATAGGGTCACTTGAAGCATATTCGCCAAGGAGAGGGTATTGTGAATGAGCTACTTCACCTTTATCACCTCTCCAATGGGAACCTTGTGCTGTTATTTGCTCGTACCACGTGTAATAGTCAGCAATAACAATAATGTCGTCTGTTTTAGCAATGTTTTCAAATTGTCTTATATAAGGTGTTTTTACTTCTACTATTTTCTCATTTCCTGCAAGGTCTTTAATCAAGGCAACTATTTTGTACTCTCTTCCACCAACAATATCTCTTATTTGAACTGAAAACTCCTCTTTCAAGCTATCAAACTTTCCGTCAATAGGAGTTAAAACAAAAACTCTTTCTTTATCCGGTGGGAAAACCTTTGGATAATCCTCAGGCCTCATACCGTACTTCTCAACCATGTAGTAGTACTCAACTGGAACAAAACGAAGCTCAGCATATGCTATTGGGTTCTCATCATCAATTGCCGTGAAACTCACGTTAATGTCATAAACTTTGTCTAAGATTACCCGTGTTGGAGTCCAGTTCAGACTCGTAATTGTCGGTGGGGAAGTATCCTTTGTCAGATTCAGGAGAATGCTACGCAATACCTCTAAGTAGGCGAAGCCTTCCTCTCTAGTGGGCTCTATTCCCGTTGCTTCACCAAATTCATTATAGGTATCTATTTTTATTATTTTCTCTCCAGCAGGAGTCGTAGAATATTCTAGAGCTGTTAAAACCATTGCTTTGAACATTTCGGGTTTTCTTGGGAGTTTCGGGAAATCTGGATCCCTAAGATTAATGAACCCGGGTATTATGGAGGGAACAAATGTTTTGCTATACTTTAATGCTAGTTTACTCCATACTTTATATCCTTCGTCTAGGAATTTTGGATAGTTCTCCTCTAGTGGCTCTACTACTGGTGTGTACCAGCCGGCAGCCCATGTGGTCCAGGCATCATAGTTTACTGCGTAATTGATGAGGAAACAATTACCTCTTTCGTCGCATTCCTCGATCCATCCACCAGTATTGTTTATTGTAAATGATGATGTGGCAGCCCATGGATGTGCATAGTCGGATATCATGTATATGTTCACTTCTCGTTTAATGTCTTCTACGAACCCGGATATATTGCCGCTGAGGGAGCCACTCGCATAGAAGTATACGACGGGCTTACCGTTGATTTTGAGGTAGTTATTCCGCGTGAAAAATAGTTTTTCTAGTGTTTTCATATCCTCTACTATAGTTTCCCATTGATTACTATTCTCAACATGGTAAATGCCATTTGCATCCGGCTTTACTCCTGCTCTTCGAAGTCTATCTTGAATACCCTCATATTGAATGGCTACCATAATGTTGGATGATAAAGGGTTATCCATAAACCTAGCAATGTTCTCTAGGAGCTGGAGGCTTCCACCATCCCACGTTGGAACCCATGACATAAAGAAACAGTTTACTCCATGGCCAGTAGCCCAGTCAATATGCTTCGAAATAACAACAGGGTCTACTACATCATATTTACCAAGGAGGGGATGGACAACCATGGGCTCAAGTAACTCCCACGGATGCGGCCTAGGATAATATGGAAAATAATTCGCACACAGAACTACTCCTTTCACATATAGTACCTTTCCTATGTTCTCGTATTGCCTTATGTATGGTGTTTTTACTTCTACTGTCTTAGTGTTCCCTGCACTATCTTCAACTAGGATTACTATTTTGTATTCTCTACCGCCTGTTATGTTTGTTATTTGAACCGTGAAGGTTTCTTCTAGGCCATCGAATTCTCCATCTACTGGAGTTAGATTATAGCTTCTTTCCCCCTCTGGTGGGAATATTTTTGAGTAGTCTTCCGGCTCCACGCCGTATGCTTGCATCATGTACTGATATTCCACTGGCTTGAAGCGGAGCTCAGCACGTGCTATTGGCGACTCATTGTCTACCGCGGTGAATGATACCTGTATATCGTAGACCTTGTCGAGGACTACGCGTGTTGGAGTCCAGTTTAAACTAGTTATCTCCGGTGGATTAGTGTCCACTGGGTGCGCTGTCGCCGTTGTCGTAGTCGTTGATGATGTTGCTGCATGAGTAGTTGTTGAAGTACTAGGTGTCGTCGATGGATAAGTAGTCGCTGTAACCATGGCTTGACTAGTATTGAGCAGCGTACTCGAAGTCGCCGCCGTCAGGCTATGAATGGTTGGAGTACTGGGTTGAGCAGGTCTGCCAACCCATCCAGGGTAAACAGAGAAGAGTAGCACGAATACAGCTACCACCGCTATTAAAACCCCTAGTAAAACCCTCCTCGAAGCACCCCCAGCACGCAGCAAGCAAACCACCCCAACAAGACAAAGACATATCAGCAAACATATATAAACAACAAGCCAAGCACTGAAACACAAGCCGCAGCCCAAACCACCCTAGGGAAACAACAAACCCATGAATCCATAACTACTCCTTCTAGTTCCTTAGTATAGTCTATGTAGCCGTAAATAGGGTCTCTAACTTGTCCATTAAATTGAGTAAAGAAACCCAACTCCCCGCCAGCAGATTACTGAGTACTTGGCACTACACTACTAGACAATCTTATCACTTCAACCATTCTCTTCACTCGCCACAGAGATCAACTATACCACATTACTTTAAATAGTTTTCCCAGAGGTAAATATCAAGGTAAATTTTCACTAGGATCTCATTATGCAATATTAAATATAAGTTTATTAAGTGAAATGATAATATCGGATCATATCTATAGTTGGAAAAATTTATAAACCCATAAGTATATTAAGCAAAAAACGAGGTGTATAAAATGCCGGGCATGATACCCCTAATAGGAGAAAAATTCCCGGAGATGGTAGTTGAGACAACTCATGGAGTGAAGAAACTACCAGACGACTACAAGGGAAAGTGGCTTGTATTATTCAGCCACCCCGCAGACTTCACACCAGTTTGCACAACTGAGTTTGTTGGGTTTGCAGTGAGGTATAATGAATTCAAGGAGTTGAATGCTGAATTACTGGGTCTTAGTGTTGACAGTGTCTTCTCACACATTAAGTGGATTGAGTGGATCAAGGAGAAGCTGGGATTTGAAATACCATTCCCAATAATAGCAGACCCCAATGGAGAGGTATCTAGAAAACTCGGCTTCCTACACGCACAGAGTGCTACATCAACTGTGAGGGCAGTCATAATAGTAGACCCCGATGGAGTTGTTAGAGCGATACTATACTATCCACAAGAGTCAGGTAGAAACATAGATGAAATACTGAGACTACTAGTCACTCTACAATTAAACACAGAGTATAAGAGAGCACTACCAGCTAATTGGCCAAACAACGGGTTAATAGGCGACGCAGTAATAGTTCCACCAGCGAAGACAGTGCAGGAAGCACAGGAGAGACTAAAGAAGTTCAAGTGCTACGACTGGTGGTTCTGCTACGAGGAGGGCAAAGTACCAGCAGAGCTAGTAGCAAAAGTTAGAAAATACCTTGAGAGAGCTGCTAAACCATTCGCTGGCTTAAAGTAAGGATTTTTTAACTATTTTTACTCCCACACTAACCCCTCCTAGTAGAGCTTCGGACTATAAAAATTTATAAGCTTGATCCAATAGGCTTACTAATGGTGATCTACATGTTTAAGAGAATATTTGCTCTCAAAGCAATGCCCAGTGCTTTAAGGGCCTTCTCAAACCCGAGCTTTCTCTTAACCTTCTCGAGGATAAGCCTGCATGCTTCACCGCTTAGGGCGCTAGCGTTCACCCTATTATACCAGGGGTTAGCGGGCATGATTTCACCCAGTAAATCACATAGTAGTTCACGCCCCCCGCCACGGGAGCGTGAACTATGGGAAACAACTCTATAGAATTTATATGGGTATTTAAAGGAGGTGTGCGGCGGCCGGGATTTGAACCCGGGATCTCCGGCTTGGAGGGCCGGCGTCCTAGTCCAGGCTAGACGACCGCCGCATCCTTCTCTTAATTAAATTAGTGTTGGTTTTATAAATTTCTATGTGTGAATAGTTTACTAGTGATGAAAAGAGGGTCTTAGGAGTTCTTGCGCGATGAAGACCGCTGGAAATACTGATTTTCACTGGTTAAAGTTCCCCGTGTTTTCTTCAATGTATTTTGATGCTTCTTCAAGGTCTTTATATGTGTCTATGGCTTTCCAGAATATATTGGTGTATTTTACTGCTCCGAGAAGACCGTCTCGAGCCATTGCGGGGAAAGCTGTTTTCTCTAAGTCTCCTTTATCCGGGAAGTATTTCAATGCCTCCGGTCTCAGTGCATAAACACCCGCGTTAATCCAGTAGTCTTTTATGAGCGGTTTCTCCACGAATCCTCTAACGTTGTCACCTTCGAGTTCCAGTATGCCGTAGGGGCTTGGCAGAGGAATAGTAGCTATGACACCCATGTATCTACCTGCTTCAAGCTTACTTAGTAATTGAAGAGGGTCAAGGTTCGTTAATATATCCCCGTTTAAAACAAGGAAAACACTCTCTTTTAGTAATATGTGCTCAGCGTTCTTAACAGCACCACCTGTTCCAAGGGGTTCATCTTCAACGACATAGGTTATTTTAACTCCGAATCTACTACCACTCCCGAAGTGTTCAATTATCTTTTCTTTCTTATAACCTACTAGTAGCACGATTTCATTCAATCCATGCTTCTTCAACCAGGCTATTTGATACTCAAGTAGTGGTTTACCGGCAACGGGAATCATTGGCTTAGGAGTATCCTCGGTGAAAGGACGCAATCTCTTACCAAAACCACCAGCTAAAATAGCTACTAGCATTATTCCACCATTTTACTTATAAGCCTGGAAATTATTTAAGGATTGATTATTCAACGTGGAACACGTGAAAAATAAACACGGTAAGATATTAAACCCCCTCAGAGTTAATTAATTCAAGGAGCCGCCGTAGCTCAGCCCGGGAGAGCGCCCGGCTGAAGACCGGGATGTCCGGGGTTCAAATCCCCGCGGCGGCACATGTTCCTCAAGATCTCTAAGACCCCGGGTTCAATCGCTACATCTTTAACGTTAATATAGTGAATATTGTTGAAAATTATGTAGTGATTAAAGAGGAGTTGTTGGAATGAGTAAACTAAGTAATATTATATTAGTGCCTTTAACAACGCGGGGAGTTCAAGAGTATATTGAGGAACTAGATGCTGAGGTAAGAGGAATCCTGAATGAAGCGGGTTTAAGCAACATTGATATCTTAGTGTGGCCTGACGTTGTTAAACCACCCATGAAGTGTTTTGATTGGACAAGGGTACAGTATCATGCAGGTTGTTTAGC
The DNA here is from genome assembly GCA_023269825.1 of Desulfurococcaceae archaeon. Lineage (GTDB taxonomy): Archaea > Thermoproteota > Thermoprotei_A > Sulfolobales > Desulfurococcaceae > UBA285. The sequence continues at coordinate 398,671 of JAGDWI010000003.1, forward strand.
GAAACACATTAAAGATGTTTTCCAGGTGATAGGCGTTCTCGATAAAAACGTTGTCATAGGAGTCGGGTACATAGATGGGTTCGAGCATGGTTTAAACTTCGTTTTCGGCGAGGCTTTACCGGATCAACGCGTAGCAGTAGTATTCACGAAGAGGCTTAAACCAGAATTTTACGGTAATCACCCAGACTATAACTTATACTTTGAGAGACTCGTTAAAGAAGTAGTTCACGAGCTAGGTCACCTGCTTGGATTAGAGCACTGCTCCGGAAACTGCGTTATGAGGTTTAGTAACAGCGTCGTAGAAGTAGATGAGAAACCAAAGTATTTCTGCGGAGACTGCAAGGAGAAAATTAAGAGATACTATATGTCGAGAACAAAGTAGGCAACCCACTCATTCTCTGTTTTAATAATCCTCATTAAACTATATGTTGGAGATTTAACTTCTACCCGTGGTTCATGTTTCTCAGGATTAAACTCATCGCAGAGAGCTTTTCCTTTAATAACGTAGGATAACTCGTCGCCTAGACGCTTAATAGTTAACTCATCAACAACTATATTGCCACATACTAAGTTGTCACTATAGTAGAGTACTAGGAGTGCTTCAAGCCACTTGTAAAGCAGGTTCTCTAAGTCGAATCCTTCGGAAACGACGTCTCTACTGATCTCGCCTTTAATTCCTCTAATATCAGTCATTGTGTCGAAGAGAGCTAACCCGCTTTTTTCGAATAACCCCAATAGGTTACTGCTTCTAACTCTAATGTATACGTCTCCGGTGTGTTCTAGTGAATCATACACTCCCGGCAGAGAGTAAATTACTTTATCCTCGTCAACCATTGAAAGCACCCTTCAATAAATCATCCAGCTATAGTCACTATTCACTGTATTATTTGCACTTTTAAACCCTAAATATACATTGTTATTAAAAACCGAGGTGTCATATTTGGCTAAGAGATATGAGTTTGAATCCTACCATGAGTACTTATCTCCAGGTTACACGCCTGACCCCGAGAACGATGTCATAGGTGTTTTCAGAGTTACTCCAGCGCAAGGATTTAAAATAGAGGAAGTAGCCAGTGGGATCGGCGCGGAGAGTAGTACTGGTACCTGGACAACTCTTTACCCATGGTACGATGTTGAGAGAGTTAAGAAGCTTAGTGCAAAAGTATACGAGATACTGGATTTAGGGGATGGATCATACTTAGTGAAAATAGCGTACCCAGTTAAGTTATTCGAGGAGGACAATATACCGGGGCTTCTTGCAAGCATCGCTGGCAACGTATTCGGTATGAAGAGAGCAGCTGGTTTAAGACTCGAGGATATCTACTTACCGAAGAAGCTCCTGGATCATTTCAAAGGACCGAGTAAAGGCGTTAAAGGTATAAGAGAAATATTTAGGGTTCAAGACAGACCATTGGTTGGCACAGTACCTAAACCCAAGGAAGGCTACACACCCGAGGAAGTAGAGAAACTAGCATACGAGTTGCTCCTCGGTGGCTTAGATTACATCAAGGACGATGAGAACTTAACGAGCCCAAGTTTCTGTAGATTTGAAGCTAGAGCTAATGCGATAATGAAGGTAATCAATAAAGTTGAAAAAGAAACAGGTGAGAGAAAAGCCTGGTTCGCGAATATAACAGCAGATGTAAGAGAAATGGAGAAGAGACTTAAACTCGTTGCTGACTACGGAAACCCCTATGTTATGGTAGACGTAGTTATAACTGGTTGGAGCGCGTTAACATATATTAGAGACTTAGCGGAGGAGTATGGGTTAGCAATACATGCTCATAGAGCAATGCACGCTGCTTTCACTAGAAACAAGTACCATGGTATATCAATGTACGTGTTAGCTAAACTCTACAGGATTATAGGCGTAGACCAATTACATGTGGGGACAGCTGGTGTCGGTAAATTGGAAGGTGAAAAACTCGATGTTGTAAGGTACGCTAGAATACTACGCGAAGAACACTTCAAACCAGACCCAGATGATATATTCCACTTAGAGCAACCAATGCACCATATTAAACCAGCGATGCCTGTTTCATCGGGTGGCTTACATCCAGGCATATTGCCGCCGGTGATAGAAGCTCTTGGAAAAGACATAGTGCTACAAGTAGGAGGTGGAGTAATAGGGCACCCAGATGGTCCAAGAGCTGGTGCAGCAGCTGTTAGACAAGCTCTAGAAGCAATAAGTAAGAGTATACCGTTAGAGGAATACGCTAAAACACATAAGGAGCTAGCTAGAGCACTCGAGAAATGGGGTTTCACGAAGCCTATTTAAAAATTTTCTTTTTCAAGCAAGAACTCCAGCTTGTCCACTACTATATTCTTCTATTTTTGGGTTCAGTACTCTAGCAATATCGTATATTATAGGTGGTTTCCACCAGGTTTTCTCAAGGGATCTCAGTATACCAATAATCCATATGATCAGCAAACCCAGGTTCACTAAAGCTGATAGAATCCATCCTATAAAAGGAATAATGGAGAAAACAACATTTATGAGCCCTGCTCCAACTATTACGATGAAGAAAGAGATGGATAAGTAACCCCAGTAACAAGCATACCTGTAATTGGGCCTAAGAACAAGAGCTACTATACCACCAATTAATGGTATAACCCAGGCAATGAAACCCCATAGTTTCTCCTCTTCGTTTACCTCGCGAGGATCTCCACTAAGTACCAAGACACAAACACCTATCTACCTACTATTTATGGAGACGTTAATATAGTCACGTTAACTCGTAGTTGACAGCGCCGGGGGCGGGATTTGAACCCGCGCGGGGTCAACCCCCCACTGGCTCTCAAGGCTTATCCCTAGCGTGGATCGGTTCACGATCTGTTTTCTGAGCGTGAACTCTATTTCCACTTTGAAATCCCCTGTTATTTCAATTGCTTAATTAGGTAATTAAGCGTGAAGTATTGGTGGGTGCGGTTGCTTTAAATACCCCTTTTCCCTAGATTAGGGTGGTTTCATTGGGTAAGAGCACTGTTGAGTTCATAGCCAAGGGGCTTATACCGCTGGGGCCTAAGAAGATCACCAGGATGACAACTAACCCGGAGAAAGAGCGCTACTTAATATACCTACCGCTCGAGTTAAACGACCTGTGGAGGGAGGTCTACCAGAGTGGAAAAAAGATAAAGGTTTACATCGAGGTTCCAAGCTGATTTTTACTATTGCTACCCAATTAGCCCAGTTATTATCGCCGTGTAGAACGCCATTATTATCGCGGCGATTACTGCGCCAACCACGTACTTTTTGCCTTTCTCGCTGTCACCCCTTGCAAACTCTATGGCACCGAGTATGAATGCTGCAGCAACAGCTATCCATCCACCCCACATAATCCAGCTCAATATAGTGGAGACCGCTTGGCCAACACCCGGTGGCGGCGAAGGCGTAACAGTTATAGGAACCTCGGCCAATAGCAATCCTGACAACTTGTTCTTTAGCTTCTTCAAGTCTCCCACCCTAGAGTAAAGAACCCCCTTATAAAACACACGTTACACTACTGCTAGGACTACCGGGTAGGAGCCCCGGCTCGTCGATAAAACCCCTTTAACAACGCTAGTCCCCGGATCGGGGTTTAGGCTGCAGCGGGCCTCGATAACCAATGACTCGCCTGGCTTAATATTGTTACCGGTTTCAATAATGCATTTCCCACCCTCGACTTCTAGCCCATACACTGCTACAGCGTCTCTACCACTGTTCCTAACAGCTATGTATGCTTCATAGTAATCCCCCTTCCTCACTAGAGCCGGCTGCCCAAGAACCTCCACAGAGCCATTAGGAGCGAGAAACCAGCACCACGCGACCATAGTTAAGCCAACGGCCACTACAGCCACTGTTGCAGCCAACGCTAATACCGGGGGACTGAAAGCAGCACGGTCCTTCATGCATCAACAGCCCTATAATTAAACACCGGGGTTTAAAAGAGAGGCCCCGTCGCGTACGATGCGTAGAGCAGGGTCGTTAAGCCAGGTATTAGCGTAGACGTGTTCTTGCCTAGGATGAGCTTGGAGGCTACGTATCCATAGGTCAGCGTGTAGGTGTACGCTATTACAGCATGCACTACAGAGATCCTTGCCGCCAGCTGCAGGATCATGGCGTTCAACAGCGGGACCATCGCCGAGACGGCTAGGATCATTACAGCGGTCTGAGAGTACTTCTTTAATCCACGGTAGAGCTCGTGAATGCTCATCACTAGTAGCTCGAAGACGCTTGGGTCGCAGTCACCGAGCAACTTGGCGAACCCAAGGGTCTCCGCGAGGTAGTCAACTATCCAGGGCCTCGCGGGCCTCCTCAGCTCAGCCTCCAACCCTGGATCCCTGTAGTTTACTAGGCTCCTCCACACTCTTACATGGTTCAATGCATTGTCAACCACCCTCTCAACCCGTGACCCGTAAATCCCTTTTAGAGTGAGGTATAACCCGGGGACACCGAGCACAATGGCTGTAATCGAGGCCATGCACGCGTACTCCCCGAATACCCCTAAGTCGCCTGTTAAAACCCCTGCTACAGCGGGTAGCACTAATACCGCTGTTCCAGCTACGAAGAGTGCCTTGAGCAACCTACTCGTCTTCTTCTCGAAGACAACGCTAATCCCCGCTGGGTAGTCTGGTGTTAGGGTTAGGGTTAGCGGCGTGGCGACCGCGGGGATTAAGGCCATGTAGAGCTGGCTTAAACCGGGCTCTGAGACCCCCTGTTCAATGCTGACTGACTGCAGCATGCTGACTGAGAGGAGCATTACTGGGGCCACTCCGAAGAAGACGAGCATTATCATGGCTAGCATCACCCTGTTGTTCACGGCTCTCTCAACTTCCAGCGAGATCCCCTTAGCGTGCTCGTAGGCTCTATCCCTCAAGTAGTGCAGTGCTGTCCCAGAGTTCAGGGAGGCAGCGTACCCGGATAGCAGTAGCCTAGTCTTGCCCGGGAAAAGCCTGGACAAGTAGGACATCGCGGACTCGTAGCCAAATAACTCGCTTAGGCTAGCATACCTCTCACCCAGCAACCTTAACCCCCGGAAAACCCGGCTACCCGAGACATACCTCAGGAAGTCTGAGAGCTCCAGGCCCGTCTTAGAGACGCTCGCGGAGGCTATTACAGCGTACGCTAGCTCCTGCTCAGCAGTCTTCACCATAGTGGAAGCCCTCGACACAGAGTCCAGTATCCTGAGCCACGGGGCAGTCAAAGCTATTACCGCCACCGTGGCAACCAGTGGATCAGAGGGGTCCAGTAAACCAAGAGCATACACTACAGCGAGGACTGCGGAAGCGGCAAGCGTATACATAGAAGCAAGCTTCAGCTCCCTCACAGCACCCACATACCTAGCAGGCCTCGGGTCAACTAGAGCCACAGCCCTCCTATACCTATCTAGAAGCCTTGAGAGCACCCGGAGCCACCTCTTCGAGCGGCCTCTCAACGCGTGGCAGTAGCTCCTTAACCCTCACAGACTTCCCGAGGATTGAGCCGAGGTCTATGTCTAGTCCATCCCTCTCGCGATCCCAGAGAACCCGGGCCTCCACTCTACCCTCTTCATGCCTGTAGACTAGCTCAGCCAGGGCCTTCACCTGCCTCCGCGGCCTATCACCATAGCCCATTACGACAACGTAGTGGAACATGCCCACCTGGCTTGGCGCGAGCTCTATTGGTGGAGCTGTGAACCTCGAGACAACCTCCTCAGGTGCCGATGCGTGGAACGATGTTAAGCCACCGAGGCCCACTAGCAGGGCTTGTGCTAGAACCTTCGCCTCTGCTCCACGGGTTTCACCAACCACTAGCAGCCTCGTCCCGCTCGCTCTCAGCGATGCCTTGGCTAAGTCGAATAAGTCTACTTTGACTGCTCCAAGCTCGAATGTAGTGTAGCGGGTCCACGGCGACCCCGGCTGAGGATCTATCTCCCCAGTGTCCTCTATCACAATCACCTTCCAGGTCTTTGGGACAAGGTAGTAGAGTATAGACCTGAGGAGCGTTGTCTTACCCGAGCCAGGTGGCCCCGCAATTATCATGGAGCCCCTTCCATGTATAACCAGCTTGAACAAGCCGACGAGGGCCCTTGGCAGGACCTTGGCTTCCACGTAGTACTCTATTGGCGGGGGCATTGGCAGCTTCTTACGTATAACTATCTCGGGCCTGTTCTTCGACACCGTGGGGAACACCATGTGCACGCGGTGGCCTCCATCGGGTAGTGGTAGCTGGGTGTCAACTATTGGGTTGCTGGTGGAGAGGTATGTGCCGCACTTGGTCGCTATGACCTGCTGCATTTGCACTACCTCCCCCTCGCTATTGAACACTATGTTCGTGGGGACGAAGTCTTGCTCAGGCCTCTCGAAGTCTACTATAGTGTGCCGTATCCAAACCCTGCCCGGCCCCTCAACGCTTATATCCGTTATATAGGGGTCGTCTAGGAGGACCTGTAGCTTGCCATACCCGGTTATAGTCCTTAAAGCATATAGTACATCGCTTGCCCGGCCCCTGTCCACTCCTAGTACCGCTACGACAACGTCTCCAAGGTCATTGCCCTTCCTCAGCAGTAGGAGCACGTCGTCGAGCTTCTCCTCCACCAGCCTATAAGTCTCCGGGGATAGCCTAGGGGCAACATAGTACTCCACCGAGCCCCCCGCATCCATCAGTCTCACAGCGTGTGCTCCAACCGCGTACTCCATTAGTAGGCTTCCAGCTGGTTGCTCGATGACAAGGGGCTTAGCGCTCTGCGGTTGCTTTTTCCTCTTAGCAAAGACATGTAGCTTTCTTAGAGCTAAATCGGTGAGCTTACCAAGCAAGGCAGCACCCCTATCATAGGAGAGGGGCTTAAATACTCATGGATCTCAAGGGGTTTAGTGAGCGGTGTTAGGTAGATAAACCCCTCTCAACTACCTAACACCTACGGATCGAGGAATAGGGGTTTTCGCAGTGCATTAAACCCCTCCCCGCTCCAAATCGTGTTAGGTAGAAAGAAGAATAATTTATACCTAACACTGCTTCAATGGATGAGTCTCCGTTGAAGCCCTTGTTTGAAAAACTAACCCCGGTTCTTCAATTGAAGATCATGGAGAGCTCTATTGAAGATCATGGTGGAGACGTGGAAAAATCCACGGGCTCTGAAACATGGCTATAAAACCCCGCCTGCTGTGATTTATTTGACTTAGATCTCGAATGTCCCGTAGCCATGTGATCTTTGAGGTTTCACTTGGATCGAGTGTTATTTAAGCACTGGGTATATCCTAGGGGGTAGATGTGTCTTTTGAGTCACGCTACCATAGATTCGTGTATATTAGCGACGTGAGTGTCTTGAATGAGCGTGTCTGGGGTTTTCTACGTGTTAAACACATGCTCTACTTGTTCCTAGCGGTTATATTCCTTTGGCGTGGCTACAGTGCCGGCAGCCCCGCAATGCTCAGCATGGGTGCTGTGGCAGGGGCTCTCGCATTGCTGTCCGCACTGTTCTCGAGGGGCTCAATGAGCTTTGAGGCGAGGCTACTAGCACTCATAGTGTCAGCGATATCCTCAATGGGCTCTAGTAAAGAGAAGAAGCCTGGAAAAACCAAGGGAAAGGAGCATGTGGAAGAGGAGAACAAGCGGGGCTCTGGGGATTAGTGTTGAAGATTGTGCTGGGGTATAGCGTTAAAAACTACATTGAGCTACCACGGCCATCCAGCCCTTCTTTATCCCCGTTTAACTACGAGCACATTGTATTAACCGATTATGCGTTGCAACCCGAGATCACTCCATCAGGCATACACGGAGACCCAGTTTTCATTAAAACCCCTGAGTGCGCGCACGGTATATACATTAGTAAGGATAGACTAGAGTGCAAGGCAGAAGCCGGCTTCTCTCACTCCGTGCATGGAGTAGCAGTCCTAAAAGGATCCCGGGGCCCTCGAGTAGTCACTAGTAGCGAGGCATTGGACTGCGAGAAGATTGTTTATGATTCGAGGCCCGGGGCTTTTATTGTCGCCTGCTTCGACGGCTCCTCTACAAGTGTCATCACCGCGGACTACTCGGGTTTAAGGGTACACAGGGGCCTCTACAAGAGGAAGCCTAGTAGCGTATACGTGGGGTTTGACTCATATAGTGTTGTATTCGAGGACCACAGGTCTATCATTATATATAGCGACAACCCAGTAGAGATCGGGATACCTATATTAGCAACAGCATATACTGGTAGCAGCTTCTACGGGGTCTCGGGTAAGTGGCTTGTGAAAGTGAGTGGCGACGGATCCTACGAGCCCCTAGTCCTACTCGGGGATAACTACGAGTTTGCAGGAGTCTCCAATAGCCTACCAGTATTCAAGGGCAATGGGAGGCTCTACAGGCTCGAGGGAGGAGCACTAGTTGAACTAGACTTCGTTAAGGCCCCTGTGGAGAGGGCTAGTGTATATGATATCGTGGTAGTGGATAATGGGAGGCTGCTAAAGGCCTACGACCCCTCTGGGAAAACCTTTCTAGAGCTACCAAAGGAGCCTGAAGTAAATTGCTATGCCACGAGGTATGGGGTTTTGTGCTGCAGGAGCGGGCTCTGCGGTCTAGTGGAGCCGGGGGTTTCAACCATTAACATCGAGGCCAGTAACAACGAGGGCCACGAGCTACGAGTAGCCAGCGATGTACCAGTATTGCTTAGCTACGGGGATAAGCAGCATTACTGCAGGCCCGGGGAGCCATTTGTAATTAGAGAGGAGAAAGCCAGTGTGTTGAAGAGGCTTGTCTTCGAGGCCGGGGTCACTCACTTGCTTAGTAGTGAAAGCGTCACGGTTGCATCGCCTCCAGCCAAAGTCTCGGTGGAGGCGCATGGCAGGGTGTATGAGAGCACGGGGCTACATGAGTGTGGTGGATTATCCCTAGTGGAGTTAATGATTAAGAGGGTTGAGAAGCCGGGTAGAGTCAAGCTCGAGGCTCTCGGCAGAGAGGTCTCCGAGGGCCCATCCACAATATGCACAGACAGAAACCCCGGCACCCTGCTCATCGAGGCAGTTGACGCGGTCTCAGGCGATAGAGTGCGAGTAGTAGATCTGAAGCCGGAGCGAGTATTCATCCCCGAGCCAAAGTATGGGGTTAAAATAGATCATGGAGAGGGAAGCAGCACGATCGAGCTTAGAGTCGAGGACGGAGAGCTAGTAAAGGCTGTTTTAAAGTGTAGGAATGGAGAGGCCCTGTTGAAGCCTGGTTTGAACACAGTAAAGGAGTGTGTCCTGCCAGCCGAGGTGCACTTAACCCTGAGGAAGCAGGGGTTTATACATAATTATAAAAAGAGTATAGCAATACCAAGCCTCCTCGATAAGCTACTCAACGCCATGGAGCCGGGGCTACATGAGGTTAGAGTAGGTGGGTTCAAGCTGAGGTATGTTGCAACACCATATCCGGACATAGTCCCTGTAACGGGGATACGTGCTGTAATAGGAAACAACGTCGAGCTGATATTCAGGAGCAAGGTCGCGGGCCGGGTAGCAGTAGTCTCGCAGACCGGGGTTAAGTGGTACCAGGTGAGGCCGGGATTAAACAGTGTGTTAGCTCCGGGATTTAACGACACATACCACTTGGTATTCGACACAGGGTACTCGAGACACATCTACAGAGTAGAGATACCAATAATTACTCAGCTACAAGTAGCGGAAGCTCAAGCTAAGGCTCTTTTGAGGGAATTAAAAATAGCTGGGTTAAAAGCTTAACCTGCTCTCAACGAGCTTCTTTGCATCATTTTAAATCTCAAGGGATGTATAAATAAATGAGAGTTAGTGGTTTTTTATGAAAAAGGTCATCGTTAGTAAACCCCTTAAAGGCATTAGTACTTCGGGGAACTACTTAGTTGTCGAGTTCGACTCGGGTGTAGTGAGTATTGAAAAACCGAGGCACATAGGTCTCTACATACGGCCAGGTGTCCTCGACTCGCGTGACATTACAGGCATTGTTGGAGCAATGTTCTTCATGCTAGTTATCGGTGCATTCTTAGATTATTTTAACCAGTTTCCACTGAGTGTTTGGTACACGTTTATGATATTATTGAGCGGTGCGGTATTGCTCGGTCAACTCGTGTTTCCTAGAAAGGTTCTAGTGATTGGAACCAGTAATGAGACCTACTACTTTACGCACCCACATGGAATCGATGAGAAACTAATCAAGGAGATAGTGGCAAAAACATATTCTGTTTTTATCGATAAAGAGGCTCAAACAACCAGCGACAATGCAAGGGCTAATAACACATCCAGGGTGAGCTAGTATGCCCAGTAGAACCGTGGAGAAGGCCCTGGCTCTCATAGTAGTATTCTTCATGGTGTCGAGTGCCAGCGTTCTTGTGATGAAGTACGCTAATTGGAGAATAGCTGCTCCTCCATATAATACACGTTTAGAACAAACAATCGCAGACTATCTGAGAGAGTTTCCAGCTAAGAGTGAAATACGCGAAAAAACCATTGATATTTTGAAGGAGTATCTGGAAAAATCAAGTGTGATCTTACAAAGGTCAATCCAAGTTAGTGCTGGGAGCTCTTCTAGAGTTGAATTAACACTTCATAGCGGAATCATATATGAGCTTACAGTAAGCGTTAGCGACTGTTTTATTGGTTCATGCGATATTGGCCTAAAGCTCTTAGATTCAAATTACCGCATTGCAATCGTGAATACATCTACAGGCTCGGGTTTTATAATGGGCCGCTACAGTTCTCTACGCGTCAACTTCACACTACACCCACTCGAAGAGAAGGGAGTATTCTACTTGGAACTAGACAATTCATATTCCATTATTACGTCTAAAGATGTTTACATTACGCTGAGAGCTTATTACCCCAGTTACGCTTTCGATGATGAATACTTCAAGGTCTTCGCTATTGGTCATTGGGTTTCTATGAATATAAGGTATATTAGTGACCCACTCACAGAAAACGAGTATATTGCACCACCAAACGAGACCCTCAATGTAGGGGCTGGAGACTGCGATGACTACGCTGTCTTACTGGCCACTCTCTATAGGAGTGTGGGGTTGAATGCCGTTGTAGGCTTAATTGACACTAATGGCGACAATAAAGTAGACCACGCAACAGCACTAGTCTATTTTACTGGAAACACCACTGAGATTTTAAACGGTATTTCAAAGTGGGCTAGTGTCCTAGGCATAGAGGTCGAGAAAATCTCCTATTTCAAAGCAGATGGAGGAGTATACCTAATAGTAGACCCACCCATGTCTACATACAAGAACAATCCATGGAGCATATACCACACATCTTACAAACTAATCAAAATCATTAAACCATAGTAACGCAATTTGCATTCTCACTGCACAATTAAAAGGCAATGCAATATCAACAGACTGTGCTTTCGCAATACTATTTCCTAATCCACCAGTACACCTACTAGGAAGAGAAGATGTAGTAAGAGAGCTATTGAACCACGCAACCACAAGTAGCGGATATGTAAGCGGGGAGTATATTCAGAGAGCTAAAAATACGTGGATTCAAGTAGACTGCTTACTCTTTTGCAACTTCTTCTCTTTTACCCTCTGCTTGCTTCTTCTCCGCCTCTCCCTCTACTACTACCTCTAGGTAGTGTTTCCTCTCGAGGTGTAGCTTGGCTGCTGAGAGTGCCTTGGCTGGGCTGAACTCTGCTACTACGTATCCGCAGTGTGGGCAGATCCAAACGTGCATTGTCATGGGCCTTACATCGCTCATTCTCAAGACTATGGTTCCTACTTTCTCTTGTTTAGCTTTCTCTGGTTTTTGAGCCATTGTCTCAGCCCCTACTTAGATACATGTTTATATATAAAATAGAGGAGAAAAAGAGCTGGGTTTAAAGCTTCTGGTAGTATGCGTATGCCGTGGTTATCTCATCTGTCTCTGGATCGCAGATTAGCCTGTAGACTACTGCAATCCTCGTGAGGTATAAAATGTGCACTGTTACAACGCTCACAGTCTTCCCATTCAGGGTCTTCTCCTCCTCGAAGAGCCATATCCCTATCACATTTTCTATTGCTGGCTCATAGGGGTTTAGTATAACGGAGTAGTTTGAGCCATTGGCCTCTAAGATGTCTCTGACTACGCTATTCAAGTATATGACTGCAGCCCTGTAGTCGTGGACGCGTATCATCGAGTTCATGGCTTTAAAAAACTCGCTTCGAGTATATGTTTTACGTGGGGTTTGAATCTGAACCTGTGTCTGGGTCATATATCTCAACCCCCATATAAACAAATATCCAAACAGGGGTTAATAAACTTTACGGTCTCCACGGGGGCATTGTTCAAAAGAGAAGTAGGGGTTTACAAGGGGCCGCACTCGCAGGGGCTTCTATATGGGTGTTAGGTAGAAAGAGGCTCAATCAATACCTAACACTTCATTAGAGATGGAATGGGGGCCACATGCAAGTTAAACCCCGGTGAACACGCTGGTTTAAAACACGGCTCCTATTAGAGTGGGGTGTTAGGTATGGGTTTTCTGAGGCTTCTCGCGTGGTTGCTTGTACTAGTGGTCGTTCTTGGATTGGCTTTTAGCTTGATGCCTAGCTGGGAGAATTGGCCTGCTAGCTCTCCGTGGTCGGGGTTTATTACTGCCCCTGGGTTGAGGAAGGTTCAAGCGTGCCCGGTCTCAGACACCTCTATTAACCCGGAGCCCTGGGATCTATACAATAGCCGCTGGTTCAACCTATCATATGTATTGGAGCTACTGTCGAGCTACATGGATCCAGTCGAGTACTATGGGCTCTACGCTTCTCTAACGGGCCTAGCAGCCGTGAAGCTTGTCTTCAACTGCACGGGCTACACTCTGTACGAGCTACACCCACTACCCATGAGCGAGAGAGACGACGAGGGGTTGGCAGAGCTCAATATAACGCTCTGCATGCCCCACTACTACCTAATACCGCCAATTGAGCCAAGGCTTACCTCTAATACCACCTTTGAGGAGACAGTAGTATCAATCCACAACCCCTGCACCAACACGAGCGAGGAGGCTGTAGTCCCCTTGAACATCCTCACCTACGCACCAACAGCGAGGCTGAACATCTCTACTCGCATGGAGAGCGTGTATAATCTAACAGTATGGGGCTACGCTAATGGCTCAGTAGACTACTCTCTCGAAGGCCAGGTAGTAGATGAGAGCTGTAGCTATGACCCGGGGCTGAATAAAACCGTTTGCAGTGTAGCTATATACAATATATATATTATTAATGTAAACTACACGCTCGGCATAGTAGTTGATAACGAAACAATACTCGAAGACTACACGGGCACAACTAGGTTCACAGCAAGGAGCAGTGGGAGCTACAGAGAGCTCTGCATAGAGGACGGGTACTACAATGGGACGGGGCCATACGCGAGGGCATGCACTAACATCACTGTGGAGGCCAACAATACGAGGGTGGAGAACTCTACGCACGTAGTCTACACTACAGAGTACTACATCGCGGGAGCCGCTGTAGCCACCTGGACACGTGGATTGAGGATACCGAGCATGGTGGAGGCCTCAGTGTACCTAGATGGATTCCAGGTGTTAACGGGGTTCCTAGACACATTGAAGCTAATGGCTGGGAGTAGAGCATTCTCCATGAACGAGTCTGGATTAGTGGAGAAACTAGTATTCAGCAACATAACCGAGACCAGGCTACATAACATTACTGTTTATATAAGCGACTACATAGGCTTCACAACCGGCATTAAATCCCCGAGCAATGAGAAGCCGTTTGGAGTATTGGCATTCAATAGAACACTGAGAATGGCAGAGATAACAGTTAAAGCAGAGCCCGTGGAGCCACGGGTCTGGGAGTGGGGCTCAGTCAAAGACCTGGGAGTAACCGTAGAGGCCTCAATACAATACCACTACCCAGACCCCTCCACGATAAACCTATATGAAATTAAGAAAGCCATAACCCCTAACCCCGCTGAGAACCTACTCCAATACCTAACACTAGCCTACATACACGACAAGCTAGTAAGCATAGTAGAGTCGAGCCCTATGAGTGAGTATAGAGACGCATACCTATGGCTCCTAGCAGCACAAATACCAATAGCAATGAAGAACTGTAGCCGACACGAGTCCCCGAAGCCACTGCTCGACGCACTATGCGAAGCCTGCGGAAGCAATGAAGAGCGAGTGTGGATACAGGGCAATATAACAGGATTCACACTAGAGGTTAGCACAGCCACGGGCCTGGTTAAATGGCCCTCCCTCACTAATGAGACAATAGTGGAGACTCCAATAGTGTATGCTAATATAACAAGCTACCCAGAGCTCTGGCAGCTATACAATGAGACATTGAAGACTCACCTAGCACACCCCGTGGGAGGCAAGTACCTAGTATACTACGACCCCGTGGAGAACACAGTGTTCTGCGACTGGGATAGGCTAGTAGAAGAAGTAGAACTGCCAATACCAACACAGCAACCTGAGGAAACACCACCAGAGATCCCGCCAATGCCCGTATAGTTCTAAACACTTTCAACGCCATCGTGAAATGCGAGGAAAATATTAACAAGGGGGTCAAGTGCTTTACTACCTTCACTCTCTAGTGTTAGGTAAAAACTTATGATGAGTTTACCTAACACCAACCCACCATCAAAGTTCCCGCAACTCATGCGACTACCACTAACAAACAAGATAATGGCGAATGCCACAGTAGTCATAGCTGAGATCGAGAGCCACCCAGCACTCTGGCAACTATACAACAAGATGTTGGGACTACACCTTGCAAAGCCCGTAATACTTCGGTATATCAGCACCACGTCCATCAATATCAGCCTTTAAATCACCCAAAGGCTCGCCGCCACCATGGATGAGGAAATACAATGATATATCCTCGTGGAGATCTATAATAGGTATCTTCAAAATACCACCTCATACAATTATGAAAAGCTCGGATTCCTTTATAACTAGCTAACACCGGGTCGCTCTTAATAACCTATCTCTTTATTTATGGTGATTATCATTGTTTGTCGAGCTCTTGCCCCGCGTTGGCTCGCCTAAGCCCCCGGTTGGCGTGCTTGGCCCTGGCTTCACACTATGTATTGTTAGCAATGGATATGGACTGCGTGTTTTCCTAGAGTCTACTGTGAGCCCTGAGACCCTGTCAAGGTTTTACGGTGTCAAGAAGTCTAGCTACGAGGAGCTACTTAGAGTACTTGGTAATGAGGTTTGGGCTAGTGAAGCTAGGCTTAAACGCGAATTCGACTTCTACCACACGGATATAGTGGTGGCCGACGTACCCGGCCTTGTGAATTCTCTCGAGGGTGCGGGAGGGGTCTGCGTCTCTGTATCACGTGATCCTGGCTTGAAAATGGTCTTTGCATCTAAGGCCTCCTCGCTACTAAGCAAGGCTAGTAAATACCACAATGAGTCTTTCAGGCTGCAGGGTAAGGAGCTGCAGAGGAGGATGAGTAGGATCCTCCTGGGTAGAATCCTGGTGTTGGCTCCGAGTAAGAGCGAGTTGAAGGTTGTTGAGAAGCTTGTTGAGGCCTCTTGTAATGCCCCGTTGAAGTGGGAGAGGCGTAGAGTGAGGAAGCTGAGCGAGCTCGTGGAGCTACTTAAACCCCCGCAAACAAGTTTCTGGTGGAGGCTGCTTGGCGAGAGAAATAGAATTGTATTCACAGAGGACCTTCTACCAGAGGTGGTCAAGCTCCCAGACCCCTCGCTACACAGAATAGGCTTCGTCCGCGGCTCACCGCTACCACTAGTTATACCGGTTAGAACAGGGGAGAAGACTTTTAGAATCGGGGTTTTAGAGGACGGCCGGGAGTTCAGGCTATCCATCGAGGACCTCTACAGGCACTGCTACGTGATAGGGCAAACAGGCAGCGGCAAAACCACGTTCATAAAGATGCTTGTGCACAGGTTGAGGGAGCTGGGAGACGCCTCCATTATTGTCATAGATCCCCATGGAGACATGGCGTTGGAGCTAGCCAAGGAGATCCCTGGATCCCTCTACCTGCACCCAATCAGGAGCCCGTTTGGGTTAAACCCCTTGGATCTACCCAAGCACGAGAACAGGGACTTCGCGGTCACAATTGCCATAGATATCCTAATCGAGATGTTCAAGGAGGTGTTGAAGCTTATGGAGACCGCTGTGAACGTGAAGTACCTATTACAGGTATTACTGAGGGCCTTTTACTCCAAGACGGATTCACCTACTCTCGCTATGCTCTACAACGCTATACTGGGGTTGTATAAGGGTGAGCTGGATCTAGATGTTGATGATGAGGAGTGGCAGAGGCAGCTCGAGGCACTTCAGAGCATGCAGGATCAGACTTTTATTAGTGCATTGTCTAGGCTTGAGGCCTATGCTCACGATAAGTTGCTACTCAAGTTGACTAGTAGGACCACGGTGGACTTTGAGGAGTTGATGTCCCCTGGCAGCATCACTATATTCTCAGTCCCGAAGGCAGATCTAGGCGAGAACCTCGCTAGGCTCATTGCTTCAACAATAGTCATGAAGCTCTGGTTTGAAGTACTGGCCCGGGCTAGGTTGAATAAGCCCAGGACCCCTGTCTTCCTAGTTATAGACGAGTTCCAGTTTGTAGCTGACTTGCCAATTATTGACACTATATTGTCCGAGGCTAGGAAGTATGGTTTACACCTAGTCATAGCACACCAGCACACTAAGCAAATACCGGAGCAACTACTGCAGTCGGTGATGAGCAACTGCGCTGTCAAGGTAGCGTTCCAAGTCGGGGGAGGAGACATCAAGAAGCTCTCAGCAATGGACGCTTCATTCGCAGACTCCCTGGAGAAGGCCTTGACGGGGTTAACTATTGGCAAGGCGGTTGTCAAGCTGACAGCGAGGCCAGGAGAGCAACAGCCGCCACCAGTAGTTGTGCAAATGGACTACATCAAGCACGAGGCACGGAGAGAAGACGTATACACCACAGTATACGACCCCGGGGAACCGGGGAGCCAGGATCTAAAGTCCCTGTTAAACCCGGTGTTAAAGTACATTGAGCCAGTTAAACCCCTCGAGTTCTACGCGCTATACACTCTACGAGTGAACGGATCCCTGGCAATAGCGGACCTAGCCACGAGGCTCGGGGCCCGTAGAGAAGACGTTGAGGAGGCCGTGAACACGCTGGCTGGAAGGGGCTACATAGAGGTCTACAGGGAGGGAAACAAGAAGGTGGCGAAATACATTAAGGGACTATACAGGGGCCTGAGGAAGGCCGCTCCAAGCGAGGAGGGCTACAAGCTCGCCAAGAAGGTACTACTATATTACGCTAGGAGGGGATACATTGTTGCACCCGTTAGACAGGACCCGGGTCTCTCCTCGAGGCCTGACCTAGTAGCGGTGCCGGTGGATAAGTCTACTTGGAGGCCCATTTACTCTAAGGCGATAGCAGTAGAGGTTGAGAGCTGCAACGAGGTTGAGACGCACCCGGAGCAAGTAGCACATAACTGGGTCAAGGAGAGCGTTAGGGACTTCGCCGAGGTACACACGTGGACTTGGAATACATGCCTCAATAAGTTAAAGCAAATATATGAGAAAGCCTATGTAGACAAGGCCAAGGTAAAAATATTCAGCACTAAGCCACCGGTAGAGAATCCCGCTAAGAGACAGACGGCGCAGCGACAGCCATTAAAGCCCCTAGAGGTTTCTCCAAAAACACCATTAAAGGGCCCAATAGTTGAACACGTTGAAACAGTGCAGGAGGTATTACAAGAGATTGAGAGGGAGAAGCCCGCGGAGACCACTATAGTTGAATCCAGGGAGAAGAGAGAGGCTTCTTGTAGTGGTGGCCGCGTGGAATTCAAGCTTAGTGATGGGAGAGTGGTGTGTGTTCAAAGAGACTTAGCAGGAGTGCTGAGAGTATTCGCTGAGAGTGGTTATAGAGTTGAAGCCTCTAAGTCGAGGATTGTCGTCTACGATGAGCGCGGTGAAGAGGTCTTCTCGAGTAGCTTCTGAAGCAAAAACAATAGTGACGATATTGAATACTCTATTACTAGGTAAAGCGATGAGTGGGCCTCTACTTGGAAAAGCTCTTGGCGAGGTCAGCCCAGTTAATAAGAATGAGGCCAGTGCGCAGAGAGAAATACTACTCGGCCTCGGAGCAATAGGAATATTGGCATGGATGGTTACCGACTTCACAATAATAATATTGAGTAAAGCAGTAAAACGGCGATCACGCACCGCTAACAGACTGTGCACACAGTGAATAGTTGCGTTCATATTCGAGAAGCGGTGAACTAATCGTAGAGACAAGTGATGACATTGTTTTGAAACCAGCCAGGTGAAGAGTAGACCTGGTTGAAGTGAAGAAGGCATTGGCTCAACATGCGGAGAAAGATGTATGCCTAGATTCTTACCCCGCTAATGATATAACACTAGGCTCTTAATAGAGCAGAGCGGAGCTCCTCTATTTCCTTTTTGCTCAGGTTTAGGCTCCATAGTAGGCTCTTAGTGAATAATAGGTTTTCGGATTTGACTACTCCCTTCTTCTCTAGTCTCCGGAGCACGTATCTCACGAGGCTGATCTTTACTGGTTGCCTCAGCTCAGAGACCACTTTCACGTGTAGCTCGCTGGTGGTTCTAGATCCGTTCACCAGCTCCCTGAGGACTATAACTGTGATCTTCTTCATAACTCCCTCTCCATTCCCGGTTATATACCTCTTAACGCTCTCAACAACGTTAACCCTCCTAGGCATACCAGGCAACACCCTTTAATAATACAACACCTTAAAAACAAGCAGTCCAGCCCAGAACATGTTCTAATACTAGTGGTGCAAGACCTAGACATTACGCAACCAGTGTACACCCAGTACACACCCGGAGAGAAACCGTTGCACAACCGTAACACGCGACCGCACACTTCACCTAATGTTTCTGGGTTTCTCAGGTCGGCTTAGGTTGGGCTTGGGGTTTAGACGTCTTCGAAGGCAGGGAAGTAAAGGCATACGTAGCACGAACACTAATTCAGTGGAGCGAGCATAGATCATAAGCCAAGAACCTCTCCGTCTAAGTATTTTTTTGTCTTCTAGCACATATTAGCAAGAATTAACCAATAGCCTGCCTACCGTCCCTGAGTAGCCTCTCTAAGCACTATATACGTACTTGATTTATAACCCTCTCTCCTACTGTTAGGGATGCGGCATGCCTGATAACTATAAGTCGAAGCGTGTTACCTGGTCTTGGCTTAGATTGGAGGGGGTTAGCTTCACTATTCTACCATTCGAGGACAGGGACAGTGTGCTCAGGGACTACGCGGGGTTATTAGCGAGTATTAAGCGGGGTGTCTTGCTGGCGAGGAGGGTTGACTACGAGTACAAGTACTCAGACTACTCCTTCAGCGTCAGCGACACAGCCTTCTACCTCAGGGCCCCTGCTGGGAGCCAAGTAGTATTCTTCAATCCCCGGCCCGAGGAGCCTGCGAGGCCCCGGGTCAAGAGGCTTGTAAACCCCGCCACATTAGAACTAGAGGACGGCTCCTACGCGAGGGTCTTAGTGGCCTACGGGTTCCCCGCGGGCCTCCCAGAGGGCCTACTGTACACCCTGTACACCGAGGTCTCAGAGGCAGCGTTGGTATTCAGGGAGGTAGACAAGGTGAAAGCAGTCCGCATGGTTGAGACAGCTAGGCGCAGGAGGATCACCAGTAGTAGCCAGGGAGTTACAGAGGCCCATGAAGCAGGGGCACTCGAGGAGCTAGCATCAAGGGTTTTATCCGGGTCAAGCCTATTCGAGTTCTACCTATACTTCATAATAAAGGATAAGGAACCAAAATCCCTCAACACCAGGGCCAACACGGTTAAATCACTCCTCAAAGGCTACGGAGTAGACGTGGATGCGCCCCCGATCCAGCGGGAGCTATACAACCTCGAGACATGTCTAGGGGTTATGTGTATTGAGAAGCACTACGCTGACTCGGAGAGCCTTAAACCACTATTTCCATTGATAAGCGAGGAGCTACACGACCCAAATGGAGTATTCCTCGGGGTCTCAGGGACGGGGAGCCCGGTGCTGCTAGATGTCTGGTCTAAGCCAAACCTCAACTTCGTGATAGTAGGTGTAACGGGGTCTGGTAAGTCAATGACTGCGAAGGTCTACTTGAAGCGGCTCCGCGAAGTAGACGATAAAATACTCTACGTGGGAGTAGACCCTGAGTCAGAGTACACGCGTGTAGCGGGTCTCCTCGGGGCACAGGCTGTTGAGATACATGAAAACCAGAGGCTGGGATTAGACCCCATCAAGCTAATGCGTAGCGGGGCCCTAGAGATCGGCCAAGTAGCGGACATAATATCAGAGGTCTACGGGGTTCCCGAGAACCTGCACGGGGTCTTAAGGAGGGAATTATTCATGAACAGCGACTTCGCAGACTCATTCGTGGAGTTCGCGAGCAGCGTCAAAGACCCAGAGCTCTCAAAGTACCTCCAGGGAGCCACGGTTCCACCGGACAGCCTAGTCTACGAGGGGGAGCCGCCGCCACTAGCAGGCAGCGTGATATTTGGATTAAAGAACGTGAGGAGCAAGAGGCTCAAGATACTTATATCAGCGTTGATCTCCTCGCACTCATACAACACCCTGCTAACCAAGGCCCGGAGAAGCGTCTTCTTCGTCGACGAGGCCTGGCTATTCATGGAGACACCTAGCATAGTCTCACTATTCGAGAACCTGGCTAGGCGTGGAAGGAAGCACGGAGCAGCATTCCTGTACATAACACAGAGAGCCGAGGACCTCGCGAGGACACCGCAGGGGAGGACAATACTAGAGCAGAGTGCCACGGTATTATTGCTCAGGCAGGAGCCTGAGGGCCGTGACGCGTGCAAGGAGATATACAAACTAAGCGACTCAGAGGCAGAGTACCTAGTGAACGCACCCGTAGGCTCGGGGATACTCAAAGCGGGGAGAAAGAGGATTACGATACAGGTGCTGCCAACCGAGGGGGAGCTGAAGGCGTTCTCCACAACGGTCTCCTAGTGCTTTAAAATACCCAACTGTTTTTAATGGGTGGTCAAAGTGACTCTCAGGGAGCTCATTGCCCTCGCTTGGGGCCAGGCATGGGAGAGGCTTGTTGGAGCCCTGCCGCTACCGCGGGGTTTATCCGACTTCATCATAGTGCTCGCTGTTGCCAGCCTACTCGTACTGCTATACAAGTTGAACAGGGTGTGGCTTAGGGTAGCATTGATCCTCCTCTGGGGAGTAGCCATTGTCTCTATAATACTATACTACGTGGGTGGTTAGCGTGTGCAGGGTGTTGAAGATCCTAGACCCCTCCACCATGAAGCCCTTCACATTGAGGGACTGCGGGGACACGCTGGTGGTTGAAATGGATAATATAGTCATCGTGTTGAATAAGAGGCTTGAGAAAACCCATATAGCACTGAGGAGCCTGGAGATAGGGCTGACTCTCGACGCACCACTGGAGGCCATCGAAGAGTTCGAAAGACTACTGAAAAAGAGGCTTAAGAAGCTTGTAGTTGTCTCCGAGGAGTCCGAGGAGGTGGGTTCTAGTGGTGGATGTCTGGGATCTTGTTAGCTGGGGGCTCTGGATCGGCTGGGCAGTAGCCATAGGCTCATTCACAGTTGGAGTAATACGTAGGGCCCTGGGACAAGAGGGCTACGAGAGGCTGCTGGCTGGCTCACTAGCCGGGATACTGGTGTTGGCGTTCGGATGGGGACTAGTCCAAGCGATTTATGGTGGCGTAGTCCCCGGTGTACCGTATGGGTGGGTCTTCTACGCTGTGAGCGGTGCACTACTAGTCACGTCATCAATATACCTCGCACTTGGGAGGGCTGAGGGAGCAAGCCACTTGGTTGCAGCACTATTAGTTGTTGGACTCGGATTCTTCGCAGCCTCCATCGCGAGCGGTGTTAACACCGGCCCCGGGGGCCAGTTGTCTGTGAGCGTCTACCCATCGGACACCATGATCGAGAGCGGTAAGCAGTTAGTCCTCAGGGTTAGAGTAGACGGTGGGAGCCCGCCGTACAGTGTGACCATTGACTGGGGTGACGGGAGCCCGCCCAGCGGTGGATCTATCCAGAACGAGGGGGAGTGGAGTAAGACGTACCGTATTCCAGACAATAATGCGACAGCGTCTTTCCCAGTCCGCGTAACCGCTGTCGACAGCGAGGGGAGGACTGGCTGGAACACCTTCTCCATCATCGTGCAGAACAAGGAGTGGTGCCCACTCGGCTGGCCATTCAACTTCTTCTGTGGTTTTTATAAGTTAGTCTCCTCGATACTCCCCGCACTAGACGTGCAGAAGCTTGTTGAGTGCCCATTGTTCCCAATGGATGAGGGGGACCCCATCCACAAGATCTACACTATGATACTCGGGGTCTCGATGAGTGCTCTAGGCTTGTTCCTAGCATTCAACCTCGTGTGGAGAGCTGCAGGCGAGGAGGGGTTGCTCAGTATAGCTGACTCAATAAAGGACGCTGTAATAGTGGTTGCACTAGCGCTCCTAGCACCATACGTCTACAACGCGACTGCTCAGGCATTGAACACTATTAGCTACAGCCTCATAGGCGACATAGACGTGGGCTGGGTCCTAGTCTGGATATTCGCGCAGCTCGGCCTAGCCATCGCAATAGGCTACTTCGTCCCCTTCATAGCCAACTACGGAGTATTCCTAGCGATCACACTGTTCCTCGCAAGCCTAACCGTCTACGTAAGATACATCCTAATACTGACGCTGATAACGGCTTCTCCCCTACTAGCAGTCAGCTACTTACACCCAGGCCTCAGGTCTATGGCAAGGCACGCGGTGAGCCTCTTGGCGGGGTTGATGATAGCGGGGCCTATAGCTGCGGTGTTCATGGTGATACTCAGCAAGACTATACCAGGCCAGAACATAGTCTTCGGGATACTATACCCACTAATAGTCGGGACACTGCCAACAGTGCTGGGAACCTTCGGTGGAGGAGCAGTCTCAGCAGTAGCGGGAGCGGTTAAATCGGGTGTTACAAGCCTAGTAGGAGTAGTAGCCAGTAAAGGAGCACAGGTATCAACTACAAGTACAAGCACAGGTACTGCCCCTAGCGGAGTAGTAAAGCTGAATACCCCGAGAACCACAGTAGCAGCTAAAACGCCTACTCAAACAGAGGCAGCACCAGGCGTCAAGGCAATAACCATACCAGTAAAGCCAGGGCCAATAATAACCCCTACAACCGTGAAGAAGTCTATTCAAGAAGCAAGGATGAAAGGCACGGTAGCGGAGACACTAGCTGAGGCGAGAGAAATAGGCCCCGGAATATCGTTCACTCTCCAAGGCCCAGAAGCGTACAAGAAGCACGCGGAGGAGCTGGCAAAAGAGCCAGAAATACATCCAAAGTGGGAGGCGTTCAAAGCAGGGATTAAAACACTCGGAGGAGAAGCAGGTAGAAGAGCATGGACTAATATAAAAGCCCTGGCGAGAGATACCAAGGAAGCGTTCAAATATCATGTGGGGAGAGAGTTTAATATTAAACTTGGTCATCTCTCAATACATGGCTTTAGGAGTGGTGGAGATGCTAAGCATATGGATTGGGCCTAATCGCTTTTTTCTACGAGTACTAGTCCGCACTCGTTATGTAATATTCCAAGCTCTATGATAACTACATGGGCTTGTTCTGGAACATCTTTTTCCGGGTTCTGGAACTTCTCCGGACGCCATTCGGCCATTCGGTAAATAATGAGAGTTGCAAACTCATCGAGTGCAACTCCATCCGGATATCCCGCTAGCTCCAAGAGAACCGTTTTCCTCAACCACCCAACACCCTTGAACCTTACACCATCACTTCTTTTAACAAGGATCCACCTATCACCAACTTCCTCGACGCTGTAGTTTGGGTAAAGCTTGAACTTCTCCATCTCCGCGATCCATGCCTCGTAGACGTGGTCTTTCTCGATGACATCGAATGGAGGATAGAGACTAGACATCCTCGGCTCCCTTCTCATATCAACAACAATAGTGCCATCTGGCTCAACCTCGGCCCACGCTAGTGCCGGCCTATACTTGATATTCCCCTTTTCATCAACATAGGGGATTTCTTTTCTTAGAGCATATTTGGATAGGTCTTGCCCCATGCGGGATCCCCGTATAAGTAAGTCAAGTAGTATTTAAAGCACTAGACCCCCGGGCCGCCTCCGCGGCTGAAACCGCACTGAGCTGTGTTAGTTTCTCAACGAGTTCTCTCAGGGCCTTGTCTAGTTCCTCGTCCACTCCCCTGAGCCTCACTGCGGCTGCCACGGCTTCGCTTGCAGCTCTAGCCGCGTTCTTCACCGTGTTGTATCCCTCCGGGGATTTACCGAGATAAATGCTTCTCCGCTTATCTCTACCCGTGCACTTGAGGTACCAGTAGTAGTACGGCTTCTTAGCCCTATTGTAGACCACGGTGTACTCCTCGGTGCAACCCCGCAACTCCTCGTACACGCTGGCTAATCCATAAACCCCGAGTTCTCGTAGAGCATGGTCGAGTATTTTGCAGGCCTCTCCAAGCCTACTCCTCGCCTCCTCGAGAGAAGCGAGCTTCGCGGGGTCTACAGAGACCCCCTTCAAGAGATCCCTCACCCGGGGTTTTCCACTGTCTTTCTCCACCCGCACTCACCCAAGTGTTAGGTATGCAAAAGGGACTTATATACCTAACACTCAAGAAGCAGGAACAATGGGTTTCACACCACGTTAAACCCCTGCCACCAGCCTGCAGGTAGGGCTGTTTCCTTTTTGATTGCTTGTTGTTAAGTTTATAAGCTTTTATTACTATTTATTATCATTGGTGGTTGAGGTTTCTGAGAGGTTGTTGAGGCCTAGGGAGGTTTGTAAGAGGCTTGGTATTAGCTACACTACTCTCTATCGCTGGATTAGAAATGGTAGGATTAAAGCTGTTAGAATAGCTAGTGGTAGGTATAGAATCCCAGAGAGCGAACTCAAGAGAATCATAGAAGAGGTAGGGAATAAGTGACCAGTATAGCGAGAACCGTTATTGTTAATAGCACCAGGCTTCCTAGGAAAGTATTTAGTGTCTTCGTTGAACTAGAGGGTATGTACCGCAATATGGTTGAACAGTTGACAATGTATGCTGTTTCTAGTGGAATAACGAGTTTCACCAGGCTCAAAGCATTAAA